>NZ_JAHLEK010000023.1:0-1094868 GCF_020131375.1 Pseudonocardia sp. ICBG1034
AGGAGGTGTTCTCCGGCATCACGCAGATGATCTCGTAGCCCTTGAGCCTCGCGGCCATCGCCAGCGAGATCCCGGTGTTGCCCGAGGTGGGCTCCAGGATCGTGCAGCCGGGCGTGAGCAGCCCCTGCTTCTCGGCGTCCTCGATCATCGCCAGCGCGGGCCGGTCCTTGATCGAGCCGGTGGGGTTGCGGTCCTCCAGCTTCGCCCACAGCCGCACGTCCTCCGACGGCGACAGCGACGGCAGCCCGACCAGCGGGGTGTCGCCGACGGCGTGCAGCAACGAGTCGTAACGCACGGGTTCTCCTCACACGACGGCACCGGGCGGGGACGCCGCCCGGTGCCGGGGTCCGGTGGGGCTCAGCGACCGCCGGCCACGGCCGGGAGGATCGTGAACGTGGAGGACTCCGTGACCGGGGCCTCCAGGCCGCCGGCGAAACGGATGTCCTCGTCGTCGACGTAGATGTTGACGAAGCGGTGCAGCTTGCCGTCGGTGATCAGACGGTCCTTGATGCCGCTGTGCCGCGACTCCAGGTCGTCGATGACCGCCGAGACGGTGTCGCCCTTCGCCTCGACGGTCTTCTCACCGTCGGTGTGCGTGCGAAGGATGGTGGGGATGGAGACGGAGACGGCCATCTCGGTGATCACTCCTGGTGGGTCGCTCTGGCGTGGATTTCTCACGCGCGACAACGCGGCCGGAGTACGGCGACATTCCCGCGCGACCTCCGGCGCGGGTGCGCGAGAGGGTCGATCAGGCCCGGTCGGGCACGTCGTCGGAGCCGGTGTGGGAGAACATGTAGGACTCCACGACCGCCAGCTCGTCCTCCACGACCTCGCCGTCGGCGAGGTGGTAGGAGCGCACCTCGGGCTCGGCGTCGGCGGTGGCGAGGCCCACGATCAGCCAGTGCTGGTCGGGGGTCCACTCCATCTGGGCGACGTCCTTGGGCGACGGGTAGGCCTCGGGCAGACCGGTGTGCGCCACCGGCCGCCGCGGCAGTCGCGTGTGGGAGTGGACGACGAGCATGCGGCGCTCACCGGCCGCGTCCAGCTCGCGCTCCAGGCGGATGTCCTCGGCCGGGGCGAAGGCGAAGTCGCTCGCCACCTCGTCGGCGTTGGTCATCGGCACGTAGCGCTCGGGGTGCTCGCCGGTCTCGGGACCGACGAGCTGCCCGCACGACTCGACCGGGAAGTCCCGGCGGGCATGCGCGACGATCGCATCGACGAGGTCGGACCGGAGGACGAGCACGACCCGAGGATACGCGGCCCCGGCCGCGGGACCGAACACCCGCCGGGCCGGAACCGGCCGTTCACGCACCCGACACCACGTTCTGTGATCCCGGCCACGGCCTCCCGTGCAGGGGTGCGTCCATACTGCCCTGCGTGCCCGCCTCCGGTCGCCGTGTCGGATTCGTCCTCGCCGCCGTGCTCGTCGTCGTCCTCGCGGTCGCGGTCACCGTCGAGGCGGTGACGCTCTCGGGCCGCCCCGCCGCGGGCGCGCCCGGCTCGGGCACGGTGCGGCTCATCGCGCTCAACGACCTGCACGGCAACCTGGAGCCGCCCTCGGGGTCCTCGGGCCGGGTGACCGACGACGCCGGCGCGCAGGTCGAGGCCGGCGGCGCCGCGTTCGTCGCCGCGCACGTCGCGGCGCTGCGGGCGCAGGCCCCGGCGAGCGTGGTGCTGTCCACCGGCGACAACGTCGGCGCGTCCCCGCTGGCGTCGGCGCTGTTCCGCGACGAGCCGACCGTCGAGGTGCTGGAGCGGATCGGCGTCGCCGCGTCCGCCGCGGGGAACCACGAGTTCGACGAGGGCATCACCGAGCTGCGCCGGCTGCAGCGCGGCGGCTGCCACCCGGTCGACGGCTGCCGCTTCACCCCGTCCTACGACGGCGCGTCGTTCCCGATCCTGTCGGCGAACGTGACCGAGGGCGGGAAGCCCGCGCTCGCCGCGTCGACGGTGGTGGAGGCGGGCGGCGCCCGGATCGGCGTCATCGGCGCCACCCTGTCCGAGCTGCCCGACCTGGTCTCCCCCGACGGCATCCGCGGCCTGGAGGTCGGCGACGAGGTCGCCGCGGTCGACGCGGCGTCGCGCGAGCTGACCGCGCAGGGGGTACGGGCACAGGTGCTGCTGCTGCACCAGGGCGACGAGGCGACCGGCGACGGCGGCCCGGACGCCTGTGCGATCGAGCCCGGCGGGCCGGGGTCGCGGATCGCGGCCGCGGTGTCCGCCGACGTCGACGCGGTGTTCTCCGCGCACACCCACCAGCAGTACGCGTGCTCGGCGACCGACCCGGCCGGGAACCCGCGACCGTTCGTGCAGGGCCTGTCGTTCGGCAGGCTGCTGTCGGTGGTCGACCTCGCCCTGACCGGCGACGGCGACGTGGACCGCGCCGCGACCGGCACCGCCCGCAACGTGGTGGTCACCCGCGACGTCGCCCCCGACCCGGCGGTCGCCGACGTCGTCGACCGTGCGGTCGCGCAGTCGCGGCCGCTGGCCGAGCGCCCGGTCGGCACCCTGGCCGGCCCGCTGCTGCGCGCGGCCGCGCCGTCGGGACTGTCCCCGCTCGGCACGGTGATCGCCGACGCCCAGCTCGCCGCCTCGCGCGGCGACGGCGCACAGCTCGCGCTGACCAACCCCGGCGGGGTGCGCGCGGACCTGGTGCCCGGCGCGGGCGGGCGGGTCACCTACGGGCAGGCCTACACCGTGCAGCCGTTCGGCAACATCCTGCAGACCATGACGCTCACCGGCGCCCAGCTGCGCGCGGTGCTCGACCAGCAGTTCACCGTCGACGACGGTCCGACGGTCCTGCAGAGCTCGTCGAACCTGCGCTACACGGTGGTGGCCGGGAACCGGGTCGGTGACATCTCCATCGGCGGCGTCCCCGTCACCGACGACGGCCGCTACCGGGTCGCGACGAACAACTTCCTGTCCGCGGGCGGCGACGGCTTCGACACCGTCACCGCCGGGACCGAGCTGGTCGGCGGCCCGGTGGACCTCGACGCGTTCGTCGCGTACCTGGGCGCGAACCCGGGCCTGGCCGTGCCGTCGACCGACCGGATCGTGCGCCGCTGAGGGGCGGCCGGGCGGGTCAGAGCCCGCGGACGCGGACCCGGACCAGGGAGTCCTGCACGTAGGTCAGCCAGTGGTAGACGCCCAGGTGCTGGGCCCGCGGGTCGTCGTCGGGCAGCTGCTCGGGCATGTCCTCGTTCACGTCGAGGGCGGTGCCGAGCGCGAGCCGCACGTCGTTGAGGGCGGCCAGCCAGGCGTCGACCTGGGCCTCGGTGAGCTCGAGCCGTCCGCCCGCCTCGGGCAGGGTGTCCAGCACGGTCGCCGCGGCGGTGTCCTTGGCCTCGATCAGCGACGGCTCGTGCAGCGAGCGCATCCCGCCGGCGAGGTCGGAGTCCTCGGTGGTGAAGTCCGGCAGCAGCCGGGCCAGCACCCGGTCGGTCGGCCGCGACGTCGGGCCGGTGCGGATGCCGGTCAGCTCGGCCAGCTCGTCGGTGGGCGCGAGCTCGGCACGACCGGCGAGCATCTGGCGGATCTCGACGAACAGGCCCCGCAGGACGACGGCCTCCTCACCGGAGAACCCGGACGTGTAGCGGACGCGGTCGCCCCGCCCGCTGCGCTTCCAGCCGTTCACGCTCAGGCCCGCTGCATGGTGGCCCACAGGCCGGCCGCGTGGAGCTGGGCGACGTGGCCCTCCACGGTGTCCTTGTCCCCCGCCGACACCGCGGCGCGTCCCTTGTGGTGCACGTCGAGCATCAGCGCGGTGGCCTTCGCCTCGGGGTAGTGGAACACCTTCTGCAGCACGTAGGTCACGTACGACATGAGGTTGACCGGGTCGTTCCAGACGATGGCCTGCCACGGCGTGTCGGGGCCGGCGGACTCGTCCAGGTCGGGCGTGACCTGCTCGGTGGGCGCCGGGGACGGCGCTGGGGACGGCGCGGACATGCGCCCCATGGTGGCACAGGAGCCGTAGGCTCCCGGCCATGACCGGCACGGCCCTGCTGACCGACCGCTACGAGCTGACGATGGTGGCGGCGGCCCTCGCCGACGGCACCGCGGAACGCCACTGCGTCTTCGAGCTGTTCGCGCGCCGCCTGCCCGACGGGCGCCGCTACGGCGTCGTCGCCGGGACGGGGCGGTTGCTGGAGGCGCTGGAGCGCTTCCGGTTCTCCGCCGCCGACCTGGAGTTCCTCGCCCCGGTCGTCGACGCGGCGACCCTGGAGCGCCTGGGCGACTACCGCTTCTCCGGCGACGTCGACGGCTACCCGGAGGGCGAGCTGTACTTCCCCGGCTCCCCCGTCCTCACCGTGACCGGCACCTTCGCCGACGCGGTGATCCTGGAGACCGTCGCGCTGTCGATCTACAACCACGACTGCGCGATCGCCTCGGCGGCGGCCCGGATGGTGACCGCGGCGGCCGGCAGGCCGCTCATCGAGATGGGCTCGCGGCGCACCCACGAGGAGGCCGCCGTGGCCTCGGCCCGGGCCGCGTACCTGGCGGGCTTCGCGACGACGTCGAACCTCGCCGCGGGCGCCCGGCACGGCATCCCGACCGCGGGCACCGCCGCGCACGCCTGGGTCCTGCTGCACGACGACGAGCCGGCCGCCTTCGCCAGCCAGGTCGCCGCGCTGGGCACCGGCACCACGCTGCTCGTCGACACCTACGACATCCGCCGCGGTATCGAGCACGCCGTCGCGGCCGCCGGGCCCGGGCTGGGTGCGGTCCGCATCGACTCGGGCGACCTCGGCGAGCTGGCCCGCCAGGCCCGCGAGCAGCTCGACGCGCTCGGCGCCACCGGCACCCGGATCGTGCTCTCCGGCGACCTCGACGAATACGCGATCGCCTCGCTGCGCGCCGAGCCGGTCGACTCCTACGGCGTGGGGACCTCGGTGGTCACCGGGTCGGGCTCGCCGACGGCGGGGATGGTCTACAAGCTCGTCGAGGTCGACGGGCGCCCGGTGGCCAAGCGGTCGAGCGCGAAGGAGTCCCGCGGCGGGCGCAAGGCGGCGCTGCGCCGGTTCAAGCCGACCGGGACCGCGGTCGAGGAGGTCGTGTACCCCTACGGCACCGACCCGGTCCTCGGCCCGCACGACCGGGTGCTGCCGGTGCCGCTGGTGCGGGACGGGAAGGTCGTCGCCGACGACGTCGTCACCGGGCTGGAGGCCGCCCGGGAGCGGCTGCGGACGGCGCTGGTCGCCGTACCGTGGGAGGGGTTGAAGCTGTCCCGCGGCGAGCCTGCGATCCCGACCACCTTCCTCACCGGGAGCTGAGCCATGGCACGAGCGTTGATCGTCGTCGACGTCCAGAACGACTTCTGCGAGGGCGGCGCCCTCGCGGTGGCCGGCGGGGCCGCCGTGGCCGCCGGGATCGGGCCGCTCGCGACCGGCGGCCGCGACGGGCGGGTCTACGACCACGTCGTCGCCACCCGGGACGTGCACGTGGACCCGGGGCCGCACTTCTCCGACACCCCGGACTTCGTCGACTCCTGGCCGCCGCACTGCCGCGCGGGGACGCCGGGCGCGTCGTTCCACCCGGCACTGGACGTGGCGCCGATCGAGTGCGTCTTCGACAAGGGCGCCTACACCAGCGCCTACTCCGGGTTCGAGGGCGCGAGCGCGAACGAGTCGGGCACCCCGCTGGGCGACTGGCTCACCGAGCACGGGGTGACCGAGGTCGACGTCGTCGGCCTGGCGACCGACCACTGCGTCCGGGCGACCGCGCTGGACGCGTCCCGGCTCGGGCTGGCGACGACGGTGCTGCTGCACCACTGCGCCGGGGTGGCACCGGAGACGACGGAGCGGGCGCTCGCCGCGCTGACCGAGGCCGGCGTGGAGCTCCGCACCGCCTGACCCCCGGCGGCGCCGGCGCCGGACTCAGTGCCGGTCGGCGGTGCCGACCGGGGCTGGCCGGTCGTCGTCGGGCCGGTCGGCCGGGGCGAGGGGGTCGACGACGGCGACCGGGACGGGCTCGGCCCGGTCCCCCGCGCCGTCGGCCGCCGGCGCGGCGGCGGTCGCGGCGGGGTGGGTGCCGTCCGGGGAGGCGGGCTCACCGGAGTCGTCCTTCGCGAAGGACCCGACCTTCACGTAGAAGTCGTCGCCGTGGTTGTCGGTCGCCCACTCGACGGCCTGCTCCATCACCTCGGCGCTCTTCTCGGCGCGCAGGATGACCTTGTCCCGGCGCACGTCGCGGTGCAGCGCCAGGCACAGCAGCACCATGATCACCACGAACGGCGCGGCGACCAGGATCGTCAGGTTCTGGATGCCCGACAGGGCGTCCTCACCGCCGGTGACCAGCATCAGCACCGCGACCGCGCCCATCGCGGCACCCCAGAAGACCACGACCCACCTGCTCGGCTCGATGGTGCCGCGCTGGGACAGCGTGCCCATCACGATCGACGCGGCGTCGGCGCCGGACACGAAGAAGATCGCCACCAGCACCATCACGAGCAGGCCGGTGGCCGTGGCCCACGGGTAGGCGTCGAGCATCTGGAACAGCTGGACGTTGGAGTCGTCGGAGAACTGCGCACCCTGCTGGGCCTGGGTGACGGCGGTGCCGCCGAAGATGCAGAACCAGACCAGCGAGACCAGGCTCGGCGCGAGGATGACGCCGCCGACGAACTCACGGATGGTGCGCCCGCGCGAGATCCGCGCCAGGAACATGCCGACGAACGGCGTCCACGAGATCCACCACGCCCAGTAGAAGACGGTCCAGCCCGACAGCCACTCGAGCATCGGCTCGCCGCCGACGGCCTCGGTGCGCCCGACCATCTCGAAGAACTGGGAGAAGTACGCGCCCAGCGCGGTCGGCACCAGGTCCAGGATGATCACCGTCGGGCCGACGACGAACACGAACAGCGCCAGCGCCCCGGCCAGCACCATGTTGGTGTTGGACAGCCACTGGATGCCCTTGGCGACGCCCGACACCGCGGACAGGATGAACGCCGCGGTCAGCACGACGATGATCGCGGCGAGCACGCCGGCCCCCGGCACCCCCTCGACCCAGCCGACGGTCTGCATGCCGCCGCCGATCTGGAACGCGCCCAGACCGAGGGACGCGGCCGAGCCGAACAGCGTCGCGAAGATCGCGAGGATGTCGATCGCCCTGCCGATCGCCCCGTCGGCGGCCTTCTGCCCGATCAGCGGGACGAACGCCTGGCTGATCAGCTGCCGCCGGCCCCGCCGGAAGGTGGAGTAGGCGATCGCGAGGCCGACGACGGCGTAGATCGCCCACGGGTGCAGCGTCCAGTGGAACAGCGACGTCGCCATCGCGACCTGCATCGCCTCGGTCGTCGCCGGCGCGGCGGACCCGGGCGGCGGGGAACGGAAGAAGGTCAGCGGCTCGGTGACCCCGAAGAACATCAGGCCGATGCCCATCCCGGCGGAGAACATCATCGCGATCCAGGAGACCGTGCGGAACTCGGGCTCCTCGTCGTCGGCGCCGAGCCTGATGCGCCCGAAGCGGCTGAAGGCGAGGAACAGCGCGAACGCGACGAAGGCGGTCGCGGCGAGGATGAATCCCCAGCCGCCCCCGCGCATCAGGGCCTCGATCATCCCGGACGCGGTCGTACGCAGGTTCTCCGGCGCCGCGACCCCCCAGACGACGAACAGCAGCGCCAGCGCGGCGCCGATCCCGAAGACCGTCCAGTCCGTGCGGGGGGGCTCCGGGGGCGCTCCGGGGTCCTCGGTACACGACCGGGGATCGACTTGCGTCATGACGTCTCCACCTCTGTCCGGGTGCGGGGGAAGTGCGGTTCGTGCGCCGCTCCGTGGGTCGTGCGGTTCCGCGGCCGGGATCGCCGGCGCGACGGGTGCGGGGGGGCGGGTCCCTCCGGCCACGCAGGGGGCGCCGGAGGGGCGGCGGCCGGCCGGGACCGAGCCCGGCGTCACCTGCTCCCCTTCAGATACTCGATTAATATATCTGTGCACGTTATGATGGCCCCGAAGCGGCGGTCAAGACCCCACCGGCCGCTCGGAGCCCGCCGACACCGGAGTCGCCACCGTGCCCCCAGCAGTTCCGTCGCCCCACCCGGGACGACCGGCCCACACCCCGGGCCTGCACGAACACCACTGCCGCGCCCCCTTGACACCGACCCGGGGGACGCGCTCCCATCGTGGTGCGCATTGAGCGACTCGTTGCTTGTTACGCAACAGTTTCCGGTGTTTCTCGTGAGTTTCCGCGGCCCCGGTCGCCGCCGTCATCGCGTCGGAATCCCACTGCAGGAGGTGATCCGCTGTGCCGCAACGCTTCCACCGCGACCGCACGCCGGTCGCCTCCGGCGCCCGGCCGTCGCGTGGCCCCCCGGTCCCGCGGCGCCGGCCTCCGTAACACCCCGACGCCGTCGCACCGATCCCGAGCTCGGCCCGCCGGACGCACACCCGTCGACGGCACCCACCTCGCGCCCCGCCCCGCAGCCGCACGCCAGACCGTCGCCCACGAGGAGTACCGCCATGACGACCGGTGAGTTGTCGACCCCCGCCACCGAGGGGCAGAGCCTCCCGGACAGCCTGCGAGAGACCCTCGCCGGCCACTACTACACCGACCCCGCGATCTTCCGGGCCGAGCAGGACAACATCTTCCACAAGACGTGGTTCTGCGCGGTGCTGGCCGCGGACCTGGACAAGCCCGGCGCGTTCGAGACCGTCCAGATCGGACGGGAGAGCGTGATCGTCACGCGGGCCAGGGACAACTCCGTGCGGGCCTACCTCAACGTCTGCCGGCACCGCGGCGCGCGGCTGTGCACGGAGGAGAAGGGCGAGGTCAAGCGCTCCTTCCAGTGTCCGTACCACGCCTGGACCTACGGCCTGGACGGCAAGCTCATCGCGGCGCCGAACCTCGGCTCGATGCCCGACGTCGACAAGGTCGAGTACGGCCTGCACACCGTGCACGTCCGCGAGTGGCTGGGCTACGTCTGGCTGAGCCTGGCCGAGGAGCCGCCCTCCTTCACCGAGACGGTGATCGGTGACGTCACCACCCGGCTCGGCTCGCCGGACGCGATCGTCGGCTACGACGTCGAGAACCTGAAGCTCGGCCGGCGCATCTCCTACGACGTCAAGGCGAACTGGAAGCAGATCGTCGAGAACTTCATGGAGTGCTACCACTGCGCGACGATCCACCCCGAGCTCACCGAGGTGCTGCCCGAGTTCGCCGACGGCCTCGCCGCCCAGTACTTCGTCGGGCACGGCGCGGAGTTCGGCGAGGAGATCAAGGGGTTCACCGTCGACGGCTCGGAGGGGCTCACCCGCATCCCGGGCGTCGCGCAGGAGCAGGACCGCCGCTACTACGCCATCACCGTGCGGCCGTCGGTGTTCATCAACCTGGTCCCCGACCACGTGGTGTTCCACCGCATGTTCCCGCTGACCGCCGAGCGGACCCTGGTCGTCTGCGACTGGCTCTACCTGCCCGAGGTCGTCGACTCCGGCGCCGACATCGACCGCTCGGTGGAGCTGTTCCACCGGGTCAACGTCCAGGACTTCGACGCCTGCGAGCGCTGTCAGCTCGCGATGGACTCGCGCTCCTACGAGAAGGGCGGCGTGCTCGTGCCCAGCGAGCACCACATCGGCGAGTTCCACGACTGGGTGCGCGACCGGGTGGGCTGATCCGCGCTCCGTCCCGCACCACCACGACCGCCCCGCCCGGCCCGCCGGCGCGGGGCGGTCGTGTGTCCGGGGCCGGGCCGGGGACGCAGGGTCGGAGGTGTCGGTGGACGAACGGGACGAGCGCCGCGACGGATCCTGCAGGCGCTGCTCGACGCCGACGCCCCGGGGCACCGACCCTGCCGGGACGCGACCGGCCCCGCCCCCGCGGTGCGGGGACGGGGCCTCGGAGGCCGGGAGCGGCGTTACCGGAAGACGACCGTGCTGCCGCCGGTCAGCAGCACCCGTCGCTCGCAGTGCCAGCGGACCGCACGGGACAGGGCGAGCGCCTCGGCGTCGCGGCCGACCATCTGCAGGGCCTTCGGGTCGTAGGAGTGGTCGATCCGGATCACCTCCTGCTCGATGATCGGGCCCTCGTCCAGGTCCGGGGTGACGTAGTGGGCGGTGGCGCCGACCTGCTTGACGCCGCGCTCGTAGGCCTGGTGGTAGGGGCGGGCGCCCTTGAAACCGGGCAGGAACGAGTGGTGGATGTTGATCGCCCGGCCCTCGAGGGCCTTGCAGGTCTCGTCGGAGAGCACCTGCATGTAGCGGGCGAGCACCACCAGCTCGGCGTCGAACTCGTCGACGAGCGACAGCAGCCGCGCCTCGGCCTCGGGCTTGGTCTCCGCGGTCACCGGGACGTGCACGAACGGCAGCCCCGCCGCCTCGGCCATCGGGCGCAGGTCGGAGTGGTTGGACACGACGGCGACGATGTCGGCGCCGAGGCTGCCGGCCCGCCAGCGGAAGACGAGGTCGTTGAGGCAGTGGCCGAGCTTGGAGACCATCACCAGGATCCGGGCGGGGACGCCGTCGGTGAAGGTGAAGCTCATGCCGAACTCCGCCGCGACGGCCTCGAAGTCGCGGCTGACGGCGTCGAGGTCCACGTCCTGCTCCGCGCCGACCTAGGTGCGCAGGTAGAGGCGGCCACGCAGCGGGTCGTCGAACTGCTGGTACTCACCGATGTCGCAGCCGTGCTCGAACAGGAACGCGCTGACCGCCCGCACGATGCCGGTGCGGTTCGGGCAGTCCAGGGTCAGGATGAAGGAACGGGACACGGCGGCCTCTCCTCGGTCGGACGCGATCCGCGGAGACCGCGGCACGCAGTGACAGTGATATATCAGTCTCAGTCAAGAGGTGTGGGCACGTCCGAGGACTGTTACCCACACATGTCGCGTTAACATGCGACGGTGACCGCTCTTCCCGACGACGCCGAGCCGGAGTACACGTCCCTCGCCGACAAGGCGTACACGGTGATCCGGGATCGGCTGATCATGCTCGACATCCCGCCGATGACGGCCATCGACGACGTCGCCCTCGCGAAGTCCCTCGAGGTCGGTCGCACCCCCGTCCGGGAGGCGCTCAAGCGGCTCGAGATCGACCGGCTGGTCGTCTCCTACCCGCGCCGCGGGACGTTCGCGACCGGCGTCGACATCACCGACCTCGCCTACATCTCCGAGATCCGTGTGCAGCTCGAGCCGCTCGCCGCGCGCCGTGCCGCCGAGTACTCCGGCCCCGCGACCCGGGCCGACCTCGCCGAGCTCGCCGACACGATCGACCGGATCGACGTGCGCACACTGGACCGCGACGAGCTGATGCGCTGGGACCTGCACGTGCACCGGACGATCTACTCCGCGGCGGCCAACCCGCACCTCGAGGACACCCTGATCCGCTACGACAACCTGGCGACCCGGATCTTCTGCCTGTTCCTGGACCGGATGACCGACTTCGACCAGCACGTCGGCGAGCACTCGGGGCTGCTGCGGGCCATCGCGGGCCAGCAGGCCGACGAGGCGGCCGAACGGGCCCGCGCGCACGTCATCGGTTTCGAGAAGGCGGTCCGCCAGGTCGTCTGAGCGGGGCTCGGACGTGGGCGCGCGCCGAGCGGACGGTGTGCGCCAGCAGCAGCGCCGTGGTCACCGGACCGACACCACCGGGCACCGGCGTGAGCGCCCCCGGCCGCCGCGCGACGTCGACCGCGTCGACGTCGCCGACCAGGCTGCCGTCGGGCGCGGTGTTGGTACCGACGTCGACCACGACCGCGCCGTCGGCGACGTGCTCGGCGCGGATCAGCCCGATCCGCCCGACCGCGACGACCAGCACGTCCGCGGTGCGGGTGTGCTCGGCGAGGTCCTTGGTGTGGCGGTGGCAGATCCCGACCGTCGCGTCGCGTTGCAGCAGCAGCTGGGCGGTCGGCTTGCCGACGACCAGCGAGCGCCCGACGACGACCGCGCTGCGCCCGGCCAGCTCGATGCCGTGGTGGTCGAGCAGCTCGAGCACCGCGGCCGCGGTGGCCGGCGGGTAGGCGGGCAGGCCCGCGGACAGCGGGTTGGCGCCGTCGACGTCCTTCTCCGGGACGATCGACGCGGCCAGCTCCTCGACCCGCGCGCCGTCGGGCAGCGGGGTCTGCAGGATGATGCCGTGCACGGTGTCGTCGCTGCTCAGCCGGGCCAGGGTGGCGCCGATGAGCTCGGGCGCGGCGTCCGGGCCGAGGTCGACGACCTCGCACTCGACGCCGACCCGGCGGGCGGCGCCGGACAGCGAGCGGACGTACCAGCCGGCGCCCTCGTCGGCGGTGGCGACGACGACGGCCAGCCGCGGTGCGACGCCGAGCAGGGTGAGCGCGGCGGCCTCGGCGTGCACGCCCTGGCGCAGCTCGCGGGCGCGCGCGGTGCCGTCGAGCACGACGTGGTCGGGGTGGGGGGTCGGCGGGGTGGGGGCCTGCGGGGTCATCGGCGGATCTGCTCCCGTACGTCGTCGGTCACCTTGTCGGCCCGGCGCAGCAGGTCGTCGACGCCGGTCAGTGCCGCGGACAGCTCGCTGCGCGCCGACGGGTCGGTGAGGCCCGCCAGGTTGATCTCGACGTTGAGCCGGGCGGTGCCGGCCGCGGCCCGTGCGGCGTCGGCCGCCGCTCCCACGTCGCTGATCACGTTGGGGTTGCCGATCGGCCGCAGCCGCTCGGCGAGGTCGACCACCTGCTCCGCGGCGCGGATGACCTGCGCCGGGATCCGTCCCGCCTCGACCAGTGCGGCGGCGATCGCCGCGGTGCGGACCCGCTTCGCCTCCTCGGTGTCGCGCGGGAGTGCGTAGGCCGCGCCGACCGCACCGAACGCGCGGGCGTCGTCCTCGGCGAGTCCGAGGCCGGTGATGCGCAGCGCGTCGGCCCGGTTGCGGATGTCGAGGACGGCGTCGGCGTGCTCGGCGTAGCGCTCGCCGTCGGTGTAGCGGGCGACCATGCCGAGCAGGGCGGCGGCCTGGGCGAGGTGCAGGCCGGCCGTCGCGCCGCCCCCGGGGGCGGGGACGCGGGCGGCCAGGTCCCAGAGGAACCGGTCGAGGGTGTCGGAACGCATGGGGGTCCTTCCGTGCGGCGGTACGACGGGCGGGGTGGCACGTCGGGGCCCGGGGCCCCGGCGGGTGGGCCGGGCCCCGGGTCGTGCGAGTCAGCGCCGGATGCGGCTCATCTCCGGGTCGAACAGCGGCTCGGCCGCGACCGAGGCGCGGATCCGGCGGTCGAAGTACTGGATCTCGACCGCTCCCCCGACCGGCAGCCCGGCGGGCAGCCAGGCGTAGGCGATCGGGGTGCCCAGGGTGTAGGCGTACGCCGCGGAGGTGACGTAGCCGGCGGGCTGTCCGTCGACGAGGACGGCCTCGTGACCGAGGACGACGCTGCGGCCGTCGTCGATCGTGAGGCAGGTCAGCCTGCGGGTGACGGCGTCCGGGTCGATCTTCTCGACGGCCTCGCGGCCCACGAAGTCGCCCTTGGTGTGCGGGCGGACGGCGAAGCCGAGCCCGGCCTCGTAGGGGTTGTGCTCGGTCGAGACGTCGGCGCCCCAGGAGCGGTAGCCCTTCTCCAGCCGCAGGCTGTTGAACGCCGCGCGCCCGGCCGCGACGACGCCGAGCGGGCGCCCGGCCTCGTAGAGCACGTCCCACAGCTTGCGGCCGTACTCGGCGCTGGTGTAGATCTCCCAGCCGAGCTCGCCGACGTAGGACAGCCGCATCGCGGTCACCGGGATACCGGCGATGTGCGCGGACATCGCGCGGAAGTACTTCAGCCCCTCGTGGGAGAAGTCGTCGCCCGACAGCGGCTGCACCAGGTCGCGGGCCAGCGGGCCCCAGACGCCGATGCAGCAGGTCCCCCCGGTGATGTCGCGGACGACCACCGAATGGTCGTCCGGCAGCGCGCGGCGCAGGTGGTCGAGGTCGAGGTTGGAGTTCGCACCGACCTGGAACAGCTGCTCGCCCAGCCGGGCGACGGTGAGGTCGCTGCGGACGCCGCCGGCCTCGTCGAGCATCAGCGTGTAGGTGACCGCGCCGACGGACTTGTCCATCGCGCCGGTGGTCAGGCCCTCCAGGAACGCGCACGCACCCGGCCCGGACACCTCCAGGCGCTTCAGCGGGGTCATGTCGTACATCGCGACGGCGGTGCGGGTCTTCCACGCCTCGACCGCGACGACCGGCGAGTGGAACATCGCCGACCACGCGTCGCGGGACGGGGCACGCCACCGGGCCGGCATGTCCTTCGCCAGCGCGGCGTTGGCCTCGTACCAGTGCGGGCGCTCCCAGGCGTGCGACTCCAGGAAGAACGCCCCGAGCTCACGCTGGCGGTCCACGAACGGGCTGGTCCGCAGGTCGCGCGGGGACAGCTTGGGCTGCAGCGGGTGCAGCACGTCGTAGATCTCGACGAAGTTCTGCTGCGAGGTCTCGTCGACGTAGGCGTCGGTGGTCTCGACCTCGTCGAAGCGGTGCACGTCGCAGCCGTGCAGGTCGAGCTCGCTGCGGCCCTCGACGAGCAGCTGCGCGACCGAGCGGGCCACGCCCGAGGAGTGGGTGACCCACACGGCCTCGGCGATCCAGAAGCCGGCGACGTCGGCGGACTCGCCGATCAGCGGGCCGCCGTCGGGGGTGAAGGAGAAGACCCCGTTGAAGCCGTGCTCGATCTTGGACCGCTGCAGGCCGGGCAGCAGCTGCGTGCTCTGCTCCCACTGCAGCGCGAAGTCGTCGGAGGTGAAGGGCAGCATCGAGGGCTGGGTGCGCTCGCCGACCTCTCCGTCGCCGACCTCGGGCAGCTCGGAGATCGACACCGGCATCGGGCGGTGGGCGTAGGAGCCGATGCCGATGCAGTCGTTGTGCTCGCGGTAGTAGAGGTCGGCGTCCTGGTGGCGCAGGATCGGCAGCCGCGCCTCGATCAGCTCGTCGTTGCGGCCGACGAGCTGCTCGACCTGGGTGGTGCGGGCGTACTGGTGGGCCAGTGGCAGCAGCGGCACCCGCATCCCGACGAGCTTTCCGAGCTCGCGGCCCCAGAACCCGGCGCAGGACACGACGATGTCGGCGGGGACGGTCTCGCCGTCGGCGGTCTCGACGCCGGTGACCCGGCCGCCGGACTGCGCGATGCCGGTGACGCGCACCGAGCCGCGGAAGACCGCGCCGCGGGACTCGGCACGCCGGGCCAGCGCGACGACCGCGCGGGCCGCCTTCGCGAGACCGTCGGTCGGGGTGTGCAGACCGCCGAGGACCCGGTCGGCGTCGAGCAGCGGGTGCAGCCGCGCGCACTCGGCGGCGTCCACGACCGACGCCGGGACCCCGCGGGAGACGGCCCAGCCCTGCTTGCGGTGCAGGTCGGCGAGCCGCTCCGGGGTGGTCGCGACCTCCAGGCCGCCGACCTGGTTGAAGCACCAGCCACCGTCGACGTCCAGGCTCTTCAGCTTCTCGACCGTGTAGGTCGCGAACGCGGTCATGGTCTTCGACCCGGTGGTCTGGAAGACCAGGCCCGGGGCGTGCGAGGTGGAACCGCCGGTCAGCGGCAGCGGCCCCTGGTCCAGGACGGTGACGTCGGTCCAGCCGCGGGTGGTGAGCTCGTCGGCCAGGTTCGTCCCGACGATCCCGGCTCCGATGATGACGACACGGGGGGTCATGGTGGTCTCCTTCTCGGTGGTCGTCGGGCGGGTCAGCCGGCGAGGGCCGGTGCGGCGGCGGGGTCGTCGCGGAACTCCTGGGCCGCGTCGAGCAGCCAGTCGGCGAGGTGGCCGGCGAACGAGCTGCGGACGTGCACGTCGAGGACCGCTCCCCCGTCGGCGTCGGCGGCGGCGTCACGGGCCAGCAGGATCACCCCGGCCCCGCCGAGCAGCGTCTGGGCGCTGCGTCCGGCCGGGAACGAACGCGGGTGCAGGTCCAGCGAGCAGCCGAAGGACAGCAGCTCGCGGGCCAGGCGCCCACCGATCCGCAGCACGACCCGCTGGGCGGAGGTGTCGACGGCGGCGCCGCCCGCCTCCCCGGCGACGAGCGCGCGCAGCGCCGCCTCGGAGACCGCGGCGTTCCCGGAGCGGCTGGTGACCAACCACTCGTCGGGGCCGAGCCAGACGACCTCGCCGTCACCCGCGGCGACCCAGGTGTTCGCACCTGTCGGCAGCGCGGTGCCGAGCGCGGCGTCGACACCGGCACGGGCCGGGCCGGCCGGGTCGAGCCGCAGGGTCACCGACTGCGCGGTCGGCAGGACCTCGACCGAGAGGCCGCCGCCGGTGTCCCGGGCGAGCCCGGTCAGTGCCGTGGCATAGGCGTCGAGCGGGTGCGTGGTGGCGAGCTCAGCCGTCACGGCGGGCTCCTTCCGGGTCGACGAGGACGGGTCCGGTGACCTCGACCGGGACCAGCGCCCCCTGGTGCGGGACGTGCACGACGTCGCCGATGCGGTCGCGGCCGCCCTTGAGCAGGGCCAGGGCGAACGGCCGCTCCAGCTCCGCGGACAGGTAGCTGGAGGTGACGTGGCCGAGCATCGGGACCGGCGGCGGGGGCAGGGTGCCGTCGGGCGAGAACTCGACGATCTGCGCCCCCTCGGGCAGCCGGGTGCCGCGGTCGGTGGGGAGCAGCCCGACCAGGTGCTTGCGCATCGGGTCGGTGTTGGAGGCGCGGGCGAAGGAGCGCTTGCCGACGAAGTCGACCTTCTTCTTCGAGACCGCCCAGCTCATCCCCAGGTCGTGCGGGGAGACCGTGCCGTCGGTGTCCTGCCCGATGATCGGGTAGCCCTTCTCGGCGCGGAGCACGTGCATCGTCTCGGTGCCGTAGGGGGTGATGCCGTACGGCCGGCCGGCGGCGACCAGCCGCTCCCAGACGGCCAGGCCGTACCGGGCGTCGACGTTGACCTCGAAGGCCAGCTCCCCGGAGAAGGAGATCCGGGCCAGCCGGACCGGCACCCCGTCGAGCTCGGTGTCGCGCCAGCTCATGAACTCGAACGCCTCGGCGGAGGCGTCGACGTCGCTGAAGACCGCCGAGATCACCTCACGCGAGCGGGGCCCGACGACCGGGAACACGGCCCAGTGCTCGGTGACCGAGGTCAGGTTCACCTTCAGGTGCCCCACCTCGGTCTGGCGCCAGTCCTCGAGGTGGTCGAGCACCGAGGCCGCGCCGCCGGTGGTCGTGGTGAGCAGGAACCGGTCCTCGGCGATGCGCAGCACGGTGCCGTCGTCGGTGACCATGCCGTCGTTGCCGCACATGACGCCGTAGCGGACGCGGCCGACCTTCAGGCTGCTCATCAGGTTCGTGTAGACGAGGTCGAGGAACTCCCCCGCGTCCGGGCCCTGTACGTCGATCTTGCCGAGCGTGGAGCCGTCCATGATCGCGACGTCGCGGCGGGCCGCGGCGCACTCGCGCAGCACGGCGGCGTCCATGTCCTCGCCGGCCTGCGGGAAGTGGCGGGGCCGCTTCCACTGGCCGACGTCGGTGAACACCGCGCCGTGCGCGACGTGCCACGGGTGCACCGCGGTGGTGCGGACCGGGTCGAACAGCTGCCCGCGCTCGCGGCCGGCGAGCGCGGCGAACGAGACCGGGGTGTAGGGCGGGCGGAACGTGGTGGTCCCGAGGTCGCCCGCCGGGCGGCCCAGCAGCTCGGCGGTGATCCCCGAGGCGATGGTGCCGGAGGTCTTGCCCTGGTCGTGTGCGGTGCCGATGGTGGTGTAGCGCTTCACGTGCTCCACCGAGCGCAGCCCCGCGCCGACGGCCCGCTCGATGTCGGCGACGGTCGCGTCCCGCGCGATGTCGACGAACTGGCGCGAGGAGTCCCCCGCGGTGCGCCACAGCACCAGGCCGGGCGTGCGCGCCGGCTCCGGGGCGGAGCTCGGGGCGTCGCCGCCCGCGCCCTCGGACAGGCAGCCCGCCAGGTCGAGTGTGCCGTTCGCGGCGCCGATGACCTCGGTACCCGCGATCGCGGCACCGGGGCGGAACGCGCCCAGGCCGGCGTCGAAGACGAGCTGTCCGCGCACGTGGCTGAACAGGTGCGCGGTGGGCGTCCAGCCACCGGAGACCAGCAGCAGGTCGCACGCCAGCACCTCGGTGCCGTCGCCGGTCGCGACGTGCGCGGCGGACACCCGGCCCGCGGCGTCGCCGTCGGAGCCGACGACGGTGGCGTCCGCCTGCACGGTCACCCCGGCCTCGGTGCAGGCGCGGGCCCGCTCGGCGGGCAGCTCGGCGCGGGCGTCGACGAGGGTGACGCGTGCCCCGGCCCCGGCCAGGTCGGCGGCGGCGAGGTAGGCGGCGTCGTCGGTGGTGAACACGACGACCTCGCGGCCGGCGAGCACGCCGTAGCGGTGCAGGTACTCCCGCGCCGCGGAGGCGGGCATGACGCCCGGCCGGTCGTTGTCGGCGAACACCACGGGGCGCTCGATCGCGCCGGCCGCGACGACGACCTTCCCGGCGCGGATGCGGTGCACCCGCTGGCGGGACCGGTGCTGCGGGGCGGCGGCGCCGAGGTGGTCGGTGCGCCGCTCCAGGGCGAGGACGAACCCGTCGTCGTAGTGGCCGAAGGCGGTGGTGCGCTGCAGGTGCAGCACCTCGGGGTTCTCCGCGAGCTCGGCGACGACGTCGGCGACCCAGCGGTGCGCGGCGCGCCCGTCGATCCGGTCGGTCGGGACGAGCGCGCCACCGGCCTCGGGACGGTCGTCGACGAGCACCACGCGGTCGCCGCGGCGGGCCGCGGTGCGCGCGGCGAGCAGCCCGGCCGGGCCGGCGCCGATCACCAGGGTGTCGCAGTGGGCGTGGCGACGGTCGTACCGCGCGGTGTCGGGGACCGTCGCGAGCCGACCCTGCCCGTTCAGGCCGCGGGCGACCAGGCCGTCGTGGAGCTCGACGGTGGCGGCCTGCAGCATCGGCTCCGGGAACGGCTCCTCGATCTGCACGAGGCCGACCGGGTCCTCGGTCCAGGCGCCGCCGATACCGCGCGGGCGGCCGAGCTTGACCGACCCGCCGAGCACGCGCACGCCGTGTGCGAGCAGCGCCGAGGCCAGGGTGTCGCCCGGGTGCCCGGAGTAGTGCTCGCCGTCGAAGACGAAGTTCAGGGTGCGGGTCCGGTCGATGCGACCGTAACCGTCGACGCGGGTCATGCTCGGGCCCCCGGGATCTGCGGCCGGGCCTCGCCCATCGGGTAGACGGCGAGGAACCGGTAGGTGTGGGTGTCACGGACGGCGTTGAACCAGCGGCGGCAGCCGGCGGAGTGGCTCCAGCGCTCGGGATGAGGGCCCTTCGGGTTGTCCCGGAAGAACACGTAGTGCGCCCACTGCTCGTCGTCGAGCTCGGCCGGCGCGGCCGGGTACTCGACGTGGGCCTGGCCGCCGTAGTGGAACTCGACCTCCTCGCGGGGGCCGCACCAGGGGCAGTCGATGAGTTGCACGTCAGGCTCCTGGGGTGTCAGTGGGCGACGCCGGCGGCGCCGTGCTCGTCGACGAGCGCGCCGGTGACGAACCGGTCGAGGGAGAACGGGGCGATGTGCGGGTGCAGCTCGCCGGTGGCGATGGTGTGGGCCAGGCACCAGCCCAGACCGGGCGTCACCTTGAAGCCGCCGGTCCCCCACCCGGAGTTGACCAGCACGTTGGAGTACGGCGTGCGCCCGACGATCGGCGACGCGTCCGGGGTGACGTCGACGATGCCCGCCCAGCTGCGCAGCAGGTGCGCCCGCGCGAACACCGGGAACAGCTCGACCGCGGCGGCCATCTGGCGCTCGATGATGTGGAAGGCGCCGCGCTGGCCGTACCCGTTGTAGGAGTCGACGCCGGCGCCCATCACGAGCTCGCCCTTGTGCGCCTGGGAGACGTAGACGTGCACCGCGTTCGACATGACGATCGTCGGGTGCACCGGCTCCAGCAGCTCGGAGACGAGCGCCTGCAGCGGGTGCGACTGCAGCGGGGTGTCCACCCCGAGCCGGTCGAGCAGGGTGGAGGTGTGCCCGGCCGCGCAGAGTGCGACCTGCCCGCAGGCGATGTCGCCCCGGCTGGTGCGGATCCCGGTGACCCGCGCGGAGCCGTCGTCCACCGAGCCCTCGGTGAGGAAGTCCAGCACCTCGCAGTCCTGGATCAGGTCGACCCCGGCGGCGTCGGCGCGGCGGGCGAAGCCCCAGGCCACGTAGTCGTGCTTGGCGATGCCGGCACGGGGCTGGTAGGTCGCCCCCAGCACCGGGTAGCGGATGTCGTGCGAGACGTTGACGATCGGGCAGATCTTCGCGACGTCGTCGGGGCCGAGGTACTCGGCGTCGATCCCGTTGAGCCGGTTCGCCTCCACCCGGCGGACCGAGTCGCGCACGTCCTGCTCGGTGTGGGCCAGGTTCAGCACGCCGCGCTGGGAGAACAGGATCGGGTAGCCGAGGTCCTCCTCCAGCCCCTCCCAGAGCTTCAGCGCGTGCTCGTAGATGAAGGCCGACTCGTCCCACAGGTAGTTGGAGCGGATCAGGGTGGTGTTGCGGGCCATGTTGCCGCCGGCGAGCCACCCCTTCTCCAGGACCGCGACGTTGGTGATCCCGTGGTTCTTGACCAGGTAGTGGGCGGTGGCCAGACCGTGCCCGCCGCCGCCGACGACGACCACGTCGTAGGAGCGCTTCGGCTCGGGGTTGCGCCACAGGGCGTCGGGGTGCTCGGGCAGGTGCGCCCCGGGAGGTGTGTTCTGGGTGCTCATGCCGTCAGCTCCGGGTAGAGGGGGTGGCGGTCGGCGAGGACGGTGACGCGGGCGGCCAGCTCGTCGAGCTCGGCGTCGCCCGCGGCGGGGCGCAGGGCGCGGGCGATGATGTCGGCGACCTCGGTGAAGTCCTCGGCACCGAAGCCGCGGGCGGCGAGCGCGGGCGTGCCGATCCGGACCCCGGAGCTCACCATCGGCGGGCGCGGGTCGAACGGGACGGCGTTGCGGTTGACGGTGATGCCGACCCGGTGCAGCCGGTCCTCGGCCTGCTTGCCGTCGAGCTCGGAGTCGCGCAGGTCGACCAGGACCAGGTGGACGTCGGTGCCGCCGGAGACCACGCCGACGCCGGGCTCGGCCACCAGCCGCTCGGCGACGATCCGGGCGCCCTCCAGCGTGCGCTGCTGCCGCTCGGCGAACGCGGGCTCGCCGGCGAGCTTGAACGCGACGGCCTTGGCCGCGATCACGTGCTCGAGCGGGCCGCCCTGCTGGCCGGGGAAGACCTGCGAGTTGAGCTTCTTGGCGTGCTCGGCACGGGCCAGGATGATGCCGCCGCGCGGGCCGCCGAGCGTCTTGTGGGTGGTGCTGGTGACGATGTCGGCGTGCGGCACCGGCGACGGGTGCAGCCCGGTCGCGACGAGCCCCGCGAAGTGCGCCATGTCGACCATCAGGTAGGCGCCGACGGCGTCGGCGATCCGCCGGAACTCGGCGAAGTCGAGCTGCCGCGGGTAGGCCGACCAGCCGGCGATGATCAGCTTGGGCCGGCGCTCCCGGGCCAGGCGCTCCACCTCGGCCATGTCGACGCGGTGGTCCTCGGCGGAGACGTGGTAGGCGGCGACGTCGTAGAGGCGGCCGGAGAAGTTGAGCCGCATCCCGTGGGTGAGGTGCCCGCCGTGGGCCAGGTCCAGGCCCAGGATGGTGTCGCCGGGGTTCAGCAGCGCGGCCATCGCGGCGGCGTTGGCCTGGGCGCCGGAGTGCGGCTGGACGTTGGCGTAGTCGGCGCCGAACAGCGCCTTCACGCGGTCGATGGCGAGCTGCTCGATGACGTCGACGTGCTCGCAGCCGCCGTAGTAGCGGCGGCCGGGGTAGCCCTCGGCGTACTTGTTGGTGAGGACCGAGCCCTGTGCCTGCATGACGGCCAGCGGGGCGAAGTTCTCGCTGGCGATCATCTCCAGGGTGCCGCGCTGGCGACCCAGCTCGGCGGCGACGGCCGCGTGCACCTCCGGGTCGGTCTCGGCGAGCGTCCCGTCGAGGACCCGCGTCGCACCGTTCGACGGACCCCGATCCACGGCGAACGTCGTCATGGGCACCTCCAGATATCTTCCCCAGCAGATTGATATATCAACTGTCTGCGCTCAGCGTCGCACGGCACTCCCGGCAGGTCAAGAGGCTGGTCGAGGTGCGTGCGGGCGGGTCCGGACACGCCTGCGGCGCAGGTCCACGTGAGGATCTGCGCCGCAGGTGACGTACCGGGTCAGGCGAGCCGTTTCGCCAGCTCCCGCCGCATCCGCCCGAAGGGCCGGGGACGGTCGACGCCGAGCACGCCGACGGCCTCCCCCGCGGCGTCGAGGAACACGGCGAGGAACCCGCCGTCGGCCTCGGGGTCCCCGTCGTCGATCCGGACCGAACCGTCCGCGGTCCGGTGCCCGGCGAACTGGATGTTGTGCCCGTACTGGTCGGACCAGAAGTAGGGCACTGCGTGGTGGACCGGCAGCGAGTGCTCGGCTCCGAGCAGCGCCGCGGCCGCGACCGCCGGTTGCTGCAGCGCGTTGGTCCAGTGCTCCAGGCGCAGCCGGGAGCCGGTGTAGTCGCGGTGGCTGCTGGCACAGTCCCCCACCGCCACGATCCCGGGCAGGCCGGTGCGGCCCGCGGCGTCGGTGACGACACCGTCGTCGAGCTCCAGGCCGGAGCCGTCGAGCCACTCGACGTTCGGGATCGCGCCGATCCCCACCACGACCACGTCGGCGGGCAGCTCACGGCCGTCGGTGAGCTCGACCCCGGTGACCCGGGGCGAGCCGACGAGCCGGGCCACGCCCGTGCCGAGGTGCAGCGGCACCCCGGCGGCGACGTGCAGACGGCCGCAGGCGGTGCCCATCTCGGGCCCGAGGGCCCGCTGCAGCGGCACCGGGGCCGCCTCGACGATCGTGACGTCCAGACCGAGGCCGTGGGCGGTCGAGGCGACCTCGGCCCCGACGAACCCGGCGCCGACCACCACCAGCCGCCGGCCCGGGACGAGGTCGGCGCGCAGGGCGCGGGCGTCGTCCAGGGTGCGCAGGGTGTGCACCCCGCCGGGCAGCTCGCCCGGCAGGTTCCGGGCGCGGGCGCCCGTGGCGAGGACGACGGCGTCGGCCGAGAGCGTCGAGCCGTCGTCGAGGGTGACGGTCCGGGCCGGACCGTCGAGGGCGAGTGCGGTGCGACCGAGGCGCCAGTCGACGTCGAGGGCGGCGTCGTCGTCCTCGGTCAGGGCGATGGCGTCCTCGTCGGAGGTCCCGGCGAGGAACTCCTTGGACAGTGGAGGGCGGTCGTACGGGGCGTGCTTCTCGTCGCCGACGACCGTGATCGTCCCGGTGAAGCCCTGGACGCGCAGGGCACGCGCCGCGGCGAGACCTGCGAGCGAGGCGCCGACGACCGTGACGTCGCGCATCAGGTGCCGGCCCGTACGCCCGGGCGGACGCCGGTCGCGGCGCCGGAGGCGGGGACCGACTCGACGACGTGGACCACACCGTCGGCGATCACCACCTGGTGCGTGCGGACGGGTGTCTTCGCGGGCGGGCCGCTCGGCATCCCGGTCCGCAGGTCGAAGCAGGCCGCATGCAGCGGGCACTCCACGGCGCAGTCCTCGAGCCACCCGTCGGACAGTGAGGCGTCCTGGTGGGTACAGGTGTCGTCGATGGCGTAGAGATCGCCGTCGACGTTGAAGACGGCGATCGGCACCGTCCCCTGAACACGAACGGACTCCCCGACGGGGATGTCGGACAGCTCGCCCACGAAGATCATGGTTCCTCCACTGTTGCCTATCGCGAAACTCGCCATGCCATGCGCAACCGAATGGTGAGGCCGCAGGTGGCAGCCGTCAACGAGCAATTTCTCGGTGGCCCCGAAGAGTCCGATCGTGTGACGACGTGGAAATGTGAGCGGCTGTCCCCCGTGACCGAATGGCCCGTGGACCGGCACCGGCACAGTCCGGGCCGTCCGTCGACGAAAGATATATCACTCGTGGACACGTGACACCATGGCCGCGAGAATGATGGTGTGGCGATACTGCGTCGGCACGGCTGCCGCGGCGCGGCCGATCGATCCGAGGAGACCTCATGACCGACGGACCGCGCAGGCCCCGACGCCGCGGGCCGGTCGCGGTCGAGGAGGAGCGCACGGTCCGGCGGGCGGCCGCGGCGGCCTCGGTCGGCAACGTCGCCGAGTGGTACGACTTCGGCCTCTTCTCCTTCCTCTCCGCGGTGGTGCTCAACCGGGTCTTCTTCCCGGAGGCCGGCGAGTGGTCGCTGGTGCTGACACTGGCGACGTTCGCGGCGGCGTTCGTCGTCCGGCCGCTCGGCGGGTTCGTGTTCGGGCCGCTCGGGGACCGCATCGGCCGCACCCGGGTGCTCGCCTTCACCGTCCTGCTGATGACCGTCGCGACGCTCGCGCTGGGCTTCGTGCCCTCCTACGAGACGGCCGGGATCGCCGCACCGCTGCTGGTCCTGCTGATCCGGATGCTGCAGGGCTTCTCCGCGGGCGGGGAGTACACCGGCGCACTGACCCTGGTCGCGGAGTACGCGCCCGACCGACGTCGCGGCTTCTTCGGCAGCTGGCTGGAGTTCGGCACGATCACCGGCTACACCCTCGGCGCCGGTGTCTGCGGCGCGCTCGTCGCGGTGCTGCCCGAGGAGGACCTGCTCGCCTGGGGCTGGCGGATCCCGTTCCTGCTCGCCCTCCCCCTGGGGATAGCCGGCATCTATCTGCGGATGCGCCTGGAGGACACCCCGGCGTTCCGGCAGCTGATGGAGCGCTCCCCCGCGCTCGCGACGATGCCCTACCGGCGGGCGATGCAGATCCTGGTCCGCCGCTACCGGGCACCGGCCCTCGTGACCGCGGCGCTGGTGGTGGCCTGGAACGTCACCAACTACGTGCTGACCAACTACATGCCCACCTACCTGACCGGGACGCTCCCCCGGCACGGCCAGCACGGCGCCTCCGGGGCCGCCACCGGCGCCATGCTCGTCGCGGTCATGCTGGGCATGCTCTGCGTGATCACCGCGGTGGGCAGGCTCAGCGACCGGGTCGGCCGCAAGCCGGTCCTGATGGTCACGAGCCTGACCCTGGTGGGGGTCGGGCTGCCCGCGGTCTGGCTGATGCGCGACGGCATGATCGGCCAGTTCGTGGGCCTGCTGCTGATGGCCACGGTGCTGGTCGGCTTCGCAGCGGTGCTGCCGTCGACACTCCCCGCGCAGTTCCCGACGATGGTCCGCTACGGCGGCCTGGGCGTGGTGTTCAACCTGTCGGTGTCGCTGTTCGCGGGCACCGCGCCGACGCTGATCGAGACCGCCGTGACCGCCACCGGCAACCTCGACTGGCCGGGGTACGTCCTCGTCGCCGCCGGCCTCGTCGGTGTGGTCGGCGTGGTGTTCCTGCCCGAGACCGCGGGCCGCCCGCTGGCCGGGGCCGCCCCGCTGACCTCCAGCGCGGACCTGCCCGCGCCGCCGATGTCGCCCGAGGGCGTGCCGCTCGAGCAGCCCTACGACCACACGCACTGACCCGCCGCGGATCGACCGCCGCACCCCTCTTGGCATGATTGATATATCAGTCTAACATCGGCGACATGACCAGAGCCCGGCGTGGATCGGAGCGGCCGTGAGCATCTCCGTGTTCGACATGTTCACGGTCGGGATCGGACCCTCGAGCTCGCACACCGTGGGCCCGATGCGGGCCGCGGCCCGGTTCGTCGCGCGGCTCGCCGCGTCGGGCGAGCTGCCCCGCACCGCGTCCGTGCGGGTCGAGCTGTTCGGCTCCCTCGGCGCGACGGGGCACGGCCACGGGAGCGTGAAGGCCGTCGTGCTCGGGCTCGCCGGGCACGAGCCGCACCTCGTCGACCCGGTCGCGGCCGACCCGATGGTCCACGACGTCCGCGCGGAGGGGCGGATCCGCCTCGGCGGGATCCGCGAGATCACCTTCGCCCCCGACGACGACGTGGTCCTGCACCGCAACCGCCGGCTCGACTTCCACTCCAACGGCATGCTGCTGCAGGCCTTCGACGCCGACGGCGCCGTCCTGGACAAGCGCGAGTACTACTCGGTGGGCGGCGGCTTCGTGCTCGACTCCGACGAGGCGGGCCGCCCCGTCCTGGTGGAGGACGCGACCCCGGTCGCCCACCCCTTCACCACCGGCGACGAGCTGCTCGGGCTCACCCGCGCCCACGGGCTGTCGATCTCCGACATCATGCTGGCCAACGAGCTGTCCCGGCGCACCGAGGACGTGGTGCGCAGCGAGCTGCTGCACATCTGGTCGGTGATGCGGGAGTGCGTCGAGCGCGGCGCCCGCACCGGCGGCACGCTGCCCGGCGGGCTGAAGGTCCGGCGCCGGGCGATGGCGCTGCGCGAGCGGCTGGAGGCCGCGACCGGCGAGCCGGACGCGCTGCACGCGATGGAGTGGGTGACGCTCTACGCCCTCGCCGTCAACGAGGAGAACGCGGCGGGCGGGCGCGTCGTCACCGCCCCCACCAACGGCGCCGCCGGGATCGTCCCGGCCGTGCTGCACTACGCCGAGCGCTTCCTGCCCGGCTTCGACGACGACTCCGTCGTCCGGTTCCTGCTCACCGCGGGCGCGGTCGGGCTGCTGTTCAAGGAGAACGCCTCGATCTCGGGCGCCGAGGTCGGCTGCCAGGGCGAGGTCGGGTCGGCCTGCGCGATGGCGGCCGCCGGGCTCGCCGAGATCATGGGCGCCACCCCGGAGCAGGTCGAGAACGCCGCCGAGATCGGCATCGAGCACAATCTCGGGCTGACCTGCGACCCGGTCGGCGGGCTCGTGCAGATCCCGTGCATCGAGCGCAACGCGGTCGCCTCGATCAAGGCCATCACCGCGGCGCGGATGTCGGCGCACGGCGACGGGGTGCACCACGTCTCGCTGGACAAGGCCATCAAGACGATGCGGGAGACGGGCGCGGACATGAAGGACAAGTACAAGGAGACCGCCCGCGGTGGTCTCGCGCTGAACATCGTCGAGTGCTGAGCCGTGTTCTCCGGACAGGACGAGCTGGAGCGGTTGCTGCTGTCGCGCCCGGCCACCGGGCGCCGCGACGGCGCCGCACCCGACGCGCCCCGTGAGCGCACCCGCGAGGTGCTGGCCGGGCTGGGTGACCCGCAGGAGGCCGTGCGGACCGTGCACGTCGCGGGGACGGCGGGCAAGGGGTCGGTGTGCGCGTTCGTCGCGTCGCTGCTGACCCGGCACGGGTTCCGGGTCGGCGTGCAGGCCTCGCCGCACGTCTACGGCATCCGCGAGCGGTTCCGCATCGGTGACCTCCCGGTCCGCGCGGACGTGCTCGACGACCGGCTCGCCGCCGTCGCGCGTTCGGTGGCCGCGGTCGAGGCGCGCCGGGGAGAGCGCTGCTCGTTCTTCGAGGTCGTGACCGCACTCGGGTTCGCCGCCGTCGCCGGACGGGCCGACTACGCCGTCGTCGAGACCGGCATCGGGGGCAGGCTGGACCCGACGAACGTCGTCGCCCGCCCGGACAAGCTGGCCGTGCTCACCGCGATCGGCCTGGACCACGTCGACATGCTCGGCAGCACGCTCGGCGAGATCGCGACGCAGAAGGCCGGGATCCTGCCGGTCGGCGGCCGCGCGGTGCTGGCCCGTGGCGGCCCCGGGAGCGACGCCGCGGTGGCTCGGGAGGCGGTACGCCGCGACACCCTGGTCGACGTCGTGGACGTCGCCGCCGCGGCCGCGCTGGCCCGGACCGGTCCGGCGGGCACCACGGTGGACCTGGCCGGGTGGTCGGACGTGCCGCTGGGCCTGCACGGCAGGCACCAGGCCGGGAACGCGGTGCTGGCGCTGCATGCGGTGTCGGTGCTCGCCCGGCGCGACGGCTGGCGGCTCGACCCGCTCGCCGTCCGTCAGGGGCTGGCGCTGACCTCGCTGCCGGGGCGGTTCGAGCGGCGGACCGTCGCGGGCACCCCGGTGGTCCTCGACGGCGCGCACGACGCACTGAAGCTGTCCGCGCTGGCCACCACGGTGGCCGAGACCCACCCGGGACGCCCGGTGACCTGGGTGCTGGCGCTGGCCCGGGACAAGGACCTGGGCGAGGCCGTCCGGGCGGTCGCCGGGGCCGGGGCGCGGGTCGTCGCGACCGGGCTGCCGGGCGGGCAGCACGCGTCGCGGCACTGGAGCCCCTCCGAGATCGCCGCGGCCGCGGGGGCGGCCGGGGTGCCGGCCGTCGCCGTCGCGGACCCGGCCGACGCCGTCGACCACGCCCTGACGACCGGCGGGGGCGACCCCGTCGTGGTGACCGGGTCGTTCCGGCTGCCCGGCGCGGTCGCGTCGCGGCTGGACCGCCCGGCCGTTCCCGAGGGACAGCCCGCATGACGATCACCGAGGACGTGTTCGTGGACTTCGACAGCCCGCGGTCGCTGGCCGACCGGGCCTACGTGGCCATCCGGGACCAGCTGATCATGCTGGAGATCCCGCCGCTGGCCCCGATCGACGACGAGGCGCTGTCGACCCGGCTCGGCCTGGGCCGCACCCCGGTGCGCGAGGCGCTGAAGCGGCTGGAGACCGAGCGCCTGGTCGTGTCCTACCCGCGGCGGGGGACGTTCGCGACCGCCGTCGACATCTCCGACCTGCGCGACGTGTGCGAGGTCCGGACCGTGCTGGAACCGACCGCCGCGCGGCGGGCCGCCGTCGTCGCCCCGCGGTGGCGGCGTGACGAGCTGCGTGGGCTGGCCCTGCGGGTGGCGTCGCTGGAGGCGCCGCGGATGGGCCGGATCGAGCTCATGCGGTGGGACGTGACGGTGCACCGGTCGGTGTACCGGGCCGCCGGGAACCCGTACCTGGAGGACACGCTCACCCGCTACTACCACCTGGCCACACGGATCCACTGCCTGTTCCTGGACCGCATGGACCAGGTCGGCCACCACGTGCACGAGCACGCGGCGCTGCTGACCGCGATCGCCGACGGCGACGCCGACCGCGCCGAGGCCGTCAGCCGCGACCACGTCGTCGGCTTCGAGACCGCCGTCCGCGCGGTCCTCTGAATCGGGCCCTCCGCCGCCGAGATGCAGCTCAGCGGGGTGTGGAGGTCCACAACTCCCGCTGAGCGGCATCTCGGTGCACGTGCGGGGTCAGTCCCGGAAGCGGAACGGGGCGAGCTTCTCCGCGAGGAGGACCGGGTCGCCGTCCTCACCCGGGGCGTGGTGGAAGCCCTCGGCCTCGGCCAGGCCGATGAGCTCGCGGTCGTGGAACAGGCCGCAGACGTAGCGGACGGTGTCCTCGCCGATCTCGGTGACCGCGACGCGCATCTGGTAGATGCCCGGGTAGTGCACCTCGGAGAGGTACTGGACCGACAGCGTCGACGGGGAGAGCCCGTCGAGCGGGCCGCCCGCGGGGTAGCCCAGCACGTCGGAGTGCAGCTCGGCGAGGCCGTCGAGGTACCAGGAGGCCAGCGCGACGTTGTTCACGTGCCGGTTGGTGTCCAGGTCGGTGAAGCGGGTGCGGACGTCCCAGCGGAACGGGTAGTTCTCGCGCACGGCGCGGGCCTCGCCGCGCTCGGGACGGACCGGGGCGGGGGCCTCGATGCGCAGGGTGGTCAGCGCGCCGCGGACCTCGTCGGTCAGCGGGGTCGGGGCGTCGCCGTCGGTGTGCACCGAGGTCGACTCGCCGGTGGCGACGCACTCGTCGCCGGCGAAGACCGCGTACCGGTAGGAGAACGAGGTGGTGCCGATGTGGCTGACGCCGATGCCGATCCGGTAGGAGCCGGCGACCCGCAGCGGGGCCAGCACGTCGACCCGGATGGCGGCGAGCAGCAGCCGCACGCGGGACTGCAGGCGGGCGACCAGGTCGGCGCCGAAGGTGTCGCGCTCGACGGCGACGCGGGCGTCCTCGAACCAGCGCACCAGGGCGTCGCGGCCGATCCGGCGGCTCGGGTCGAGGTCGGCGTAGCGGGCCTCGTGCTCGATCAGCACCGGGAACATCCCCGGCTCGGGCACGGTCGGCGTCGTGATGGTTGCTGTCACCCCCCCATCGTGACGCTGTGTCGCCGCTCACCGGCAACCGGCCGTCCGGTATCACACCCGGTGAGCGGCCCGGGTACGCCGGGTGCGCGGTCCCGGGTGCCGAGCGGCACGGTCACGGCCGGACCTGTCGGGGGCGCTCGGTAACCTGCCGGACGTGCCTCCCCCCTCGACGGCCCCCGTGCGGACCCAGGACCTGCCCGGTGTGCACGAGCTGCTCGAGGTGGCCGTCACCTCGGTCGGCGGCTCACGCCGTGAGGGCCAGGACCGCATGGCCGACGCGGTGCGCCGCTCGCTGTCGTCCGGCGAGCACCTGGCCGTGCAGGCGGGTACCGGCACCGGGAAGTCGCTGGCCTACCTCGTGCCCGCGATCCGGCACGCGATCGCACGCGACACCACGGTCGTCGTCTCGACGGCGACGATCGCGCTCCAGCGCCAGCTCGTGGACCGGGACCTGCCGCGCGTCGCGAAGAGCCTGAAGAAGGTGCTGGGCCGCGAGCCCACCTTCGCCATCCTCAAGGGTCGGCGGAACTACCTGTGCATGAACAAGCTCCACGGCGACATGGACGACGATCCGGGCGACGAGCAACTGTTCGACGCGTTCGCCATCTCGGCGCTCGGGCGGCAGGTGAAGCGGCTGCACGAGTGGTCGTCGGACACCGAGACCGGGGACCGCGACGAGCTGGTCCCCGGCGTCCCGGACTCCGCGTGGCGGCAGGTGTCGGTGACGGCGCGGGAGTGCCTCGGCGCGAGCCGGTGCCCGGTCGGCGAGGACTGCTTCGCCGAGAAGGCGAAGGCCGAGGCGGGGCGGGCCGACATCGTCGTCACCAACCACGCCCTGCTCGCGATCGACGCGATGGGTGAGGCGCAGGTGCTCCCCGAGCACGACGTGGTGATCGTCGACGAGGCGCACGAGCTCGTCGACCGGGTCACCGGCGCGGCCACCGCCGAGCTGACCGCGGGCACCGTCGCGACCGCGGCCCGGCGCTGCGGCAAGCTCGTCGACCAGGACACCGCGGACCGGCTCGCGGAGGCCGGTGAGGGTCTCGCCGCGGTGCTGGACGACATGCCCCCCGGGCGCTGGGAGTCGCTGACCACCGCCGCCGCGGGCGCACTGAACGCGATCCTCTCGGCCGGGGCGGGCTGCCGGCAGTCGATGGGCGCGAACAAGCGCAGCGACGACGCCGACCCCGAGGGTGCCGCCGCGCGCAAGCTCGCCCAGGCCGTGCTCGACGAGGTCGTCGACACCGCCGCGCGGCTGCTGGAGACGTTCTCCGAGACCGACGCGGCCACGCGCCGCGACGTCGTCTGGCTGGGTGAGCAGGGGCCCGACGGCTCCCGCCACAAGGTGCTCCGGGTCGCGCCGCTGTCGGTGGGCGGGCTGCTGCGCGAGCGGCTGTTCAACACCCGCACCACCGTGCTGACCTCGGCGACCCTGGCCCTGGGCGGGTCGTTCGACGCCCTGGCCCGGCAGTGGGGCCTGCCCGCGTCGCAGCCCAGGGAGGCCGGGTCCACCCCTCCGTCGCGCGTCGACGAGGGGCACGGCCCGGTCCAGGACCCGGAGGCGCCGCGCTGGCAGGGCCTCGACGTCGGGTCCCCGTTCGCGCACGCCAGGTCCGGGATCCTCTACCTCGCCCGGCGGCTGCCCAGCCCCGGCCGCGACGGCCTCGCCCCGGAGACCCTCGACGAGATCGAGGGACTCGTCCGCGCCGCCGGGGGCCGCACGCTGGGTCTGTTCTCCTCGACCCGCGCGGCGAAGCAGGCCACCGAGGCGCTGCGCGGCAAGCTCGACACGCCCCTGCTGTGCCAGGGCGACGACTCCACGATGCTGCTGGTGAAGCGGTTCGCCGAGGACCCGGAGACCTCGCTGTTCGGCACGCTGTCGCTGTGGCAGGGCGTGGACGTGCCCGGCCCGTCGCTGTCCTGCGTGATCATCGACCGGATCCCGTTCCCGCGCCCGGACGACCCGCTGATCGCTGCCCGGCAGAAGGCCACCGACGCGCGCGGCGGGAACGGCTTCCTGTCGGTGTCGGCGACGCACGCGGCGCTCCTGCTCGCCCAGGGCGCCGGACGGCTGCTGCGCGCCACCGACGACCGCGGCGTCGTCGCGATCCTGGACCCGCGGATCGCGACCGCGCGCTACGGCGGCTTCCTGCGGGCGAGCCTGCCCCCGTTCTGGGAGACCACCGACCGGGAGAAGGTGCACGGCGCGCTGCGCCGGCTGCGCGAGTCCTCGTGACCGGCTCCATACGGCGGACGGGGCCCGACCCGAGATAGGTTGTGTGCAACCAATCGAGTCCGGAGGCGCACCCATGGCGAACTACACGACCGAGGCCACCTCGACCGGCGGCGGCCGCGACGGCCACATCCGCAGCGACGACGGCTTCATCGACCAGGACCTGAAGATGCCGCCGGAGCTGGGCGGCCCCGGGGGCGCCACCAACCCCGAGCAGCTGTTCGCCGCGGCCTACGCGGCCTGCTTCCACGGCGCGCTGCGGCTGGCCGCCCGCACAGCGAAGACCACCGTCCCCGACGACACCCAGGTCACCGCCACCATCCAGCTGGCGCCCGACGAGGTGAGCTTCCACGTGGCCGCCGACATCACCGCGCACCTGCCGGGCCTGGACCAGGCGGTCGCGGACGAGCTCGTCGAGGCCGCCCACCAGGTGTGCCCGTACTCCAAGGCCACCCGCGGCAACGTCGAGGTCACCCTCACCGCGACCGTCTGACCACGGGGCCCGGGGTCGTCACGGTGCCGGGGGAAGGTGTCGGGGGCACACCCGGTGGATCACCGCCCGCCGGTCCCGGCACACGCGGCCCTGGCCAGCGCGAGGCAGGTCATGGTGCCGGGGTCGACCTCGGTGAACCCGGCGTCGCGCACCCCGACCACGCCGTCGGTGCCGTCGTCGGCGGCCGGGCACAGCCGGTCCCAGTCGGCCCGGTCCGCGGTCCGCACCGCGCACACCGGTGCCGCACCGACCGGCCAGCCGAGGGCCGCACCGAGCAGCATCGTGGCGTGCCCGACCTGCGCGGCGGCCTTGCCGACCGTCATCTCCGCGTACGGGGACAGCAGCACCAGCGGGGCGCCGGGATCGGGCGGGCCCGGCTCGTCGACGGGCAGCTCGGTGCCCCCGATCTGCAGCCGCGACACCACCTTCGGCGCCTCGTCGACCGGTCCGGGCAACAGCGCGCGGGCCTCGGCGTCGCCGACCCGCACCGTCACGCCGGGCAGCTCCTGGACCGCACGCCAGTGCGCGCCGCGCGCCCGGCGGGCGATCTTGCGGATGCGCCCGTCCACCCAGGGGGCGACGGCGTCGGACCAGTCGCCGCCGGGCTGGGCCCGCGGGTCGGTGCAGACGGCGACCGCGGCCGTCGCGGCGGCCTCCAGCAGCGCCGTGCGTCCGGGGAGCGGGTCACGCTCGATCCGCAGCACGACCGGCATCGCCCGGACGACGCCGTCGGCCTCCGGCGCGATGTCGCGCTCCCGCGCCCCGGACCCGTAGCGGCCCGCGAGCAGGTGCAGGATCGGTGCGGGGCCGGTCACGCCAGCGGGACCCGGCGGAGCACACCCTCGGCGGCGTCGGCGGCCTCGACCTCGGTGCGGGTGATGCCCAGGACGAACAGCACGACGTCGAGGTAGGGCACCGACACCGAGGTGTCGGCGATCTCGCGCAGCGCCTGCTTGGCGTTGAACGCCACCCCGAGCCCGGCGGTGGAGAGCATGTCGATGTCGTTCGCGCCGTCGCCGACCGCGACGGTCTGGTCGAGCGGGATGTCGTGGGTCTCGGCGAATCGGCGCAGCGCGACGGCCTTCCCGGCCCGGTCGACGACCTCGCCGACGACCCGCCCGGTCAGCGTCCCCCCGGAGATCTCCAGCTCGTTCGCGGCCACGAAGTCGAGCTTGAGCTCGCGGGCGAGACCGGCGATGACCTGGGTGAACCCACCCGAGACGACGCCGCAGCGGTAGCCGAGCCTGCGCAGCGTGCGGATCGTGGTGCGGGCGCCGGGAGTCAGCTCGATCCCGGCGGCCACCTCGTCGACGACGGAAGCGGGCAGCCCCTCCAGCGCGGCGACGCGGCGGGTCAGCGACTCGGTGAAGTCGAGCCGGCCCGCCATGGCCTCCTCGGTGACCCGCCGGACCTCGGCCTCGACCTCGGCCCCGGCGCGGGCGGCCAGCATCTCGATGACCTCGCCCTGGATCAGGGTGGAGTCGACGTCGAACACGATGAGCCGCTTGCTGCGCCGGGCCAGCCCGGCCCGGGCCACCGCGACGTCGACGCCCGCCTGCCGGGCCACCCGGACCAGCCGCCTGCGCAGCGTGCCGGGCGGGTAGGCGTCGGCGTCGCCCTCCGGGACCGGGGAGACGAGCAGCTCCAGCCCGGTCACCGGGTAGTCGGCGACCCGGCGGATGGAGTCGATGTTGGCGCCGACCGCGGCGAGCTCCGCGGCGATCGCGCCGAACGCGCGGGCCGTGATCGGCCTGCCCAGCACCGTGACGACGTGCGTCGACGGCGTCCGGGCGGCCTGACGACCGTCGCGCTGGATCTCGATGTGCACGGTCATGGCGATGGAGTCCATCGCCGCGCCGACCGTCTCCTGCAGGTCCTCCGGATCCCCCGCCGGCACGACGAGCGCGCCCAGGGTGAGCCGGCCGTTCACCACGACCTGTTCCAGGTCGAGCAGCTCGACCCCGGCCGCGGTGAGCGCGGTGAACAGGACGGAGCTGACACCAGGCCGGTCCGGCCCGGTCACCGTGACGAGCACGGTGGGCCGGGCCGGACCGGGAGGGACGGTGTGAACCGCCGACACCTCAGTTCGACTTGGGGTCGTCGTCCGGCATGGACTCCTTGCCGACCGACTGCGCGAGGACCTCGGTCGGGTGCGCCCGGTTGCCGACGTGCGCCTCGGCGCGCGCCTTCTCGACCAGGTGCGGGTAGTGCAGGTCGAACGCCGGGCGCTCGGAGCGGATCCGGGGCAGCTCGGTGAAGTTGTGCCGCGGCGGCGGGGACGAGGTCGCCCACTCCAGCGAGTTGCCGAAGCCCCACGGGTCGTCGACGGTGCACACCCGGCCGAACCGGTAGCTCTTGAACACGTTGTAGAAGAACGGCAGCGTCGAGGCACCGAGGATGAACGCGCCGATCGAGGAGATCGTGTTCAGCGTGGTGAAGCCGTCCGAGGGCAGGTAGTCCGCGTAGCGACGCGGGTAGCCCTCGTTGCCCAGCCAGTGCTGCACCAGGAACGTCAGGTGGAACCCGACGAAGGTCAGCCAGAAGTGGATCTTCCCGAGCTTCTCGTCGAGGAACCGGCCGGTCATCTTCGGGAACCAGAAGTAGATCCCGCCGAAGGTCGCGAACACGATCGTGCCGTAGAGCACGTAGTGGAAGTGCGCGACGACGAAGTAGGTGTCCGACACGTGGAAGTCCACCGGCGGCATCGCGAGCAGGATGCCGGTCAGGCCGCCGAAGAGGAACGTGACGAGGAAGCCGACCGAGAACAGCATCGGCGTCTCGTAGGTGATCTTGCCCTTCCACAGGGTGCCGATCCAGTTGACGAACTTGACGCCCGTCGGGATGGCGATGAGGAACGTGGTGAAGGCGAAGAACGACAGCATGATCGCGCCGGTAGCGTACATGTGGTGCGCCCACACCGCGACCGACAGCGCCGCGATGGCGATGGTCGCGAAGACCAGGCCCTTGTAGCCGAACAACGGCTTGCGGGAGAACACCGGGAAGATCTCCGAGACGATGCCGAAGAACGGCAACGCGACGATGTAGACCTCCGGATGGCCGAAGAACCAGAACAGGTGCTGCCAGAGCACCACACCACCGTTGGCCGGGTTGAAGATCTGCGCACCCAGGTGGCGGTCCGCGGCCAGCGCCAGCAGCGCGGCGGTCAGGATCGGGAACGCGATCAGGATCAGCAGCGCGGTGATGAAGATGTTCCAGGTGAAGATCGGCATCCGGAACATCGTCATGCCCGGCGCGCGCATGCAGACGATGGTCGTCACGAAGTTGACGCCACCGAGGATCGTCCCCAGACCGGAGACGACCAGACCCATGATCCAGAGGTCACCGCCCGGCCCCGGCGAACGCACCGCGTCCGACAGCGGGGTGTAGGCGAACCAGCCGAAGTCCGCCGCGCCGCCCGGGGTCAGGAAGCCGGAGACGACGATGAGGCCGCCGAACAGGTACAGCCAGTACGAGAACGAGTTGAGCCGCGGGAACGCGACGTCGGGGGCACCGATCTGCAGCGGCACGATGTAGTTCGCGAAACCGAAGACGATCGGCGTCGCGAACAGCAGCAGCATGATCGTGCCGTGCATGGTGAACAGCTGGTTGTACTGCTCGGTCGACAGGAACTGGAGCTCCGGCCGTGCGAGCTCGGCGCGGATCAGCAGCGCCATGACGCCGCCGACGGCGAAGAAGCCGAACGACGTCGTCAGATAGAGGATCGCGATGTCCTTCGGGTCCGTCGTCCTCAACATCTTGAGGAACGTGGATCCCTTGCCCTCACGCCGCGCCGGATACGGGCGCGTCGAGATCGGCTTGGGCTCGACGGCTGTCACCTGGGCCTCCATGCACTTGCCTGACCTGAGCACGTCCTCGCGGACGGGCAGACTCTACTTCCCGACCGGCGAGCGGCGCCCGTCCGGTCCGGGAGATCCACTCCGTGGGTCCCGGCTCGTCGCACGGCGCGCGCCGATTGTGCTCTACGGAGAGTAGAACCGACAGCCCCCGCCCGCGCACTCAGGGCGCCCTTCACCCGGATCAACAGGTCGCCGGCGGTGTGCGACGGTGGAGGTGTGGTGGTTCCGACACCCCCGCCGGGGACCCGGCGCCGGGAGCCCGGCTGGGACGTACTGCGCAGCACCTTCGTGCTGCTGGTCGTGCTCTACCACGCCACGCACCTCGGCCCGGTGCTCCACCCGGAGCTGGCGCCGCGCAGCGTCTCCTTCGACCACCAGGTCGGGGCGAGCCTGCTGCTGGTCGTCTCGGCCTACTTCGCCTGCGCGACGCTCGGCCGCCACTCCCCCGGGCGCTACTGGTGGGGGCGGGTCGCGCGGCTGCTGCCGGCGTTCGTCGTCGCGGTGCCGCTGGCCTGGGTGGCCCTGCGCTTCGTGTCGCCGCCGGACTGGGCGTCGCCGCCGGCACGGGAGATGGTCGTCAACTGGCTGATGCTGGGGAACTGGGACACCGAGCGCTACCCGTGGCTCGACCCGGCGTTCTGGACGTTGCCGCTGCAGCTGATGGCGTTCACCGCCGCCGCGGTGCTGAGCGTGACGCGCTGGGGGTACGGGCCGCGGCTGCGGGTGCTGCTGTGGGCGATGGTGGTCGTCCCGCTGCTGTTGTGGCCGCTGCGGGCGCGGCCGGGAGACGTCGCCGACCCGCCGTGGTGGTACCGGACCGTCGTCGACGGGCTGGGGTTCCACCGGCTGCACCTGTTCGTGGCCGGGATCGCGGTGTGGCTGTGGTCGACGCGGCGGATGCGCACCCCGCACGCGATCGCCCTGCTCGCGGTGTGCGGCCTGGCCCAGTTCGTGCACGGCCTCGCGCCGGGCCCCGACGGCGTCGTGCGGATCGACCTCGACCACCTCGACGCCGTCGCCGCCGCGCTGGTCTGCGCCGGGATCGCGCTCGTCGCCGTGGTGGCCCGGCTGCCCCGGCCGGGCTCGCGGATGCCCGCCCCGCTGGCGACGGCGGTGCGCAGGCTCGCCGGCATCTCCTACGGCGTCTACCTGGTGCACCAGACCGTCGGCTACGTGCTGATGCGCCGGCTGCAGGACCTCGGCGCCGGGCCGCTGCTGCAGTCCGCGGCGATGCTGGCGACGGCGGTGCTGCTCGGCTGGGCGCTGACCCGGCTGGTGGAACGCCCGGCCCACGCCGCGCTGATGCGGGCGTGGGACCGGCGCGCGGGCGCTACCTGAGCGGCTCGAAGACCTCGGTCCAGATCTCGGGCGCGGTGGCCGGGTTCGGCTGCGCGTCGACGATGTAGAACTCGGTGCCCAGTCCCATCGCGAACACCGGGTCCGGCATCGTCAGCATGAAGTGGTCGGGGCCCATCTGGCTGGCGTGCGCGCGCATCGAGGCCCGCTTGGTCTCGGCGTACTCGACGGCCTCGACCCGGTGGGTGATCTCGGACTCGGGCTTGCCGAACGACCCGTCGTCGGGGATCTCGGGCATCTGCCAGTCGTCGCCGCGCTCCTTCCGGAGACCGCGCATGCCGCGGAGCAGCCAGTCGCGGTTGGTGGTGTTCTGCGCGACGACCGGCACCCCGGCGAGCTCCCCGGCGCGGGCACCGACCCGGTGCACCTGGATGTGGTCGGGGTGGCCGTAGCCGCCGTTGTCGTCGTAGGTGGTGAGGACGTCGGCCTCCTCCTCCTCGAGGATCAGCGCGAGCCGCTTGGCCGCGTGCTCCACCGGGGCCTGCCAGAAGCAGTAGGGGGCGTCGTTGCTGGGCTCGCCCATCATCCCGGAGTCCACGTAGCCGAGGAACTCCACGCGGGCGACGCCGAGGGCGCGGGCCGAGGCGTGGCACTCCGCGGAGCGGCGGACCGGCAGCTGCTCCCCCTCGGCCAGGACGCCGGGTACCGGCTCCCCCAGCTCGCCACGGGTGGCGAAGACGAGGACGACGCGGTGGCCGAGCGCGGCGGCCTTGGCGAGCGTGCCCGCGGTGCCGATCGACTCGTCGTCGGGATGGGCATGGAAGCTGACGAGGGTCCCCACGGACGGTGAGCCTAGGAGCCGGTCCCGGCCGCCCCGCACCGGGCCGTCGTCGATCTACACACCGTTGACGCGCCGTCCGATGTGTGTAGCATCACATGTCCCCGAACCGGCACAGGAGCCACCCACCATGGCCGATGTCGTCAGCGTCGACAACGTCGATCCCGCCCACACCGCCCTGCCCGCCCCCCGCAGCGCGCAGGCGCCGGAGGCGTTCAACGCCGCCGCGCACCTCACCGCCGCCCGGGTCGGGGCCGGGGACGGCGGCCGCACCGCCGTCCGGTTCCCCGGCGGCTCGCTCACCTACGCCGCCCTGACCGACCGGGTCCGGCTCGTGGCCGGGGCCCTGCGCCGGGCCGGCGTGCGGCCCGAGCAGCGCGTGCTGCTCGTGATGCCCGACGACGTCGAGCTGTTCACCGCGATCCTCGCGACCCTGTGGGCGGGCGCGGTCGCCGTGCCGTGCTCGACGATGCTGACCGGACGCGAGCTCGCCGTGCTCGTCCGGGACTCGCGGGCGACCACCGTGATCGGCGGCGAGGCGTTCGCCGCGCACCTCACCGAGGCCGTCGCGGGGGCGCCCGACCTGGAGCGCGTCGTGCTGACCGGGGCCGACCCGCTGGTCGCCGGGGTCACCTCCCTGACCTGGGACGCCCTGCTCGACGGCGCCGACCCGCTGCCCGAGCCGCACCCGACCTGGGCGGAGTCCCAGGCGCTCTGGCTCTACACCTCGGGCACGACCGGCAAGCCCAAGGGCGCCATGCACCGCCACGACGACATCCGGTTCGTCGCCGACACCTACGGTCGCCAGGTCCTCGGAATCGACCGCGACGACGTCTGCCTGTCGGTCGCCAAGCTGTTCTTCGCCTACGGCATCGGCAACTCGATGTTCTTCCCGCTCTCGGTCGGCGCCTGCACGGTCCTCGAACCGTCACGGCCGAACCCCGAGCACTACTCCCGCCTCGCCGAGCAGCACGGCGCGACGCTGTTCTTCGCCGTCCCCAGCTTCTGGGGCCCGATGATCGCCGCCGACCTGCCGCGCGAGCGGTTCGCCACCGTGCGCCGCGGCGCGTCGGCGGGCGAGGCGCTGCCCGCGCGGATGTTCCACGGCGTCCTCGACCGCTACGGCTTCGAGGTCCTGGACGGGATCGGCTCCACCGAGGCACTGCACATCTTCATCTCCAACCGGCCGGGCGAGGTCGTGCCGGGGAGCTCCGGCTTCCCGGTCCCCGGCTACGAGGTGGAGCTGCGACGGCCGGACGGCAGCGTCATCGACGGCCCCGGCGAGCAGGGCATGCTCTACGTCGCGGGCGACTCCGTGTGCACCGGCTACTGGTGCCGCACCGAGGTCAACCGCGCGGTGTTCCAGGGCCGCTGGATGCGCACCGGCGACCAGTACGTCCGCGGCGAGGACGGGTCGTGGACCTGTCTGGGCCGGGCCGACGACGTCCTCAAGGTCGGGGGCATCTGGGTCTCCCCCGGCGAGGTCGAGGCCCGCCTGCTGGAGCACCCGGGTCTCGCGGAGGCGGTCGTCGTCGGGATCCCGGACGACGACGGGCTGGACAAGCCGGTCGCGTTCGTCGTGCCCCGCGACCCGGCGGCGGCGCCGTCGGAGGCCGAGCTGGTCGCGTTCTGCCGTGAGGGGCTGGCCTCGTTCAAGCGGCCGCGCGCCGTGGTCACCGTCGACGAGCTGCCCAAGACCCCCACCGGGAAGATCCAGCGCTACCGGCTGCGCGCGCACGCCGCCGCACTGCCGGGGACCACGGGGCACCCCGGCGACCCGGAGACGGTGGTCTGAGACCCGTCCGGAGTGTCTCGATGTAGGACGTTCGCTCGACCCGGGCCGCTCCGCCGGGGTTCACTCGGCGGACACACCGACGGCGAGGAGGCCGGCGTGGACACGTGGGACTGGATCCCGGAGACCCCCGCGACCTGGGACGACCGGAAGGGCCGGGTGCTCGACGGTCTCGACCCCGCGCTGTTCGGCCTCGGCCGTCCCGGCGACGGCGACCCGCTCGGCGACGAGTGGTGGCGCGTCGAGGACACCGACGGCACGACCGTCGCCTACGGCCGGCTCGACGGCAGCTGGGGTGACGCCGAGATCCTGGTCCTCGTCGCCCCCGCGGCCCGGCACTCCGGCGTCGGCTCGTTCGTGCTGGAGCGGCTGGAGGCCGAGGCGGGCCGGCGGCGGCTGAACTACCTGTACAACGTCGTGCCGCACGGCCACCCCGACCCCGAGCCGGTCACCGCCTGGCTCACCGCGCGCGGCTTCGCCCGCAACGACGTCGGCGAGCTGCGCAAGCAGGTCCCGGCCGCGCTGGTGCAGAACCAGGGCTGAGCCGGCCCGGGCCACACCCCGATACTCCACACTCTTCCGTCGCCACGTCATCTGGTTGTAGTCTTTGATGGCCGCAACGACGCGTGGAGGAGCGGAGTCCATGAGCAGTGCAGACCCGTCCGTCGACCCGGACGACGGAGACGTCCCTCGGGTGGACTTCGACCGCGCCCCGTCGGGCTACCGGCACTGGCAGCTCGCGCTCGACCCGGACGACCCCACGGTCGCGTTCGTGAAGCTCGACGTCGACGAGGCGGGCGGCCTCGTCCCCGGCTACGAGCTGAAGATGAACTCCTACGACCTCGGCGTCGACATCGAGCTGTACGACATCACCCAGCGGCTGCGGTTCACCCATCCCCGGGTCAGGGCCGTCGTGCTGACCAGCGCCAAGGACCGCAACTTCTGCGCGGGCGCGAACATCCGGATGCTCGCCGGGTCCTCGCACCCGTGGAAGGTGAACTTCTGCAAGTTCACCAACGAGACCCGCAACGGCATCGAGGACGCGACCGCGTACTCCGGCCAGACCTGGATCGCCGCCGTCAACGGCACGGCCGCCGGCGGCGGCTACGAGATGGCGCTGGCCTGCGAGCGGATCCTGCTGATCGACGACAACTCCTCCACCGTCGCGCTGCCCGAGGTCCCGCTGCTCGGCGTGCTGCCCGGCACCGGCGGCCTCACCCGCGTCACCGACAAGCGCCGCGTCCGCAAGGACCGCGCCGACGTGTTCGCCACGAGGTCCGAGGGCTTCGGCGGGAGGCAGGCCGTCGAGTGGAAGCTCGTCGACGAGGTGATCCCCAAGCGCCGCTGGGACGAGACGGTGGCCGAGCGGGCCGTCGAGGCCGCGGCGGCGTCGACGCGGCTGCCCGCGGAGGACGGGATCGAGCTGCCCCCGCTGGAGCGCACCGAGACCGCCGACGGCATCACCTACCCGCACGTGCGCGCGGAGTTCGACCGTGACCGGGGCCTGGTGGAGATCACCGTCGACGGGCCCGGGGGCGGTGTCCCGGAGAGCATCGAGCGCGTGCACGCCCTCGGCGCGGACTTCTGGCCGCTGGCCATGACCCGCCAGCTCGACGACCTGGTCCTGCGGCTGCGCAGCAACGAACCCGAGCTGGGCACCTGGGTGATCCGCACCCGGGGCGACGTCGAGGACGCGCTGGCCTTCGAGCGCGTCATCGAGCAGCACTCCGGCGACGACTGGCTGGTCAACGAGATCCGGCACTACTTCAAGCGCACGCTCAAGCGCCTGGACGTCACCAGCCGCAGCCTGATCGCGCTGGTCGAGCCGGGCTCCTGCTTCGCCGGTGCGCTGCTGGAGCTGGCCCTGGCCTGCGACCGCCAGTACATGCTCGACGGCACGATCGAGGGCGACGAGCAGGGCGACGAGGCCCAGATCATGCTCACGGCGTCGAACTTCGGCACCTTCCCGATGCCCAACGGGCCGTCCCGGCTCGCGAGCCGCTTCCACGGCGACGACGACCACGTCGCCACGCTCCGCAAGGAGGTGGGGCGCCGGCTCACCGCGGCCGAGGCGCTGGAGCTGGGCCTGGTCACCGACGCCCCGGACGACATCGACTGGGACGACGAGGTCCGCATCATGCTTGAGGAGCGGGCCTCGCTCTCGCCGGACGCGCTGACCGGGATGGAGGCCAACCACCGGTTCGTCGGGCCGGAGACGATGGAGAGCCGCATCTTCGGCCGGCTCACCGCCTGGCAGAACTGGATCTTCGTGCGCCCGAACGCCTCCGGGCCGGAGGGCGCACTGCGCAAGTACGGGACGGGCCGCAGGGCCGACTTCGACCGCAAGCGGGTGTGAGCCATGAGCATCGACTACTCCGAGAAGATCCCCAACAACGTCGACCTCGCCGGGGACCGCAAGCTGCAGCGCGCCCTGGAGTCCTGGCAGCCCAACTTCCTCACCTGGTGGAAGACGATGGGCCCGGCCGTGCCGACCCAGGACGTCTACCTGCGCACCGCCGTCGACGTCGGCAAGGAGGGCTGGGCGCAGTTCGGGCACGTCGCGATGGAGGAGTACCGCTGGGGCGTGTTCCTGGCCGAGCGCTCCGACGACCGCCGGATCGCCTTCGGCGAGAACCGCGGCGAGCCGGTCTGGCAGCAGGTCCCCGGCGAGTACCGCGCCGACCTGCAGCGCCTGATCGTCATCCAGGGCGACACCGAGCCCGCCTCGGTGGAGCAGCAGCGCCGCCTCGGCGAGACCGCCCCCAGCCTCTACGACCTGCGCAACCTCTTCCAGGTCAACGTCGAGGAGGGCCGTCACCTCTGGGCGATGGTGTACCTGCTGCACGCCTACTTCGGCCGCAACGGCCGCGAGGAGGCCGAGGCGCTGCTGCAGCGCAACTCCGGCGACCTGGACAGCCCCCGCATCCTCGGCGCGTTCAACGAGGAGACCCCGGACTGGCTGTCGTTCTTCATGTTCACCTACTTCACCGACCGGGACGGCAAGTACCAGCTCGGCACGCTGAAGGAGTCCGCCTTCGACCCGCTCTCGCGCACCTGCGAGTTCATGTTGAAGGAGGAGGCCCACCACATGTTCGTGGGCACCACCGGCATCGACCGGGTGATCCAGCGGACCTGCGAGCTGATGCGCTCCCACGACACCGCCGACATCGCCCCGCACGGCGGCATCCCGCTGGACGTCATCCAGAAGTACATCAACTTCCACTACTCGGTCAGCCTCGACCTGTTCGGCTCCGAGCAGTCGACGAACGCGGCGAACTACTTCACCGCCGGACTCAAGGGCCGCTGGCAGGAGGAGCGGCGTCGCGACGACCACGTGCTGACCGAGGACGGCTACGGCATGGAGCAGGTCCGCGACGGCGGCGTCGTCACCGACGAGGTCCCGGCCCTGCTGGCACTGAACCTGGACCTGCGCAACGAGTACGTGAAGGACTGCCAGTCCGGGCTGAAGCGCTGGAACCGCATCCTGGAGAAGAACGGGTTCGACGACCGTGTGTACCTCCCGCACGTCGGGTTCAACCGGCAGGTCGGGCTGTTCTCCTCCCACGAGCTCACCCCGAAGGGCGACCTGATCTCCGCCGACGTCTGGGCGTCCCGCCAGGACGACTGGCTGCCGTCGGAGGCGGACCGGACGTTCGTGCAGAACCTGATGCGGCCGGTCTACGAGCCCGGGAAGATCGCGGGCTGGATCGCGCCGCCGTCGAACGGGATCAACGGCAAGCCCTTCGAGTACGAGTACGTCCACCTCGCCTGATCGTCCACACCGGACCGTTCACCGAGAGTGGTCACCGTTCGCCGACCGGGTGGCCGTTCGCCGCCCGTCGCGCTCGCGTGACCCCGGATCGGGCCCGTTGACTGACCCCGTGGTCACAGGACGGGGTGCGGCGGGCACACAACGCGACGACGACGCCGGCGACACCGCCGACCGGGTCGACGACCGGGCCGGCGGCGCGGGTGTGGCCGCCCGGTTCGGCCGTGACCACACCGACGACGCGTCGCCCCCGGTGTTCGGCACCGCCCCGTGGGGCTACCGGCGGGCCGAGGTCGACGCCTGGGCGAGCTGGGTCGCCCGGCTCGTGGAACAGGGCCGCCGGGAGACGGTCCGGGCGGACAGCGCGGAGGCCACCCTGCAGGCGACCCTGCAGCGCCTCGACGAGCTGGAACGACGGCGCGACCCGGCTCCCGCGACCCCGATGCCCCTGTCCCCGGCCGCCGCGGGCACGGGGTCGCCGGGCCCGGCCGCACCGGACACGGGGTCGCCGGCCCCGGGGTCGACCGCTCCGGACACGTCGGACACCGGCGGCCCGGCCGCGCTGCCCCGTCGTCGTCCCGGTGCGGCGGGCACGCCCGTGCCGCCCGGCAGCGAGGAGGTGCAGCGCCTGCGGGTGGTCGAGACGACACTCGGTGAGGTCATGGCGCTGCTGCAGCGTCTGGCGCCCTGACCCGCCCGCCCCGCCCGGGCTCCCGGACGCGTCGTCAGCCGAAGTTCTCCACGTGCACGCGCCGCTCCGGCACCCCGGCGCCGAGCACGGTGCGCCGGACCATCGCGGTCCACCGGCCGGGCCCGCACACGTACACCTCGCGCACCGCGATGTCGGGGATCCGGGCGCGCAGCGCGGCGAGGTCGTCGGCCCGGCCCGCGTCGGCGCCCCACCACGACCCCGCCCCCCGGCGACGCCCGGGCGAGGCCACCACGTGCAGGTTCCGCTCCCGGGCGAGGCGGGTGAACTCCCGTGCGAACAGCGGCTCGCGGGTGAAGCGGTGCACCACCACGACGTCGGCGGACTCGTTGAGGAACTTCTCCGCCAGCGCCCGCAACGGGGTCATCCCGACGCCCGCGCCGATCAGCGCGACCCGCGGGCTGGTCCGGGTGCGCGGGGTGAGCCTGCCGTAGGGGCCCTCGATGTAGACCCGGGTGCCCTGCCGCAGGTTCGGGACGGCGGCGCTGCCGTCGCCGAGCTGCTTGACGGTGATCCGCAGCGAGCGGGCCGTCGGCGGTGCCGACAGCGAGTACGGGTTGCCCGCGGGCCAGCCACGCCCGGACCGGAACCGCCAGACGAAGAACTGCCCGGCCGAGGCGCCGAGCTCGCGCAGCCGGTCGCCGGTCATGTGCACCGACACGCTGCCGTCGCCCTCGGGCAGCACCGCGGCGACGGTGATCCGGTGGCGCCGCGACCGGAGCACCGGGACCGCGACCCGCCAGACCACGACGGCGAGCACCGCGGCGGACCACAGCCCCCACCAGAACACCGTCCGCGACGGCGAGGTGGTGAACTCCCGCCCCGCCCACAGCTGGTGCGGCAGCGCGAGGAACACCCCGGCGTAGCCCCACAGGTGCAGCAGGTGCCACCACTCGTAGCGCAGCCGGGTGCGGATCCACCGCGCGCTGGTCACGACGACGAGCACCACCAGGACGGTGCCGAGCGAGGCCGCGACCATCCCGGGCCAGGTCCACGTCAGCTGCCAGAACCCGGCGGGGACGCGGCCCGCGCCGGCGGGGCCGTGCGCCCAGCTCGCGCAGCCGACGTGCGCCAGCATCCCGGCGAACGAGGCGATCCCGGTACCGCGGTGCAGCGCGATGAGGTGCCGCTGGCCGAACGCGTGCTCCAGCAGCGGGATCCGGGCGGCGAGCAGCACCTGCCCGAGCAGCAGCAGCGACGCCAGCAGCCCGCAGAGCCGTCCGGTCTCGGCGACGGCCCCGGTGCCGCCCCCCAGCAGCCCGGTCGCGCCCCCGCCGTCGACCCACCAGGCGAGAACGAGCAGGACCGCGAGGGCGGCGAGGACGCCCGTGGCACGGCGGACCCGGCGGTCGGCGCGGGCGACGTCGCGCGCGGGGACCGGTGGGTCCGGCTTGAAGCGGCCACCGGGCACGCGCACGGTGGGGGTGAAGAGGGACGACACAGTGCCGTCATCCTCCCCGACCGCCGGGCGGCGCCGTCGCCGGACCCGGTCCGGCGCACCGGGCCGACCGCCGGCCGCCACGACCGGGTGGCCGCCCGGACCGTCCGGGGCCGGTCCGTGGGGCGGGGAGAAGGATCGTCGTCGATGTCCGACTCGTCCCTCACCCTGCTCGTGACCGTCCTCGCGGTCGTGCTGCCCGTCGTGCTCGCGGTCGTCGTCACCGTGTTCACCGTGCGGCGGATCCGGCGCGACCCCCGACGGCTGGGCAACGCCTACTGGCTGCTGGCCACCACGCTGCTCCTCGGGTGGGTGCTCGGTGTCGCCGGGTCCGGCGGGAACCCGGTGTTCGGCGCGCTCGGGCTCGTCGTCGTGCTGTCGCCGCTGATCACGGTGGTGTTCGCGGTGTTCTGCGTCCTCAACGGCGCGGTGATGCTGCGCCGGGAGCGGTTCTCGCTCGGCAACTCGCTGTCGCTGCTCACCGGTCTGGCGATCATCGGGCTGCTCGTCGCGGTCTGGCCGGTGCTGGCGCTGCACTCGCTGGTGCTGCGCGCGCTGTGGCTGGCCTGCCTGCTGGCGGCGGCGTTCCTGGCGTTCCAGTTCGCCGCGTTCCTCGGCTACGCACGGCTCTACCGGTGGCTGGTGCGCGACCGGCCCGCGGACTGGGTGGTCGTGCTCGGCTCCGGGCTGCACGGCAGCGAGGTGCCGCCGCTGCTGGCGACGCGGATCGCGACCGGCATGGACGAGCTGGCGCGGCGCGGGGCCGGACGGCTGGTGCTGTCCGGCGGTAAGGGCGACGACGAGCGGCTCGCCGAGGGCGAGGCGATGGCCCGCTGGGCCGCGGCGCACGGCGCCGACCCGGCGGTGCTGACCGCGGAGACCGATTCGCGGACCACCGAGGAGAACCTGCGGTTCAGCTCGGCACTGGTCGGCGACGGCCCCGGGGTCATCGTGACCAGCAACTACCACGCGTTCCGGGCCGCGCTGCTGGCCCGGCGGCTCGGCGTGGACGCCCAGGCCGTGGGGGCGCCGACCGCCGGCTACTACTGGCCCAGCGCGGTGCTGCGCGAGTTCGTCGCGGTGCTGCGCGAGTACCGGGTGGCGAACGCGGTGCTGCTGGCCCTCGTCGCCGTCCCGGTGCCGCTGGTGCTCGTGCTCGTCGGCAGCTGAGCCGGCTGAGGCCGGCTCAGCCGCCCGCGGCCGTCGGGGACGGCGGCGGCAGCGGCGGGCACTGCCTGTCCGACCGGTCGCCGCCGGTCCGCTTCGGCAGCGCGCCGGTGAGCAGGTAGTCGGCGACCGTGTCGTCGGTGCACGCGATCCCCGACAGCGACGACGAGTGGGTGTGCCCGCCGACGCCCTCGACCAGCGACGAGCCGGGGAAGGTCCGCCGGGCCTGGAGTGCGCCCTCGTAGGGGGTGGCGCCGTCGTAGGTCTCGGAGATCAGCAGCGGGCCGGTCCGCAGCGTCCCGGCGACCTTCGGTGCGGGCCCGGACTTCACCGGCCAGTCCCGGCACGGCGCGTTGTACCAGGCGTTGCCCCAGGTCTCGAACGGCGCCTTCCGGTCGGTGGCGGTGTTGTCGCGCTTCCAGGTGGCCCAGTCGTGCGGGAACGGGGCGTCGGTGCACTGGGTGGCGAGGTAGACGGCGTAGTTGTTGTCGTCGGTGGGCGAGCCCGCCTGGTCGTAGGCGGCCTTGAGCTTCGCCGCGTCCTTCTTCGTGCCGGCGACGAACGCGTCGGCGACGGAGGTGTACTCCCCCACGTTGTAGCCGGCGCGCAGGAAGATGTCGGTCCACTCCGAGGACCCGATCCGCCCGCCGAGTGGGGCCTTCCGGAACTCCGCGGCGAGGTCGTAGAAGCGCTTCTCGACGGCGTCGCCGGTGGTGCCGAGGTGGTAGGTGGCGTCGTTCTTGGCGACCCAGTCGAAGAAGGTCTCGATGTTGCGCTGGAACGCGACGTCCTGGTTCAGGTTGGCCCGGTACCACCAGTCACGGGGGTCGACGACGCCGTCGAGGACCATCCGGCGGACCCTGTCCGGGAACATCGTGGCGTAGACCTGGCCGAGCATCGTGCCGTAGGAGAAGCCGTAGTAGTTGATCTGCTTCGCGCCGAGCGCCTGGCGGATCAGGTCCATGTCACGGACGGTGTCCTCGGTGCGCAGGTGCGCGAGCAGCTCGCCGCCGGCCTTCCCGCAGGCCCGGGCGTAGGCCTTCGCCCGCGGCAGCCACGCCTTCTCGGCGCCGTTCTCCGGCCGGTAGTCCGGACGCGCGTAGCCGCCGTAGTCGGGGTCGCAGCTGAGCGCGGGCCGGCTGGTGCCGACGCCGCGCGGGTCGAAGCCGATCCAGTCGTAGGCGGCGCCGGCGTTCTTCGGGACGGCGGAGCCGAGCCGGGACAGGCCCAGCCCGGGGCCGCCCGGACCGCCGGGGTTGACCAGCACGACGCCCTGGTACTGCGCCTGCGGGACGGTGTGCCGGACGCGCGAGACCGCGATCTCGATCTTCTTGCCGGCGGGCTCCGCGTGGTCCAGCGGGACCTTCAGGAAACCGCACTCGGCTTTGGCCTGCTGCAGCGACGGGCTCGTGCACGGACCCCACGTGATGCCCTGTCCCGGCGGCGGCGGCGGCGCGGGCGGGGCGGGCGCGGCCAGGGCCGGACCGGCCGTCCCGAGCGTCACCCCCACGGCGACGAGCAGCGTGATGATCGTCCTGCGCACCGGCTCCACCTCTCCGGACGCACGCGCCCGCCCCCCCGACCGAGAGGCCGACCGTGCCACCGGCGACGCTGCGTCCACAATCGCCGCGCCCGACGGTAGCCCGAACGGATCAACGTGAAACGGACGTCTCAGCCGCGACCGCCACAACCCCCGACGAGCGCGCAGGTCGCGCACCGTGCGGACGGGACGAGCCCCTCGACGACGTCCGCGGCGGCCGCGGCCCCGCCGGCCGCGCGGGCGGTCGCCTTCTCCTCGGCGCAGCGGCGCGCGACCTCCTCCGACGAGGACACCCGCAGCACCGCCTCGCGCAGCGTCTCCGGGGTCACCGCGTCGGCGGGCAGGTGCTCGCCGACGCCGAGCGCGGCGATCCGGTCGGCGTTGCCGAACTGGTCCACCGCCTGCGGGACCGCGACCATCGGGACGCCGTGCCACAGCCCCTCGGTACAGCCGCCCATCCCGGCGTGGGTGACGAACGCCGACGCGTGCGCCAGCACCGCCAGCTGCGGCACCCACTCCCGGACGGTGACGTCGTCGGGGACCTCGCCGAGGTCGGCCGGGGTGACGTGCGGGCCGGTGGCGAGCACGGTCTGCCAGCCGGTGCCGGTCATGGCGTCGATGCAGGCCCGCCAGAACCGCGGCCGGTCGGTGTAGGCCGAGCCGAGCGACACCAGCAGCAGCGGGGCCGTCGGCTTGGGCCACAGCCCCTGGTGCGAGCGGTCGCCGATGACCGGGCCGACGAACGTGTAGCGGTCGCGGTCGACCCGGTCGAGCTCGGGCTGCATCGCCTCGGGGATCAGCGCCACCGAGCGGTCGGGGCGGCCGAGGAACTCCCGGCTCCCGACACCGGCGCCGACCTCGTCGAGCCAGGCGTCCAGCTCGGCGCGCCAGGCGAGCCCCTCGGGGGTCTCCAGGAACGCGAAGGCCTCGGCCATGTCGGTCTCGAAGCCGTCCCAGGCCACCATGTGCGGGGACAGCTCCACCCGCGGGATGCCCCGGACCCGGGAGAACGCGTGCCCGGCCCAGCCGCTGCCGTCGTAGCAGACGACGTCGGGGTGCTCGTACTGCAGCGCGTCGGCGATCTGGTCGTAGGCGGAGCGGGCCTCGGCGGAGAACAGCCGCATGGCCTCGATCCCGCCGTCGGGCCACTGCTCGCCCTTCGCCGGGTCGGGCAGGCCGGTGCGGATCCGCAGCGGCGTCGCCCCGGTCGCGGCGACGGCCTCGGCAAACCGCTCCGGGACCGGGTAGGTGACGCGGTGGCCGCGGGCGACCAGCTCGGCCATCACCGGCAGGTTCGGGTGGACGTGGCCGTGCGCGGCGGTGGTCGACATGAGGACGTGCACGACCAGAGTGTGCCTTGACCGGCCGGTCGCGCGCCGACGAGGATCTCCGGAATGGCCCGGCTGCGCTGCGACGTCGTCGCCGACTCCCTCGGACTGGCCACCTCGGTCACGGTGCTGCTGCCCCAGCCGTCGCGGACCCGGATCGGCGCCGGGGTGCGCGACCTCGACGCCCCGCCACCGGTGCTCTACCTGCTGCACGGCCTGTCCGACGACGACACCGCCTGGACCCGCTACACCGCCGTCGAGCGGTACGCCGACGAGCTGGGTCTCGCCGTCGTCATGCCGCAGGTGCACCGCAGCTTCTACACCGACCAGGCCTACGGCGGCCGCTACCGCACGTGGGTGACCGAGGAGCTCCCGGCGCTGGTGGCGCGGTTCTTCCGGGTGTCGGCCGACCCGGCGGAGACGTTCGTGGCGGGGCTGTCGATGGGCGGCTACGGCGCGCTGTCCTGGGCGCTGGCCGAGCCCGGCCGGTTCGCGGCCGCGGCGTCGCTGTCCGGGGCGCTCGACCTCGCCGCGCTGGCGGCGGGCCCGCCCCGCGAGGAGGACCCCCGGATCTGGGAGCGGATCCTCGACGGCGCCCCGGTGGCCGGCACCGAGGCGGACCTGTCCACCCTGCTCGCCCGGCTCGACCCGGCCGCGGCGCCCGCGCTGTACGTGTGCGCCGGCACCGAGGACCCGCTGCACCCGCAGTCGGTGCGCTTCGCCGAGCTGGCCCGGGCCGCCGGGGTGTCCGTGAGCACCGCGTTCGGCCCCGGCGAGCACGAGTGGGGCTACTGGGACGCCCGGATCCGCGACGTCCTGGACTGGCTGCCGCTGTCCCGCTGAGCCCTCGCGTGCCCGCTCACCAGGGCAGCGGGCCGTGCCGGTCGGCGTAGGAGCCCGACGCCGCAGACGCGTCCCCGGTCGCGGCGGCGACGATCGCGTCGGTGCCCTCCTCCACGGTCTGGGTGCCGGAGTTCCCGTTGAGGTCGGTCCGGGTGTAGCCGGGGTCGACCACGGCGACGTGGACGTCGGGCAGCTCGGCGGCGTACCGCGCGGCGACCATGTTCAGCGCCGCCTTCGACGACTGGTACGCGAACCCCGGCACCCGCGACTCGATCCGCTCCGGGTCGGCGGTCAGCCCGTGCGACCCCAGGCCGCTCGACACCATGACGATCCGCGGGGCCCGGGCCGCCGCGAGCAGACCGAGCATCGCGTGGGTGACCCGGACCGGGCCGAACACGTTGGTCTCGTAGGTCGTGCGGACCAGGTCGGCGGTGGTGTCCGCCGCGGTCGCGCGGCCGCCGACCACGCCGGCGTTGTTGACCAGGACGTCCAGGTGGCCGTACTCCGCCCGGATGCGGTCGGCCGCCGCGGTGACCGACGCGTCGTCGGTGACGTCGAGGTCGACGGCGACGGCGTCGATCCCCTCGGTGGCCAGCTTCCCGGCGGCCTCGGTCCCGCGGCCGTGGTCGCGGGAGCCCAGCAGGACCGTGTGGCCCAGCGCGCCGAGGCGCCGGGCGGTGGTGAGGCCGAGGCCCTTGTTGGCGCCGGTGACGAGGACGATCGTGGAGTCGGTCATGGCACGAGCCTGCGCCCGGCCGGTGGGTCCGGCCAGGCACGGCGTAGCCGGGGACCGGTCGTACCAGGCTGTGGACGGCCGGCGCGGGCATCCTGGAGCCGTGGACCGTACGGAACTGGGACGGGTGCTGCGGACGTGGCGGGAGCGGCTGCGCCCGGCCGACGTCGGGCTGCCGGCGGGCCCCCGTCGCCGGACGCCGGGCCTGCGCCGGGAGGAGGTCGCCGCCCTCGCCGGGGTGGGGGTCGACCACCTGACGCGGATCGAGCAGGGCCGGGGCGCGCACCCGTCGGAGTCGGTGCTCGGCGCGCTGTCCCGGGCGCTGCGCCTGGACCGGGCCGAGGCCGAGCACCTGTACCGGCTGGCCGGGGCCGTCCCGCCGGGGCCGGGCCGGATCGGCCGCTCGGTGCGCCCCGCGGTGCTGCGGCTGCTGGACCGGTTCTCCGACCTGCCCGCGGTGCTGCTGAACGCCCGGACGGACGTCCTGGCCTGGAGCCCGCCCGCGACGGCGCTGCTGGGCGACCTGTCCGCGCTGCCGGAGGAGCGGCGCAACCTGTGGGTGCAGCACTTCCTCGACGGGACCGACCGGGTCGTCGTCGCCGACGACGACGAGCGGGACCGCCGCGACCGCGCCCTCGTGTCCGACGCCCGCGCGGCGCAGGCCCGCCATCCCGACGACCCGGAGCTGGCCGCGCTGGTGGACCGGCTGCGCCGCGGCAGCCCCCGGTTCGCGTCGCTGTGGGAGGAGCGCACGGTCGTCGAGCACCTCGACGACCGCAAGACCTTCGCCCACCCCGCGCTCGGCGCGCTCACCCTGGACTGCGTGCTGCTGCGCATCGACGACGACGACCAGCGCCTGCTCGTCTACTCCGCCGCCCCCGGCTCGCCCGACGCCGACGCGCTGGCCCTGCTGCGGGTGCTGGGCACCCAGGAGGTGGCCGCGCCGCGACCCTGACCGGCCCGGTCAGCGCACCAGCCGGACGGGGGCGCCGGTGGCCCCGTGCAGGAGCAGGTCGGGCCCGTCGACCTCGACGTGGACGGCCTCGGAGATCCAGCGGGCGACGGGCACGTTCTCGCAGCCGATCATCGTGCTCAGGCCAGCCGTCGCCCGCAGCGCACCGCCGTCGCCGAGGGTCCACTCGCCGCTCTGGCCGTTGCAGCCGTCCGATCCGGTCCAGGTGCCGTCCGGGGCGAACTCGGCGAACGCCCGGCCCTGCGCGGTGCCGTCGGCGGGCAGCCAGCGGACACCGGTGAGGTCGGCGGCCATGGCCGCGTGCGGGCCGCTGGTGCCCGCGCCGGCGGTCGTGGCGCCGCCGGTGCCGCATCCGGCCAGCAGGAGCGCGGCGAGGGCGGCGAGGGCAACCGTCCGGATCGTCACGTCCCAGGTGTACCGGATCGGGGCCCCCGACCGCTCCCGTGGTGCGGCACCACGGGGCGGATCAGCTCCCGGGCTCGTCGTCACGGTGCGCGGCACCGATCTCGAAGGCGGGCAGGCAGACGGCCACGTACTCCGCGCCGTCGGGGCCGGGCGAGCTGTAGCGCACCCACTCACCCGGCGCGGTGTGCACGGCCTGCCCGGCGGCGACGTCGAGCTCTCCGCCGTCGAACTCGACCCGCAGTGCGCCGCGCAGGACCAGGGTGTACTCGTCGAACTCCGGGGTCTGGCCGGGCTCGGCCCAGCCCGACGGGCTGCGCATGTGGGCGACCGAGACCCGGCCGTCGCCGGAGTTCACCCGCCCGACGTACTCGTCGATGGTCTTCGGCGGGGTCCCGGCGGCGGTGACCCGGCTGGCGTTCTCGATCAGCTTCGGCACGGCACCATCCTGCCGCGTCAGCGCTCGGCGGGCGGCCGGGGTGCGGGCAGCGCCGGTGCGGGGCGCCCGTCCACCGCCTCGGCGGGGAACGGCCCGCCGTGCGCGGACAGGTCGATGCACACCGTCCGGGCGTGCGGCAGGACGAGCACCGTCTGGTCGGCACCGGGCCGCATCGGGTGCCGGTAGTGCGCGGCGACCCAGCTGCGGTTGCGCCAGTGCCCCTCGACCCGGACCACGCCGACCACCTCCCGTGGTGTCCCCGCGGGACGGCCACGACGGTACCCCGCTCGACCCGTCCACCGGGAATACCCTGGGGGGGTATATCCGCTGCAGCGGGCGTCCACGACGCCGGGAGGTAGACGATGCACGACGGGCCACGGGCGGCCTCCGCCCCGCGGGAGCACGGGACGCACCCCGGCGGCCACGCCGGACACGGCGGCCACACGGGACACGGGCACGCGGGCCACGCGGCGGTGTTCCGGGACCGGTTCGTCGTCGCGCTGGTGCTCGCCGTCCCCGTCGTCGGGTTCAGCGCGATGACCGGGATGCTGCTCGGGTACTCGCCCCCGGCGTGGTCGGCGTGGATCCCCCCGGTGCTCGGCACCGTGATCCTCTTCTGGCCGGGGTGGCCGTTCCTGTCCGGGGCCGTCGCCGAGATCCGGGCGCGCCGGCCCGGGATGATGCTGCTCATCGGCATGGCCGTGGGCGTCGCGTGGGTGGCGAGCATGCTGAGCTCGCTCGGCGTCGGCGGGCTGGACTTCTGGTGGGAGCTGGCGCTGCTGGTCGTGATCATGCTGCTCGGGCACTGGCTCGAGATGCGTGCGCTCGGACAGGCGTCCGGGGCCCTCGACGCGCTGGCCGCGCTGCTGCCCGACACCGCCGAGCGGGTCGGCGCCGACGGCACGGTCGGCACGGTCGCACCGGCCGACCTGACCGTCGGCGACGTCGTGCTGGTCCGGTCGGGTGCCCGGGTGCCCGCCGACGGCACGGTCGTCGACGGTGCCGCCGAGGTGGACGAGTCGATGATCACCGGGGAGTCCCGGCCGGTCCCGCGCGGCACCGGCGACCGGGTGGTGGCGGGCACCGTCGCCACCGACTCGGCGCTGCGGGTCCGGGTCGACGCCGTCGGCGAGGACACGGCGCTGTCGGGCATCCGCCGCCTGGTGGAGAACGCGCAGGGCTCACGCTCCCGGGCCCAGGCACTCGCCGACCGCGCGGCGGCGCTGCTGTTCTGGTTCGCCGCGGGTGCCGGGGTGGCGACCTTCGCCGCATGGACGCTGCTCGGCGACACCGCGCAGGCGGTCACCCGCACCGTCACCGTGCTCGTGATCGCCTGCCCGCACGCGCTCGGGCTGGCGATCCCGCTGGTCATCGCGATCTCCACGGCCCGCGCGGCACGCTCCGGGGTGCTGGTCACCGACCGGCTCGCGCTGGAGCGCACCCGCACCGTCGACACCGTGCTGTTCGACAAGACCGGCACGCTCACCACCGGCGGCCCGCGGGTCGTCGGGACCGCGGGCGCTGCGGACACCCTGGCCCTGGCCGCCGCCGTCGAGGCCGACAGCGAGCACCCGCTGGCCCGCGCCGTCGTCGCCGCGGCGGACGGGCGGGCCGTCCCGGCCGCACACGGGTTCCGCTCGCACACCGGACGCGGGGTGTCCGCCACCGTCGACGGGCGGCCGGTCGCCGTCGGGGGTCCGGCGCTGCTGCGCGGGCGTGGTCTCGACGTGCCCGCCGAGCTGACCGGCGACGTGCACCGGTGGAGCGACGACGGCGCCACCGTGCTGTACGTGGTGGCCGGTGCGGACCCCGGCGAGGTGGTGGGCGCGCTCGCCCTCGCCGACGCGGTCCGCCCGGAGTCCCGGGCCGCGGTGGACGCCCTGCACGCCCGCGGCGTACGGGTCGTGATGCTCACCGGTGACGCGCGCCCGGTGGCCGAGGCGGTCGCCCGGGACCTGGGCGTCGACGAGGTCGTCGCCGAGGTGCTGCCCGAGGGCAAGGACGAGGCGGTGGCCCGGCTCCGGGACCGCGGCGCGGTCGTCGCGATGGTCGGCGACGGCGTGAACGACGCCCCGGCGCTGGCCCGGGCCGACGTCGGGATCGCGATCGGGGCCGGCACCGACGTCGCGGTCGCCTCGGCCGGGGTGGTCCTGGCCTCGTCCGACCCGCGCGGGGTGCTGTCGGTGATCGCGCTGTCCCGCGCCGGGTACCGGAAGATGCTGCAGAACCTGTGGTGGGCGGCCGGCTACAACCTGGTCTCGGTGCCGCTCGCGGCCGGGGTGCTCGCCCCGGTCGGGTTCGTGCTCCCGCCCGCGGTCGGCGCCCTGCTGATGAGCCTGTCCACGGTCGTCGTCGCGCTCAACGCGCAGCTGCTGCGCCGGGTGGAGCTGCGCCCGGACCGGCTGGTCAGCTGACCCGGGGTGGCGCCGTCGTCGCCCGGACCACCAGCCGGGTCGGGACCTCGACGTCGCCGGGGTGCTCGCCGTCCAGCGCGGCGAGCAGCGCCCGGGCGGCGAGCTCGCCCTGGCGGCGGACCGGCTGGGCGACCGTGGTGAGCTCGGCGACGGCGGCCGAGTCGTGGTCGTCGAACCCGACCACCGACACCTGGCCCGGCACCGCCACGCCGGCACGGCGCAGGGTGCGCAGCACGCCGACGGCGAGCTCGTCGGACATCGCGAACACCGCGGTCGGCATCACCGGGAGGGAGAGCAGCTCGGCGGCCGCGGCGTCGCCGTCGGTCACCCCGGCCCCGGTGGCGACGACCGGGCCGCGGGGCCGCCCGGCCTCGGCGTGCGCGTCGGCCCAGCCGTCGCGTCGGTCGGTGGTCGTGGCGCGGCCGTTGGCCTCGTCGGGGTCGAACGACACCAGCGCGACGCCGCGGTGGCCGAGCCCGAGCAGGTGCCGGACGGCGGTGCGGGCTCCGGCGCGGTCGTCGATGCCGATCCGCGGCCGTCCCGGCATGTCCCCGCCGAGCACGACGACCGGGACCCCCAGCGCGTCCAGCGCCGCGGCCTCGGTGGTGTCGATCGCCGAGGCGACGACGATCAGCCCGTCGGCGCGCCCGCGCACCGGCAGCGTCGCGAAGAAGTGCGCCCGCGCGTCCGGGTCGCCGAGGTTGTGGAGCTGGGTGACGTGCCCGGCCGCGGACAGCACGCCCTCCACCCCGGCGACGGCCTCGGCGAAGAACCAGCGGGTCGGGAAGCGGGCGAGCACGGCGACCGTCAGCGGCCGGACGGGGACGGAGTAGCCGAGGGAGGCCGCCGCCCGGCGGACGCGTTCGCGGGTGTCGTGCGAGACGGGGGTGCCCTCGCGCAGGGCGCGCGACACCGTCGCCGGGGAGACCCCGGCGAGCTCGGCGACCCGCCGGACACCCGCCCGGCGTACGACCTCGTGCACCGGCTCGTCCGTCACGGGGGTCATCGTGCCCGCGCCTCGACAGCGGTTGCAACCGGATGAAACACTCTGCAACACCGCCCCGCCCCACGATCCGTACCCGGGAGCATCATGTCCGTGCACGAGCAGGACTGGTGGCGCAACGCCGTCGTCTACCAGGTCTACATCCGCAGCTTCGCCGACGGGAACGGCGACGGGACCGGTGACCTCGCCGGTCTGCGCAGCAGGCTCGACCATCTCGCCCGCCTGGGCGTCGACGCGATCTGGATCAACCCCTGGTACCCGTCGCCGCTGGCCGACGGCGGCTACGACGTGGCCGACTACCGCGCGATCAACCCGATGTTCGGCGACACCGCGCAGGCCGAGGCCCTGATCGCCGAGGCCCACGCGCGCGGCATCCGGGTGCTGCTCGACATCGTCCCGAACCACCACTCCGACGAGCACGTGTGGTTCCGGCAGGCGCTGGCCGCGGGCCCCGGCTCGCCCGAGCGCGAGCGCTACCTCTTCCGCGACGGCCACGGCGAGAACGGTGAGCTCCCGCCGAACAACTGGGAGTCGATGTTCGGCGGGCCCGCGTGGGAGCGGGTCGTGTCCCCCGACGGGACGCCGGAGCAGTGGTACCTGCACCTGTTCGACATCCGGCAGCCGGACGTGAACTGGGAGCACCCGGAGGTCCGTGCCGACTTCGAGGAGACCCTGCGCTTCTGGTTCGACCGGGGCGTGGACGGGTTCCGGGTCGACGTCGCGAACTCGATGGTGAAGGAGCCCGGGCTGCCCGACATCGTGAAGGGCGTCAACGACGCCCAGGACGGCGGCCACCCCTACCTCGACCGCGACGGCGTCCACGAGATCTTCCGGTCGTGGCGCCGGATCGGCGACACCTACGACCCGCCGCGGGTGTTCGTCGCCGAGGCCTGGGTGCCGGACCCGCAGCGCCTGGCCCGCTACCTGCGCCCGGACGAGCTGCAGACCGCGTTCAGCTTCAACTTCCTGACCGCCGCCTGGCTGGCCGAGGACCTGCGCGCCAACATCGACGACGCGATCGCCGAGAACACCCGGGTCGGCGCACCGGCGACCTGGGTGCTGTCCAACCACGACGTCTGCCGGCACCCGAGCCGGCTGGCCCGCAAGCCCGAGGCCGGGCGCGGCTGGAACCTCGACGACGTGATCGCCCTGCCCGCCGACCCCGAGCTCGGCCTGCGCCGGGCCCGCGCGGCGACGCTGCTGATGCTCGCGCTGCCCGGTACCGCGTACCTGTACCAGGGCGAGGAGCTCGGACTGCCCGAGGTCGAGGACATCCCGACCGACCGGCTCGACGACCCGACCTGGGAGCTGTCCGGGCACACGCTGCGCGGCCGCGACGGCTGCCGCGTCCCGCTGCCCTGGGCCGCGGGCGAGCCCGGCTTCGGGTTCGGCCCGTCCGGGACGCCGTGGCTGCCGCAGCCCGACGTGTTCGCCCGGCACGCGGCCGACGTGCAGGAGGCCGACCCGGACTCGGTGCTGCACCTCTACCGGGACGCCCTGGCGATCCGCCGCGCGCACCCCGCGCTCGGCGGCGGCACGCTGACCTGGCAGGAGTCGCCGGAGGGCACGCTGGCCCTGGCCCGCACCTCGGACTCCGGCGACGGCGGTTTCACCTGCCTGGTGAACGTCTCCTCGGCGCCGGTGTCGCTGCCCGAGGACGCCGAGGTGATGCTGTCCAGCGGCCCGCTCACCGCCCGCGGCGAGGTCCCCGCCGACACCGCGGTGTGGCTGCGCCACTGACCGGCGCGCCCGTCCCGGACGCCCCCGGGGGAACTCTCGTGGCTTCTAGCGCCACGAGGGTTCCCCTCGGGGCAGCCCCCGGGGTCAGGCCACGATCGGCAGCCCGGCGAACCAGACCTCGCGCAGCGTGCGCTCGGTCCAGCGCCAGACCCGCCGTGCGGCGACCGGGTCGAGTGCGTGCGTGGCGACCCCGCCCGCCACGCCCGGCCCGGCCGGTCCCGCCTCCGCGAGCCCGGCGAAGTAGCGCCCGCTGATCCCCCCGACCAGCGGCGACGCCGCTGCCAGCACGACCGTGGCGGCCCCCTGCTCGGGGTCGGCCCCCGCCGGCCCGGGGTCGGCCGCGTTCACCGCGATCCCGTCGCCCGACCACCGACGCGCGGCCTCGACCGCGTGCAGCAGCGCCGCGCTGCGGGACCGGGCGTGGGCGAGGTGGGCGTCGTAGCGCTCGTCGGAGAAGTGCGGGTCCTCCGGGTCGAACGCCGCGTCCCGGTGGGCCGCGGAGGTCACGGTGACCACCCGCGCCCCGTCGACCGCGGTGAGCGCCCAGTGCAGCCCCGAGGTGAGCGACGCCGGCCCGAGGTGGTTGACGGCCAGGTGCAGCTCCCAGTCGTCGACGGTGCGGGTCAGCGGGGCACCGGTGACGGCCGCGGCGTGCACGAGCATGTGCAGCGGACCGTCCCACAGGCGCACGAAGCGGGCGATGGAGCGCTGGTCGGACAGGTCGAGCTCGCCGACGGCGACGCACTCGTTGCCGGTGTCGGCGACGATGCCGTCGCGGGCGACGGCACCGGCCTCGGCGTCGCGCACGGCGAGGGTGACCTCGGCCCCGGCGGCGGCCAGTGCGCGGGCGGCGGCGAGGCCGACCCCGGTGGTCGCACCGGTGACGACGGCGCGCCGGCCGGTGAGGTCGACGCCGGCGAGCACGTCGGAGGCGGTGGTCCCGGCCGGTGCGGCCGGCAGGACGGCACGGGAGGTGCCGGTGGTGGACAGCGGACGGGATCGGTCGGTCGTGGAGCGGAACAGCATGGCGTGATCCCTTCTGAGCACCGGGTACGCGGTCGGTGACGTCGTCGTTGCGTCGCCGTGTCCCCGGGGACAAGTAAGCGGAGGATCCTCCGTATGACTCGGGACTCTATCCGGAGCATCCTCCGGATCGCAAGACGTATCGTGGGATCGTCAGTCCCACCCGAGGAGGCACCGCCATGGGCACCAGCACACGTTCCGGCCTGCGTGCGGACGCCGCGCGCAACCGTGAGCTGCTGCTGGCCGCGGCCGTGCGCGCGTTCACCGCGGAGAGTCGTGGCGGCCCCGCCACGACCCTCGACGGCATCGCGAAGGACGCCGGAGTCGGCATCGGCACGCTCTACCGGCACTTCCCGAACCGGGACTCCCTGGTCGAGGCCGTGTACCGCAACGAGCTCGACCGGCTCTGCGCCGCCGCCGAACAGCTGCGCACCGAGCTGCCCGCGGACCGGGCACTGCGGGCCTGGATGGACCGCTTCGTCGACTACGTGATCACCAAGAAGCACCTCGCGGACTCGCTGCACGCACTCGTGGCCTGCGGGCACAACCCGTTCGCGCAGAGCCGCGAGCGGATGGTCGAGGCGGTCCGCCTGCTCCAGGAGGCGGGCATCGCCGACGGCACCCTGCGGGCCGACGTCGACGCCGCGGACGTGCTCGTCGGCACCAGCGGCATCTGCATGGCCGTCGCCGACCCGCAGGGCCGCGAGCAGGCCGGACGCCTGCTGGACCTGCTCGTCGACGGCCTGCGCCCGCGCTGAGCCCCGGCCCGGCCACCCCGGGTGATCGTCCGGACACGTAGGATCTCCCGCGGACGAGGGCCGCGGCCCGGACGAGCACGGAGGCATGATGGGTGAGCTGTTGCGCGGCGGAACAGGCGTCGCACCCGCTCCCCCGGCCGACCTCGTCGCCGCCCCCGGCTACGGGGCGCGCCGGATGTACCAGGCCTACCTCGCCGCCTGGAGCCGTCACGTCGACCCGGTGCTGACCGGCCCGCAGTTCGCGGTGCTCTCGGCGATCCGTGCCTACCCGGAGTCCGACCAGAGCTCGCTGGCCGGCGCCGTCGCCCTGGACACCTCGACGATGGCCGACGTCTGCCGCCGGATGGAGCGCCGCGGGCTGATCGAGCGCACCGAGTCCCCCCGCGACGCCCGGCGCAAGATCCTCTCCCTCACCGACGACGGCGCGGCCGCCCTCGTCGAGGTCACCCGCCGGACCCGGCGCCTGGACGCGGAGCTGCTCGCCGCGGTGCCCGAGGACCGGCGCTCGGAGATCGCCGGTCTGCTCAACACCCTCGGCGCCCACTGGGAGGCGGTCGCGGAGCGGACGTCGTTGCCCGGCAACGACTGAGCCCCGGCCGCCCGGGTTACGTCCCGGTTTCCCTTCCGGGTCGTTCGCACGAAAACCTTGCGTATCCGGATAGTACGTGCTCGGATTACTTCTCGTGCGGGCCACGTCACAGGCCCGACGGACGCGAGGAGGTAGTCGTGGCACCCAGCCAGTCCCTGGAGATCACGGTCACGGGCGGCGGTCTCGGCGGACTGACCGCCGCACTGGCCCTGCGCCGTCAGGGCTTCCGGGCCACCGTGCTGGAGGCCGCGCCGCAGCTCGGCGAGGTCGGTGCCGGCATCCAGACCGCCCCCAACGCCAGCCGGATCCTGTTCGGTCTGGGGCTGCGCCGGTCGCTGGAGCGGATCCACACCGCCCCGCAGGACCAGGTGCGGCGCCGCTGGGCCGACGGCTCGATCATCGCCCAGCTCCCGCTCGGGCAGCAGGTCGTCGACACCTACGGCGCCCCGTACTGGCACTACCACCGCGCCGACCTGCACCGGATCCTGCTCGAGGCCTGCCTCGACCCGGACGGCCCCGGCCCCGCGGTCACCGTGCACACCGACGCGAAGGTCGTCGAGCTCGACCGCACCGACCCGGACCGCCCGGTCGCCGTCACCGCGCGCGGGCTGCGCGTCGCGGGCGACGTGCTGGTCGGCGCGGACGGCATCCGGTCCGGTGTCCGCGACCTCGCCGGGTTCGACGACACCCTCGTCTTCTCCGGCGAGATGGCCTACCGCGCCCTGATCCCCGGCGAGCTGATCGCCGCGGACCCGGCGACCCGGTTCCTGCTCGACCGCTACCACTCCACGATCTGGTACGGCCCCGGCAAGCACCTGGTGCACTACATGATCCGCCGCGGCGAGTACCTCAACGTCGTCGCGATCGTGCCCTGCACCGAGCAGGTCGAGCGCGACTGGAGCGCACCGGCGACCGCCGAGGACCTCGTCGCCGACTTCGCCGACTGGGACGACCGCGTCCCGGCGATGCTGTCCAAGGCCAAGGACGACGTCTCGGTGTGGGCGCTCCACCGCCGCCGCCGCGACCCGGTCTGGATCGACGGCCGGGTCGCGCTGCTCGGCGACGCCTGCCACGCGATGCTCCCCTACCAGGCCCAGGGCGCCTCCCAGGCGATGGAGGACGCCGCCGTGCTGGCCAAGGAGCTCGGTGCGGTCGGCCGCGGCGGGATCGACACCGCGCTCGCCCGCTACGTGCAGCGCCGCGCCAAGCACGCGGGCGTCGTGCAGGACGCCTCGCTGCGGAACATGGACTTCTACCACCTGCCCGACGGCCCCGAGCAGCGCGAACGCGACGAGAAGCTGCGCCGCTTCCAGGGCGAGTCCGACGTGTCCTACGACTGGCTGTGGCGGGGCTCCCCGCTGAACGACCCGGACGACGAGTCCGTCACCTACCCCTTCTCCCGATAGAGGAGCACCGACATGCGTACCGGAGACCAGGTCGTCCAGGACCTGCCCTGGCGCTGGGGCGTCCAGGGGAAGATCTTCCTCATCGGCGGCCTCGGCTACATGTTCGACGCCTGGGACGTCGCCCTCAACGGCTTCCTCACCCCGCTGCTCGGCGTCGAGTTCGACCTCTCGACCGGCCAGCGCGGCCTCGTCGCGACGGCCAACCTCATCGGCATGGCCGTCGGCGCCGTCGCGTTCGGCACGATCGCCGACCGGATGGGCCGCAAGCGGGTCTTCAGCATCACCCTGCTGATCTTCGCCCTGTTCTCGGTGCTCGGCGCCTTCTCCCCCAGCTGGGAGGTCTTCCTGGCGCTGCGCTTCCTGGCCGGCATCGGGCTCGGTGGCTGCATCCCGGTCGACTACGCGATCGTCAGCGAGTTCTCACCCCGGCGCTACCGGGGCAAGGTGCTCGCCGCGATGGACGGCTGGTGGCCGATCGGCACCACCCTCGCCGGGCTCTCGGCGACACTGCTCGTGCCGGTCGAGGGCAACTGGCGCTGGATGCTCGCGCTGATGGTGCTGCCCGCGCTGCTGCTGTTCTGGATCCGCCGCGGCGTCCCGGAGTCGCCGATCTACCTAGCCCGCACCGGCCGCGAGGCCGAGGCCCGCGCCGTCATCGACGACATGGTCCGCCGCACCGGCGCCCCGGTGGAGCAGTACGCGATCACCGCCGCCGCACCGGAACCGACCACCTCGCGCCGCCGCGGTCTCGGCGCGCTGGGCGAGCAGCTGAAGATGGTGTGGGCGTTCAACCCGCGCATCACCGGCGTCGCCTGGTCGCTGTTCATCACCGTCATGGTCGTCTACTACGCCGCGCTGTCCTGGATGCCGTCGATCCTGCGCGCCCAGGGCATGGGCGAGGTCGCCGCGTTCGCCTCCACCACCGTCATGAACGCGGTCGGCATCCTCGGTGTCATCACCTCGGTGCTGCTGGTCGAGGTCGTCGGCCGCAAGTGGGTCATCGGCGTCGCCGGTCCGTGCGCCGCGCTGTCGCTGGTCGTGTTCTCGCTGGTCATGGGCTCACCGACGGCGGCGGTCGCGATGATCGCGGTGTTCGGGTTCTTCGCCCTGGTCGTCATCCCCGTGATGTACGCCTACGTCTCCGAGCTCTACCCGACCGAGCTGCGGGCCTCGGGCTTCGGCTGGGCGTCGTCGTCGAGCCGGGCGGTCACCGGGTTCGTCCCGCTGATCTTCGGCAGCCTGCTGTGGCCGGTCCTCGGCCTGCCGCTGACCTTCACCCTGATGGCGCTGCTCGTGTTCGCCGCCGTGACCTTCATGGCCCTCGGCGCCCCCGAGACCCGGGGCCGCGAGCTGGACCGCATCACCGGCGACGAGGAGACGCTCGACGCGCCGGCCGTGGAGCGGGTGGAGAAGGCGTGAAGCCCGCCGCGTTCACCTACCACCGGGCGTCGTCGGTGCGCGGGGCGGTCGACCTGCTGACCGAGCTGGCCGACGACGAGCCCAAGCTGCTCGCCGGCGGGCAGAGCCTGGTCGCGATGATGAACTACCGCATGGCCCGGCCCGGGCACCTGATCGACCTCACCCACGTGCCGGGCCTGGCCGGCATCCACCACGCCGACGGGGCGCTGCGGATCGGCGCGCTCACCACGCACCGGGCCGTCGAGCGGGCCGACCTCGGGCCGGACTTCGCGGTCCTGTCCGCCGCGATGCGCTGGGTCGGGCACCTGCCCATCCGCACCCGGGGCACCGTCGGCGGCTCGATCGCGCACGGCGACGCCACCGCCGAGTGGTGCCTGCTGGCCGTGCTGCTCGACGCCGTCGTCGTCGCCGAGGGGCCGGGCGGGCGCCGGGAGGTCCGGGCGCGGGAGTTCTTCCTCGGCCCGTTCACCACCGCCCTGGACCCCGACGAGGTGATCGTGGAGATCGTCTTCCCCCGTCCCGCGCCGCGCGCGGCGCTCACCGAGTACGCCGACCGCCGTGGCGACTTCGCCGTCGTCGCGGCGGGGGTGGACCTGGGCACCGGGGAGGTCGTGCTCGGCGGGGTCGGCGCCGTCCCGGTGCTGGCGCCCGACGCCGGCACGCCGGACGAGGTCGCCGACGGTCTGGAGCTGCGCGACGAGGCCGGGATCCCCGCGGAGTACCGCCGCGGGCTGGTCCGCACCCTCGTCGCCCGGGCCCGGGAGGAGGCCGGCCGTGGCTGAGCCCGGACTGCGCCGCGACGGCACCTGGGTCGGCGCGTCGGTCCCGCGGCGGGAGGACCCGCGGCTGCTGACCGGCCGCGGCCGGTTCGTCGACGACATCACCCTGCCCCGGATGCTGCACGCGGCGTTCGTGCGCAGCACCGAGGCGCACGCCCGGGTGGTCGACGTCGACCTGTCCGAGGTCCGGCGGGTGCCCGGCGTCGTCGCCGCGTTCGACGCCGCCGATCTCGCCCTGGGCGACATCACCGCGCTCCTCGACCGGCCGCTCGAGGAGTTCGTCCCCACCTCGATGCCCGTGCTGGCCGGCGACAAGGTCCGCTACGTCGGCGAGCCCCTGGCCGTCGTGATCGCCACCGACCCCTACGCCGCCGAGGACGGGGTGGAGGCCGCCGTCGTCGAGCTCGACCCGCTCGACCCGGTGGTGACCGAGACCGCCGCGCTGGCCGCGGCCGGTCCCCCGGTGCACGACGAGGCCCCCGGCAACGTGCTCGTCGACGTATCGCTGTTCGCCACCGAGGGCATCGACGGCATCTTCGACGAGGCGCACACGGTGGTCACCGTGGAGGCCCGCACCGGACGGCAGAACGCGCTGCCGCTGGAGACCCGCGGCGTCGTCGCCGACTGGGACGACCGCGACGAGCAGCTGGTGGTGCGCACCTGCACCCAGGTCCCGCACCAGGTCCGCACGGTCCTGGCCCGCTGCGCCGGGCTCGACGAGAAGCAGGTCCGGGTCGTCGTGCCGGACATGGGCGGCGGGTTCGGGCAGAAGTGCGTCGTCGGCCGGGAGGAGATCGCCGCCGCGGCCGCCGCGCGGCGCCTCCGCCGTCCGGTGAAGTGGATCGAGGACCGGCGCGAGGCGCTGACCGCGAGCTTCCTGGCCCGCGAGCAGCACTACACCGCCCGCGCCGCGTTCACCGCCGACGGGGAGATCCTCGCCCTGGAGTCCGACGTCGTCTGCGACATGGGCGCCTACTCCTGCTACCCGTTCACGGCCGGGATCGAGCCGCTGATGGCCTCGGCGGAGATGCCCGGCGTCTACCGGGTCCCCGCCTACCGGGTGCGCGGGCGCGCGGTCACCACGAACAAGGCGCCGACCGCGCCGTACCGCGGTGTGTCCCGGCCGCAGTACGTGATGGTGATGGAGCGGCTGATGGAGCGCGCCGCCCGCGAGCTCGGGCTCGACGCGCTGGACGTCCGCCGGCGCAACCTGATCACCGAGTTCCCCTACCGCGGGGTCAACGCCATCACCTACGACCCGGGCTCCTACCGGGAGTCCCTCGACCTGTGCGAGCAGGTGCTGCGCGACGAGGGCTGGCCCGGGCGCACCCTGCCCGACGGCCGGGTGCTGGGCATCGGCTACTCCTGCTTCTCCGAGCGCACCGGCTACGGCTCCGGCGCGTTCGCGGCGCGGAAGATGCAGGTCGTCCCCGGGTTCGACCTGTCCCAGATCACGATGGACCTCGACGGCACGGTCACCGTCACCACCGGCACGCTGTCGCACGGCCAGAGCCACGAGACGACCTTCGCCCAGATCGTCGCCGACCGGCTCGGCCTGCCCTACGACAAGGTCAAGATCGTCCAGGGCGACACCGACCGGATCACCTACGGCTGGGGCTCGTTCGCGTCCCGCTCGGTGACGATCGGCGGGTCCGCGGCGGCCGCGGCGGCGGTGAAGCTGGGCGACCAGCTGCGCGCGCTGGCCGCCCACCTGGCCGACGCCGACGTGGACTCGGCCGAGCTCGACGGCCGCGGCGGGGTGCGCGCCGGGGACCGCACGTTCTCCTACGCCGAGCTGGCCGACGTCGCCTACCTGCGCGCGCACCTGCTGCCCAAGGAGGTCGGGCCGGGCCTGACCGCGACGGCGAGCTTCGACGTCGGCGGCGACGGCACGTTCTCCAACGCCACCCACGGCTGCGTCGTCGCGCTCGACCCGGGCACCGGCGGCGTGGAGATCCTGCGCTACGTCTGCGTCGAGGACTGCGGCGTCGCCATCCACCCGCGCGTCGTCGAGGGGCAGGCGCGCGGCGGCATCGCCCAGGGCATCGCCGGGGCGCTGTTCGAGCAGGTCGTCTACGACGAGCTCGGCCAGCCGCTCGCGCCGAGCTTCATGGAGTACAAGGTCCCGACCGCCGCCGAGATCCCCGACGTGCGGATCGAGCACCTCGAGACGCCGTGCGCGTTCACCGCCGACGGCGCGAAGGGTGCGGGTGAGGGCGGCACCATCGGCGCGCCCGCGGCCGTGCTCAACGCCGTCAACGACGCGCTGCGCCCCACCGGCGTCGAGCTGGACTCCACCCCACTGTCGCGCGCGGACCTGTTCGCCGCGCTGAACCGGGAGGCACCGTGACCGACATCCAGCTGGTCGAGCTGACCGTCAACGGGGAGCGTCACGAGCTGGCGATCCCACCGCGCCGCACGCTGGCCGACGTGCTCCGCCACGACCTGGGTCTGACCGGCACCCACGTCGGCTGCGAGCACGGCATCTGCGGGGCGTGCACCGTGCTCGTCGACGACGCGCCCGCCCGCGCCTGCCTGCTGTTCGCCGTGCAGGTGGAGAACGCCGCGATCCGCACGGTCGAGTCGCTGTCCGGGCCCGACGGCGGGCTGTCGGACCTGCAGCAGTGCTTCGGCGAGCACCACGGGCTGCAGTGCGGGTTCTGCACGCCCGGGTTCCTGATGCTGGCCGAGGGCTACCTCGCCGAGGAGCCCGACGCGAGCCGCGAGGAGATCCGCGAGGTCGTCGCGTCGAACCTGTGCCGGTGCACCGGCTACCAGACCATCGTCGACGCCGTGGAGGACTGCGCGGGCCGCCGCCGCGCCGCGCTGCAGTCCGCACTGGACTCCGCCCCGCAGCACGCGACGCAGTCCGCACCGCAGTCCGCACTGGACGGAGCATCCGCATGAGCCCGCACCCCACCGGTCTGCACGGGGCCGGTACCGACGCGACCTACGCGACCGCCGGGTTCGGCGCCGCCGCCCGGCGCGGGACCCGGCCCGCGGTCGTCGTCGTGGACCTGACGGTCGGGTTCACCGACCCCGCGCTGCCCACCGGCAGCGAGCTGTCCGAGGTCGTCGCGGCGACCTCGACGCTGGTCGAGGCGGCCCGCACGCTCGGCGCGCCGGTGGTGTGGACGACGATCGCCTACACCCCCGCCGAGCTCGACACCCTGCCCTGGCTGGTGAAGGCGCCCGGGATGCGCTCGCTGGTCGAGGGCTCGGCCGCCGTCGGCTTCGACCCCCGGCTCGACGTCCGCGGCACCGACCACACGCTCACCAAGAAGGGCGCGTCGGCGTTCTTCGACACCGGGCTCGCGACCCTGCTGCGGTCGTCCGGTGTGGACACCGTGCTCGTGTGCGGGGCCACCACCTCGGGCTGCGTCCGCGCGAGCGCCGTCGACGCCGTCCAGTCCGGGTTCGGTGTGCTGGTGCCGCGGGACTGCGTCGGCGACCGCGCGGCCGGGCCGCACGAGGCGAACCTGTTCGACATCCACGCGAAGTACGGCGACGTGGTCGGTCTCGACGACGCGCTCGCCTACCTGAAGGGACTCCTGTGACCGTCACGTCCACCCTGGTCCGGCAGGTCCGCCAGGACGCGCTCGCCGACCTCGCCGACGTCCCCGCCGTGTCCCGCTGGGTCCGCCGCGGCGACCTGGCGCTGCACGCCCTCGACTACGGCGGCGACGGCGCCCCCGTCCTGGTCCTGCCCGGCATCACCAGCCCGGCGGTGACGATGGACTTCGTCGCCCGCGAGCTCGTCGACCTGTGCCGCCCGGTGGTGCTCGACGTCCGCGGCCGCGGGCTGTCCGGCAGCGGAACCTCGTGGACCCTCGACGACTACGCCGGCGACGTCCTGGCGGTGCTCGACGCGCTGGAGCTCGGCCCCGACACCATCCTGTTCGGGCACTCGATGGGTGCCCGGATCGCCGCCGTCGCCGCGACGCGCCGGCCCGTCGGCGGCGCCGTGCTCGTCGACCCGCCGCTGTCCGGCCCCGGCCGCACGCCGTACCCGACGACGCTGGAGGCGTTCCTGGGCCAGCTGCACGAGGCGCAGCGCGGCACCGACGCCGACGGGGTCGCCCGGTCCTGGCCGCGCTGGCCACGCCGCGAGCAGGAGCTGCGCGCGCGCTGGCTGTCCTCCTGCGACGAGGCCGCGATCGCCGCGACGCACGCCGGGTTCGAGTCCGAGGACTTCTTCGAGGCGTGGCCGCACGTCCCGGCGCCGGTGACCCTGCTGTACGGCGCGGACTCCCCCGTCGTGCCCGCGTCCGGGGCCGCCGAGATCGCCGCCGCCCGGCCCGACGCCCGGCTCGTCGCCGTCCCGGACGCCGGGCACATGGTGTTCTGGGACAACCCGGCCGAGGCGTTGCGGCTGCTGCGCGGGGCGCTGGGCGGCCCGGACCGGGGCTGATCCGCTCCGGGGCCGGCCGGACCCGTCCGACGCCCCGGGCCGGAGCGGCGGGGCGGATCGGACGGGCCTACCGTCGCGGTGTGCAACCGTGTCCGCGCCCGACCGCCTCCCTGCTGCGGGCGGCCACCCTGCTGGTGGCCGCCCTGCTCCTCGCCGGCTGCTCCGCAGACCGCCCCGCCGCCTCGTCGGCGCAGGACACCGAGCCCTGGCCGGGACAGACCGCCTCGGAGCGCGTCGGCGCACCGGGGCTGGAGGCGCTGCGGACCAAGTTCCGCTTCTACGCCCAGGACCCCTGCTGGTCGAGCGACCCGGCGACGGTCTTCCCGCGCTGTGGCCGGTTCACCACCGAGATCCGCAACGCCCTGCCCCAGGTCCGCCAGGACGCACCGGCCGCGGCCGCGCAGGCCGACCTCGTCGGGAAGGCGCTCGACGACTTCGCCGCGCAGGGCTGCCAGGCCGACCCGGGCACCCTCGCCGAGGGCGACGCCGCCGTCTGCGGCCCGGCCTTCCGTGCGGTCCAGGAGACCGCCCAGGGCATGGCGACGGCCGCCGGCGCCGGGACCTGAGGCCCCTGCCCCGTCCATGATCACCGGTTGTGGAGCGAGGAGTGCGCTCGACGACCTCCGCGCTCCACAACCGGTGATCATGAACCGGATGGAGCCGCGCCGGCAGTCGACGGCGAGTGGGCCGCCGCACCCCACGGGCCCGGCACCCCGACGGCCCGGCACCCCGACGGCCCGGCACCCCGTCGGCCCGGGACCTCGACCGGCGGCCCCGTCCATGATCGCCGAGTGTGGAGTCCGGAGCGCAGTCCACCGGCCTCCACGCTCCACTTCTGCCGATCATGGAGCGACGACGCCGCGCCGACCGGCGGCCCGCACCGCGCCGACGGATGCGCCCTGCCGACGGAGCTCCCTGTCGACGGAGCTCCCTGTCGACGGAGCGCCCTGCCGACGAGCGCCCTGCCGACGGAGCGCAGCTCGCCCGTCGGAGCGCAGCTCGTCCGTCGGAGCGCAGCTCGTCCGTCGGAGCGCAGCTCGCCCGTCGGAGCGCAGCTCGCCCGTCGGAGCGCGCCGTCACCCCGCGGCGGCCCCGGCGAGGAACGCGTCGAGCTCCGTCCGGGTCGGCGCGGTGGCCGGCCCGTACCGGGTGACCGCGAGCGCCGCGGCCGCACCGGCCCGCGCGACCGCCTCGGACCACGCGGTGCCGCGCAGCAGCTCCGCGGCCAGGACCCCGCAGTGGGCGTCCCCGGCCCCGTTGGTGTCGACGGCGTCGACCACCGGCGCCGGGACGGCCTCCACCGCCCCGTCGCGGACGACCACGCAGCCCGCGGCACCGTCGCGGACGACCACGGCCGCGTCGTCGCGCAACCGCCGGGCCAGGGCACCGGCGGCACGCGCCGCGGTCGGCTCCCCGGTGAGCAGTCGCGCCTCCCGCGCGTTGGTGCTCAGCACCCCGGTGGCGGCGAGCATCCGCTCCCACAGCGCGTCCGGCACGTCCGTGACCAGGGGCCCCGGATCGAGCAGGACCGTCGCCGACGACTCCTCGGCCGCGGCGACCAGCGACGCGGCCTTGTCCGGGACGAGCAGGCTGTAGCCGGAGACGTAGAGCACGTCGTCGGCGGTGGTCGCCGGGAGCCCGGCGGGCGGCGCGGTCTCGACCCCGCTGCCGGTGACGAAGGTCCGTTCCCCGGACGGGTCGACCAGGGTCACGCAGACGCCGGTGTCGCCGCCGGGATCGGGCGGCGTGGTCGCCGTGACGCCCTCCGCGGCCAGCGCGGCCCGCACGAGGTCACCGTGCGGACCGGTGCCGTGCCCGCCGGCGTAGAGGACCTCGGCCCCGGCCCGGGCGGCCGCGGCGACGACGTTGAACCCGCCGCCGGGCAGCATCGTCGTGCCGGTGGCGAGCACGTCGCCGCCGGGCGGGGGCAGCGCGGGCACCCGCATGACCAGGTCGACCAGGACCTGTCCGGAGTGGACGAGCCTGCCGGTCACCGCTGCTCCCGGGCCCCGCCCAGCGCGGCGTACACCCCGGCGGCGACGACGAAGGTGATCACCCAGGCCAGCCCGTTCTCGCCGAACCAGGTGCCGGCCAGCGGCCCGGTGAACCACGGCTGCGCCGACGGCCCGACGGTGGCGAACAGGTAGCCGACGACGATCGCCAGCGCCCAGGCCGCCGTCGCCCGCGGCTCGATCCCGCCGCGGTACCAGTAGCCGCTGCCGCGCGAGGTGTCCATCAGGGCCACCGGGTCGTAGTGGCGGCGACGCAGCATGTCGACGGCGAACACCCCGACCCAGGCGGTGATCGGGACGGCGAGGGCGCTGATGAAGGCGATGAACGGCGGGTAGAACCCGTCGGCGATCAGCATGAAGTAGATCGCGCCGGCGAAGGTCACCAGCACGTCGACGACGACGGCGTACACCCGCGGCAGCCGCACGCCCAGGGTCAGGGTGGTCAGCCCGGCCGAGTAGACCGACAGGTGGTTGGACAGCAGCAGCCCGCCGAACGCGGCGACCAGGTACGGGATCGCCATCCACGCGGGGAGCAGGTCGCGGATCGCGGCGACCGGGTCGTCCGCGGTGGCCAGGGTCGGGTCCCCGGCGGCGAGCAGGCTGCCCAGCGAGATCAGCAGGACCAGCGGGATGCCCGCGCCGGCCGCGGCCGAGGCGACCAGCGACCCGGCGCGCACCGACGGGGACTGGTAGCGGGACATGTCGGCCGAGGCGTTGGCCCAGCCGATGCCGGTCCCGGCGGCGATCACACCGACCGCGGCGACGACCGCGCCCGACGGCGCGGGGGCGGCCGCGGCGACCGCGGCCCAGTCGACGGTGGCGACCAGGAACCCGCCGACGACGATGTTCAGCGCACCGAACACCCAGGTCGCCCAGCGCTGCACCGCGACGAGCACGGCGTGTCCGAGCCCGGCGACCAGCACCGTGCACAGCACGAACACCGCGATGCACGCGATGGTGATCACCGGGTGGTCCTTCGCCGACGGGCTGGTGCCCGCGACGATCGTGACCAGCGACAGCAGCGCGAACGCCGCCGTCGTGGTGTTGACGGTCTCCCAGCCGAGCCGCGACAGCAGCGAGACCAGCGTCGGGCCGATGTTGCCGCGGGCCCCGAACACCGCCCGCGACAGCGTCAGGCCGGGTGCCCCGCCGCGCCGTCCGGCGATCGACACGGCGCCGACGATCGCGAACGACCCGACGCTGCCGAGCACCGCGGCCAGCACGGCCTGGGTGATGTTCAGCCCCGACGCGACCAGGGTCGCACCCAGCGGGAGGCCGAGGATGGAGATGTTCGCGGCGAACCAGACCCAGAACAGCTGGCCGGGCCGGCCGTGCCGTTCGGCGACGGGGACCGGTTCGATGCCCCGGGTCTCGAGGGCGCCGCCCTCGGCGGTGGTGCCGGTGTCGGTGGTGCTGGTGGCCATGGCGGCCTCCGTTCAGGAGGTGGACCGGAGGTGGAGCAGTCCCTCGACCACGTCGTCGAGGGGGTCGAGCAGGGGTGCGTTGACCCGGCGGACGGTGCCCACGAGGTCGGCGGGCAGTGCGGCGGCGCCGTGCGCCGCCCCGAGGACCGCGCCGCAGATCGCGGCGACGGTGTCGGTGTCACCACCCAGCGAGGCGGCGGTGACCAGCGCGGCCCGGGGGTCGTCGCCGAGGGCGGCGGCGAGCCCGAGGGCCGCGACGACGGACTCGGTCGCGGTGACCGAGGTCCCGACGACGTCGGCGACGGTGTCGGCGAGCGCGGCCCGGTCCAGCCCGGGCAGCACCCGCAGTGCGACGTCCAGGCGGGCGGCGACGTCGGCGCCGGCCGCCCAGCCGCCGCGCCGGGCGCCGGCCCGGGCGGCGTCGAGCGCGGCGTCCAGCGCGGCAGGGAGCCCCGCGCCGGACACCCCGGCCGACACCGCGGCGGCCACCGCGGCGGCGGCCGCGATCCCGGGTGCGGTGTGGTGGGTGACGACCGCCGACTCGACGACGGCGTCGAGGAGCCGCGGGCCGGCGTAGGCGATGCCGACCGGCGCGACACGCATCGCGGCGCCGTTGGTGACGCCGTCGCGGCCGGCGACCTCGGGGGGCTCGCCGTCCGCGAGCCGGGTCAGGGCCCGGCGGGTGGAGGGGCCGAGCAGGTCCAGCGACCCGCGCCGGATCATGTCCTGCTCCCACTCCTCCAGGGCGGCGGCGAACACCCGGGGCGGGACCCGGCCGTCGTGGTCGAGCAGGATCCGGGCGAGCAGCAGCGCCTGCTCGGTGTCGTCGGTGACGGTGCCGGCGGGGAGCTTCGGGGCGATCGGCTGGTCGTCGGCGCCGTCGAGGAGCCGGTCGACGACGCCGTAGCGCTCGGCGATCGCCGACCGGGACAGCGACTGGGTGGGCATGCCGAGCGCGTCGCCGACGGCCAGGCCGAGCAGCGCGCCGAGCGCGCGGTCGCGGGCCGGGTTCACCGCCCGCCGCCGAACTCGAGGTGGAACCGGAAGCGCTGCGGGTCCAGGAGGCTGACCACGTGCTCGACGAGCCCGCCGGTCGCGTCCCGGGTGACGCGCACGGCCTGCAGGAACGGCTCGCCGGGGGCGCGTTCGAGGGTGGCGGCGTCCGCGGCGTCGAGCGGGGCCACCGAGATCCACTGCTCCCCCGCGACGCCGGTCAGCCCGGCGGCGGCGAGGGTGGCGGTGATCGAGCCGTCGACCAGCCCGGTCGCGGGCAGCTGCGCCAGCGCGCCGGTCGCGGGCAGCGACGCCGTCTCCAGCGACACCGGGACGGTCCCGGCCCGGCGCAGCCGGCGCACGGTGACCAGCGGGCCGTCGTGGGCGGTGGGGCCGGGGTCGCCGCCGGGCGAGATGCCGAGCAGCTCGGTGCTCACGGCCGCGCCGGACGCGGCGAGCGCCTGCGCCCAGCCGAGCCGCTGGTCCAGCGGGGACCCGTCGAAGGTCACGAACGACCCGACGCCGGTCTCGGTGGTGATCAGGTCGCGACGGGCCAGCTCGGCCAGCGCGCTGCGGACGGTGCCGCGGGAGACGGCGTAGGTGCGGGCGAGCTGGTTCTCCCCCGGGAGCTGCTCGCCGTGCGGCAACCGGCCGGAGCGGATCCGCCCGGCGAGGTCCTCGACGAGGCGCGCCCTCTTGGAGCGCCCACCCTGTTCAGACATGTACAAACATGTACAGCACAGGGCCGGCCGCGTCCACCCCCCGTCCCGGACGCCCGGCGCCCCGTGATCCAGCTGCGCGGAGCCGGGCGCATCCTCCGGGGCCCCCGCACTCCTCGGAGGAGGACCACGTGGACACCCGGCCCGCGGACACGACGACGACCCGCGTGCCGGCGCGGCACGCGGGTCCCGGTCGTACGGCCTCAGCCGGCGAGCAGCGCCCCCGCCCCGGGCACCCGTGGCTCCAGCCCGAGCCCGGTGAGGATGCGGTGCGTGGTCGCGGTGGCGGCGGACAGGACCGGGATGCCGGCCTCGTCCTGCACCGCCTCGATCGACGGCAGCGACGGCATCTGCACGCACGCGCTGAGCACCAGCGCGTCGGCGCCGGTCAGGTCCAGCCTGCGCCAGTGCTCGCGCAGGTCGGCCGGATCGAGCCGGGCGACGGCGAGGTTGTCGGGCACCTGCAGCGACAGCGAGTCGACGACCTCGACCCCCGCGTCCTCGATGTAGTCCACGACCGCCTTCGTCAGCGGCTCCATGTACGGGGTGATGATCGCGACCCGCGTCGCACCGAGCGCGGCGATCCCCGACAGCAGCGCTCCGGCGCTGGAGACGACGGGGGCGTCGGAGCCCTCCGCCCGCAGCGCGGCGGTGATGTCGTCCTCGGCGGTGCAGTGGTAGCCGGGGCCCTGCGCCATGATCGCGACCAGGCAGGCCGTCGCGACGACGTCCGGCCGGGCGTCGGCCAGCTCGGCCGCGGCCCGCTGGGCCTGGGCGTTCATCGCGCGCAGCTGCTCGGGGGTCACGTGCTGCATCCGGGCCCGCGCCGCGTGGAAGACGAACCGGTCCTCGGGCAGCACGTCCTCCCGGGCGCGCAGCATCCGCGGGAGCTCGGTCTCCATCGTGAGGTTCGACGACGGAACGATCATCCCGATGTGGTGGTCGCGCGTCATCGGCGCGCCACCGGCTTCATCTCCGGCACGGTCAGCTCGCCGGCGTCGACGATCAGCTCGTCGTCGAGGAACAGGGAGTTGCCGCGCATCGGGATGTCGAAGTGACAGGCGGTGTCGTTCGGGCCGCCGAGCTCGTTGTTCGGGCCGATGGAGAACATGACGTTGCCGTAGAAGCTGCGCAGCTCCATGCCCATGCCGCCGCCGAACTGGGTCAGGCCGTGCCAGTGGGCGCGCTCGTCGAGGCCCCAGCCGACGTGGCTCATGCCGTAGCCGCGCGGGTCGTCGAAGGACTCGATGTAGGAGCGGAGCAGGTCCGCGTCGAGACCGGAGGAGCCGGCGCCGCCGCGGATGTCGCGGATGAAGCCCTGCTCGATGGTGATCTCCACCGGGGTCTGCACGTAGGTGTTGAACGGCAGCAGCACGTCCCCGGGGGCGAGGACGATCTTCCCGTCGACACCGTCGTCGGAGCCGCCGGTGAACACGAACGCCGCCGGCCAGTGGTCCCAGCGACCGGGGGTGTCGGTGTAGCCGTACTCGCTCAGCGTCGGGTACATGCCGAGCTGGTAGGTCACGTCGGTGCCGTGCGGGCTGGTGATCCGCATGGTCGAGGCCTTGGCCAGCAGCTCCGCGCCGGTCTCGACGCGCTCGCGCAGCTCGGTGGTCGGCATCAGCCGGGCCAGCAGCTCGGGCGGCTCGACCGCGGTGAGGATGCGGGTGCCCGCGTCCTGGATGGCGAACTGCTCGGCGCTGAACAGCAGGAACGTGCAGTCCACGACCATGTCCGCGGCCTTGAGGGCGTCCACGGCCAGGGGGATGTTCCCCAGGCCGGAGTCGCCGACCGCCCAGGCGCCGCCCGCGCTCGCCGGCGACGGCAGCCGCATGTGGTAGCCGGTCGCGCCCAGCTTCTGGATCGCCCAGAGGAACGCGTCGGCGTACTCGGTCCGTTCCGCGCCCCGGGTGAGCACGACGACCGTCTCCCCCTCGTGCACGCCCGACAGCGTCAGCTGCTGCAGGCAGATGTCGTTGAACAGGTTCTGGTCCATCGCGCACCTCCGTGTCTCGTCCTATTAATCCGAGCACGTACTATCCGGATACGCAAGACCTTCGGACGAGCGGAAACGGCACCGTCACACGGGGCGGATCATCCGGGGGCGCCGTCGCAGACGGACTTCAGCGACCGCCCGAGGGCGTTGCGGTGGACCTCGTCGAGCCCCTGCGCCTGCTCGACCGCGGCCTGGGCCAGGGTCGACGGGCACTCCTCGTTCGCCCGGGCCGGTCCGGCCAGCTTCAGGGCGGCCACGAGATCGTCGCCGATCCGGTCGAGCTGCGGCCGCACCCGGGCCAGCTCGGGCCGCTGCGCCGGACGCGTGTCGGGCCGGTCGGTCCACTGCCGGATCAGGTCGTTCTGCACCTGGGTGCTCGCCGCGATCTGGTCGGCGACGATCCGGGCCGTCCAGTCGGGGTCGACGCCGTCGCGGGTCGCGTCCGCCCGCGCCTGCGCGACGACGGCCGCCTCCCGCGCCGGGTCGGTGACGGCCGTCCCGGTCCCGAACTTCGCCGCGGCGACCTGGTCGGAGACCTGGGCGCGCTGCGCGGACAGCTGCACGACCCGGATGAGCCCGTCGGCCGGGGACGCGCCGGGCGGGCCCTCGGTCAGCGGGAGGGGCTGGTCGCCGCACCCGGCCAGCAGTCCCAGGACCAGGAGCGACCCGGCCAGTGCGGTACCGCGTGTGCCGATCACAGCGGCGAGCCTACGACCGCAGCGGTCGCGGCCCACCGCCGCCTGCGGCGATGCTGGCGGGCGTGGACACCGCGGTCATCCTGGAAGTGGCGCTGAACGGCACGACGACGCGGGAGCGCAACCCGCGCGTGCCCCGCACCCCGGCGGAGGTGGCCGACCAGGCCGTCGACGTGCTCGACGCGGGCGCGGCGATCGTGCACCACCACAACGACGAGCCGATGTTCACCGTCGACGGGGTGCACGCCGTCGAGCCGTACCTGGCGGCCTGGGACCCGGTCCTGGCCGCGCACCCCGACGCACTGCTCTACCCGACGATGGCGGCCGGGGCCCGCGACATCCCGGTGACCCGGCGGTGGGCGCACGTCGAGGAGCTGGGCCGGCGCGGACACATGACGCTGGTCGACCCCGGCTCGGTCAACGTCGGCCTGCTCGACGACGGCACCTGCCCGGACGCGGCGGCGCCGGAGCCGTACCAGAACTCCTTCGCCGACACCGAGTACATGTTCGCCCGCACCGCCGAGCTGGGCGCCGCCCCCAGCATCTCGATCTTCGAGCCGGGGTTCCTGCGCACCACGCTGACCCTGCACCGGCACGGCAGGGTCCCGCCGGGCGCGATCGTGAAGCTGTACTTCGCCGACCGGCTGCAGTTCGGGCTGCCGCCGACGCCCGCCGCGCTGGAGGCCTACCTGGAACTGCTGGAGCCCTCGGGCCTGCCGTGGTCGGTGGCCGTGCTGGGCGGTGACGTCGTCGCCTCCGGGCTGGCCGAGCTGGCGGTGCGCCGCGGCGGGCACCTGCGGGTCGGCCTGGAGGACTTCGACGACGGCCGGGGCACGGCGCCGTCGAACCGGGAGCTGCTCGACGGTGCACTGCGCGTGCTGGACCGGGTGGGCGCGACACCGGCCTCCCCCGCGGCCGCCCGCGACATTCTCGGAATCCGGCCACGCAGGTGATCCTTTCGCCGTGACACACCACGGGGGCGCGTTTCCGGTCGACCCGGACACGCACCCCCGCGGAGAATTCGACGACGCCGGCCGTCACCCGGTCCGCGGATGTCCGCGGGCGGGTCCGGCCGGCCCGGTCAGAACCAGGCTTTCCGCCCGCCCACCGGCCGTCCGATCGCTCCCAGGATCAACAGGACCACACCGACGATGACCAGCAGACCACCGAGGTAGTAGAGAATGGAGATGCTGGTGAAATACCCCACCAGCAGCAGGATCAGACCGAGAATGATCATTTCGTGTCCCCTCCCAGGAATGTGAGGAGAAAATACTCACGTCCGGGGGACTCCGCAGCGCGGGAATCGATTCCGATGTTCGAGTCGTGACCTGCCGTGCGCCGGACGGTGCGCGGGGACCGTCACACGCCGGAACGGTTCGGTCCGCCACCGGAGGGGAACACGGCCCTCGCACCCGAGCGCGAGGAGGACCACATGGGCCGCACCGTGGCCGACCAGATGATCGAGCTGCTGCACCAGGCCGGCGTCGAACGGATCTACGGCCTGGTCGGTGACAGCCTCAACCCGATCGCGGACGCGATCCGCCGCGACGGCCGCATCCGGTGGGTGCACGTGCACAACGAGGAGGCCGCCGCGCTCGCGGCCGCCGCGGAGGCCCAGCTCACCGGGCGGCTCGCGGTCTGTGCCGGCAGCTGCGGCCCCGGCAACACGCACCTGATCCAGGGCCTGATGGACGCCCACCGCACCGGTGCGCCGGTGCTGGCGATCGCCTCGCACATCCCCTCGGTCCAGATCGGCACCGGCTACTTCCAGGAGACCCACCCGGAGCGGCTGTTCACCGAGTGCTCGGCGTACTGCGAGCTGATCTCGCGGCCCGAGCAGATGCCCCGGATGCAGCGGATCGCGATGCAGACCGCGCTCGCCGAGTCCGACGTGGCGGTGCTGGTCCTGCCCGGCGACGTCAGCGCGCTGGACGCCCCGAACGACACCGGCACCTCGCACCTGTCGCCGCCCACCGGCGTCGTGGCGCCGTCGGAGGAGCAGGTGGCCGAGCTGGCCCGGCTCGTCGACGCCGCGGACACCGTGACGCTGTTCGTCGGCGCCGGGATCGAGCACGCCCGCGAGCAGGTGCTCGCCCTCGCCGAGAAGGTGAAGGCGCCGATCGGCCACTCGCTGCGCGGCAAGGAGTGGATCCAGTACGACAACGCCCACGACGTCGGCATGTCCGGGCTGCTCGGCTACGGCGCCTGCTACGAGGCGACGCACGAGGCCGACCTGCTCGTCCTGATCGGCACCGACTTCCCCTACGACTCGTTCCTGCCGCAGGCGCGGACCGTGCAGATCGACACCGACCCCGCGCGCCTCGGGCGTCGCACGCTGCTGGAGCTGGGTGTGCACGGCGACGCCGCGTCCACCCTGGACGCGCTGCTGCCGCGGATCGCGGAGAAGACCGACCGCTCCTTCCTGGACCGGATGCTGCGCAGGCACGCCGAGGCGCTGGAGAAGGTGGTCGGCGCCTACACCCGCAAGGTCTCCGACCTGCGCCCGATCCACCCCGAGCACGTCGCGGCGGTCCTCGACGAGGAGATGGCCGACGACGCCGTCGCCACCGTCGACACCGGCATGTGCAACGTGTGGGCGGCCCGCTACCTGTCCCCCAACGGCCGGCGCCGGATCATCGGCTCCTACCGGCACGGGACGATGGCGAACGCCCTGCCGCACGCGATCGGCGCCCAGTTCGCGTACCCGGACCGGCAGGTGGTGTCGCTGTCCGGCGACGGCGGGCTGACGATGCTGCTCGGCGAGCTGCTGACCGCGGCCGAGCACGACCTGCCGCTCACCGTCGTCGCGTTCAACAACGGGTCGCTGGGCATGATCCGGCTGGAGATGATGGTGGCGGGCTACCCGTCGTTCCAGACCGACCACGGCCCGGCCGACCTGGCCGGGATCGCCCGCGCCGCCGGGCTGTACGCCGAGGCCGTCGACGACCCGTCCGACGTGCGCGCCGCGCTGCGCCGGGCGCTGGACCACCGCGGTCCGGCCCTGGTCGACGTGCGCACCGACCCGAACGCGCTGTCCATCCCGCCGCACATCACCGCCGCGCAGGTCCGCGGGTTCGCACTCGCCGCGACCCGCACGGTGCTCGACGGCGGCGTCGGGAAGATGGTCGAGCTGGCGCGCAGCAACCTGCGGTCGATCCCCCGGCCCTGAGCGGGGCGGGTCAGCCGGCGCGGGCGGCGAGCCCGGGGGCCGAGACCGCGTGGTCGAGCGCGATCGCGGCGGCACCCCGGAGCACGCCGTCCTCGCCGTGCGCGTCGTCGTGCACCGGCGGCGCGACGGCGCGGCGGAAGGCCATCAGCCCGGCGTCGTAGGCGACGGCGAACGCCTCCGGTGCCGCGGCCCGCAGCGCGGGCCCGAGCCCGGCCAGCACGACGACCTCCGGGTCGTGCGCGTTGACCAGCCCGGCGATCCCGCGGGCCAGCGACGCCGACGCCGAGGTCACCGCCGCCGACGGGCCGGGCTCCCCGGCGGCGGCGCGGTCGAGGACCGCGCGGGTGTAGGTGTAGGGCGCGTCCGGCTCCGGCTCGCCCAGCATCCGGGCGAGCGCCCGGCCGTCGACCCCGGTGGTCCAGCAGCCGCGGGCACCGCAGGCGCACCGGGCGGCCGGATCGCCGAAGGGCAGGTGCCCCAGTTCCCCCGCCGCACCGCGGGCGCCGGCCTGGGCCCGCCCCCCGAGCAGCAGCGCACCGCCGATGCCCACCTCGACGGTGAGGAACAGCGCGGTGCCCGCGCCGGCCGCGGCCCCGTCCCGGACCTCGGCGACCCCGGCCAGGTTCGCGTCGTTGCCGACCAGCACGGGCAGGCCCAGCCCGGCGCCGATCCGGCGCACGTCGAGCGGGCTCCAGCCCTGCCCGCCGCCCGTCTCGGCCAGGTACTCGTCGACGACGGTCGCCGCGACCCCGATCCCGACCGCCACGACCGGTCCGGGCGCGTCCGCGACCAGCTCACCGACCACCCCGGCCAGCTCCGCGGCGACGGCGTCGGGGTCGCGACGGCGGTGCCGCCCCGAGCGCACCGCGACCGGGGTCCCGTCGAGCCCGGCGAACCCGGCCCGCCAGCCCTCGAACCGCACGTCGACGGCGACGACGCCCGGCCCGTCCGGGTTGGGCGTCAGGGTCGTGGTCGGCCGCCCGCGCCCGCCGCAGGGGGCGCGCTCCTCGGTGACCCAGCCGAGGTCGCGCAGCCGGGCCGCGATCTCGGTGGCCGAGCCGCTGGCCAGGCGCAGCCGCCGGGCGAGCTCGACGCGGGTGAGGCCGGGCTCGCGGCGGACCTCGTCCAGGACCTCGGCGGTGGCGCGCCAGCGGTCGGTCTCGGCGCGCCCGGGCGCATCCGTGCCGGAACGTGAACCGGCCGACATCGACGTCATCCGGTTTGACACCTCCGGCCTCCCGAGATTTATCCTCGTGTCACGATGAAAAAGGCTCTCACCTCGTCCCAGTCTTCCACCACCGGGCCCGCGCTCGCCGCGATGGCCCTCGGCGGTCTGGCCATCGGCACCACCGAGTTCGCCTCGATGGGTCTGCTGCCGGCCTTCGCCGCCGACCTCGGCGCCACCGTGCCGCAGGCCGGCACGGCCATCAGCGCCTACGCGCTCGGCGTCGTCGTCGGCGCGCCGGTGCTCGCCGTGCTCGGCGCGCGGTGGCCCCGCAAGCACCTCGTCCTGGCCCTGGCGGGCGCGCTGGCGGTGACCAACGTGGCGTCGGCGTTCGCCCCGACGTTCGGCACCTTCGTCGCCACCCGGTTCCTGGCCGGGCTGCCGCACGGCGCCTACTTCGGCACGGCCTCGGTGCTCGCCGCCTCCCTGGTCCCCCGCGAGCGGCGGCCACGGGCGATCGCGACGGTGATGAGTGGGCTGATGATCGCCAACATCGTCGGCGTCCCGGGCGCGACCTGGCTCGGGCAGAACGCGGGCTGGCCCGCGGCCTACCTGACCGTCGGCGCCGTCGCGGCGCTCACGATGCTGGCCGTCTGGCGACTGGTCCCCGACGTCCGCGACGAGCGCCGCGGCTCGGTGCTGGGTGAGCTGTCGGCACTGCGCCGCGGCCAGGTCTGGATCACGATGGCGGTCATCGCGACCGGGTTCGGCGGCTCGTTCGCCGTGTACAGCTACATCACCCCGGTGCTCACCGAGGTGTCCGGGCTCGCCACCGCAGCCGTGCCGCTCGCACTGGCCGTGTTCGGGCTCGGCATGACGCTGGGCAACCAGGTCGGCGGCCGGCTCGCCGAGGCTGCGCCGGTCCGCACGATCGCCTCGGGGCTCGCCGCCGCCGCGGTGTCGATGGCCCTGTTCGCACTCACCGCGTCCTCGCCGGTGTTCGCGCTGGTCACGCTGTTCGCACTGGCGTTCACCACCACCGCGACCACCCCGGCGCTGGCGACCCGGCTGATGGACGCCGGTCGCGAGGGTCCGACCCTGGGCGCGGCACTGCACCACGCCGCGTTCAACGTGTCCAACGCCCTCGGGGCCGCGCTGGGCGCCCTGGTCCTGGCCGCCGGATGGGGCTGGACCGCGCCCGCCGCGGTCGCCACCGTGCTGCCGCTGCTGGGGCTGGCCGCGTTGGGTGTGGCGGTCCGGATGGAGCGCTCCGAGCGGCGTGAGGAGCTCGCCCTGGCCGCCTGAGGACCGCCTGGTAGGTCACACAAGCGAGAGGTGTCGATCAGATCACCTCCGGGAAGCCTGCCCTCGAGTTGATCGTTGCGTAAGACAACGATCCCGTCGAGAGGAGCCCGGACATGTCCGTCGATCCGGACAGCGCCACCGCGCCGCGCAACGGTGCCGCCACGCAGAGCGGGGCCGCGCTGCACAGCGACGTCGAGGAGCTCCTCGACGCCCTCGCCGCCGACCGCGGCCGCGAGGCCCTGGTGCACCGTGACCGCAGGATCACCGCGGGCGAGCTCGTGGACTCCGTGCACCGGCTCGCCCACGCCCTCGACGGCCGGGTCGAGCCGGGCCGGGTCATGGCGCTGCTGGCCGGCAACACGCCCGAGGCGGTCGTCGCGCGGCTCGCGGTGACGCTGCTCGGGGCGGGCATCGCCCAGCCGCACGAGGGCCTGTCCGCCGCCGCGCAGGCCCGCATCGTCGACGACGTCGAGGCGCCGCTCGTCCTCGCCGACGCCGACGCCGCGGCGGCCGCCGAGCCCGTCCTCGCGCTGGTCCCCGGCGTCGACGTGCTCTGGCTCGGCCCGCACGGCACCGACACCGACGTGACGGCCGAGGCCGCGACGGCGTCCACCGAGCCGGTCCGGGGCCGCGCCCGGCCGGACGCCATCGAGCAGATCCGGCACACCGGCGGCACCACCGGCCACCCGAAGGGCATCACCTACACCTTCGACCACCACCGTCGCGGTGCCGCGATGCGCCGCGGGACAGGCGGGTTCGGCAGCGGCGACACCGGCGCGCGCCTGCTCGTCGCCACGCCGGTCGCCCACGTCGGCGGGTCGCTCGCCGACCGCACCCTCACCGACGGCGGCACCGTCGTCCTGCAGGACGACTTCGAGCCCGGCGCCTACCTCGCCGCCGTCGAGCGGGAGCGCATCACCCACGGCTTCCTGCTGCCGCCGCTGATCTACCGCCTGCTCGACCACCCCGACCTGGACCGGACCGACCTGTCGTCGCTGCGGTCGCTGGTCTACGGCGGTGCCCCCGCCAACCCGCGGCGCATCGCCGAGGCGCTGCGCCGGATCGGCCCGGTGTTCACCCAGTTCTACGGCCAGACCGAGGCCGGCGGGATCAGCGTGCTCACCGCCGAGGAGCACCGCAACCCGGACCTGCTCGGCACCGTCGGGCGGCCGATCCCCACCACCACGATCGCGATCACCGACGCCGACGGCCGCCCCGTCGCCCCGGGCGGGCGCGGTGAGCTGTGGGTGCACACCGGCATGGAGATGGACGGCTACTGGAAGCAGCCGGAGCTGACCGCCGCCACCGTCGTCGACGGGTGGGTGCGGACCGGCGACGTCGCCCGCCAGGACGCCGACGGCTACCTGCACCTGCTCGACCGGGTCAAGGACATGATCGTCGTCGTGGGCGGGCACGTGTACACCTCCGAGCTGGAGGACCTGCTCATGGAGCACCCGGCCGTCCGGCACGCCGCGGTCTTCGGGGTGCCCGACGACGACGGCACCGAGACCGTGCACGCCGCCGTCGTCACCGACTCCCCGGCGCCGAGCCCGGACGAGCTGACCGGCCTGGTCGCCGACCGCGCCGGCGCGATGTACGTGCCGGACACCGTGGAGTTCGTCGAGCGGATCCCGCTGACCGGGATCGGCAAGACCGACAAGAAGCGGCTGCGCGCCGAGCTCGTCGGTCAGCCGCGCTGACGGACCGCCTCGTAGAGCACCACGGCCGCGGCGATCGAGGCGTTGAGCGAGTTGACCCGCCCGCGCATCGGGATGACCACCGTGGCGTCGGCCCGGTCGAGCCACGCGTCGGTCACCCCGGTGGCCTCGGTCCCGATGACCAGCGCGGTCGGCCCGGTCAGGTCGGTGCCGGCGAGCCCGGTCGTCCCGGCCGGGGTGGTGACGAGGGTCGCGATGCCGCGCCGGTCGAGCCAGTCGAGGACCTCGGTGGTGGACGCGGACGCGACCGGCACCGCGAACACCGTCCCCTTCGACGCCCGCACCACGTTGGGGTTGGCGAAGTCGGTGCCGCCCCGCTCCGGGGTCGCGATCACCACCGCGTCCACCCCGCACGCCTCGGCGGTGCGCAGCATCGCGCCGACGTTGCCGGGCTTCTCGACACCCTCGGCGACGAGCACCAGCGGGTCCGGGCCGAGGTCCAGCTCGTCGAGCGGGCGGCCGGGGGCCGGGGCCACGGCGAGCCAGCCGTCCGGGGACTCGCGGTAGGCGATCCGGGCGAACACCTCGCGGGTCACCGAGAACACCCGCGCCGACGGCATCCGGGCCAGCAGCGCGTCCGACCGCACGAGGTCCGGCGCCCAGTACACCTCGGTCGGCTCGACGCCGGCGTCGAGCGCGAGCGCCAGCTCGTCGTGCCCCTCGATCACGGTGACGGCCGCGGCGTCGCGGTGGCGGCGGGTGCGCAGCCGGACCAGGTTCTTGACACGCGGGTTGGCGGTACTGGTCAGGTCGGGCACCCGACGAGCCTAGGACGGCGGGACGTCCGGGGACCGGCCGGGACCGGGTGCCCGGTCCGGGTCCCCGGAGCGGACCGCGAGCCACCCGGCGGTGACCGCGGCCGCGGCGGCGAGCACCGCCAGCGGGGCGGCGAGCGCCGTCGTCGCGACGAATGCGGTGGCCAGCCACGGCGCGGCGAACCCGGAGTAGGCGGCGGTGTAGAACAGCCCGTTCACCGCGCCCCGCCCGGACGCCGGCGCCAGCCGGCCGACGCGGGTGAGGCCGGCGTTGAGGCAGAGCCCGCCGCCCGCGCCGAACAGCACCCCGGCCACCGCGACACCCGCGACCGCGGCCGGTCCGGGTGGCGCGAGCAGCGCGGTGACCGTCGCGGCGGCGGCCCCGAGGGCGCCCAGCCCGGCCCCGGCGGGCCCGGTGCGGCGGCCGAGGCGGTGCGCGAAGGGCTGCACCAGCGTCCCGGTGCCCAGGGTCAGCGCGGCGAGCAGCCCGGTGAACGCGACCGCGCCGGAGATCCCGGGCAGCAGCAGCGGCAGCACGGTCACGGCGACCGACGGGAACGCGTACACGCACACCGCGGTCGGCACGACCACCCGCACGAACACCCGCCGTGCGGCCGGGGTCAGGCCCGGCCGGGGCAGCAGGCCGCGGGACGGCGGCCCGGCCGGGCGGGTCCCCGTCCCGACGGTGGCGAGCACCGCGGCGACCGCCGCCACCACCAGGGCCACGTGCACGAGGTAGGGCAGGGCGAGCGGCAGCGGCCCGGAGGTCGCGAGCAGCCCGGAGGTCAGCGGCCCGAGGCAGAAGCCGGCGGTCTGGGCGACCGACGCCGCCCGCGCGGCCCGCGGCGCGCCGTCCGGCCCGGCGAGGTCCTGCAGCCAGGCGCTGCCCACCGAGAACACCGCGCCGGACGCCAGTCCCTGCAGGAACCGGGCCGCGAACAGCAGCCACAGCGCCGACGCCCCGCCGAGGAACAGCAGCGACGCCCCGGCGACCCCGGCGGCGACCGGCAGCAGCACCCGCACCCGCCCGAACCGGTCCGACGCCGGCCCGCCCAGCAGCAGCGACGGCGCCAGCCCGAGCGCGTACACCCCGAAGATCGCGGCGAGCGTGCTCGCCGACAGATCGAGCTCGGCCCGGTAGACCAGCAGCAGCGGGGTCGGGACGTTCGTGCCGAAGGCGGTCGCGAACAGCAGCCCGCAGGCCGCGAGCCACGTCCGGTCCCCCCGGCCTCCCTGCCGCACCGCCGCATCCTGCCACCCGGGGGTTACCTACCGGTAGCCTCCGCAGCGAGGACCGGCGACGAGGACGGAGTGACGCGACATGGGTGAACCGACGGGGATCGCGGTCGAGGTGGCGGACGGGGTCGCGCGGCTGCGCCTGGACCGCCCGAAGGCGGCGAACGCGCTGCACGAGCCGATGTGGTTCGGGCTGCGCGACGCGGTGCGCGAGCTGGACGCCGACCCCGCCGTGCGGGTCGTGGTGATCAGCGGCAACGGGCGGCACTTCTGCTCGGGCATCGACGTGTCGATGCTGGGCGGGCTGCGCGAGACCGCGTCGGACGACTCGGTGGGGCACGGCGCCGACGCGCTGCGCCGCACCATCCTCGACCTGCAGGACTGCCTCACCGCGATCGAGCGCTGCCGGAAGCCGGTCGTCGCCGCGATCCAGGGCGTCTGCCTCGGGGCAGGCCTGGACCTGGCCGTCGCCTGCGACCTGCGCTACGCGACCGCCGACGCGTCCTTCGTGCTGAAGGAGGTCGACATGGGTCTGGCCGCCGACGTCGGCGTGCTGCAGCGGCTGCCGCGGATCGTCGGCGAGGGTGTGGCCCGCGAGATGGCCTACACCTGCCGGCCGGTGTCGGGCACCGAGGCGAAGGAGCTGCGCCTGGTCAACGGCGTGTACGCCGACGCCGACGCGCTCGAGGCGGGCGTCGCCGAGCTGGCCGCGTCCCTGGCCGCGAAGTCGCCGCTGGCCCTGCGCGGCACCAAGCACGCGATCACCTACGCCCGCGACCACTCGGTCGCCGACGGGCTCGACCAGATCGCCACCTGGAACGGCGGCCAGCTGGTCTCGGCCGACCTGACCGAGGCCGTCAGCGCGTTCATAGAGAAGCGCCAGGGCGTCTACCGGAACTGACCGCCCTACCGTCGCCCGACGACCTCCCCGACGACCGCGTACATCCCTGCGGGTGGCTGCCCGTCCTCGGCCCGCCAGTCGCTGACGTCGACCAGGCCCGGTTCCAGCAGCTCCAGCCGGTGCCCGGGCCGGTCGATGAACAGCCTGCGCAGCAGTGCGCGGTCGCGGGAGCGCGCCGGCTGCGTGGTGTCCCGGGTGAACCGCTCGATGGTGCGCATCCGCTCGGCGGTGTGCGGGTCGTCGACGTCGGTGCTGCCGTGCGACACGACGAGCATGCTGCCCGGCCCGAACGCCGTCACGTAGCGGTCGAACAGGGCGCCGAGCAGGTCGTCGTCGCGGACGAAGTGCAGCACCGACACCGCGAGCACGGCGACCGGCTCGGCCGGGTCGAGCAGGCCCGCCACACCCGGCGCGGCGAGCACGGCCCCCGCGTCGGTGAGGTCGGCGGCGGTGATCGAGGCACCGTCCACACCGGTCAGGATCTGGCGGCTCATCGCGACCGACACCGGCTCGACGTCGACGTAGGCCACGCGCGCCGCGGGGTCGGCCCGGTGGGCGATCTCGTGCACCGGCTCGGCGGTCGGGATGCCGGAACCGAGGTCGAGGAACTGGCGCACCCCGCGGTCCAGGCAGGCCCGCACGGCCCGGCCGAGGAAGGCCCGGTTGGCGAGCGCGACCTCCCGGGTGTCGGGCAGGGCGGCGAGCACACGCTCGGCGAACTCCCGGTCGGTGGCGAAGTTGTGGGCACCGCCGAGCATGTAGTCGTAGACGCGGGCCGGGTTGGGGAGCGTCAGGTCGATGTCGTCCACCGGGTCGGGCACGGGCTCCGGGGCGGTCATGGGCGTCACCCTCTCGCCGGTGTCTCCCGGGTCGCAAGTCCCGACAGGACATCGTGCAGCTCCGCCGCGGTGCCGGGGGCGACGCCGGGGCGGCCCGCCAGCGCGAGCAGCCGCGCGACCGCGGGCGCCCAGGCAGGACCGAGCCGGGCGTCGGAGAGCAGCGCGGCGTCGCCGAGGACCTCCGCGGCCGGGCCGCGCCGGACGCGCCCGCGCGCGACGACGGCGACGTCGTCGGCCCAGCGGTGGGCGAGGTCGACGTCGTGTGTGGACAGCACGACCGCGGTCCCGGCGCGCTGCAGGTCCGCCAGCACGACGACGAGCTCCTCCACCCCGGCCGGGTCCAGGCCCGCGGTCGGCTCGTCGAGCACCAGCACCCGGGGCCGGACGGCGAGTGCCCCGGCGATCGCGACCCGCTTGCGCTGCCCGAACGACAGCCGGTGCGTCGGCCGGTCGGCGAGGTCGGCGATGCCGACGGCGGACAGCGCGTCGTGCACCCGGGCGTCGACCTCGGTCTCGTCGAGACCGAGGTTGAGCGGGCCGAACGACACGTCCTGCGCGACGTCGGCGGAGAACAGCTGGTCGTCGGGGTCCTGCAGGACGAGCTGGGCGGACTCGCGCAGCCGCAGCAGCCCGCGGCGGGTGCGGCGGACCGGCTCGCCGTCGAGCAGGACCTGCCCGGCCGACGGGGCGAGCAGCCCGAGCAGCAGCCGGAACAGGGTGGTCTTGCCGCCGCCGTTGGGGCCGAGCACCGCGAGCCTGCGCCCCGGGTCGACGACGAGATCCGCCCCGTCGAGCACGACCGGCCCGTCCGGGTAGGCGAAGACCAGCCCGCGGGCCTCCAGGACCGCGGTCACGGGACGACCACCAGCGCCAGTACGGGCACGGCGACGAGCAGCACCGTGCTCGCCGCGACGAAGGCGGGCGAGACGGTGCGGGCGGGTACCCGGACGCGCAGCGAGCCGTCGTAGCCGCGGGAGGCGAGGCCGGCCTCGAGGCGGCGGGCACGGTCGAAGGCGCGGACGAACACGGCCCCGCCCTGCCCGGCCAGCGACCGGAAGGTGGTCCGCCGCGTCCGGAATCCCATCCGGAGGGACTGGGCCTCCCGGACCGCGGTCAGCGAGTCCAGCAACAGGAACAGCATCCGGTAGACGAGCAGGGTGATCTCCAGGACGGCCGGCGGCACCCACCGCAGCCGGGGCAGGGTGTCGGCGAGCGGCGTCGTCGCGGCGAAGAGGATCAGGCAGGACACCGCCGCCAGCGAGCGTCCGACGAGCGCGGCCGCCCGGGCCGGTCCGCCCGGCGCGAGCGCGAGCCACGGGTCCCCGCCGACGGTCACCAGCAGGGGCAGCGCCCCCACGATCACGAACCCGAGGGGCAGCGCGAGCAGCCGCAGCGCGGTCCGCCACGGCACCCGGGCCCCGCCCAGCAGCAGCGCCAGCGCCGCGGTACCGGTCAGCACGGCCCCCGGCCACGGTGGGAGCGCGACGGCGAGCAGCAGCAGCCCCAGGGCGAGGAACGCCTTCTCCCCGGGGTGCCGGGATCGCCAGCGGTTGGCGTGGGCGGTCTCGTCGATCAGCAGCATCAGCTCTGCCGGGCGGCCTTCTCCCGGCTGCGGGTGCGGGCGACGCCGATGCAGTAGCCGAGCACGCCCGCGCCGGCCGCGGCCTGCATCGCGAAGATGCCGGACTCGATCTCGCCCGACGGCGGCTCCCACACCGGGCTGAACCACGGCTGGTAGCCGGTGGCCTCGATGGCCTCGCCCGCCTGGCCGTCGGACCCGGCGTACTCGCCGGGCACGAACAGCACCGGCACCGCGAACAACGCGACGACGGCGACGACCAGCAGGATGTTCACGACGGTCGAGCGGCTCACGCCGACGCCTCCTTCTCCGGGCCCTGCACGGTCGCGGCCGGGGCGGGGCCGCCGGTGTCGGTGCCCGCGGCCGGGCGCAGCACGCCGAGGCGGCGCAGCTCGTCCGGGGTGATGCGCACGAGCAGCCGCACGACGAGCACGGTCAGCAGCCCCTCGGCCACGGCCAGCGGGATCTGCGTGATCGAGAAGATGGAGGCGAAGGTGACGAACGCTCCGCCGAACCCGGAGGTGGGGTCGGGGAACGCGAGCGCGAGCTGCGCGCTGGTGATCGTGTAGGTACCGAGGTCACCGAGGAAGGCCGCGGCGAACACCGCGGGCCCCAGCGAGTCCCCGATCCTGCGGACCACGACGTAGGCGCCGTAGGCGATCCACGGCCCGGCGATCGCCATCGAGAAGGCGTTGGCGCCGAGCGTGGTGAGCCCGCCGTGGGCGAGCAGGACGGCCTGGAAGAACAGCACCACCGTCCCGAGCAGGGCCATCACCGGTGGTCGGAACAGCACCGCGCCCAGCCCGGTTCCGGTCGGGTGCGAGGACGACCCGGTCACCGACGGGATCTTGAGCGCCGACAGGACGAAGGTGAACGCGCCCGCCGCGGCGAGCAGCAGCTTGGTGTCCGGGTCCTCCCGCACGCGGCGCACCACGGCGCGGGCGCCGTGCACGACGAACGGCGCGGCGACGACGGTCCAGGCCGCCGCGTGCAGCGGCGGCAGATACCCCTCGGCGATGTGCACGGGCGAACGCTACGGCCACGTCGTTCGATCGTGCAAGCCTGAACATCCGGTCAGGTGTGCAGGCTCTGACACACAGCGACGCCCGGACCCGGCCGGGTCCGGGCGTCGCCGGTGGCTGCGGTGTGCCGTCAGAGGCGCAGGCCGTTGGTGTGGTGCACCTCCGCGGGGCGCTCTGCGGTGGCCTTGTGCTCGGCCGCGGCGGCCAGCCGGCCCGCCTCCTGCTCGGCCTCGCGACGTCGGTTCTCCCGCTCGGCGGGCGTGGTCTCGGGCGTACCGACCCCGCTGCCCGGCCGGTCGGCGACGACCTGCTCCTTCGCCAGCCTGCGGGCCTTCTTCTCCGCCTTCGCGGCGGCGTCGCGCTTGGCGACCTTCTCCAGCCGCGCGGCCTTGGCCTTCCGGGCGGCCTTCTTCTCCGCGGCCGCGGCCCTCTCCTGCTCGGCACGCTCGGCCTTCGCCTGCTTGCGGGCCTTCTTCTCGGCCTTCTCGGCGGCGCGGACGGCCTTCTCGGCGTCCTTCTCCTCCTTGCGGCGGGCCTTCTTCGTGTCGGCCTTCGCGGCCTCGACGGCCTTCCGGCCGCTCTTCTTGTCCTTCTTGCCCTTCTTCGCGTCGGCCTTCTTCCCGGCCTTCGCGTCCTTCGCCGACGGGCCCGACGTCCCGGCCTCCCGGGCCGAGCCGGCGGCACCGGCCGCGATCAGCGCGGCCTGCTGCGCCGTCGCGGCGGCCCGCTCCGCCCTGGCGGCCGCCACCTCGGCGCGCCCGGCGGCCGCGGCCGACGAGCGCTCCGCCTGCTTGCCGTCACGCTCGGTGGCGAACGTCTTGTCCTGCACGGCCATACCCGGTTCCTCTCCTGTCGTCGCGACCGGCGGCACGGCGCGGGACCGGTCGGTGGGAGCACCGACCGGCCGTGGAGGCGCGGGTGACGGGTCGCGGGACGACGGTCTCGCTGATGTCTCGGTATGCGCGACACCGTGGCCCGGTGGACGGACGACGGCGTGCGCGGAACACGACAGGGTGCCCCGGGAGGCCGGAGGGGAAACGCGCAGGTGACGGCGAGGTGATCCGGACCGGTCCGGTTGCCCCGGTCGGACCATCACGACCACCCGGTCGTCGTAGCGGGCGGGCGTCAGCCGGCCTCGGGGACCCCGTCGTGGTGGGTCTGCTCGTCGGCGAGGTGCCCGCGCAGGGTCACCAGGGTCCGGGCGAGCAGCCGCGACACGTGCATCTGCGAGAGCCCGACCTGGGCGGCGATCTGGGTCTGGGTCTGGTTGCCGAAGAACCGCAGCATGAGGATGGTCCGCTCCCGCTCGGGGAGCTTGCGCAGCGCGGGACGCAGCGACTCGCGGGCCTCGACCGCGTCCATCCCGGCGTCGATGCCCCCGACGATCTCACCGAGCGGGTTGTCGGTGTCGCCGACGAGCTGGTCGAGCGAGTCCGACCGGTAGGAGTCCTGGGCCTGCAGCCCCTCGATGACCTCCTCGCGGCTGATGCCGAGGTGCTCGGCGAGCTCGGAGACCCTGGGGGCACGGCCGTGCCGCGAGGCCAGCTCCTCCTGGGCGCGGGTCATGCGGCTCTGGATGTCCTTGAGCCGCCGCGGCACGCGCATCGACCAGGTGCGGTCGCGGAAGTACCGGCGGATCTCCCCGGTGATCGTGGGGACGGCGTAGGCCAGGAACGGGGTGCCCTGGCCCGGGTCGAACCGGTCCAGCGCGTTGATCAGCCCGATCGTGCCGACCTGCTCCAGGTCCTCGACGGGCTCGCCGCGGTGCCGGTAGCGCCCGGCGATGTGCCGGACCACCGGGTGGAAGCCCCTCGCCAGCTCCGAGCGCAGTCGCTCCCGCTCCGGGTCGTCGGATCCGGCGGCGGCGAAGGCGTGCAGGGGCGCGAGGAGGTGGGCGTACTCGTCGGGACGGGCGTCCGCGGTCTCGTGGGCGTGCCCGGCGGCCTCGTCCACGGGGTGCCCGGGACCGGTGTGCACGGTCCCGACGTGCCCGCTCGTGCCGTCCACCGGGTCCCCCACCGTGTCGTCGGCCCGCGACGCCTCGACTCCCTCGGCGTCCGTGCTCGGCTCAGCCATGCCGTCTCCGCGGCCGGCGATGATCGACTGTCATCACCGACCGACGGTAGGCCGGGTGGCGCGGGCCCGCATGTCGAACGTCGCGTGACCTGGTCGACCGTCGATCGACGGTCACTCCGATGAGTTGCACGGCGACCTGGTGGGTACTGCTCTCCCATGCCCCCGACTCTGCGTGTCGAGCTGCCCGTCGAACCCGGGTCGGCAGGTCGCTCCCGCCGGGAGACCGGGAGGTGGCTCGCGTCGCTGTGCGGGACCGACGAACAGTGCCCGACCGTGCAGGATCTCGTCCTCGCGGTGAACGAGGCCGTCTCCAACAGCATCGAGCACGCCTACGGGGCCACGGGCCCGGGCGGGGACGCGACGGTCCTGCTGCGCGGTGACGCCGAGGGGTACCGGGTGCGGATGGAGGTCAGCGACCGCGGGCGCTGGCGCGACCCGCCCACCGACCCCGGACACCGCGGACGGGGCATCGGGATGATCGAGGCGGTCGCGGAGGACGTACGGGTGGTGCCGGGTCCCGACGGGACCACGGTGTCGTTCCGGGGCCGGATCGGCCGCTGTCCGGGGCTCTGCGTCCCGGCGTCCTGACCCGTCCCCGCGCCCGGGGACCCCAGCAACGACAGGGTCGCCGCACCCCACGCCCGAGGGCGGGTGACGGCGACCGGTTCTCATCGGGCCCGATCCGGCTGCGGACCGGGCGTGGTGGTGCGGTGGTCAGTCCCGCATGGAGGCGGACGGGTCGTCGGACCGGTGTCCGCGGTGTCCCGCCCGGGCGACCGGGGTGTAGCGCCCGTCGTGGCGGGCCTGCTCGCTCTCGGGGTGGGGCCAGGTCGTGTTCGCGTGCTGCGTGCTGCTCTCACTCATGGACACAGAGTGCCCACCGGACGTTCCGGGCAAGCGGAGCGCAGGAGTCGGCTCGGTAACACCTGCGCCCCGCCCGGGTGAAGTCGCCCGCCGGTCAGCCCGTCTTCGTGAGGCTCTTGATCGAGGACAGGATGTCCTGCACGCGCTCCTTGGCGTCGCCGAACAGCATCTGGGTGTTGTCACGGAAGAACAGCGGGTTCTGCACGCCCGCGTAGCCGGTGGCCATCGACCGCTTGAACACGATCACGTCCTTGGCGTCCCACACCCGCAGCACCGGCATCCCGGCGATCGGCGAGCCCGGGTCCTCCGACGCGGCCGGGTTGACGGTGTCGTTGGCGCCGATCACCAGCACGACGTCGGTCTCGGCGAGGTCGTCGTTGATCTCGTCCATCTCCAGGACGATGTCGTAGGGCACCTGGGCCTCGGCGAGGAGCACGTTCATGTGCCCGGGGAGCCGCCCCGCGACCGGGTGGACGCCGAAGCGCACGTTCACGCCGGCGTCGCGCAGTGAGCGGGTCAGCTCCGCCACCGGGTACTGGGCCTGGGCGACCGCCATCCCGTAGCCGGGGGTGATCACGACGCTCTCGGCGTTCGCGAGCAGCTCGGCGACGCCGTCGGCGTCGACCTCGCGGTGCTCACCCTCCACCGCGGCGGCCGCCGAGGAGGTGGCGCCGAAGCCACCGGCGATGACCGAGACGAACGACCGGTTCATCGCCTTGCACATGATGTAGGACAGGTAGGCACCGGAGGACCCGACGAGCGCGCCGGTGATGATCAGCAGGTCGTTGCCGAGCAGGAAGCCCGCCGCCGCGGCGGCCCAGCCGGAGTACGAGTTCAGCATCGACACCACGACCGGCATGTCACCGCCGCCGATCGAGGCGACCAGGTGCAGGCCGAGCAGCAGCGCCAGCACCGTGAGCACGGCGAGGATCCACATCTGCGGCGAGAGGACGAAGACGACCGTCAGCACCGCGAACGCCACGAGCGCGCCGAGGTTCAGGACGTTCTTGCCGGGCAGCATCAGCGGCGCCGACTTGATCTTCGCCGACAGCTTCAGGTAGGCGACCACCGAGCCGGTGAAGGTCACCGCGCCGATGAAGACGCCGACGGCGACCTCGGCGTGGTGGATGCCCAGCAGCGAGCCCTCGAGCTGCAGGTGACCGGACTCGACCTCCAGGAAGCCGTTCCAACCGACCAGCACCGCGGCGAGGCCGACGAAGCTGTGCATGAGCGCGATGAGCTCGGGCATCCCCGTCATCTCGACGACGCGTGCCCGCCAGAGCCCGATCGCCCCGCCGACGACGACGGCGACCAGCAGCAGGGCGACGCCCAGCCCGGACGCCTGGCCGAGCGCGACGACGGCCGTGGCGACCAGCGCGATCGTCATGCCGGCGATGCCGAACAGCACACCGGAGCGCGATGTCTCGTGCCTCGACAGCCCCGCGAGGCTGATCACGAACAGGATCGCGGCGATCAGGTACGCCGCAGTGGTCCACGTCTGCACGGCTCAGCTCCTCGTGAACATCTGCAGCATGCGGCGGGTCACCGCGAAGCCACCGACGATGTTGATGGCGGCGAGCAGCACCGCGACCGCGGCGAGCCCGATGACCAGGGCGTCGCCGCCCGTGCCGATCTGCAGGATCGCGCCGACGACGATGATCCCGGAGATCGCGTTCGTGACCGACATCAGCGGGGTGTGCAGCGCGTGGTGCACGTTGCCGATGACGTAGAAGCCGATGACGATCGCCAGCACGAACACCGTGAGGTGCCCGGCGAGCTCGGCCGGGGCCAGCGCCGTGACCGCGAACAGCGCCAGCGCGCCGACGATCCCGGCGGCGAGACCCGCGTACGGGGAACGCGGCTTCTCCGGCTCCTTCTCCTTCGGCTCCTCGGCCGGCTGTGCCGCGGGCGCCGCGCTCACCGTGACCTCGGGCGGCGGCCAGAGCGTCTCCCCCGCGTGCGCGGTGGTGATGCCGCGGACCACGGTGTCGTCGAGGTCGAGCGCGAGCCGCCCGTCCTTCTCCGGGGTCATGAGCTTGAGCAGGTTGAGCACGTTCGTGCCGTAGAGCTGCGACGCCTGCGCGGGCAGCCGGGCGGCCAGGTCGGTGTAGCCGATGATCGTGACACCGTGGTCGGTGACGACCGACTCCCCCGCCACCGAGCCCTCGACGTTGCCGCCCTGCGAGGCCGCCATGTCGACGACCACGCTGCCCGGGCGCATGGACGCCACGTCCGCGGCGGTGATCAGCTTGGGCGCGGGGCGCCCCGGGATCAGCGCGGTGGTGATGATGATGTCGCAGTCCGCGGCCTGCTCGGAGTAGATCTCGGCCGCGCGCTTGTCGTAGTCCGCCGAGGTGGCCTTGGCGTAGCCGTCGGTGGAGGCCTCCTGCTCCACCTCGACCGCCAGGTACTCGCCGCCGAGCGACCGCACCTGGTCGGCGACCTCGGAGCGCGGGTCGGTGGCCCGCACGACCGCGCCGAGGCTGTTGGCCGCGGCGATGGCGGCGAGCCCGGCGACGCCCGCCCCGGCCACGAGCACCTTCGCCGGCGGGACCTTGCCCGCCGCGGTGACCTGACCGGTGAAGAACCGGCCGAACACGTGGGCCGCCTCGATCACCGCCCGGTAGCCCGCGATGTTGGCCATCGACGACAGCACGTCCATCGACTGGGCCCGCGAGATCCGCGGCACCGCGTCCATCGACAGTGCGGTGACGCCCTGGGCGGTGAGCGCCTCGGTCCGCTCGGCCTCGAAGCGCGGCGCGAGCATGGCGATCAGCACGGCCCCCTCGCGCAGCTTGCCGATCTCGTCGGGCTGCGGGGCGTTGATCCGCACCACGATGTCGGTGTCCCAGACGGGACCGTCGACGACATCGGCACCGGCCTCGGCGTACGCCTCGTCGGTGAACCCGGCACGGGCACCCGCCCCGGACTCGACCGTGACGGCGTAACCGAGGCCGACGACCTTCGCGATCGTCTCGGGGCTCATCGCCACGCGGGTCTCGGGCTCCGCCTCCGCGGCCACACCGATCCGCATCGCCGGTCCCGACGGGTCAGGGCTGTCGCTCATGCACTCTCCTCGATCTCGCGCGCGCTCCGTCGCTCACGCTGGTCGCGGGCCTTTCGGAAGGTAATGCCGGAACCGGGCGTGTGCAGTCACGACTGCGTCACAGGCCGGGATTCCACCCCTTCGACCGGGCAGGCAGTGCCGGCGGGAGCGTAGCGCGACGATCGGGTGTGCGGACCCGTCGTCGGGAGGGGTGGTGGGCCCGGTGACCCGCCGGCTCTGACGCCGACATCGGTCTTCGACTCCGCCGCGGGGCTTCTCGGCTCTCTCGTCGCCGCCCGGGCGATGCCGCAGGAGAAGGTCGGCCGGGCCACCGAGTTCGTCTCCGCGATGCAGCTGATCGGCGGAGCCGCACCGCTCGGCCTCGGCGTCGGCATCGTGCGCCGGCCACCGGGAGCAGGCCGGAAGTCGGTCCGCCCGGTGTCGGCGGCCTTCTGCTGATCAGGCCGCTGTCGGCCTGGCCGGGCTGGTTCCTCGGGCTCGTCGTCACGCGGGCGGCCGGGGTCGCGGCCGGTGACGGGCCGTTCGCCCTCGGGGTGCTGCTGCTCGTGCTCGGGTCCGCCGGGTGGGGCTCGCCCGCGCGACGCGACGTCGGATGCTGCCGTTCGTCCTGAGCCACGTCGTGGTGCAGGCCGTGGCCGTGCCCACCGTCCGGGACCACCGGGCACGGCAGAGCGGGATGCGAGGGCGCCGAAGCCCCTCGAGGCAGTACGGCCCTTCGGACCGACAAAAAAGCCAGGACCGGAGTCCTGGCTTTTCGTATCGGGTGGAGCTGAGGGGATTCGAACCCCTGACCCCTTGACTGCCAGTCAAGTGCGCTACCAGCTGCGCCACAGCCCCTTGCGACATGAAGAACACTACACGGGCCGGTTTCCGGCCCGGAAAGGGGGGTGCCCCTTCCGGAGCCGATACCTGCCGTCGGCCCCGTGCAGCCCCCTGACGTCGGACGACGGCGACGACGTGCTCGCCGCGCTCGGCGGCGCCCTTGCGGCCGTCGACCGGCTCGACCGGGACCGGGTGGGCGTCCTCGGCGGGTCCTGCGGCGGCCACCTCACCTCGTGGCCGGCCGCCACCACTCCGCCCGGTTCGCCGCCGTGCAGCGAGCGGGCGGTGGGCAACCTGGAGTCGCTGGACTGGAGCTCCGACGCCGCCGGGTGGTTCGGCCACGAGCTGGGCCGCTCGCTGCTGGACGCGCCGGAGGGGTACCGGCGGATGTCCCCGCTGCACCACGTCCGCGGCATCGACGTGCCGATGCCGATCCTGCACTCCGAGGACGACCTGCGGTGCCCGGTCGAGCAGGCCGACGCGCTGTTCGCCGCGGTGCGGTTGCTCGGGCGGCCGGTGGAGCACTGGCGGTTCCCGGAGGAGAGCCACGGGATGTCGCGCGACGGGTCGCCGCGCCACCGCGTCCAGCGGGCGCAGATCGTCCTCGGCTTCGTCGGCCGGCACCTGGGCGGACGCAGGCCGGAGCAGGTCCCCGCCGGCTGAGCTGCGACGCTCAGCCGGCCCGGCTGCGCCCGTCCTCGTCGTCGCCCAGGTCCTCGATGTCGACGCCCTGGTCGTCGGTCTCCGGGCCGACGGACCGCGGCGCGCCGTCGACGGCCCGGACGGGCTCGCCGACGGGCTCGCGCAGCCGTCGCAGGGCGGGGTCGTCGACCCAGAACTCGTCGAACCCGTGCTCGGCGAACCGGTCGGCGACGCGGTGGATCGCGATGTCGTGGCGCACGTAGAGGTGCGCGAGCAGCACCGCGGCCGGGTCGTCGGTGTAGAGGCCCCAGGTGCGGTCGGCGGTGAGTCCCCCGATCACGGCCTGGTCCCGGTCCGCGACGACGATGAGCATCCGCCGGCCGAGGTTGGCCTCGACCGCCGACGGGGCCGAGTAGCGGTGCTCGGTGTGCCAGCCGACCGGGTCGTCGTCGGCGCCGAAGACGACCGTGGCCACGTCGACGCCGTGCTCCTCGGCCCGGCGGATCGTGGGCTTGAGCGCCTCGACGTCCTCCGGCCAGCCGAGCACGTACAGCTCGGAGCGGGCCGCGGCGGCGACGTCCTCGGCCCGTTCGAGAAGCATCCGGCGCTCGGTCAGCGAGTGCACCAGCCGCACCTGCGGTGGCGCGGTCAGCCGCGGGATCTCGTTCTGCAGGATGCCCAGCGTGCGGTCGAAGTCGCGGCGCATCCGCTCCAGCAGCGTCGCGGGCGGCAGCGGGACGTAGCCGGTGCCGTCGGCGGCCCGCACCTCGAACGCCGCGCCGCGGCCGACGAGCTTGCCCAGCGTCTCGTAGACGGTGCTGCGCGGCACCCCCGACCGCTTCGCCACCTCGTAGCCGTTGACCGCCTCGCCCGCGCTGACCAGGGCGACGTAGGCCTTGGCCTCGTAGCCCGACATGCCCAGCCGTTGCAGTTCTTCCGTCACCCGCCGCACGGACATTGCGAGATCATCTCACTCATTCGGCACCGTTCCGCGACGTGGTGCCGCGGCGCCGTCGCACACGACGGTCTCCCCTGTGTTCGATTGCGGACGACGGATTGGTACGTCCGAATCCGCACCATCATCACAATCGAGGACCCGGAGCGCGCGCCACACCGGCCCGCATCGCCGCGTCCGCCTCACGCAGGATCTCGCGCATCGCCGCCCCGGCACCCGCCGGGTCACCGGACCGGACGGCGTCGGCGACGTCGCGGTGCAGCCGGATCGCGTCGGGCTCCGGCCGGCTGGGCATCAGGTGGTGCCGGGTGCGCCCGGCCAGCACCTCGGCGACGACGTCGCCCAGCGCGGCCACCATCTCGTTGCCCGAGGCCGCCAGCAGCGTGCGGTGGAACACGACGTCGGCCTCCAGGTAGGCCAGCAGGTCTCCGGACCGGCCGTGCACGGTCATGTCCATCACCGCGCCGACGAGCGCACCGCACTGCTCGGGAGTGGCCCGGTCGGCGGCCAGCTCCGCGGCCAGCGGCTCCACGCCGCAGCGCAGCTCGGACAGCGACCGCAGCTGCTCGTCGCGGCCGGGACCGTCCAGCCGCCAGCGGATCACCCGCGGGTCGTGCACGTTCCACTGCTCCCGCGGGGCGACCGTCGTGCCGACCCGGCGCCTGCTGCGCACCAGACCCATCGACTCCAGCACGCGCACGGCCTCCCGGACGACGGTGCGCGACACGCCGTAGCGCGCGACCAGCTCCTCGGCCCGCAGGACCTCGCCCGCCCCGATGGCCCCCGCGGCGATCGCGGTACCGAGCCGGTCCAGGACGTCCCCGTGCAGACCCTCCGTTGCGCCACCCACGACCCGAATCGTGCCACTCCATGGACCCGACGACGCGATACGACATACCTGAAACGATTCGGTGTTGAAAAAGTACTACTAATAGCTCACGCTGGTTCCCACAACGGTCCGGGTACTCCCGGTCCGCGTGCCGATGCCGCCACACCCGTGAGGAGCCGATGCAGTGACGCAACAGCCGGCGACACAGCAGCCACCACCCCACCCGCTCGTCGTCGTGATGGGGGTGTCCGGCTCCGGGAAGTCCACCGTCGGCGCCGCCCTCGCCGACGCCCTCGGTGTCCCCTTCACCGACTCCGACGGCCTGCACCCGGCCGCGAACGTCGCGAAGATGACCCAGGGGATCCCGCTCACCGACGCCGACCGCGAGCCCTGGCTCGACGCCGTCGGCGCCCGGCTGGCCGAGCACACCGGCACCGGGCTCGTCGTCGCCTGCTCGGCGCTGCGCCGCGCCTACCGAGACCGGCTGCGCTCGCACGCGCCGTCGACGGTGTTCGTGCACCTGTCCGGCGACGCCGCCGTGCTCGCCGAGCGCATGGGCGGGCGCTCCGGGCACTTCATGCCGACCGCGCTGCTCGACTCCCAGCTGGCCACCCTGGAGCCGCTGGCCGCCGACGAGGCCGGGACGACGCTGGACATCCGCCGGCCGGTCGACGAGATCGTCGCGGGCGCCGTCGCCGTCACCGGGCCGGAGGTGGCCCCGCGATGACACTGCACCCCGCACTCGTCCTGGCCGCGGAGCAGGCCCAGCCGGTCGCCTCCGCCGGTCGCCTGGTGACCGCCGCGCTGGTGGGCATCGTCGCGCTGGTCCTGCTGATCACGCAGTTCTCGCTGCACCCGTTCCTCGCACTGACCATCGGCTCGCTGCTCGTCGCGGGCGTGGCGGGCATGTCGATGGGCGACGCCGTGGAGGCCTTCTCCGACGGCTTCGGCTCCACCGCCGCGAGCGTCGGCACGCTGATCGCGCTGGGCGCGATGTTCGGCAAGCTGCTCGCCGACTCCGGCGGTGCCGACCGGCTGGTCGACACGATCGTCTCCCGCTCCGGCCCGCGGACGCTGCCGTGGTCGATGGCCGCCGTCGGCGCACTGATCGGCCTGCCGATGTTCTTCGAGATCGGCCTGGTCATCCTGATGCCGGTCATCTTCCTGGTCGCGCGCCGCGCCCAGGTCTCGCTGATCGCCGTCGGCATCCCGGCGCTGGCCGGGCTCTCCGCCATGCACGGCCTGGTCCCGCCGCACCCCGGCCCGCTCGCCGCGATCGGCATCCTCGACGCCGACCTGGGCATCACCCTGGTCCTCGGCGTGCTCGTGTCGATCCCGGTCGTCGTCCTGGCCGGGCCGCTGTTCGCCAAGGTCGCGGCCCGCTGGGTCGACGTGTCCCCGCCGGCGCTCTTCGAGTCCCGGGTCGCGGCCGGGAGCAGCACCGCGTCCGGCGGATCGGCCGCCGCCACCACCGGCACCGACCCGGACAGCGGGTCCGGCAGCGGGTCCGGCAGCGACGCCGCCGTCGATCGCGACGCCCCGGACGGCGGGCCCACCCGGCGCCCCGGGTTCGCCGCCACCCTGCTCACCGTGCTGCTGCCGGTCGTGCTGATGATGGGCAAGGCCGTCGGCGACATCGCCGCACCCGAGGGCAACCCGGTGCGCGCCGCGCTGGACTTCGTCGGCACCCCGCTGGTCGCGCTGCTGCTCTCGGTGCTGGTCGCGATGGTCACCCTCGGCACCGGATCCGGCATGAACCGCGCCGGGATCATGGGCTCGCTGGAGAAGTCGCTGCCCGCCATCGCCGGGATCGTGCTGATCGTCGCCGCGGGCGGCGGGTTCAAGCAGACCCTGGTCGACACCGGGATCGGTGCGATGATCGCCGGCTGGGCCACCGGCGCCGGCATCTCCGCGCTGCTCCTGGGCTGGCTGGTCGCGGTGGCGATCCGGCTCGCGACCGGGTCGGCGACCGTCGCGACGGTGACGGCCGCGGGCATCCTCGTCCCGCTGCTGCCGACGCTCGACCCGACCCAGACCTCGCTGCTGGTACTGGCGATCGGCGCGGGCTCGCTGTTCTTCTCCCACGTCAACGACGCCGGGTTCTGGCTGGTCAAGGAGTACTTCGGGCTCACCGTCGGCCAGAACATCAAGACCTGGTCGATCATGGAGACCGTCATCTCGGTCTCCGGCCTGGTCCTGGTACTGGTGATCGACCTGGTGATCTGACCCCGCTCAGACGACGACGCCGGCCCGGGTCGCCGGGTCGGCGCCGGCCGTCCGGCCCGGCCCGTCGACGTCGCGGGCGGTGCGGGCCAGGCGCCGTACCGCCTCGGCCGCCACCGGACCGGGATGGGTGAAGGGCACCCGCAACCGGTCGGTGAACGCGTGCCCGGCCCCGAACCGCGGGCCGGGCGCCAGCACCAGGCCGTGTCGCGGGGCGGCCGCGGTCAGCGCCGTCGAGACGTGCGCACCGAGGTCGCACCACAGCGCCAGCCCGCCGTCGGGGACGGTGAAGCGCCAGTCCGGCAGGGCCGCGGCGAGCTCGGCGGCCAGCAGGTCGCGCCGGGTGCGCAGCACCCCGGCCCGTTCGGCCCGCAGCACGTCGAGCCGCTCCAGCACCTCGACGGCGACGAGCTGCTCCAGCACCGGCAGCGCCAGCTGGGCGCGGGCCAGCCGTCGTCGCATCCGGGCGACGCGCTCGCGGCCGGCCCGGATCCAGCCGATCCGCAGCCCGCCCCAGACGATCTTGCTCAGCCCGCCGACGGTGACGACGTCGTCGGGACCGGCGGCGTGCGCGGCGCACGGCAGCGGCCCCGTGGCGCACTCGCGCAGGTCCAGCTCGGCGAAGGTCTCGTCGACCAGGGCGACCGTGCCCTGGCGGGAGAGGCGCTGCACGAGCCGGGCGCGGGCGTCGTCGTCGAGGAGGCGGCCGGTGGGGTTCTGGAAGTCCGCCATCAGGTACGCGACCCGCGCAGCGGTCTGCCGGGCGGCCCGCGGCAGCACGGTCTGCGGGGTCGCGTCGGCGCCGTCCGCCGCCACCGGGACGGCGACCGCCCCCGCGTCGGCGACGACGTCGAGCGCCGACGGGTAGGTGGGGTGCTCGACGAGCACCCGGTCGCCGGGCCCGGCCAGCTCGGCGACGACGATCCCGATCGCCTGCAGGGCCCCGCCGGTCACGACGACCTGCTCCGGCCCGGTCGGGAGCCCCCGGGCGGTGAACCGGTCGGCGATCGCGGCCCGCAGCGCGGGCAGGCCGTCCGGGCCGTAGCCGTGTCCGGCCAGCTCCGCGGCACCCCGTTCGACGGCGCGGGCGACCAGGTCGGGCAGCACCGCGGGCGCGGCGGGCGCGGCGTGGGCGAGGTCGATCGTGCCGCGGTCCACCGGCCCGGGCGCCCAGACCCCGTCGACGCCCCCGGTGCGGTCCGGGAGCCGCACCCAGGTGCCCGCCCCGTGCCGGGCGTCGGCCCAGCCGTCGTCGCGCAGGTCGCGGTAGGCGCGGGCGACGGTGACCCGGCTGACGCCCAGCGCCTCGGCCAGCGCCCGCTCGGCCGGCAGCCGGGTACCCGACGGCAGCCTGCCGTCACCGGTCAGCACCCGCACGGCGTCGGCCAGCACCCGGTACGCCGGGCCGCGCCCGCCGTGGACGTCACCACACAGCGCGGCGAGGCGCTCCGCCCCGATCCCCTGCGTCATTCCCGATCCACTTCCGCTCGGGTGGCACGGTGACGACAGGCCACCGACAGGGGCAGCATGCCATCTCGTGACGATCGACAGCTCCCGCTGGTCGCTGCGGATGCCGCGGCGCACCCGGCGGCTCATCCAGCTCGTGGCCGGCCTGGTCGCCTACGCGGTCTCGATGGCGCTGATGATGCGCGCGGCCCTCGGCTCGATGCCGTGGGACGTGTTCCACCAGGGCGTCGCCGGCCGTACGGCCCTGCCGGTGGGCGCGGTGACCGTGGTCGTCGCGGTCGGGGTGCTCCTGCTGTGGATCCCGCTGCGGGAACGACCGGGGCTGGGGACGGTGGCGAACGTCGTCGTCATCGGGGCCACGGTGGACACCGCGCTCGCGGTGCTGCCCGCCCCGGAGGCGCTGTGGCTGCGGACGGCGTACGCCGTCGCCGGGATCGTGCTGAACGCGGCGGCGACGGCGGCCTACATCGGGGTCGGGCTGGGGCCGGGCCCGCGGGACGGGCTGATGACCGGGCTCGCGGCCCGCACCGGCCTGTCGGTGCGGCTGGTGCGGACCGCGATCGAGGTGACGGTCGTGCTCGTCGGATGGGCGCTCGGCGGTGTCTTCGGCCCGGTGACGGTGGTCTACGCACTCGCCGTCGGGCCGCTGGTGCAGTGGTTCCTGCCGCGCTTCACCGTGGGTGCGGTCAGCCCGTCACCTTCGGCAGCCAGTCCCCGTTGCTCAGATCCATCTTGACCCCGTTCACCATCACCGTCGGGGTCCCGAAACGGCCGCCGGGCGCCACCGCCGGGTCGGCGACGGCCGCCCTGGTCGCGTCGGCGATCGCCTGGGTGTTCGCCTGCCGGGCGACGCAGCCCGCGAAGTCGCCCGTGGCCCCCAGCTCGGTGCCGAGCGCGGCCAGCTCCTGCACCGTCCTGCCGGCACTGCCCTCGGCGGGCTGGTCGGCGTACAGGCGGGAGTGGTAGGCGGGGAAGATCCCGGCGTCGGCGGCGCACAGCGCGGCGTTGCCGGCGCGGGTCGAGTAGCCGGGCGGGGTCGAGCGCTCGTCGAGGATCACGACGTGGTGATAGTTGATCTTCGCCTTGCCCTCGTTCACCGCGGTGGTGAGCTGGTTCCCGACGCTGCTCTCCAGCTGTCTGCAGGCGGGGCAGAGGTAGTCCTCGTAGAGGTCGACGGTCACCGGGGCCGCCTGGTTCCCGGCCTTCACGACGACGCCGTCGCGGGTCACCGGGTAGGTCGCGACGGTCGCCTTCTGGTAGTTCTGGTACAGCACGTACACGCCCGTGGCCAGGGCGATGACCAGCACGAGCGCGCCGATCCCGAGGTTGCGACCGAGCCCGCTCGAGGTGCGTGCGGAGTTGATCCCCGCCGCCTGCAGCCGGGCCTGCGCGGCCTGCCGGCGCTCGCGCTCGCTCTGTCCCATCAGTGCTCCTCCGTCGCGTCCGCCGGCGCCCGCCGGTCGTGGTCGTGTGCCGCGGCCCGGTCCCCGCGCCCGTCGAGGGAGAACAGCGTGCGCGGGCGCACCACCAGGTACACCGCGGCCGCGACGAAGGCGAGGTCGCGCAGCAGGGCCAGGCCGTAGCCGGTGTCGTCGGGGTCGACCGGTCCGCCACCGCCGAAGCAGCCGCAGTCGATCGCCAGCCCGCGCGCCCACGCCTGCACCAGACCGGCGACGAACGCGAGCAGCAGCACGGTGCCCACCACCGCGGCGAGCCGGGTGGCGAGGCCCGCGAGCAGCAGCAGGCCGAGTGCGATCTCCAGCGGCGGCAGCAGGGTCGCGACCGGCACGACGAGCGCGTCCGGCAGCACCCGGTAGGCGGCGACGGCGACGGCCGTGGTGAACGGCTCGGACAGCTTCACCGCCCCCGACACCAGCCAGACCACCGCCAGCCCCAGCCGCAGCACGGTGCCCAGCACGTCGAGCGGGCGGACTGCGGTCACGACCCGGGAGCCTAGCGAGCCCGCCGGTTCAGAACTCCTCGCGGGCGGACTCCTGCTCCAGCAGCGCGTCGAGATCGGTCAGCCGCTTCATCGTGGCGACGGCGCGGGCGGTGCGGTTGTTGCCCGCCATCATCTCCTCGTGGCGGTGCACGAACTGCCAGTAGCCCGCGGTGAACGGGCAGGCCTTCTCCCCCACCCGCACCTTCGGGTCGAACGCGCAGCCCGAGCACAGGTCGGTCATCCGGTCGATGTAGGCGCCGCCGGAGGCGTAGGGCTTGGTGGCCATCCGGCCGCCGTCGGCGTGCTGGCTCATCCCGATCACGTTGGCGGGCATCACCCAGGCGAACCCGTCGACGAACGCCGTCGCGAACCAGTCGTTGAGCTCCGCGGGCCGGTAGCCACGCTGCATGGCGTGGTTGCCGAGGATCATCAGGCGCGGGATGTGGTGGGTCCAGCCGCGGTCGCGGACCCCGCCCAGGGCGTGCGACAGACAGTTCGCGGTGACGGCGTCGGCGTCCAGGTCGGTCCACCAGTCCGGCAGCGGGGTGCGGGCCCGCAGGTGGTTGCGACGCGTGTAGCCGCGCCCGAAGCGCCAGTACAGCTGCCAGACGTACTCCCGCCAGCCGAGGATCTGCCGGACGAACCCCTCGACGCTGGACAGCCGCGCGTCCCCGTCGTGGTAGGCCTGCTCGGCGGCGTGCACCGCCTCCAGCGGGTGCAGCGCGCCCAGGTTCATCGGCACCGACAGCAACGAGTGCGCCATGGCCCAGTCCTGCTCCAGCACCGCGTCCTCGTACGGGCCGAAGGTGTCGAGGCGGTGCCGAACGAAGTGCCGCAGCGCCCGGGTGGCCTCCTCGTGGGTGACGGCGAAGCGGCGCGGCCCGTCGTTGCCGACCGTGGGGTAACCGGCCGCGTCGAGGTCGGCGCGGACCTGCTCGTCGATCCCGTCCTCGCGGGGTTTCCAGGGCGCCTTCACCTCCAGGCGCTCGGCGCCCTTCGGCGGGGACTCGCGGTTGTCGTGGTCGTAGTTCCACTTCCCGCCGACGGGCTTCTCGCCGTCCATGAGCACGGAGAACCGCTCGCGCTGGGCGCGGTAGAACTCCTCCATCCGGAAGGTCTCGCGGTCGCCGGCCCAGTCGTCGAACTCGTCCTTGCCCAGCGCGAAGGTCGGGGTGGGCCGGACCTCGGTGACCAGCCCCTCCTTCACGAAGCGGCGCACCATGTCCGAGGCCGGGAACGACGTCGGCTGGTGCACCACCACCGGGCGGCCGACCTGCTCCAGCGCCTCGCGGTAGGTGTCGGTGCGCAGGTAGGTGGCCCGGTCGCCGAGCTGCTCGGCGAGGTGGCGCATCCCGGACAGCACCAGGTGCAGCTTCTGGCGGTGGTGGCGACGCCGGCCCAGCGCCCGGGTGGACTCGACGATCACGATCTCGCGGCCGGCGAACTCCTCGGTGTCCCACACGTGCGGGCCGAGCTGGTCGGCGAACAGCCAGAGCGGAGCCGCGTCATCGGACGACATCGACCCAGTGTCGGGGTGGTCGCGCGGCGCCGCGCGGCGAGCGGCGGCGACCTACTGTTGCATCCGTGAACGATCCGGAGCTGGAGGCGGAACTCGCCGACCACAGCCACGACCACTCCCACCGTGACATCTCCGGCGGCTGGCTGCGCGCGGCCACCTTCGGCGCGATGGACGGCCTGGTCACCACGATCGCACTGATCGCGGGCGTCGGGGGCGGCGGGGCGGGCCGGGACGTCATCGTGCTCAGCGGGCTCGCGGGTGTCGTCGCGGGCGCGTTCTCGATGGCGCTCGGCGAGTTCGCCTCGGTCGGCACCCAGAACGACGCCCTCGACGCCGAGGCCGCCGTCGAGCGCCGTGAGCTGGCCCAGCACCCCCGCGCCGAGCAGCACGAGCTGGCCGCCCGGTTCCGGGAGATGGGCCTGTCCGAGCAGACCGCCGACGCTGTGTCCCGGGAGGTGCACCGCGACCCCGAGCTGGCGCTGCGGATGCACATCAGCCAGGAGCTGGGCGTGAGCCTGGACGACAAGCCGTCGCCGTGGGTGGCGGCGGTGTCGTCGTTCGCCGCGTTCGCGGTCGGCGGCCTGATCCCGCTGATCACGTTCCTGCTCGGCTACGGCTCGCTCGCGCTCGGCCTCGCCGTCGGCGGCGTCGGCCTGCTCGTCGCAGGGGCGCTGACCTCGCGGTTCACCTCCCGGTCGTGGTGGTCGGCGGCGCTGCGCCAGCTGGCGTTCGGCGCCATCGCCGCCGGCGCCACGTACCTGGTCGGCATGCTGATCGGCGTCAGCGCTGCCTGAGGGTCAGTCCTCCACACTGATCACCCGGGCCGGGCACACGTGCTCGGCCTCCTTCACCGCGTCCCGGTCGCCCTCGGCGGGCGAGTCGGTCAGCAGCGCGACGATCCCGTCGTCGTCCTGGTCGAAGACGTCGGGCGCGGTCACGACACACTGACCGGCCCCGATGCACAGTTCCTTGTCCACGATCACGCGCATGGCCATCAGAATGCCACCGGCAGCGCGTGCACGCCGTAGATCGCCATGTCGTCGCGGAACGGGATCTCCGAGTCCGGCACGGTGACCCGCAGTCCCGGGAAGCGCCGCAGCAGCGCCGGGTAGGCGATCTGCAGCTCCAGGCGGGCCAGCGGCTGCCCCAGGCACTGGTGCACCCCGAACCCGAACGCGACGTGCCGGTTCGTCCCGCGGGACACGTCGACCTCGTCGGGGTGCGGCCACTGCCGGGGGTCGCGGTTGGCGGCCTCGGCGGCGAGCACCACGCCCTCCCCCGCCCGCACCGTGACCCCGCCGATCTCGAGGTCCTCGGTCGCGACCCGGCGACGGCCGATGTGGGTCACGGTCAGGACCCGCAGCAGCTCCTCGACCGCGGCGCGGACCTGCCCGGCGTCGCCGTCGCGGACGACGGCGAGCTGGTCGGGGTGGTGCAGCAGGGTCAGCGTGCCGAGCGCGATCATGTTCGCCGTCGTCTCGTGCCCGGCGACGAGCAGCAGCAGCGCCGAGGCACTCGCCTCGTCGACGGTGAGGTCCCCGGCCGCGACCCGGGCGGCCATCCCGCCGAGCACGTCGTCGCGCGGCTCGTCCAGCCGCTCCCGGACGAGGCCGGCGAGGTAGTCCTGCAGCGCGTCCGACGCCGCGGCCGACACCTCCGCGCCCGAGGTCAGGTCGACCATGATCCGGCTCTGTGCCTCGAAGAACGCGTGGTCGGCGTAGGGGACCCCGAGCAGGTGGCAGATCACCAGCGACGGCAGCGGCAGCGCGAACGCCTGCACCAGGTCGGTCGGGTTCTCCCCCGCCGCCATGGCGTCCAGCAGCTCGGTGACGGTCTGCTCGACCAGTGGCCGGAGGCGCTCGATGCGGCGCACGGTGAACTCACCGATGAGCATCCGCCGGTGCCGGGCGCGCTCGGGGCCGTCCATCATGATGAAGCTGCGCCGGCGCCCCTGGGAGCGCACGCGGCGCGACCGCGACGCGGCCGGGTAGCCGTCGCGGTCGGCATCGGCGGACAGCCGCTCGTCGGCGAGTGCGGCGCGGACGTCGTCGTAGCGGGTGACGAGCCACGGCGTACTGCCGTCCCAGATCCTGACCCGGGCGACCCCCGGTCCGGCCGGGAACTCGCCGTCCCGGATGCGGGCGAGCTCCGCGGGCGGATCGAAGGGGCACCCGCGCGTCATCGGGTAGGTGGGCACGTGGTCGGTCACGGCGGTCATCGGCATCACCCCCCAAGGATGTTAGCAATGCACAGTTTCATCGCGCAACGATCTTCGCCGGACACGGGAACGGCCCCGTCCCGGGTCGGGACGGGGCCGCTGGGCGGTGGAGGTGCCGGGAATCGAACCCGGGTCCTCCGTCGGTTCACGAGGGCTTCTCCGTGCGCAGTCCGCTGGGCCTCTACTCGGATCCACCGGTCACGCGAACAAGCCGGTGTGACGATCCCAGCCGCTGTTGGATGTCCCCTGCGATTCCGCGGCCGAACCGCAGGGTGAGTCCCCTGAATGATGTCGGGAACCGGAGCGGGGACGCCTCCGGCCCGACAGCCCCTACCTGGTGATCAGGCAGCGAGCGCGTAAGCGCTCTGGGCAGTGCGACTGTTGTCGGCACTTATTTTTTTGCGACGCATGGTTAACGAGATCATCGTCGCCTTCCTCGGCACGCTTCACCTCGATCAACGATCGGAGTCGAAACCGTTCACCCCCTGGTCGGGTCCCGGAGGACCCGCAGTCCACCTGCACTCCGCACGGACGTACCCGGGCGGACGCACAGCATAACGCCCCGCGCCCGCCCGATCATCCCGGTTCCCGGTGGTGTGTCACCCCGCCGCGACCTCGTAGGTGTGTCCCGCGGCCCGCAGCCGGTCGACCAGCACGTCACCCAGCGCGGTGGCCGGGGTGAGGCAGCCCGCACGGTCGGGCAGCGCGGACCCGCCCAGGGCCAGTGCGAGGCCCGCCTCGCCGAGCATGACCGCGGTGGCCCCGTAGCCGGGGTCGCCGGGGCCGGAGACCCGCACCCGGTAGCGACGCCCGGACTCGGTCTCGGCACGCACGTCCATCCGGAACCAGCCGCGCTCGCGGGTCCGCTCCGACGGCCCGGTCCCGGGCGCGGGCAGCACCCGGTCGAGCAGCGGGCGGATCGGCGGCACCATGAACGCCCCGACCAGCGCGCCGAGCCCGCCGGTGACCACACCCGCGGTGACCGCCCCGGACACCCCGCGACCACAGCCCTGGAGCTCGCCGTACCGCAGGCCGCGACCGTAGGCGTGGTCGAGCAGCGCGTTGGAGCGGCGCACGATCCGGGTGTTGTAGGACGCCATCACGAACGGCGCGGTCCAGGTGCCGTCCGGGAGCCGGGCGGGCGGTCCCGCGTCACCCGGCTGCGACGGCGTCGGCTCGGCCGACGGGTCGGGGCTCAGCGAGTGCGGGCGGGCGGCCAGGCGCCGGGCGTCGCGGTCGGTGCGGACCGTGTCGAGCTGCCCGCGCAGCGAGTCGACCGTGCCACCGGAGACCCCGCCGCGCATCGTCGCGACCGTCCGGACCTCGGTGAGCCCACCCGCACCGTCGGCCTGTGCGGCCCGGTGCGCGAGCCACACCCCCAGGTCGGACGGGACGGAGTCGTAACCGCAGGAGTGCACGATCCGGGCGCCGCTCGCACGGGCGGTGTCGTGGAAGCGGTCGATCGCCTCGCGGACGAACAGCACCTCGCCAGTGAGGTCGGCGTAGTGGGTGCCGGCCCTCGCGCACGACCCGACCAGCCCCAGGCCGTACTTCGCATACGGGCCGACCGTGCTCAGCACGACGCGCGCGCCCGCGGCGAGCCGGTCGGTCGCGGCCGGGTCGGCGGCGTCGGCGACGATCAGCGGCCAGTCCCGCGCCGACGCCGGCAGCGCCGCCCGGGTCGCGGCGAGCTTCACCTCGGAGCGGCCGGCCAGCGCGATGCGCACCCCGGGCGGGGCGTGCTCGGCGAGGTGACGGGCGATGAGACCGCCGACGAAGCCGGTCGCGCCGTAGAGGGCGATGTCGACCGGGGCGGCCGCGCCGTTCCCGTCGTTCTGCGGGCTGACCATGTCTAGGAGCTCCTCGGGGTCTCGGCCGCGGGGCCGGGGGCGGCGTGTCGGACGGGGTCGACGCCCAGCAGCGCGGCCGGGGCGTCGTACAGGACCGAGCGCAGGAAGGCCGCGCCGAGGCGGGGCTCGGCCGCGGCCCAGCCGGCGATCGCGGCGAGCTGCTCGGCGTAGGCGTAGGGGATGTTGGGGAAGTCGGTGCCGAGCACGATCCGCCCCGGGTGCTCGGCCAGGCGTGCCGGCCAGTCCGGCGGCAGCGGCGCGATCGCCTGGGAGAACGCGGTGCCGACCATCGTCGTGTCCAGCACCAGGTTCGGGAACCGGTCCAGCAGCTCCAGCGCGCCCCGGAAGTCCGGCATGCCCGCGTGCGCCAGCACGATCCGCAGATCGGGGTGCGCCGCCAGCACCTCGGCGAAGATCCCGAGCCCGGTGTGCTCGCCGGGGATCGGGCCGTCGCCGCAGTGGACGACGGCGGGCACGCCCGCGTCGGCCAGCAGGCCCCAGGCGTCGCGCAGCAGGGGGTCGCGCGGGTCGAACCCGCCGACCTGGACGTGCACCTTCACCATCCGCGCACCGTCGGAGACGGCGCGGCCGAGGTAGTCCACCACGGACGGTTCCGGGTAGAGCGTCGCGGTGCGCACCGCGCGCGGGTGGGCGTCGGCGAACCCGCCGGCCCAGTCGGTGAGCCACTCCCCCATGCCCGGCTTGTGCGGGTAGGTCAGGGGCGCGAACGCGAGCACCCCGAGGCGTTCGAGGATCGCGTAGCGCTCCTCTTCGGGCAGCCGGTACTGCACCGGCCACGGGGTGCCGTAGTGGGTCTCGGCGTCGTCGAAGTAGGCCCAGACCTTGTCGAGCATCCGCTGGGGCAGGAAGTGCACGTGCACGTCGACCAGGCCGGGCAGGTCCAGCTCGGCGGTCCAGCGGGGCACGTCGGCGTCGTCGGAGGGTGGCACGGGAAGATCCACGGCCCCACCCTAGGCGGGCCGTGGCTCAGCCGCGCAGGTCCCGGGCCCGCCCCTTGGCCGCACGGCCGACGGCGCGCGCGATCTCCTTCTGGGCGTCCTTCTTGGCCAGGTCGCGGCGCTTGTCGTAGTCCTTCTTGCCCTTGGCGAGGGCGATCTCGCACTTGACCTTGCCGTCGTTGAAGTACAGCGACAGCGGCACCAGGGTGAGCCCGCCCTCACGGGTCTTGCCCATCAGCCGGTCGATCTCCCCGCGGTGCAGCAGCAGCTTGCGGGTGCGGCGCGGCTCGTGGTTGGTCCAGCTGCCGCGCACGTACTCCGGGATGTGCAGGTTGCGCAGGAAGATCTCGCCGTCGTCGATGGTGGCGAAGGCGTCGACCAGCGACGCCCGGCCCAGACGGAGGCTCTTCACCTCGGTCCCCTTGAGCGCGACCCCGGCCTCGAACTCCTCCAGGATCGCGTAGTCGTGCCGGGCCCGACGGTTCTGCGCGATCACCTTCCGGCCCTGTTCCTTCACACGACCAGCCTACCCGCGTACCGCCACCGGTATCCGACCGCGGCATCGCCGGAGCACCGCTCTTGCGTGTCGGCGGCGCCGCGTGCAGACTCGATCACGAGAGCAGTGCTCTCATATCGGATCGACGATCACAGGAGACGGACATGACGACGACGGTGCTGGTGACCGGGGCGACCGGCGGGATCGGCGGGCACCTGCTGACCGCACTGGCCGGCCGCGACGTGACGGTGCGGGCGCTGGTCCGCGACCCGGACCGCCTCGCCGGTGCCGGCGGCGTCGAGGTCGTGCGGGGCGACCTGCGCGACCCGGACGCCGTCGCCGCGGCACTGGACGGGGTCGACGCGGCGTTCCTCAACTCACCCTCGGCCCCCGACGCCGCGACCACCCAGATCGCGGTGGCCGACGCCGCCGCGACCGCCGGGGTGTCCCGGCTGGTGCTGCTGTCGCAGTTCGCGGCACGGGAGGACTCCCCGGTGCGGTTCCTGCGCTGGCACGCCGCGGTGGAGCAGCACGTCCACGACCTGGGGATCGGCCACGTGGTGCTGCGGCCGAACCTGTTCCTGCAGGGCCTGCTGGCCTTCGCCCCCCTGGTCGCGGCGACCGGCCGGTTCGGCGCCCCGATCGGCGACGCCGCGGTCAGCGCGGTCGACGTGCGCGACATCGCCGACGCCGCCACGGCCGTGCTCACCGGCGCCGGACCGGACGGTGCGGTGCACGACCTCACCGGGCCGCGCGCGGTCACCCACGCCGGGATCGCCGCGGCCCTGACCCGGGCCACCGGACACCCGGTCACGTTCGACGACCTCACCCCCGAGGCGTTCGCCGCCGCCCTGGACGGGGTGCTGCCGCCCTGGCAGGCCGCGGGACTGGTCGAGGACTACGCCCACTACGGGCGGGGCGAGGCCGCACGGGTGGACGACGCCGTGGCCGTCCTCACCGGCCACCCGGCCCGCACCCTGGAGGAGTTCGCCCGCGACCACGCCGCGGCGTTCGCCCCCGCGGGGTGAGCGCTCAGACCTTCACGTAGGCGCGCAGGGTCACGTAGCCGGTGACCCCCGCGACGAGGGCCCCGGTGGGCACGAGCAGCGCCGAGACCACCAGCACGTCGGTGATCCGGACCGGCGGGATCACCCCGGCCTGACCCATCGCGGCGAACAGGTCGTCGACGACGGCGTACTTGGCCGCGACCAGGCCGATCCCGGCGAGCGCCCCGCCGACGGCCCCGGCGATGGCGGCCTCGACCAGGAACGGCAGCTGGGTGGTCCAGCGCGTCGCACCGACCAGGCGCATCACGCCGACCTCGGTGCGCCGCATGAACGCCGAGACCTGCACCGTGTTGGAGATCAGCAGGATCGCCGCGAGCGCCTGCACGACGGCGAGCGCGAACGCCACGTTGCGCACCCCGTTCAGGAAGTCGAACAGGGTCCCGACGACGTCGCGCTGGTCGATCACCCCGCGCACCCCCGGCCGGCCCTCCACGGCGGCCCGGGCGGCCGCGGCACCCGCCTGCTGGTCGGTCAGCGTGACCCGCAGCGTGGCGGGCAGCGACTGCGGCCGGGCGACGTCGGCGACCGACTGCCCGGCGAACAGCTCGCGGAAGCGGGTCCAGGCCTGCTGCTGGGACTCGAACGAGACCGAGCCGACGCCCGGGGCGGCCTCCAGCGCGCTCCGCACCGACGCGCACGTCGGGCCGCTGCAGTCCGGGTCGGTCTCCGAGACGTCCGGGGTGAGCGCCACCTGGATCTCGAGCCGGTTCGTGTAGAGCGCGGAGATGTCGTCGATCGTGCGCAGCACGAGCAGGCCCGCACCGACCGACATGAGGGTGACCGCGGTGGTCAGCACCATCGCGACGGTCATCGTGACGTTGCGGCGCAGGCCGGAGGAGACCTCGCGGGTGAGCAGGGCGGGGCGCATCTACCGGCCCGCCCCGTACACCGCGCGGGCCTCGTCGCGCAGCACGCCGCCGTCGGCCAGCTCGATCACCCGGCGGCGCATCGCATCCACGATGGACGAGTCGTGGGTGGCCATCAGCACCGTGGTGCCCGCGCGGTTGATGCGCTCCAGGACCTGCATGATCTCCCGCCCGGTCTCGGGGTCGAGGTTGCCGGTGGGCTCGTCGGCCAGCAGCAGCGGTGGCCGGTTGACCGACGCCCTGGCGATCGCGACGCGCTGCTGCTCGCCGCCGGACAGCTCGTGCGGCAGCCGCTCGGCCTTGCCCTGCAGCCCCACCATCTCCAGCAGCTCCGGGACGGCGATCCGGATCTCCGAGGGCCTGCGCCCCAGCACCTCGAGCGCGAACGCGACGTTGCCGGCGACGGTGCGCTTGGGCAGCAGCCGGAAGTCCTGGAACACGCACCCGATCCGCTGGCGCAGCTTCGGCACCTTGCGCCGGGGCAGCCCGGCGACGTCGAGGCCGTCGATGAGGACGGATCCCGAGGTGGGGACGTCCTCGCGCAGCAGCAGCCGCAGCAGCGTCGACTTGCCCGACCCGGACGGTCCGATCAGGAACACGAACTCGCCCGCACCGACCGTCGCGGAGACCCGGTCCAGCGCCGGACGCCCGGACGCCGGGTAGCGCTTGGTGACGTCCCGCAGCTCGATCACGGAGCGGGACGGTACCGCCGCCCGGAGTACACGGGCCGTGACGACACGCCCGTCAGGCCGGTCCGGCGGCGACCGGGTCCCGCGACGGGTCGAGCGCACCGGCGAGCCGGTCCAGGACGGGGACCGCCGCACGCAGCGCGACCGCGTCGGCACCGTCCAGGTCGCCGAGCGCGCGCCGGATCTGCCGCGTCCAGGCGGCGTCGAGGAGCTCGCGGTGCCGGACCGCCCGGGCCGTGGGGTACAGCAGCGCACGACGGCCGTCGGCCGGGTCGGCACGGCGCTCGACGAGGTCGCGCTCGACCAGTGACCGGACGGTCGTACTGACGTTGCTGGGTTGCAGCCCGAGACCGCGGGCCACCGCCGACACCGGATGCCCGGGCCGGGCCGAGACCCACCGGAGCACCTCGTGCTCGGATCCGGTGATCGCGTCCAGGCCGACCGCGCGTTCGCCCGACGCCCGCAGCACCCGCGACAGGTCGTGGACGGCGGCCACCAGCGCCGCCCAGTCCTCGCGCTCCTTGATCTCCGTCACAGACACGATACTACTCGGCCGTTCATATATATTTTCATAACTGATCGCCATGGGAGAGAGGACCGTCATGACCGTGGGTACCGAGCAGGCCGCACCGAGGACCGCGCGCGGCCGCACCGTGCCGGACGGCGTGTGGATCGGTGTCCTCGCGCTGCTGACGGCCGTGGCGCCGCTGGCCACCGACATGTACCTGCCCGTGCTGCCGACCGTGGCGACCGAGCTGGGGGCGTCGGCGTCGGCGGCGCAGCTGACCCTGACCGCGTTCCTGGTGGGGCTGGCGGTCGGGCAGCTGGTGATCGGCCCGCTCTCGGACAGCTGGGGGCGGCGACGCCTGGTCCTCGCCGGCACGGTCCTGCTGTTCGTCGCATCCCTGGCGAGCGCGGTCGCGCCGTCGGTCGCGGTGCTCGTCGTCGCCCGGTTCCTGCAGGGCTTCGGCGGTGCGGCCGGTCTGGTGCTGAGCCGCGCGATGATCTCCGACCGCACCACCGGCGCGCGGACCGCGCAGCTGTTCTCGCTGATGATGGCGATCAACGGGATCGCGCCGGTGGTCGCGCCGGTGATCGGCAGCTCGCTCGGCGGGGTCGTCGGCTGGCGGGGCATCTTCGTCGTGCTCGCCGGGCTGGCGCTGCTCATGCTGGTGTCGTCGCTGCTCGCGGTGCACGAGACGCTGCCGGCCCCGGCCCGTACCTCCGGCGGTGTGCGACGGACCTTCTCCGACGTCGGTGCGCTGCTGCGCCGCCGTCGTTACGTCGGCTACGTGCTCGCCTTCGCCACGTCGTTCTCGATGATGTTCGCCTACATCTCCGGGTCGCCGTTCGTGCTGCAGCAGACCCTCGGCCTCTCCACGACGCAGTACGCCCTCGCCTTCGGGACGAACGCGGCCGGGCTGGTGCTGGGCAACATCGTCAGCAGCCGGCTCGCCGCTCGGGTCGCCCCGCGCCGCCAGCTCGTCGTCGCCGTCGGGGGGCTGGTCGTGCTGTGCGCGGCACTGCTCGTCGTGGTGCTGCTCGGCGCCGCCCGCTGGCCCGTCCTCGTGCTGCTGTTCGCGACCCTGGCCACGCTCGGGTTCGTGATGGGTAACAGCGCGGCGCTGGCGACCGGCGAGGTCCGCGACCGCGCCGGGACGGGCTCGGCCCTGCTGGGGGCCACCCAGTTCGGCCTCGGCGCCCTGGTCTCGCCGCTGGTCGGGTCGAGCGCGACGGCGATGGCCGTGACCATGCTGACCGCGGCCACGCTCTCCGCCGTGTCGCTCGCCACCCTGACCCGCGGCGCGACCGCGCCGCGCTGAGCCCGCCCCGCCCCGGGCACTCGTCGGCCCGGCCGCCGCGACGCCGAGATGCAGCTCAGCGGGAATCGTCGATCTCCACGGCCCGCTGAGCTGCATCTCGGTGGACCGCGCCGACCCGGGTCGAGGCGCGCGGGCGACGGGACACGGGGCCGTCGTCAGGGGGCGGTGATCTCCACCGGCAGCCCGGGGTCGCTGAAGGTGACGGTCACCGCACCCGGGACCGCGGCGCCGGCGTTCTGCGTCCCGGCGGCCGGGGCCTGCGGCTCCAGGCGCAGCCGGAGCAGCCGTCCGCGGTCGGCGGGGGCGGCGTCGGGGGCACCGAGCCAGGCGGTGAACCGCGGGGTCGGCGAGACCAGCCCGGCGAGCTCGTCGAGCCGGGTCGCGACCGCCGGGTCCGGGGCGCCGGCCCGTGCGGCGGCGAGGTCCACCGACCCGGTGTACGTCGTCGCGGCGACGCCGCCGACGTCGGTGGTTCCCGGCGCGGCGACGACGTCGCGCAGTCCGGGCGCGGCGTGCAGCATCCCGCCGACGGCACCGACCGGGAGGAGCCCCGTGGACAGCGGCTGCCAGCGGTCGCTGCCGCCGAACCGGAGCCAGGCACGGTCGTCGAGCACCCTGACCCGGGCACCACGAGTGCCGAGGGCGACGGTGAGGTCCGCGGCGAACGGGGTGAAGCGGGCGGGGCCGGAGGCGCGCACCGGGCCGGTGATCGAGTCCAGCTCGACGTCGACCCGCGACGACCCGGCGTCGGCGAGCGCGGTGCCCGCGGCGGCCACGGTGTCCTGCGCCGACGGCGCGGCGGAGGCGGGCGGAGCCCCGTCGGCGGTCGGCTCCGGGGATCCCGTCGTGCATCCGGCCAGGGCGAGGACGAGGAGGGCGCCGCAGACGGCGGACGCCCGGCGACCCCGGCTCACGAGGCCGATTCGGTCTGCTTGCGCCAGCGGATGCCGGCCTCGATGAACTCGTCGATCTGGCCGTCGAGCACCTGCGAGGGGTTGCCCTCCTCGTGCTCGGTGCGCAGGTCCTTCACCAGCTGGTACGGGTGCAGCACGTAGTTGCGCATCTGGTTGCCCCAGGAGGACCCGGCCTCCTTGAACGAGTCGCGCAGCTCGCGCTCCTCCTGCCGGCGGCGCTCCAGCAGCTTCGCCTGCAGCACGGCCATCGCCGACGCCTTGTTCTGCAGCTGGGAGCGCTCGTTCTGGCAGGCGACGACGATCCCGGACGGGATGTGGGTCAGCCGGACCGCCGAGTCGGTCGTGTTGACGCCCTGGCCGCCGGGCCCGGACGCGCGGAACACGTCGACCCGCAGGTCCTTCTCGTCGATCTCGATGTGGTCGGAGGTCTCGACGACCGGGGCCACCTCGACACCGGCGAACGACGTCTGGCGCCGCCCCTGGTTGTCGAACGGCGAGATCCGCACCAGGCGGTGGGTGCCGGCCTCGACCGACAGCGTCCCGAACGCGTACGGCGCGTGGACGGCGAAGGTGGCCGACTTGATGCCGGCCTCCTCGGCGTAGGACGTCTCGTAGACGTCGGTGCCGTAGCCGTGGCGCTCGGCCCAGCGCAGGTACATGCGCAGCAGCATCTCGGCGAAGTCGGCGGCGTCGATGCCCCCGGCCTCGGACCGGATGGTCACCAGGGCCTCGCGCTCGTCGTACTCGCCCGAGAGCAGGGTGCGGACCTCCAGCGAGGAGATCTCGCTGCGGAGCTTCGCGCGCTCGGCGTCGGCGTCCGCGACCGCGGACTCGTCGCCCTCGTCCTCGGCGAGCTCGTAGAGCACGGGCAGGTCGTCGAGCCGGCGGCGCAGGTCGTCCAGCCGGCGCAGGTCGCCCTGGGCGTAGGCCAGCCGGCTGGTGATCTGCTGGGCGGCGTCGACGTCGTCCCAGAGGTCCGGCCGGCCCGCCTGCTCGGACAGTTCCTCGATCTCCTGGCGCAGCCGGGGCACGTCGGCGACGGCCTCGATGCTGGACAGCGTGGTGTCGAGGTCCTTCAGGTCGGCCTGGACGTCGGAGTTCACAACGGTCGAGGGTACGCGGGGTGGGACCCGGTTCAGTCCTGGGGGATCGCGTCGATCAGCTTGATCATCGCCCGGGTGTGGGCGACGGCGAAGTCCGCGACCGGGCGGCCGTAGGGGTCGTCGGTCGCACGGGCGGCGGCGCGGGCCACCGCGAGCCGCTCGGCGTAGGCCTCGCGGGCGGCCGCGACGAGCTCGGTGCGCTGCTTGACCGTCAGCGTCCCCGCGTGCAGCAGCCGCAGCACCAGCGGGCTCCGGACGGCGTCGGCGTCGCCGCCGGTGGCGAGCCAGTGCTTGAACGACCGCTTGCCGGCGGCGGTGATCACGTACTGCTGACTGGCCCGCGGGCCCTGCTTGCCCAGGCGCAGCAACGCCTCCTCGGTCAGCGCGGGCAGCTCGCGGTAGACCTGGCTGCGGGTGACCGAGAAGAACAGCCCGAACCGCTCACCGGCCGCCGCCACCAGCTGCCCACCGGTCATCGGCCCGCCGTGGAGCAGACCGAGGAGGGCGGCGGCGGTGGCGTTGACCGGTGTGACGGGTGCCATCGTCCGACGGTCCCACGTCCGCGCCGGGCGCGCGAGTCCACAGCGCACATCCGCCCTGAGCAGACGGGGTGCACTGTGGCCTCACGCGGGCCCACGGAGGGGTCAGACCCCGATGGTCAGCGAGGCGATCCGCTCGCGGGAGACGGCGACGTCACCGTACTGGCCGGCGAGCCGCTTGGCGCGCTTGTAGAAGAAGTGCGCCTCGTGCTCCCAGGTGTAGCCGATGCCGCCGTGGAACTGGATCATCGCCGCGGTCGCCTGGAGCGCCACGTCGCTGCTCTTGGCCTTGGCGACGGCGACGGCGAGCTCGGCACCGTCGAGCCCGGTGTCCACCGCGTGCGCGGCGTAGAGCGCCGCGTGCTCGGCCATCGTGACCCCGACGTGCAGGTCGGCCAGCGCGTGCTTGAGCGCCTGGAACGACCCGACGGGCACACCGAACTGGGTGCGCTCGCGGTCGTAGGCGACGGTGCGGGTCAACGCCTCGCGGGCGATGCCGACCAGGTCCGCGGCGACCAGCACGGTCGCCCGGTCGGTCAGCTGCTTCTGCAGCTCGACGGTGGTGCCGGGCAGCGCCTCGGCGGTCCCGCCGCCCAGCGACGCGAGCCGGATGGTGCCGTCGAAGCTGCCGACCGGCGACGCCGTGGCGCCGGTGACCAGCGCCAGCCCGGGCAGGCCGTCCTCGGCCGGGGCGACGACGACGTCGGCGAGCGCGCCGTACTCCACCACCGGCAGACCGGTCGCGGCGCTGCCCCGGGTGGTGAACGCACCGACCGCCTCGCCCGCGGCGAGCTTCGGCAGCCAGGCCGCCTTCTGCTCGTCGGAGCCGGCGAGCCGGATCGCGTCGGCGGCCAACACGGTGCCGCGCCACGGGCCGGGGGCGACACCCGCCCCGAGCGCCCGGGCGATCACCTGGGCCTCGACCAGGCCGAGACCGAGGCCGTCGTGCTCCTCGTCGACGGTGACCGCGGTCCACCCCTGCTCGCCCGCGGCGCGCCACAACGACGCCGGGTTGCCGTCGTCGGACGGGTTCTCGACGACCGTCCGCACGGCGGCGAGGTCGAAGCGCTCGGCCAGGTAGTCGCGCACCGCGGCGCCGAACTCCTGCTGGTCGGAGGTGAGTGCGAAGAACATGTGTCCGCTCCCCTTACCGCGGCAGGCCGAGCACGCGCTCGGCGGTGACGTTGCGCTGCACCTGCGACGAGCCGCCCCAGATGGTGACCGAGCGCGACCACATGGCCTGGGCGTGCAGCGGGCGCAGGTCGGTGCCGTCGGGCAGCGCGTCGAGCGTGGCGTCCTCGCCGAGGATCCGGTCGTAGACCTCCCACAGGTCCTGGAACGCCTCGGACCACTGCAGCTTGGTCATCGACGCCTCGAAGCCGAGATCGCGGCCCTGCTCGACCTGGGTGAGCACGTGCATCGAGTGCAGCTTCAGGCACTCCAGCTCGACCAGGACGCGGGCCAGGTCGTCGCGGATCACCGGGTCGGTGTCGCGGCCGAGCCTCCGGGCGACGGCGGCAATCTCGTCGTACTGACGACGGAACTCGGTGTACTGGGAGATGCCGGACGCGCCGCGCTCGAACGAGAGCAGCAGCATCGCGGTGCGCCAGCCGTCACCGATCTCGCCGAGACAGTCCGCGGCCGGGACGCGGGCGTCGTCGAAGAAGACCTCGCCGAACTCGCTGGCCCCGCTCATCTGGCGCAACGGGCGCGCGGTGACGCCGGGCTGGTCCATGTCGATGAGCAGCATCGAGATGCCACGGTGCTTCTCCGACCCGGCCTCGGTGCGGACCAGGGTGAAGATCTTGTCGCCGTGCACGGCGTTGGTGGTCCAGACCTTCTGGCCGTTGACGACGAAGTCGTCACCGTCGCGGACGCCCTTGGTGGACAGCGCCGCGAGGTCGGAGCCGGCACCGGGCTCGGAGAAGCCCTGGCACCACACGACCTCGTTGCGCAGCAGCGGGCCGATGATCTCCTTCTTCTGCGCGTCGGTGCCGATCGCCATGACCGTCGGCGCGAGGAAGGTCAGCCCGAGCGGGTTGACCGTGCGCGGCGCCTGGGCGCGGACGGTCTCCTCGTCGTAGATGGCCTTCATGCCCGGCGTGCCGCCGCGGCCGCCGTACTCGACGGGCCACTGGATGCCGGCGAACCCGGCGTCGGCCTTGTCCCGTTCCCAGTCGCGCCGCAGCCGGAAGCTCTCGGAGTCCTCCAGGGACTCCCAGAACCCGGGGCGGGTCCACTCCTGCGGGATGTGGGCGCCGAGCCAGGAGCGCAGTTCCGCGCGGAACTCCTCCTCGGCCGGGGTGAAGGTCAGGTCCATGGATGAGCACCCGTTCGTCGTGTGAGGTCGGCACTGTCCCGACCCGGAGCCTTCCATACCCGCCGGTAACCTGCCTCCCGCGGCGTGTCCGTGGCCCGGGCGGTATGCAGGGAGTAGCATTTCGGTATGCGCAGCGAGCGGGTGACGGTCACGCTGCCGGCGGAGCTGGTGGCCGAGGCGAGGGACGCGGTGTCCCGCGGATCGGCGGCGAGCCTGTCCGCCTACGTGGCGGAGGCCGTGCAGGCACGGCAGGACCGGGACCGTTCCCTGGCCACCCTGGCCGACCTCTACGGCGGCCCCCCGCCGGCCGACGAGCTGGATGCCGCGCGCCGTTCGCTGCGCCCGGTCCCGCCCGTGGCCGTCGGCTGAGCCCACGATGATCGGCGGACGCGTACTCGACTCCTCGGCTCTGGCGGCCTTCGCGACCGGTCGCCCCGTCTACATGCGTGCGCTGGTCTGGGCCGCGGTGGAGGAGAACATCGTGCTCGCGGTGCCCAGCGCCGCCCTCGGCCGCGCCTGGTCGATGGTCGACGCCGAGCACCACGCCGCACTGCAGGTCCTGCTGGGTCTGCCGAACACCGTGATCCACGAGCTGTCCCCCGAGAGCGCCCAGGAGGCCGGGCTGCTGCTGGCCTCCCAGGGGCTCGACGACATCGTGACCGGCCAGGTCGTCACCGCCGCCCGGCGGCGGGGCTGGCCCGCGGTCACCGGGGACCCGGGGTCGCTGCGCAAGCTCGACCCGATGGTGCCGATCGAGGAGCTGCCCTGAGCGTGCTCAGGCGCTCCCGTCGCGCAGCCGGGTCCGGAGGCGCGTCAGCTCGTCCTCGGTGAGGCCGTTCTCGCGCAGCCAGCCGACCGGGCCGCCGTGGCGCTCGTCGAGCAGCCGCAGGAACTCGGCCATGACCTCGGCCCGTGGACGGTGCCGGTCCAGCTCGTCGGCGCCGGGCATCGGCTCGCCCGAGGCGGTCGTCCACTTCCGGAACAGGGCGTCGATCCGGGTCGCGGACAGCGCGTAGTCGGCGGTGATCTCCTCCCGCGGTACCCCGACCGCGGCGCACACCAGCGCGACGAGCACCCCGGTCCGGTCCTTGCCGGCGGCACAGTGCACGACGGTCGTGCCGGACTCCAGCCCCGCGATCCGGCGCACCCCGTCGACGACGTACTCGCCACGACCCTCCAGGTAGGCGAGGTAGTGGCCGAGCATCGGATGGGAGTCGCCGAGGTCGACCTCGGGCAGCGCGATGCCGGTCTCGGGGATGAAGCTGAGCCGGTGCACCGGCACCCCGGCGTCGGCGAGCGCACCGAGGCCGTAGGTCGTGCGTTCGTGGTCGGTGCGCAGGTCCAGCACCTGCGCGACGCCCAGCTCGTCGGTGAGGTACGCGACGGCGGCCGGCCCCAGCCCCTCCAGGGACTCGGTGCGCAGCAGGACGCCGGTGCGGACGCGGCCCCCGCCGTCGAGCGGGAGGCCGCCGACGTCACGGGCGTTGGCGAGGCCGTCGACGGTCAACCAGCGGTCCGGTACGAGATCGGTCACGACCCCAGGTTAGGCAGCCCGGGGCGCCACGGCAGCGGTCACCGGGCGGGGTTCACCGGCCGTGCACCGGCGGGCGGCGCAGCGCGGCGGGCAGCACCCGGGCACCGTCGCCGTACGCGGCGGCGGCGTCGTCGGGGTTGACCAGCCGGCAGGTCGTCATCGACAGGCAGCCGCAGCCGATGCAGCCGTCGAGGCCGTCGCGCAGGGCGGTCAGCGCGTCGATCTGCTCGTCGAGCCTGCCGCGCCAGGACCGCGACAGCCGGGCCCAGTCCGACCGCGTCGGCGTGCGGTCCGCGGGCAGCGCGTCGAGGGCGGAGCGGACCTCCTCCAGCCCGATCCCGATGGACCGGGCCGCCCGGACGAAGGCGAGCCTGCGCAGCACGCTGCGCCGGTAGCGACGCTGGTTGCCCGAGGTCCGGGTCGCGGAGATCAGCCCTTCGCGCTCGTAGTAGCGCAGCGCCGAGTGCGGGAACCCGCTGCGCTCGACGATCTCCCCGATGGTCAACAGGTCGCCCGTGTCCATGCCCGTCCCCCGTCCCACTACCCCGCCGCGGCCGTCCCACACGCCGTTCCACGCATCGGGACGGCCCGTACAAACCTCGAGCCGACTCCAGTATTGCGCCGTTCATCGCAAGCCCGCCACCTGCGGGGACCGCCGTCCGTCGGCCGAGGGGCACCGTCCATCGGGTTGCTCCCCGCACTCTCTCAAGATCACGGAACCGGTGAACGGTGCCTGTCGCGCGGCGACCGACGGCCCCGGGGCTGGACCCCCGCGACGGGGCCCTCTACGGTCATCCCCAGTCATCACGGCCCGATCACGAGCGGGCTGGAGCCGGACTCCCCGACCGGCTCACCCGGGACCCCCGACCCGGCCGTTCGTGCGCGGTGCCGTCCGTGATCTGAAAGGCGTTTCCTTGCCCGGACACCGCTCCCCCGGTGGCCACCACGGGTTCCCCCGACCCGTGGCGACCACACCCGCAGCGACGGCCGCTGCACCGTCCCTCCGTTCCTCGCGGCACGGCGGCCCCGCGCACGCCGCGCGTCGTGCCGGCACCCGCACGGCCGCCACCGGCGCCGCGTTCGGCGTGCTCGCCTCCGGTGCGTTCGCCGCGATCGTCCCGACCACTCTGGACGGGACCTCGACGCAGGCCGACGCCGAGGAGGGCGGCACCACCGCCGCCACGACGCTGGCCGCGTACTCCGCGAACATCCCCTCGGCCACGAAGGCCACGGACGGCTCGACCTCCGGCTTCTTCAGCCCGGTCTCCTTCGCCCAGCCGTCCGCCGCGTCGGGCGCGCTGCAGGCCGCCGCCCCCGCCCAGGACGCCGACCTCGCGTCCATGGGCAAGGCGCACGAGATCGCGACGAAGATCGCCGCCGAGCACGCCAAGGCCGCCGCGGCCGAGAAGGCGCGCCAGGCCGAGAAGGCGCGGATCGACGCGATCGTCGCCCAGGGCGGACTGGACGGCTGGATCGCCGAGGCCCTGGACCACATGGGGCTGTCCCAGTCCTACGCGAGCGGGCTCAAGCGGATCATCCTCAAGGAGTCCAACGGGAACCCGCACGCCATCAACAACTGGGACTCCAACGCCGCGGCCGGCAACCCGTCCGAGGGCCTCATGCAGGTCATCCCCTCGACGTTCGCGGCCTACGTGCACCCGGACTTCGCCGACCGGGCGATCACCGACCCGATCGCGAACATCACCGCGGGCGTGCGCTACATGATCGACCGCTACGGCATCGATACGCTCGACGCGGGTGGCCGGGTCGGCAGCCACGGCGGATACATCGGATACTGAGCGAGACCCTGACCCCACGAGCGGCGGTCACCGGGGGAACCCGGTGACCGCCGTCGTCGTTGTAGAGGTCGAATCGTAAACTTCCCTTTACTCGATCGTGCCCGCAACGAGGAGCTGCCACTCGTGTCGTCCCCCGGTGGAGCCCCCGCCAGCCGCACCACGACGACGGCCGGGGGCGTCGCGCGCTCCCGGTTCCGTCCGGAGCTGCAGGGGCTGCGCGCCCTGGCGGTGGTGCTGGTGGTCGTCTACCACGTCTGGGTCGGCCGGGTCTCCGGCGGCGTCGACGTGTTCTTCCTGATCACCGGCTTCCTCATCACCGGTGGTCTCCACCGGGCGGCGGCGCGGGGCGGGGTCGACGTACTCGCCACGTGGCGACGCCAGTTCTCCCGGCTGCTACCGGCGGTCACGGTCGTCCTCGTCGCGGGCGTGGTGGCCGGGTTCTGGCTGCTGCCGGAGAACCGGTGGATGCCGACCGTCCGGGAGACGGTCGCGTCGCTGCTGTTCCTGCAGAACTGGGAGCTGGCACACAACTCGGTCGACTACGCGGCCCGCGACAACGCGGCGAGCATCGTCCAGCACTTCTGGTCGCTGTCCATCCAGGGTCAGTTCTACCTGCTCGCGCCGCTGGTCGTGGCCGGTGTCGCGATCGCGACCCGGCGGGACGGGGCCGACCTGCACCGGCGGCTCACCGGCACGCTGCTCGCCGTCGGCGGGGCCTCGTTCGCGTACTCGGTGTACCTGACGCTGGTGAACCAGCCGCTCGCCTACTTCCACTCAGCGACGCGGATCTGGGAGTTCGCGCTCGGCGGGCTGCTCGCGCTGTGGATCTCCCGGATCGAGGACCGGCCGGAGCTGACCCCCGGCACCCGCGCGGTGCTCGGCTGGGGCGGCGTGGCCGCGCTGGTCTCCTGCGGGATCCTGCTCCAGGTCGACCGCGCGTTCCCCGGCTGGGCGGCGCTCTGGCCGACGCTGGCCGCGGCGATGGTGCTGGTCGCCGGGCGGTCCGGGCACCGGTTCGGCGTCGACCGACTGCTGTCGGGACGGGTGCTGCGCACGATCGGCGACATCTCGTTCCCGCTGTACCTGTGGCACTGGCCGATCCTGACGCTCACCCTGGTGCGCACCGGGCAGGACCGGCTGGACCTCGAGCAGGGCGCCGCCGTGATCGCGGTGTCGTTCGTGCTGGCCTGGTTGACCCACCGGTTCGTGGAGCAGCGGATCGCCGCGCTCGACGTGCGCCACGCGCTGCGGACCGGCGGGGTGCTCGCGCTGACCGTGCTCGTCGCGGCGGGCTCCTGGTACGGGCTGGCCGCCGCGCGGACGTCGACGCCGGTGCTGGCGGGCTCGCCGTCGCACCCGGGCGCGGCGGCGCTGTCCCCGCAGTTCGACCTCGCCTCGCTCGACCCGGCCGACGCCGAGCTGACCCCGTCGCTGGTGCAGGCGCCCGACGACTGGAGCTACCACGGCACCAGCTGGGACTGCGGGCCCTCCGAGCACGGCGCGGAGCTCGAGGTCTGCACCGTGCCCGCGCCGGCCCCGGAGACCTCGGAGCGGACGGTCGCCGTGGTCGGCGACTCGCACGCCCAGCAGTACGCCGCCTCGCTCGCGGTGATCGCCGAGCAGCGCAACTGGTCGATGGTGGGCATGTTCCGCGGGGCCTGCCCGATGTCGGTGCGCTCGGAGACCGTCGCCGACGACCAGGGGTGCACCGACTGGAACGCCGCGGTGCACGACCAGCTGGTCGCGATGCACCCCGACGCGGTCCTGACCCTGGCCAGCCGCGACGTGCGGCCCGGACTGCACGAGCAGACCCCCGAGGGGTTCGTGCAGGCCTGGCAGCGGCTCGACGCGGCCGGGATCCCGGTCGTCGCGGTCCGCGACAACCCCCGGTTCGACTTCAACGTGGTCGACTGCGTCGCCAGGCAGGGCCGGGGCGCGCCGGACTGCGAGGTCGACCGGCACACGCTGTACCAGCCGTACCCGCCGTGGTCGGCGGTCCCGGGCGTCCCGCCGAACGTGGTGTTCGCCGACGTGGCCGACGGCATCTGCGACCCGGCGGTCTGCCGCAGCGAGGTGGGCAACGTGCTCGTCTACATGGACGACAACCACCTGACCGCGACCTACGCCGAGACCCTCGCCCCGACGCTCGCGACGGCGTTCGACCACCTCGGCTGGTGAGCCTCAGGCCGGGCGGACGCTCCGCCCGGCCACGGAGACGACGTCGCCGCGCCGGATCCGGGCGCCCCGGCGGTGCTCCGGTGCCCCGTTGACCGTGACCTCGCCCGCCTCCAGGATCTCGCGGGCGTGCACGCCGTCCTCGGCGAGGCCGGCGAGCTTCAGGAACTGACCGATCCGGATCGGCTCCTCACGGATGGGCACGTCCTGCGGGGGCTGTGGCGTCCTCATGTCCCCAGTGTCCCCGCCGTAGCATCACCCGGCGTGGGTGACCACTACTTCAGCGCCACGCCGTCCGTCGCGAGCCACCGCGGGTCGGTCCGCCTGCACACGTCCGGCGTGGACCTGTCGCTGGTGACCGACACCGGGGTCTTCTCGCACAGCCGCCTCGACCGCGGGACGAAGGTGCTGCTCGACACCGCGCCGATGCCGCCGGTCCGCGGCCCGCTGCTCGACGTCGGCTGCGGCTACGGCCCGATCGCGCTCACCCTGGCCAGCCGGCGCCGCCGGCTTCCGGTGTGGGCGGTGGACCTGAACGAGCGCGCGCTGGGCCTCACCCGGGAGAACGCCGACGCGGCCGGGCTGGGCAACGTGACCGCCTGCCGGCCCGAGGAGGTCCCCGACGACGTCACCTTCGCCGGGATCTACTCCAACCCGCCGATCCGCTCCGGCAAGGCCGCGCTGCACGAGCTGCTGCTGCGCTGGCTTCCGCGGCTCCTCCCGGACGGGCGGGCGTACCTGGTGGTGGCCAAGAACCTGGGCTCGGACTCGCTGCAACGGTGGCTGAACGACGAGCAGGGCTTCCCGACGACCCGCCTGGCCTCCGAGCGCGGCTACCGGGTGCTGGAGGTCGCACCGGCGCCCTGAGGGGGCGGGAGCAGCCCGTCGACGAGTGCGTCGACGACAGTGTCGGTCGGGGTGTCCGGGTCGATGGACAGGGTCAGCCGGTCCAGGAGCAGGCCGTCGACCGCGTAGTGGAACAGCGCGATCTCCGCGGGCCCGCCGGGCAGTCCCGCGGCCCGGTTGTAGGCGACGTCGGCGGCGAACCCGGTGCGCAGCCACTCCCCCATGACCTCGGCGACCTCCGGGCGCCGGGCGGCCTCCAGACGGAGCTCGAACAGCGCCAGCGTCACGTCCCGCTCGGCACCGAGCCGGCGCACGATGTCGCGGACGTGGTCGGCGAACATCGCGGGCCCTGCCTCCCCCGCGCGCAGGCCGGCGACGGTGTCCGGGTCCGGCGCCAGGCGCTGCCCGATCCGGTCGGCCAGCGCACGGACGAGCTCGGCGCGGGTCCGGAAGTAGTTCGACGCCGTGCCGGTCGGGACGCCGGCCGCCCGGTCCAGCGCGCGGTGGGTCAGTCCCCGGGCGCCCTCGCGGGCCAGGACGGCCAGCCCCGCGTCGGCCAGCCGCTGCCTGCGGTCGTCGTTGCGTGCCATGCGGGCACCCTAGACGAACCACGACGCCTGTTGTACTTTCAGCGACCACGACATCCGTCGTGGTTCCCTCGACCCGGAGGTCCGCGCATGCGCGAGCTCGTCTACTACGTCGCGGTCTCGCTCGACGGCCGCATCGCGGCCCCCGACGACACCTTCGACGCCTTCCCGCAGACCGGCGACCACATCGACATGATCCTGCGGGAGTGGACCGACACGGTCCCGGCCGTCGGGCTGGACATGCTCGGGCTGACCGCGGACAACAGCCGGTTCGACACCGTGCTGATGGGCTGGAACACCTACGCCGCGGGCCTGGCGGCCACCACCGACCCGTACCCGCACCTGGAGCAGTACGTCCTGTCGCGCAGCCGTCCCGCCGACGCGGTGCCCGCCGGGATCACCCTGACCGGGCGTGACCCGGTGGACCTCGTCCGCGAGCTGAAGCGACGCACCGGCGCCGGCATCTGGCTCTGCGGTGGCGGGCGGCTCGCCGCCGCGCTGGCGGGCGAGATCGACCGGCTGGTGCTCAAGGTGAACCCGGTCGTGCTCGGGGCGGGCAAGCCCCTGTTCGACGACGGCGGCGGGTACCGGCCGCGGTCCTGGGACCTGGTGCGGTCGACGCCGTACCGCTCCGGGGTGGTCGTCGCCGAGTACGCGCGGGTCCCCTGACAGGACGAAGGCCCCCGGGGTACTCCCCGGGGGCCTTCGTGAGTGGTAGCGGGGGCAGGATTCGAACCTGCGACCTCTGGGTTATGAGCCCAGCGAGCTACCGAGCTGCTCCACCCCGCGCCGTCCGGGACCGCGTGCGATCCCGTCTGTGTTGTGTCACCACCGTACACCGGCCGTTCACCGGACCTCCGAGGGGGGTCGCTCCCGGCGACGGCCCGGACCCCACGAAGACCGAAGGCCCCCAGGAGATCCTGGGGGCCTTCGTGAGTGGTAGCGGGGGCAGGATTCGAACCTGCGACCTCTGGGTTATGAGCCCAGCGAGCTACCGAGCTGCTCCACCCCGCGCCGAACGGAACCGCGTGCATTCCGTCTGTGTTGCAGGGGCAACCTTACACACCGGGCCGGACCCCACCCGCAGGGGGGTCCGGCCCGACGATGATCAGCCACCGGCGCCCTGGAAGGCCGCGACCGCACGGTCCAGCGCGGCCAGCGCCTCGCCCTGCCTGGCGAAGTCACCGGACTGCTGGGCCGCCTTGAGCTCGTTCAGCGCCGCACGGATCTGCTGCGCCGCGGTCGCCTGCGCCGCGTTGGGCGCCGCCGGGGTCTGGGCGCCCTGTCCGTTCGGCGTGGCCGGCGTCGTGGGCGTCGTCGGCTGGGCGGGCTGCCCGGTCGTCGGAGCGGCACCGCCCGCGGCGGCACCGGCTCCGGCGCCGAACACCTCGTCGAGGGCACGGGACAGGCTCGCGTCGTAGCCGAGCCGGTCGCCGTAGAACACCAGGACGCGGGCCAGCTGCGGGTAGGTCGAGTTGTCCTGACCGCCCGCCCGCTCGATGTACACGGGCTCGACGTAGAGCAGACCACCGGCCACCGGCAGCGTCAGCAGGTTGCCGTAGTCGATCGTGGTCTGGTTCTGCCGCAGCAGGTTCAACTCGGAGGAGACCTCGGGCGAGCCGAGGAACCGGGCCTGGACCTGCTGCGGGCCGAGCGTCTGGGTCTCGTTCGGCAGCTGCAGCACGGTCAGCTTCCCGTAGGTGTCCGGGTCCGAGCTGGCCGACACGTACGAGGCGAGGAACTGCCGCCGCAGGCTCACCAGCGCGCTGGTGAGCTGGAACGACGCGCCCTCCTGCCCCGGCAGACCCGCGTAGATGTAGTACGGCGGCTGTGCGTCCTGGCTGCCGCCGTTGCCGCCCTGCACGGTCGGGTCGGACGGGACGTCCCAGAACGACACGGTGGAGAAGAACTCGTTCGGGTCGTCGACGTGGTAGCGGGTCAGCAGCTCACGCTGGACCTTGAACTGGTCCTCCGGGTAGCGCAGGTGAGCCTGCAGGTCCGGGGTGATCGCCGAGCGCGGCTCGACCGTGCCCGGGAACGCCTTCTGCCAGGTCTGCAGCACCGGGTCGGACTCGTCGAAGGCGAAGAGCTTCACGGTGCCGTCGTAGGCGTCGACCGTGGCCTTCACCGAGTTGCGCAGGTAGCTGATCGTGTCGTTCGGCAGCTGCTGGCCGTTCGGCCCGAGCCGGGAGTCCGCGGTCGCGTCACCCAGCTGCACGCGCTCGGCGTAGGGGAAGTTCTGCAGCGTGGTGTAGCCGTCGATGATCCACTGCACCCGTCCGTCGACGACGGCCGGATACGGGTCGTTGTCCAGCGTCAGCCACGGGGCCACCGCCTGCACGCGGTCCCGCGGGTTCCGGACGTACATGATCTTCGAGTCGGCGTTGATCGAGTTGTTGAACAGGATGTTCCGCTCGCCGTAGGCCAGCGCGAACACCGAACGGTTGAACAGCCCGCCGATCGGGACGCCGCCGGCACCGGTGTAGGTGTACTGCGCCTCGTCGGAGTCGTACTCCCGCGGCGCGGTACCCGGCTCGGCACCGACGATCGAGTACTGGTTGTCGAGCAGCTCGCCGTAGTAGATGCGGGGCTGCTGGACGGGCACGAAGCCCTGCTGCTGGGTGTCGGAGACCTGGAAGTTCGGCAGGCCGCCGGAGCCGCCCGCGTCCTCCAGGGCCTCGTTCACCTGGTTCGCCGGAGCGGCCACGATCCCGTTGCCGTGGGTGTAGACCAGGTGCCGGTTGATCCAGTCCTGCTGGTTGTTCACCAGGCCGTTGGCGTTCATCTCGCGCGCCGCGACGACGTAGTCACGGGTCTCGCCGTCGACGGTGTAGCGGTCGATGTCGAGGTTGGGCGAGAACCCGTAGAAGTTCCGTCGCTGCTGGAGCTGGGTGAACGTGCGGTTGAGCTTGCCCGGGTCGAGCAGCCGGATGTTGGGGATGGTGTCGGTGTCGGCCCGGACCTGGGCCGGTGTCGCCTCCGACGTGCCCGCGTAGGGCGTGATGTCGACCTTGTCCGGACCGATGCCGAAGGCGTCCCGGGTCGCCGCGATGTTGCGTTCGATCGACGGGGCCTCGTTGACGTTCGCGTTGGGCGCGACGACGAACTGCTGCAGCACCAGCGGGAACGCCGTGCCGACCAGGATCGAGGAGACGACCAGCATGACCACGGCGACGGCCGGGATCTGCAGGTTCTGGCGGAAGGCGGCGACGAAGAACGCGAGCGCGCAGATCACCGCGATGACCAGCAGGATCAGCTTGGCCGGCAGGACCGCGTTGAGGTCGGTGTAGGTGGCTCCGTAGAACGTCTGCGCATTGCGGTTGGACCACAGCAGGTCGTAGCGGTCGAACCAGTAGGCGACGGCCTTGAGCAGCACGAACACCCCGGCGAGCACGGCGAGCTGGGCGCGCGCGGCGGTGGAGACGAAGCCGGAGCGGCCGGACAGCCGGATGCCCCCGAAGATGTAGTGGGTCACCAGCGCGAGCACGAAGCAGATCGCGACGGCGACGAACAGCCAGTTCAGGCTCATCCGCAGGAAGGGCAGGGTGAAGGCGTAGAACCCGATGTCGTTGCCGAACTCGGGATCGGCGCGGCCGAACGGGGTGCCGTGCAGGAACATCTGCACGGTCTGCCACTGCGTCGGCGCCGCGAGCCCGGCGATCAGACCGATCACGACCGGCACGCCGACGGCGAACAGGCGCAGGCGCTGGATGATCGTGGTGCGGTAGCGCGCGACCGGGTCCTCGGGGCCGGACACCGGCACGAAGACCGGGCGGTACCGGTAGGCCAGCCACAGCGTCAGCGCGACCAGGCCGCCCACCACCAGGGCCACGACCCCGAAGAGCACGATCTGGGTGAACAGCCGGGTGAGCTGGACGCTCCGGAAACCGACCTCGCCGAACCACAGGTAGTCGACGTAGAAGTTCAACAGCCGCGAGCCACCGAGCAGAAGCACTACGAGGACGCCCGCGGCGACCAGCAGGATCCGGGTTCGGCGGGTCAGCGACGGCGCTCCCACAGGGGGCCGCATGGACGACACGGGCACACTCCACAGTTCGGGTACGACTCGTGGAGAGCGCGGCCGGCTGGGGCGACGGCACGGTTCTCCGAGGGCAACTGTACGGAGGTTCGGTGAAGTCGCGGTCGGGTCCCGGTGTGTCGGGACGAAAACGACACATCGGGCGGCGGTCCCCCGGCTCTCCGACCGCATCGTCGCAGGACGGGCCGGGGTCGGGCGCGCCGTCGTCGTCGCACGATCGTAGGGTTCCGTCCGTGGGCGTTCGATCTTCGACGTGGGTGACCGCGGTCCTCGTACTGCTCGCCCTCACTGCGGTCGGGACCGTGGTCCCCGCGCCGGTCGTCGCCCTCGGGCCGGGACCGACCTTCGACACCCTCGGTGAGGTCGAGGGCACGCCCGTCGTGTCCGCGGAGGGCCTGCCGACCTACCCGACGACCGGGCACCTGAACATGACCACCGTCGGCGTCACCGACGGGATCTCGACGCTGCGGGCGCTCGGCATGTGGGCCTCGGGCACCTACCGGCTCGCGCCGCGCTGGTCGCTGTACCCGCCCGGCGAGTCCACCGAACAGGTCACCCAGGCCAACCAGCAGGAGTTCGACGGCTCGATCGCGAACGCCGAGGCCGCGGCGCTGAACCACCTGCACCTGCCGACCCGGGTCACGGTCGGCGCGCTGACCGACGGCTCGCCGTCGGCGGGGGTGCTGGAACCCGGCGACGAGATCCGCGCCGTCGGCGCCACCCCGGTGACCTCGGTCCAGGGCCTGCTCGACGCCATGGGGACGGCGCGCCCCGGTCAGCCGGTCACCCTCACCGTCCGCCGGGGGGACGCCGCGCCGCGCCAGGTCACCGTCACCCCGGCCGCCCACCCGGACGACCCGGCGCGGGCCTTCCTGGGCATCACCCCGGCCACCTCCCCCGCCGAGGGGCAGAAGCTGACCATCACCCTGGGCGACGTCGGCGGCCCCTCGGCCGGTCTGATGTTCAGCCTGGCTCTGGTCGACAAGCTGACCCCGGGTCCGCTGACCGGCGGCCGGTTCGTCGCCGGCACCGGCACCATCGACGCCGAGGGCCGGGTCGGGCCGATCAGCGGCATCCGGTTCAAGATGCTGAAGGCCCGCGAGGTCGGTGCGCAGACGTTCCTGGTGCCCGCCGCGAACTGCACCGAGGCCGCCGAGGACGCGCCCGACGGCCTCCAGCTCGTGCGCGTCGGGACCCTCGACGAGGCGGTCGGCGCGCTGACCACCCTCGACACCGGCGGTACGCCCGCCGGCTGCTCGTAGTTCCCCGGTCCGCTCGCAGCGAACACCGCCCCACCAGGCCCGATCCACCGGCTGTGGGGGCGGCGACCACCCCCCGGGCCCGCGTACGGTGGACGCCATGAGCGACGTCCCCTTCGGCTTCGGCCCCGCCGACCGTGACCGCGACCGCGAGCCCGGCGACCAGCCCGACTCGGGTTCCGGCGACGCCTCCGGCAAGGACGGGGGCACGTCGGGCAAGGACGGGAAGGGCGAGCCCGAGGGCCCGAAGGACCCGTTCGGCTTCGGGTCGCATCCCCGGTCCGACGACCCGTCGGATGCCTCCGGCGGCGCGGGCCAGAACCCGTTCGCGGCGTTCGGCATGGGCGGGATCCCCGGCATGCCGGGTATGCCCGGCGGGGGCCAGTTCGACATGAGCCAGCTCGGGCAGATGCTGTCCCAGCTCGGCCAGATGCTCTCCAGCAGCGGCTCCTCCGACGGCGGTCCCGTCGACTACGACCTCGCCGCCCGGATCGCCACCCAGCAGCTCGCGCAGTCGACGTCGTCGCTCACCGACGCCCAGCGCAACGGGGTCGCCGAGGCCGTGAAGCTCGCGGAGCTGTGGCTCGACCCGGCGACGTCGTTCCCCTCCTCCGGCGGCGAGGTGAAGGCCTGGACGCCGTCGGACTGGGTGCGGGCCGGCATGCCGACCTGGAAGCGGCTCTGCGACCCGGTGGCGACGCGGCTGTCCTCGGCCTGGGTCGAGGGCCTGCCCGAGGAGGTCCGCGGCGCGGCGGGCCCGATGCTGGGGATGCTCGGCAAGATGGGCGGGATGGCGTTCGGCAGCCAGCTCGGCCAGGGCCTGGCGCAGCTCGGCAAGGAGGTGCTGACCTCCACCGAGCTCGGCATCCCGGTCGGCCCGGAGCGCACCTCCGCACTGCTGCCCGAGGCCGTCGCCCGGTTCACCGAGGGCCTGGACCGCCCGGCCGGTGAGGTCACGCTGTTCCTCGCCGCGCGCGAGGCCGCCCACCAGCGGCTGTTCACCCACGTGCACTGGCTGCGCGAGCGGCTGCTCGGCGCCGTCGAGGAGTACGCCCGCGGCATCACCGTGGACACCTCGCGGATCGAGGAGCTCGCCCGCGGGATCGACCCGTCGAACCCGGAGTCGATCCAGGAGGCCATGCAGTCCGGCATGTTCGAGCCGGAGGACACACCGCAGCAGAAGGCGGCGCTGGCCCGGCTGGAGACCCTGCTGGCCCTGATCGAGGGCTGGGTGGACACCGTCGTCGCCGAGGCGCTGACCGAGCGGCTGCCCGGGGCCGAGGCGATGCGCGAGACGATGCGCCGCCGCCGCGCCTCGGGCGGGCCCGCGGAGCAGGCGTTCGCGACGATCGTCGGGCTGGAGCTGCGGCCGCGGAAGCTGCGGGCCGCGGCGGACCTGTGGAAGCTGCTGGGCGCCGAGCGCGGCGTCGAGGGCCGCGACGCGGTCTGGGCGCACCCGGACCTGATCCCGTCGGCCGAGGACCTGGACGACCCGGCCGCCTTCGTGCGCGGCGGCGCGACCGGCGGGGCCGTCCCGGACGACCCGATCGCCGAGCTGGAGCGCCAGATGGCCGCCGACGCGGAGAAGAGGAAGGCCGAGTCGTCCGGGGCCCCGGAGGAGCCCGGGACCTCGGAGAAGTCCTCCGCGGAGGACACCGACGGCGAGGACGGGACGGACCGGAAGGACTCCTGAGCCCGGCTCAGGTCCCGGTCGCGCGGGCCGGCTCCCTCCCGGGGCCGGTCCTGCCGAACCCGCCGACCTCACCGTCGGCGTCGGCGACCCCGTCGGGCTCGTCGGCGGTGGCCGGGTCGCCGTCGACACCGGTGATGCCGAGCTCCGCGGCCGCGTTGAGGCCCTCCAGGTAGCCGATGGCCCGCTCGGTGCGCGGATAGCGGCGTACCCAGGACCAGAAGACGTCGTCGTGCGCGGCGGACAGCAGGTGGGCCAGCTCGTGCACCAGCACGTAGTCGACGACCCAGCCCGGCGCGTCCCGCAGACGCTCGCTGATCCGGATCGTGGCGTCGTCGGGGGTGCAGGACGCCCAGCGGGTGCGCATCGTCGGCACCCACCGGATCGACGACGGCCGCGCGCGCCCCTCCAGCCAGCGCTTCGACAGCTCCAGGCCGCGGCGCATCAGGGCCTCGTCGTTGTTGCGGCCAGGTGATCGGCGGCGGGCCTCGCTCGCCTCGACGCGCCGCACCATCTCCGCGACCCAGTCGCGTTCCTGTTCGGCGGACATCCAGCCCGGGATGAACACGACGAGCCGTTCCCCCTCCCGCCGGGCACTGACCATGCGCTTCCGGCGGGCGCTGCGTCGGACCTCTACCGGGGGACTCGCCATGCCTCCAGGGTAGGCCGCCCCGGTTCGCGGATGCGAACGGCGCGGACGCGTTCCGGCCCCGTCGCCGCACGGAGCGGGCACCGTGGCGCCGGTGACCGGACTGCCCGCACGGCTCGCGCTCGCCGCCCACCTCGCCGTCCTCCCGGCCGGGCCACGGGCCCGCCGGATCGGGTCCGGCCCACCACGGGCCCGACTGTTGGAGGAGCTGTCCCCCGCCGCCGTCGACGCGCTGGACCGGCTCGCCGACGGCCCGTGCCCGACCGGTGCGCTCACCCGGGGCGAGGACGAGGTCGCGGTGCTGCTCGCCGTCCTGTGGCGGGCGGGGCTGCTCGCCGACCCGGACGTCGTGGACCGGGTCCGGCGGCGCCGGGAGGGCACGCTCGTCGAGGTCCGCGGCGACGGCGCGCTCGCCGTGGCGGTCGTCGCCGGGCTGGCCCGGGCCGGGATCGGACAGCTGTACCCGCAGGTCGGCGGGGTGACGGGCGCCGACGACGTGCTGGCCGGGCTGCCGGTGGGGCCGGGCCGGGACCGCGGGGAGGAGCTGCGCTCGTTCCTGCGCGACGCCGGTGTCGACACCGATCCGCCCCGGCGGGTGCCCGCGGACCTGGTGGTGCTCGCCGGCGACGGGCAGGTGCCGCCGGAGGCTCCCTCGGAGCACCTGTTCGTGGCCCTGCGCGACGGCCGCGGCGTGGTGGGGCCGCTCGTCCTGCCGGGCCGGGGGCCGTGTCCCGGTTGTGCGGGGGCGCCCGGCGCGGCCGGCGGGCCGTCGTCGGCGGCACCGCACGTGCTGGTCGCGACGGCGGCGGTGGCGGTCGGCCAGGTGCTCGCCGCCGTCGACGGACCGGTGCGCGGCGGCCGGCCGCCCGCGTCGTGGGGTGCGGCGCTGGAGGTCGATACGGACACGGCGACGGTCGTCACCCGTCCGGGGTTCCGCCGACCCGGTTGTTCCTGCGGCACAGCGGCTGCGGCGGTACCGGACAGCGCACCGGGGCCCACCGCGGCGTGCGGGACTCCCCCGGCCGGGTGGACAATCACGGTGTGAGCGACATTCCCCGAAGAACCGCCTCGCGCACCGCCAAGCTCGCCGGCCTCCCGCTCGGCGTCGCCGGACGTGCCGCAGCAGGGTTCGGGCGCCGTCTCACGGGTGGTGACCGCGACGAGATCGCGGCCCAGCTCGCGGCCAAGAGCGCCGAGCAGCTGTTCGAGGTGCTCGGCGAGCTCAAGGGCGGCGCGATGAAGTTCGGGCAGGCGCTCAGCGTGTTCGAGGCGGCCGTGCCCGACGAGTACGCGGAGCCCTACCGCGAGGCGCTCACCAAGTTGCAGTCCGCGGCGCCGCCGATGCCCATGGCCGACGTCGACTACATGCTCACCCAGCAGTTCGGGCGGTCCTGGCGGTCCCGGTTCGCCGACTTCGACGAGACGCCCGCCGCCTCGGCCAGCATCGGCCAGGTGCACCGCGCGGTCTGGAAGCGCGACGGCCGCGAGGTCGCGGTCAAGGTGCAGTACCCCGGCGCCGAGGAGGCGCTGCGCTCGGACCTGCGTCAGCTCGGGCGGATGAGCCGCATCCTGCAGCCGCTGGTCCCCGGCATGGAGATCAAGCCGCTGGTCGCGGAGCTCAAGGACCGCATGGAGGAGGAGCTCGACTACCGCGACGAGGCCGCGTACCAGCGCGAGTTCGCCGCGTTCTACGAGGACGACCCGGACGTGAAGATCCCCCGCGTGGTCGGGTCCGCGCCCAAGGCCGTCATCACCGAGTGGGTACAGGGCCGCCCGCTGGCCTCGATCATCCGCGACGGCACCCGCGAGGAGCGCGACCACGCGGGCAACCAGCTGGCCCGCTTCCACTACTCGGCGCCGGACCGCGCGCACCTGCTGCACGCCGACCCGCACCCCGGCAACTTCGGGATCCTCGACGACGGCCGTCTGCTCGTCCTCGACTTCGGTGCCGTCGCCCGGATGCCCGACGGCATGCCCCCTGAGCTGGTCACGATGACCAAGTACGCGCTCGAGGGACGCAGCGGCGACCTGATGGCCCTGATGCGCTCGGCCGGGTTCGTCCGCGACGGCGCCCGGATCGAGTCCGAGCAGATCCTCGGCTACCTCGCACCCTTCACCGAGCCGCTGGGGTCCGAGGAGTTCCACTTCAGCCGCCGATGGATCCAGAAGCAGGCCGAGCGGGTCGGTGATCTGCGCAGCCCGGACGCGGCGATCGGCCGGTCGCTGAACCTGCCCCCGCGGTTCCTGCTGGTGCACAGGGTGACGATGGGGACCGTCGGCATCCTGTGCCAGCTCGACTCCCACGTGCGGCTGCGGGAGATCGTCGCCGAGTGGCAGCCGGAGATGTTCGAGCCGGACGCCCCGACCGGCTGACCCCTCCCCTCCGGTACTCCGGTCCTGCGGGACGGGGGTGTCCTGTCGTCGCTTTGCTCTGCTCACCGATACGCAGCAGCGCAGGTCGGCGCCACTGGCGGAGCCTTCGGGGGCATCGTGGGGAGGTGCCGCCCCGACGATTCGGCGCAGGCTGGAGCCGGCGCGCCCGGCCCGCCACGACGGGCCCGTCGACGAGCACGATCCGCGCCGCCGACGGCTCGGTGCCGGCGTCGAGGAACACCCGGCACCCGGCGACGACGGCCGGCAGCCCGACCGCGCCGTACCCGTTGCGGGGGAACGGGCGCGCTGCCTCGTCCAGCACCGCCTGCCGGATCCGCTCGCGCTGTTCGGGCCGAACTCCCGTGCCACCTCTCCGTTTGACGTACTGATGGTACGTCGATAGATTTCACATACCGAGAGTATGTGTATAGGAGGGTGCCGTGCTCCACAGCTGCTACCCGGTCCTCGCGACGGCCGACGTCCCGGCCGCCCGCGCGTTCTGGACCGGCCTGATGCGATTCGAGATCGTCTTCGACACCGACTGGTACGTCAGCCTCCGTCGCGGACGCTTCGAGCTCGCCGTCCTCGACCGGGACCATCCGACGATCCCGACGGCGTACCGCGGCCGGTCCGCCGCCGGGACGCTGGTGAACCTCGAGGTCGACGACGTCGACGCCGAGTGGGACCGTCTCGTCGTCCGCGGCGGGCTGGAGGCGCTGCTCCAGGTACGCGACGAGGACTTCGGGCAGCGGCACTTCGTCGTCGCCGGGCCGGACGGGGTGCTGGTCGACGTGATCACCGAGATCGCGCCATCGGCGGAGTTCGCCGACGTCTTCACCGGGTCGTCGGCACCCTGACCTGGGGTGCTGCGTATCGGTGAGCAGAGCAAAGCGACGAGCAGGCCCCCTCCCGCCGGCGGACCGGCAGGTCCCGGACACGACGGTGCCCCGCCCGGACGCGGGTCCGGACGGGGCACCGATCACTGCGGTCGGCGGCGGGATCAGCCGGCGCGCAGCCGCGCCCGCTCGGCGCGGGAGGCGGCCCAGGCCGCGATCCGGGACCAGCCGCGGCCCGCGGTGAGCCGGCGTGCGAGCCGGTGCTCGGCCGCCGCCCGTTGGGCCTCCTGCTGATGGGATCTCGCCAGCGCTTCCTGGATGAGCGTCATCACGTTCTCCTGGTTCACGAGGTGGGACGAACGGTCGGTGCGGGGAATCGGTCGCGCGGCCGGTGCCGGCTTCAGGTCGTTCATGTCTCGGTCTCCTCGGGTCTGGTGGGTCGGCGGCGCCGCGGTGCGCGTCGCGCCGGTACGGCTGTGGTCAGCGGCTGGCGGCCAGGGCCAGGGCCCGGTCGCGCTCCAGGTCGGCCTTGCGGGGGCGCCCCCTCGGGCGCTTGCGCGGGATCACCCGACCGTGGTCGAAGATCTCGCCTCCCCACACACCCCACGGCTCGGCGCGCTCCAGCGCGCCGTCCAGGCAGGCCTGCCGGAGCGGGCAGCTGCCGCAGCGGGACTTCGCCTCCTCCAGCTCGGCCGGGGCCTCGGCGAACCACAGGTCGGCGTCGCCGTTGCGGCAGGGCAGGGCCGAGCCCACGCTCGGCACGGACCGCAGCCGCACCTCGTCGGGTCCGGCGCCGCCGCCGGACTGCTCGGTGATCATTCCGCCGTCACACGGAACGGATCGCACGTACACGATCGACCTCCTCGATCGAACTTCATCTGCAACTGGTCAGACCGGTCCGGTCGGGACCTGTCATCTCTCGGGACGGAATCGGGGACAAAAAAATCGGGGCCGCGGAACCCGTGTGCGTGGGTTCCGCGGCCCCGATGGGACTCGCTGGGTGCTGAGGGTCAGGTACCCCCTCGGCGCCCGGGAACGAACGCAGCTGTGCACTTGTCATCGAAGATCGGGCCGGTGACCGCGACCGGCATGCCGCCCAGCGGGTACACCCCACCCGTGGCGCGGAGCGTCGACGGCGCGAGCAGCGCCACCCCCTGGTGGCGACGGCGGACGCCGGACACCGCGATGCCCGCGTGAGCGACGTCGCGCGCGACGACGGTCCGCTCCGGGACGCACACCGGGGCCGGGACGGACAGGGTGGTGCCAATCAGGCCGGTCGTGTCGATCGTGCCCATCTCGTCACCTCCTCCGGTTCCGTCCGCGGTCTCCCGCGCGACGCGTCTGTGTCGGGAGCATGGCGCTCCACCTGGTGCCGACGACAGTAGAAGTGCTGCGCACGGCACTGCAACCGATTATTCGAAGTCTCGCCGGAAGTTCACGCCGATCCCTACCGAAGAGGGGGTCGTGAGCTCTCGGCGGCATGCTCGGCGAGCACCCGCAGCACGTCGTCGCCGTAGCGGTCCAGCTTGGCCGCGCCGATCCCCGGGATGCCCACCAGCGCCGACGGTCCGGCGGGCCGTTGCTCCGCGATCGCGGTGAGCGTGGCGTCGGTGAGCACGACGAAGCCGGGCACGTCCTGCGCCTTCGCCGCCGCCGACCGCCACTGCTTCAGCCGGTCCAGCAGCTCCAGGTCCACATCGGACGGGCAGTCGTCGCAGCGCAGGAGCTTGGTGGCGGTGGTCCCGAACAGCGGGGTCCCGCAGACGCGGCACTTGGGCCGGGCTCCCCCGGGCCGGCGCTCTCCGGCCACCCGGGACGCCGGGTGCGAGTCCGGGATCAGTCCGTACAGGAACCGCGAGCGGCGTCGCTTCGGCCCGCGCCCGGAGGCCCGGGACAGCGACCACGACATCGACAGCACCCGCCGGGCGCGGGTGACGCCGACGTAGAACAGCCTGCGTTCCTCCTCGACGGCGGCCTCGTCGTCGCCGGCGTGGCCGATGGGGAGGGTGCCGTCGGCGAGTCCGACGAGGAACACCGCGTCCCACTCCAGGCCCTTCGCGGCGTGCAGCGACGCCAGCGTGACGCCGTTGACGACGGGCGCCTGCGCGTGGTCGGCGCGGGTCTCCAGCTCCCCGCACAACCGGCGCAGGTCGGCCTGCGGCTCGACCGCGGCCAGCTCCTCGGCGACGCCGACCAGCGCCAGCAGCGACTCCCACTGCGCGCGCAGCGTCGCACCCTTCGGCGGCTCGTCGGTCAGCCCGGCGCGGGCGGTGAGCACCGCGCGGGTGACGTCGACGAGGTCGGTGCCCGGCCGCTGGTCCGGCGCCGCGGTCCGCAGCGCGAGCATCGCCCGGCGGATCTCGGGCCGGTTGAAGAACCGCTCGCCGCCGCGGATCTGGTACGGCACGCCGGCGTCGGACAGGGCCTGCTCGAACGCCTCGGACTGGGCGTTGATCCGGAACAGCACCGCGATCTCCGACGGCTCGGTGCCGTCGTTGATCAGGGTCAGGATCCGGCCCGCGACGGCGGCGGCCTCCCCGGCCTCGTCGTCGTGCTCGGAGAAGTCCGGGTCGGGGCCGGGCGGGAGCTGCCCGATGAGCTGCAGCCGGGACCCGGCGGGCCGGTTGCGGGCGGCGCCGATCAGCTGGTTCGCGCAGCCGACGATCTGCGGGGTGGAGCGGTAGTCGCGCTGCAGGCGCACGACCGCGGCGTCGGGGAAGCGGCGCGGGAACTCCAGCAGGTACCGGGGGGAGGCGCCGGCGAAGGTGTAGATCGTCTGGTTGGCGTCGCCGACGACGGTGAGATCGTCGCGGTCGCCGAGCCAGGCGTCGAGCAGGCGCTGCTGCAGCGGGGTGACGTCCTGGTACTCGTCGACGACGAAGCACCGGTAACGGGACCGGAACTCCTCGGCGACGCCGCCGTGCTCCTCCAGCGCGATCGCGGTGTGCAGGAGCAGGTCGTCGAAGTCGAGCTGCTCGCTCGCGTTCTTCAGCTCCTCGTACGCGGCGTAGACGGCGGCGACCTGCTCGGCCGGGCCGGGGGTGTCGCGGCGACGGCGGGCGACCTCGGCCGCGTAGTCCGACGGGGCGACCAGGGTCGACTTCGCCCACTCGATCTCGGAGGCGAGGTCGCGCAGCGCGTCGGAGTCGGTGCCGGCCCGGGCGCGGGCGGCCGCCTGGCCGACGAGCCGCAGCTTGCCGTCGAGCAGCGGCCACGGGCTGCCGCCGACCATCTGCGGCCAGAAGTAGCGCAGCTGACGCAGCGCCGCGGCGTGGAAGGTGCGGGCCTGCACCCCGGAGGCGTCGAGCGCGCGCAGCCGGGTGCGCAGCTCCCCCGCGGCCCGGGCGGTGAAGGTGACGGCGAGGACCTGGGTGGCGGCGACGTGGCCCGAGGTCACCAGGTGGGCGATCCGCCGGGTGATCGTGCGGGTCTTGCCGGTGCCCGCCCCCGCGAGGACGCAGACCGGGCCGCGCGGCGCGTGCACCGCGGCCCGCTGCTCGGGGTCCAGACCGTCCGCGCCGATCGGGGCCGCCGGGTCCGGCACGGCGCGGGTCGCACGGGCGGGGCGGGCGGTGGATCGGGACGGCACCCACCCATCCTGACACCCGCCCCCGACGGTCACGGGCCGCCCGTCCCGCCCGTCCGGGTGCCGGGCAGCTCACAGCGGGGCGGGAAGAATCCCGCGGGCGGGCCCGTTGCACACGGTATGGCGGACCTGACGATGTACACGACCAGCTGGTGCGGCTTCTGCCGTCGTCTCAAGCTGCAGCTCGACCAGGCCGGCATCGGCTACCGCGAGATCGACATCGAGCGTGAGCCGGACGCCGTGGCGTTCGTCGAGAAGGCCAACGGCGGCAACCGCACGGTGCCGACCGTCGTCTTCCCGGACGAGTCGGTCGCGACGAACCCCAGCTTCTCCGAGGTGAAGACCCGGCTCGGGGTCTGACACCTGCCCCTAATCTCCCACCACGGAGCGCGGCGGCCCGCCACCGGTACCTCACCGGGGGCGGGCCGCCGCTTCGTCTGCGGGGTCAGCCCCCGGCGGCGGCCCAGGACTCCAGCATGGTGCGTGCGATCGAGACCTTCCCCGGCAGCATGACCACCGGTCCGTCGGCGGGGTCGGGCTCGTCCCGGGTGCCCCAGTCGCCGCGGGCCAGTGCCGACCGCAGCGTGTCCCGGGTGATCCACAGGGCGTCGGCGATCTCGCCGTCCTGTGGCGTCAGCGGGACCTCCGGGTCCCCGATCGCGTGGAAGCCGACCATCAGCGACCGCGGGAACGGCCACGCCTGGCTGCCGAGGTACCGCACGTCGGACACGGCGATGCCGACCTCCTCGGAGATCTCGCGGTGCACGCACGCCTCCAGCGACTCGCCGGACTCGACGAACCCGGCGAGCACCGAGTAGCGCCCGGCAGGCCACACCGGCTGGCGGGCGAGCAGGACGCGGTCCGCGCCGTCGTGCACCAGGCAGATGATCGCCGGGTCGGTGCGCGGGTACTCCTCGTGGCCGTTGTCGCAGACCCGGGCCCAGCCCGCGTTGTGCGGGCGGGTGCGGGTGCCGTCGATCGCGCAGAACCGGGACCGGTCGTGCCAGTTCAGCGTGGCGACCGCGCCGGTGAGCAGCCCGGACCCGAGGGGGTCGAGGAACGCGCCCGCGGCGCGCAGGTCCGCCCACTCCCCCTCGCCGGTGAAGATGTCGCTGTCGGCGGTGCGTTCGGTCCCGACGCGCACCGCCCAGTACGGGACGCCCTCGCGCTCGCCGAGCAGCACGGCCTCGGCCGGCGGCTCCGCGGCGACGTCGGTGCCCGCGCGGGTCCGGACGTGCCCGCCACGGCCTGCCGCGTCGTCCCAGGCGGCGGCGTCGACCTCGCGGAACTCGCGGCCCGGTTCGACCTCCCAGTCCACCGGGGTGCGTCCGGACTCGTCGACGACGACCACGCGCGCCTTCGCCCACGTGTCGCGCACGTAGGCCGGGTCCAGGCGGCGGTTCTCGTCGCGGGAGAGCGCGTTGCGCGACAGCACCGGCTCCTCGGTCAGGGAGAAGTCCCCGGGGCTCATCGCCCGCCTCCGCGGACCACGCCGCCGAGCGCGGCGAGCGGTGGCCCGACCACGTCGGCGTCACCGACGACCACCCCGGTGAACCGGGTCGGCGCGAACAGCGCGGTGGCGGCCGCGGCGACCTCGTCGACGGTGACCGCCTCCAGCCGGCGCGGCCGGTCCCGGAGCCAGTCGACGTCGAGCCCGGCGGCGTGCAGCGCGGACAGGGTGCCGGCCAGCGCGGACTGGCTGTCCAGCGAGATCAGCAGCGAACCGATCGCGTAGCGACGGGCCGAGGTGACCTCCTGCTCGGTCGGCGGGACCGCCACCATGCGGCCGAGCTCGTAGCGGGTCTCGAGCAGGGCGGCGGCCGTGACGTCGGAGGCGACGTCGGCGTCGAGACCGAGCACCGCGCCACCGGGCACGAACTCCTGCCCGGAGTGCGCGCCGTAGGTGTAGCCCTTGTCCTCGCGGATGTTCTCCATCCAGCGCGAGGAGAAGTAGCCACCGAACACGAGGTTCGCGAGCTGGAACGCGGTGTAGCGCTCGTCGGTGCGGTCCAGGCCGGGCGCGGTGAGACGCAGCTGGGACTGCACGGAGCCGGGCCGGTGGACCAGCTCCAGGTCGCCGGCCTGCGGCACCGGCGGGGTGGACAGCCACCGGGCGGGGTGGTCGCCGGTCCACCCCCCGAGCCGGCGGGCGACCTCGGCGATCGCGGCCTCGGGGTCGATGTCGCCGACGAGGACCAGGCTCGCCCCGTCCGGGACGACGACGTCGGCGTGCAGCTCCCGCACCCGCTCCGGGGTGACCGCGGCGACGGCCTCGGCGGTCGGCATCTCCGAGACGATGGGGTGGTCGCCGAAGCGGCGGCGCATCAGCGCCTCGCGGGCGACGGTGCGCGGCTGCGCGCGGGCGACGGCGATCCGCTCGGCCAGCCGGGACCGCTCGCGGGCGACCTCGGCGTCGGGGTGGGTGGCGGCGGTGAGGACGTCGGCGAGGACGTCGAGGACCGTCGGCAGACCGGTGGCCAGCGCGGAGCCGCCCGCCTGCAGGTACTCCGGGTCGACGGCGACGCCGAGCTCCCCGCCGACCGAGGCCAGCGCGTCGTCGATGCCGATCCGGTCGCGGCCCGCGGTGCCGGTCAGGATGGTCTCGGCGAGCACCTCGGTGCCCGCGGTGCGGGCGGCGTCGGCGACCGGCTCCGGCGAGGCGGCCGGGATACGCAGGACGGTCTCGACCAGCGGGACCCCGGGTCGGCGCGCGGCCAGGACGGTCAGCCCGTTCGGCAGGGTCTCGGTGAGCACGTCCGGCAGCGGCACCTCCTTGGTGCGGCCGAGCGCGGGCAGCGGGCGGGGGCCGCGCTCGGTGCGGCCGATCTCCTCCGCGCTGCGGTGTGTGCGGGCGGCGCTCACGCGGAGCCCCCTTCGGTGTGGTTCACGGTGCCGGGACGGGTCGGGGCGCTCACGCGTCGCCGTCCCCGGTCGGTTCGGCGGCCGGCTCGACCAGCAGGACGGCCCGCCCGGCCGAACGCAGCCGGGCGGCTGCGGCGGCGACGTCGGCGCCGGTCAGGGCGGCCAGCCTGCCGGGGAGCTCGACGGCGAGCTCGGCGCGGCCGTAGAGCAGCTCGCGGGCGCCGAGCCCGAGCATCCGGTACATGACGCGGTCGTCCTCGCGGTGCAGGGCGGCGACCCAGCGGGCGGTCTGGCGCTCCAGCTCCTCGGTGCCGGGGCCCTGCTCGGCGAGGCGGTCCAGCTCCTCGTCGACCGCGGCGGTGACCCGGTCCGCGGACACCTCGGCGGGGTGCACCGCGGTGATCGTGAAGGTGTCGGGGTCGCGGGCGTCGAACGGGCCGCCCATCAGGCCGTTGGACGCCGAGACGTCGGTGACCAGGCCCGCTCCCTCGGCGCCGCCGTGGACCAGGCGGCGCTGCAGCCTCGAGGCCTCGCCGTCGGCCAGGACGGTGGCGAGCATGGCGTGGGCCAGGTAGGCGTCGGGCTCGGCGGCCGGGTCGGGGACGCGGTAGCCGAGCGCCAGCGCGGGCAGCGGGGCGTGGGCGTCGGCCACGGTCTGCCGCCGCTCCGCGCCGGGGGCGGGCTCGGCGAACGACGGCCGCTGCGGGACGGGCCGGGCGGGGATGTCCCCGAAGTGCCGCTCGACCAGGGCGAGGGTGCCGTCGACGCCGTGCTCGGACAGGTCACCGTGCACGGTGACCAGCGCGTTGCCCGGCGCGTAGAAGGTGTCGAAGAACGCGGCCGCGTCGTCCAGGCTCGCCTGCTCCAGCTCGGAGAAGTCGCCGTAGCCGTTGTGCGCGTTCGGGAAGGTGTCGTAGAGGACCGGCGGCAGCAGGATCCACGGGAACCCGCCGTAGGGGCGGTTGTGGACGTTGAGCCGGATCTCCTCCTTCACGACGTCGACCTGGTTGCGCAGGTTCTCGACGGTGAGCTTCGGGGCGCGCAACCGGTCGGACTCCAGGAACAGCGCCCGCTCCAGCGCCGCACCGGGCAGCACCTGGAAGTAGTCGGTGTAGTCCTGGTGGGTCGAGCCGTTGAAGATCCCGCCCGCGGACTGGACCTGCCGGAAGTGCTCCAGCTTCTCCAGGCTCTCGCTGCCCTGGAACATCAGGTGCTCGAACAGGTGCGCGAAGCCGGTGCGGCCCTCCGGCTCGGAACGGAAGCCCACGTCGACGTGCACCGAGACCCCGACCACCGGGGTGGCCGGGTCCGGGACGACGAGCACGCGCAGCCCGTTGGCCAGCGTGGCCCGGTGCAGCTCGAGAGCGGATTTGTCGGCGATCACGGACACGGGAGCGAGGCTATCCCCCACCCCCGGCAACCTGCCCGGTCAGGCGTGCTCGGGCGGCAGGATCACGAACTGGCGCAGCCCCAGGTCGCGGTAGGTCACCGGGCCGCGGGGACCGGGGGTGTGATCGACGTTGATGCCGGTCTCGGGCAGGCCCAGCAGCTTGTAGCCGTCGAGCAGCCGCGACGGCGCGTTCCAGAACACCCCGGTACCGGTGTAGCGGTCGATGAAACGGTGTGCGACCTGCTCGTCGGCGGCGCAGATCGTCGCGGCCAGGCCGGAGGTCTCCCGGGCGGCGGTGTCGGCGGCGTCGTCGGGGCCGTCGACGACGGCGACCGTCACGTGCGCCTCGGCGCCGGAGTCCAGTGCCCACTCGTGACCGAGCGGGTGGTCGTGCGGGGGCAGCGACAGCGCGATGCCGCGGGCGTCGAGGGCGGCCTTCGCGACCGGCAGCAGGGTGTCGTAGGCGGGCCGGTCGACGAGCAGCAGGTTCAGCCGGTTGCAGACGCCGAGCCGGTCGGTCGAGTCGGTGACCAGGCGCGTGACGTCGGCCTCGGTGGCGCTGGCGTCGAGGTAGAGGACGCCGCCGCCGTCGGCGTGGGCGAGCACCCGGGTGCCCGCGGTCGCGCCGAGCACGGACAGCTTGCGGGTGACGTCCCCGGACCCGCGGACGACGACCAGCGGCACCAGGTCGGGCAACCCGACGAGGGCCTCGGCGCCGGCGTGGCCGGGCAGCGGGACGAGCTGGACGGCGGCCTCGGGGAGCCCGGCGTCGGCCAGTGCGGGGCGCAGCACCTGCTCGACGAGCGCGGTGGCGCTGCCGAGCGCGGCGGACCCGGTGCGCAGGACCGCGGCGCTGCGGGCCTTGAGGACCTGCGAGGCGACGTCGACGGTCACGTTCGGCCGGGCCTCGAACACCGCGCCGATGACGCCGACCGGGATGCGCCGCTCGAACACCCGCTCGCCGGTCTCCAGCGTGCGGACCGGCCACTCGGTGGGCGGCTCGGGGGTCGCGGCGAGCACCTCGAGCTGGGTGGCGATCCCGGCCAGCCGCTCGGGGTCCAGGCGCAGCCGGTCGAGAAGGCCCGCCGCCATGCCGTTCCGCTCGGCGGCGGCGACGTCGGCGGCGTTGACGTCGAGCAGCTCGTGCGCCCGGTCCCGGATCAGCGAGGCGGCGGCGCGCAGGGCGTCGTCGATCCGGCCCTCGCCCGCGGCGCGGACGGCCGGGGCGGCGGCCCGGGCGCGCTGCGCGGCCTCACGGACGGCGGCGAACTCGGGCGCCTCGGTCGTCTCCTGCGGGGTGGTCACGGTGCTGCTCACGCAGGTCAGGGTAGGCGGTCGCCGTCGCGGGCCCGACCGGGTATCCGGCGAGGGCGGATCAGGACGCAGCGGTCGGCACTGCGTAGACGACGATGTTCGACTCGTAGCTCCCCGCCGCCGGGTCGAACACCCCACCGCAGGTGACGAGGACGAGCTGCGGGTCGCCGTCGCGGCGGAACACCTCGCGGGGCAGGTCGTGCTTGCCGTACTCGCGACGCGCGACGACCCGGTAGACCGCGGTGCGGCCGTCGGCGTCACGGACGACGACCGGCTCGCCCGCGACGAGCTGCGGCAGCACGGACAGGAACCCGATGCCCTGGGTGCGCGAGTCGACGTGACCGGCGATCACGGCGCTCCCGGACGCGCCGCCCGGGAGGACACCGGGGGCCCACCAGCCGACCGTACGCACCCGGTCGGGGACGACCATCCCGCCGTTCGGGGCGGTGCCGACCGCGTCGACAGGGGCGGACAGGCCGCGGGCGGGGAGCTCCAGGACGGCCGGGACGACCGGCTGAGACACGGTGCCGGGCTCGGGCGCGGGGAGCGGGTAGACGGCCGAGACCGTCCACGGTTCGCGTGGCGCGATGGGTGCCGGGCCGGTGGAGCGGGGCGGGGGACCGGTGCGGTCGCCGGGACCGGGGAGCGGGCCCACCGGAAGCGCGTCGGCCGCCGGCGGCGCGGCGGCCGCAGCCGAGGGCGGGGCGAGCACGGGTGGAGCGGCAGGCGCCACTGGGAGCGCGGCAGGTGCGGGCGGCGCGGCAGGCGCAGCCGGACCGACGGGCTCGGGCCGGGCGGCGGGCGCCGCAGCCGCACCGGAGGGCCTCGGAGCGGGCTCCCCCGGCAGCGCCGCGGCGTCGGGCGCCCCGACCGGCGGAGCCGGGTCGGGCGGCGCCAGGACCGGCAGCGCCCGGGCCACCGGCACCGCACGCGTCGCGGCGGAGGCGGTTCCCGCGGGCACGGCGCCGAGGTCGCTCGCCTCGACGCGGGCGTCGTCACCGAGTGCGAGACCGGCGCCGGCGCCCAGCAGGGCGGCGCCGAGGAGCAGCAGCGCGGCCGCTCCCCGTACGCCCCCGGCCGGGCGCCGGCGCCGCGGTGTCACGCGCGGGCGCGACGCAGCCGGACGGCACCGGCGAGGAGCAGCAGCAGCCCGGCACCGCCGAGTGCGACGGGCAGCGCGGCGTCGGACGCCGATGCGGCCTGGCCACCGGTGCCGGCGTCGACGGCGGGCGCACCGGAGCCGCCCCGGCCCGCGGCGTCACCGGAACCGGAGGCCGAGCCGGTGCCGGTGCCGGTGCCGTTGCCGGTGCCCGCACCGGGCGCGGTCCCGTCGCCGGACCCGGCGGCGTTCCCGTCGGTGCCGTTACCGGGGTCGTCCGTGCCGGAGCCCGGGGTCGTGGCCCCGGCCTCGGCCGCGGCCTGGTCCAGCTTGGTCGTCAGCTCACCCAGGTTCGTGAGCTGCGCGCGGGCCTGGTCGAGCTGCTCCGGCGGCAGGCCGGGCACGTTCAGCAGCTGCTGGGCCTGGTCGCTGAGCTGTCCGACCTGCTCCTGCGCGGCCTGCAGCCAGCCCTGGTCGAACTGCTCGCCGGTGCGGGCCTTGAGGTCGTCGACCTGGGACTGGATCTCCGGGGAGACCTGGTCGGGCAGCGAGACGCCGATCGACGACGCCAGCCCCCGCAGCTTCTCGTTGATCTGCTGGCCCTCGCCCTGCACCTGCGGCGCGAGCTCCTTGACCTTGTCCCCGACGCCCTGCTCCAGACCGATGCCGCCGAGCGCGGCGAGGCCGAGGGCCTTCTGGTGGGCGTCGCCGAAGGCCTGGCGCGGGTCGCCGACGCCCGGGACCTGCGGGAGGTTGTCGGGCAGGTTCGGCACCTGCGGCGTCTCGCCACCGCAGGCGGTCAGCCCCACGAGTGCGGCCGCGGCGACGGCGGCACCGACGGTGCGGCTGATCCGGCGCGGGTGGTTCGTGGTCGTCGTCATGCGAGTCATCCCCCGGAGGTAGCGGTGTACGCCTGATGGGCTATCGACTTACTCCGAACGTTGCAACTCGAACCACACGACAGGTCCCACCCGGGCGGCGAATGGTTATCGCCGACGGCTGAGCGGTGCCGGGGCCGACGGCGGCGGGACGACCGGGCCGACGTCGCCGTCGGGTGCCTCGTCGAGGTCCAGGACGACCGGGGCGTGGTCGCTGGGGAGCTTCCCCTTGCGTGCCTTGCGGTCCACCCACACCGCCGCGCGACGGTCGGCCGGGCCCGACCCGGCCAGCACCAGGTCGATCCGCATCCCCTGGTCCTGGTGGAACCGGCCGGCCCGGTAGTCCCAGTAGCTGAACACGCGTTCGTCGGGCCAGCGCTCGCGCAGGACGTCCCGCAGCCCGGTCCCGAGCAGCGCGGCGAGCGCGGCCCGCTCGTCGGGGGTGACGTGGGTGGCGCCGTCGAACAGGGAACGGTCCCAGACGTCGTCGTCGGTGGGGGCGATGTTCACGTCCCCGGCCACCACGGTCGACGCGGGGTCGCCCGTCGCGACCAGCTCGCGCAGCGCACCGAGCCAGCGCAGCTTGTAGGCGTAGTGCGGGTCCTCCGGGCTGCGGCCGTTGGGCACGTACACCGAGGTGACCCGCAGCCCGCCGCAGGTCGCGGTGACGGCGCGCGCGTCCGGGACCGCCAGCCCGCCCTCGGTGAAGACGGGCTCGTCGGGCAGGCCGCGCACGACGTCGTCCAGACCCACCCGCGACAGCAGGGCGACGCCGTTCCACCGGCCCTGGCCGTGGTGCGCGCTCGCGTAGCCGCGCTCGGCCAGGGCCTCGTCGAAGGCCGCGGCGAAGTCGTCGTCGGAGAGCTTGGTCTCCTGGAGGCAGACGACGTCGGGTTCCCGCTCGTCGAGCCACGGCAGCAGCCGCGGCAGCCGGGACTTCGCGGAGTTCACGTTCCAGGTGGCCAGACGCACGCCCCGACCCTACGAGAGGAAGCGCGTCACCGATCGGCGGATGCCCGCGACGTCCAGGCCGTGCGCGGCGTCGTGGTCCTCCGGGCTGCCGTAGCGGCGCAGCTCGGCGGCGCCGACCCCGAGCCCGAGGACCCGGTGCCGCAGGTCGGCGAGCGCGTCGGAGACGTGCCGCACCGAGGTCCCGGCGAGGTAGGGCTCCACGAGCACGACGTCCGGCTCGGACAGCGTGGCGCGCAGGCCGGCCGCGTCGAACGGGCGGACGGTCGCGGCGTACAGGACGGTCACGTCCAGGTCGGCGACGGCGGCGAGCGTCCGGTCCGCCAGAGGCCCCACCGCGACGACCGTCCCCCGGCTCCCCCGCCGCAGCACCGTCATCGACGGGCCCGCCCCGTACGGCCGCGCGTTGGACGCGCCCGAGAGCCGGACGTAGACCCGGTCGTCACCGGGCAGGGCGGCCCACAGCTGCGCCTGCGCCTCGTCGGCGTGCCCGGGCACGTGGACGGTCCAGCCGTCGAGGGTGTCGAGCAGCGGCACGTCGCGCGGGCCGAAGTGGGTCTCCCCCGCGCCCGCCATGTCGTAGGACCCGCCGGCCGACACCAGCAGGGCCCCGACGCCCTGGTGCCCGAGGTCGAGCTTGAGCTGCTCGTAGGGCCGTTCGACGAGGAACGGCGCGAAGGTGTGCACGACCGGGCGCATCCCGGTCAGCGCGAGCCCACCGGCGGCGGAGACGAGCAGCTGCTCGCGGATGCCGACGTTGATCACGCGGTCGGCGAGGTCGGGCGGAACGTCGACGTAGCCGGCGCCGATGTCGGCCAGCAGCGCGACGACCCGCGGGTCGGACGCGATCAGCTCCGGCAGCAGAGCATAGAAGCGTTCCCGCAGGTCGGGCGGGGTCACTGTGTCGGAAGGAGTGGGCTGCTGCGTATCGGTGAGCAGAGCAGAGCCGGTCATCGGGAGCTCCCCTTCGGTTCGACGTGCGCGACGACGGCGAGCGGCCGGTCGGTGTGGTCGGTGCGGAACGCGCGCTCCAGGGCGTCGTGGTCGCGGCCGTCGGCGTCGACGGCCATCCAGCCCTCCGCGGTGAAGCGGCCGGCGATCCCGCCGGGCCAGCCGTGCGAGGCCGAGCTGTTGTCGACGACGACGGCGCTCAGCCCGGACAGCCCGGCACGGCCCGCGTACTGGATCGCCTCGAAGTTGGAGCCCTCGTCGAGCTCGGCGTCGCCGACGAGGACGACGGTGCGCGCGTCGCGGCCCTGCAGCAGCAGCCCCGACGCGGTGCCGACGGCCAGTCCGAGCCCGTGGCCGAGCGAGCCGGAGGAGATCTCCACCCCGGGCACGAGCGTGCGGTCGGGGTGGTGCCCGAGGGGCGAGTCGTACCCGGCGAACCGGTCGAGCAGGTGGTCGTCGAGGAACCCGCGGGCGACGAGGACGGCGTAGAGCGCCATCGGGCCGTGCCCCTTGGAGACCAGGAAGCGGTCGCGGTCGGGGTCGTCGGGATGCTGCGGGTCGATGCGCAGGATGCGGTCGTAGAGGACCCACAGGACGTCGAGGGTGGAGGTCGCGGCGGGTTCGTGCTTCTCGTCGCCGGTCATCCGGGTCATCAGCCCGGCGAGGTCGGCGTAACCGGTCGGTGATCGCATGGTCACCACCGTGCGACCTGAAGTGCGGTTCAGGTCAAGGGCTCGGGTCGAGGGCGGCCTACTCCTCGTCCGGCGGGGTCGCCTTGCGGACGTAGAGCAGCTGGTCACCCCGCTCCAGCGCGTCGACGGCGGCCGAGTCGACCCGGTGGAGCTGCTCGCCGCGCACCACGCCGAGCACGATGTCGGGCAGGTGCCGCGGGGAGCCGCCGACCTCGGTCGGCTCGACCTGGCGCTGGGAGATCGCGAAGCCGGCGTCCGGGGTGAGCAGGTCCTCCACCACCTCGACGACGGCGGGCGAGCGGGTCGCGACGCCCAGCAGCCGCCCGGCCGTCTCGTCGGACACGATCACCGAGCTGGCGCCGGACTGGCGGAGCAGGTGCACGTTCTCCGCCTCGCGCACCGCGGCGACGATCGAGATCGACTTGGACAGCTCGCGGGCGGTCAGGGTGACCAGCACCGCGGTGTCGTCGCGGTCCAGGGCGACGACCAGCGTCGTCGCCAGCTGCACCCCGGCGATGCGCAGCACCGCGGAGCGGGTCGCGTTGCCGGACACGGTGACCAGGCCCAGCCCGGAGGCCACGTCCAGCCGCGCCCGGTCGGTGTCGACGACGACGATCTTCCCGGGGTCCACGTCGTCACCCAGCAGCGTCTCCACCGCCGCGCGCCCCTTGGTGCCGTAGCCGACGACGACGATGTGCTCGCGCACGCGCGACCTCCAGCGCTGGATCCGGAACGACTGTCGCGAGCGCTCGGTGAGCAGCTCGACGGTCGTACCGACGAGGACGATCAGGAACAGCACCCGCAACGGGGTGATCACCGCGATGTTGATGGAGCGGGCCATCGGGCTGACCGGCACGATGTCGCCGTAGCCGGTCGTCGACAGCGACACCGTCGCGTAGTAGAGGGCGTCGAGCAGCGAGATCTCGCCCGCGCCGTTGTTGTCGAGGTAGCCGTCGCGCCCGAAGAAGACGATCAACGTCGTCGCGCCGAGCGCGAACACCGCGATCGCCAGGCGGGTCACCAGCGAGCGCACCGGGCCCGACCGCGGGTCCGGCATCCGCAGCGCACCCTCGACCTGGGGATCGAGTTCGCTGAGCCGGGTGGAGCCGATCACGTGCGAAGGCTAGCGCCCAGGTCGCGCCGCACCGACCGCGCGGGCCCTATCCTCACTCAGGTGTCGGCCGAGGGGGACCACGAACGTGTGACGCCTGCTGCGCGCACGTCGCTGCGGCCGCGGTTGAGCGCGCGCCGGTTCCGCGGCGGCGCCGCACCCGGGCCGGACCCGACCGAGGTCCTCGAGACGGGCGTCGCCGTGGCCGCGGGCCTGCGCGAACCGGCCGGGTCCGCCGCCGCGACCGAGGCGCTGCGCCGGCTCGCCGGGCTCTGCGGCGCCGAGGCGGCGGGCCTGGTCCGGCCCGGGCTGCCCGACTCGTGGTGGGGCCCCGGCCGCGCCGACGGCGTCGCGCTCGCCGGGCGGGCCCGCGGGCGACGGCTCACCGAGGCCGGCCGCACCGCGCTGCCCGTCGGCGACGGGCCGGTGCTCGTCCTGGCCGGTGGGGTCGGGTCGGCCGCCGCCCGCCGGACCGCCGCCTTCGTCGCCGACGCCCTCGAACGCGCCCGCCTGACCGACGGGGAGGCCGAGGCCGAGGCCGCCCGGCTGCGTGCGCTGCGGGCCCAGATCTCGCCGCACTTCGTCTACAACGCGCTCACCACGATCGCCTCGTTCGTCCGCTCGGACCCGGCGCGCGCCCGCGACCTGCTGGAGACCTTCGCCGAGTTCATCCGGCACTCGCTCGCCGCACGGGGCGACTACGTGCCGCTGGCCGGGGAGTTCCGCTCGGTCGAGGCCTACCTGACCCTCGCCCGCGCCGTGCTCGGCGAGCGGCTGCGGGTGCAGGTGCGGGTGGCGCCGGAGGTGCTGCCGGTGCCGGTCCCGGTGCTGGCGCTGCAGCCGCTGGTCGAGAACGCGGTGCAGCACGGCGTCGAGCGCTCCCCCGACGGCGGGCTGGTGCAGGTCAGCGGCGAGGCCGAGGGGGACGTCTGCGTGATCACCGTCGACGACGACGGGCCGGGCATGAGCCCCGAGCACGCCCGCGCCGTGCTGGCCGGCACCGCCGAGGGCGCCGGGCTGGCGCTGGTGAACGTCGACCGCAGGCTGCGTGCGGTCTACGGCCCCGGTCACGGCCTGGTCATCGAGACCGCGCCCGGCGCGGGTACACGGATCGTGCTGCGGATCCCGCGGTTCCAGCCCGGGGTGGTGATCTGAGGTGACGCCCTCCGCCGAGCCGCTGCGCGTGCTGGCCGTCGACGACGTCGCCCCCGCCCTCGACGAGATCTGCGCGCTGCTGGCCGACGCGCCCGACGTCGGCGAGGTCGCCCGGGCCGGCGGCGCGGTCGAGGCACTGCGCGCGATACCCACCGGCCGGTTCGACGCCGTCTTCCTCGACATCACCATGCCCGGGATGGACGGCCTGGAGCTCGGCGGGGTGCTGGCCGCGATGGCCACGCCGCCGGAGATCGTCTTCGTGACGGCGTTCGAGGAGCACGCCGTCGCCGCGTACGGCCTCGGCGCCGTCGACTACCTGCTCAAACCGGTCGGCGCGGACCGGCTCGCCGACGCGCTCGGCCGGGTGCACCGGGCCCGGGCGGGCCGCTCGGCCGCCGGGCCGGGCATCCCGGGGGCGGTCACACCGGAACCGGCCGGGCCCGCGCTCCCCCGCGTCGACGAGCTCGCCGTGCTGCCGGTGGAGGCCGCCGGGCGCACCCGCTACGTCCGCCGCGAGGACGTCCGCTTCGTCGAGGCCCACGGCGACTACGTGCGGCTGCACCTGCCCGGGGGCTCGCACCTGGTGCGGATCCCGCTGTCGCGGCTGGAGGAGCACTGGGACCCGCACCGCTTCGTCCGCGTGCACCGCAGCTTCCTGCTGCACCTGCCCGCGGTCCGCGAGCTGCGCAGCGACGCCGGCGGCGGCCTGCTCGCCCACACCGACGCCGGTGACGTGCCGGTCAGTCGTCGCCACGCCCGGGACCTGCGCGACCAGCTGCTCGCCGCGGCCACCGCCGGGGCGCTCGACGGCCACCGCGCCCCCGACGGCCCGGGAAGCGACCGGGGGCGGCCGTGACCGCCCGCCCGCGCCGGGTCGCGGTCAGCGCACCGCCCGAGCGGGGTACCGCCGTACCGCGCACACAGCCGGCCGCGGCGCTCGACCCGGGGCTGGCCGAGCGGGCCCGCGGGCTGCGCCGGGCCCAGCTGCGGCGCGCCGTGGTCACCCTGGCCTGCGCCGCGGTGCTGCTGTTCGGGCTGCCGGTGCTGCTGCGGCTCGCGCCGGACCTGGCCCAGTGGCGGGTCGGGGGGCTCCCACTGGGCTGGATCGCGGTCGCCTGGCTGCCGTACCCGCTGCTCGGCGTGCTGGCGTGGTGGCACCTGCGCCGGGCCGAACGCGCGGAACGCCCGTGACGGCCGCCGCGGTCGTCGCCCTGCTGCTGGTCACGGTGCTGATCGGGGCACGTGGCGTCGCGGCGATGCGCACCACCTCGGACTTCCTCGTCGCGTCCCGGCGGACCTCGCCGATGCTCAACGCGGCCGCGGTCTCCGGGGAGTACCTGTCGGCGGCGTCGTTCCTCGGCGTCGCCGGACTGGTGATCAAGGAGGGCACCGGGGCGCTCTGGTACCCGGTCGGGTTCGCCGCGGGCTACCTGCTGATGCTCGCGCTGGTCGCCGCGCCGATGCGCCGCTCCGGGGCGCTGACCGTGCCCGGGTTCGCCGAGGCCCGCCTCGGGTCGCGGTCGCTGCGCCGGTTCTGCGCGGTGGTCGTCGTGGTGATCGCGGTGCTCTACCTGGTGCCGCAGATCGTCGCGGCCGGGCAGCTGCTCACGCTGGTGTCGGGCGTCGACTACTGGGTCGGGGTCGTGGTGTCCGGGCTCGCCGTCGGCCTGACCCTGGCGCTGGGCGGGATGCGCGCCGCCACCTACGTGCAGGCGTTCCAGTTCGCACTCAAGCTCCTGCTGTTCGCCGGGCCCGCGATCTGGCTGCTGCTGCTCGCCGGGCCGCAGCTGCGCGCCGACATGGCCGCACCGCCGGAGTTCACCCGGTTCACCGCCGCGACCCCGGTCGACTTCCGGCTCGACACCGAGCTCGTGCTGACCGAGCCGACCGTCGTGGTCGTCGACGGGGTGCCGGTCCCGCTCGCCCCCGGCCCGCACCACGCCGCCGCCGACGCCGTCTGGGTCTTCCCCGACGGTGCCGCCGTGCCCGAGCTGGGCGGCGACCGGGCGTCGCTGCCGGTGCCCGGCGGTGCCGAGTGGGCGCTGCCGCTGCTCGGCACCGCCGACACCTCGCCGCTGCTGACGACCTGGTCGGTGCTGGTCGCGACAGCGCTGGGGACGATGGGGCTGCCGCACATCATCGTGCGGTTCCACACCAGTCCGGACGGGCGCGGTGCCCGGCGCACCGCGGCGATCACCGTCGCGATGCTCGGCGCGTTCTACCTGTTCCCGATCGTCTACGGGCTGCTCGGGACCGTGCTCACCCCCGAGCTGTACCTCTCGCAGGGCACCGACACCGCGATCGTCACGCTGCCCGGCCGGGTCACCGGCGGCGGCACCGCGGCGGCACTGACCGCGATGCTCACCGCGGGGGCGTTCGCCGCGTTCCTGGCCACCTCGCTCGGGCTGCTGCTCGCGCTGTCCGGGGCCCTCGCCCACGACCTCATGCCCTCGGGTCTGCGCCGGCTGCGGCTGACCGCGCTGGCCGCGTCGGCTGCCGTCGTACCGGCGGCGCTGCTGATGGTGCGCGTCGACGTCAGCGCGGCGGTGACCTCGGCGTTCACCGTCGCGGCGTCGACGTTCTGCCCGCTGCTGGTGCTCGGCCTGTGGTGGAAGGGGCTGACCGCGCGCGGCGCGTACGCAGGGATGGTCACCGGGCTGCTCGCGACGGTCGGGTCGATGGCGCTGGGCGCCGCGCTCGGGCTCGGCGGGACGGCGGGCATGCTGCTCGCCCAGCCCGCGCTGTGGTCGGTGCCCTGCGCATTCCTCGTCATGATCGCCGTGTCACTGGGCGATCACGTTCCGTCGGACGCGGAAGTTACGATGCTGCGGCTCCATCTGGCCGATCGGGAGTGAGCGCCTTAGCGTAGCGGCGACATTGTCGTCAAGACCGCTCGTCGTTCGGTGCCGCGCTCGATCGTCCGGTCGTCGGCCGCTCGCATCTTGGGCCGCCCGGAGCGTGCGTGTGGGGTTCCGCACACGGCCCGAAGGTCCTTTCCTGGGTCCGGTCCCGTGGCCGTGCGTGGCTTGTGCAAGGAGGCATACGTGAGTACGACCGAGTCCGACGAGCAGCCAGGCGGTCCGACGCCGGGCACTCCCGACTGGGGCGCCGTGCAGGCGAGCCCCGACTTCCAGGAGCTGCGCAGGCGGCTGCGCGGCTTCGTGTTCCCGGTGACCGCCGGGTTCCTGGCCTGGTACCTGCTGTACGTGCTGCTCGCGACCTTCGCGACGGACTTCATGGCCACCCCGGTGCTCGGCAACATCAACCTGGGGCTGATCCTCGGGCTGCTGCAGTTCGTGTCGACCTTCGCGATCACCGTGGTCTACATCCGCTACGCCGACCGCGTGCTCGACCCGCTGTCGTCGAAGCTCCGCGGAGAGATCGAGGGGACCCGATGAGCACGACCGTCCTGGCGGCGACCGCGGACAGCAACCCGGCGCTCAACATCTCGATCTTCCTGGCGTTCGTCATCGTGACGCTGGGGATCGTGTTCTACGTCAACAGCCGGCACGCGAAGAAGACCGCGGCCGACTTCTACACCGCCGGCGGCGGCTTCTCCGGCACCCAGAACGGGTTCGCGATCGCCGGTGACTACCTCTCGGCGGCGTCGTTCCTGGGGATCGCCGGTGCCATCGCGATCAACGGCTACGACGGCTTCCTCTACTCGATCGGGTTCCTGGTCGCGTGGCTGGTCGCGCTGCTGCTGGTCGCGGAGCTGCTGCGCAACACCGGCCGCTTCACCATGGGCGACGTCCTGGCGTTCCGGATGAAGCAGCGCCCGATCCGCGCCGCGGCGGCCACCTCGACGCTCGCGGTGTCGTTCTTCTACCTGCTCGCGCAGATGGCCGGTGCCGGTGCGCTGGTCTCGCTGCTGCTCGGCATCTCGGGCGGCTTCGCCCAGGGCGTCGTGATCGCGGTCGTCGGCGTCGTGATGATCGCCTACGTCCTGATCGGCGGCATGCGCGGGACGACCTGGGTCCAGATGATCAAGGCGGTGCTGCTCATCGCGGGCGCGCTGGTCATGACGATCTGGGCGCTCGCCCTGTTCGGCTTCAACTTCTCGTCGATCATGCAGGCCGCCGCGGACGGCTCGCCGAAGGGCGAGGGCCTGTTCGCCCCCGGCCAGCAGTACGGCGCGTCGCTGACCTCGCAGATCGACTTCATCTCCCTCGGGATCGCGCTCGTCCTCGGCACCGCGGGCCTGCCGCACGTGCTGATGCGCTTCTACACGGTGCCGACGGCGAAGGAGGCCCGGAAGTCGGTCGAGGTCGCGATCTGGCTGATCGGCCTGTTCTATCTGTTCACCCTGGTCATCGGCTTCGCCGCCGGTGCGATCGTCGGGCCGGAGGCCATCCAGGCCGCGCCGGGCAAGGTGAACTCCGCCGCGCCGCTGCTCGCCGCCGCCCTCGGCGGACCGGTCCTGCTCGGCATCATCGCCGCGATCGCGTTCGCGACGATCCTGGCGGTCGTCGCCGGGCTCACGATCACCGCGTCGGCGTCGTTCGCGCACGACGTCTACATCAACGTGATCAAGCGGGGCGAGGTCGCGGACACCGAGGCCACCCAGGTCCGGGTCGCCCGGCGGACCGCGATCGTGATCGGCGTGGTCGCGATCGTCGGCGGCATCCTCGCGAAGGACCAGAACGTCGCGTTCCTCGTGGCGCTGGCCTTCGCGGTGGCGGCGTCGGCGAACCTGCCGACGATCCTGTACTCGCTGTTCTGGAAGCGGTTCAACACCACCGGCGGCCTGTTCTCGATCTACGGCGGTCTGATCAGCACCCTGGTGCTGATCGTCTTCTCGCCGGTGGTGTCCGGGAAGGAGACCTCGATCTTCCCGACCGTGGACTTCGCCTGGTTCCCGCTGGCCAACCCGGGCCTGGTGTCGATCCCGCTGTCGTTCCTGCTCGGCGTGATCGGTACCTACATCGGGCAGAAGCGCCACGACGGCAGCAAGTACGCCGAGATGGAGGTCCGGTCGCTGACCGGTGCCGGCATCGCCAAGGCCGAGGCGCACTGACCGCAGGCCACCCCACGCGGAGAGCCCGCGTCCCCGTCACCGGGGGCGCGGGCTCTCCGCGTCCTGCGGCTACCCCTCGGCGGCGGAGACGGTCGGCACCCCGGCGACGAGGTCGTGCAGCGCGCGGGCGTCGAGCAGGTCCGCCGGGCGCAGGGTGACGCCGTCGCGGACGTAGTGGAACGCCGCCCGCACCCGGTCCGGTTCGACGTCCTGCAGTGCCGCCCATGCCAGCCGGTACGCGGCGAGCTGCACCCCGACCGCCTGCCTGCGGTCCTCGGCGGGCAGGCGACCGGTCTTCCAGTCCACGACCGTCCAGCCGCCGTCGGGGTCGGCGAACACCGCGTCCATCCGGCCGCGCACGGCGACCCCGGCCAGCACCGTCTCGAACGACACCTCGACGTCGACGGGCCGCCGGTCCGCCCACTCCGACGCCTCGAACGCGGCCTGCAGCTCGGCGAGCTCGGTCGCGTCGGCCTCCGAGGTGACCGACTCGTCGGCGGCGCCGGGCAGCTCGTCGATGTCCAGCAGGCGTTCCGCGCCGAAGCGCTGCTCCAGCCAGGCGTGGAACGCGGTGCCGCGGCGGGCGTGCTGGTCGGGCGGCATCGGCACCGGACGGCGCAGCCGCACGGCGAGCGCGTCCGGGTCGTCGGCGAGCTCGACGAGCCGGCTCACCGACAGCCGCCCGGGCAGCGACACCGTGGGCCGCTGCGCGGCGGCGGCCCGCTCCGCGAGCAGGACGTCGACGTCGGCGGCCCAGCCCTCGGGGTCACCCTCGGCGTCGACCACGCCGACCCCGGGCTCCGCGTCGGGAGCCGCGGGCAGCTCCAGCGCGAGCTGGTCGGCGGGCGCGGCGCGGCGCGGCCGCTTCGGGCGCCGGGCCCGCAGCGCGGTACGGACCAGGTCGGCCCCGGAGCGCACGTCGTCGGCGCGGTCGCCGAACGGGTCCGGCGGCCACTGCGCGGTCCGTTCGACGCCCAGCGCCGGGTTGCCGGTGTCCAGCTCGGGCGGCGGTGCCCACTGCTCCAGCACCCCGACCTCGGAGCCGCCGGGGTCCTCCAGGATCTCGGCGAGCTCGGTCAGGAACACCGACGGCTCCTTCGGCTTCTCCCCCGTCGCGGGCCAGCGGTGCCCGGACACCAGCAGCACCCGTTCGGACCGGGTGAGCGCGACGTAGAACAGCCGGCGTTCCTCGGCGAGGCGGCGTTCGTCGAGGGCGTCGTCGTGGTCGTCGAGCGCGGTCTCGACCTGTTTGCGGTCGGCGCCGGGCGGGGGCAGGTGCAGGCCGGGCAGGTCGTCGGCGTCGCCGCGCAGCGGGACCGGCAGCGCGGCCGGGTCCTTCAGCCAGGAGCCGGACATCTTGCGGCCGGGGAAGACCTGCGCGACCAGGTGCGGGACGGCGACGACCTCCCACTCCAGCCCTTTCGCCGCGTGCACGGTGAGGATCTGCACCCGGTCCGGCGCGACCTCGACCTCGCCGGGGGTCAGCCCCTCCTCGGCCTGCTCGGCGGTCTCCAGGTAGTCGAGCAGACCCGGTAGCGACGGCACGTCCGCACCGGCGGCGAAGTCCGCGACGACGTCGGCGAACGCGTCGAGGTGCGCCCGGCCGGTGGGGCCGGGGCGGGCCATCGTCTCGACGTCGAGGAGCAGGGTCCGCTCGACGTCGGCCACCAGGTCGGTCAGCGGGGCCGCGGTGCGGGCGCGCAGCTGGGCGAGCTCACGGCCGATCCGCCGGATCCGGTCGAACCCGGCCGGGGAGTAGCGCTCCGGACCACCCGGGTCGTCGAGGGCGTCGACGAGACCGGCCTGCTCGGCCTGCTCGCCGGGCAGTGCGCCGAGGGCGAGGTCGGCGGCCGACAGCGGCCCGGGGCGGGCCGGGCGGTGCGGGACGAGCTCGCGGGCGCGCTGCCACAGCGCAGCCAGGTCGGCGATCCCGAGCCGCCACCGCGGCCCGGTCAGCAGCCGGACGGCGGCCGGCCCGGCGAGCGGGTCGGACACCACCCGCAGCGCGGAGACGAGGTCGCGGACCTCGGGGGTGGACAGCAGCCCACCGAGCCCGACGACCTCCACCGGGACCCGCCGGTCGCGCAGCGCGGCGGCGAGCGCGTCCATGTCGGAGCGGCGCCGGACCAGCACGGCCGCGGTGGGCGGGGTGCCCTCGTCGTGGCCGGCGTGCCAGCGCTCGGCGATGCCGTCGGCGGTCCAGGCCACCTCGGCCGCGACGTCGGGCAGCAGGGCGGCCCGGACGTCGCCGGGGCCGGCGCCGTCGAGCGGGCGCAGCTCCCCCACCCGCACGGTGCCGGGCGCGGTCCGCAGCGGCTCGGAGACCCGGTTGGCCAGGACGAGCACCTCGGCCGGGTTCCGGAAGCTGGTGAGCAGCCCGTGCACGGGCGCGGGGTCGCCGCCCGCGGCGGGGAAGTCGGTGCGGAAGCGCGCCAGGTTCCCGGCGCTCGCGCCCCGCCAGCCGTAGATCGACTGGCAGGGGTCGCCGACCGCGGTGACCGAGCGGTGGTCCGGGCCGTCGTCCGGCTCCGGGGCGAGCCCGGGCGGCACGCCGAACAGGGCGCGGAGCAGCACCCGCTGGGCGTGCCCGGTGTCCTGGTACTCGTCGAGCAGCACGGCCCGGTACTGGGAACGTTCGATCCGCCCGACGTCCGGGTCGGCCTCGGCGATCCGGGCCGCGAGGGCCATCTGGTCGGCGAAGTCCATGGCCTGCTCGGCCTGCTTGCGCCGGGCGAACTCCTCGACCAGCGGCAGCAGCTCGCAGCGCATCCGCTGCCCGGCGATGCGGGCCTTGTACCCGGCCGAGGGCTCGGCGCGCTGCCGCTTGCCGGGCGGGGCGTGCTCCAGCACCGGCAGCATCCGCTCGGCGAGGCGCCGCACCTGGTCCGGGTCGACGAGGTGCTCCCCCAGCTCCCCGGCCAGGGAGAGCAGGTAGCCGGTGACGGTCGCGGGGACCCGGTCGATCTCCAGGTCCGCGGCCCAGGTGGACACGACCCGGTGGGCGAGCTGCCAGGCCGCCGTCGGGCCGAGCAGCCGGGCGGCGGGCTCGGCGGGCAGCCGCAGCGCGTGCTCGCCGACCAGGCGACCGGCGTAGGCGTGGTAGGTCGCGACGGTGGGTTCGCCCGCCAGCAGCGCGGCGCGCCGGGCACCGGACGGGTCCAGGTCGTCGAGCAGCCGGGCCCCGGCGAGGCGGCGCAGCCGGGACCGGACGCGGGTGCCGAGCTGCTGGGCGGCCTTGCGGGTGAAGGTGAGCCCGAGGACCTGCTCGGGCAGCACCCGGCCGGTAGCGACCAGCCAGACGACGCGGGCCGCCATCGTCTCGGTCTTGCCGGCCCCCGCCCCGGCGACGACGAGCGCCGGCCCGGCGGGGGCGGCGATGACCGCGGCCTGCTCCTCGGTCGGCGGGTGCAGACCGAGCGCGTGTGCCAGCTCGGCGGGGGTGGGGTCCACGCGGACCGTTCTACCCGGCGTCACCGACAGGTCCGCCACCCGGCGCCGTCCCGGCCCGGCACCGGCGGCGGATCAGCGGCCGGCGGCGTCGACCGGTGCGAAGACGCGGGCCCAGTCGACCTGCAGGCGTACCTCGTCGGGGGTGGTCGCGTCCGGGCCGGGGATCCACCCCGACGCCGGGCCCTGGTCGAGCTGGACGGCCAGGTGCATCGGGGTGGTGGGGATCGCGCGGCGGTCGGTGACCTCCCACTTCTCCACCCCGTCGACGTACCAGGTGATCCGGTCCGGCAGCCACTCCAGGGCGAAGGTGTGCCACTGGGTGAAGTCCCCGGGGGTGTCGGTGGACAGGATGTGGTTCTGCGCGCCGTAGTGGACGAAGGCGGTGGCCGCGTGCCGGTCGCCGAACGGGATCTCCATCATGTCGAGCTCCCCGTCGTCGGGGAACCGCTCGGAGTCCGGCCAGAGCAGGATCGCGGGGCTGTAGCCGTTGCCGACGTCGGTGCGGGCGCGGAACTCCCAGCGGCCGTAGAGCCGGCCGTCGTGCATCGCGACACCGCCGGAGACGCCCCCGCCCGCGGCCCGGGGGCGCGCGGTCACGGTGAGCAGGCCGTCGCCGACGCCGACCGCGGACGGGCGGCGCAGGCCGTTGCCGAACCCGCCGGGCGAGTTGTAGACGCTCCAGGTGGAGCGGTCGACGCGGGAGCCGTCGAACTCGTCGCCACCGACCTGGCGCCACTGCTGCGGCGGGGGCGGGGGCGGCGGGGGCGGCAGCTGATTGTCCAGTGCGGAGGTCGCCGGGTCGGCGGCGACGGCCGTGCCGTCCGGCGGGACGAGCACGGTCCAGGTCAGCCCGGCGGCGGCGACGAGCACCAGCGCCATCGCTCCGGTGCCGTGCGCGATCCGGCGGCGCAGGCCGGTGACGGCGCGGTCCGGGCGCTCACGACGTCCGGTCCGCCCGGCACGGTCCGCCCGTCCGGCACCGTCCGGGATCTCGGCCCGGACGACCGTGGCACGGGCCCCGCGGTCGGTGGGGCGGATACGGGTGGTCGTGGCGACCGGCTCCGGCGTCGTCGGGACACGCACCACGGGGGTCCTCGCCACGGGGGGCCGGACCGCGGGTGCCTGCGCTGCCGCCGGAGGCCGGGGCGCTCGGCGTGGGCCGGGGACGGGGTCCGGGGCGGTACGCGTCCCCGGGGCGGGGCGCGACGGCGCGGGCACCCCGCGTACGGGGCGGCGGGACTCCGGGACACGGTCGACGGGGGTGCGGTCCGCGGCGGGCAGGGCGACGGTCGACGCCACGATGTCCTCGGGGCGGGCGACGCGTCCGCGGGCGGTGGGCCGCGTGGGCTCAGAGCCGGCTGCCGACGACGTCCGGCGGGCCGGGGGTACCGGCCCACGGCGACCGGCCGTCGGCCACGCCGCGTCCACCGGGCCCGCCGGCGCCACCGTCCTACGGGCGGCAGGCTGCGGCGCGGGCGGGACCGCGGGTGCCGTCGTCCGGGGCGTGGACGACGCGGCCCGTCGCCCGGTCGGCCACGGCGCGACGGCACGACGTCCGTCGACGGGCGGCTCGGGCGAGCGGTGCCGGCCGGAGTCCGCGGTGTCCGGCCGCTCCTCGGAACGGTGGGAGCCGGGCCGGCGGGCGTCGGCCCCGGCGGGGGCGGCGTGGCGCGACGTGTCCGGGCGCTCCCCGGCCCACGACGCACCACTCCCCGATTCCTCCACGCAAGCAGGACGCGCGGGCCCCCGTCCGGTTGCCCCGTCAGGAGGTCGCGCGCGTCACCCCGCCTGCGACCGTGGATCAGGCGGGCGGGGTACCGACGGTCGCGGGGGCACCGTAGGACCGCAGGACCTCCGGCACCGTGACCGTCCCGTTCACGTCCTGGAAGTTCTCCATGATGGCGAGCATGGCGCGGGCGGTGGCGCCGGTCCCGTTGAGCGTGTGCACGTTCTCGGTCGGCGCTCCGGCCTCGCGACGGAACCGGACGTTCAGGCGTCGTGCCTGGTAGTCGGTCGTGTTGGAGCACGAGGTGATCTCGCGGTAGCGCTCCTGGACCGGGAACCAGGCCTCGATGTCGTACTTCTTCGCGGCCGGGTTGCCGAGGTCGCCGACGGAGATGTTCTGCACCCGGTAGGGCAGCCCCAGCTCCTGCACGATCGACTCCTCGTGGGCGAGCAGCTCCTCGTGCACGTCCCGGGAGTTCTCCGGCAGGCAGTAGACGAACATCTCGACCTTGTCGAACTGGTGCACCCGGAACATGCCCTTGGTGTCCTTGCCGGCCGCGCCGGCCTCGCGACGGAAGTTCGTGGAGAACGCGACGTAGCGCGCGGGCAGCGTGTCGAGCTCGACGATCTCGTCCATGTGGATCCCGGCGAGCGCGACCTCGGAGGTGCCGGTGAGGTAGAGGCCGTCCTTCTCCAGCTCGTAGAGGTTCGACGCCTCGGTGGGCAGGAAGCCGGTGCCGTACATCGCCCGCTCGTTCGCCAGGACCGGGCCGAGCACCGGGACGAAGCCCTCGCCTGCGAGCTTGTCCATGACGTAGCGGAACAGGGCCATCTCGAGCCGCGCGACGTCGCCGAAGCGGTAGGCGAACCGCGACCCGGACAGCCGCGCGCCGCGGGCCATGTCGACCCGGCCCGTCGACGACGCGAGGTCCAGGTGGTCGCGCGGGGTGAAGTCGAAGACCGGCGGCTCGCCCCAGGTGCGGACGGTGACCGCGTCCTCCTCGGCCATGCCGTCGGCGGCGGTCGGGTCGGGCAGGTTAGGGATGCGGGCGAGGAGCTCGGAACGCTCGACGTCGGCGGCGGCGAGGGCGTCCTCGGCGGCGCGCAGCTCCTCCTTCTCCCGCTTGAACTGCTCGACCTGCTCGGGGGTCGGCTTGCCCTTGGGCCGCTGCTTGGCCGCGGCGCGCAGGCTGCCGACGCGGTCGGTGGCCTCCCGCCAGCGGGCGTCGACCTCCAGCAGGGCGTCGAAGTCCGCGGACGCGCCGCGACGGGACAGCGCCGTGCGGAAGGTGTCCGGGTCCTGTCGGGCCGCCTTGAGGTCGATCACTGCTGTTCCAGCCTCTCGCGTAGTGGAGGGGCCATCGTAGGACCGGGAATGATCGGACCCGCGCGGTGGTAGTCCCCACCATGAGTGTTTCCCTCGGCCGGTACGGCGTCTGGCGGCACGAGACCGGGTTGTCCCCCGATCTCGCCGTGGAGATCGAGAAGCTCGGGTTCGGTGCGGTGTGGGTCGGCGGCTCCCCGCCCGGTGACCTCGCGCTGACCGAGTCGCTGCTCGACGCGACGACGTCGCTGGCCGTGGCCACCGGCATCGTGAACATCTGGGCCACCCCCGCCGACGAGGTCGCGGAGTCCTTCCACCGCATCGAGAAGAGGCACCCGGGCCGATTCCTGCTCGGGATCGGCGTCGGACACCCCGAGGCCACCAGCGACTACACCCGCCCCTACGCGGCGCTCGTCGCCTACGTGGACCGGCTCGACGAGCTCGGCGTCCCCACCGAGGGGCGTGCCCTCGCGGCGCTGGGCCCGAAGATGCTCGACCTGGCCCGTGAGCGGTCCGCCGGGACGCACCCGTACCTGACCACGCCCGAGCACACCCGTTCGACCCGCGAGCGCTACGGCACCGGAGCGCTGATCGCCCCGGAGCACAAGGTCGTGCTCGACGACGACCCCGCCGCCGCCCGCGCCCTGGGCCGCCCGGCCGTCGAGAAGCCCTACCTGGGCCTGGTCAACTACCGGAACAACCTGAAGCGGCTCGGCTGGGCCGAGTCCGATCTCGACGACGGCGGCAGCGACGCCCTGATCGATGCGCTCGTCGCGCACGGCACCCCCGAGCAGGTCGCGGCCCGGCTCGACGAGCACCTCGACGCCGGCGCCGACCACGTCTGCGCCCAGGTCATCACGCGCGGGATGGCCGAGCCGGAGGGCGACCTGCGACGGCTGGCGAGCGCACTGGGGCTCGGCAGCGCGGGCTAGCCTGGGCCGGGTGCGCCCCACCCCCGACGACCCGTCCCTGCTGGGACCGTTGCGACGGCCGGCGCCACTGATCGTGGCGGCGGCCGTCGCCGTCTTCGCGGTCCTGGCCTGGGCCTACCGCGGCGATGCGACCGCCGGGCGGATCGACCGGGGCGCCGACACCGCGGTGGACGCGCTGGGGCACCGCTCGGGCTCCCTGCTCGCCGACGCGGTGACCTTCGGGTCCCCGCCGACGGTCGTGCTGTGCGCGCTGCTGGTCGCCGGGCTGGCCCTGTACCTGGGACGACGGCGTCTGGCCGTGCTGGCCGTCGTCGGCCCCGGCCTGACCGGCATCGCGACGACGGTGCTCAAGCCGCTGATCGGCCGGACCATCGGCACCGCCACCGCGGACGGCTACGCCTTCCCCTCCGGCCACACCGGCGGCGCGGTGTCGATCGGGCTCCTCGTCGCGCTGCTGCTGGTGGGGCTGCTGCCGGTGGCCCGCACCGGGCCCGCCGTCGCCACCCTGGCCGCGACGGCCCTGCTGGCCGGCGGCACCGTCGGCGCGGGCATGGTGCGGATCGGGGCACACTACGCCACCGACACCGTCGGCGGGTTCTGCGCCGCGGTCGCACTCGGGCTGGGCTCGGCGCTGGTCATCGACCGGGTCGCCGACCGCCGGATCCCGCCCGTCCGCACGACCTGACCGGGGTCCGGCACCGCAGGTGTGGAGCCCGGGCCGGCGGCACGACCCGACCGCGGGGCCGGCACGGCCGGGTGCGGGGCCCGTCCGGGTACGGGGCCGGACCCGCTCACCCGTCCACCACCGTCCGGCCGGTCTCGACCGCGGGGCAGCTGGTGCGGACCGGGCACCGGTCGCAGTCCGGCCCGGCGCGGGCGACGAACACCGCACCCGCCGAGTCCTCGGCGCAGGTCATCAGCACGTCGCGCCAGTGCCCCATCTCCTCCGGGCGCAGCGCCGCCTGCTGCGGCTCCTTCGCCTCCCCGTTGGCCTTGCGGTCGGCCAGGAACAGCAGCCGCGCCCCGCCTGGCTCCACCCCACCCCCGACGAGCTGGTCGAACGCGCCGAGCGAGGCTGCGAGCTGGTAGACGGCGAGCTGGTGGTGCTCGGCGGTGGCCCGGGCCGAGGTGGCCGTCTTCCCGGTCTTGACGTCGACGACGACCGGGCGCCCCTGGTCGTCGCGTTCGAGCCGGTCGACCCGGCCGCGGAGCCGGACCCGCCGGGCCGCCCGCGCGGCCCCGCCGCCGCGGCCGCCCGCGCCGTCGCCGTCGGTGTCGACCGGGAGGAGCGCGGCCCCCGCCGGGGCGTCGTCGCCCGCACCGATGCCGCCGGGTGGCAGGCCCGGGTCGTCGCCCTCGCTGTCGTCCTCGCCGTCCAGGTCCAGCTGCACCGGCTGCTCGACGGCCACCAGCTCCAGCCCCTCGGTACGGCTGCGGCGGACCCAGTCGTCGAAGGCGGCGAGCATCTCGCGCACCCGGACCAGCTCGCGGCGCCCGAACCACGGCGCCCCGGAGTCCAGCCGCCGCCACGCCGAGCGCAGCGCCTCCTCCAGCTCCACCGGGTCGGCCCCGGCGGCGCGGGCCTGCACCAGCGCGTGCACCAGGGACCCGGTGACCGCCGACAGCGCGCCGGTCTCGTCGCCGCCGTGCCGGGACAGCACCCAGCGCAGCGGGCAGCCGGCGATCGTCTCGACGTCGGAGGGCGAGATCGGGACGAGCTCGCCCTCGGCGCGCAGCGGGGCGCCGTCGGACAGGTCGGCGACGCCGTACCAGTCGTCGGGGTGGGCCCCGGGGACGCCGTCCGCGGCGAGCCGGGCCAGCTGGGTCGCCGCCCGGTGCCGTCGTGCGGCGCGTCCCGGGTCGCCGTGGTCGGGCTCGGTGACGGCGCGCCGCAGCTCCCCGACCAGCTCGGCCATCACCAGGGAGCGCTCGGGCCGGTGCACCGGGCGGGCCTCGGCGACGTCGGCGGGGCGGGGGTCGAGCTCGTCGAGGAACCGGGAGGGCTGCTCGTCCTCCCCCTGCACGGCGCTGACCAGCAGCGTCGTCCGGGCTCGGGTACAGGCGACGTAGAACAGCCGCCGCTCCTCGGCGAGCAGCGGCGCCGTGCGGGAGACGGCGTCGTCGGGGGCGGCGACCCCGCCGACGAGGTCGACGAGCCGCTCGTGGCCGAGCAGGCTGCCGCGCAGCCGTACGTCGGGCCACAGCCCCTCCTGCACCCCGGGCACCGCGACGACCGTCCACTCGCGGCCGCGGGCGCCGTGTGCGGTGAGCAGCTCGACCGCGCCGCCCCGGGGCGCCTGCGGGGCCAGGGTCTCCCCCGGCAGCTGCTGGTCGAGCAGGTACTCCAGGAACCCGCCGACGTCGGCGCCGGGCAGCCGGTCGGTGTAGCGGGCGGCGGCGTCGAACAGGGCCAGGACCGCGTCGAGGTCCCGGTCGGCGGCCGCTCCGCCGGGGCCGCCGCGGGCGCTGGCCTCGCTCCAGCGCTTCGCCAGGCCGGTGCGCCGCCACACCTTCCACAACGTCTCCTCGACCTGCTCGCCCGCGCCGATCGAGCGGGCGGCGGTGTCGAGGAGGCGGCCCACGTCGCGCATCGGGGCGGCCTCGGCGGGCGAGAGCATCGGCAGCGGGTCGGGGCGGCCCGCGACGGCGTCGCGCAGCATCCCGACCAGCAACGGGTCGCTGCTCGCCGCGGCCGGGTCGACCTCACCCGCCTCGACGCGCTCGTCGTCGGCGAAGGTCCGCACGTCGTGCCCCGCGGCGGCGTGCATCCGCAGCAGGCCGCGGCGCAGCCGCCGCATCCGCATCGGGTCGCCGCCGCCCAGCGGTGAGGTGAGCAGGGAGGTCGCGAGGTCGGCGTCGACCGCGGACGGCCGCCATGCCGCGCGCAGCACGAGGAGCAGCGGCACGACGGCGGGCTGGCGCGGCAACGGCACCTCGTCCGGTGGTGCGGCCAGCGGGACCCCGGCCGCGGCCAGCGCCCGGCGCAGCGCGGGCAGGGTGCGCCGCGCGGACCGGGACAGCACCGCCATGTCCGACCAGGGCACCCCGTCGACGAGGTGTGCGCGCCGCAGCCGGTCGGCGATCCACCCGGCCTCCGCGGACGGCGACCCGAACACCCGGACCTGCAGCGCCTCGCCCACCCCGGCCCCGTCCGGGGCCTCGGGGGCCGGGTCGTCGTGCTCCGGGCCGCGCCGGGTCCGGGTCACCCCGGAGCCGGGCAGCTTCTCCGCCACCCGCAGGCCCGCCGCCCGTACCCCGGGCCGCTGGCGGTGGTCGACGGTGAGGACCTCGGTGGGCGCGTCGAGCACGGTCAGGCCCTGCGGGTCCGCACCACGGAAGGTCAGGACCGCCTGGTCGGGGTCGCCCGCGAGCAGCGTGGACCCCGCGTGCTCGGCCAGCGCCGCGACCAGCTCCATCTGCTGCGGGTCGAGGTCCTGCGCGTCGTCCACCAGGAGGTGACGGACCCGGCGCCGCTCCTGCTCCCGCAGGTCCGGGTCCGCGGCCAGGGTGTCCAGCGCGGCGGCGACGAGCTCGGCGGAGTCCAGCGCCGGGGCCGTCGCCTGTGGCGCGCCCCGCCCCGCCGCCCCGCGGAGCAGCGTGACCTCCTCGTAGGTGCGGAAGAACCGGGCCGCGGCGACCCACTCCTCGCGCCCGTGCTCGCGGCCCAGCTCGGCCAGCTCGCGTGGCCCCAGCCCGCGCTCGGCCGCCCGCAGGAGCAGCTCCCGCAGCTCCGCGGCGAACCCGGGCAGCCCGAGGGCCGGGTCGAGCCGCTCCGGCCAGCCCGAGCCGGGGACGGTGCCGCCCCAGCCGTCGATCTCCCCGGCGAGCAGCTCGCGGACCACCACGTCCTGCTCGGCCGAGGCCAGCAGCCGCGGCGGCGGGTCCTCGTGGCGCGCGGCGTGCAGCCGCAGCACCCCGAACGCGTAGGAGTGCACCGTCCGCACCAGCAGCTCGCGGGTGGTGCGCACCCCGAAGTCCCCGGCGAGCTCACCTCCGCCCGCGGTCAGCAGCGACGTGAGCCGGCCGCGCAGCTCCTCCGCGGCCCGGCGGCTGCCCACCAGCAGCAGCACCGACCCCGGCGGCTCCCCGGCCCGGATGCGGCGGACCACCGCGTCGAGCAGCAGGCTCGTCTTGCCCGTGCCCGGGCCGCCCAGCACCCGCAGCGCGCCACGCTCGTGCGCGAGCACCCGCGCGGCGGCGCCGGTCCACTCCCGCACGGGAGCGGGCCGGGGGTCCGCACGCACCAGGCGCGGCGACGCCTGCTCGGGGGCTGTTCGGCTCATGGGGCGATGAGACCACGGGGCACCGACAGCGTCAGACTGCAGGCGTGGACTCCGAGACCCTGGAACGGGTGCGCGAGGTCGTCCGGTCGATCCCGCCCGGGCAGACCCTCACCTACGGCGAGGTGGCCGAGTTGGCCGGGATCCGCTCGGCGCGCCTGGTCGGCCGGATCCTCGCCGAGGACGGCCACGACCTGCCGTGGCACCGGGTGCTGCGCTCCGACGGGCGTTCGGCCCCGCACATCGCCGCCGAGCAGGCGGCCCGGCTGCGGGCCGAGGGGATCCTGATGGTCGACGGCCGGCTGCCCCGTGAGCACCGCAGGCGCTGAGGCGGCCCTCGGCCACCCCGGCGCGCCCTGATCCCGGCGATGATCCCCCCCGGGGTGAAGGTCTCGACCGGCAGCGCTGCGACCTCGTCGCTCAGCGCGTGGGTAGCGGCTGGGCGCCGGGATCGAGCCGGGCCCGGCGCCCGATCGAGGCGCACGTTCTCGCCTTGCCGGGGCAGAACGTGCGTCTCGATGCGCCGGGCGGCGCTCGACGGGACTGCGGAGGTGCTGCGTATCGGTGAGCAGAGCAAAGGGACGCCCGATCAGGACGCCGCGCGCCCTTCCACCCAGGTCGCGTCGCGGTCCCGGTCGTGCCCGATGTGCGCGACGAGGCCGTGCCCGCCGAACACCTCCGCCAGCACCGGAGCCTGGGCCGTGCCCGTCTCGATCAGCAGCGCCCCGCCCGGCGCGAGCCACTCCCCCGCCCCCGCGGCCACCCGGCGGGCCGGGTCGAGGCCGTCGCGGCCGCCGTCGAGCGCGGTGCGGGGCTCGTGGTCGCGGGCCTCCGGGGGCATCGAGCCGATCGCGCCGCTGGGCACGTAGGGGGTGTTCGCGACGAGCACGTCGACGCGTCCCCGCAGCCCGGTGGGCAGCGCGGCGAACAGGTCACCGGTGTGCACCGTCCCCACCCCGGCCAGGTTCTGCGCGGCACAGGCGGTCGCGACCGGGTCCGCGTCGGCGGCGTGGAGGTCGACGGCGGCCCGGCGCGCGACGGCGAGCCCGAGCGCCCCGCAGCCGCAGCACAGGTCGACCACGAGCGGGCGCCCGGGATGCGCGGAGCCCGGCAGCGCGGCGACGGCCGCGTGCACCAGCGCCTCGCTGCGACGGCGCGGCACGAACACCCCCGGGGTGACCCGCACGGTCAGCCCGTCGAAGTCCACCCGGCCGAGGACGTGCTCGAGCGGCTCCCCCGCGATGCGGCGCCGGACCAGCACCTCCAGCTCCGGCCCGTCGGCCGCGGCGGTGAGCAGCGCGGCCTCGTCCTCGGCGAACACGCAGCCCGCCGCCCGCAGCCGGGCGACCAGGTCCGGGTCGGGCCGGGGCACGGTCAGGCGGCGAGCACCGCGGCGGCCCCGGCGGCATAGCGCTTGAGGACGGCGGTCACCACGTCGTCGTGCACGCCCAGCGGGTCGGCGACGACGTCGGCCCCCGATCCGAGCAGCCGCGTCTGGAAGACCCCGGGGGCCAGGAGCCAGGACGCGACCGCGACCCGCTGCTCCCCGGCGTCGTGCAGCCGGGCGACCAGCTCGGTCACCGACGGGCTGCCGGTGGCGGCGAACCCGACCGGGACCGGACGGCCGACCCGGCGGGCGAGCATTCCGGCGCTCGCGTGCACCTGGGCGACAGCGGACGGGTCCGACGAGCCGGCCGCGGCGAGGACGACGGCGTCGCCGTCGCGGTAACCGGCCGAGCGCAGCCGGTCCAGGGCCGCGGCGGCGAGCAGGGGGTCGGGCCCCATGGAGCGGGTGACCGGGAACCGGGCCGGGTCGGCGCCGACCTCGGCGAGCTGGGCGGGCAGGTCGGTGCGCACGTGGTAGCCGGCGGCGAGGAACGCGGGGACGACGACGGCGCCGTCGTGGCCGCGGTCCCGCAGCCCGATCACGGCGTCGACGACCGTGGGACCGCGGACGTCGACGTAGCAGATCTCGACCTGCGGGCCGCGTGCGGCGACGGCCGCGGCGAGCGACCGGATCACCGCGTCGGCGGCGTCGGAGCGCGACCCGTGCGCGACGAGGAGCAGCGGGAGCCCGGTCACCGGGTCACCTCCGGGTCCTCGGCGCAGTGCGCGCCGTGCTCGGGTTCGAGTGCGAGCCGGTAGCCGCGGCGCACCACGGTCTGCACCAGGCCGGGGACGCCGAGCGCCGCGCGGAGCCGGCCGATCGCGTTCTCGACGGCGTGCTCGTCGCCCGCCCCGCCGGGCTGCGCGGCGAGCAGCTCGGCGCGGGACACGACCCGGCCGGGGCGCTTGGCGAGCAGCCGCAGCAGCGCCATGGGCGTCGGCGGGAGCGGGCACAGCGTGCCGTCGACGAGCACCGCGTGCCCGCGCAGCTCCAGCTGGTGGCCGCCGACCGGGAGCCTGCGGGCGCGGGCCGGGGCGACGGACTCGCAGGTCCGCACCATCGCACCGAGCCGGGAGCGCTGCGGCTGCACGGTCGGCACGTCGAGTGCCTCCAGCGGCGCCGCGGTGACCGGGCCGACACACAGCGCCAGCACGGGACCGCGCAGCGCGGTGAGCAGGCCCTCGCGCAGACCGCGCTCCCCGGCGCGGGCGAGGATCCCGGCCGCGGCGGGGGCGCTGGTGAACGACAGGACGTCGATCCCGCCGGCCAGGGTGGTGTCGATCAGCCGGTCCAGCGGGCCGAGGTCCAGCGGCGGCGCCCACCGGTAGACCGGCACCGTGACGACCTCGGCGCCCGCCATCTCCAGGGCGTCGACGACGTCGGGCAGCGGCTCGCCGTGCAGCTGCACCGCGATCCGGCTGCCCTCGACGCCGCGGTCGAGCAGGTGCTCCAGCACCTCGGCGGTGGACTCCGACTCCGGGGACCAGGCGTCGACCAGGCCCGACGCGCGGATCGCGCCACGCGCCTTGGGGCCGCGGGCGAGCATCTCCGAGCGGCCGAGCGCGGCGAGCAGGTCCTCGCCCAGCCCCCAGCCGTCGGCGGCCTCGATCCAGCCGCGGTAGCCGATCCCGGTGGTCGCGACGGTGATGTCCGGTGGTGCGGCGACGAGCTCGCGGGTGCGGTTCTCGAGGTCGGCGTCGTCGGCGAGGGCCACGATGCGCAGCGCGGGCCCGTGCTGGACGGTCGCGCCGCGGCGCTCCAGCATCGTGGCGAGCTCCTCGGCGCGCCGGGCGGCGGTGATGCCGACGGTGAACCCGGCCAGCGGTGGCACCGCGACCGCGTCGGGCGCGGCGGCGGTGTCTCGTGCGGCGGCGGATCGGGTCACCGGTTCTCCGTTCCTCCGATACCCCGGCCGGCCGGCGCGGAGGACGCGCGGAGGTCGCCGGGAGCGTCGCGGGTGGTGGTGGGCACGACGGTGCGGGAAGGCCCGTTCACCGTAGCCCGACCTGCAGCGCGTCGCCCATGACCCGCACCGCGAACGCGGGCAGGCTCACAGCGTCGCCGTCGTCGGCCCCGGCGAGGCAGCGGCCGTCGCGCAGGGCGAAGACCTGCTTGTGGAGCGGTGAGGCGACGGTCGGTTCGCCGCCGCGGTCGCCGACGATGCCGCGCGAGACGACCGCGGCCCCGGTGAACGGGTCGATGTTGCCCAGGGCGTACACCGAGCCGTCGGCGAGACGGAACAACGCGACCTGGGTGTCGCCGACGAGTGCGGCGGCCCCCCGGCCGGGCTGCAGCCGGTCCACCGGGCAGACGGTGAGCCAGCCGGTGGGCTCGGTCCCGGCCGGGGCGGGCGCGGCGGTCGTGGTGGTCGTGGTGGTCGCGTCGAGCCGGGTGGTCATCGGGAGGACACCTCCGGGAGGCCGATCAGGACGGGCTCGTCGGGACGGCCGGGGGCCGGGACGTTCTGTCCCCGCTCCTCGACGAACCGGACGGTGGGGTCGGGGGTGTCGGGCGCGTTGACGAAGGAGACGAACCGCTCCAGCTTCTGCGGGTCGGCCAGGACGCCGGCCCACTCGTCGGCGTAGGAGTCGACGTGCCGGGCCATCGCGGCGTCGAGCTCGCCGCAGATGCCGAGCGAGTCGTCGACGATCACGGCGCGCAGGTGGTCCAGCCCGCCCTCCATCGCCTCGATCCACGGCGCGGTGCGCTGCAGCCGCTCGGCGGTGCGGACGTAGAACATCAGGAACCGGTCGATCGTCCGGACCAGCGTCGCGGTGTCCACGTCGGACACGAGCAGCTCGGCGTGGCGCGGGGTGAAGCCGCCGTTGCCGCCGACGTAGAGGTTCCAGCCGTGCTCGGTGGCGATCACGCCGAAGTCCTTGGACCGGGCCTCGGCGCACTCGCGCGCGCAGCCGGAGACGCCGGACTTGAGCTTGTGCGGGCTGCGCAGCCCGCGGTAGCGCAGCTCCAGCTCGACGGCGAGGCCGACCGAGTCCTGCACGCCGTAGCGACACCAGGTCGTGCCGACGCACGACTTCACGGTGCGCAGCGACTTGCCGTAGGCGTGCCCGGACTCGAACCCGGCGTCGACCAGGCGGCGCCAGATCGCCGGCAGGTCCTCGACGCGGGCGCCGAACATGTCGATCCGCTGTCCACCGGTGATCTTGGTGTAGAGCCCGTAGTCGCGGGCGACCTCGCCGATGACGATCAGGCCCTCGGGGGTCACCTCGCCGCCGGCGATCCGCGGCACCACCGAGTAGGTGCCGTTGCGCTGCATGTTCGCCAGGAAGTGGTCGTTGGTGTCCTGCAGGGTCGCCCGCTCGCCGTCGAGGACGTGCTCGTTGTAGAGCGTCGCGAGGATCGACCCGACGACCGGCTTGCAGATGTCGCAGCCCGACCCGCGGCCGTACCGGGAGATCAGCGCGGAGAACGAGGTGATGCCCGCCCCGGCGACGATCTCGAAGAGCTCGGCGCGGGAGTGGTCGAAGTGCTCGCACAGGGCCTTCGAGACCTCGACGCCCTGCTGCTCCAGGATCCGGGCGAGCGCCGGGACGCACGAGCCGCAGGTGGTACCGGCGCGGGTGCACGCCTTCAGCTCCGGCACGGTGTGCGCACCGTCGGCGATCGCCGCGCACAGCGTGCCCTTGGTGACGGCGTTGCACGAGCAGATCTGGGCCGAGTCCGGCAGCGCGGACGCGTCGGGCTCGGCGCCGCCCTTGGAGATGAGGGTGACCGGGTCGTCGGGCAGCCGGGACCCGACCAGCGGGCGCAGCGCGCCGTAGCGCGACGCGTCGCCGACCAGGACACCGCCGAGCAGGGTGGACGCGTCGTCGGACACGACCAGCTTGGAGTAGGTCCCCTCGACCGGGTCGTTGACGACGATCTCCAGCGCGCCCTCGGTGACCGCGTGCGCGTCGCCGAAGCTGGCGACGTCGACGCCGAGCAGCTTGAGCTGGGTGGACATGTCCAGCTCCTCGGGCGTCATCCGGGCCTCGCCGCCGAGCAGCCGGTCCGCGACGACCTCGGCCATCGCGTAGCCGGGGGCGACCAGGCCGTAGGTGCGGCCCTCCAGCGCGGCGCACTCGCCGATCGCCCAGACGGCGTCGTCACGGGTGCGGCAGCGGTCGTCGACCCAGACGCCGCCGCGCTCGCCGACCGGCAGGCCGCAGTCGCGGGCGAGCTGGTCGGAGGCCCGGATGCCGGCGGAGAACACGACCAGGTCGGCGTCGAGCTCGACGCCGTCGGACAGCGTCCCGACCAGCCTGCCGCGGTCGGTGGACACCGCGGCCAGCGACACCCCGGTCCGCACGGCGATGCCCTGCGCGGTGACCAGCCGCTCGAGCAGCGCACCGCCGCCCGCGTCGACCTGCACCGGCATCAGCCGCGGCGCGATCTCGACGACCTGCGGGGACAGCCCGAGCAGCCGCATCGCGCGCGCCGCCTCCAGGCCCAGCAGCCCGCCGCCGACGACGATCGCCGACGGCCGCCCCTTGCGGGCCGGGTCGTCGGCGGCGGCCGCGGCGGCCGCCCTGATCGCGTCGAGGTCGTCGAGGGTGCGGTAGACGAAGCACCCGGGCAGGTCCTTGCCGGGGACCGGCGGGACGAACGGGTAGGAGCCGGTGGCGAGCACCAGCGCGTCGTAGGCCAGGGTGCGGCCGGACGCGGTGGTGACGCGGCGGGCGTCACGGTCGACCGTCGCGACGGCGTCACCGAGGTGGTAGGTCACCAGCGGGTCGCCGCGCAGCTCGTCGTCGTCGAGGCGCAGCTCCTCCTCGGAGCGTCCGTCCACGTAGGAGGACAGGGCGACCCGGTCGTAGGCGCGGCGGGTCTCCTCGCCGAGGACGGTGATCTCCCAGTCCCCGGCGGTGTCCCGGTCCCGCATCGCGGCGACGAGGCGGTGGCCCACCATGCCGTTCCCGACGACGACCAGACGGCTCATGCTCTGCTCCTTCATGCCGCGCTCTCCTGCGGCGGGTCGATGTCGGCGAGCCAGTCCCGGATCCCGCAGACGACGTCGCGGCAGCTCCCGCAGCCGGTGGCGGCCCGGGTGCGCCGCGACAGCGCGTCGACGTCGTGGGCGCCCGCGCGCCACGCGGTGACCAGCGCGTTCTTGGTGACGCTGTTGCAGCGGCAGACCACGGCGCTTCCCGGCATCCGGACCGGGTCGGTGGCGGGCGACGTCTCGCCGGGCAGGGCCCGGCCGAGCAGCAGCGCGAGCCGGTCGGAGGGAGCGGGGGCGCCGGAGTCGTAGAGCCCGGTGATCATGGCGGCGGCGTCGGGCAGTCCCATGAGGACGGCCCCGACGACGCGGTCGTCGCGCAGCGCGAGCACGCCGTAGCGGCCGCGGCGGGGGTCGGAGACACGCAGCTCCTCGTCGCCCGCGGTGGGGTCGCCGAGGGCGGCGAGGTCGATGCCGCGCGCCTTGAGCCGGGTGACCGGGCGGGTGCCGCGGTAGCGCGCGGCCGGGTCGGTGCCGGTCAGCAGGTCGGCGAGGACGGCGGCCTGCTCCCAGCCGGACTGCACGAGCCCGCCCGGGGCGCCGGCGTGCTGCGCGCAGTCACCGAGGGCGTGCACCCGGCCGTCGGCGGTGGCGAGGCGGTCGTCGACGAGGATCCCCCGGTCGACCGCGAGCCCGGCGTCGGCGGCCAGCCCGCTGTTCGCACGCACCCCGGCGGCGACGACGACGTGGTCCGCGGCGATCCGGGAACCGTCGTCGCAGTCCAGGCCGGCCTCGGGGTCCCAGGCCTTGGCGCCGACACCGCAGCGGACGTCGACCCCGAGCCCGCGCAGCGCGGTCGCGAGCACCTCACCGGCGCCGGCGTCGAGCTGGCGCTCCATCAGGTGGGTGCGCGGGTGCACGAGGGTGACGGCGACACCGCGTCCGGCGAGTCCGCGGGCGGCCTCGACCCCGAGCAGCCCGCCCCCGACGACGGCGATCCGCGCGCCCGGCGCGGCCGCGTCGAGGATGCGCCCGCAGTCGTCGAGGTCGCGGAACAGGCTCACGCCGCGGGCCGGGACCTCCGGGGCCCCGGGGTCGGCGAGACCGTCGACCGGCGGCAGCCAGGCGCGGCAGCCGGTGGCGAGGACCAGCTCGTCGTAGGGGTGGACGGTGCCGTCGTCGGCGTGGACGACGCGCGCGGTCCGGTCGAACGCCGTCGCCGCGACGCCGGTGTGCAGGGCGATGCCGTCGACGACGGGCAGCGCGACCATGGCGGGCCGCAGCCCGCCGGCGAGCACGGTGGACAGCAGCACCCGGTTGTACGCGGGGCGGGACTCCGCGCCGAGGACGGTGAGCGTCACCCGCTCGCCGTCCGGGTCGCGCCGGCGGACCTCCTCCACGAAACGGGCGCCGACCATGCCGTGCCCGATCACCACCACGCGCCTGCTCATGACACCGACGGTAGGAACGGGGGGTTACGGGCAGAACGCCGGCCATTGCACGGGCGTTACGAGGTCCTCATTCTCGGCGGGCGCCCTCCGTGAGCCGGGACCTCGCAGCGGTTCCTCCCACCTCGCAGCCTCTGCAGGGTGTGCGACGTGGGGCGGGAGCGTGCGAGGTGCGCCCGTGCAGCGCGCGGGGTGCGCCGTCGCGACGTGCCGGGTGCTGCGTTCAGCGGTCGAGGACGCCGGCGACGCGCGCCGACCACCGCTCGTGCGCGGACTGGCGGGTGATCCCGGCGGCACGGCCGACCGTCTCCCAGCTGACCCCGATACGGCGGAGCCCGACCAGCTGCGGCAACGGGTCGAGGCCGGCGGCCAGCGCGATCCGGAACGCGGCCAGCTGCCAGGCGGTCTCGCGACGGGCCGGGCCGTCGGTGCCCTGCTCGGCCTCCCACTCCGGCGTGCCGGGCAGCGGCGGGACACCGGCGACGGCGTCGGCGCGGCGGTCCAGCTCGGCGACCGCCGCCGCGGTGACGGCTCGGGCCGCCCCGGTGACGTCGACGACGAGGGCGTGGTCGACGAGGGTGCGGTGCTCGGGCGCGGACATGTCCGTCAGGGTATCCCTAACAACGCTCGACGGCTGCACGATTTCCGGTGCGAGCCCCGGCGGCTCCCCCGGCAGCGGGCGCGGCGCCCACCGTCCGCGCGGTGATCCGCAGAGCGCGCGGTGATCCGCAGAGCGCGCGGTGATCCGCTGCTCGCGCGTGTCCCGACGCGCGCGAGCAGCGGATCAGCGCGCGGACCGACCCGCGCCGGTGGGGCTCAGCTCGGTGGCGGTGCCGGATCCGTCGGAGGGGTTCCGGCCCGTCGAGGCGGGTTCCAGCCGCACCGCGGCCACCTTGAACTCCGGCATCCGGCTCACCGGATCCAGGGCCGGGTTGGTGACGTTGTTCGCCGCCCCCGCCCCACCGAAGTGGAAGGGCAGGAACACCGTGTCCGGGCGCAGCGAGGCGACACAGCGGACACGCGCCGTCGTCGTCCCGCGCCGGGACACGACGTCGGCCAGGTCGCCGTCGGCGAGACCGTGCCGGGCGGCGGTGTCCGGGTGCACCTCGACGAACACCTCGGGCGCGACGTCCGCCAGCTCGGCGACCCGCCGGGTCTGCGCGCCGGACTGGTAGTGCACCAGCACCCGCCCGGTCGTCACGGTCAGCGGGAAGCCGCCGTCCGTGCCCTCGTCCGGCTCGACGTGGTCGACCGGCAGCATCCGGGCGCGTCCGTCCGGGTGGCCGAAGCGCTCGGTGAACAGCCGCGGGGTCCCGGGGTGGTCGTCGGCGGGGACCGGCCAGTGCAGGGCCTCGCCCGCGTCGAGCCGGTCGTAGGACACGCCCGCGTAGTCGGCGATCCCACCGGCCGAGGCGCGCCGCAGCTCGTCGAACACGGTCCGCGGATCGGCGGGGAACTCCCCCGGCGCGTCGAGGGCCGCGGCCAGTCCGGCGATCACCTCGAGGTCGGTGCGCACCCCGGGCGGCGGGGCGAGCGCGCGACGGCGGCGCAGGACCCGCCCCTCCAGGTTGGTCATGGTCCCCTCCTCCTCGGCCCACTGGGCGACGGGGAGCAGGACGTCGGCGCGCAGCGCGGTCTCGCCGGGCAGCACGTCGGCGACGACGAGCAGGTCCAGCGCGTCGAGCCGCTCGGCGACGGCGCGGGCGTCGGGCGCGGAGACGAGCACGTTCGAGCCGAACACCAGCAGCGCCTTCGGCCCGCCGGGGCGGCCGAGGGAGTCGAGGAGCTCGACGGCGCTGCGGCCGGGCCCGGGGATCGAGGGCTCCGGCACCCCCCACACCCGTGCGACGTGCGCGCGGGCGGCCGGGTCGGCGATGTGCCGGTAGCCGGGCAGCTGGTCGGACTTCTGTCCGTGCTCCCGCCCGCCCTGGCCGTTGCCCTGCCCGGTGATCGTCCCGAACCCGGAGCCGGGGCGGCCGGGCAGGCCGAGCGCCAGCGACAGGTTGATCCACGCGGCGACGGTGTCGACGCCGTGCGCGTGCTGCTCGGCGCCGCGCGCGGTGAGCACGTAGCGCCGCGTGGACTCCGCGAGCCAGCGCACGACGGTGCGCATGTCGGTGGCGGCGACGCCGCAGACCCGCTCCGCGCGCTCGGGCCACCACTGCGAGGCGATCGCCCAGACGTCGTCGAAACCGGTCGTCCGGTCGTCCACGTAGGACAGGTCGAGGTGCCCGTCGACGACGGCGGCATGCAGCATCCCCAGCGCCAGGACCAGGTCGGTGCCCGGGCGCGGCGCCAGGTGCAGCCCGCCGGAGGCGAGCGCGCGCTCCGCGGTCGGGGTGCGCCGCGGGTCGACGACGACCAGGCGCGCGCCGGTCAGGTGCGACATCAGGGGCGGCATGGTCTCGGCGACGTTCGCGCCGGCGAGGACGACCAGCTCGGCGTCGTCGAGGTCGGTGACGGGGAACGGCAGCCCGCGGTCGACGCCGAAGGCCCGGTTGCCCGCGGCGGCCGCCGAGGACATGCAGAACCGTCCGTTGTAGTCGATCTGGCTGGTGCCCAGCGCGACCCGGGCGAACTTCCCGAGCAGGTAGGCCTTCTCGTTGGTCAGCCCGCCCGCGCCGAACACCGCGACCGAGTCGGGTCCGTGCTCGGCACGCAGCGCGGCGAGCCGCGCGGCGACGCCGGTGAGCGCGTCGGCCCAGCCGGTCTCGACGAAACCGGCCGTCCGCGAGGTCCTGACCAGCGGCGACGTCAGGCGTTGCGGATGGGTGAGCAGAGCGCCGGAGGTCCAGCCCTTCTGGCACATGCCCCCGGCGTTGGTCGGGAAGTCACGGGCGTCGACCTCGCCGGACGGGCCGACCCACTGCCCGCACTGCAGGGCGCAGTACGGGCAGTGGGTGGCGGTCCGGTCGTCCGGACCCACGGCTCAGACCCGGGCCATCGCGGCGGCCTCGGTGCTCCCGACCAGGGCGGCGCGCGGGCGCAGGTACACCGCCCACGTGACGCCGATGCAGAGGACGTAGAACGCCAGGAAGCTCCAGAACGCGGGCGTGCCGGACTGGACCGTCATGAACGACTGGCGGAACGCGAGGTTGATGAACAGCCCGCCCAGCGCCCCGACCGCGCCGGCGATGCCGATGACCGCGCCGGAGAGCCGTCGCGCGGTGTCGAACGAGGTCCCGCGGTCCGCGCCCCCGGCGATCGCGACGCGCGCCCGCCCGGTGAAGATCGCCGGGATCATCTTGTAGGTCGAGCCGTTGCCGACGCCGGACAACGTGAACAGGGCGATGAAGCCGATGGTGAACAGCGTCAGCGACTCGATCCCCGAGGCGAAGATGATCACCAGCGTGGCGACGGCCATGCCGACGAAGTTCCACAGCGTGACGACCGCGCCGCCGAACCGGTCGGCGAGCTTGCCGCCGTAGGGGCGGATCAGCGACCCGATGAGCGGGCCGATGAAGGTGACCGCGGCGGCCTGCAACGGCGTCCGGTCGAACTGGTTCTGCAGGACCAGGCCGAAGGCGAACGAGTAGCCGATGAACGACCCGAACGTCCCGATGTAGAGGAACGACATGATCCAGGTCTGGCGGTCCCGGCAGGCCTCGGTGAAGGCGCCGGTGTCGTTGGACATGGCGGCGATGTTGTCCATCCGCTTCCACGCCAGGAACGCCGAGATCACGATGAACGGCAGGTAGACCGCCAGCAGCACCCGCGGGGAGCCGGCGCCGAGGGTGGCGATGACGAGCAGGCCGAGCAGCTGCGCGACCGGCACGCCGAGGTTGCCGCCGCCGGCGTTGAGCCCCAGCGCCCAGCCCTTCTCCTTCTCCGGGAAGAACGCGTTGATGTTCGCCATCGACGACGCGAAGTTGCCGCCGCCGACTCCGGCGACCGCCGCGACGACCAGCAGGGTCGTGTACGACACGCCCGGCTCGAGCACGACCATCGCCAGGATCGTGGGCACGATCAGCAACGACGCCGCGAAGATCGTCCAGTTGCGGCCGCCGAAGCGGGCGACGGCGAAGGTGTAGGGCAGCCGCAGGATCGACCCGACCAGCGTGGGTACGGCGACCAGGAAGAACTTCTGTGCCGCGGTGAACCCGTACTCGGGCCCCATGAACAGCACCAGGACCGACCAGATGGTCCAGATCGAGAAGCCGATGTGCTCGGAGAAGATCGACTGCCACAGGTTGCGACGGGCGATCGCCGAGCCGGTGCGCTGCCAGAACCCCTCGTCCTCGGGGTCCCAGTGGTCGATCCAGCGGCCGCCGATGCGGCGCCCCGGGGCAGAGGTGGTGGTCACGGATCGGTCTCCTGATCGCCGGCGGTCACGTCGTCGACGACGCTAGGGAGCCCCAGTTTCCGACGGGTGGCCCCGTGTGACACCCCCGCAACGCTTATCTCACACGGGTGTCGCGACGGCTGTGAGCCGCTTCAGTGCATCGGGACGCCGAGCGGGGCGTCGCAGAACGCGCCGCCCACCCGGTGGTGCGCCGGGTCGGCCGGGGACGTAACCGCGTCCCCGTGTTCCCCGCGGCGCCGGTGAGCAGCGGCGTGCCGGGAGCGGCCACGTCAGAGCCGGCGGCTGACCAGGCTCGCGACCCGCTCGATCCCGGTGAGCGACTCGGTCGTCGCGTCCGGGTGCTGGGCGTGCAGGGCCAGCCGGTAGAGCACCGCCCGCAGCAGCGACTGCGGCCACTCGGGCAGCTCCGACCAGCGCTCGATCAGCTCCTCGTCGGCACCGCCCCAGGCGACCGCGTCGACGACGACGACCGCCGCCGCCCACTCCGCGGGCCGCCAGAACGGCACGAGGTCGAGCACCGCGGGCCGCCCCGTCGGGTCGAACAGCATGGCGCCGAACAGCTCGCCGTGCACGACCTGCGGGGTGAGCCGGATCGTGCGGCGGTGCGCGGCGAGCTCGGCGAACAGCCGGCCGCCGGTCTCGGGGTGCAGGTCCAGGCGGCGCTCGCCGAACGCAGCGGCCGCGGACCGGGACAGCAGGTCGTCGCGGTCGTCGAGCAGGCGCGGGCGCAGCACGGTCGCGGTGGCGGCGTGCAGCCGCAGCGACGCGGCGACGACCTCGTCGTGCCGCGGCTCGGGGACGCCGGGCACGTGCCGGGACGCGGCCCAGCCGCCCACGACCCACCGGCCGTCCGAGCTGCGGACGGGGCGGGCGAGGCGGACACCGTCGACCTCGAGGTTCTCCAGGACCGTCGCCGACCAGGCGGCGACGACGTGGTCGGACACCGGCCGCAGCAGCACGTCCCCGCACTGCCAGGCCCGCTGGCCCGCCCACACGACGGGACGGGGGGACGTCTCGCGCACGCCGAAGGCGGTGCGGACGTGCTCGGGCAGGACGCTCGCGGCCGGCGCGGTGGCGAGCGTGCGGGCAGCGGTCACAGCGGGGACGGTACCCGCGTCACCGGCCTGCGTTCGTCGCGCCACGCCCGAACCGCGCGACGCGCCACGACCGATCGGGTGAACGGTGGACCGATCGGGGCCGGTGGGGCGGCTGCCGGGCCGCGCGGGTGCGCTCGCCACGCCCCCCTGCGTACCGCTCCGTACGAGCCGGCCGCGGGCGGCCCCGTCAATACCAGGAGCTGCCGCCGCCCGCGTCCGAGTCCGACCCCGACGACCGCGAGCCGGAGTCCGAGGACGAGGAGCGGGAGTCGTCCGAGCTGCTGCTCCGCGACGACCCCGAGTCCGACGACCCCGAGTCCGAGGAGGACGAGGAGCCCGAGCCGGACGACCGGGACGACGACGAGCCCGAGTCCGACGACCGGGAGGACGAACCGGAGTCCGAGGACCGGGACGACCGCGACCCCGAGGATCCGGAGTCGGAGTCCGATCCGGAGGAGCGGGAGCCGGAGGACCGCGAGTCCGGTCTCGAGCCGTCGGAGGAGCCGGACGAGCCGCCGGACCGGGCCCCGGAGGACCCGCTGCGCTCGGCCATCTGCTCCGCTGCCTGCCGGTCGGCCTCCGCCAGCACCGGCGCCGCCGCCTCCCGCCCCATGGCGGACTCGACGTAGGACCCGGCCACGGCGCTGACGATGCCGCCGGAGCCGCGGCTCCCGCCGGACCCCTGCGCTCCCGAGCCGGAGCGCTCCGTGCCGGGGCTCTCCGCCGGGGCGGTCGACGCGGGCGGGCTCGCAGGGGACGCGGCCGCGCGCGGCGAGGACTCCTCCCGCGGCGCGGGGTCCTTCCGCGGCGCGGGGGCGGACCGGGCGGGGGCCTCGTCGGACGGACCGGAGGACCCGGCGTCCGAGCCGCCGGAACCCGAGCCGGACTTCTTCCCGGTCAGCCCGCCCGCGACGTCGTCGACACCCCGGCCCAGCGATTCGGCGGTGTCCCCGACGCCCTGCGCGGCCTTGCCGACGCCGTTTCCGACCTTCTCGACCGGCCCCTCGGACGACGCCGGTATGACCTCGGGCCGATCGGCCTTCCTCGCGGCGCCCGAACCCGCGCCCGAACCCGCACCGGAGCCCGCGCCGTCGCCGGGGCCCGGCTCGCCGCCGGTCAGGCCGGCGACGCCGTCGGCGGCACCGGACACGGCACCACCGAGCTTCTCCCCCGGACCCGCGTCCCGGCCGGGTGTGCTGCCCGGCCCGCGGGCCGAGGCGCCCTCCGGCCCCTCGGCCCGCGGCCGGGTCTCGTCCAGCGGGCCCCGCGGGTCGGGCGGGCCACTGGTGCCGACGTCGTCGCGCTCGCGGTCCCCGGCGGTCTCCCGGCCCCCGGCCAGGACCTCGGGGTTGCGGCGCACCCCGGACGGCTCCGGGGTGGCGGGGTCCTCGCCGCGGGCGAGGGCCAGCACGTCGTCGGAGACCTTCTCGGTCTCGTCGCCGTCGCCGGGCAGCGGGGCGGTGCGGGCCCGGTCGATGCCGTCGTCGATGGCGGCCAGCCGCTCCGCGCAGGCGTCGCGGTTGCGGGCGCGCAGGTCGCGCTGCTCCTCCAGCGACGCGGCCGCGGCCATCTGGTCGGGGGTCCGGCGGGTGGCCGGCGGCAGGTCGGCGACGATCCGGTCCATCTCGGCGAGCTGCTGCTCGGCGGCGGCCAGCGCGTCCACGGCGTCCTGCCGGGACGTGTAGACCTGCAGCTGCGACTGCAGGGCGGCGCGCTGCTGGAGCAGGGTGTCGCGCTGCTGCTGCAGCTTCGCGACCGCGGCCGGGGTGCGGTCCGGCTCGTGCGCGGACGCCCGCCAGGTCCGTTCGCTCGCGTTGAGCGTCCCGAGCTTGTCGTCGAGCGCCGCCAGCGCGATGCGGGCCTGCCCGGCCCACTGGTCGGCGGTGCGGTCCTGCGGCGCCGGGACCCCGGTCACCGCCGGCGAGGTCGTCAGCGCGTACCCGCCGAGGAGCACGGCCGTCGCCCCGATCAGGGCCAGCGTGCGCCGGTGCCGCAGCGGGCTGCGCGGGGCACGCAGCGGTCCGGGGCGGTCCGGGCCCGCCGACGCGGCCTGCCGCGCCACGACGGGGCGGCGGGTCGCCGTCCCCCGCCGGGCGGGCTCCACGCGCTCGTCGGCCTCGACGGCCTCGGGCTCACGCAGCCACGGCAGCGTGTCGGCGAGCCGCTGGTCCCCCGCCGCCTGTGCCGCGGCCCGGCGGACCTGGCGGGCCGCCAGCCGGTGGGCGGCGGAGCAGTAGCGCCGCTGTGGACGGCCGCCGGACACGTCCCCCGTGGGCTCCAACGGTGCGTCGCACCCCTGCAGGGCGCATGTGCGCAGCGAGTCCTCCACCGAGCGTCCTCCCGACCTAGTGATCGCGTGCATCCCCATGTCGCGACGATCGGTCGACATGTTTCGCCCAACGGGCGAAATGCAGGGCTGAACGGACGATGTTCACTCGGACGGTCGCGTGCGATCGATAAGCGGTCACGCTGTGCCACACCAGGAACGGCGACGGCCGCCGTCCCGGGTGTACCGGTGACGGCGGCCGTCGGTGTAGGGCGGTGCGGGTCGGCCCCGGTCAGTAGGTGGGCTGCGACGGGTCGATCTGCTTGACCCAGGACAGCACCCCGCCGCCGACGTGGACGGCGTCGCGGAACCCGGCCTTGTGCAGCGCGGCCAGGGCCTCGGCGGACCGGCCGCCGGACTTGCAGTGCAGCACGACCGGCTTGTCCTGGGCGATCTCCGACAGCGCGGCACCGGACAGGATCCGGTCCTTCGGGATCAGGACCGAGCCCGGGATCCTCACGATCTCGTACTCGTGCGGCTCGCGGACGTCGATGAGCTGGAAGTCCTTGCCCGCGTCGATCATCTGCTTGAGCTCGCCGACGGTGATCGTGCTGCCGGCGGCCGCGTCCTGCGCCTCCTGCGTCACGGTGCCGCAGAACGCCTCGTAGTCGATCAGCTCGGTGATCTTCGGCGTCTCCGGGTCCTTGCGGATCTTCACCTGGCGCCAGGTGGTCTCCAGCGCGTCGTAGATCACCAGTCGGCCGAGCAGCGGCTCACCGATCCCGGTGAGCAGCTTGATCGCCTCGTTGACCATGATCGAGCCGATCGACGCGCAGAGCACGCCCAGCACGCCGCCCTCGGCGCAGGAGGGGACCATCCCGGGCGGCGGCGGCTCGGGGTAGAGGTCGCGGTAGTTGAGGCCCTGCCCGTTCGGGGCGTCCTCCCAGAAGACCGACGCCTGACCCTCGAACCGGAAGATCGAGCCCCAGACGTAGGGCTTGCCGAGCAGCACCGCCGCGTCGTTCACCAGGTAGCGGGTGGCGAAGTTGTCGGTGCCGTCCAGGATCAGGTCGTAGTCCCGGAAGACGTCCAGCACGTTCTCGCTGGTGAGGCGCTCGTCGTGCAGGCGGACGTCGACGAAGGGGTTGACCTCGCGGATCGAGTCGCGGGCCGACTCGGCCTTCGGGCGGCCCACGTCGGACTGCCCGTGGATCACCTGACGCTGCAGGTTCGACTCGTCGACGACGTCGAACTCGACGATGCCCAGGGTGCCGACGCCCGCGGCGGCCAGGTACAGCAGGGCGGGCGAGCCGAGGCCGCCCGCGCCGACGACCAGCACCTTCGCATTCTTCAGGCGCTTCTGCCCGTCCATCCCGACGTCGGGGATGATGAGGTGGCGGCTGTACCGCTCGACCTCGTCCTTGGTGAGCTCGGCTGCCGGCTCCACCAGTGGCGGTAGCGCCATCTCGTCCACTCCTCGCGGGTTGCGTGCGGGTCTCAGGGCGTCTCAACGCGCCACGTGCGCGTCATCTTCCCGCACCCGCTCCGACCGGCACCGTGTCCCACAGCGCGGCGACGGCGTCGGCCACCGCCGCGGGCCGCTCGATCTGCGCGACGTGCCCGGCCCGGGGCAGCACCAGCAGCCGCGCCCCGGGCAGTGTGGCCGCGGTCCGCGCGGCCAGTCGCGGGGACACGATGCGGTCCTGCTCGCCCCACACCACCAGCGACGGCACCCGCACCCGGGCCATCCGGCGCCAGATCTCGCGCCCCGCCCACAGCCCGAGCAGACCGCGGGTGGCGCCGTCGGTGGCCGCGCCGGCCCAGGGCAGCGTCGCGCGGTGCTCGTGTTCGGAGATCAGCTCCTCGAGCCGGCGGGCGGAGCCGCGCTGCGGGTCGGCGAAGCAGACCTTCACGATCCGCTCGGCGCGGGCCCGCAGCGGCTCCTCGGCCAGCGCCCGCCGCGCGCCGCGCCCGAGCAGCGGCACCATGGCCAGCGCCATCCGCGGGTCCGACAGGCGTCGCGGGTCGGGGCGCCGGTCCGGCACCGCGGGCGAGACCAGGGTGAGGCTGCGGACGAGCTCGGGACGGCGGGCCGCCACCGTCGTCGCGATCACACCGCCGAGGGAGTTGCCGACCAGGTGCACCGGGCGGTCGCGCCCGGCCAGCCAGCACAGCAGCGCGTCCGCCATGCCGTCCGGGCCGAAGTCGGCGACGGCGGTCGGCTCGGACAGCCCGAACCCCGGCAGGTCGACGGACAGGCCGGCCGCCCGTGGTGCGAGGAGCCCGGCGAGGTCGGTCCAGTTCGTGGCCGACCCGGCGAGCCCGTGGACGTAGACGGCGTCGGCGTCGCCGGAGCCGGGGGTCTCGCGCACGTGCAGGGTGACCCCGCCGGAGGTGACCGCGCGGCCGGGCCACGGCGGGCGCTCCGCCGCGGCCGGTTCCGCGGCCGCCGGTCCCGCGGTGCCCGGGGACGTCGCGGCACCCGGCGCCGTCACCGGGGCGGGCACGGTGACGGGCGGGTGAACGGACATCGACGGGGCGGCGACCATCCGACCAGCATGACGTGTCGTGCGCGTCACCCGCCGCGCCGGGTGATCCCCGTCTCGCTGTGATCACCGTCCGCATCCGGCGCTCCACGGAGCGCAACGAGATCGCCCCCCGGACGTTGTACCCCGTGGACGACGCGACGGAGGAGGTGGGCATGGGGCGGATCGCCGGATCGGCCGCGGCCCGGCTCGCCGGTTTCGGCGCCGCGTCGGTGCTGGTGTTCACCGCGGCCTGGACGGCGGGCGGTGCGGTGGGCGCCCTCTCGGCGACCCCGGCCGCCGACGCGCGGGCCGGCGACCCCGGCGACGAGCGCGGCGACGACGGCGTCCTCGCGGCCGGCCTGGCCACCGGCGACGCGACGACCGGCGCGGGCGGCGTGCTCACCACCGCGGCCGGCTACACCCTGACCCCGGTCGGGACCGTCCACCCCTGGCGCGAGCCCACCGAGGTCGCGTTCACCGTGACCGGTTCCGACGGCGCCCCGGTGACCCGGTTCGACGCCCCCTCCGACGGCTCCGGGGTCATGGACGTCGCCGTGCTGCGACGCGACGTCGCCGGCTACATGCGGCTGCGCGCCACCCAGGGCCCCGACGGCGTGTGGCGCGCGCCGGTCCGGTTCCCCGGCCAGGGCGTGTGGCGGCTGTACGCCGGGTTCACCCCGACCGGCGGCCCGCACCTGGACCTCGGGGCCGACCTGCACGTCCCCGGTACCTACGGTGCCTTCACCTTCCCGGCCGAGAACCGGGCGGGGCTCTGCGGGGGCAGTGACCAGCAGGTCCGTCTCGACGGCGCCCTGGTCCCCGGCGGGGAGTCCCGGCTGTTCGCGACGGTGGGGCGCGACGGCACCCCGGTCACCGACCTCGAGCCCGTCGACGGCGGCGCGTTCGGCCGGATGACCGCGGTCCGCCAGGGCGACCTGGCCCGGTTCCCGGTCCGTCCCGAGATCACCGGCGCGGCCGCGACCGACCGGTCCGGCCCCGGGGTGGCGTTCGCGGTGTCGGTCCCCGCCCCGGGCAGCTACCGGCTGTTCCTCGACTACCGCTCCGGCGGTGTGCTGCGGTCGTGCGAGTTCACGCTCCCGACCGCCCCGGGGAGCTGACGGCGGTTGCCTCCGGTCCTGCGGGCCGTCGCCCCGCCGACGGCGGCCCTGCTCGCCCTGCTGCTGCCGCTCGCCGGCCCGGCACTCGCCGGCGCGGCGTGGGCCCCGCCCTGCGCGACGGCCGCCCTGCTGGTCGCCCTCGCCGTCGTCGCGACGACGGGGCGCGCGGGTCTGCGCGTCGCCGTGCGTGGCCTGCGGGAGGGCACGGTGACCGCCGAGACCGGCGTCGCGGCGGCCGTGCTCGCCGCGCTGGGGTGGTCGGCCGCGGTGCTGGCCGTCGCGGCGGTCTCGCCCGCGGGCGCGGACGCGGTGCCGGCCGACCCGCTCGCCGGGCCCGTCCTGCTGCCCGGCGCCGCCGCGGTGCTGACCGTCGTCGCGGCCGCGGTGCAGCGCACCGGGCGCCCGGCCGACGGGGACGCCGACGAGGTCCGCGCGGGCCTGCGCACCGTCGCGGACCGGTGGAGCGCCCTGCTCACCCCGCCCGCGGCGCTGGCCGCGGTCGCGGTGACCGCGTTCGCGGCGGGCACCGGCACCCCGTGGCCCGTCGCGGTCCCGGCCGGGATCGCGGTGCTGGTCGGGGCCTGCCCGGTGCCGCTGCTGGCCGCGTTGCCGGCGGCGCTGCGGGCGGCGGACCGGGCGGGCGGGGACGCGGTGCGGCTGCCGTCGCCACTGCCCGGGCGTCGCGAGCCGGTGGGCTGGACCGGGCCCGCGGGCGGCCCGGGACTCGTGGGCCGGGTGGACACCGTCGCGCTGGCCGGGCCGGACGTGCTGACCGGCACCGGCCCCGGGACGGTCACCGTGCACGCGGGCCGGGGCGAGGACCCGGCGCTGGTGCTGCGGCTGGCCGCGTCGGTCGCGGCGGGCGCGCGGCCCGGGTCGGACCTGCGCGTCGCGGCGCGGGCGCTGGCCGACGCCGTCGACGGCCCGGTGCCCGACGTCGCCGAGGCCGACGAGCATCCCGGCCTCGGGGTGTCCGGCCTGGTGGCCGAGCTGCGGGAGCCCGGCCCGGGCGACGGCGGCGCCACGGCGACCGTCGTCGCGCACGCGGTCCTGCTCGGCAGCCCGGACTGGTTGGCCGAGCACGGGATCCGGGTGCCCCCGCCGCTGGCGGTGCAGCGGGAGCGGGCGGTGGCCGAGGGCCGCGCCGTCCTCGTCGTCGCCTGGGACGGGTGCGCCCGCGCCGTGCTCGCGCTGCCGCGGGCGCCGCACCCCGCGGCCCGACCGGGGGTGGCGGAACTGGCCGCGGCCGGGGTCGCGCCGGTCCTGCTCACCCCCGACGACGACGGCGCCGCCCGTGCCCTCGCCGCGGCGTCCGGTCTCGACCCGGCCGACCCCGACGCCGTCCGCCCGGGTCTGGACGCGGCGGCGCGGGCCGCGGCCGTCGCCGGGCTGCGGGTACGCGGCCGCACGGTCGCGGTGGCGGCCGACCCGGCCACCGACGGGGCCGCCCTGGCCGCCGCCGACCTGGCCGTGGAGCTGGTGCCCTGGCCCACCGACGACGGGGCCGGCCCCGGGTCCGCGGACGGCCCGGACGCGCGGCCGGACCCGGTCGTGGTGCCCGCACCCGGATCGGAGAGGATCTGCGCCCGTGGCGGCCCCGCCGAGGTGGCCGCCGCCCTGCTGATCGCCCGCCGCGCGCGGGCCCAGGTCCGCGCGCACGTCCGTGCGGCCGTGGTGCTCGCCGTCGCCGGCGTGGTCCTCGCCGTGCTGGGGACGCCCGCGGTCGTGGTGGCCGCCGTGCCGGTCCTCGGTGCGCTCGGGCTCGCCGCCCGGGGCCCGCGCCGCCGATCGTGAGAGGTTGTCACCCTTCTGCGGAGAAGCCCGTTCACGGATCGTTCGTCAACGCGGTTACCTGCTAGTAGGGTATTCCCACGACGGGTGAGAGGTAGGGGGCCCATGACCGGAACCGCCACGCCACGGGGCGCACGACTGTCCCGCGGTGCGCGGCGCGCCCAGCTGCTGCTGGCCGCCCGCGACGTGTTCGCCGACCAGGGCTACCACGCCGCCGCGATGGACGACATCGCCGAGCGGGCAGGCGTCTCCAAGCCCGTGCTGTACCAGCACTTCCCCGGGAAGCTGGAGCTGTACCAGGCGCTGCTCACGACCTACGCCGAGGAGCTCGTCGAGCGGGTCTCCAACGCCATCGAGCGGACCGAGCACAACAAGGAGCGCGTGCAGGCCGCCGTCGCGGCGTACTTCGACTTCGTCGCCGGCGAGGGCAAGGCCTACCGCCTGGTGTTCGAGTCCGACCTGCGGGGCGACCCGGAGGCCGCGGCGCTGGTGGAGAGCGCGCTGGACCGCTGCATCGACGCGGTCGCCGGCGCGGTCACCACCGACGCCGGGCTGGACCAGGACCGTGCGCGGCTGCTCGCCGTCGGTCTCGTCGGGCTGAGCCAGGTCGGCGCCCAGTTCTGGCTGGACTCCGACCAGCGGGTCCCGCGCGACGAGGCCGTGGCGCTGATGGCCTCGCTGGCCTGGCGGGGCATCGCCGGGTTCCCGAAGCAGGGCCTCGACCAGATCTGACGGCCCGGCCCCGCGGTGGGGCGGGCGGCTCAGGCCGCCTGCTCCGCCCCGGCCCGGCGCACCAGCGCGGCGATCCGGCCGGTGACCCCGCCGACCCGCTCCACCGGGAGCATGTGCCCGGCGCCGGGGAACACGGTCAGCTCGGCGCGCGGCAGGCTGCGGTGGATCCGCCGGGCGAACCGCGGCGGTGTGAGCCGGTCCCGGGTCCCCACGAGGATCTCCACCGGCAGCGACGAGAACGCCGCCAGCGCCTCGTCGCGCTCGTGGGTGGTGAGGGTCGGGGTGAACCCGGAGATCGTCGTCGGGCGACAGTCGGCGATCGCCTCGCAGGTCGCGCGGACGGCGAGCCGGTCCGGCCGGGCGCCGAGCAGCAACGGCTGCAGCGCGGCCCGCAGCAGCGTGGGGTGGGTCGACAGCGACCGGCGCCCGGTCCACAGCGGACTGACGGTCACCTTGTCCTTGCCGGCCAGGAACATCTTCGCGGGCCGCCCGGTCATCCCGAGCGTCGCCGCCGCCCCGAGGCCGCCGCTGGCGGTCGCGACGAGCGCGACGCCGGTGACCCGGGACGCGACGAGGTCGGGGTGGCGCTGGGCCAGCGCCATCGCCGTCATCCCGCCCATCGAGTGCCCGGCGATCACCAGCGGCCCGGTCGGGGCGAGCCGGGTGATCACCTCGGCCATGTCGTCGGCGAGGACGTCGAGGGTCTTGAGCTCGTCGGGGGTGTCGTCGGAGCGGCCGTGCGCGCGGTGGTCGTAGCGGATCACCCGCGGCGCGGGGCCGCCGCCGGGCGCACCGACGGCGAGGGCGTCGGCGACCGGGGCCCAGCAGCGCTCGTCGAGGGTCCAGCCGTGCGCCAGCAGCACCGTGACCGGCGCCGACTCCGGGCCCGAGACCCGGGCGAACAGGCCGGTCCCGTCGCGGGTGACGATCCGTGTGCTCATCGCGGGATGCCTCCTCAGATCAGGTGGGCGCGCTTCCACAGGGTCTCCGTCGGGCCGCCGACGATCCCCTGCTCGCGCAGGAACGGCACGAGCTTGCGCGAGGACCAGCGCAGCATCTCGTGGTGGTGCGGGTTGGCCAGCGCCGCCTTCCGCCCGACGGCCGGGTCGATCCCGACGCTGCGGTAGACCTCGGGGTGGACGAGGTTGCGGGCGACGACGAACGCGATCCGCGCGGTGAGGTAGCGGGCCCAGGCGCGCTCGGCGCGGTTGGTCCTCGGCATGATCCGCTGCAGCTCCTCCCGGGCGTAGCGGACGTGCCGCGCCTCCTCGGTGACGTGGATCTTGTTGATCATGCGGGACAGCGGTTGGACGCGGTCGTCGCGCATGCCCTCCCGCTGGAGCTGGTCGAGGATCTCCTCGACGTAGAGGGTGCCGGCGAACATCGCCGGGCCGGTGCCGATGGTCTTCATCAGCCGGCCCTGCTCGTGGGTGAGCCGGCGCGGGGCGTAGTCCGGCACGCCGTAGCGCTCGGTGGCCTTGGCGAACATCATCGAGTGCCGGCACTCGTCGGCGATCTCGACCAGCGCGTACTGGATGTGCGCGCGACGCGGGTCGCGGTCGTAGGCGTAGCGCAGCAGCATCTGCATGAGGATCATCTCGAACCACAGCCCGATCCGGGCGACGCTGCAGAACTCGTGCACCGACAGCGTGATCCGCTGGTCCTCGGTGAGGCCGTCCCACAGCGGCGTGCCGTAGAGCGACACGCGCTCGGGGACGATGCCGTACTTGCCCTCGACCAGCGGGGCGTCCCAGTCGATGTCGATCGACGGGTCGTAGGAGGTCGTGACCGAGCTCTTGAGCAGCCGTCGGGCGGTGTCCTCGCGGTCGGCGAGGTTGGTCTTGCTGCCGGTGCGGGCGGGAGCGCTCATCGGTCGCGCCTTCCTGCTGGGAGGGGGCCTGCGGTGGCGGGTTCCACACCCGGAACCCTTGCTGTTACCGCCGGTAACGGTTACCACTGGTAACGTGCCCCAGGACACGAGGGATGTCAAGCCGGACGCGCGCAGCCGCCGACGGGAGGAACGGCGGACCGAGATGGTCTCCGCCGCCGTCGAGGCGATCCGCGAGCACGGCCCGGGGGTCTCGGTCGCCCAGATCGCGGCCGCGGCCGGCATCACCAAGCCGGTGCTCTACCGGCACTTCGCCGATCGCGCCGACCTGCAGCGGGCCGTCAGCGAGCACGCCGCGGACATGCTGATGCAGCGGATCTACCCGGTGCTGGCGATCGAGGCCGAGCCGATCGAGCACGTCGCCGCCGTCATCGACGCCTACCTCGGGATGATCGAGGACGAGCCCCAGCTGTACCGGTTCGTCGTCGCGAACCCGGCCGAGCCGGTGCCGGGCGCCGAGATCGCGCAGGACGTCCGCGGCCAGATCGGCGCCCTGCTGACCACCCTGTTCGGGGAGCGGCTGCGCGCCGAGGGCCGCGACTCCGGCGGCGCGGAGGCGTGGGCGCACGGGATCATCGGGATGGTCCAGACCGCGGGCGAGTGGTGGCTGGACCGCCGGACGATGAGCCGCGACGCGCTCACCAACTACCTGTCCGCCCTGATCTGGGGCGGGATCGCCGGCGTCGCCGGGATCGACTCCCCCACCGCGAACGCCGACATCCTGCGGCTGGTCCCCGAGCCGCAGGTGGACGACGCCTCGGGGCGCGACCGGTGAGCGGCGACCACGATCACGACGAGGGCTACCGCGGCCCCGCCACCCTGGTGCTCGACGGGGAGACCGTCGACGTCGAGGTACTGCTCGACGCCCGGCACGAGCCCTTCGACGGCAGGCTCCACTGGTCCGGCCGGGTCGCCGCGCACCCCCGGCTCACCGCGCTGCTCGGCAGCCGCGGCGGCACCGCCGAGGTCCGGACGCCCGGGCACACGGCCGTCGGCACCCTGTCCGAGCCGGACGTGTGGGACCGGTTCCGGATCACCGGCACCGGCAGGCCGCCGTTCGCGCTGGACGGGCCGCCCCCGCCGGAGACCGACTGACCCGCGCCCACCGGACCCGGACACACGTCGGGCCCGGCCCCGCGGACGGGTACCGGGCCCGGACGACTCCGTGTGCGTTCAGCCGCTGAGGCCGAACCCGACCCGGCGCTCCTCGGACGGGCCGATCTCCACGTACGAGATGCGCGCGACCGGGACGACGTAGCGACGGCCCTCGTCGTCGGTGAGGTCCAGCAGCCCGTCGTCGGACTTCATCGCCCCGCTCACGAGCTGGGCCACCTCGTCCGGCGTGCGGTCGCTGGACACCACGAGCTCCCGCGGGGTCTCCGCGATGCCGATCTTGACCTTCACCGGTGGTCCTCCCGATCCGTCACTTCTGATCACCTTGCCCGCGCCAGGCTAGTCCAGATCGGGCCGGAGCATCGGCGAGCCGGGAGCGGACGGCCGGACCGGGGCTCAGGAGAGTCCGAGCCTGCCCATCCGGCGGCCGTGCGCGGTCTGCACCGTCCGGATGAGCCCGGCCACGCCGCCCTTCTCCCCCGAGCCGAGCACGATGAACTCGGCCAGCTCGTCGCGCTCGGCGACGACCCGCTGGGCGTGGGTGACGGCCTCACCGAGCAGCCGCCTGCCCCACAGGGCCAGCCGGTCGCGCTGCGCCGGGTTGGCGGCGCAGGCGGCCTGCACCTCGCGCTCGGCGAAGGCGGAGTGCCCGGTGTCGGCGAGCACCCGCTGCACCAGGTCGCCGGTGCCGGGGTCCACCCAGCCCGCGACCTCACGGTAGAAGTCGGCGCCGAGACCGTCGCCGAGGTAGGCCTTGACCAGCGACTCCAGCCAGCTCCGCGGGGCGGTCGAGGCGTGGTAGCTGTCGATCAGCGCGACGAACGGCGCCATGGCGTCGGCGACGGCGATCCCGCTGCGGCCCAGGTGGTCCTCGATGAGGCGGAAGTGGCCGATCTCGGCGGCCGCCATCGTCGACAGCTGCGCGCGGCCGGCCAGCGTCGGCGCGGCCCGGGCGTCCTCGGCGAGCCGGTCGAACGCCGACAGCTCGCCGTAGGCCAGCACGCCGAGCAGCTCCACGGTCGCGGCCGTCGGCGCGTCGCCTCCAGTGGTCATGACCGCCACCCTAACCGGGCGGTACGGGCCCGCCGGGCGGCCCGCGACGGCCACCCGGGCCACGGGGCGAGACAACTCACCACACCCGGCGACGCCCGCGCCGTCGTGTTCGCGCGCCGCGGCGGGTACCATGCGGGCAGCGCGTCACCGGATTTCGGGCTCATGGAACTCCATGTGGACGCGCCCACCGCGCGGGGACCGGGTAACGGGACGAGCGGCCGACACGGCCGAGCACGTCTCACCGGGACCCGCACCCGAACTGGTGCGCGCAGCGCCTCGGCGGCTCTCCCGCCCGGACCGTCCCCGACGGCCCGGGGCCGGTCGACGAGCCACGCCACGGCTCCTGTGCGCGGAGAGAGGCGATCACACTGTCCCGAGTCGACAGCACCGACACCCCCGAGGCCGACCCGGGCTTCCTGCCCACCGGCATCACCCCCAGCGAGACCCCGCTCGGCGTGACCAACCCCGGCGGCGAGAAGCTCCCCCCGACCTTCGCCGAGCTCGGCGTCCGGCCCGAGATCGTCTCCGCGCTCGCGGAGAACGACATCGTGCGCACGTTCGCGATCCAGGAGCTCACCCTCCCGCTGGCGCTCGCCGGCGAGGACGTCATCGGCCAGGCCCGCACCGGCACCGGCAAGACGCTGGGCTTCGGCGTCCCGCTGCTGCAGCGGATCACCCCGCCCGGTGAGCGTGCCGCGGCCACCGCCGAGGGCGAGGCCGCCGACCGCACCAAGGACGTCCCGCAGGCGCTCGTCGTCGTCCCGACCCGCGAGCTGTGCGTGCAGGTCGCCCGGGACATCGCCGCCGCGGGCAAGAACCTGGGCGTGCGCGTCGTCGCCATCTACGGCGGCCGTGCCTACGAGCCGCAGCTGGAGGCCCTGCGCAAGGGCGTCGACGTCATCGTCGGCACCCCGGGTCGGCTGCTCGACCTCGCCGAGCAGCGCCACCTGGTGCTCGGCCGGGTCAAGGCGCTCGTCCTCGACGAGGCCGACGAGATGCTGGACCTGGGCTTCCTGCCCGACGTCGAGCGGATCCTGCGCATGCTCCCCGAGGAGCGGCACACGATGCTGTTCTCGGCCACCATGCCGGGCCCGATCGTGCAGCTCTCGCGTGCCTTCCTGACCCGCCCGACGCACATCCGCGCGGAGGAGGCCGACCAGGGCTCCATCCACGAGCGGACCAAGCAGCTCGTCTACCGCGCGCACGCGATGGACAAGGTCGAGCTGGTCACCCGGGCCCTGCAGGCCAAGGACCGCGGCCTGACGATGATCTTCACCCGGACCAAGCGGACCGCCCAGCGGGTCGCCGACGACCTCGCCGAGCGCGGCTTCGCCGCCGCCGCGGTGCACGGTGACCTCGGCCAGGGCGCCCGTGAGCAGGCGCTGCGCGCGTTCCGCGCGGAGAAGGTCGACGTGCTGGTCGCGACCGACGTCGCGGCCCGTGGCATCGACGTCACCGGCGTCACGCACGTCATCAACTACCAGTGCCCCGAGGACGCCAAGACCTACGTGCACCGGATCGGCCGCACCGGCCGCGCCGGGCGCGAGGGCGTCGCGGTCACGCTGGTGGACTGGGACGAGACCCCGCGCTGGAAGATGATCTCCGACGACCTGTCGCTGGGCATCGACGAGCCGGTCGAGACCTACTCGACCTCGGACCACCTGTTCACCGACCTCGACATCCCGACGACGGCGTCCGGGCGGCTCCCGCTGTCCGCGCGTACCCGCGCCGGGCTCGACGCCGAGTACATCGACTCCGAGGGCGACCACCAGGGTGCCCGCAAGCCGCGCGGCAGCCGTCGTGACGGCGCCGGGCGCGACAGCGGCGGCCGCGAGGGCAGCCGCGACGGCGACGGCGACGAGGGCGGTCGCCGCCCGCGGCGCAACCGGTCCCGTTCCCGGACCCGCGGCGGGGTCGCGGTCGAGGCGGGTGCCTCGGCCCCCGCCGAGGGTGCCGCCTCCGCGGGCTCCGCCGAGGGCGCCCCGCAGAACGGGCCGGACGCCGGCGCGTCGGCCGAGGGCGGGGCGGCCAAGCCGCGCCGCCGTCGTCGCCGCGGCGGGTCGCGGCGCGGACCCGGCGGCGGCGAGTCCGCCGACGGGGCCGACGCGGCCGCCAGCTGACCCCACGCGTGCTGCGCGGCCGACCCCTGCGGGACCGGCTCCCGCTCCCGGGCGTCCCCGCCGAACGACGACACCGCGGCGACCGACTGGTCGCCGCGGTGCTCGTGCTGCTGCTGGCCGGGGTCGCGGTGCTCTACGCCGTGCAGAGCCCGGCCGCGCACACCGAGTCGGTGACGGCGGCGACCGCGCCCACCCCACCGCCGCCGGTCGGCCCGGTCCCGGCCGGGTTCACCGAGCTGTGGCGGGCGGCCAGCCCGGACACCCCGGTACCGCTGGCGGTCGGGGACGGCGTCGTCGTCGCCGCGGGGTCGCGGGTCTCCGGGCACGACGCCCGCACGGGCGCCGAGCGCTGGAGCTACTCCCGTGACCTGCCGCTGTGCACCACCGGGTTCGCCGACGGCCGCGTGCTCGCGCTCTACCGCAACGACGAGTACTGCTCGGAGCTGTCCACGCTCCAGCCCGGCTCCGGGGCCCGTGGACCGGCCCGGACCCTCGACGCCCGGCCCGGCACCCGGCTGATCGGCCAGGACCCGGTGCTCGCGACCGGCCAGGACTACGTCGAGACCTTCCGCTCCGACCTGGTCCGCACCGCCGAGTACGGCACGGTGCGCGCGCTGGAGGAGCCCGGTTCGCAGCCGCGGTCGGGGTGCACGTTCGGATCCTTCGCCGCCGCCGAGGACCGCGCCGCGATCCTGGAGCGCTGCCCCGGCGAGCCGTCCGAGCGGCTGACGGTGCTGCGCCCCAGCGGGACCGAGGGTGACCGGCCCGCGTTCGACTCGTCGTCGGTCACCGGTACCGACGGCGCCCAGGTGGTCGCCGCGTCGTCCGAGCGCGTCGCCGTCCTGCTCCCGGGCGCACCCCGCCTGGCCCTCTACGACCGGTCCGGGCGCAGCATCGGCGAGTTCCCGGTCGACGCGGGCGCGACGGTCGCCGCACCCGCCGACGGGGTCGCCCGCACCACGGCCGACGACCGGCGCCGCTACTGGTGGACCGGCGGCGCGACGGTCGCGCTGGACACCCGCAGCCTCCAGCCGCGCTGGAGCCTGCCCGGCACGCTGGGCCCCGGGACCCGCTACGGCGACCGGCTGCTCGTGCCCGTCCCCGGCGGGATCGCCGACGTCGACCCGGCCACGGGTGTCGTCGCCCGGACCCTGCCGGTGGACCGCGGCCCGGTCACCGCGCCGGTCCTGCTCGCCGCCCAGGGCGCCCTGCTGGTCGAGCTGCGCGGCGACGAGCTCGTCGTGCTGGGGACCGCCGGCTGAGCCGGCGTCGGCTCCGCGCGGCTACAGGAACCAGCCGAACCCGAGCACCAGCGACGCCGTCACGACCACCCCGAGCGCGGCGAGCAGACCGGTGCGGTCCCGCCGCCGGTCCGCGACGACCTGGCCGACGACGGCGACGACCGCCGCCCCGACGTGCGCGACGATCGCGCCGGAGCCGGGACCGGGGACCCCGCTGTTCCCGGCCGCCCACTCCACGACGACCAGCCCGAGCGCGAGCACGACCAGCCCGCCGGCGAGCACCCCGGCCAGACCGCGCAGCAGCCGGGCGCCGGCGCCGTCGACGTCGGGTCCGGGGGTGCGGCGCCGTGCCCGCCGCTCGCCCTCCTCGGCGCGGCGGCGGTCGGCCCGACGGCCGGGCGCGCGGGCGGCGGGGTGCTCGTCGGCGCGCGGCGGCTCGCCCGCGCCGAAGGACGGCCCGCGGCGGGACCCGGCGTCGCCGCGGCGCGGCGCGCGGCGGGACTCGGGCAGTGCCTCGGTGGGGCGCGGACCGGCCGGTGGCCCGACGCCGCCCCGCCGCCCGGGCGGGCCGGACGGCGGGACCGGCGGGCGGGGGTCGTAGCCGTCGGGGCCGGGGTGCGGGCGTCCGTACGACGGCCCGGCGCGGTACGGGGCGGGCGGGCCCGGCGGGCGGCCGCGGGGCGGCGGACCGGGGAACTGCGGGTCGGCGGTCACGGTGCGAGCAGGTCCCACGGTCGCGGCTCCGGGACGGCGGCGCGGCCCGGCGCGCAGTTCCGGCGGACCGCGCAGGTCCCGCAGTGCGCGCCGGTGCGGGCCGGGAAGAGCGTGTCGGCGTCGCCGCCGTCGGCCAGCGCGGTCGTCGCCCCGGCGGCGGCGTCGGCGGACTCCGCGGCCGCGGCGACGTGCCGGTCGAGGGAGGCCTGGTCGTGGGTGTGCGCGGCGACGGTCCCGGTCGGCACGTGGTGCAGCTCGACCGTGCGGCAGGGGCGGCGGAACACCGAGGCGGTGGCGACGGCGTAGAGCGCGAGCTGCCGGGAGTCCGCGGCGTCGGCCGCGGTCGGCACCCGGCGCCCGGTCTTGAAGTCGACGACGACGGCCTCGCCGTCGCGCGCGTCGATCCGGTCGACCCGGCCCTCGACCAGCAGCGGCCCGGCGGGGGCCCGCACCCACCGTTCGACGGCGAGCGGCTCGTCCCGCCCGGCCGGGCCGTCGACGGCGGCGGCCAGCCAGTCCCGGGCGCGCTCGCGGTACCGGGCGACCTGGGCGTCGTCGGCGAACCCCTCGCCGGTCCAGTGCCGGTCCACCAGGGACGCGGCCTGCTCCGGGGTGCGCCGCTCGGCGGGCAGGGCCGCCAGCGACCGCAGCGCCAGGTGCACGACCGCGCCGATCGTGGTGTGGGCGAACCCGCCGCCGCGCGGCGGGGCCGGGCGGTCGACGTGCAGCATCCGGTAGCGGCGCGGGCAGGCGTCCCAGGTGTCGAGCCGGGCCGGGGTGACCCGGTGCAGCGCGGTCGCACCGAAGCCGGGGTCGAGCAGGTCCAGGCCGAGCTGACCGTCCGGGGTCCCGGTGGCGGGAGCGGTGGTCCGGGCCATGGGCGCCACGGTACTCCGGGACGGTCACCGACCGTCGATCACTCCCGGCGACGCACCGTCACGCGGTGCCGTCGGATCCGCCGTGCAGCACGGGGACGCCGGTGGCCCGTTCGGTCAGTGCCGCGTAGACCTCCGGGTCGGTCGTCTCCTCGGCGAGCGGGGTCGTCTTGTTCGTGCCGTGGTAGTCGCTGGAGCCGGTCGTGAGCAGGCCGTGCTCGGCGGTGATCCCGCGCAGCAGCTCGCGGTCGGCCGGGGCGTGGTTCGGGTGGTCGACCTCGATCCCGCCCAGCCCCCAGCCGACGAGGTCGACGAGCACCGACGGCTCCACGACCACACCGCGCCTGCGGGCCAGTGGGTGCGCGAACACCGCGACCCCGCCCGCCGCGACGATCATCTCGACGGCCGTCTCGACCCGGGTGTCGGCCCGTGGCACGTAGTAGGGGCTGTCGTTGTGCAGCAGCTCGGCGAAGGCCTCGTCGACCGACCCGACGACGCCGGCCGCGACGAGCGCCCGGGCCAGGTGCGGCCGGCCCGCGCTGCCGCCCTCGGGCAGGTGCGCGAACACGGTGTCGACGTCGACCGGGTACCCGTCGGCGGCCATCCGCCCGATCATCGTCTCCAGTCGCTGCACGCGCTCGGACCGCAGCCGCTCCTGCTCCGCGACGATCGCGGAGTGCTCCGGGTCGAACAGGTAGCCGAGCAGGTGCACCGAGCAGCGCGGCTCCCCCGCGCGGCCGGTCGGGCTCAGGCAGGAGAACTCGGCGCCGCGCACCAGTGCGAGACCGGCCGGCAGCGCGGCCCCCGCCTCGGCCCATCCGGCGGTGGTGTCGTGGTCGGTGATCGCGACGACGTCGAGCCCCGCGGCGCCGGCCGCCCGGACCAGCCCGGCCGGGGAGTCGGTGCCGTCGGACGCGGTGGAGTGGGCGTGCAGGTCGATGACGGACACGCGCCCGACCCTAGCCCCGCTCATCGCCGACGCACCCCGGGACGGGGCGCCTACTCCCCCGTCGGGTGGGACGACCCGGTCCAGTCGGCCGGCGCGGTCCGGACGTGCGCGACCGCCTGCTCCGACAACCGGGGGCCCCGCGCAGCCGTTGCCGGGCGAGCTGTCGGCGGGGTCAGCGCCGCCAGCGCGGTTTGGCGAGCATGCCGGTCGCGCGGGTCTTGCCCTTCTCCCCGAAGACCAGCTCGGAGAGCGCCTCGTAGATCTCCTCGGGGCGCGGCATGTAGTCGATGCGGTTCAGCGCCTGGATCTGGCCCGCGGACTCGACGACCATCGTCCCGTAGCCGAGCATGCGCCCGGACAGCGAACGCTGGAACGTCAGGTCGGTGACCTTGCCCAGGGGCATCATGCCGACGTTGTGCACGATGATCCCCTGGGCGATCATCACCCGCTTGTCGGTGATCACGATCCGCTCGATCCACCAGAGGATCGACAGCGCCGTGTAGCGCAGGACCGCGACGACGACCAGGTAGAACGCCAGGTTGTCGACCACGACGTCCAGCACCGGGTCGACCCCGGGCCGGTCGAGCAGCTGCTCGACACCGATCACCACGACGATGAACAGCGCCGTCTGCCAGATGTGTCTGACCATCACCGCCCAGTGCTGGCGCACACGGATGACGCGTCGCTCCGTGGGGAGCAGGTACTCGTCGATCTCCCGGGGCGCGAGCACGGGCTCAGATCAGGTTGGTGACGAAGGTCGAGACGGACTGCGCCGCGTCGTAGAGGATGTTGCCCACGTTCGAGACCGAACCGGCCGCACCATTGGGATTGGTGATCACCAGGAAGATCCCCAGCGCCACCGCTACCAGGATCAGGATCTTCTTCACGTTCCCTGCCCACCCGTTTCTCGGTGTGTCGGACACACAGACATGTCATTGGTACCGGAGGGCCGACTGGCCCCGGTACCGGCACCCGAGCAGCGTACCGTCGTTCCGGATGACCGACAGTAGCCGACACGTCGCCTGCGTGGGTGGAATCGTGTTCGACCCGGACGGACGATTGCTGCTCGTCCGCAGGGCGAACGAGCCTGGTCGGGGGCTCTGGTCGGTCCCCGGCGGCCGGGTCGAGGCGGGCGAGAGCGAGCACGAGGCCGTGGTCCGCGAGCTCGCCGAGGAGACCGGCCTGACGGTCGTCCCCGGGCGCCTGGCCGGGGTGGTCCTCCGCGGCCCGTACCGGATCGCCGACTACGTCTGCACCCTGGCGACCGGCGACGGCGTCCCGCGGGCCGGCGACGACGCCACCGACGCCCGGTTCGTCGACCGGGCGGACTACGCGGCGCTGGCCGTCGTCGAGGGCCTCACCGAGACCCTCGGCGGCTGGGGCTGCCTGCCCCGGACCTGACCGCCACGGCGGGTGCCCGCCCGGCCCCGCGGTATGCGTGTGGGTGACACACGACGGCCCCCGCTCCGGGACGGAGTCGGGGGCCGGTGCCGGCGTGCTGTGCCGCGGGTCAGACCTGCGGCGTGGGGCGGCCGGGCTGCTCCCCGCCGCGGCTGTCGCCGTAGGACCGCTTGGGCACCATGACCTTGCGGCGGAAGGTGCACACGACGGTGCCGTCCTGCTTGTAGCCGCGGGTCTCGACGTACACGACGCCGCGGTCGTCCTTCGACTTCGACGGGGTCTTGTCGAGGACCTCGGTCTCGCCGTAGATCGTGTCGCCGTGGAAGGTCGGCTTCGTGTGCTTGAGCGACTCGACCTCGAGGTTCGCGATCGCCTTGCCCGACACGTCCGGCACGGACATGCCCAGCAGCAGCGAGTAGATGTAGTTGCCGACCACGACGTTCTTGCCGAAGTCGGTCGTCTCCTCCGCGTAGTGCGCATCCATGTGCAGCGGGTGGTGGTTCATGGTGAGGAGGCAGAACAGGTGGTCGTCGTACTCGGTGACCGTCTTGCCGGGCCAGTGCTTGTAGACCGCACCGACCTCGAACTCCTCGTAGTAGCGCCCGAACTGCACCGTTCACGCTCCCATCACGCTGTCGATTCGTTGCGGGAGTAATCTATCCGGTGGCCCGCGCGAGGAAGGGCGGTCCGGCTCACACGTGCACGGTCGGGGATGTCACATCTCGGTGACGTCCGCCCGCGCACGGACGAGACACAGGACGTCCACCGGAACAGCAGGGAGGTGAGTGCGGTGTCCGCGTCCCAGACACCGGCGAGCAGTAGGTGCCGCCTCCCGCTGCACACGGCCCCGGAGTACGTCACGGGCTGATCCCGGCGGGAGGCGAGTTCCGGCCCGGCGGCCGCCCTGCGCGGTCGCACCGTTCCCCGGTGCCGCTCGCCCCCGAGCCGCACCGGCACGCCCGGAGGTGGTCCTCGTGATGCCCTCGCTCTCCCAGCTCCGCCCCACCATCCGCCCGTCCCGCCGCGCCGAGCGCGCCGCGGCGCGGGCCGCCGCGAGCCCGCCCGTCCGGCTGCGCGTCCCGCTGTCCGCCTACGTCGTCGACTGCGCCGTCTACGTCGACGGCCGCCGGCTCCCCGGCCGCTGGACCCACGACGAGGCGATCGCCGAGGTCCGCGAGCGCGGCGAGGGCTTCGTCTGGATCGGGCTGCACGAGCCGGACTCCGAGCAGATCGCCGGCGTCGCCGAGACCTACGGGCTGCACGAGCTCGCCGTCGAGGACGCGGTGCACGCGCACAACCGCCCCAAGCTCGAGCGCTACGACGACACGCTGTTCATGGTGCTCAAGACCGTCCGCTACGTCGGGCACGCCGACCCGACGACGTCGAACGAGATCGTCGAGACCGGTGAGGTCATGGCCTTCCTCGGGCGCGACTTCGTCGTGACCGTCCGGCACGGCCGCCACACCGGCCTGCGGGAGGTCCGGCGGCGGCTCGAGGACGACCCGGAGCAACTGTCCCTCGGCCCGGCCGCGGTGCTGCACGCCATCGCCGACCACGTCGTCGACTCCTACATCGAGGTCTGCGGGCAGATCGAGGACGACATCGACGCCGTCGAGGCCGAGGTGTTCTCGCCGCGCTCGACGATGAACCCCGAGCAGATCTACGTCATGAAGCGCGAGATCCTCGACCTGCGTCGTGCGGTGATGCCCCTGGTCGGGCCGATGCGCAAGCTCGCCGAGGGCTACAGCGCGCTGGTCCCGCACGACGTGCGGTCCTACTTCCGCGACGTCGACGACCACCTCGGCGGCGTCGCCGAGCAGGTGGCCGGTTTCAACGAGCTGCTGACCACCCTGGTCGACGCGGTCCTCGCGAAGATCAGCATGCGGCAGAACAACGACATGCGGAAGATCACCGCCTACGCGGGCCTCATCTCGGTGCCGACGATGATCGCCGGCGTCTACGGCATGAACTTCGACTCGATGCCCGAGCTGCACTGGGACTTCGGCTACCCGATGGTCCTGATCGTCATCGCGACGCTGTGCGGGCTGCTGTACCGCAACTTCCGCCGCAACGGCTGGCTGTAGGCCCGGGACGCCCGCCGGTCAGACCCGGCGGGTGCCCGTCGGCGGGGTCGGCGGCTCGTCGTCCCCGGCGGGCGGGGGCGCGTCCCCGGGGCGTGGCCGCGGCGGGCCGGGGCGCCGGAGCCCGACCGGGCGGCGCGGACGGGGGCCGGGCGCCGGGCGCCGGGGGCCCGCGGCGCCGGGTCCGGCAGGCCCGGGCCCGGCAGCGCCCCGGTCGGGTCCGGCGGCATCGGGGTCGGATGCGGGGACTCCGTGCTCGGGTTCCGCGGCACCGGGGCCGGGTTCCGCGGCGCCGGGGTCGGAGCGCTCGGGACGGGGGTCCGGCAGCCCGTACCGCAGCGCCCGGGCGACGGCGTGCCCGCGCGGGCGGGTGTCCGGGTCGTCGTCCTCGGTGCGGGCGGGGTCGTCCGCCGCACCGGACGGGCCCGGGTCCGCGGCGACGTCGGCGTCGCCCTCCCCCACCTCGACCCCGTCGTCCTCGAGCACCTGCTCCGGGAGTGTCTCGGCGTAGCCGGGGTCCTCGGGGCCGCCCTCGTCGACGGGTTCGGTCGTGTCCTCGGGAGCCGGGGCGGGCTCGTCCCGGAGGGGCCGCCACCCCGCGGCGGCGATGGCCGAGCGGCGGGCGCGGCGTTCCTGGCGCTCCCCCACCACGTCGGGCTCGTCGGGGCGCCGACCCAGGAACGTGTGCACGAGGTGCTGCTGGACCCCGCCGACGGTCTGGACCCGGACGTCGTCGAACCCGGCCCGTTCCATCCGGTGCACCATCTGCTCGGGCCCACCGGCCGTCGCGATTCGCCTGGCCCGGTAGCGGGCGAGGTCCGCCGCCCCCCAGCGCAGCGAGGCCATCGGGAGCATCCAGGTCCAGTTCGCCGTCGTCCAGCGCATCCGGCTGCGGCCGCCGACGGCGTAGTCGTGCACCGCCAGCGGGGCGCCGGGCGCGAGCAGGCTCAGCAGCCGGCGCAGGCCGTGCTCGGCGTCGGGCAGGTTGGACACCAGGAAGGACGCGAGGATCCCGTCGAACGGGCCCTCGATGCCGGCCTCGGCGAGGGTCTCCAGCCGGGAGTGCACGAACGTCACCCGGGGCGACCAGTTCTTCTTCCGGGCGACGGCGAGCATCTCCGCGGACGCGTCGACCGCGACCACCTCGGCACCTCCGACGCTGGTCAGCAGCGCCTCGGTGGACACCCCGGTGCCGCAGCCGACGTCGAGCAGACGCAGACCGTGGCCGTCGCCCAGACCCATCCGCGACGCCGACACCCGCAGGTGGGTGCGGTAGCCGGGCAGGGTCGCGACGAAGGCGTCGAAGCCCGCGGCACCCCGCCCGTAGGCACGGTGCACCGTGGCCGGGCGGATCTGGTCGCTCTCCTGCCACGCCTCGCCGCTCACGGGGCCTGATCCTGCCCGCAGCAGCCCGTGTCCGGAACCCGACGCGCCCTCCCCGGTGGGGTGTGACACCCACCCGGGAGGGCGCGCTGGGCCGAACGTGGAGCTCCGGCCACCCGTGCGGCGCAGCGGATCCGGCCGGAGACGGGGTGCCGTCTCAGCAGCAGCGGCCCTGCGGGTTGCTCTCCTGGTACGCGGTGCGGGCCCGCCAGTACTCCCGCTCGGTCATCGGCGGGTGGTCGTGCCCGCTGCGACGGTGGTGGTCGAGGTAGCGGTCGTACAGGTCCGCCCCGATCACCCCGCGCCACCAGCCGTGCAGCGCCCGCAGCCGGGCCAGCGTCACGGCCGCCACGGTCGGTCCCGCCACGCTCAGTGCCCCGACCGGGCCGGGGCGCCGACCGTCTCGGTCCACTCCTTCTCCAGCTCCTTCTCCGCCGGGGTCGCGACCAGGCCGGCCGGGGCGTAGAGCCGCGAGGGAACCGGCTCCTCCTCGTGGTCCGGGCGGCCGCCCGTCGAGATCGACGTCCAGGCGGCCAGGACCGCGGCGACGATCACGACGAGCGCGAGCGTCACGAACAGGATCGACAGCGTGCCCTGGACGAAGGTGTTGCGGACGACGGCCGCCATCGCCTGCGGGGTTCCCGCGGTGCCGAAGCTCGTCTCCCCGGACGCGATGGCCTCCCGGAAGGCGAAGTGCTGCGCCCAGTACCCGATCTTCGGGTTCGAGGAGAAGATCTTGTACATCGACGCCGTGACCGTCACGACGGCGGCGAACGCCAGCGGCACGACGATGATCCACAGGTAGCGCACGTGCCCGCGCCGGGCCGCGATCGCCAGGCACACCGCGAGCGCGATCGCCGCCAGCAGCTGGTTCGCGATGCCGAACAGCGGGAAGAGCGTGTTGATCCCGCCCAGCGGGTCGGTCACGCCCATCAGCAGGATCGCGCCCCAGGCACCGACCATCAGCCCGGTGCAGATCCAGGCGGCCGGCCGCCACGAGGTGTCCTTGAACCTCGGGGCCACGGTGCCGATCGCGTCCTGCAGCATGAAGCGCGCCACCCGGGTGCCGGCGTCGACGGCGGTGAGGATGAACAGCGCCTCGAACATGATCGCGAAGTGGTACCAGAAGCTCACATCCCGGGCCCGCCGATGAACTGCTGCATGATGTTCGCCAGGCCGACCGCCAGCGTCGGCGCGCCCCCGGTGCGGGAGACGATCGACTCCTCGCCGACCAGTGCCGCGGTCGTCGCGAGCTGGTCGGGGGTGACGTTGACGTTCATCAGGCCGAGCGAGTTCACGAACGCGGCCGCACCCTCGACGGTGCCCTCGGTCAGCGACGCGGGCACGTTCATCGCGAAGTAGAGCCCGCGGTCGATCGACAGCGCCGCGACCAGCGCCATGATCGCCACGAAGGACTCCATGAGCATGCCGCCGTAGCCGATGAAGCGGGTCTGGCGCTCCTTCTCGACCAGCTTGGGCGTGGTGCCCGAGGAGATCAGGGCGTGGAAGCCGGACAGCGCGCCGCAGGCGATCGTCACGAACAGGAACGGGAACAGCGACCCGGCGACGACGGGGCCGTCGTCGCGGCCGGCGAACTCGCTGAACGCGGGCGCCGCGAGCTCGGGGCGGACGACGATGATCGCCACCGCGAGCAGCACGATCGTGCCGATCTTCATGAACGTCGACAGGTAGTCGCGCGGGGCGAGCAGCAGCCAGACCGGGAGCACCGCGGCCACGAAGCCGTAGACGATCACGCCCCAGGCGATGGTGGTCCGGTCCAGGGTGAACAGCGCCTGGCCCCAGCCGGTCTCGGAAACCCAGCCGCCGGCGACGATCGCGCCGATCAGCAGCACGAAGCCGATCCAGGAGACCTCGGAGACCTTCCCGGGCCGCAGGTACCGCAGGTAGACGCCCATGAACAGGGCGATCGGGATGGTCAGCGCCACCGAGAAGACGCCCCACGGGCTCTCGCCGAGCGCGTTCACCACGACCAGCGTGAGCACCGCGATCAGGATGATCATGATGGCGAGGGTCGCGATGATCGCCGCGATCCCACCGACCCGGCCGAGCTCCTCGCGGGCCATCTGGCCCAGCGAGCGCCCGCCGCGGCGCATCGAGAAGAACAGCACCAGGTAGTCCTGGACCGCGCCGGCGACGATGACGCCGACGATGATCCAGATCGTGCCGGGCAGGTACCCCATCTGCGCGGCCAGGACCGGTCCGACCAGCGGACCGGCACCGGCGATCGCGGCGAAGTGGTGGCCGTAGAGGACCCGCCGGTCGGTCGGCAGGAAGTCCTGGCCGTTCTCCTTGTACTCGGCCGGGGTGGCGCGCCGGTCGTCCGGACGCAGCAGCTTGTTCTCGATGTAGCGGGAGTAGAACCGGTACGCGATCGCGTAGGTGCTCACCGCGGCGAACACGAACCAGATCGCGTTGACCGTCTCCCCGCGCACCAGCGCGAGCATCACCCACGCCAGACCGCCCAGCAGGGCGATCCCCGCCCACACCGCGATCTTCCACGGTGTCCACGCCCGCTGTTCGGCGAGGAGCACCTCCTCGTCCACCGCCGCCGGCGGGAGCTCACGCCCCGCCGGTCCGCCCGACACCTGTGTCATCGCGCCCCTCCGATATGTCCGACGCGCGAACTATAGGAGGCGGTGTGCCCTGTGGGAACCGATGTCCGCTTGCCGACGCACGGCGGCCGCCGCCACCCGGTCGGGTGACGACGGCCGCGGGGTCGTGCGGGCCGGGCGGGAGCCGGTCAGAAGCCCCCGCCGGGGCCGCCCATCGCCAGCTTGGCCAGCATCTCGCGGGCCCGCTCGGCGTTGCGCGGCTCGCACAGGACGTCGTAGCGGCCCGCCACCATCTGGCTGGCGGACTGGAAGTCCCGGCGGCCCTTGCTCGCGCTGTAGCTGACCGCGGCGAAGGCCATGAAGAACACCGCCCCGGACACCAGGCCGACGACGATGGGCAGGAAGTTGCCGTCCGGGGAGAACACGAACAGCAGGACACCGACGAACAGACCCAGCCAGGCGCCCTGCGCCGCGCCGGAGGCCAGCACGCGACCCCAGGTCAGGCGGGCGATGACCCGCTCGACGAGCATCAGGTCGACGCCGACGATCGTCACGTCGGCGACCGGGAAGTCGGAGTCGGCGAGGTGGTCGACGGCCCGCTGCGCCTCCTCGTAGGTGGCGTAGGAGCCCACCGGCCACCCGGTCGGCGGAGTGGGCAGCTGCGGCAGGCCCGGAGCCGGACGAGTCTGGCCGCCGAAGGGGTTGGTCATGGCGTGCTCCTCGTGGAAGATGTCCTGTCTCGTCGTCGGTGCAACGTTCGACCCGACCGCGACGTGCCCCGAACACTAGTCGCGGAGCCGCAGGTCACACCCCACCGACCGGACGACACGGCCCCGCCCCCCGGGACGGGGTACGGGGCCGTGGACGCGGGTGCGGTCAGCGCAGCTTGTAGTCGCGCAGCAGACCCCGGGAGATGATCGTCTTCTGGATCTCCGAGGTGCCCTCGCCGATGAGCAGGAACGGCGCCTCGCGCATGAGCCGCTCGATCTCGTACTCCTTGGAGTAGCCGTAGCCGCCGTGGATGCGGAACGCCTCCTCGGTGACCTCCTTGCAGTACTCCGAGGCGAGCATCTTGGCCATGCCGGCCTCGACGTCGTTGCGCTCGCCACGGTCCTTGAGGCGCGCGGCGTTGACCATCATCAGGTGCGCGGCCTCGACCTTGGTCGCCATCTCGGCGATCTTGAACGCGATCGCCTGGTGCTGGACGATCGGCTTGCCGAAGGTCGAGCGCTGCTGGGCGTACTCGACGCCCAGCTCGAACGCCCGGATCGCGATGCCGCAGGCACGGGCGGCGACGTTCACGCGGCCGACCTCGACGCCGTCCATCATGTGCGCGAAGCCCTTGCCACGCTCCCCGCCGAGGATCTGCTCGCCGGAGATCCGGTGGTCCTTGAACACCAGCTCGGTGGTGTCGACCCCCTTGTAGCCCATCTTGTCGATCTTGCCCGGGACGATCAGGCCGGGGGCGACCTCGCCGTAGCCGGTGGGCTTCTCCACCAGGAACGTGGTGAGGTTCTGGTGCGGACGCTCGGCGCCCTCGTCGGTCTTCACCAGCACGGCGGTCAGGTTCGACGTGCCACCGTTGGTCAGCCACATCTTGGCGCCGTCGATGACGTAGTCGTCGCCGTCCTGCTTCGCGCGGGTCTTGATCGCCGCGACGTCCGAGCCGAGGTCGGGCTCGGACATCGAGAACGAGCCACGGGTCTCGCCCGTGGCCATCCTCGGCAGGTACTTCTCCTTCTGCGCCTGCGTGCCGTGCTGGCGGAGCATGTACGCCACGATGAAGTGGGTGTTGATGACGCCGGAGACGCTCATCCAGCCGCGGGCGATCTCCTCGACCACCAGGGCGTAGGTGAGCAGCGACTCGCCGAGGCCGCCGTACTCCTCCGGGATCATGAGGCCGAACAGCCCCATCTCCTTCATCCCGTCGACGATGTCCTGCGGGTAGGTGTCCGCGTGCTCCAGCGCCGTCGCGTGCGGGATGATCTCCTTGTCCACGAACGAGCGGACGGTGGACAGGATCTCGGTCTGGATGTCGGTCAGACCGGCGGTCTGGGCGAGCCGGGCCATGCTGGTTACTCCTCGGTGAGCGTCGTCGGTCGGCGGGCGGTCGGGGCCTCAGCGCTGAGGTTCGGTGCGCGAGCTGCGCTCACGCCTCCGGCGGGGTCCACTTGTCGGTGCGGGTCATGCCCGCCGCGCGGCCCTTGCCCGAGATCACCAGGGCCATCTTGCGGCTGGCCTCGTCGATCATCTCGTCGCCGATCATCGCCGCGCCGCGCTTGCCGCCGGCCTCGGAGGTGAAGTACTCGTAGGCGTCGAGGATGTTCTCGGCGTGGTCGTAGTCGCTCTGCGCCGGGGAGAAGGTCTCGTTGGCGGCGTCGATCTGGCCGGGGTGCAGCACCCACTTGCCGTCGAAGCCCAGTGCCGCGGACCGGCCGGCGACCCGGCGGAACCCGTCGACGTCCTTGATCTGCAGGTACGGGCCGTCGATGGCCTGCTTGTCGTGCGCGCGGGCCGAAATCAGGATCGACATGAGGATGTGGTGGTAGGCGTCGCCCACGTCGTAGCCGGGGGGCTGCTCTCCGACGACCAGCGACTTCATGTTGATCGAGGCCATGAAGTCGGCCGGGCCGAAGATGATCGTCTCGACCCGCGGCGACGCGGTGGCGATGGCGTTGACGTTGGTCAGGCCCAGCGCGTTCTCGATCTGCGCCTCGATGCCGATCTTCCCGACCTCGAGACCGTTGGTCTTCTCGATCTGGGTCAGCAGCAGGTCGAGCGCGACGACCTGCTCGGGGGTCTGCACCTTCGGCAGCATGATCGCGTCGAGGTTGGCGCCGGCGCCCTCGACGACCTGGACGACGTCGCGGTAGGTCCACTCGGTGGTCCAGTCGTTGACCCGGACGACGCGGATCTTCTCGCCCCAGCCGCCCTCGTTGAGGGCCTCGACGATCGTCGTCCGCGCACCGGGCTTGGCCAGCGGGGCGCAGGCGTCCTCCAGGTCCAGGAAGACCTGGTCGGAGTTCAGCGTGCGAGCCTTGTCGATGAACTTCTGGCTCGATCCGGGCACGGCCAGGCAGGACCGGCGGGCGCGGAGGGTGGTGCTCACAGGCGGGCTCCTCGTCGAGATCGTCCTCGCCCGCGTCGCGGCGACGACGTCGTCACGACACGGGCGCTCGGGCTGAGGACTGATGCTGGCACGACGACGGCCGCGGCGCCCCGTCCAGGTGATTGGTTTCTCACCCGCCGGTGGTCAGGCGGGGTTACCCGTCGGTCACCCCTGTTCGGGAGGTGGGGTCAGGGAACCCCTGGCCACCGCGACGACGGTCCCGCCGACCCAGCTGCCGACGGCCCGGCCGCCCTCGGTGCGGACGCCGGCGTACAACGTGGACGGACGGCCCATCTCCACCCCCTGGGTCACGACGAAGGAGTGCTCGCCGTCGTCGGTGACCAGACCGCGGTCGGCGAGGAAGATCCCGAGCGCGACGGCGGCCGAGCCCGTCGCCGGGTCCTCGGGAACCCCGATCCCGATGCCGAACATGCGGGCGTGGACCCGCTCGGCGGTGGCGTCGACGGCGGCGACGAGCAGCCCCGTCGCGCCGCTGTCGGCGACCGCGGCGGCCAGCGCCGCGGGGTCGGGCACCGCGCGGGCGACCGCGCCGGCGACGACGAGCAGGATCGCGAAGTCGGTCCCGGCACCGGCCACGCCCGGCACGGCGGCGCCGTCGACGTCGTCGGGGCCGAGGCCGAGCGCGGCGGCGAGGCGGACGGCGTTCAGCTCGGCGCCGACCGACGGCGCGCCGCCCCACACCCGGGCGCCGGTGCCGTCGACCCGCACGGGCAGCAGACCGGCCCCGCACTCCTGCACGCGGTCGCCCTCGCCGATGGCGCCGTCGCGGGCCAGCACCCAGGCGGTGCCGACGCTGGGGTGCCCGGCGAAGGGCAGCTCGGCGAGCGGGGTGAAGATCCGCACCCGGTAGTCGGCGCCGCCCTCGCCGTCGCCGGTCGGAGCCAGCGGGAACGTCGTCTCCGACAGGTTGAACTCCCGCGCGATCGCCTGCATCCGGGCCGTGGACAGGGCCTCGGCACCGTGCACGACGGCCAGCGGGTTACCGGCGTACGGACGGTCGGTGAACACGTCGACGATGTCGTAGCGGAGGGGTTCGGGGCCCTGGCCGGGATCGTGCTGCGGCTCGTTCACGGCGGGGGAGCCTAGTCACACGGCCGGGGCGGTCGCGGTACCGCCGGGGGTTCTAGTCTCGGCGCCATGGCCTCGGTACGGGTGTTCGTCGCGCGGATGGCCGGCCTGGCCGTCTACGGCCCGGACGGTGAGCGGATCGGCAAGGTCCGCGACGTCGTGGTGTCGCTGCGCGTGGACAGTCATCCACCGCGGGTGCTGGGCCTGGTCGTGGACCTGTCCGCACGCCGCAGCATCTTCGTGCCGATGCTGCGGGTCGCCGACATCGCGCCGACCGCGGTGACGCTGGCCAGCGGCTCGGTGAACCTGCGCTCGTTCGACCAGCGCCCGAACGAGACCCTCGTGCTCGGGCAGCTGCTGAACTCCCCCGCGACGGTGCGCGAGGGCGGGACCGAGGGCTCGGTCGTCGACGTCGCGGTCGAGCCGAGCCGGACCCGGGACTGGGTGATCACCAAGGTGGCGCTGCGGTTCCGGCGGACCCGGCTGGCGCGCAGGCCGCGGGTCGAGGTGTACGGCTGGGAGGCCGTGTCCGGGCTCGACGTCGCCGCCGCGCAGGGCGCGGACCGGCTGCTCGCGGTGTTCGACTCGATGCGCCCGGCCGACGTCGCCGCGGCGCTGTCGCGGCTGCCCGACGACCGGCAGCGCCACGTCGTCGACGCCCTGGACGACGAGCGGCTCGCCGACGTGTTCGAGGAGCTGTCCGAGTCCGACCAGCGCGAGCTGCTCGGCTACCTCGACGACGACCGTGCCGCCGACGTCCTCGAGGCGATGAGCCCGGACGACGCGGCGGACCTGCTCGGCGAGCTCGACGACGACGAGGCGGGCCGGCTGCTGGAGCTCATGGAGCCCGACGAGTCCGAGCCCGTGCGCCGCCTGCTGCGCTACGAGTGGGACACCGCGGGCGGTCTGATGACCCCGGAGCCGATCACGCTGGGGCCGGACGTGACCGTCGCCGAGGCGCTCGCCCGGGTGCGCAACCCGGAGGTGCCCCCGGCGCTGGCGTCGATGGTGTTCGTCGTCCGCCCGCCGACCGCGACCCCGACCGGGCGCTACCTGGGCTGCGTGCACGCCCAGCAGCTGCTGCGGGCGGCGCCGTTCGAGCTGGTCGCGGGCATGGTCGACGCCGACCTGCCGCAGCTGGGGCCCGAGGCCGGGCTCGGCGAGGTGACCCGCTACTTCGCCAGCTACAACCTGGTGGCGGGCCCGGTCGTCGACGCCGAGGACCACCTGCTGGGCGCGGTTACCGTCGACGACGTGCTGGACCACCTGCTGCCGCAGGGCTGGCGCGACCGCGACCTCGCCCCGGGCGAGGTGCACGGCGGCGCGGCGCGGGCCGCGAACGGCGCCGGCGACCGTACCGACGACGGGGGGGTGCACGGTGCCTGAGCCCGGGATCGGACGGCGGCTGGACCAGCCGCGCGTCGGGCGTCGGCGGTTCGAGGTGGACCCGGACGGCTTCGCCCGCTTCTCCGAGCGGATCGCCCGGTTCCTCGGGACGGGCCGCTTCCTCGCGATCCAGACGGTGATCGTCGTCGTGTGGATCGCGCTGAACCTGGTCGCCTGGTCGATCCAGTGGGACCCCTACCCGTTCATCCTGCTCAACCTGGCGTTCTCCACCCAGGCCGCGTACGCCGCACCGCTGATCCTGCTGGCTCAGAACCGGCAGGACGACCGGGACCGGATCGCGCTGGACGAGGACCGGCGGCGCGCCGAGCGGACGAAGGCCGACACCGAGTTCCTCGCCCGGGAGCTGGCGGCGCTGCGTCTGGCCGTCGGGGAGACCGCGAGCCGGGACTACCTGCGCGGCGAGCTGGAGAAGCTGGGTGACCGGCTCGACGACGCCGTGGCCCGCAGCCGCGGCGAGGAGCTCCCGGTCGAGCCGGGTGCCCGGAAGAAGATGCGCAAGAAGGAACGCTGAGCGCTCAGGAGCGCTCAGGGACCAGGCGGCCCATGATGCGCTCGAGCGCCGCGAGGTCGTCGGCGTCGAGCCGCTCGACGAAGTGCGCGCGGACCCCGCGCAGATGGGTGACCGCGGCGGTGCGCAGGCGGTCGTAGCCGGTGTCGGTGAGCCGGGCGGTGACCCCGCGGCCGTCGTCGGCGACCCTGGCCCGGGCGACGAGCCCGACCCGTTCCAGCCGGTCGACGAGCCGGGTGACCCCGGAGCGGGAGAGCAGCACGGCGTCGGCCAGCTCGGTCATCCGCAGCCGGTGGCCGGGCGCCTCGGACAGCTGGACCAGCACGTCGTAGGCGGCCAGGGACAGCTGCTGCTCGCCCTCCAGCTCGGTCTCGAGCTGTCTGGTGACGCCCGCGTGCGCGCGCAGGAAGCTGCGCCACGACGCGAGCTCGGCCGGGGTCGGGACCACGCGGCGGCGCGCCGGGTGCTCGCGCGTCGGGGTGCCACTCGTGTCGTCCATCGCAGGAATGCTAGAGACACCCGCACCACCTCGTCAGCGCGGACGTGCCGGGCGACACCGCCGGTGACCCGGAGACCTCGGAAGCACCCACGTAGCATGGGGTGACGCGAGAGGAAAGAGGTCGTAGGAGCCCATGTCCGTCACCGGCAGCACCAGCACCGTCGTCGAGGCCGTGCGCGCAGCCCTCGGCACCGTCGAGGACCCGGAGATCCACAAGCCGATCACCGAGCTGGGGATGGTCAAGAGCGTCGACGTCTCCGCCGACGGCCTCGCCCACGTCGGGGTCTACCTGACCGTCGCGGGCTGCCCGATGCGCGAGACGATCACCTCCCGCGTCACCGAGGCGGTCTCGAAGGTCCCCGGCGTCGAGCGGGTCGAGGTCGAGCTCGACGTGATGAGCGACGAGCAGCGCACCGAGCTGCGCCGTTCGCTGCGCGGCGACGCCGACGAGCCCGTCATCCCCTTCGCCCAGCCCGGCTCGCTGACCCGCGTGTTCTGCGTGGCGTCCGGCAAGGGCGGCGTCGGCAAGTCCTCGGTCACCGTCAACCTGGCCGCGGCCATGGCCCGGCGCGGGATGAAGGTCGGCGTGGTCGACGCCGACATCTACGGCCACTCGGTCCCGCGCATGATCGGTGCCGCGGACCGGCCCACCAAGATCGAGAACATGATCATGCCGCCGCAGTCGCACGGCGTGAAGGTCATCTCGATCGGCATGTTCACCGACGGCAACACCCCGGTCGTCTGGCGTGGCCCGATGCTGCACCGCGCGCTGCAGCAGTTCCTCGCCGACGTGTTCTGGGGCGACCTGGACGTGCTGCTGCTCGACCTGCCCCCGGGTACCGGCGACGTCGCGATCTCCACCGCCCAGCTCGTGCCGAACGCCGAGCTGCTGGTCGTCACCACCCCGCAGCAGGCCGCCGCCGAGGTCGCCGAGCGGGCCGGGTCGATCTCCACCCAGACCCGCCAGCGCCTGGCCGGGGTCGTGGAGAACATGTCCTGGATGGAGATGCCCGACGGCTCGCGCAACGAGATCTTCGGCTCCGGTGGCGGGCAGATCGTCGCGGACTCGCTGAGCCGCACGGTCGGCACCACGGTGCCGCTGCTGGGCCAGATCCCGCTCGACGTCGCGCTGCGCGAGGGCGGCGACGCCGGCACCCCGATCGTGCTCGGCAAGCCGGAGTCGGCTGCGGCGCAGGCCCTCGACGCCATCGCGGAGAAGCTGACCGTGAAGGCCCGCGGTCTGGCCGGGATGAGTCTGAACATCTCCCCCGTCGGGCGCTGATCCGCACCTCCGACGACGACGAGGCCCCGCACACCGGCAGGTGTGCGGGGCCTCGTCCGTTCCCCCGGGGGCGGATCTCAGGACAGCGCGTCGTTCAATGCCTTGGTCCAGAGCGCCAGACCCTCGTCGACCTGCTCGGCGGTCACGACGAGCGCCGGGATCATCCGGACGACGTTGCCGTACACACCGCAGGTCAGCAGGAGCAGGCCCTGCGCGGCGGCCGCGGCGTGCACCTTCGCCGCGGTGGCGCCGTCGGGCTTGCCGTCGGCGTCGACGAACTCGATGCCGACCATCAGGCCCCGGCCGCGGACGTCGCCGATGGCGGCGATGCCCTGCGCGGCGTCCCGGACGCCGGCGAGGAGCTTCTCCCCCTGCACGCGGGCGTTCTCGACCAGGCCCTCGCCCTGCACGACCTCGAGCGTGGCGAGCGCGGCGGCGCAGGCGACGGCGTTGCCGCCGTAGGTGCCGCCCTGCGAGCCGGGCCACGCCTTCTCCATGAGGGCCTTCGGCGCGGCGATGGCCGAGAGCGGGAAGCCGGACGCGAGCCCCTTGGCGGTGACGATGATGTCCGGGGTGAGGCCCTCGGCGTGCTGGTGGCCCCAGAACTTCCCGGTGCGGCCGTAGCCGGTCTGTACCTCGTCGGCGATCAGCAGGATGCCGTGCCGGTCGGCGCGCTCGCGCAGCCCGTGCAGGAACGCGGGCGGGGTCGGGACGTAGCCGCCCTCGCCGAGCACCGGCTCGACGATGAACGCGGCGACGTCGGACGCCGGCGCGGTGCTCGCCAGCTGCCGGTCGAGCTCGGACAGGGCGAACGCGACGGCCTGCTCCTCGGACCAGCCGTAGCGGTAGGCGTAGGGGAAGGGCGCGAACGCGACCCCGCCCATCATCGGGGCGATCCCGGCCCGGATCTTCGCCCCGGAGGTGGTGAGCGCCGCGGCACCCATGGTGCGCCCGTGGAAGCCGCCGTCGAACGCGACGATCAGCTGCCGGCCGGTGGCCTGGCGGGCCAGCCGCACCGACGCCTCGACGGCCTCGGAGCCGGAGTTGGTGAAGAACACCGAGTCGATGCCCTCGGGCAGCACGTCGCCCATCCGCTCGACCAGCGTCAGCAGCGGCTGGTGCATCACGGTCGTGTACTGGCCGTGGATCAGCGTGGCCACCTGCTCCTGAGCGGCCGCGACGACCGTCGGGTGGCAGTGCCCGGTGGAGGTGACGCCGATGCCGGCGGTGAAGTCGAGGTGGCGGCGCCCATCGGTGTCGTACAGGTAGACGCCCTCACCGCGGGCGGCCTGGACCGGGGTGGCCTGCTTGAGCAGCGGGGACAGCTGTGCCATGGGTTCGCAGCTCCTGATGCGTCGAGGGTGGTGCGTCTCGGGTTGTCGAGTTGTCGACAATCCTAGGGAAACACGGGCGGGTGGGTCCGGGCAAGGGCCGGTCGGGCCCGCCTTTGCTCTGCTCACCGATACGCAGCACACGCCCGGACCGCCCCGGCGCTGCGGCCCCGGACGGGCCCGCGCTGCCGGGCGGACAGCCCTCGGCGGCGTCGAGATGCAGCTCGGCGGGAGTCGTCGATCTCCACCGACCGCCGGGCGGCATCTCGACGCACCGCGCGACGCGGGTGACCGGCCCGTCGTGCGGCCGCCCGGCGCCGGCGCGGGCCGGTGCTGCGTATCGGTGAGCAGAGCAAAGGGACGAGCGAAGGACCCCCACATCCCGGACGTGGCGACGAGGAAGCCCTGGTCAGGCCAGTAGTGCGGCGATCACCAGCAGCACCGGGACGGCGACGACGGTCGAGGCCAGCGCCGCGTCGCGGGCCAGCCGGACGGCGCGGTCGTAGCGCACGGCGTAGCCGAACACGTTCTGCGCGGTGGGCAGGGCGGCCAGCACCACCGCGGCGAGCAGCGCCGGGCCCGTCAGGCCGAGCACGCCCGCGGCGAAGGCCCACGCGATCAGCGGGTGCAGCACGTTCTTGATCAGGACAGCGGTCCACACCGAGCCCGCGGTCTCCCCCGTCCCGGGGCGGCGGGCGCCGTGCAGGGAGATCCCGAACGCGAGCAGCATGGCGGGCACCGCGAGGTCGGCGAGCAGCTCGACCGGGGCGGTCACCGGCTCCGGCAGCACGACGCCCGTCGCGGAGACGGTCAGCCCGGCGGCGGTGGCGATCGCGATCGGGTTGCGCAGCGGGGCGAGGGCGACCCGGACCCACCCGGGGCGTTCGCCGCGGCCGTCGCCGGGCAGGACGTCCATCAGGGTCGTGAACAGCGGGGTCAGGATCGCGAGCTGGAACAGCAGCACCGGGGCGACGGCGGCGGAGTCCCCGAGCACGTAGGCCGCGATCGGGATGCCGAGGTTGCCCGCGTTGACGTAGCCGGACGCCATCGACCCGACGACGACCTCGCCTGCCGGGCGGCGGCGCAGCAGCGCGACCGGCACGAACAGCAGGCAGGCCAGGGTGCTGGTCAGCGCGGTGACGACCAGCCCCGAGGACAGGACGGCGCCGACGTCCGAACGGCTGAGTGTGGTGAACAGCAGCGCGGGCGTCGCGACGAAGAAGGCGGTGCGGGCGAGGACCTTCGAGCCCTGGTCACCGAGCAGGCCTCCGCGGCCGAGGACGTACCCGACGACCACGACGACGCCGATGACCAGGAAACCTTCGAGGACACCCACCACGTGCCGACATGTTACGTATGCGAACTAGTCCCCGGGGTGTCCGGCGGCTCGGTTCACAGCCACTCAGGCCGCCCCGGGCATCGCGGCGAGGATGCGGGTGACGGCGTCGTCCATGTGGGCGGCCAACCGGTCGAGCAGCAGCTCGGTGCGGCCGTCGCGCAGGGCGTCGCGCAGCCGTTCGTGCTCGGCGAGCAGCGCCCGGGCGGGCGGGGCCGTCTGCTGGAACGCGGCGAGGCACATCCGGGTCTCGACGAGCAGACCCTCCGTCATCCGGCGCAGCCGCGGGCTCCCCGACGCAGCGACGAGCGCGGCGTGGAAGTCGTGGTCGGCGTCGGCGAGGGCCACGGCGTCGCCCGCCTCGGCCGCTGCGGCCATCACGCCGAGCGGGATCTCCAGCGCGACGACGGCCGACGCCCGGTCACCCTCCAGCACCTTGAGCGCCGCGGCCCGCTCGACGGCGGTGCGGGCCAGGTAGACGTCACGGACGTCGTCGGGACCGAGCTCGCGCACGAACAGGCCGCGGTGGCGTTCGCTGCGCAACAGGCCTTCGGCGACGAGGCGCTGCATCGCCTCGCGCAGCGGGCCGCGGCTCACCCCCAGCCGGTTCGCGAGATCCACCTCGCCGAGCTGCGTGCCCGGCGCGAACGTGCCGCGCATGATCGCCGCACGGATCCGGTCGGCGACGATCTCCGCGGTGGAGCGCCGGCTCACCGGCTCGAGCTCCGAGACGTCCAGCCCCACGACTCACCCTCTCCGGAACAGTGTCCCCAGGCCGGGACGGTCGACGTCGGCCCCGGCCAGACGCAGGCCCTGCCAGATGCTCACCTGGTTCGCGGTCAGCACCGGCCTGCCCACGCGTGCGTCCAGCGCGTCGAGCACGTCGACGGTGTGCAGCGCGGTGTCGGGCAGCAGTACCGCGTCGGCGCCGGGCGCGTCCGAGGCCACCGCGGTGGCGAACTCCAGCACGGTCTCCGGCGGCAACGTCCCGACCTCGGCGGCGGTGATGATGTCGCGGGCGGACAGTGTGTGCACGGAGATGTCGTGGTGGGTCAGGAAGTGCACGAAGGCGCCTGCGACGTCCGGCGGATAGGTCGCCCCGACCGCCACCGAGCGGATCCCGAGCCGCCGGCAGGCGTCGACGAAGGCGAACGACGTGCTCGACGTCGGCACCCCCGACACCCGTTCCAGCGCCGCGACCTGCCGGGCGGCACCCTCGGGGCCGAAGATGAACGACCCCGAGGTGCAGGCCCAGACGACCGCGTCCAGCGGGCCCGCCTCCGCCACGACCCGGCGCGCACCGTCGGCGAGGACCTCGTCGCCGCCGATGGCCAGCAGCGCGTCCTCGCGGTGGGCGTCCTCGGGCATCGCGGTGTGGACGAGGGCGAGCCGGCTACCGTCGGTCAGCAGCTTCTCGGCGCGCGGGTAGTCGTCCTCGGCGGAGAAGCCCGGGTAGAGGAATCCGACCGTGCTCATGTTGTCGACAATCCTACAGAGACCGCGTCACCGCAAGGGTCACGACGCCCGCGAGTAGACGAGCCGTTCCCCCACGCTGCCCGCGCGCCACACGTCGTGACAGGCGGTCGCCATCTCCTCGAGCCCGTCGACGACGGTGGCGAACACGTTGCCCGGCACCCAGCCGACATCGCCGTTGAGCAGCAGGTTGTTGCGCCCGTAGAAGATCGCGAGGTCGATCCCGCCCTCGGCGGCGTCGATGCCCTGGTCGTCCTTGAACGCACTGTCGAGCATCCCGCCGTGGAAGTCGAAGTAGCAGACGTCGCCCGGGATGGGCGTGACCGTCGGGTTCTCCTGCCCGATCCTCGGGCCGAACCGCGGGACGATCGTGTAGACCTCGTTGCGGGCGTACTTGGCGTGCTGCGCGTCGCCACCCTGCGGGCCGTCGGCCAGCGCCTCCCAGACCGCCGCGGCGGTGCGCGGCGCCTCGGCCTCCAGCAGCCTCGCGGTGCACGCGACGCCGCGCTTCGCGAGCTCGATCCTGATCAGCTTCGTCATCCGATCCCCCTGTCCGATACGCGGATTGTTGACAATCGTAGGTGCGCTTCCTAGCGTGTCAACGCCGCCCGACCTCCCTACCGACAGGATCTCCCGTTGCCGGTTTCCGCTGGTCAGGACCCCATCACCGTCGCCGTGCTGCACGGCGGGGAGACCCCGCCCGGCCTCGAGCGGCACGCCGGTGACGCACGTCTCCGCTTCGCCGCCGACGCCGGCGAGCTCGCCGCCGTACTGCCCGGCAGCGACGTGCTGCTCACCTGGGACTTCACCTCCGACGCCGTCAAGGACGTCTGGGAGGCCACCGACACCGCGGCGCTGCGCTGGGTGCACACCGCCAGCGCCGGCGTCGACCGGGTCGCGTTCCCCGCCCTGCTCGCCTCGGGTGCGACGCTGACGAACTCGCGCGGGGTGTTCGACCGCCCGATCGCCGAGTTCGTGCTCGGCGCGGTGATCGCGTTCGCCAAGGACACCGCCCGCTCGCTCGCGCTGCAGCGGGAGCGGACCTGGCGCCACCGCGAGACCGAGACCGTCGCCGGGAAGGTCGCGACGGTCGTCGGGAGCGGGCCGATCGGGCGCGCCGTCGCCGACCTGCTGGGCGCGGTCGGGATGCGGGTGCGGCTGGTCGGCCGGCGTGCCGCGGACGGCGTGCACGCCTTCGACGAGCTGCCCGGTCTGCTGCCCGACACCGACCACCTGGTGCTCGCCGCCCCGCTGACCGACGCGACCCGCGGGATGCTGCACGCCGGGACGATCGCCCTGCTGCCCGAGCGGGCGCGGGTCGTCAACGTCGGCCGGGGCGCGCTCGTCGTGCAGGACGACCTGACCGACGCGCTCGCCACCGGGCGGCTCGCCGGCGCCGCCCTGGACGTGTTCGAGGTCGAGCCGCTGCCCGCGACCTCGCCGCTGTGGGCGATGGAGCACGTGCTCCTCTCCCCGCACATGTCCGGAGACGTCGTCGGCTGGAAGGACATGCTCGTCGAGCTGTTCGCCGACAACCTCGCGCGCTTCCGGGACTGCCGGGAGCTGCGCAACGTGGTGGACCCCGAACGTGGGTACGTGAGCTCATCCGCAGGAAAGGTGTGACTGCCGTGACGACCGCAGACCTCAGCGCCACCGAGCTGCTGGCGGGCTACCGCAGCGGCGAGATCTCGCCGGTGCAGGCCACCCGCGACGCGCTGGACCGGATCGAGGCCCACGACGGCGCGGTGAACGCGTTCTGCCTGGTCGACGCCGACTCGGCGCTGTCGCAGGCGAAGGACTCCGAGGCGCGCTGGCAGGCCGGGGAACCGGTCGGGCCGCTCGACGGCGTCCCCACCTCGATCAAGGACATGCTCCTGACGATCGGCTGGCCCACCCGCCGCGGCTCGACGACGACGTCGCCGGACGGGCCGTTCGAGGTCGACGGCCCGCCGGTGGCCAGGGTCCGCGCCGCGGGTGCGGTGCTGATCGGGAAGAACACCACGCCCGAGCTGGCGTGGAAGGGCGTGACCGACTCGCCGCTGACCGGCGTGACCACCAACCCGTGGGACCCGACGAGGACGGCCGGCGGCTCGTCCGGGGGCTCGGCGTCGGCCGTCGGGCTGGGGATGGGCCCGCTGTCGCTGGGCACCGACGCGGGCGGCTCGGTCCGCATCCCGGCCGCGTTCACCGGCACCGTCGCGCACAAGCCGACCTACGGCCGGATCGCCCACTACCCCGGTTCGGCGTTCGGGACGCTCGCCCACGTCGGCCCGATGACCCGCACCGTCGACGACGCCGCGCTGCTGCACGACGTCGTCGCCCAGCCCGACACCCGCGACCCGTGGGTGTTCGACGTGCCCCGCGAGTCCGCCGTCGAGCGGCTCGCCGGGGGCGCGCAGGGCCTGCGGATCGCGTTCTCCCCCACCCTCGGGTTCGTCGACGTCGACCCGGAGGTGGCGGCGCTGGTCGCCGAGGCGGTCGCGGTGTTCGCCCGTGAGCTCGGCGCGACCGTCGAGAACGCCGACCCCGGTTTCGCCGACCCGATCGAGCCGTTCCACACGCTCTGGTTCGCCGCGGCCGCGAAGTCCCTGGAGCCGATCGGCGCCGAGGCCAGGAAGGCCATGGACCCGGCGCTGGTGGAGATCGCCGAGCAGGGCGCCGGGGTCTCGGCGCTGGACTACCTGGGCGCGATGGCTGTGCGCAACGAGCTGGGGACGCTGATGGGCGCCTTCCACTCCGAGTACGACCTGCTGCTCACCCCGACGCTGCCGATCACCGCGTTCGAGGGCGGCCGGGAGGTCCCCGAGGGCTGGCACGACCCACGCTGGACGTCGTGGACGCCGTTCACCTACCCGTTCAACATGACCCAGCAGCCCGCGACGTCGGTGCCGTGCGGCTTCACCTCCGCCGGGCTGCCGGTGGGGCTGCAGGTCGTCGGGCCGCGGCACGCCGACGCCACGGTGCTGGCCGCCGCACACGCCTACCAGCAGGCGACGACGCACCACCTGCGCAGGCCCCCGCTGCTGGGCTGACCCCGTCCCGCACGACGCCGGCGCCGCACCCCGGGATCGGGTGCGGCGCCGGGGGCGTCGGAGCGGGTGGGCTCAGGTGGCGTCCCAGTCGACCGGGGGCTTCTCGCCCGAGGTGAGCGGGGGCTGCGGCTCCCGGACGGGCGGCGGGGTGCTCGCGGCGGCCGCGCCCCCGGCCGCCGCCACGCCGCCGGCCGCCGCGGCGGTCCCGGCGCCGGGGGCGAAGCCGTTCGGCTTGACCGGGCCGGCGAACCCGTCGTCGGAGAACAGGCTGCGGGTGATCGCGGTGCGCGGGTTGAGCGAGCGCAGGCTGCGCAGGTCGTTGAGGGGCTGCTGGATCTGGTCGAACTCCGGGCCCAGCTCCTTCTTCAGGTGGTTCTGGGCGCCGCTCGCGAACTCCTTGACCTGGCGGACCGCGCGACCGACCCAGGCCGCGGCCTCGGGCAGCCGTTCCGGGCCCAGGATGAAGAGCCCCGCCACGACCAGGACGAGGATCTCCGGCATGCCGATGTTCTCGAACACAGCGCCAGCGTACGGGTACTAGCGCTGCCCGAGCGTGACGGTCACGGTGAGCGGTCGTCCCTGGCGGACGAGACCGACCGGGACCTGCTCGCCGGGAGCGTGTTCGCGGACGGCGACGACGAGCTCGTCGGCACTCGCGATGGGGCGCCCGGCGACGTCGACGACGACGTCGCCGTCGGCGATCCCGGCCGCGGCCGCCGGTCCCCCGGCGACGACGTTCTGCACCTGGGCGCCGTCGGTGGCGCCGTCGGTGACCGAGCGGGCGTTGACACCGAGGTCGGCGTGCGCCACGCGGCCGGTGCGGATGAGCTCCTCGGCGATGGCGCGGGCGTCGTCGATCGGGATGGCGAAGCCCAGACCGATCGAGCCGCCCTGTGCCCCGGACTCGGCGCTGCCCGCGCTGCGGATCGCGGTGTTGATGCCGACGACGGCGCCGGTCGCGTCCACCAGCGGGCCGCCGGAGTTGCCGGGGTTGATCGCGGCGTCGGTCTGCACGGCGTCGATCACCGCGTCGCCCGCACTGCCCTCGGGGTCGAGCCGCACCGGGCGGTCGACGGCCGACACGATCCCCGTCGTCACCGTGCCCGCCAGGCCGAACGGCGACCCGATCGCGATCACCGCGTCGCCGACGGCGAGCTCACCGGAGCGGCCGATCGCGGCGACCGTCGGGTTCGCGACGGGCACCTTGACCACCGCGAGGTCGGTCATCGGGTCCGCGCCGACCACGGTGGCCGGGACGCGGGAGCCGTCGGAGAACAGGGCCTCGATGGTGCCCTGGCCCGGTCCGGTCGCCGGCGCGACGACGTGGTCGTTGGTGAGCACGTAGCCCGCGGGGTCGATCACGACGCCGGAGCCGTTGCCCGCCTGGTTGCCGACGGTCACCTCCAGCGAGACGACCGCGGGCAGCACCCGCGAGGCGACCTCCGACACCGAGCCGGGCGGCCGTTCCCGGGCGGGCTCGGTCGCGCTCAGCACGGCTCCGGGGCTGGTCAGTGCGCTCGCCGCGGTGGCCGTCCAGTGCCCGATCAGGCCGCCCGCCGCACCGACGACGAGGGCGAGCACTCCGAGCAGCGCCAGCGCGCGCGGCTGCACCCGCTTGCCGAACAGGACCTCGCGGACGCTCAGCCGGGGGCCGTCGGGCCGGGGACCCTCACCGGGGTCGTCGCCGTCGCCGGGCGGAGGGGCGGCGACGACCGGCGTGCCCGGGTCGCGCCACGGGTCGCCGGTCGAGCCGCCGGGCCAGAACGGGTCCTGCTCGGCGCTCTGCTCACCCCCGCGCAGCGCGTCGCCCGACGCACCGGGCGGACGCTGCAGACCACCGGCGGGGTCGCCGTCGGGTGTGCGGTCCGGGCGGCCGAACGCGCGGGCGACCGCGGCGGTCGGTGGCGGCACCGTCGGCAGCGATCCGTTCGACCCGAGGTGCGACGACGGCGGCGCGAACGAGCTGTCGACGCCGTCCGGGCGGCCGAAGGCGGCCTGCTCGCCGGGGTCGGTCGCGGGACGGTCCAGCGGGCGGGGTCGCAGCCGCGGCGGAGCGGAGCCGTGGGCCTCCGGGTCGGCTGCGCCGTCCGGGCGGGTGCCGCGGTCGTCGCTCACCGGGTCACTCCGGAGCCCGGGGCGACTGCTCCCGACGATCGATCAGCCGGCACGGCGTCCACCCAGTACACCCGCACAGCCTGCCCGGCGGGCGGTGAAGTCGGTGTATCGGTGACGCGTCAGGGCGTCGGGGAGATGTCGGCGTCACCGGTCGGCGTGGCCGAGGTCGTCGGCGACAGCGGCGCACCGGTCGAGCCCACCGTGGTGGCGGCCGGGACGGCCGTCCGCCGCGACGAGGCGGGCACCGGGGTGGCCGCGAACCGCGCGACGGCCGCGGCACCCGGGCCGGGGACGGCCGGCCCGGCCGGGGTGGCGGTCGTGGCGGCGGGCAGACCGAACGCGAGCGCGCCGAGCGCCAGCCCGGACACGGCGGCGCCGGTGCCCAGACGCACCCGTCGCGACCGGCCGGAGCGACGGCCGTGATCGCCCTCGACCGGCGCCGGGCGCAGCACCGACACGAGCTGGCCGTCCGGGGTGAGCGACAGGCCCGCCGGCGGCGGGGGCAGCTCGGTGTCCTGCGGGATCGCGCGCAGCGTCGACATCAGCGACGGCGGCAGCGTGGGGGCGTCGGCACCGCGCAGCGCGGTGCGGGCCCGCCGCTGCTCGGCGACCTCCACCGCGCAGTCGGGGCAGCGCTCGAGGTGGCGGGTGGCGCGGTCGTGCGGACCGGCGGCCAGCTCGTCGTCCACGAAGGCGACGACCGCCTCGAGCGTCAGGTGGGTCGTCCCCCAGTCCGGGGGGACGACCTGGAAACGCCGTCGCTCGGTCACGGGACCAACTCTGCCACCGGACCGCGGTCGGATGCCACCGCCTGCTCCTCCGCCGCGGCCGCGCGGTGCCGCTCCAGCGACGCCCGCAGCGCGGTCCGGCCCCGGTGGATGCGGCTGCGGACGGTGCCGAGCTTCACCCCGAGGGTGGCGCCGATCTCCTCGTAGGACAGGCCCTCGACGTCGCACAGGACGACGGCGACCCGGAAGTCCGGGGGCAGCTCGTCCAGGGCGGCCTGCAGGTGCGGGTCGAGGTGGTTGATCGCGAACACGGTCTCGGGCTCGGGGCCACCGCCCGGGAGCCGGTCGGTGTCCTCGGGCAATCCCTCCATCCGCAGCCGGGCGCGGCGGCGGACCATGTCGAGGAACAGGTTCGTGGTGATGCGGTGCAGCCAGCCCTCGAAGGTGCCCGGCTTGTAGGACGCCAGGGACCGGAACACCCGGATGAAGGTCTCCTGGGTGAGGTCCTCGGCGTCGTGCTGATTGCCGGACAGGCGGTAGGCGAGTCGGTAGACGCGGTCGGCGTGCTCCCGGACGACCTCGTCCCAGGTGGGCGGGGTCCAGTCGGCACCCTCACCGGGGCGGGTACCGGCGGCGGCGTCCCGGAACGGGGCGTCGTCGGTTGCGCGAGGGGCGGACATCGGGGCGGGGCACCTCCGTGGAGTCGCGACCGTGTCGTGGTGTCGATCGGCCGCGAGGCTTCGTTCGTTGCACCACAGACTGCCCGCCACCCATGAGGAGGATGTGAAACCCGTCTGAGAGAAGTCTGTGAAACCGACGACGGATCATGCGGCGATAATCTTGCGCCATGAGCACACCCGCGGGGGCGGCCGCGTACGCCGAGGGCTACCTCGCCGAGGACGACGCGTGCGGCGAGGCCCGCGCACTGGGCACGGCGGCGGGCGCGCACCCCATCTCCGCGGCGGGCGGGGCGGCGCTGTCGGTGCTGGCCGCGACGGTCTCCGCGCGGGCCGTCGTCGAGATCGGGACCGGAGCCGGGGTGAGCGGGCTGTACCTGCTGCGCGGCATGGCCGGCGACGGGACGCTGACCACCATCGACGTCGACCCGGAGCTGCAGCGCTCGGCCCGGCGCACCTTCCTCGCCGCCGGGTACGGGCCCGGGCGCGCGCGGCTGATCAACGGGATGGCGCTGGAGGTGCTGCCGCGGCTGACCGACGGCGGCTACGACCTCGTCGTCGCCGACGCGGTCCCCGCCGAGTACCCCGGCTACCTGGCCGAGGCGATCCGGCTGCTGCGCCCCGGCGGGGTGCTGGTGCTGGAGGGTGTGCTCGACGGCGGCCGGGTCGCCGAGCCCGGTGCCGCGCACGGCCCGGGTACGGCCGCACTGCGCGAGACCGCCGCGCTGGTCCGCGACGACGAGCGCCTGCTGTCGGCGCTGCTCCCGGTCGCGGACGGGATGCTCTGCGCCGTCCGCAGGTGAGCGGAGCGAACGCGGCACCGACACCGCAGGTGAGCGCGGAACCGCGGGTCGGCGCTACTGCGCCGTGACGCCCTTGCCCAGGACGACGACGCCGCCGTTGGATACGGTGTAGCGGCTGCGGTCGAGGTTCAGGTCGACGCCGATCAGCGCGCCGTCGGGGACGACGACGTTCTTGTCGAGGATCGCCCGGCGCACGACCGCGCCCCGGCCGATCCGGGCGCCCGGCAGCACGACCGAGTCCGAGACCTCCGCGCCGCCCGACACGGACACGTTCGGGCTGATGACCGACCGGCGCACGATCGCCCCGGAGATGATCGTGCCCGCGCCGACGATCGAGTCCTGCGCGATGCCGCCCTCGACGAACTTCGCCGGCGGCAGCGCGGGCACCGCGGTGCGGATGGGCCAGCGCTGGTTGTAGAGGTTGAAGATCGGGTGCACCGAGACGAGGTCGGTGTGCGCGTCGTAGTAGGCGTCGATGGTCCCGACGTCGCGCCAGTAGCCGGCGTCGCGCTCGGTGGCGCCGGGGACGACGTTGTCGGCGAAGTCGTAGACGTGCGCGTCACCCTCGGCGACGAGCGCCGGGATGATGTCCCCGCCCATGTCGTGGTCGGAGTCGGCGTTCGCCGCGTCGGCCTTCAGCGCGTCGAGCAGTGCCTCGGTGGTGAACACGTAGTTGCCCATCGAGGCGAAGGTCACCTCGGGGTCGTCCGGCACGTGCGGCGGATCGGACGGCTTCTCGAGGAACTCGGTGATGCGGCCGGTCTCGTCGGAGGCGATGCAGCCGAACGCCTTGGCCTCGGCCCGCGGCACGCGGATCCCCGCGACGGTGACGCCCGCGCCGGACTCGGCGTGCTGGGCGATCATCTGCGCCGGGTCCATCCGGTAGACGTGGTCGGCGCCGAACACGGCGATGTACTCGGGCTGGTCGTCGTAGACCAGGTTGAGGCTCTGGAAGATCGCGTCCGCCGAGCCGGTGTACCAGCGCCTGCCGAGCCGCTGCTGGGCCGGGACGGTGGTGATGTACTGGTCGAGCACCGACGACAGCCGCCACGTCGTCGAGATGTGCCGGTCCAGCGAGTGCGACTTGTACTGGGTCAGCACGCACAGCCGGTCCATCCCGCAGTTCACGAGGTTGGACAGCACGAAGTCGATGAGCCGGTAGTTGCCACCGAACGGGACGGCGGGCTTGGCACGGTCCGCGGTGAGCGGCCAGAGCCGCTTCCCCTCGCCACCGGCCAGCACGATGCCGAGAACCCTTCCGGGAAGACGTCCGGACGCGGTCGGTCGCATGGCGTGAACACTAGTGGGCGCCCGGTGGCGGGGCCATACGTCCGGGCCCGCCGGGCAGGGTCGGACCGGATCGGACGCAGCGATCGCCCGGCGGACTCCTCGCGCCGCGTCCGCCCGCCCCGGTAGCGTCCCGGCCCGTGCGCGTCGGCCTTCTCACCCGTGAATACCCGCCAGCCGTCTACGGCGGCGCCGGAGTCCACGTGGGACATCTCGTCCCCGCCCTGCGGGAGCTCGTCGACGTCGACGTGCACTGCTTCGCCGAACCGGGCAGCGACGCCCCGGCCGACGCGCGCGCGCACTCCGCGCCGCCGCTGCCGGACGGGGCGAACGCGGCGCTGACCACGCTCGGGGTGGACCTGTCGATGGCCGCCGAGCTGGAGCGCTGCGACGTCCTGCACTCCCACACCTGGTACGCCAACATGGCGGGCCACATCGGCGGCCTGCTGCACGGGCGCCCGCACGTGGTCACGGCCCACTCGCTGGAGCCGCTGCGGCCGTGGAAGGCCGAGCAGCTCGGCGGCGGGTACCGGCTGTCGTCGTGGGTGGAGCGGACCGCCTACGAGGCGGCGGACGCCGTCATCGCGGTCTCCCACGGCATGCGCCGCGACGTGCTGAACGCCTACCCCGCGATCGACCCGGACCTGGTGCACGTGGTGCACAACGGCATCGACACGCAGTTCTACGCGCCCGACCCGGCCCGCGACGCGCTGCTGGCGCACGGCGTCGACCCGGACCGGCCGCTCGTGGTGTTCGTCGGCCGGATCACCCGGCAGAAGGGCCTCGGGCACCTGGTCGCGGCGGCGCACCGGTTCGACCCGTCGGCGCAGGTCGTGCTGTGCGCGGGCGCCCCGGACACGAAGGAGATCGCGGCCGAGACCGAGCGGGCGGTGGCGGAGCTGTCCGCCTCGCGCGACGGCGTCGTGTGGATCCAGCGGATGCTCGCCACCGCCGAGGTCCGCCAGTTGCTGTCGGCGGCGACGGTGTTCGTGTGCCCCTCGGTCTACGAGCCGCTGGGCATCGTGAACCTGGAGGCGATGGCCTGCGGTACGGCCGTGGTCGCCTCCGACGTCGGCGGGATCCCGGAGGTCGTCGACGACGGCGTGACCGGCCTCCTCGCGCACTACGACCCGGCCGACACCGCCGCGTTCGAGGCGGCACTGGCCGAGGCGGTCAACGCGCTGGTCGCGGACCCGCGGCGGGCCGCGACGATGGGTGAGCGGGGCCGGGAGCGCGCGGTCGCCGAGTTCGCCTGGGCCGAGATGGCCCGGCGGACGCTGGAGATCTACGAGTCGGTGGCCTGAGGCCCGTCACCGAGGCCCGGGTACGACGACGGCGGGACCGGTTCCCCGGTCCCGCCGCGTCGTGTCCGTTCCGTCGGCCGTCAGCCGACGGTCGACTTCAGCGCCTCACTGAGGTCGGTGGCCTCGTCCGGGGTCATCTCGACGACGAGACGCCCGCCACCCTCGAGCGGGACGCGCATCACGATGCCCCGGCCCTCCTTGGTGACTTCCATGGGCCCGTCGCCGGTGCGGGGCTTCATCGCGGCCATTCGTCCGTCCTCCGTCAACATCCACAACTGTCGTTCCCCGGTGCGCGCTCGGGGCACGCGCCGACCGTGGGACCACATTGTCCCCCATCACCGGCGCCGAGGTGCAACCGAGGCGATCACGGCTCGGCAGCGATACCCGCGGCGTTCACGCAGCGCAACGGCCCGGCGACGCTACGGCGACCCCGGTCCGGTCCCCCGCGGGCCCTCCGGGCCGGCCCCGGCACGCCAGCAGTACGCGACGTGGTCGTCGACCAGACCGGTCGCCTGCATGAGTGCGTAGCAGGTGGTGGGACCGACGAACCGGAAGCCGCGCTTCTTGAGCGCCTTCGACAGCGCCGTCGACGCGGGTGTGGAGCCGGGGACGTCGGACAGCCGTGCCGGGCGCGGGTGGTCGGCCGGGTCGGGTGCGTAGGAGGCGAGGAACGCGCCGAGGTCGTCGCCGGCGTCGAGGAGGTCGAGCACGGCGCGGGCGTTGGAGATCGTGGCCTCGATCTTCATCCGGTTGCGCACGATCCGGGCGTCGCCGAGGAGGCGGGTCACGTGGTCGTCGCCGAAGCGGGCGACCGTGTCCGGGTCGAAGCCGGCGAAGACCTCGCGGAACGCCGGGCGCTTGCGCAGCACGACGATCCAGGACAGCCCGGACTGGAACGCCTCCAGGCTCATGCGCTCGAACCAGGCCGCGGTGCCGTGGACGGGGCGGCCCCACTCGTCGTCGTGATAGGCGACGTAGTCCGGTGCCGAGAGCGCCCAGTCGCAGCGGGGGCGGTCGTCGTGGGCCGCGGGGTCGGGCGATGTCACCGGCCGGCCCGGTAGCGGTCCTCGGTCCGCTCGGCCATCCCGCGCAGCGAGTGCGCGACCCCGGCCCGGAACGCGGGGCGCACCAGCGGCCAGCCGAACCGGCCGAGCGCACCGAGCGGCAGGTCGAGCAGCTCGGTCCACAGGAAGCGCGACCGCGCCGGGCCCAGCTCCACGACGACGAACACGCCGTCGCCGCGGATCACGGTGCCGGTGTGGGTGACGACGATCCGCCGCTCCCCCGTCGCACCGGCGGGCGGTTCGGTCCACTCGGTGACCCGCATCGTGTCGGCGACGCCGAGCGGCCCGACCCCGGTGACCGCGCGCAGCTCGGTGCCGACCGAGCGGCCGTCGCCCGCGGTGATCTCGACGGTCGTGCCGAGCATCCAGTCCGACTGGCCCTCGAGGTCGGAGACGACCTCCCACAGGACGTCGGCGGGCACGTTGACGTCGACCGGGACCGTCAGCTCCACCCGGCCGCCACCGGCCGGCCGCACGCCCGGGGTGCGGTCGCCGACCCCGCCGTCGCGACCGTCCCCGCTCCTGCCTGCGGTACCGCCGTCACCACTGCCGTCGTTGCTCGTCACCCGGATCCTCCTCGGCGCGCATCCGCGCGATCGTCGCCTCCAACCGGGCCACCCGGTCGGCCAGCTCGTGCCGGTCGGTCCGGACCCGGTCCAGCTCGCCGGCCAGCCGGTCGAGTGCCCAGTCCACCTCAGCCATCCGGTATCCGCGCAGCACCTGCTGGAAACGCAGGTCACGGACGTCGGTTCCGGAGACCTCGCGGGCGGGCAGCCGGGTGGGTGTCGCGTCCGGGGCGAGCGGGGCGAGCTCCTCCCCGCGGCCGAAGACCGCGGCCGCCAACACGAACACCAGCGCGGCGACGCCGGCCAGGACGATCACGTACGCGAGGGCGGTCCCCATGCCGCCATCTCATCACGCCGGTCCGACGACGGGTCTCACCCCACGCGGGCGGCGGGTGCGACCACCGGCTCGGCGGATCCCCCGTCGCGCACCCGGCCCGGTGGGGGCCGGTCCACCTGGCGCAGCGGACGGGTCTCGGTGCGCCAGCCCGTCTCCGCGCCGTGGCCGGTGCGCACGTGGCCGGGGAGGACGTCGTCGGGGAGGAACGCGGTGAGTCCGGCGCCGGAGTCCTCGACCCCGCAGCGGGCCAGGGCCGTGGCGAGGACCTCGCGGGAGGTACGGCCGAGCTCGTGCAGCGGGCGGTTGCGGTGCCGGCGCACGCCGAGGTCGGCCTGCGCGATGGCCGCGGTCCCGCCGACGACGGTGTCGGCGTCGGTGTCGAGCAGCAGGCCGATGTCGACGCCGTAGCCGGTCGCGAACGGGAGCCGGTCGAGCAGCTCGCGGGTGGCGGCGTACTCGCCCCCGATGGGCTGACGGACGTGCCGCAGCCCGGGGCGGAGCGCGGCGAGCAGGGGGCGGGCGAGCAGCTCGGTGACGCGGCCGCCCTCGTGCCCGCTCGCGTCGTCGGGGCCGCAGGCACCACCGGGGCCGGTGAGCGGGCGCCGGTGGTAGCCCTTGACCAGCGCGGTCCCGGGCCGGGTGAGCAGCGGCGCGAGAAGCCGTTCGACGAGCTCGGGGTGCGGGTCGACGAGGTCGGCGTCGACGAAGCAGACCAGGTCGGCCGGGCGCGGCCCGTTCCCCAGGGCGACGACGGCGCGCCACATCGCCTCGCCCTTGCCCGGCAGCACCCGGACGCCGGGCACCGCACGCTCGCGGCCGAGCACCCGTGCCCCGGCCGCCGCGGCGCACTCCGCGGTGCGGTCGGTGCTCCCGGAGTCGAGGACGACGAGGTCGTCGACCAGCGGGGACGGGCCCTCGCACAGCCGGGTCAGCCCGGCGACGAGCGCACCGACCGTCGCCTCCTCGTCCAGGGCGGGCAGGACGACGGCGATGCGACGGCCGTCCTTGCGGGCGGCGAGCCGGGCGGAGAGGGTCACGGGCTCAGGTGAGCGGACGGGCGCACTCGTCGAGCGCCGCGCCGGCCAGCCCGGCGGGGTCGGCCGGGGCGGAGTCGTCGCCGCGGACCTGCCGCAGCCGCTCGATCGGGGCCCGTGAGGCGAACCCGCGGTCGGCGAGGCCCGCGACCCAGTCGACGAGGCCGTCCCAGTGGCCGTCGGGGTCGAGCAGCACGACCGGCTTGCCGTGCAGGCCGAGCGTCCCGGCCGTCCAGACCTCGAAGAGCTCCTCGCAGGTCCCGATGCCGCCGGGCAGCGCGAGGAACGCGTCGGCGCGGTCCTCCATCTGCTGCTTGCGCTCGCGCATGCTCTCGACGACGAGCAGCGCGTCGCTGTCGTGGTCGGCCCACTCGCGCTCGACCATGGACCGCGGGATGACCCCGACGGTGCGGCCGCCCGCCTCCCGGGCGCCGGCCGCGACCGCACCCATCATCGACTTGCGGCCCCCGCCGGACACGAGCGTCCAGCCGCGGGCGGCGACGGCCCGGCCGACCTCCCGGGCGAGGTCGAGGTAGTGCGGGGCGACGCCGTCGGAGCTGGCGCAGTAGACGCAGACGGCGAACCCGGGCTCCGGACCGGCCATCAGTGCGTCTCCTCCCAGGCGTGGTAGGCCTCGTTGACCACGTCGACGGCGTCGTCGATGTCGTCGGTGACGTGCAGCAGGTCGAGGTCCTTCTCGCTGATCTTGCCGTCGGCGAGGACGGTCTTGGCGATCCAGTCGTAGAGGCCGCCCCAGTAGTCGCTGCCGAGCAGGACGACCGGGAACTTCGTGACCTTCTTGGTCTGCACGAGGACGAGCGCCTCGAACAGCTCGTCGAGCGTGCCGAAGCCGCCGGGCAGGCAGACGAACGCCTGCGAATACTTCACGAACATCGTCTTGCGGGCGAAGAAGTAGCGGAAGTTGATCCCGAGGTCGACCCACGGGTTCAGGCCCTGCTCGAACGGCAGCTCGATGCCGAGCCCGACCGAGAGCCCGCCCGCCTCGGAGGCACCGCGGTTCGCGGCCTCCATCGCGCCCGGGCCGCCCCCGGTGATGACGGCGAACCCGGCTCCGGCGAGCCGCGCCCCGAGCTCGCGGCCCAGCTCGTACTCCGGGGAGCCTGCCTGCGTGCGGGCCGAGCCGAACACGGTCGCCGCGCGCGGGAGTTCGGCGAGCATCCCGAACCCCTCGACGAACTCGGCCTGGATCCGCAGCACCCGCCACGGGTCGGTGTGCACCCAGTCGGCCGGGCCCCGGGAGTCGAGCAGCCGCTGATCGGTGGTGGTCGGCTCGATGCTGCGTTCGCCGCGCAGCACCACCGGGCCACGCTGCTTCTCGGGCTGCTTCTCGTGCAGCGTCCGGGGATCGGCGTTCTCGTCGGCCATGGCGATCACGGTATTCGGGCGGCGACGACCCGCCCCCGCCGGTGGGGGTCGTCGGCGCTGTCGTCGGCGCGGGCCCGGCCGGCCGGCTCCGGTCAGGCGGGGTGGCCCGCGAGGTAGCGGCGCAGCACCCCGGTGCAGGCGGTGATCGCGTCCTCGGCGACGTGCTCCTCGCGGGTGTGGGCGAGGTTCGGGTCGCCGGGCCCGTAGTTGACCGCCGGGATGCCCAGCGCGGCGAAGCGGGAGACGTCGGTCCAGCCGTACTTCGCCCGCGGCACGGCCCCGGTCGCGGCGACGAACTCCGCGGCCGCCGGCGCGGACAGGCCCGGCAGCGCACCCGGCGAGAGGTCGGTGACGACGAGCGGGAACCCGTCGAACACCTCTCGGACGTGCTCGACGGCCTGCTCGGCGGACCGGTCCGGGGCGAACCGGAAGTTCACGGTGACGACGCACTCGTCGGGGACGACGTTGCCCGCGACCCCGCCGCCGATCCGCACGGCCTGCAGACCCTCGCGGTACTCGCAGCCGTCGATGTCCACCCACCGCGGCCGGTACGCCGCCAGCCGCGAGAGGATCTCCCCGGCCCGGTGGATCGCGTTGTCCCCCAGCCACGACCGCGCCGAGTGCGAGCGTCGTCCCGCGGTCCGCAGCTCGACGCGGAGGGTGCCCTGGCAGCCGGCCTCGAGGGTGCCGTCGGTGGGCTCGCCGAGGATCGCGAGGTCGGCGTCGAGCCAGTCCCGGTGCTCGCGCTCGATGCGGCCGAGCCCGTTGCGCTCCGCTTCGATCTCCTCGCAGTCGTAGAACACCAGGGTGAGGTCGTGCCTCGGCTCGGCCAGCGTGGCCGCGAGATGCGCGAAGACGGCATCGCCGGACTTCATGTCCGAGGTGCCGCAGCCGTGCACGATCCCGTCGGCGCGGCGCGACGGCACGTTGTCCGCGATCGGCACGGTGTCGATGTGCCCGGCCAGCAGCACGCGGTGCGGACGCCCCAGATCGGTGCGCGCGAGCACCGCGTCACCGGACCGCAGCACCTCCAGGTGCGGCGCCTGGGTCCGCAGCGCGGCCTCGAGCGCGTCGGCGAGGCGCCGCTCGTCCCCGGACACACTGGCGATGTCGACCATCGCGGCGGTCAGGGTCACCGGGTCGGACGTGAGGTCCAGCGCGGGCAGCGTCGTCGTCACCGGCCCGACGCTACCGACCCGCCCGGGCGCCCCTCCTCCGCGACCCGGCCGCGCGGGCACTCCGGACCGACCGCCGCGGCGCCGGATCGACGTCCCGGCCCGGTGCCGCGTCGCCGGGGGTGGGCTCGCTGGTCGTCGCTTTGCTCTGCTCACCGATACGCAGCACGGGCCCGCGGGCGCCTCGCGCGCCCCTGCAGTCGCCCCCGGATCGGGGCAGGGTCGGGGCGTGAACGGTCTCCGTTCGCCCACTGGAGGCGTTCCCGGGCCTGCCCGCTGCGTATCGGTGAGCAGAGCAAAGCGACGCACGGACGGCCACCTTTGGGTGACCGATCCGGCCGCGGGCCCGCCGTGTCGATCATCGCCGGCACCGGCGACGGCCCGGTTGTCCACAAGTGCGTGAGTTGCCCACAGGTTCGCAGGTCACCGGTGCGTTCCGGGCTCGGGGACGCAGGGTCGGTGCATGGACATCATCGAGGGCGACCGGTTGCCCGCGGAGCCGCCGCCGGCACCGGTCGACGTCGTCGTCCCGGATCTGTCCGGCCTGGTCCGGCGGGTGCGGCGCAGCGCCGACCTGTCGCAGCGGGAGCTCGCGGAGCGGACGGGGCTGGCGCCGTCGACGATCGCCCGGATCGAGAGCCGGTCGCTCGCGCCGGCGCTGGACACGCTGGCCGCGATCCTGTCGGTCGCGGGGCTGCGGCTGGTCGTCGTCGACGCGGAGAACCGGCGGGTGCCACCGATGGAGGACCCGCCGGGTGACCTGCGGGACGGGGCGGGGCGCAGGTTCCCGTCGCATCTGGACGTGATCCTCGACCCGCTGCCCGGCGAATGGTGGGGCGACCGGTACGGCTGCGCCCGACCGCCGGAGACGTTCCACCGGGATCGGCCGCTGCGCGACGCGATGCGGCGGCGCAGCGTGTGGGAGGTGCGGGTCGCGCAGTTCCGCACGGTGCCGCCACCGCCGACCATCGAGCACTGGATGATGATGCAGGCCCGGTGCCGGGGGTGCGGGCGACTGCCCGACCCGCCACCGCCGCCGTTCGCGCCGGCCGCGGTGCTCCGCTATCTGCAGGCCGCGGCCCTGCTGCTCTCGGTACGGGCAGCCGATCATGACGACGTGTCCCGGCGCACCCACCGCGACGCGCCGTGGGCGACGGCGGGACGGTAGGTTCGGGGCCCGTGAGCACCGAGTACCGCCGCGAAGGCGCTTCCGGAACCGGCCTGGCCACGGTCACGACCGACGGCACCGTCCTCGACGTCTGGTACCCGGCGCCGGTGCTGGCCGGGGGTGCGTCCGACGACGCCGTCGACCTGGCGCCCCTCGTCGGGACCGACGAGCTGCGTGGGGTCCGCACCGAGGTCGTGCGCACCGAGATCGCCTCGCTGGCCGACGCGCCCGCCGACGCCGCCGACGTCTACCTGCGGCTGCACCTGCTCAGCCACCGCCTCGTCCAGCCGCACCAGGTCAATCTCGAGGGCCAGTTCGGGCTGCTCACCAACGTCGTCTGGACCAACCACGGCCCGTGCCCGGTGCCCGGGTTCGAGCTCACCCGGGCGAAGCTGCGCGGCCGCGGCCCGGTGACCGTCACCCATGTCGACAAGTTCCCGCGGATGGTCGACTACGTGATCCCCGCCGGCGTCCGCATCGGTGACGCCGACCGCGTCCGGCTCGGCGCGCACCTCGCCGAGGGCACGACCGTCATGCACGAGGGCTTCGTCAACTTCAACGCCGGCACCCTCGGCGCGTCGATGGTCGAGGGCCGGATCTCCGCCGGTGTCGTCGTCGGGGACGGCTCGGACGTCGGCGGCGGTGCCTCGATCATGGGGACGTTGTCCGGTGGCGGCAAGGAGATCATCTCGATCGGCCGCCGCTGCCTGCTCGGCGCGAACGCGGGCCTGGGCATCTCCCTCGGCGACGACTGCGTGGTCGAGGCCGGTCTCTACCTCACGGCGGGCACCAAGGTCACGCTGCCCGACGGCAGCACCACCGCGGCGCGCGAGCTGTCCGGCCGGAACGGGCTGCTGCTGCGCCGCAACTCGGTGTCCGGCGCGGTCGAGGCGCTGGCCCGTACCGGCGACGGCATCGCCCTCAACGCCGCGCTGCACGCCAACTGACGGCCCGGCAGCGGTTCGCGGCGGAACGACCCACAGAAGCAGGACGGCGGGGACATGGTGGGCATGGACGGGGCTGCGCAGCCTCCGGGGAACCTTTACGGCGCCGCGGACCTCGGTGAGCCGCTGACCGCGGGACCGCAGGACCCGGCGGTGGCGCACGTCCGCGCGCTGCTGGACAAGCGGCTGCGCGCGATGCTGCGGCACGAGCCCGGTGTGCGCGACGGGTCCGAGATCGAGGACCTGCACCAGATGCGGGTCTCCGTGCGGCGGATGCGGGCGGCGCTCAAGGCCGCCCGCCCCCTGCTCGACCACACCTGGGCGGATCTGCTGCGGGCCGAGCTCGGCCGGCTCGGCCGGGCGCTCGGCCCGGTGCGCGACCTCGACGTGATGATCGACCGCCTCCGCGGTGAGGTGGCCACGCTGCCGTCGGCCGAGCTGGCCGCCGGTGAGCGACTGGTCGCGGTGCTGGAGGCCGAGCGGGTCGGTGCGCGGGCCGAGATGCTCGACGAGCTCGACTCCGACCGGCACGCGGCACTGCGTCGCTCGCTGGTCGAGGCCGTCTCCGCCCCGCTGCCGGAGCCGCCGGAGGAGGTCGCGCGCCCCGAGCTGATCGAGCTGGTCCGGGCGGAGACCCGCAAGCTCGTCAAGGCGGTGCGCCGGGCCGGGCCGAACCCGCCGGACATGACCTTGCACGACCTGCGGATCCGCACCAAGCGGCTGCGCTACACCGGTGAGCTCGTCGCACCGGCGATGCGCGACGCGGACGGGTCCCGCACCGACGACGCCCGCCAGGTGCGCCGGATGCTCAAGGCCGCCGCCGGGCTGCAGGAGGTCCTGGGCGACCACCAGGACGCCTGCGTCGCCGAGCACCGCATCCGCGCCCTGCTCGACGAGCTGGGCCCCGGCCCCGACGCCCACGAGGTCTTCGTCGGCGGCCGGCTGGTCGAGCGCGAGCGGGCCCGCGCCGAGGCGCTGCGCGCCCAGTGGTGGGCCGCGTGGGAGCACCTGGCCGAGCAGGCCGAGGCTCTCTGAGGCGGCGCCCGCTCAGCGCGGGCGGTCCCCGATCCGGACCACCGCGACGCCCTGCAGCACCGCACCGACCAGGAGCAGCCCGATCGCGGGCGGGAACCCGGCGGAGTCGATGACCACGCCCATCACCAGCGGCCCGATCCCGGCCGAGAGGTAGCCGATCCCGAGGCCGAAGCCGCTGACGGCGGCGCTGCGGGCCGGGGTCGGCGTCCGCCACGCGATCACCGTCAGCCCCAGCGGGAACCCGGCGCCGACGCCGATGCCGATCAGGACCGCCCACAGCCACGGCAGCGGCGTCCCCGGTGCGGGGGCCAGCAGCACCCCGAGCGTCCCGGCGGCCGAGCTGACCACGGTCAGCGCCGCCCAGAACCGCCACCGGCGTCGTCGCTCGGCCGCGGCCGGGAACAGCAGGGCCGCGGGGATCTGGGCGATGCTCCACGCCGCGAGGAGCAGCCCGGCCCCCTGCGGTGACCAGCCCTGCGACTCGTAGAACGGGGACAGCCAGGTCAGCCAGCCGTAGAAGATCGTCGACGAGCCCGCCAGGTAGCAGGCGATGCGGCGCGCGAACGGGTCGTGGCGGACCCGGACCTCCTCGGCGACCGACGGGCCCTCGTCGGCCGCTCCCGGGGCGCCCGCGGGCTCCGGACGGGCGTGACCGATGCGGCTCGCGACCGGCGCCCACACCGCGACGGCGAGCACCGCGGGCACGGCCCACACCGCGAGCGAGAGGGACCACCCTCCCAGGGCGACGGCCAGGGGCACCGCGACGGCGGAGGCGACCGTCGCGCCGATCATCATCGAGACGACGTAGGCGCCGGTCACCGCGCCCGCCCGATCGGCCAGGTGCTCCTTCACGACCCCGGTGAGCAGCACCCCGGACACCCCGATGCCGAGCCCGACCAGCACCGAGCCGCCGACGAGCGCGGGCAGCGCCACGACCGACCGCAGCAGGCTGCCCACCCCGATCGTCGCGACGGCGACACCGAGCAGCCGCTCACGACCGACCCGGGCGGCGACGGCGGCGGCACCGAACGAACCCGCCGACATCATCAGCACCGCACCGGCCTGCACCAGACCCGCCGCGCCCGCCCCGATCCCGAGGTCGGCCCGCGCGGTCTCCAGCAGCGGCGGGTACCCGGCGAGCCCGGCCCGCAGGTTGACCGCGAGCGCGAGCACCCCGAGCAGGACCAGCGCGGGCCGGACGACCGGCCGGGACCGGGCCACGGGTGCCTCGGGCCCGGCGCCACCGGGCGCACCCGGACCGCCGGAACGCGGTGCCTGCATTCGACGGCTCCTTCGCCTGCCGGGTCCGCCGGATCGCTGCACCGGCGTCGTCGCTACCGGGCCGATCCTCTCCCGGGTCCTTGCCTATCGCAACGACAGCCGGGGTCAGGCGGCCCCGAGACGCTCCACGGCGGCGTCGATCCGCTCGTCCGGCGCGGTCAGCCCGACCCGGACATGCCGGGCGCCCGCGGGACCGTAGAACTCACCGGGTGCGACGAGGATCCCCAGGCCGGCGAGCCGGTCCACGGTCTCGCGGCACGGCTCGTCCGCGCTCGCCCACAGGTAGAGCCCGGCCTGCGAGTGCTCGACCGTCAGCCCGGCCTTCTCCAGCCCGGCCCGCAGGCGGGTGCGACGGGCGTCGTAGCGGGCGGCCTGCTCGGCGACGTGCGCGTCGTCGGAGACGGCCGCCTCCAGCGCGGCCTGCACCGGACGCGGCACGATCATGCCCGCGTGCTTGCGCACCTCGAGCAGCCCCGACACCAGCGCCGGGTCCCCCGCGACGAACCCGGCGCGGTACCCGGCGAGGTTCGACACCTTCGACAGCGAGTGGACGGCCAGCAGCCCGGTGGTGTCGCCGTCGCAGACGTCGGGGTGCAGCACCGACCGCGGGGCCGGGTCGGCGTCGCCGGGCAGTCCGAGGTAGCACTCGTCGGAGGCGACGACCGCGCCCCGCTCCCGTGCCCAGGTCACGACCTTGCGCAGGTGCTCGACCGGCAGGACCCGGCCGGTGGGGTTCGACGGCGAGTTCAGCCACACCAGCCGGACCCGGGCCGGGCCCGCGGCGGTGAGGCCATCGGAACGGACGTGCCCGGCCCCCGCCAGCCGCGCCCCGACCTCGTAGGTCGGGTACGCGAGCTCCGGGATGACGACGGTGTCGCCCGCGCCGAGGCCCAGCAGCGTCGGCAGCCACGCGACCAGCTCCTTGGAGCCGATCGTGGGCACCACCGCGGCCGGGTCGACCCCGGACACGCCGAAGCGCCGCTGCAGCGAGGCGACGACCGCCTCGCGCAGCGACGCCGGGCCGTGGGTCGTCGGGTAGCCGGGCTCGGCGGCGGCCGGCCCGGCCACCGCGTCGCGCAGGACCCCGGGGACCGGGTCCACCGGGGTGCCGACCGACAGGTCGACGATGCCGTCCGGGTGCGCCGCCGCGCGCTCACGCGCACCGGTCAGCGAGTCCCAGGGGAAGTCGGGGAGGTCGAGCCTGCTCACTCGTCGTGTTCCTGCGGGGGCAGGCTCTTCGCCGGCTCCACGTCACGGTCGACCTTGCCGAGCTTCGAGGCGCCGCCGGGCGAGCCCAGCTCGTCGAAGAAGTCCACATTGGCCTTGGTGTAGGCGGCCCACTGGTCGGGGACGTCGTCCTCGTAGTAGATGGCCTCGACGGGGCAGACCGGCTCGCAGGCCCCGCAGTCGACGCACTCGTCGGGGTGGATGTAGAGCATCCGTCCACCCTCGTAGATGCAGTCCACCGGGCATTCCTCGATACACGCCTTGTCGAGCAGGTCGACGCAGGGTTCGGCGATCACGTAGGTCACTTCGGTGGTCCTCCACTCGGAGCAGCGGGCACCCGGAGATCATGTGGTGGCGGGGTGCCCGGTCAAACTGGGACGCCCGCAGGTTAACCCGCGCCCCCTGGCGGGGCAGGAGTGAGGTGGTCGGCTTCATGCTCGACGAGCTGGCGGGACGGCGGGTGGCCCTGCGCCACCGCATCGCACCGGAGGGCACACCGGGCCCCGGACTGACCGACGCGGTCGGTGAGCTGGAGCCCGACGGGCCCGACGCCGTCGTCGTCCACACCCGGTCGGGCCCGGTGCGGGTGCGGCGCGACGCCGTCGTCGCCGTCCGGGAGGTGCCGCCCGCCCCGGCCCGGCGGGCGTCCCGTGCGGCGGTGGACCGGCTGGAACGCGTACGGGCGGCGGCCTGGCCGGCGCCGGTCGTCGAGGAGCTGGGCGGCTGGCTGCTGCGCGCGGCCGGCGGCTGGACGCGGCGGGCGAACTCCGCGCTCGCGCTCGGCGACCCGGGGATGCCGGTCGAACGAGCCCTGGAACGCGTGCGGGAGTTCGCCGGGCGGCACGGCATCGCCCCGACGGTGCAGGCCCCGGTGGACGCGCCGTGGTCGAACCGGGTGGCCGAGGCGGGCTGGGTACGGGCCGAGGCCCCCGGGACCTGCACCGTGCTGGTCACCCGCGCCGCGTCCGACGGCCCGGCGCCGCAGTGGCCCGCGACGCCCGGACCGGAGTGGTGGGCCGCGCAGGGCGAGCCGGAGCCCGGGCCCGGCGCGCCCGCGTGGGCGGTGCTGACCGGGGTGCTGCGTCCCGGTGAGCAGAGCGGAGCGACGGGCACGGACCGCGTCGAGGTCGGGTTCGGCACGCTCACCGACGCCGGCGGGACGCCGGTCGCATCGGTGCGCGCCGCCGTCGTCGACTCCCACGTCTACGTGTCACGGCTGTGGGTCGTCCCGGCCGCGCGGCGCGGCGGTCTCGCGGCCCGGCTCACCGGGCTGGCGCTGTCCTGGGGCGCGGCGCACGGGGCGCGGCACGGGATGCTCGACGTCGCCGACGACAACACCGCCGCGCTCGCCCTCTACCGCGGCACCGGCTGGACCGGCCACCACCGCTACCACTACCTGGTCCCCCCGGATCCGGCCTGACCGGAGGGTCAGGGGCTCAGGCGAACCCGCGGCGGAGCAGCCAGGCGCGAGCCTGCTTGGCGGCGCGCTTGAGCCCCGACCACTCCCCCAGGTACTTCCCGACGACGCCGACGACCGGCAGCAGCCCGAGCCACTGGTGGTAGAAGCGGCCGTGCGGACGCTTGCCCAGCTCGTCCTCGACGCCCCACAGGGCCCGCCCGAGACGCCACACGGCGCTGCCGACGCGCTTGAGCGTGGCCCGCTTGCCGTCGCCGGCGAGATCACCGGTGAGCTCCTCGGCGCGGGCGTCGGCATCGGCGTCCTCGGCCGCGGTGAGCTCCCGGGCGGCGAGGTCGAGCTCACGCTGGAACAGCACCGACGCCAGCAGCTCGACGAGCCGGTCCTCCGAGCGGACGCCGTGCTCGCCCGCGATCGCGACGAGCAGCAGCCCCTCGCCCGCCGCGCCGACGGCGTCGGACACCGGCAGGGTGCGGGCCAGTGCCCCGCCCAGACCCGGGATCGCGGCGATCAGCGTGGTGAACCGGCCGACCCGGTAGACCCACCAGTCGGTGCGGGCGGGGACGTCCATCGCCGCCCAGGCCGAGGTGCCGGGGACCTTCACCGACGCCAGCGCGTCGAGGATCTTGTCGGCGAGCGAGCGTTCCTCGTCGGTCGCGTCCTCCGGACGGTCCGAGCCGGGCGTCACCCGGGCCCGCAGGCCGAACGGGTCGGACTCGCGCAGCCCCTCGAGCACCGGCCGGGTGGCCCGCACGAACGGGCGCAGGACCCGCACCAGGTCGTCGTCGGAGATCGTCATCGGGTCACCCTCCGGTCGTTGCGGCCGGCCGCCAGCCGGTCGAGCGCCCTGCGGAACGACACGACGCCGGTCACGGCGCCGGCGACGAGCAGCAGCAGCGACTCCCAGGTCACCGGGAGCAGGAGGTCCCCGCCCGGGCCGAAGAAGCCGAGCACGAGCACCGCCGCGAACCACACGACCAGCGGGGCGGCCGCGCCCGCCGGGGTCGGGAGGATCTCGGTGGCCGTGGTGTGGATCAGCCACGGCAGCGAGACGACCACGATCACCGTGCCCAGCGGCACCGGGACCGGCCCGATGTAGAGCATCTGGAACATCAGCTCGAAGGCCACCAGCAGCAGCGAGACCACCAGCAGCACCAGCGCGAGCGGGAGCCTCGTCACGTCGCTCACCCGTCGACCCCCTCGAACAGATCCGTCTCCGTCGTGCCGGGCGGCGCGCCGGCGAGCACGTACTCCTCGACCCCCAGCAGCGGCTGGACGATGCCGTTGCTCATCGCGAACGCGACCCAGCCGTCGCCGCCGCGGACGTCGATCTGGGTGGCGTGCGCCCGCATCGCCGCGACCCGCTCGTCGTCATGGGCGTCGACGTCGACCCGGGTGGTGACGGCGGCGGCGTCGTGGCCGGGGTGCTCGTCGGGCTCCGGCCAGCGCAGCCCGGTGCGGTCCGGGTCTCCGCCGAGCGCGGAGAGCAGCTCGGTGAGCCCGTCGTCGAGCAGCGCGCTCGACCGCACCGCGAAGTACAGCTTGGCGACGACGTCCGGGCGCGCCCCCGCCGCGGCGACGACCAGCTCGTGCGCCCGGACGTGGTCGGGATGGCCGTAGCTGCCGTCGGAGGCGTAGGAGACCAGCACCTGCGGGCGGACCTCGTCGATGATCTCCAGCAGCTGGGCGAGCTGGGTGCCGAACGGCTCCGGGGCGGCGAACGCCCGCGGGTGCAGCTCCGGCGGGAGCGCGGCGCGGGTGCCGTGCCCGGCCAGCACCATGCCGGAGTCGCGCCAGCGCCCGGGGCCGCCGAGCCAGCGGTGCCGGGGCCCGCCGAGGGCGGCCAGCGCGCCGTCGAGCTCGCGGATGCGGTAGCCGCCGAGCTGGTCACCGCGGTCCGGGGCGAGCTCGGCCAGCTCCGGACCGATCACCTCGCCCTCCTCACCGAGGGTGCAGGTCACCACGGTGACCTCGCAGTCGGGGTCGGCGGTGTAGCGGGCGATGGTCCCGCCGGTGGTCAGGGTCTCGTCGTCCGGGTGGGCGTGGACGAGCAGGAGGCGACGAGCAGGCACGCAGGGAGCCTACGGGGCGATGATCGACCCCGCCGCGGCGTGGGGGACGACGGGCAGCGGGAACTCCGCCGCCTCCCCCGTCGCCGGGGGGAACGTGATCGTCGCGCCGGTCAGCGGGACGGTCGGGACCGCGGTCCCGGCCAGCCCCGCCGGTTCGACGCCGTCGCGGACCAGCAGGTCGCCCAGGGCCGCGATCATCGCGCCGTTGTCGGTGCACAGCCGGGGCACGGGCACCCGCAGGGTGATCCCGGCGGCCGCGCAGGCGCGCTCCATCTCGGTGCGCAGCACCCGGTTCGCCGCGACCCCGCCGACCATGAGCAGGGTGTCCGCGCCGCGCTCGGCACACGCCCGCAGGGCCTTGCGGACCAGGACGTCGACGACGGCCATCTGGAACGACGCGGCGACGTCCGGGACCGGGACGGCGCGGCCCGCGTCCTGGGCGGCCTCGACGTGCCGGGCCACGGCGGTCTTGAGCCCGGAGAAGGAGAAGCCGAACGCGGCGTCGCGCGGACCGGTCATCGGGCGCGGGAACGCGATCGCGGCCGGGTCGCCGTCGAGTGCGGCCCGCGAGACGGACGGGCCGCCCGGGTAGGGCAGGCCCAGCAGCCGGGCGACCTTGTCGAAGGCCTCGCCCGCCGCGTCGTCGACGGTGTCGCCGAGGTGCTCGACGGGGTCGCGGGCCAGGTCGCCCAGCGCCAGCAGCGAGGTGTGCCCGCCGGAGACGATCAGGCAGACGCAGCGGTCGGGCAGCGGCCCGTGCTCCAGGACGTCGACGGCGGCGTGTCCGGCCAGGTGGTGCACCCCGTACAGCGGCACGTCCAGCGCCGCCGCGTACGCCTTGGCCGCCGCGACGCCGACGTGCAGCGCGGGCGAGAGCCCCGGCCCCGCGGTGACGGCGACGGCGTCGACGTCGGACAGCGACACCCCGGCCGCCTCGACCGCCGCGCGCACCATCGGCGTCACCGCGCTCACGTGGGCGCGGGCCGCGACCTCCGGGACCACACCGCCGAAACGGGCGTGCTCGTCCGCCGACGACGCCAGCCCCTCGCCGAGCAGCACACCGTCCCGGACGAGACCGGCACCGGTCTCGTCGCACGACGTCTCGATCCCCAGAACCAGCGACACGCCACCCAGTTTCGCACCGGGTGGCGTGTCGTGGCCGTGGGGTCCTGCTCGGACGGGTCGTGCTCGGTCAGGTCCGCAGGAGCGCGCGCTCCTCGGCGAAGTGACAGGCCACCCGGTGCCCCGGGCCGGACGCGATCTCCAGGACCGGCTTCTCGTCGATGCAGCGCGCCTTGTCGGCGTCGGGCAGCTCCAGGTGCTTCCAGCACCGGGTGCGGAACCGGCAGCCCGACGGCGGGTCGGCCGGGTTGGGCACGTCCCCGGTCAGCACGATCCGCTCCCGCACCCGCTCGACCTCCGGGTCCGGGACGGGCACCGCCGAGATCAGGGCCTGGGTGTAGGGGTGCTGCGGCCGGTCGAACAGGTCGTCGCGGTCGGCGACCTCGACGACGTTGCCCAGGTACATCACCGCGACGCGGTCGGAGATGTGGCGCACCACCGACAGGTCGTGGGCGATGAACAGGTAGGTCAGCCCGAAGTCGCGCTGCAGCTGCTCGAGCAGGTTGAGCACCTGGGCCTGGATGGACACGTCCAGGGCCGAGACGGGCTCGTCGAGCACCACGAACTTCGGGTTGAGCGCGATCGCCCTGGCGATGCCGACGCGCTGGCGCTGTCCGCCGGAGAACTCGTGCGGGTAGCGCTCGGCGTACTCGGCCGAGAGCCCCACGGTCTCGAGCAGCTCCGGGATCGTGGAGTCGGTGAGCTCGCCGCCGAGCAGCTCGTACTTCTCCGACAGGATCGACCGGACCGTCATGCGCGGGTTCAGCGACGCGTACGGGTCCTGGAAGACGATCTGCATGTCCTCCCGGGCCGAGCGCAGCTCGGACTGCCCGAGCGCGGTCACGTCGCGGCCGTTGATGTGCACGCTGCCGGCGGTGGGCTCGTGCAGCCGCAGGATCGCCCGGGCCGCGGTCGACTTGCCGCAGCCGGACTCGCCGACCAGCGACAGCGTCTGCCCCTCGGGGATCTCCAGGTCGATGCCGTCGACGGCCTGCACCACACCGACGGTGCGCTGGAACAGCACGCCGGAGCGGATCGGGAACGACTTGGTCAGTCCCGCGGTGCGCAGCATCGGCTCGTCGGTCGCCGTCTCCGCGACGTGTGCCTCGGACCCCGGCACGACCGGCTCGCGCGGCGTGGCGGCGGCCTCGCCGACCTCGTCGGAGTGCAGGCAGGCATGCTGGTGACCGGGCCGGTCGGTGAGCTGGACCAGCTCCGGGGTCCTCTCCGCGCAGGACGACGTGGCGAACCGGCAGCGCGGGTGGAACGCGCAGCCCGACGGGACGTGCGCGAGGTTCGGCGGCTGCCCGGGGATCGGCTCCAACTTCTCCGGCCGGGCCTGGTCCATCCGCGCCAGCGACGACAGCAGCCCGTAGGTGTAGGCGTGCCGCGGCTCGGCGAAGATCTCGTCGTTGGTCCCGGTCTCGACGACCCTGCCCGCGTACATGACCATGATCCGGTCGGCGTGCGCCGCGACCAGGCCCAGGTCGTGGGTGATCAGGACGATCGCCGTCTCGCGCTGCTCCTGGAGCTTCTCGAGCAGGTTCATGATCTGGGCCTGCACGGTGACGTCGAGCGCGGTGGTCGGCTCGTCGGCCAGCAGGACCTTCGGGTCGTTCGCGAGCGCCATCGCGATCATCGCGCGCTGGCGCATCCCGCCGGAGAACTCGTGCGGGTACTGCGACGCCCGCGCGGCCGGGTTCGGGATGCCGACCTCCCCGAGCAGGTCGACGGCGCGGCGGCGGGCGGTGACCTTGCCGGCCTGGCGGTCGTGCGCCCGGATCATCTCGGCGATCTGGTCGCCCACCTTGTAGACCGGGTTCAGCGCGGTCAGCGGATCCTGGAAGATCATCGCGATGTCCTTGCCGCGCAGCTTGCGCTGCTCGGACTCCGACATCGTCAGCAGCGAGCGGCCCTCCAGCAGCACCTCGCCGCTGGGAAACGTCGCCGGCGGGGTCGGCACGAGGCCCATCAGGCTCATCGCCGACACCGACTTGCCGGAGCCGGACTCGCCGACGATCGCCAGGGTCTCGCCCCGGTCGACGTGCCAGCTGACGCCGTCGACGGCCTTGACCACTCCGGCGTCGGTGGAGAAGTGCACCCGCAGGTCGCGGACCTCGAGCATGTGCTCGCTTCGGTTCTCGGTCACGGGTCAGTTCCTCCCGCGCAGCTTGGGGTCGAGGGCGTCGCGCAGGCCGTCGGCCACGAACGCGAAGCCCAGCGTGGTGATCGCGATGGCGGCGGACGGGAAGATCCACAGGAAGCTCTTGCCCGGCACCGACAGGTACTGGGAGGCCTGCGAGATCAACCGGCCCCACTCGGGGACGTCCGGCGGGACGCCGACGCCGAGGTAGGACAGGGTCGCCATCGCGACGACGACCACGCCGATCGAGGTGAACGAGTACACGAGCACCGGCGCCACGGCGTTGGGCAGGATGTGCCGGGTCAGGATCCGCCGGGTGCCCGCCCCGATCGAGCGGGCCGCCTCGACGTACTCGGCCTCCCGCAGGGCCAGCACCTGGCCGCGCATCAGCCGGGCGGTCGTCATCCAGCCCAGTGCGACGAGTGCGATGACGACCGGCAGCGTCCCGCCGCCGACCGCGCGGACGATCACCAGTGCGCCCACCAGCGGCGGGAACGCGAGGAAGATGTCGATGATCCGGGCGATGACCGCGTCCCAGGCGCCGCCCTTGAACCCGGCGAGTGCACCGAGCGTCAGCCCGAGGACGAGGGAGAAGAAGACCACGGACAGGCCGACGATCATGGCCAGCCGGACGCCGTAGATGATCCCGGAGTACAGGTCGCGGCCGAGGACGTCGGTGCCGAAGAAGTGCGCCGACGACGGCGGCTGCAGCGTGTTGAGCAGGTTCTGCTCGAACGGGTCGTAGGGCGTCGAGAACGGCGAGATGATCGCCATGACGATCTCGAACGCGACGATGACCAGCCCGGCCATCGCGAGCTTGTTGCGGCGGTAGCGCCGCCAGATCTCGGCGAACTGGCCGTTGGACCGCGCGCGACGGGGACCGTCGGGCGCCGGTGTGACGGCCTCGGCGGGGTCGCCGCCCGGCAGTCCGAGCGCGGCGGCCGGATCGGTGGCCGGCGCGCCGGGGGTGGGTGGTGGGTTCATGCGAGGGATCGCCTCACTCAGTCAGCTCAGGCGGATGCGCGGGTCGAGGTAGGCGTAGAGGATGTCGACGAGCATGGAGAGCAGCACGTACGCCACCACGCTGTAGACGACCACCGCCATGATGACCGGCGCGTTGTTGTTCGTGATCGCGCGGGCCAGCAGGAATCCGGCGCCGTTGTACTGGAACACCGTCTCGGTGACGATCGCGCCGCCGATGTAGGTGCCCAGGGTGAGCCCGACGAACGTGACGACGGGCAGCAGCGACGTCCGCATGGCGTGCCTGCCGATGACCGTCCGCTCGGACAGCCCCTTGGCGCGTGCGGTGCGGATGTAGTCGGCCTGCAGGACCTCCAGCATCGACCCCCGCATCAGCCGGGCGACGAACGCCGACTCGATGATCGCGAGGGTGAACGCGGGCAGGATCACGTCCCAGTACCAGGGCACCTCCTCGAGGAAGCTGCGCGGTACCGGCGGGAACGGCCCGACCCCGGAGACGTTCGCGACCAGGAAGATCGCGACGACGAACACCGGGACACCGATGCCGATGGTGGAGACGACGGTGACGAACACGTCCCAGAACGAGTAGCGGCGCACCGCGGCGATCACGCCGGCCGTCACCCCGAACAGGACGAGGAACAGCAGCGCCACGACGGCGAGCAGGATCGTGTTCGGGACGGTCTCGGCGAGCAGCTGGGAGACCGGGCGCCGCTGGTCGAAGTCGAGACCGAAGTCGCCGGTGACCATGTTGCCGAGGTAGTTCACGAACTGGACCGGCAGCGGCTGGTCGAGACCGAACTTGGCGCGGTTGATCGCGGCGACCTCGGGCGGGACGACCTTCTCCCCGGTGGAGGCGAAGGGGTCGCCGAGCGAGAACGTCGCGATGAAGATCAGGAACGCGGTGACGACGACGACCAGGATCCCCTGGAGCAGCCGCCGGAGGATGAATCTGCCCATGGAAGCACGGACTTTCGTGTGGTGGGAACGCCGCACGACGGCCCGCGTCCCGGGGTCACCGGGACGCGGGCCGCGTCAGCGGGACGTCACTTGAGGGTGATCGTGTCGAACGTCGGGTCCTCGGAGAAGTCCATGTTCACGTTGCCGAACTTCTCGGTGTTGACCAGGCGGGACTGCTGGCGGAACCAGAGCGGGATCAGCGCGAGGTCGTCGCCGATGGCGATCTTCTCGGCCCGCTTGTAGAGGTCGTTGCGGGCCGCCTCGTCCTGGGTCTGCGCGGCCTGCGCGAGCAGCTTGTCGAACTCCGGGTTGGAGTAGCGGCCACGGTTGTCGCCCTGGGCAGGCTCGCTCGGCGAGGCCGCACCGATCGACTGGGTGGCCAGCAGCGGGAACAGGTAGTTGCCCGGGGTCGGGTAGTCCGCGCTCCACGCCGCACGCCAGAGGCCGGAGGCCTCGGGCTGCTGCTCGTTGTCGAGCAGGTCACGGAACGGCACACCGGTGTAGGTGACCTTCAGCCCGAGGTTCTGCTCGAGCTGCTGCTTGACCGCCGCGGTCCACTCCTCGTGACCGGCACCGGTGTTGTACTGCAGCTTCACCTCGGTGCCGGGGGTGAGACCGGCCTGCTGCGCGAGCCGCTTCGCCTCGTCCGGGTTGTAGGTGCACGCGGTGCAGACGCCCGGGGTGTAGGCGTCCGGGAAGTTCGGCGGGATGAGCGCGTCGGCCGGCGAGGTCGAGTTCTGCAGCACACCCTGCACGATCGCGTTGCGGTCGATCGCCATCGAGACGGCCTTGCGGGCGTCCGCGCTGTTCAGCGGCGCGGTGGTGACCGAGACCAGCAGGTAGTTGTTGCCGTTGGTCTTCTTGTTCAACCACTTGCCCTGCGGCTCGTAGGTCGACTTGGCCTGGTTCAGGACCGGGGTGGGCATGCGCGCCCAGTCGAACTGGCCGTTCTGGAAGCCGTTGTACTCGGCGGTGACGCCGCCGCCCTCGCCGGACGGGACGATCGTGATCTCGACGGCGTCGAGGTTCGCCCTGGTCCCCGCGGTGTAGGCGTCGTTGCGGACCAGCTTGATGCCGCGGTCGTGCTGCCACGGGCCGTCCATCTTGAACGGGCCGTTACCGATCGGCAGGTCGTTGTAGGTCTTGTTGTCCGCCGCACCCGCGGTCGACGGGACCGGGCTCAGCGCCGGGTGGTAGGTCCGCAGCTCGAACTCGCAGTCGGGCTTGGACAACGTGACCTTGAGCTGGTTCGGGTTGGTCGCGTCCACGCCGGACAGCGCGTTGGCGGTCCCGGCCTGGATCTGGTCGTAGCCCTGGACCTCGTCCAGGTGGTACGAGACCTCCGACGCCGAGGCCTTGGCCGCGGTGCGCTCCCAGCCCCGCTTGAACGAGGTGGAGTTCAGCACCTCGCCGTTGGAGAACTTCTGGTCCGGCTTGAGGTCGAACACCCACTGCGTGCAGTTCTGGTTGGGCGTCCACTTCGACGCGACGCCGTCGTAGACGTCGCCGTCGGGCTTGACCCGGATCAGGCCCGTGAACAGCGCCCGGTTCACCAGGGTCCCCTCGGACTCCTGGGTGTTATACGGGTCGATCGCGGTCGGCTCGGTGATCGCCAGCCGGAACGTGCCGCCCGGCTTGCCGGGCACCTCCGGCTGGTCAGGGGTCTCCTCGAACCCGGCGGCGGTGTTGCCGCTGCCCCCCGTGTTGCTCTGCTGGCTGCAGCCGGTGAGGACGAGCCCCACGACCGCGGTCAGGGCGATGGCCGAGGCGGCCGCCCTTCTTCCCCTCATCTGCCGTGCCTCTCGAGATGTCGTGGGCGCACGCCGTTGTCGCACCCGTCCGGGACGCGACGGACCACCGGATGTGTGCCGCGGCCCGTCGGGAGGCACGCTAGGAATCGCGGCCCTCCAGCAGCGAGGTCCGACGCCGATCGTGGCGAAACGGTGACCATTGAACGGCGTAACGGGCTCGCAGCCGAACCGGACAGTAACAACGGGACCGTTGCGTCGCACAGCCCTCGATGCATGCCGAAACATAGTTGGTACTTACGTACCACTCGCCGTCACCGTGCAGCAGCGGAGTGCGTCCGAACGGACGCGTCCGACGGTGTCAGTTCGGGTCGTCGTCGCCGGTCGGGCGCTCGCCCGAGCCCTCCGGCTCGGCCCAGGTCCGGGCGCCCGACATCGGGCCGGTCGCGATCGGGCCGGGCGTGACCCGGGTGGCGGCGTCGGTCTGCGGGTTGCTGACGACCAGACCCTGCGCCTGGTACAGCGGCAGCGCGGGCAGCTGGCGCCACAGCACCCGCTCGGCCTCGGCGACGACGGCCGGGTCCGGGCTCTCGGCGACCAGCAGCTCGTCGAGCAGCGGCTGCAGCGCGGGGAAGCAGGCCACGCCCGGCAGCTCGCCGGGCACCGCGTCCGCCGGGCAGCCGTAGTCGGAGTCCAGCCGCGGCCCGATCGCACCGTAGGCGGCACGGGGTGCGACGAGCACGTCGACGGCGACCGGGGTCCCGGAGTCGGGGGAACCGGACGTCGTCGGGGCGGCGGTCGTCGTGGTCGGGGCCGCCGGGGGCGTGGTGACCGGTGCGGCGCTGCCGCCGGGGACCGGGCCCGCACCCGGGGCGGGGGTGGTGGTCGGGGTCGGCGTCGTCGGGGCGACACTCGGGTCGGTGAGCAGGTCCGGTGCCGACGGGGCGACGATCGTGGCGCCGATGCCGCCGGCCTTGAGCTGCTCGGCCACGACGCGGGCGACGTTCACGTCCTCGGTCCGCTCGGCCCCGGCGCCGATGACCACGCCGAGCGGGCGCCCGCCGAGGGTCCACCGGCCGTCCTGACCACGGACGTAGCCCGCCTCGGTGAACGCGGCCGCGGCCGCCGCCGCATCGGGTCGGCCGGGGGCGCCGGCGGGAGCGGTCGGCGCGTAGCCGGGGTCCGACGGGGCGGCGCCGAAGGCGTTCACGGCCACGGCGTCGGGGTTGACGCGCTCGCGGATCGCGTCGCGGTCCAGCAGCGCCGCGATGCCCTCGCGGACCCGGGGGTCGGCCAGCGGACCGTCGGTGGTGCGGAACTCCAGCTGTTCGACGGCCGGGCGCGGCCCGCGCTGCACCGTCGGCGGCTTGGGGCCCCGGGCCAGGACGTCGAGGGCCTGGGTGATCTCCGGCCGGGCGTCGGGCAGGGCGAGGTCGACTCCCTGGCTCTCCAGCGCCGTCGGCAGGGTGTTCGCCGGGATGCGGCGCAGGATGATCTCGTCGACGACCGCGGCGGTCGCCCAGTACGGGTCGTTGCGGGCGAGCAGGACCTCGCCGCGGAGGCGGTCGACCTGCATCAGCCGGAACGGGCCGCCCGAGGCGGGCACCCCGCCCGCGAACGGGGCGGTCCAGCCGCCCGGCGCGTCCTTGAGCAGGTGCGCGGGCAGCAGGTTGCCGAACAGCTCCCGCCAGTGCGGGTAGGGCTCGCGGAACACGACGTCGACGGCCTTGCCCGCGGCACGCGAGCGCACGTCGGTGATCTCGCGGTAGCCCGCGGCGCCGATCGTGTTGGGCCGGCTGCGCATCTGCTGCCAGAGGTAGACGAAGTCCTCGGCGGCGATCGGGGCGCCGGTGGACCACCCGGCGTCGCGGTTGAGCTCGTAGCTGACGGTGAACGGGCTCTGCGAGGTGACCGTCGCGGACGTGGCGACGGTCGTGTCGAGCTGCGGCACGCCGCGGTCGTCGGGCCGGAACACCGACGGCAGCGTCATCGACGCGATCGCCGTGGTGACCGCCGACTGGTCCGACCGCAGGTGCGGGTTGAACCCGGGCCCGAGGTCGTCGACGCCGACCACCACCCGGGTGGGGGCGGTGACCGGCTCGGTCGGGCGGTTCGTCTCCGGCGGGGGTGCCGGCTGCGGGTCCGCCGCGCAGCCCGTCAGCGCCAGCAGGGCGACCAGCAGGAGCGCCGGGAGCGCCCGGAAGCGTCGACGTGCTCTCACGTCCGCAGTATCCCCACCGGGGCGGGCACGCCCGCCGGACGGGGTCCGGCGGGCGCCTCCGCTCTGCTCACCGATACGCAGCGGGGCCGGGTGTCGGTGAGGCTTTGCTCTGCTCACCGATACGCAACACCGCAGCGCACGGGCCGTACGGGTCACTTCGTGGCGTTGGCCGCGGCCTTCGCGCGGGACCGGGCACGGGCCCGCAGGTTCGGGTCCAGCTCGATCTTGCGGATCCGGACGTTCTCCGGGGTGATCTCGACGCACTCGTCGGTCGCACAGAACTCCAGCGACTGCTCGAGGCTCAGGATCGTCGGCGGGATCAGCTTGACCAGCACGTCGGAGGTCGACGAGCGGATGTTGGTCAGCTTCTTCTCGCGGGTGATGTTGACCTCGAGATCCTCGTTGCGGGTGTACTCCCCGACGACCATCCCGCCGTAGACCAGCGTGGTCGGCCCGACGAACAGCGTGCCGCGGTCGGCGAGCTGGTCGATCGCGTACGGGGTGACCGGCCCGGAACGGTCCGAGATCAGCGAGCCCTTGTTCCGGGTGCGGATCTCGCCGACCCAGGGGCCGTAGCCGTCGAAGACGTGGCTGGCGATGCCCGCGCCGCGGGTGATCGTCAGGAACTCGGTGCGGAAGCCGATCAGGCCGCGGGACGGGACGCGGAACTCCATCCGGACCCGGCCGTCGCCGTGCACCATGTCGCCCATCTCGCCCTTGCGGGCGGCGAGCAGCTGGGTGACGGCGCCGAGGCTGTCCTCGGGCACGTCCACCGACAGCTGCTCGAACGGCTCGTGCAGCGTGCCGTCGACGGTCTTGGTGACCACCTGCGGCCGGCCGACGGTCAGCTCGAAGCCCTCGCGGCGCATGGTCTCGACCAGGATCGCCAGCGCGAGCTCGCCGCGGCCCTGGACCTCCCAGGCGTCGGGGCGCTCGGTCGGCAGCACGCGGATGGACACGTTGCCGACCAGCTCGGCGTCGAGCCGGCCCTTCACCAGGCGGGCGGTCAGCTTCTTGCCCGGGTGCGGGTCGCGGCCGGCCAGCGGCGAGGTGTTGGTGCCGATCGTCATCGAGATGGCGGGCTCGTCGACGTGGATGCGCGGCAGCGCGACCGGGGACTCCGGGTCGGCGAGGGTGTCGCCGATGGTGACCTCGGCGATGCCCGCGACGGCGACCAGGTCACCGGCGCGCGCCTCGTCGGCGGGGACGCGGGTCAGCGCCTCGGTGCGCAGCAGCTCGGTGATCTTCACCCGCGGCGTGGTCCCGTCCTCGCGGCACCAGGCGACCTGCTGGCCGCGGCGCAGCACGCCGGCGCGGACGCGGCACAGCGCGATGCGGCCCAGGAAGCTGGACGCGTCGAGGTTCGTGACGTGCGCCTGCAGCGGGGCGTCGACGTCGTCGGCGGGCGGCGGGACGACGTCGAGCAGGGTCTCGATGAGCGGCTCGAGGTTGTCGGAGTCCGGGAGCTCGCCGTCGGCCGGACGGATCCGCGAGGCCTTGCCGGCGCGGCCGGACGCGTAGACGACCGGGAGGTCGAGCAGGTGGGCGGTGACCGACTCGTCGAGCTCCAGCTCGTCGGCCAGTTCCAGAAGCAGCTCGAGGGACTCGTCGACGACCTCGGCGATCCGGGCGTCGCCGCGGTCGGTCTTGTTGACCACGAGCATGACGGGCAGACCGGCGGTCAGGGTCTTGCGGAGCACGAAGCGGGTCTGCGGCAGCGGGCCCTCGGAGGCGTCGACCAGCAGCACCACGCCGTCGACCATGGACAGGCCGCGCTCGACCTCGCCGCCGAAGTCGGCGTGGCCGGGGGTGTCGACGACGTTGATCGTCGTGCCGTGCCAGTTCACCGCCGTGTGCTTGGCGAGGATCGTGATGCCCTTCTCGCGCTCCAGGTCGTTGGAGTCCATGACCCGGTCGACGAGCTCGGCGCGCTCGGCGAAGGCACCGGACTGGCGGAGCATCGCGTCGACGAGCGTGGTCTTGCCGTGGTCGACGTGCGCGACGATCGCGACGTTGCGCAGCTCGGGTCGACCGGCCCGATCGGGCACGGCGTCGCTCTCGAGCGAGGAACGAGCGTCGAGGGCCGAGGCGGAACGAGGGATGGTCACACCTCAACGGTATCCGCTGCAAGTCCTTCACCCTGCCCCGGGCGCAGGTTAGCCTGACCTCATCATGAGCAAGGTCAAGAAGAAGTGCTGCCGGTCCAAGCCGAAGCGGTGCAAGAGCTGTCCGGTCGTCGCACTGCGGCTGCGCAAGGCGGGTGCGGACGATCTGAGCGGCAAGGCACTCACCCGCGCGATCAAGATCGCGCGCATCTACTGAACGGACGTATGACCCGCTGACCTGCGACGACGTCGCGCTGCGGGGTGCGTGCGCACCGCCTGTCCGGCAGGAGGGCGGCAGGCCGGTCGACGTCGTCCGGCAGGTCCGGGTCGTCGTGCGCCCGGACCCCGGACCGGCCTTCATGATCACCCCGTACGCTGCGACGACGCGTCCGCTGCGCGGTGCCGGCATGGCCGGAATCACAGTCGTCCGAGTGGTCCGGTGACACCGTGTGTGGTGGCGTTCGCCGGTCGTTCACCCCGCGGCCCGCCCCGCGGTACCGCCGGGCCCCGCCGGGTGCCCGGTCACCGCCTCGCGGAGGCGGTCCAGGAGCTCGTCGGGGCACCGGAGCTCCGCCGGTTCGACGACGAGCGTCCGCCACCCGTGCCGGCGCAGCACCGCCCGCCGCCACGCGGGGCCGGAGCCGTCGGCGCCGGTCCCGGGGTCGACCGGGTCGTGCACCTCGACCGCCAGCCGGGCCGCGGGGAACGCGAGGTCGAGCAGCACCCCGGCCACGGTGACGTCGGTGCGCCAGGCCCGCACCCCCCTCCGGGCGAGCAGCGCCCGCAGCCCGTGCCGGGCCCGGACGGCGCCCCGGCGCGACGCCTCCGCCAGCATCCGGCCGACCGGACCCGACCCGTGCGCACCGAGGTTGCGGGCGTGCGCCTCGACCAGCTCGGCCGCACCGACGGAGCCCGTGGTGAGCACGCGGTCGAGCAGCGCGTCCCCGGGGACCGACGGATCGGCCGCGGCCTCCAGCACCGCGGCCGCGGGACGGGCGACGACCGCCCCGTCGTGGGTGACGACGTCGCGCGGGTCCAGGTCCCGGCGCCGGACGAGGACCCCCGCCCGCGACCGCGGAGCCCGCCGGCGCGGCACGGTGACCGTGACGACCGCGGGTGCCGACGGGATCAGCCCCCACCACCAGGCCGCGGCGGCCCCGGTCAGCACGGCGTCCTCCCCCGCCCAGAGTGCGGCGGCGCGGACCCGGGACCGTTCGCTCGGCGGGTGGGCGGTGTGCCGGTACACGCGGGGGTGCACGGGGATCCAGCGCCGGGCGGCGAGCCTGCGGTCGACCTGGTCGGTCGACAGGCCGTGGGCCAGCGCCTGCGCCCGGGTGACCAGGCCGTCCTGCGCGGCGACGAGCCGGGCGAGCGGGTCGGTGCCGCGCGACGTGCGGCGGCGGGCCGGCCCGTGCGCGGCGGTCGGGAGGGCGGACGGGACGGGGGCGGTGGTGTTCCGGTTCATGCGGCTTGGACGACGCCCGGCCCGGATCGGTTCCACCGATCCGGCGGTGATCGTCGTTCCGGCACCGGGGACCGCGCGTCAGGTCCGCAGCAGGTCCACCAGCTCGGCGACGACGGCCCGGTCGGCGTCGAGCCAGCCCAGGGCCGCCACCTCGTGCGGCCCCACCCAGCGCAGCGCCCGGTGCTCGCGGGCCTCCGGCTCCGGGGAACCGGCCGCCGCCCGGGCGGTGTGGATCCGCAGCACGCGTCGCCCGATCGGCAGGTCGGTGCCCAGCCGCTCCCCGACCACCACCCGGGCGCCCAGCTCCTCGGCGCACTCCCGGACCAGCGCCTGCTGCTCGCTCTCGCCGTCCTCGACGCCACCGCCGGGCAGCTCCCAGCGTCCGGCCAGCTCGGCCGGGTAGGAGCGCTGGGCGACGAGCAGCCTGCCGTCGCGGACGATCGCCGCTCCCACGACCACCCCGGCCCGGCCCAGCTCCGCGACCCGCTCCGCGAGCACGTCACGGCGGGCCCGGAGCAGCCGCGCCCCGTAGTGGCGCAGCACCGGGTCGGAGAGGCGGCCGAGCACACCGAGGGGCGGCTCCCAGGTGAGCTCGTCGTGGACGTGGCTGCCGCCGCCGTCCGCGGGCGTGACCCGGGTCGAGTGCCGCAGCACCGCCGCGGGCCCCGCCGCCAGCTCCGACCACAACCCGTCGGCCCCGGCGCGGGTGATCCGGGTCCGGCAGGCGGGGAACCCGCCGGGCAGCGCGACCCGGATCTCGTCCCCGGCCACGAGCAGCGCCGACGGCGCGGTGAACCGGGCTCCCACCCGCGCGACCGCGCGAGCCGAGGGGGCGGACTCACGCAGCACCCCCGCGACGAGTCGGGGCGGTCCGTCCACATGATGGTCCAGGCTCAGCACCGGCACACCGCTGATCCTCGCAGCCGGACCCGCACCCGGCCGGGCCGACCGATCTCGCCGAAACGGCCCGCTCGCGGCGCCGCACGGTCACGCTGGGTCCCGTGTACCGGACGTCCGCCCCCGCCGACTCCCCCGAGCCGACCGCCGCGCCCCGCCCACCGGCCGTGCGCGCGATCGGCCTGTCCCGCGGTTTCGGCGCGGTGCGCGCGGTCGACGGGGTGGACCTCGACGTGCCGATGGGCGCGGTCCTCGGGCTGCTCGGCCCCAACGGCGCGGGCAAGACGACGCTCATGCGGATGCTGCTCGGGCTGCTCGCCCCCACCGACGGCGAGGTCGAGCTGCTCGGACGGCGGCTGCCGTACCGCGCGTCGGAGGTGCTGCCGCACGTCGGAGCCCTGGTCGACGCGCCCGCGCTGCACCCGCACCGCACCGGCCGGCAGAACCTCCTGCGGGCCGCGGCCGCCGAACCGCTGCTGGACTCGGCACGGATCCCGGCCGCCGTCGACGCCGTGCTGCGCCGGGTCGGGCTCGCCGAGGCGGCCGACCGCCGCGCCGGTGAGTACTCCTCGGGGATGCGGCGGCGCCTCGGTCTGGCCGTGCCGCTGCTGACCCGGCGACGTCTGGTCGTGCTCGACGAGCCGACCGACGGGCTGGACCCGGCGGGGACCCGCGAGGTGCGCCGGCTGATCGCGGAGATGAACGCCGCGGGCGCGACGGTGATCGTCAGCTCGCACCTGCTCGGGGAGATCGAGGCGACCTGCAGCCACGTCGCGGTGCTCCGGGCCGGGCGCCTGCTGTGCGCCGGCCCGCTCGACGAGCTCGTCGACTCCGGCCCCTCGGCGCTGGTGGTGACGACGCCGGACGGCGAGCGCGCCGTCGCGGCCCTGCTGGCCCGGGGCATCGACGCCGAGCCGGGAGCCCGGGACCGGGTGTTCGTGCCGGCCGGGCCCGCCGCGCCGGACGTCGTCGCGACGCTGGTGCACGCGGGTGTCGCCGTGCACGGGGTGACCCGGCCCGCCGCCCGGCTGGAGGAGTTCTTCGCCCGGCTCACCGAGGAACCGGCCCCGGCGGGTGCCGGGTACGGAGCGGGACGGTGAGCGCGGGCGTGCGTCCCGAACACGCCCGGGGCACCGCGGCTCCCCGGCCCGACGACGACTGGGCCGCCGCCCCCCTCCCCCGGACCGGGCCGTCCCCCTCGGAGGCACCGGCACGGGTGCGGTCCGCGGGCTCGCGCTCCGGCCCCACGGCCGGTCGGGCGGCACGCCGCCCCACTTCGGCGCCCTTCGGCCGGCTGCTCCGCTCGGAGCTGGAGCTGGCCCTGCTGCGTCCGCGCACCGCGGTCGTCCTCGCGGCGGCCGCGCTGGTGCCGCTGCTGGCGACGATCGCGCTCGCCACCGACGCCGGCCGCCTGTCCTTCGCACTCGGGACCCTGACGGTCGCCCTGTCCGAACCCGCGGCGTTCGCGCTCGGGATGCCCGTCGTGCTCGTGGCGGCCGACGCGTTCGCCGCGGAGCGGGCCCGCGGGACCCTCGACGCGTTGCGGCTGTCCCCCGTCGGCCCGGGACGGCTGCTCGGGCTCAAGGCCGCCGCGGTCGCGGTGACCTCGCTGCTCGCCGCGGCGACGACGGTCGTCTCCGCCCTGGTCTGCGGCGGCCTCGCCCTGGGTGCCGGCCCGTTCGGGGCGGGCGCCACCGTGGCCCGGGCCCTGGTGCTCACCGGCTGGGCCGCGGTGCAGCTGTGCGGGCTGGGGATGCTGCTGCTGGCGATGTCGGCGCTGGTCCGCCGCCCCGCCGGGGTGGTCGCGACCGGTCTGGCCGCGCTGACCGTCGCGCCCCTGGCGACCGTGCTGTGGGAGCCGATCGCGCCGGTCCTGCCGTCCGGGCACTGGCACGAGGTCCTGGCCGGGATCCTCGCGGTGCCCGCCGACCCGTCGGCCCTGTGGGCGACCACGGCGCGGGCGGCCGGCTTCGCCGTCGCCGGGGCGGGTGCCGTGGTCTTCGCCCTGACCCGCCGCGACGGCTGAGCGCTCCCGGCCGGCCGCCGCTCCACCGGGAGCGGGCTGCTCCACCGGGAGGATTCGGACACCCTCCACCGCGACGGGGTGCGCCGTCTGCGCCACGATGGGGCGATGCCCACCCCGACGCTGACCGACGCCGAGATCGCCGACGCCCTGCAGAAGCTGCCCGGTTGGGACCGCGACGGCGACTCCATCGTCCGCACCGCCACCCTGCCCGACTTCGAGGCCGCGATCGCGGTGGTGGACCGGGTCGCCGAGGACGCCGAGGCCGCCGACCACCACCCGGACATCGACATCCGCTACGCCACGCTGACGTTCCGGCTGTCCACGCACTCCGAGGGCGGACTGACCGCGAAGGACGTCGACCTCGCCGCGCAGATCTCCGACCGCCTCAGCACCGCGGGCGGCTGAGCCGCCCCGGGCGGCCGCCGCACCGCCGAACGGCCGGACGCGGCTCAGAACCGCCGGTTGGCCAGCACCGGGATCTGCTCGCGCACGGTCGTGGCCGCCGCCGGGTCCACGTCGACCACGAGCAGCCCGGGCTCGGCGCCGAGTGCGTCGACGACCTCGCCGCGCGGACCGGCGACCAGGCTGTACCCGATCCCGGTCGGCGCCCTGCCGTGCTCGCGGCCGACCGTCGTCGGGTCGGCCTGGTCGCACGCGACGACGAACGAACCGGTGTCCAGCGCACGGGCCCGCACCAGCAGCTCCCACTGCTCGCGCTTGCCCGGGCCCGCGCCCCAGGAGGCGGGGACCAGCAGCACGGTGGCGCCGTCGTCGGCGAGGCGCTGGTACAGGCCGGGGAAGCGCACGTCGTAGCAGGTGGACAGGCCGACCGTGGCCGGCTCGTCACCGCCCACCCCGACCACGACCGGCTCGGTGCCGGGCTCGACGGTGTCGGACTCGGCGAAGCCGAACGCGTCGAACATGTGGATCTTGTCGTAGTGGGTGTCGACGCCGCCGCCGGTGGCGAGCAGCGTGTTGCGGACCCGGCCGTCCCCGGACGGGGTGAACATCCCCGCGACGACGGTGGTCCCGGCCGCCGCGGCGACCTCGCGGACCCGCGTCGCCCACGGTCCGTCCAGCGGCTGCGCGACCGGGCCGAGCGCGACCCCGAAGCAGCACATGGTGGCCTCGGGGAACAGCACGAGCTGCGCGCCGGCGTCGGCGGCCGTGCGGGTGCGGCGCTCCACCTCGGCGAGGTTCTCCTCGGGATCCGGGGTGGACACGATCTGGGCGAGGGCGATCCGCATGTGCCGGTGGTACCACGCCTGCTGTCGGCGTGGGGTACGGTCGCCTCGTGCTGAACGCGTACTACTGGTTTCGCCGGCCGGCCCGGGATGGGCTGGCAGGTGCCGTAGCGCGCTGACCTCCATCCCCTCGAGCCGGCATTCCGGACCGGCTCGGTCGAGGTGATCCGGGGCGGTCCGCCGGGTAAGGACCACCGTCTCCGATGAGTGCGAGCACCACCCCCCTGCAGGTCGCCCCGACCGACGACCGCCGCATCGAGCGGATCAGCCCGCTGATCTCGCCCGCACTGCTGCGGCACGACCTGCCCTGCGACCCCCGGGTCGCCGGGACCGTCACCCGCGGCCGCGCCGCGGTCACCGACGTCCTCGACGGCGACGACGACCGGCTGCTCGTCGTCGTCGGGCCGTGCTCGGTGCACGACCCGGACGCCGCCCTGGACTACGCCCACCGCCTCGCCGCCCGGGCCGAGGAGCTGTCCGGCGAGCTGTGCGTGGTCATGCGCACCTACTTCGAGAAGCCGCGCACGACCGTCGGCTGGAAGGGCCTGATCAACGACCCGGGCCTGGACGGCACCTTCGACGTGAACCGCGGGCTGCGCACCGCGCGCAAGCTGCTGCTCGACATCTCCGCGCTCGGGCTGCCGGTCGGCTGCGAGTTCCTCGACCCGATCACCCCGCAGTACATCGCCGACGTGGTCACCTGGGGCTCGATCGGCGCCCGCACCGCGGAGAGCCAGGTGCACCGCCAGCTGGTCAGCGGCCTGTCGATGCCGGTCGGGATCAAGAACGCCACCGACGGCGACATCCGCGCCGCGATCGACGGGATGCGCGCGGCCGCGGCGTCGCACGTGTTCATGGGAGTGAACGCCGACGGGCTCGCCGGCCTGGTCACCACCACCGGCAACCCCGACACCCACGTCATCCTGCGCGGCGGGGCCACCCCCAACCACTCGGCCGCCGACGTCGCCGCGACCGCCGACGGGCTGCGTGCGGCGGGTCTGCCGGAGCGGGTCGTCGTCGACGCCAGCCACGGCAACAGCGGCAAGGACCACGTGCGGCAGGCCGGCGTCGTCGCGGAGCTGGCCGAGCGGATCGCGGGCGGCGAGCGGGCCGTCACCGGGCTGATGATGGAGAGCTTCCTGGAGGCGGGACGCCAGGAACTGGGCCCGGACATGGTCCGCGGCCGCTCGGTGACCGACGCCTGCATGTCCTGGGGCACCACCGACGAGCTGCTGGGCACGCTCGCCGACGCCGTGCGCCGCGGCCGCCGCTGAGCCCGGGCCGCTCACCCCGGGCCGTCCAGCCGGTCGAGGACCCGCCGGCGCAGCAGCTCGTACTGCGCGCGGCAGCGCCGCGGCGGGCCCTCCGGGCGCACGACCACCCGGGGCGGGTGGACCGTCTCCCCCGGGCCGAACTGGTCCCGGGTGAGGTCCACCTCGGCGCCGCCGGGCAGCCGGTTCCACCAGTGGTAGCCCTGCAGCCGGCCGTCGGCCTGCCACACCTCGGCCAGCAGCAGGTCACCGCCGAACAGGTCGTGCAGGACCAGTGCCGTCGCCCCGCACTGGCCCCGCGACGGACGGTCCGGGGTCCAGCCGGTGACGTCCGCGACATCGCAGGTGTCGCGGCCCCAGGAGGCGCGCAGCGCGGCGGCCACCCGGGCCGGGACGGGTGGCGAGGCCGGGGGCGACGGCAGGGCGCTGGTCATGGCTCCGACGCTACGACCGACCCCCGACAGTTCCGCGTCGCCGCAGGTCAGCCGACCGGCGGAGCGAGGTGCCTGGCCATCAGGACGTCGTCGACGGCGACCCCGTCGAGCACGAACTCGGCGCGCAGCACGCCCTCCTCGACGAACCCGCAGCGGCGGTACAGCCCGCGGGCCCGGGTGTTCGGGCCGAGGACCCGCAGCGTGACCTTGCGGCCGCCGCTGTCGCGGGCCCGGGCCACCGCGGCGTCGACCAGCGCGCGGCCGACGCCGCGGCCGGTGTGCCCAGGGTGCACCGCCAGACCCCCGATGCAGCGGACGTGGTCGTGCGCCGGGACCGCGGGCGGAGCGGCCCCGACGATCACGTAGCCGGCCACGGCGCCGTCGTCGTCGGCGACGAGCACGTCCCCGACCGGGGTCCGGTCGAGGAACGGCTCGGGCCGCGGCGGGGCCGGGCTGACCTCCGCGGTCCAGGTCAGGGCGTCGATCCGGGTCAGCCCGGGGTCGTCGGAGGGCGCCGCGGGCCGGACGGTCAGCACCGCGGGGCCGGACGGCCCACGGGCCGGTCCATCCGGGTCTCGCTGATGCCGTCGGGCCGCTCGACGACACCCCGGTCGACGAACCCGAGCCGCCGGTAGAACGCCGCGGCGCGGTCGTTGCCGATCACCACGTGCAGTGCCAGCGTCCGGGCGCCCCACCCGGCGGCGCGGTCGAGGACCGCGTCGACGAGCGCGGTCGCGGCGTCGCCCCCGCGCGCGTGCGGGGCGACCCACAGGGCGATGAGGTCGGCGACGCCGTCGCCGTCCGGCGGGACGGCCACGACCTGCCCGGCGGGGCGGCCGCCGACCTCGACCACCAGGTACCGGCCGGGCGCGGCCAGCCGGTCGCGCCACTCCCGCTCCCCCGCGCCGAGCCAGTCGGTGAGCCGGCTGTGGAACGCGTCGGGGGCCTCGGCCAGGGCGGCGAGGCGCAGGTCGCGCCAGGTCTCCCAGTCGTCGGGTCCCAGATCCCGGACGGTGATCACGCATGGCCTCCCGGACGGATGGAGGCGCCGAACCTAGCAGCGCCCCGGAGCGGTCCCGCCGCGTGTCCGGCGATCGACAATCCTGATGAGGTTGGTCCGGACGGCGCAACATCGGCCTGCTGTCCGGCGAGAGGACCGGCATGACCGCGCCGCGCCGCCGCACCCGTCCCACCGGACCCCGTCTGCTGCTGGCCGGCGCCGTCCTCGCGCTCGCCCTGTTCGGGACCGGGGTCGCCGGGCCAGCCTCCGCGGGCACCGGCTGTTCCGCCGCCTGGACCGCGGCCGGATGTCCCTGATCCCGCCCGACAGGCAACCGGACGCCCGATTCGGTACGAACTCCAGTCATGCTGCCCGAACCGCGCCACCGCGCCCGGACACTCCGGTCCGCCTGGTCCACCGGCCCACGCCGCATGATCGCGATGCTGACCGTGCTGGCGCTGGTCGCCCTCGGAATCGTCGGGGGGCTGACGATCGGCCGGATGTCCGACGGCCCGGCCCTGGCCGGCGAACCGGGGACGGCCGCGCTCGGCCCGCTCACCGGCCCGCCGACGTTGTACGGGCGGGTGCAGCGCGTCGTGGACCCGGCGACGGTCGTGGTGGACGTCGGGGGCCGTCCGGTGACGGTGTCGGTGATCGGCGTGGACACCGCCTCGACGCCGCCGTGCGCGCGGGCCGACGCGCAGCGGTTCGCCCAGGGCTTCCTCGACGGTCAGGAGGTCACCCTGGTGCCGGACCCGACGCTGCCCGCCCCGGCGGCGGACGCCCCGGCCTGGCCCGCGTACCTCGTGGTCGGGACGCAGCAGTCCTACACCGACGCGGCGCTCGTCGCGGGCTGGGTGGGCCCGGGGCAGGGCCGCTACCGGCCGGGCTTCGAGGCCGGGCAACGCATCGCGCAGGACCGGCGGGCCGGCATGTGGGGGCCGCCGTGCAACCGGACGTCCTGACCGGACGGCGACGCGGTGGGCCGTCGCAGCCGGGTGTCACCCGTTCGGCAGAATGCTGAGCGTGGATCCCCGGGCGGTGCGCACGCGACGACGTCTCCAGGACGCGCTGCTCGCGCTGGCCAGGGAGCGCACCCTCGAGTCGATCACGATCGCCGACGTCGCGGAGCACGCGTCGGTGAACCGCAGCAGCTTCTACCAGCACTACACCGACAAGGAGATGCTGCTGGCCGACGCGCTCGCCAACCGGGCGGCGGACGCCGGGGCGGACCTGTCCGACCTGTCGATGGACGACATCGGGCCCGAGCCGCCCGCGGCGCTGCTGCGCTGGTTCATTCATCTGGCCGAGCACGCCCCGCTGTACCGGCAGGCGCTCGGCGGTGCCGCGGCGCCGGACGCGGCAGCCGGGATGCGCCGGCGGATGCAGTCGGTCGTCGCCGACACGACGGTGCGGCTGGGTGTCTCCGAGGACGCGTTCGGCATGCCGTTGGACGTGTTCGCCGCCGGCCTGACCTGGACACTGCTCGGGGTCGCGGCCAGCTGGCTGGAACGCGACCCGCTGCCCCCACCCGACGTCGCGGCCGGGTGGGCGTGGCGGATGCTGGTCCGCCGGGACTTCTGAGCTCCGCTCGGAGGGACCGGTCGGCCGTACCGCCCGGGCCGGGTCAAGCGGCCCGGGCGGTACGCGCCTCGCGGGTGTCCCGCGGAGCTCAGCCCTGGACGATGCCGGAGTTGCCCTGGTCGACCGTGGTGGTGGACTGCGACACCGGGCCGCCGGACAGCAGGCCGCCGATGTTGATCGACGGGTTGACGGTGGCCGCGACGTCGATCAGGCCGCCGCGCTGCGAGGCGTGCCCGCCACCGCCGTGCTTGCCGCCGGACTGCAGGATCCCGCTGTTGGAGTCGTCGACGGTGGTGGTCGACTGCTGCACCGGGCCGGAGTTCAGGATGCCGCCGATGTTGGCCGACGGGCTGACGTCCAGGCCCAGCCCGACCAGGTCGTCGACCTGCACGGCGTCGCCCGCGCCGCAGCCGCTCTGCACGATGCCGGAGTTGGACCGGTCGAGCTTCGTGGTGTGCTGGGAGACCGCACCCTGGTTCAGGATGCCTCCGACGTTCAGCTGCGGGTCGACGGCCGCGTCGAGGCCGAGCAGGCCACCCTTCTGCGAGGCGGACGACGGCGCGCAGTCGCGGCCCTTGTCGTGGTGCTTGCCGCCGTCGCCGTAGTCACCGGCGAAGGCCATTCCGGCCGAACCCAGGACCAGCGGGACGGACAGGACGCCGGCGGTGGCGATCCGCCGGGCGTTACGACGGGCGGGGGTCGTCTCGGGGGCGTTCATGGCACTCCTTCTGTGGCGATGTGATCCGGCCGTCGTACTGACACTCCGTCACTGGCCGGTGCCGCAGAACGTACGGACGCCGATCACCGAAGCGAGAGCACCCCCTCGTTCGGGCGGCGTTGTGCCTGCTTCCGTTCGCCCGAACCGACCGTTCGCCGCCGAACAACTACACACAGTGCTATCCGTCAGGTGTCGTTTAGCTACTCTCCGTAGAAGATCGACAGCTCGCCGATCGTTACAGAAAGGCACCGAGAAGTGGGATGGATCACAGCGGCGCAACGACAGGGCGGAACAGGCGTCTCTAGCTCCCGGAGTCACCGTCGGACCCGCCCGGTAGTCCTCCGACACCCGCGACCACCTGCGGGAATGGGCCGTACGGCGCGACGGGACTCGACCGTTCGTCGCGCGGGGCACGGCCGTCGGGTGTGTATCGATCGCCGAACGGCGGCACGGGACGGGACTGGACAGCCTTTCGCACCAGACTGTCGCACGTCGGCGCGGTCCCTCACGATGGTCAACGACGTGGTCCGTCCGGAGTAACGCTGTCGGTGCAGATCACTCCTCCGCCGGGTCATCCCGCCGCCGCTCGGGCCGCGACGGTGCCCGCCCGCCGGAAACCCGGTGACGCACCGGACGGGTGACCGCGATCCTGGGCGGGTGCACATCGGACTGAGGCGCCTCGACGAGTCCCTGCTGGCGATGTTGTGCGACACGGCAGCGGCCGGGGCGGACCCGCTCGAGGTGATGCCCCCGGTGCCCGGCCCACCCGGCTGGACGACGCCGCGGCGCGCGGCGTTCGTCGCGTTCCACCGGGAGCGGTCGGTCGCGGCGCAGGTGCCGGTGGAGCGGACCTGGGCCGTCGTCGTCGACGGGGAGGTGGCCGGGGCGGCGCGGCTGGAACCGGTCGAGGGCGGCGAGGAGGCCGGGATCTGGCTGGCCCGGCCGTGGCGGGGCCGCGGGGTCGGCGGGGCGGTGCTCCGGATGCTCGTGGCACGCGCCGACGGCCCGGTCGTCGCGGAGACGACCCCGGCGAACGCCGCGGCGGTCGCGGTGCTGCGCGGGCTGGGCGCGGACGTGACCGTCGACGACGACGCCGTGCACGGCCGGCTGGGCTGAGCCGGCCGTGCATCCTGGCGACATGGGTGTCCTCGCCGCGGGCCGGCGGCACTCGGCCGGGCTGCGGGCGGACGGGACCGTCGTCGCGGTCGGGGACGGCCGCGCCGGGGAGTGCGCCGTCGACGGCTGGACCGGCGTCGTCGCCGTCGCGGTGGGGAACGTCCACACCGCCCGCAACACCGGCCGCACGCACACCGTCGGGCTGCGCGCCGACGGCACGGTCCTGGCCACCGGCCGCGACGACGACGGCGAGTGCGCCGTCGCCGGCTGGCACGGGGTCGTCGCGGTCGCCGCGGGGTGGCGCCGCACGCTGGGGCTGCGCGCCGAGGGCACCGTGCTCGCCGCGGGCCGCGCCGCCGAGGGCGCGTGCGCGGTCGGCGGATGGCGCGGGGTCCGGGGCCTGAGCTGCGGCGACTGGCACTCCGTCGGGCTGTGCGAGGACGGCACCGCGGTCGCCACCGGCAACGACCGGTACGGCCAGTGCGCGGTCGGCGGATGGCACGACCTGGTCGCGGTGTCGGCCGGGTACCTGCACACCGTGGGGCTGCGGGCCGACGGCACGGTCGTGACCACCGGGCGGGGTGGCGGCGACGTCGCGGGATGGCACGACGTCGTCGCCGTGTCCGCGGGCAGCGGACACACGGTGGGGCTGCGCGCGGACGGGACGACCGTCGCCGCCGGGGACGACGACCTCGGGCAGTGCGCCGTCGGGACCTGGCGGGACGTGGTCGCGGTCGCCGCCGGGTCGGCGCACACGATCGGGCTGCGGGCCGACGGGACCGTCGTCGCCGCGGGCGAGGGCTCCGACGGCCGCTGCGACGTCGACGGCTGGACCCTCGCCGTCACCGCGCCGGGCGGATCCTCGGGTGCGCGATCATCCTCTCGGGTCGGGTGAGGCCGCAGACGAGCCGGACCGGGCTGTCCGGGGGTCCCCGGCGACGTCGGCCGCCCGGGGCGCCCACCCGTCCGGGCACGCGTCGCGCGTCGACGGGCCGGTGCACGTGGCCTGCCTCGTCGGGCCCCGCGCCACCGGCGACGCCGCCGCGTGGCGCACCGGGACCGGCCGGCCGGTGTCCACCGCCCGGCCCGGGTGGCCGATCAGTTCCGGACGCCCGCCCGGTCGTACCGGTCATGTCCTTCGCACCCACCGCACGCCGCATGTTCGGGCTGACCGAGCCGATCTGCCTGGCCACCTACCTCGCCGACGAGCCGAACGAGGAGCTGGCCGCGCTCGGCCACCGCACCTACTGGGACGGCTACTTCGCGAGCCGGGCCGCGCCGCTCGGCCGGGTCCCGGCCGAGGTCGTGCACGCGGCGTTCTACAGCTTCGCCGACGGCGAGGCGGCCCGGCACATCCCGAGCGCCTGGGCGACGGTCCCGCCGGAGGAGTCCTTCGCCGCGTGGCGACGGGGCAGCGTCGCGGCGCTGCGCCGGATCCTCGGCGCCGAGCTGTCCGGGTCGCCCGGTGTGGCCCGGGCCGCCGACCTGCTCACCACCGCCGCGACGAGCGCCCCCACCGAGGGCCGGGTGATGTACGCGGGGATGCGCACCCTGGAGGCCCCCGGCGACCCGCTGACCCGGCTGTGGCAGTCCGCGACGACGCTGCGCGAGCACCGCGGCGACGGGCACGTCACCGCCCTGCTCGCCGAGCGGGTCGGCGGTACCGAGGCCCACCTGCTGTCGGCGCTGGACATGGGCATCCACCCGCCGGTGACGTTCGGGCGCGTGCACCACCTGCCGGCGGCCCGGCTGGCCGATGTCATGTCCGGGCTGCGGCGACGCGGCCTGGTCGACGACGACGGACGGCTCACCGACGCGGGCCGGGACGTCAAGGCGCGCGTGGAGGCGCTGACCGACGAGCTGGCCGCGCCGCCGTACGCGGCCCTGTCCGACGCGGAGCTCGACGAGCTGGCCGCGGAGCTGGAGCCGCTGTCCGCGGTGATGTCGGCGGCCTGGGCGCAGTGACCGCCGGTCAGGGCAGCAGCGCCGCCACCGCCGCCCGCGCCTGCCGCGCCGGCTCCGGGCTCCCGCCGATCGCCGCGGTCACCATCGCCCCCTCCGCGAGCAGGCAGACCGGCTCGACGGGATCCACCCCGGCCGCCGACGCCCACTCCCCGAGCTGCCGGTGGAACAGCTCCTTGTGGCTGCGCACCTCGCGCAGCACCGGCTCCGAGGTGCTGCCGAGCTCGCCGTAGGCGTTGATCCACGCGCAGCCGCGGAACCCGGGCCGGGCGAACCACTCCCCCAGCCAGTCGAAGACGGCGAGCAGCCGCCGCCGCGGGTCCCCGACCCGGGTCACGTACGCCGCCAGGTCGCCCCGCCAGCGCTCGTCGCGCCGACGGAGCACCGCGACGACGAGGTCCTCCTTGGTCGCGAAGTCCCGGTAGATCCGCGTGAGCGGGAGCCCCGACGCCGACCTGACCCGGTCCATCCCGACTGCTCGGATGCCGCGCTCGTAGAACAGCAGCTCCGCTGCGTCCAGCAGGCCGTCCCGGTCGAGACGTGCCTGTTCCTCGGTGATGGCCGCGGGCACCGATGACCTCCTTGACATCGAGAACGATCGTTCCCTACGTTACCGGAGCAGATCGAGAACGCTCGTTCTCGACTGACCGAGGAGACAGTCGTGGCCGATGGCCGTCCGCCCTACCCGCCGTTCACCGCGGAGACCGCACGCCAGAAGGTGCAGGCCGCCGAGGACGCCTGGAACACCCGGGACCCCGAGCGCGTCGCGGGCGCGTACACACCGGACTCGGTGTGGCGCAACCGCGACACCTTCGCCACCGGCCGGCAGGAGATCGTCGAGCTGCTGACGGCGAAGTGGCAGCGCGAGCAGGACTACGCGCTGCGCAAGAGCCTCTGGGCGTTCGACGACAACCGCATCGCCGTCCGGTTCCAGTACGAGTCCCGCGACGCCGACGGCCGATGGTGGCGCAGCTACGGCAACGAGCTGTGGGAGTTCGACGAGCTGGGACTCATGCGGCGGCGCGAGGCCAGCATCAACGACGTCCCGATCACCGAGGCGGAGCGGCGGATCCACGGTCCGCGCCCCGAGTCCGAGCGGGGTGTCGACATCCCGCTGCGGTGAGCCGGGTCAGACCGAGTCCGCCCCGATGGTGTTCCGCATCCGCGTGAGCAGCTCCTGCTGCTCACGCCCGGGCTGGTCCGGTGCGGCGGGCCGGATGCGGCCGTCGACGTCGTGCAGCGGGATGTCCGAGCGCCCGATCACCGAGATGCGGGCCATCGACCAGCGGGAGAACACCCGGGCCTGGGCCGTCGTCGACTCGACGACCGACACATCGGTGTGCCGGTCGTCCTCCCGGATCTTCTCGAACAGCCCGGTGACGACCGTCTCGTCGCCCTCCAGGGTCTGGACGAACCAGTTGTCGGAGATCAGCAGCGCACCGGTGACACCGGCCTTCTTGTTCTTCGACCGGGCCACGTCGAAGATCTCGGCGAGGACCTCGTCGCGGCGCTCGCGCGGCACGGTGCTGTGACTGCGGTAGATCAACCGGTGGACCTGCTCGGCCATGTGGCTTCCCCCGTGTCGGTCGGGCCGCGTCACCGGGTCGGGCGCGGAACCGTCACGAGCCCGGATCCCGGGTGATCGTCACGGATGATCCGACCGTAGTGGCGTGGGACACACTGCGGCGTCGCGATATGAGACAACCTGTCGGAAGAGCGACCGTCAGCGGGTCCCGTCGAACCGGACGTCCACCCGAACCTGCCGTCCGTCCCGCACCGCCACACCGTGACCCGGCCGTTCCGCACCGTCGACCCGGACCCGCAGCGGCGCGCCCTCGCCGGTGACGTCGCACCGTGCGCCGCGACGGGTCAGCAGTCGCTCCGGGGCGCCAGGCCCCGCTCGCACAGGTACTGCATCTGGGTCTCGCCGCTGGTCGGCGCCCGGCCCGCGGACGTGCCCGGGTCGAGGTACCCCTGGTAGGCCGAGCACGACGGGTCGAACCGGCCGGCCGTCATCGCCCGTGCCGCGCAGTCGTCGCCGGACGTCGCCGCCCGGCCCTCCTCCGCCGCCCGCGCCGCGGCGGCCGCGGCCCGGTCCATCGCCCGGCGGGCCGCGACGATCGCGCCGTCCACCGCCGCACCCGGCACGGACGAGCCCGTCCCGGCCCGGGGCAGCACACCGGTGGCGGGTGTGAACGACGCGGACACCGGGGCGGCCGCGGGCTCCGGGGTGGTGGCCCGCTCGGCGCCGGACGCGGCGGCGCACGCGCTCGTGGCGAACACGGCGGCGACGACGGCCGCCACGGCGAAGCGGCCCATGCCCATCGTCGTCCCCCCAGCCGGTCACGCCGGCCCCGCCCCGGGGCCCGGCCCACAGTGTCGTGGGTGGTGCGACGACGGTCAGCGTGTACGCCGGATCGTCACCCCTTCTGATGAGCGACGACGGGCGGGACCGCCGCGGGTCAGACGTTGAAGCGGAACTCGACCACGTCGCCGTCGTGCATGACGTAGTCCTTCCCCTCCATCCGCACCTTGCCCGCGGCCTTCGCGGCGTTCATCGACCCCGCGGCGACCAGGTCGTCGAAGGAGACGATCTCGGCCTTGATGAAGCCCCGCTCGAAGTCGGTGTGGATGACCCCGGCCGCCTGTGGCGCGGTGGCGCCCTGCGGGATCGTCCAGGCGCGCGACTCCTTGGGCCCGGCGGTCAGGTAGGTCTGCAGCCCGAGGGTGGAGAACCCGGCCCGGGCGAGCTGGGCCAGGCCAGGCTCGTCCTGCCCGATGGACTCCAGCAGCTCGGCGGCGGAGGAGTCGTCGAGCTCCAGCAGCTCGGCCTCAACCTTGGCGTCGAGGAACACCGCCTGGGCGGGGGCGACGAGCTCGGTGAGTTCCTTGCGCCGGGCGTCGTCGGTGAGGACGGCCTCGTCGGCGTTGAAGACGTAGAGGAACGGCTTCGTGGTGAGCAGGGTCAGCTCGCGGAGCAGCTCGGTGTCGGCCTTCGCCTGGAACAGCGTCCGGCCCTCGTTGAGGATCGCGACGGCGGCGTGCGCGGCGTCCAGGACCGGCTTGCGGTCCTTCTGGGTGCGGGCCTCCTTCTCCAGCCGCGGGATCGCCTTCTCCAGCGTCTGCAGGTCGGCCAGGACCAGCTCGGTCGCGATCGTCTCGATGTCGCTCGCGGCGTCGATGCGGCCGTCGACGTGCACCACGTCCGGGTCGTCGAAGACGCGCACGACCTGGCAGATCGCGTCGGACTCACGGATGTTCGCGAGGAACTTGTTGCCCAGGCCCGCGCCCTCGGACGCGCCCTTGACGATGCCGGCGATGTCGACGAAGGACACCGACGCCGGGATGATCTTCTCCGACGAGAAGATCTCGGCCAGCGTCCCCAGGCGCGCGTCGGGGAGCGGGACGACGCCGACGTTGGGCTCGATCGTCGCGAACGGGTAGTTCGCGGCGAGCACGTCGTTGCGGGTCAGCGCGTTGAACAGGGTCGACTTGCCGACGTTGGGCAGGCCGACGATGCCGAGGGTGAGGGACACGGACGACCAGGGTAGTCGGCCCTGCTCAGCCCGGTTCGAGCCGGTAGCCCGCGCCGCGCACGGTCGCGATCCAGCCGGCGCCGAGCTTGCGGCGCAGGTAGCGGACGTAGACGTCCACGACGTTGGACGACGCCCCCGACTCGGCGGGCCCCCACACCAGCCGGAGCAGCTGGTCGCGGGACAGCACCTGGCCCGGGTGACGCAGGAACGTCTCGGCCAGCGCGCACTCGCGGGCCGACAGCTCGACGGTGCGGCCGTGCACGGTCACGTGCCGGGTACGGGGGTCGAGCTCGAGCCCGTGGAAGGTCAGCACGTCCGGGTCCGGGACGGGGCGCGCGCGCTCCAGCCGCAGCCGGATCCGGGCCACCAGCTCCTCGAACCGGAACGGCTTGGCCATGTAGTCGTCGGCGCCGCCGGTCAGCCCGGCGACGGTGTCGTGCACGCTGTCGCGCGCGGTCAGGATGATCACCGGGACGGCGCTGCCCGCCGCCCGCAGCCGGCGCAGGACCTCGAAGCCGTCCATCCCGGGCAGCCCGATGTCGAGCACCAGCAGGTCGAACCCACCGGTCACGGCGTGGTCGTGCACACCGGCCCCGTCGGCGACGACCGTGACCTCGAACCCGGCCCCGACCAGGCCCTTCTTCACGAAGGACGCGATGCGCGGCTCGTCCTCGGCCACCAGGATCCGGCTGCTCACGTCTCGCTCCTCGGCAGGTCCAGCGTGAAGGTCGCCCCGTGCCCGGGTGTGCTCTCGAGCAGCACGCGGCCGCCGTGTGTCGTCGCGATGGCCTCGACGATGGACAGCCCGAGCCCGGCGCCGTCGGAGCGGGGCGCGTCGTCGCCGCGTGCGAAGCGCCGGAACACCCGGTGCCGGTCCTCCGGTGCGACGCCCGGTCCGGAGTCGGCCACCCAGATCCGCACCCGCCCGTCGACCGCCTCCGAGCCGAGCGCGATCCGGTCGCCGTCACCGGTGAACCGGGTCGCGTTGTCGGCCAGCGCGACGACGGCCTGGGTGATCCGCTGCGGGTCCAACCGGCACCGCACCGCGGCCACCGACTCCAGCCGCCAGTCCCGGTCGGCGAGGCCGGTCAGCTTCTCGAACAGCTCCCGGGTCAGCACGCCGACGTCGACGGTCTCGGTCCGCAGCAGCGACGGCTGCTCGGCCCGGGTCAGCGCGAGCATCTCCGACACCAGCCGGTTCATGCGCTCCAGCTCGTCGTCGACCAGGGCGACGGTCTCGGCGACGTCGTCGGGGTCGCGCGGGTCGAGCACCCCGAGGTGCCCCCGGACGATGGTGATCGGGGTGCGCAGCTCGTGCCCGGCGTCGTCGACGAACCGCCGCTGGGACACCATCCCGCTCTGCACCCGGTCGAGCATCGCGTTCAGCGTGGTGGCCAGATCGGCGATCTCGTCGCGGGCCCGTGCGCGCTGCGGCACCCGGCGCGACAGGTCCCGCCCGGTGATGGTGCGGGCCGTCGCGGCGACGTCGCGCAGCGGCCGCAGGATGCGCCCGGCCACCAGCCACGCCCCGACCGCGGACAGCAGCGCCGTCCCGAACCCGACCAGTCCCATCAGCCGCGCGGCCTCGTGGGCGAAGTCGTGCTCGCGCTCGGTGAAGTAGCCGATCACGATGACGCCGCGCTGCGGGTCGCCGGCGAGCCCGACCGGCAGTGCCGACCAGCGCACCTCGCCCGCCGAGCTGAGGTAGGAGCCGCGGGTGGGACGGCGGACGTCCGCGACCAGCGCGGCGAACGCCGGGTCCTCGCGCAGCAGCACCCGCGGGCTGGTCCGCCGGGACTCCCAGCGGAAGCGCCCGTCGAGGTAGCCGAGGAACTTCTCGTTCGGCCGCGCGACGTTGGCGGCGATCACCGACCGCAGGATCTCGTCGACCGAGGCGTACGGCTGGCCGGTCGTCGGGTTGACGCCGGTCTCGGTGACGCGGGCGAACTCGGCGATCTCGGAGTTCAGCGCGCCGTCGATCCGGCGGTCGGTCTCGTCGATCAGCAGCATCCAGGTCAGCAGCGTGACGACGCCCAGCGAGGCCAGCACGAGCAGCAGGACCCACCCGACGATGCGGGTGCGGGCCGCGGTCGCCCGCCCGGCACGACGGGGCCCGGGGCCGGTCTCGACGGCCTCGGTCGCGATGATCGCCTCCAGTTCGTCCGTGCCGACGACCATGATCCCGTACCCACCCCGGGGCCAGGACACGACACCCACCGCAAGAGATCACCGTCAGTCGCCGACGTTGCTCCGTTGGGCGTACGGCATACTCCGTCGCACGACGCACAGGTGACGTACAGCCATCGTCGACCCGCTCCCATCACCCGGGCGGCCGCGCACCACCTCCGTCCGGGCCGAGCTTCGACGACCGAGACCGAGGGGGACGTCGTGCGCCTGCCCGGAATGCACGCCCTGCTGACCGCGGGGGTCGCGGTCCTGACCACCGCCGGGACCGTGTCCGCGGTGTCGCTGACCGCGGCCGGCCGGGAGGAGCCCGCACCGCCCCCGGCACCGCCGGCCGCACCCGCCCCGCCGGCACCCGCTCCCCCGCCGCTCGTCCCGGCACCGGCACCGTCGGGCGCGGGCGCACCCGTCGCGCGCGACGACACCGGCGGCGCCACCCGGGAGCGGGAGACGGCCGCCCCCGAGCCGGTCGAGCCCGCCCCCGTCGCGACCCCGGCCCCGGCCGACCCGCCGCGCGCCACCCCGGAGCGGACCCGCGAGCGCCCGTCGGGGGTCCCCGACCGGGACGCCTCGCGCGAGGAGGAGGTCCGCTTCGCCTGCGAGCAGGGATGGGTGTCGGGCGCGCTCTGCCCGTAGACCGGACCCCGGACACCGGTGACCGATTCCCGCCAGTGACGACGGCCGCCCAGTGGCATCGTCGGTGCCGTGCTGCTCGACCACGACTCCTGCTACCGCGCCGTCGCCGCCAAGGACGCGCGGTTCGACGGCCAGTTCGTCACGGCCGTGCGTACCACCGGCATCTACTGCCGCCCGTCCTGCCCGGTGCCGCCTCCGCGCTCGCGCAACGTCGAGTTCCTGCGGACCGCGGCCGCCGCGCAGACCGCGGGCTACCGCGCCTGCCGGCGGTGCCTGCCCGACGCCGTCCCCGGCTCGCCGGAGTGGAACCTGCGCGCGGACGCCGCCGGGCGGGCCATGCGCCTGATCGCCGACGGCGTCGTCGAGCGCGACGGGGTCCCCGGGCTCGCGTCGCGGCTGGGCTACTCGCCCCGTCAGCTCGGCCGGATCCTCACCTCCGAGGTCGGCGCCGGGCCGCTGGCCCTGGCCCGCGCGCAGCGCGCGCACACCGCCCGCATCCTGGTCGAGACCACCCCGCTCGGGCTGGCCGACGTCGCGTTCGCCGCCGGGTTCGGCAGCGTCCGCCAGTTCAACGACACCGTCCGCACCGTCTACGGCGTCCCGCCCTCGCAGCTGCGCGCCGAGGCCGCCCGCCGGTCGCGGACCCGTGAGCCCGGCCCGCCGGGGGCGCTGGTCCTGCGCCTGCCCTACCGGTCCCCGTTCGACCCGCACGGCCTGCTCGACCACCTCGCGGCCCGCGCCGTCGACGGCGTCGAGGCCGTCACCGGCGGCACGTACCGGCGCACGCTGCGGCTGCCGCACGGACCGGCCGTCGTCGCGCTGGACCTGACCGCGCGGGCCGGGGCCGTGGTGGCGACGCTGCGGGCGTCCGACCCGCGGGACGTCGGGCCCGCGGTGTCCCGGCTGCGCCGGCTGCTCGACCTCGACGCCGACCCGCTCGCCGTCGACGCCGTGCTGGGCGCCGACGACGCTCTCGCCCCGCTGGTCGCCGCGACGCCCGGGATCCGCCTGGCGGGCACCGTCGACCCGGCCGAGACGGCGGTGCGCACGGTGCTGGGCCAGCAGGTGTCGGTCGCCGCCGCCCGTACCGCCGCGGCCCGCCTCGCGGCCGTGCACGGGACGCCGCTGCCCGCCGAGCTGCGCGACGACGACGGGCCGCACCTGCTGTTCCCCGGGCCGGCGACCCTCGCCGACGCCGACATCGCGGGGCCGGCGCGGCGGGCGTCGTCGCTGCGGGGGCTGTGTGCCGCGCTCGCCGACGGCACCCTCGCCCTCGACCCCGGGCGCGACCCGGACGGGCTGCGCGCCGAGCTGTGCGCGCTGCCCGGGATCGGTCCGTGGAGCGCCGGCTACCTGGCCATGCGCGTCCTGGGCGACCCCGACGAGCTGCTCGCCTCCGACCTCGCGGTGCGCCGCGGGGCCGAGGCGCTCGGACTGCCCGGCGACGAGGTGGCGCTGACCGCGCGCGCCCACGCCTGGGCCCCCTGGCGGTCCTACGCCGCCACCCATCTCTGGCGGGCCGCGACGGCCGCCGCCACCACCACTCCTCGGAGGAGCGCATGAGCACAGCGACCTGGTCCACACGGGACACCCCGGCCGGGCCGTTCACCGCCGTCGTCGACGACGACGGACACGTCCTCGCCTCCGGCTGGACCGCCTCGGTCGACGAGCTGCTCGCCCTGGTGCACCGCTCGCTGGCCCCGGCGACCGTGGTCGAGGGCGACCTCGGCGCGGTCGGCGAGGCGGTCGACCGCTACCACGGCGGCGACCTGTCGGTGATCGACGACGTGCCCGTCCGCCAGCGGTCCGGCCCCTACCGGGAGCTGGCGTGGGACGTGCTGCGGACCGTCCCCGCGGGGGCACCGGTCACCTACACCGGCTACGCCGAGAAGACCGGCCGTCCCGCGGCGGTGCGGGCCGCGGCGGGCGCCTGCGCGTCCAACGCGGCGGCGCTGTTCGTCCCGTGCCACCGGGTGCTGCGCACCGACGGGAGCCTGGGCGGGTTCCGCTACGGCCTGGCCGTGAAGCGGTGGCTGCTGGAGCACGAGGCGGTCTGAGACCGCCGCGGCGGCCGCGGATCGCGCACCGCGGCCGCCGCGTGTCCGGTGGTCCGGGGCGGCGCCCCGGGTCAGCGCTCGGTGACCGGGCCGACCTGGATGCCGGCGTCGACGCCGATCGGTCCCCGGGCCAGGAAGCCGCCCGGGACGTCACCGCCGGGACCGTGCAGCGAGAACTGCAGCTCGTTCGCCCGGGCGGGTCCGGCGGAGTCGCGGACCTGCACGTCGAACTGCACGGGCTCGCCCGGCCCGAACTCGACGGCGCGGGTCTGGTCGCCGTAGGGCACCGCGACCTCGGAGGCGCGCGGCGAGCCGTTCAGGCTGAACACCAGGTCCGACGGCGATCCGGACAGCAGGCACGGCGACGTGCCGGGGGCCGCGCTGAGCACGACCGTGTAGTGACGGTGTCCGGCGCTGCCCGGGGCCGGGTGGACGGTCGCCTGCTGGTTCGCCGGGCGGCAGGCACTGGGCGCCGGGTCCCCCGCCGGCGTCGCGGGTGCGGCCGAGGCGACCCCGGCCGGGACGAGCACGGCCGCGGCGGCGACCGCCAGGGCGGCGGTGGTCGTGGTGGCCGTACGGCCGATGGTGCGGGCGAGTCGGGTGGTCATCACAGGTACCTCTCTCACTCTCGCGGTGCGCCCGGGCCCCCCGGCCCGGACCGTCGGCCCCCCGGAGGTCCGACACCGGGGAAGACGTGTGCATCGCGAACCGGTTCGCCCGGCGTGGCATCCGCCTCGCCGGGGCAACCCGGCCGGCCGCCGGCCGTCCCCCCGTGCGTGCCCGTGCGAGACACCCGGCTCCGGACACGCCGCTGAGCTGCGGCGGCGCGGAACTGTCGGGGGTGCGGTGCACGCTGCGGGGGTGGACGTCCTCAGCCTGCTCCTCGGATCGCTGCTCGGTGCGGCGGTCGCCGCCGCCGTGGTCTGGTCGGTGGCCGCCGCCCGGTTCCGGGCCGAGGCGGCCGAGGCGGCCCGGGCCGCCGCGAACACCGCCGCCACCACCCGAGCCGATGCGGCGGGCCTGCGCGCCGAGCGCGCCGCGCTGCTCGAACGGGTCGAGGAGCTGCACGAGTCCCTCGACGACGCGACGGTCCGCGCCCGGCGGGCCGAGTCCGACGCGGCGGGAGCCACCGCCGCGCTGCGCGCCGAGCGGGAGGCCCGGGCCGGGGCCGAGGCCGCGACGGTGCGCCGCGAGGCCGAGCTGAAGGACTCCTTCGCCGCGCTGTCGCAGGACGCACTGGCCCGCAACAACGAGGCGTTCGTGGCGCTGGCGGAGAGCAGGCTCAAGGAGGCGACCGCCGCGCTCGCGGCGAAGGCCGACGGCGACCAGGCCGCCCGCGCGAAGGCCGTCGAGCAGCTGCTCGACCCGGTCTCGGCGGCACTGGGCCGGGTCGAGGGGCAGCTGCGGACGGTGGAGAAGGAGCGCGAGTCCGCCTACGCCGGGCTCCGCGAGCAGGTCAGGGCGATGGCGGCGAGCTCGGACAGGCTCGGCACCGAGACGAAGGCGCTGGTCAACGCGCTGCGGGCGCCGCAGGTGCGGGGCCGGTGGGGCGAGATGCAGCTGCAGCGGGTCGCGGAGATGGCCGGGATGCTCGAGCACTGCGACTTCTCCACCCAGGTGTCCGCCGCCGGGGAGGACGGCGGGGTCCGCCCGGACATGCTGGTCCGGCTCGCGGGCGGCAAGCAGGTCGTCGTCGACGCGAAGGTGCCGTTCGCGGCCTACCTGCAGGCGGTCGAGGCCTCGGACCCGGACGTGCACACCGAACGGCTCGCGGCGCACGCCCGGCAGCTGCGCACGCACGTGGACCAGCTCTCGGCCAAGGCCTACTGGGAGTCGTTCGAGCCGACACCGGAGTTCGTCGTGCTGTTCGTGCCGGGCGACCCGTTCCTGGAGGCGGCGCTGCGCTCGGACCCGGGGCTGCTGGAGTACGCCTTCGGCCGCAACGTCGTGCTCTCGACGCCGACCACCCTCGTCGCGCTGCTGCGCACCGTCGCCTACGGCTGGAAGCAGGAGGCCCTGGCCCGCAACGCCGCCCAGGTGCACCGGCTCGGGCGCGAGCTGCACGGGCGCCTCGCGACGATGGGCACGCACGTCGCGAAGCTCGGCCGCAGCCTGGACGCGGTGGTGGACAGCTACAACCGGACCGTCTCCTCGCTGGAGGCGCGGGTCCTGGTGAGCGCCCGGAAGTTCACCGAGCTGCAGGTGTCCGACACCGAGCTGGGGACGCCCGCGACGGTCGACCGGACCCCGCGTGGCGTCTCCGCGCCCGAGCTGGTCGCCTCCGCCGGGGACTCGCTGGTGTCCCTCGAGGACCTCGGGCGGCCCGACCACCACCGACCGGACGGCACCCGATCCGGCGGTGGCCGACCCGACGGCGCACATCCGGGCACGTTCGGCGACGGCGACACGGCACGCGACGAGGCGACCGGGACACCGTGGCGGGAGGGGTTAGGCTGACCGGGTGACCACGGCCCGATCGAGCTCGGCCCGCCGGCCCGGCCGGGGCCCAGCCCCCGCGCGCGGTGGCTGGCCGGTGCGTGAGCGGTCCCTGCTCCCCCCGGTCCTCGGTGTCCCGCCGCTCGCGGCCACCGGTCTGGCCGTCGGCACCACCGCCCTCGGCGTCCTGGTGGACCTGCTGCGGATCGGCACGGTCGGCCGGGTGTTCGAGGTCTGCTACCTGCTCGGCTGCGTGCTCGCGGTGTCCTGGGTCCGCCGGCGCGGGCTGTTCCTGCCGGCCGTACAGCCGCCGCTGCTGCTCGCCGTCGTCGTACCGCTGGTCGCGGTGCTGATCGGCGCCCCGTCCGGCGGCGGCACGGCGCAGAGCCTGCTCATGGCGGGCGCCCCGCTGATCAACGCGTTCCCGGCGATGGCGATGACCACGCTGGTCGTCCTGCTCGTCGCCGGTCTCCGCGTGCTGCGCCAGCGTCTCGGCCCGGACGACGCCGTCGGCCGGTTGCGGCAGCGACTGGGCCGCGACCCGGGCGGGTACGACCCCGACGGTCCCGGCGGACGGACCCGGGCACCGCGCGGCGCGGGCACCGCGACGACGACCGCGGCCCGCTCCCGCACCACCGGATCGGTCCGCACCGGGAGCACCGGTCGCACCGGGTCCACCGGGCGCACCGGGTCCACCGGCACCGGGGTCTCCCGCACCGGCTCCGCAGCGCGCTCCACCGGGACGGCGCGCTCCGGCTCCTCGCGCGCCGACACCTCCCGCTCCGAACCCTCCCGTGGGTCGACACGCGGCGCGACCGGCCGGACACGCCGCGACACCCGCTGACCGCCGCCCGGCGCACCCACGGTCGTCCGGACGCATCCGCCCAGGTGGACGGCCGGAACGTACCCCGCAGACCGCCCGGTGACGCCGGATCGGACAATGGGAGCAACCCACTGCCCTCCCGAGCGTCTTCCCATCGGGGGCACGGCGTGACCCCGCCGCTCCCCGACGCACGCCGGACCCACTGGAGAGCCATGTCGACCACCCGCAGCCCCCGCAGGACGCGACCCGCGATCGTCGTCGCGCTGGTCGCCGTGGCCGTCGCGCTGATCGGCGTCGGCACCGCGATCGCCGGGACCCCGGCCGCGCAGGCCTTCCGGGACCAGCCGCTCGTCGCGGGCACCCCGTGCACCGTCACGGCCCGCGCCTGCGTCGACCTCGACACCCAGCGTTCCTGGCTGTTCACCGACGGGAAGATCACCCACGGGCCCGTCCCGGTCGCCATCGGCGGCCCGGGCAAGGAGACCCCGGTCGGCCACTCCCTGCGGGTCTACCGCAAGGAGCAGCTGCACAAGAGCGGCGAGTACACGATGACCAACGGCGAGCCCGCCCCGATGCCGTGGGCGGTGTTCTTCCAGGACGGCGGCATCGCCTTCCACGAGGGCCGCACCGACACCCCGTCGGCGGGCTGCGTCCGGCTCACCCCGGAGAACGCGAAGCTCTGGTTCGACACCCTGCAGATCGGCGACCAGGTGCAGGTCGTGTCGGCGAAGCAGGTCCAGGCGGACCGGGCCGCGGGCTGATCCCCCGCCCCGTACACACGGGAGGCCCCGGACCGGCTCGGTCCGGGGCCTCCGTCGTGTGTGCCGCGGGTCAGTTCACCGGGGTCAGGCCCAGTGACCGGCCGCGCGGCGGGCGCAGCTCGCGGGGCAGCGAGAAGGTCAGCGTCTCCTCGGCGGTGTCGACCTCCTCGACCGAGCCGAAGCCGCGCTCGGCGAGGTACTCGACGACACCCTGCACCAGGATCTCCGGGACCGACGCACCGCTGGTGATCCCGACCGTCGTCACGCCGTCGAGCCAGGACTCGTCGATCTCGCGGGCGTAGTCGATCAGGTACGAGGCACCGGCCCCGGCGCCCAGCGCGACCTCGACCAGGCGCACCGAGTTCGACGAGTTCCGCGACCCGACGACCAGCACCAGGTCGCAGCGCGGCGCCATCGTCTTCACCGCTACCTGGCGGTTCTGCGTGGCGTAACAGATGTCGTCCGACGGCGGGTTCTGCAGCTTCGGGAACCGCTCGCGCAGCGCACGGACGGTGTCCATCGTCTCGTCGACGCTCAGCGTGGTCTGCGACAGCCACACGACCCGCTCCGGGTCGCGGACGGTCACGGGGTCGACGTCGGCGGCGGACTCGACGAGCTGGATGTGCTCGGGCGCCTCACCGGAGGTCCCCTCGACCTCCTCGTGCCCGGCGTGCCCGACGAGCAGGATGTCGTAGTCCTCGCGGGCGAACCGCTTCGCCTCCTGGTGGACCTTGGTCACCAGCGGGCAGGTCGCGTCGATGGTCTGCAGGTTCCGGCCCGCGGCCTCGTCGCGGACCGCGGGCGAGACGCCGTGCGCGGAGAACACCACGTGCGCGCCCTCCGGAACCTCCGACGCCTCGTCGACGAAGATCGCACCGCGCTCGCGCAGCGTCTCCACCACGTGCTTGTTGTGCACGATCTCCTTACGGACGTACACGGGGGCGCCGTACTGGTCGAGCGCCTGCTCCACCGCCTCGACGGCACGGTCGACGCCCGCGCAGTAGCCGCGGGGCTTGGCGAGCAGGACCTGCTTGGCAGAACCGGACATGGCCCCCAGGGTACGGACCGGCCCGGGAGCGGGCAGCCGTACGTGACCGGCCCGACCGGCTCCCGGCGCGCCCGGCGCGACAGGCGGCCGCGGATGAGGGGACAATGGCGTGCATGTCTCCGCTGCCGTTCCCCGTGCGGATCGCCGCCGGCCTCGTCGTGACCGCCGTCGAGCAGGCCCGAGAGCTGCCGCGGCACGCCGTCGAGCTGCCGGTGACCGCGGTCAGCCAGGCGCTGCAGGTGTCCATGCGGCTCCAGCAGCGGATCACCGAGCTGGCCATCAAGGGCGACCGCGCGCTGGGCACCCTGCGTCCCGCCGACGACATCCCGAGCTGGGCGACCTTCGACGACGACCTGGCCGACGGCGCCGACCTCTCGCTGCCCGACCCGGAGCCGATCGCCCCGCCGCTGCCGCCCGCCGCTCCCCCGGCCGGGCGCAACGGCACCGTGTCGTCGCTGCGGCCCGCCCGCACCGGCATCCCGATCGACCGGTCGCCCGCGTCGCCGCGTCCGGCGTCGGCGTCGAACCGGGCCGAGGCGAGTGCGACCGCGCCCGCCGCGCTGCCCGAGTACCCGACGATGACCGTGCCCCAGCTGCGCGGCAAGCTCCGCACGCTGAGCCTCGACGACCTCGCGGACCTCCTCGCCTGGGAGACCGCGCACGAGAACCGGCCGCCGTACGTCACGATGCTGACGAACCGGATCGCGACGGTGTCCGAGAACCGTTGAGCGCCACGACCTCCGAGGAGGACCCGTGGCCGGTCCGCACGGTCGCCCGCAAGATCGCCGAGTGGGTCGACCGGCTCGGCGCGGTGTGGGTCGAGGGCCAGCTCGCCCAGGTCAACGCCCGCTCCGGGACCGCCTTCCTGACCCTGCGTGACCCGGCCGCCGACATCTCCCTGCAGCTGACGGCGCCGTCGTCGCTGGTGCGCGACGCCGGCGGCGCCGTGACCGAGGGCAGCCGGGTGATCGTGCACGGCAAGCCGTCGTTCTACCTGGGGCGCGGCACGCTGTCGCTGCGCGTCGACCGGATCCGCGCGGTCGGGCTCGGCGAGCTGCTGGCCCGGATCGAGCGGTTGCGCAGGCTGCTCGCCGCCGAGGGGTTGTTCGACCCGGCCCTCAAGCGGCGCCCGCCGCTGCTCCCGCACACCATCGGCCTGGTCACCGGGCGCGACTCGGCGGCCGAGCACGACGTCGTCCGCAACGCGACCTCGCGCTGGCCCGCGGTGCGGTTCCGGATCGAGAACGTCGCGGTGCAGGGCGGGCTCGCCGTCGAGCAGGTCGTCGGCGCGCTGCGGGCCCTCGACCGGGACCCGGACGTCGAGGTCATCGTGCTCGCCCGCGGTGGCGGCAGCGTCGAGGACCTGCTGCCCTTCTCCGACGAGACGCTGTGCCGCGCCGTCGCCGCCTGCCGGACCCCGGTCGTGTCGGCCATCGGGCACGAGCCGGACACCCCGCTGGTCGACCACGTCGCCGACGTGCGCTGTTCCACCCCCACCGAGGCCGGACGCAGCCTGGTGCCCGACCTCGGCGAGGAGACCGCGCGGATCTCCGGGCTGCGCGACCGGGCCCGCCGCGCGCTGCACGGCTGGGTCGACCGGGAGCAGCACCGCCTCGACGACCTGCGGCGACGGCCGGTGCTGGCCGACCCGCTGCGCATGGTCACCTCCCGGGAGGGCGAGATCGCCGACGCCCGCGCCGCCGCCCACCGCGCGGTGCTGCGGCGGCTGGACCGGTCGTCGTCGGAGCTGGAGCACCTGGGTGCCCGGCTCGCCGCGCTCGGCCCGACCGCGACCCTGGCCCGCGGCTACGCGATCGTGCAGCTCGCCGACCGCACCGACGACGACGTGCCCCCGCTGCTGCGGTCGGTCGCCGACGCGCCCGCCGGCACCGGCCTGCGGATCCGGGTCGCCGACGGCGCCGTCGCCGCCACCGTGACCACCAGCGACCCGGAGACCTGATGAGCGACCGACCGGCAGTGGAGACCCTGGGCTACGAGAAGGCCCGCGACGAGCTCGTGGAGGTCGTGCGCGCGCTGGAGGTCGGCGGCCTCGGCCTGGACGAGTCCGTCGCACTGTGGGAGCGCGGCGAGGCCCTGGCCAAGCGCTGCGACGCCCAGCTCGCCGGCGCCCGCACCCGCATCGAGGAGAAGCTGGCCGAGGCGGAACGCGACCCCGACTCCTGACGCCGTCCCGCCGGCACACGGTCGGGATACCGGCGCCGGCAGGCCACCCGCCGCGACGACCGCGGCCCCGTCCGTCGAGCCGGGCGACGATCCGGGACCCGGCACGCCGGGCCACGTCGTGTGCCCCGGCGGCTGCGCGCCCGCACCCACCCCTGGACATCGTCCCCGGCCCTGCCTCCGTCAAAACGGAACGCTACCGTTTCGTTCCATTGGACACCGGCGGTGGCGATGAAGTTCCTCTTCGACGACGAGTCCTTCTCCTTCGAGGCGCTGCGCGCGGCCGGCTACGCGGCCTACGCCGGCGCCGACCTCGGCGAGGTCCTGGTGACCTGCCGGGACATCCCGGAGGGCGACCACGACGCCTGGTCGACGCGATGGGCCGCGACCGCGGCGCGGGTCGAGCTCATCGGTCGCGACGCGCAGGCGGCCGGTCACCGGGTGAGCGCCCGGGAGGCCCTGCTGCGTGCGTCGAACTACTACCGGACCGCTGACTTCTACCGGCGCGAGAACCCCGCACAGGACACGGAGTCCGCCCGGCTCGCCACCTCGTCGCAGCAGACGTTCGCCGACGCGGTCACCCTCTTCGACACCCCGGTCCGGGCCGTCGAGATCCCCTACGAGGACGTGTCGCTGCCGGGCTACCTGTTCCTGGTCGACGACTCCGGGGCCCGCCGGCCCACCGTGCTCTTCCACGGCGGCTACGACTCCACCCGCCGCCGCGACCCCCGGCGGACTGGACGCCCTGATGGCCCGGGACACGGGTGCCCGCTGGGCCGTGCTCAACGGGCTGTGGACCTTCGGCGTACGCGACTTCGACGAGCTCCTCGACGCGGCCGGGCCCTACACGATGAACGGGGTCACCGGGCTCATCACGTGCCCGACGCTGGTGCTGGAGGCGGAGAACGACCAGTTTTCTTCCGGGGACAGCCGCAACGCGTGTACGACGAGCTCACCTCGGTCAAGGAGCTGATCGTGTTCCGCGAGGACGAGGGAGGCGGGGAGCACTGCCACGAGGGGGCGCTCTTGCTGTTCCACCAGCGCACGTTCGACTGGCTCGACACCGTTCTCGGCCGCTGAGGCAGGTCGCGACCGTCCGGAGCCGGGTTCGCCCCGCGCGTCCCGCCGGTGCCGCGTCAGCGTCACCGAGACGGATCAGGATCCTGCGGGCGCGACCGGAGGTGCCGCCACGAGGGCGTCGGCGAGGGTGCGGAACTGCGCGTCCGACGCGGAGCCCGTCACCAGGACGCGGACCTCCGGCCGTCCGGGCAGCGTCGCGATCCGGAAGGGCTCGCCGCCCTCGGCGCCGTAGACCTCCCAGGTCAGGCCGCCCGCCTGCACGGTGCCGCGCATCGTCGGCGGGCCGTCGCCGCGTCCCGCGGAACCGGACTCGGTGGCGAGGACACCCTCGACCGAGCCGTCGGTCTGGACCAGGCTCAGGAAGTCCGCGTCGGGGGTGACGAAGCCGATGCGCACGGCGGTGCCGCCGCCCTCCACCGGGCCGCGGTCGGTGGAGTTGACCCGGAACGGGACGTCCGGCAGCCGCAGCGGGAAGGCCGAGCCACGGGCGTACTCGGCGATCCGGGCCGGGGCGTCGACGGTGGGGGCCGACGCGGCGTCCTCGGCCGGGGCGCCGGGCGAGAACGAGCAGGACCCGCCGACCGAGAAGATCAGCAGGGCGACCGGGACGAGGATCAGGCAGGCCCAGATCAGGTCGCGCACCGACGTGTCGCCACGGCCGGGCTTGTGCATCGCCTGCGGACCCGCCTCGGGGATCCGGCGGGTCACCGGCGGCGGCTGCGGCCTCCCGGACCGGGCCGCACCCTCGGGCGCGGCGGCCGGGTCCGCAGCCGGAGCCGGGTCCGGGCCGGTGTCACCGGCCGTGGCCCGTTCGGCGGCCCCGGCGGTACCGGAGGTGTCGGCCGGGTCCGGGACAGCCGGGGGCCCGGCGGGCTCCGAGGAGTCCGGCGACGGCGTTCCCGGGTCAGGTCGTGCGCTCACGTGTCCATCGTCCCAGGCATGGCGTCGGTCGCTCATCGCTGCTCCCCCGACGTCGGGCGTGCGAGGATCGCCGGGCGCCTCCCCGTACGCCCGTGGGAACCCGGACGAGGGGACGTCGCCGACGAGCACGCCGCCCGTGAATGGAGACGTATCCGTGAGCCAGCCCGCCAGCCCCGCCATCCCCCGCCGTCGTGAGGCGCCCGACCGCAACCTGGCGATGGAGCTGGTCCGGGTCACCGAGGCCGCCGCGATGGCCGCGGGCCGCTGGGTCGGCAAGGGCGACAAGAACGGCGGGGACGGTGCCGCCGTCGACGCCATGCGCCAGCTCATCTCCTCGGTGTCGATGCGCGGCGTCGTCGTCATCGGCGAGGGTGAGAAGGACGAGGCCCCGATGCTGTTCAACGGCGAGGAGGTCGGGAACGGCGAGGGCCCGTTCTGCGACGTCGCCGTCGACCCCATCGACGGCACCACGCTGATGGCCAAGGGCATGCCCAACGCCCTCGCGGTGCTCGCCGTCGCCGAGCGGGACGCCATGTTCGACCCGTCCGCCGTCTTCTACATGGAGAAGATCGCGGTCGGGCCGGAGGCCGCGGACGCCATCGACATCACCGCACCGGTCGCGGAGAACATCCGCCGGGTCGCGCGGGCCAAGGAGATCGACGTCGCCGACGTCACCGTCTGCGTGCTCGACCGCCCCCGTCACGAGCAGATCGTCACCGAGATCCGCGCGGCCGGTGCCCGCATCGCCTTCATCTCCGACGGCGACGTCGCCGGTGCCATCGCCGCCGCGCGTCCCACCTCGGGCGTGGACATGCTCTACGGCGTCGGCGGCACCCCGGAGGGGATCATCACCGCGGCCGCGCTGAAGTGCATGGGCGGCGAGATCCAGGGCCGGCTGTGGCCCAAGGACGACGCCGAGCGCGAGAAGGCCCTCGCCGCGGGCCACGACCTCGACAAGGTCCTGACCACCGCCGAGCTCGTGCGCGGCGAGAACGTCTTCTTCTGCGCCACCGGCATCACCGACGGCCCCCTGCTGCGCGGCGTCCACTACCGGGGTGGCGGGGCGACCACCCAGTCGATCGTGATGCGGTCCAAGTCCGGCACCGTCCGGCTGATCGACGGCTACCACCGTCTCACCAAGCTGCGCGAGTTCTCCTCCGTCGACTTCGACGGCGTCGAGGGCGAGGCCCCGCCGCTGCCGTGAGGTTAGGCTCACTTAACACTGCGGGACGGGTCGCGGAGGAGTAGACCTCAGCCCATGAGCGAGGACTTCCGCATCGAGCACGACACCATGGGCGAGGTCCGGGTCCCCGCCGACGCGCTGTGGCGGGCCCAGACCCAGCGCGCGGTGGAGAACTTCCCGATCTCCGGCCGCGGCCTGGAGCGCGCCCAGATCCGCGCACTCGGCCTGGTCAAGGCGGCCGCGGCCCGGGTGAACGGCGAGCTGGGCGTACTGGACGACGACCGGGCCCGCGCGATCGCCGCGGCCGCCGACGAGGTGGCCGCGGGCGGGCACGACGACCACTTCCCGGTCGACGTCTTCCAGACGGGCTCGGGCACGTCGTCGAACATGAACGCCAACGAGGTGATCGCCTCGCTGGCCGCCCGGGCCGGCACCGACGTGCACCCGAACGACCACGTCAACGCCTCGCAGTCGTCGAACGACGTCTTCCCGACGACCATCCACCTCGCCGCCACCGAGGCGCTGGCGACCGAGGTCGTCCCGGCGCTGCAGCACCTCGAGGCCGCGCTGCGCCGCCGTGCGGCGGACTGGTCGCAGGTCGTGAAGGCCGGCCGCACCCACCTCATGGACGCCGTCCCGATCACCCTCGGCCAGGAGGCCGGCGGCTGGGCCAGCCAGGCCGGCTACGGCGCCGACCGCGTCCGCGACGCGCTCCCCCGCCTCGCCGTCCTGCCGATCGGCGGGACCGCGGTCGGCACCGGGCTGAACGCCCCGGACGGGTTCGGCGCCGCCGTGGTCGCGAAGCTGCGCGAGGCGACCGGACTGGAGCAGCTCACCGAGGCCACCGACCACATCGAGGCCCAGGGCTCCCGCGACGGCCTGGTCGAGGCCTCCGGCGCGCTGCGCACCGTCGCCGTGTCGCTCTACAAGATCGCCAACGATCTGCGCTGGCTGTCGTCCGGGCCGCGCACCGGGCTGGCCGAGATCCACCTGCCGGACCTGCAGCCGGGCAGCTCGATCATGCCGGGCAAGGTCAACCCGGTGATCTGCGAGGCCACGATGATGGTCTGCGCGCAGGTCATGGGCAACGACGCGACGGTGGGGTTCTCCGGCAGCCAGGGCAACCTGGAGCTGAACGTGATGATGCCGGTGATGGCGCGCAACGTCCTGGAGTCCGCCCGGCTGATCGCGAACGCCGCGCGGCTGCTCGCCGACAAGGTCGTCGACGGCATGGAGGCCGACCTCGAGCGCACCCGCGAGTACGCCGAGTCGTCCCCGTCGATCGTCACCCCGCTGAACTCGAGGATCGGCTACGAGGAGGCGGCGGCCGTCGCGAAGCAGGCACTGAAGGAGCGGAAGACGATCCGCGAGGTCGTGATCGAGCGCGGCCACGTGGCGAACGGGACGCTCACCGAGGACGAGCTGGACCGTGCCCTGGACGTGCTGGCGATGACCCGCGGCGAGAAGCGCTCCTGATCCCGGCTGCGCCCGGTCACCGGCCGGGCGCACCAGGTCAGTCCATCCGCTGTTCACCTCCGCGTCCCCGTTCGGTCCACATCGATGTGACACCGTGTGTATGTCAGTCGATCACTGTCACCCGAACGGACCTCTCCGATGCCCGACCAGCGCTTCGCGTACGTCCCTGTGCACGATCTGCGCTCCGGTCGCTGCACCGGGGTCGAGGTCGTGCCGCGCCAGCACCACGACACGGTGGCCGTCGCGGCCCGCGACCGCGGCTGGGACGCCCGCCGGATCGCCGAGCTCGACGCGGGCACCGCGGTCTCCGCGGTCGCGTCCGCCCGGTCCTGGGGTGCCGCCGTCCCGGTGCAGGTCGACGTCGCCGCGGACACCGTCCTCCACGCCCGCGGACGGCTGCGCGGCATGCTCGGCGACGCCACCGACCCGGTCGCCCCGCTGCTGGAGGTGGGACCGCCGATCGCCGCCGCGGCGCCGGCCGAGCACCTCGTCCCGGCGCTGGCCGAGCTGCGGCGGTGGGGCTTCCGGATCGGGCTCGACGGGGCCGGGCGCGCGTTCGGTCCCGAGGTGGTGGCCGCCGTCCGGCCGGACGTGGTGAAGCTCGAGCCGGACCTCTGCGACGGGGTGCTCGACACGGGGACCGGCGCCGCCGTCCGCGCCGTGGTCGAGGTGTCCCGCGCGGTCGGGGCGCCGGTCGCCGCGACCGGGGTCCGCGACGCGGCCCGGCTGACGGGGCTGTTCGCGATCGGGATCGCGTTCGCCCAGGGCCCGTTGCTGGGTGGGACGCGCGCCGCGCCCGAGGCCGACCCGGCGACCCGCGCGGAGCTGCTCGGCCTGCTGAGCGCGATGCCACAGCCCGTCGCCGGCCGGACCGCCGCCGTCCGTCCCGTCCCGGGGCGTCCCGGGCCCGGCCACCCGGCGCCGGAGCGCCGCGGGACCCCGGAGCCGGCCGCCACCCCGGTGCCCGTCCCCGCCGGCCCCCCGGTGCGCGGGCTCGCCGTGCCGGCCGTGACCCTGCCCGACGACGCCGTCGGCGACACCGCACGCGAGGCGTTGCGCGCCCGTCCCGACTCGGCCGGGATCGTCCTGGTCGACCGGGCGCACCGGCCGGTCGGCTACCTCGACCGCAGCCGCGTCCTGCTCCAGCTGGCCGGCCGGTTCGGGCACGCGCTGTGGGCCGAGAAGCCGGCGGCCGAGCTGGCGGACCCGCCGCGGACCGTCGACGAGCGGACCCCGCTGCACCGCGCGATGGAGATCGGCCTGTCCGGCGACCCGGCCCGCGGCTACGACGACCTGGTCGTCGTGGCCCCGGACGGCACCTGCCGCGGGGTCGTCCCGGTCGCCGAGCTGTGGCGCCGCGCGATCCTGCCGCCCGCCGCGTCCGGCCCGCGCCCCGTCCCGGTTCCGCAGGCCGCGCGCACCGCCTGATCCGACGACGCGCGGACTGTCAGGGGTCGCTGCTTCACTGACCGGGTGCTGTTCACCGACGTCGTCACCACCTCGGCCGCGGTCGGGGCGACCCGTGCGCGCAAGGAGAAGACCGCCGCGCTCGCCGGGCTGCTGCGCACCGCCGCGCCGGCCGAGGTCGTGCCGGTCGTCGCCTGGCTGTCCGGGGTGCCCCGGCAGGGCCGGATCGGGACCGGCTGGCGGACGCTGTCGGGCGTCGACGTGCCGGCCGCGGCGGAGCCGTCGCTGACGGTGGAGCAGGTCGACGCACTGCTCGACGGGCTGGCCGGCACCGCGGGGGCCGGCTCGGCGGCCCGGCGCCGCGAGCTGCTCACCGAGCTGTACGGCGCCGCGACCACCGAGGAGCAGCGCTTCCTGCACCGTCTGCTCACCGGCGAGCTGCGCCAGGGCGCCCTGGAGGGGCTGATGGTGGACGCCGTCGCCGCCGCCTCCGAGGTGGCCGCGCCCGCGGTGCGCCGCGCGTTCATGCTGTCCGGCCGGCTGCCGGAGACGGCGGCCACCGCGCTGACCGGCGGACAGGACGCGCTCGCCGCGGTCGGGCTGGAGGTGGGAAGGCCGGTCCGGCCGATGCTCGCCTCCCCCGGCGACTCGCTCGACGCCGCGCTGGCCGGGCTCGGCACCGACGTCACCGTCGAGCACAAGCTCGACGGCGCCCGCATCCAGGTGCACCGCCGCGGCGACGAGGTGCGGGTGTGGACGCGCACGCTGCGCGAGATCACCGCTCGCGTGCCCGAGCTGGTGGAGCTGGTGCGGGGGATGCCGTGCGACACCGCGGTGCTCGACGGCGAGACCCTGGCCCTCGACGACGACGGCCGCCCCCGCCCGTTCCAGGACACGATGAGCCGGTTCGGCACCGAGGAGCGGGTACCGGACGTCCTGCTGTCGCCGTTCTTCTTCGACCTGCTCCACCTCGACGGCCGTGACCTGGTCGACGAGCCCGCCGAGGTCCGGCTCGACGCGCTCGCCGGGCTGCTCGCCGCGGACACCCACGCCGCGCTGCGGATGCCGGGGGTGCGGCGGCCGTCGCCGGAGCAGGCGGCCGCGGTCCTCTCCGAGGCGCTGTCGGCGGGGCACGAGGGCGTCGTCGTGAAGGACCTGGCCGCGCCGTACGCGGCCGGGCGGCGCGGCAGGGCCTGGCAGAAGGTGAAGCCGGTGCACACCCTGGACCTGGTGGTGCTGGGCGCCGAGTGGGGCTACGGGCGGCGGACCGGGTCGCTGTCGAACATCCACCTCGGCGCCCGCGACCCGGACGGCGGGGAGCCGGTGATGGTCGGCAAGACGTTCAAGGGGATGACCGACGAGCTGCTGGCCTGGCAGACCGCGACCTTCCCGGAGTACGAGACGGCGCGCGAGCCGGGCGTGGTGCACCTGCGGCCCGAGCTCGTCGTCGAGATCGCGCTCGACGGCGCGCAGCGCAGCACCCGCTACCCGGGCGGGGTCGCGCTGCGCTTCGCCCGGGTGCTGCGCTACCGCCCGGACAAGACCCCGGCCGAGGCCGACTCGCTCGACGCGGTGCGGGCGCTGCTGTCGGGCTGAGCGGCCGCGGCGCCGTCGCGGGCCGCGGGCACCGACCCGGCAGGGTCGGCACGCAGGACACTGACCGCGAGGACGCGGCCGTCGTCACCGGTCAGGGTCCGTTCGGCGCCCAGCAGCGGGGTGCCGGCGGCGACACCGAGCAGCGCCGCGGAGTCCGGGTCGGCCGGCACCGGCCCGGAGCGGGTGCCCGCCGACGCCGGGCGCAGCCCGGCCTCGGACAGCTGCCGGTCGAAGGGGCCGGTCCCGGGCACCGCGAGCAGCCGCGCCGCGGCCGTGGTCGTCACGTAGTGGGTCTCCAGCACCGCGCCGCCACCGGCCGTGGCCGAGACGCACTCGGTGCGCAGGCACGGTGCCCCGACCGGCACGCCGAGCCAGTCGGCGAGCACGTCGGGCGCGGCGATCCCGGTGCGTTCCAGCCAGCGCGGGAGCCGTGTGCCCGTACCGGTGACCGCCGCCCGCCCGGGGTAGTGCGGGCGGGCGACGATCCGGTGCGCGGTCGGTCCGGGTCGCAGCAGCCCCTCCTCGCGGAGCAGCCCCAGCGCTGCCCGGACGGCGGCGCGCGGCACGCCGTGGCGCACCATCAGCTCGTCCTCACCGGGCAGCAGGTCCCCGGTGCTCCCGCGCCCGGCCACGGCGATGCGCAGCAGGTCCCGGAGCCGGCGTACGTCGGCAGCACGCACGCGGGGGTTCGGCGACGGCACCGGCATGTACCCGACGGTAGGCATCCGTGGTTGCCCGACGGTTGTCGACACGTGACGGGCACGTGACGAGGTGGCCGGGAGCGTACAGTCCCGATACCGTGCGCTTCCTCGACGACCGCCGGCCCGAGCACGACCTCACCTACGACGACGTCTTCCTCGTCCCGCGCCGTTCCACGGTGACGTCCCGGTTCGACGTGGACCTCACCGCCCCGGACCGCTCCGGGGCCACGGTGCCGGTCGTCGCGGCGAACATGACCGCCGTCGCCGGCCGCCGGATGGCCGAGACCCTCGCCCGCCGCGGCGCGCTGACGGTGCTGCCGCAGGACGTGGCGACCGACGCCGTCGCCGGGATCGTGTCCTGGATCAAGTCCCGGCACCCGGTGTGGGACACCCCGCTGGTGCTGCGTACCTCCGACGCGGTGGCCGACGCGCTGAACCTGCTGCCCAAGCGGGCCCACGACGCCGTCGTGGTCGTCGACGACGGCGGCCGTCCGGTCGGGACCGTGTCCGAGGCGCACTGCGCGGGGGTGGACCGCTTCACCCGGCTCGCCGAAGTCCTCGATCCGGACCCGCTGGCGCTGCCGCTGGGCACCGAGCCGCGCGAGGTGTTCGAGCAGCTCGACGCCGGCCGGAAGGCGGTGGCGCTCGGCCTCGACGGCGACGGCCGCCTCGCGGGCCTGCTCACCCCGCTCGGTGCGATCCGGGCCGGGATCTACTCCCCCGCCCTCGACGGCGCGGGCCGGCTGCGCACCGCGGCCGCGATCGGTATCAACGGCGACGTCGCGGTGAAGGCGAAGGCCCTGCTCGACGCCGGTGTGGACGTGCTCGTCGTCGACACCGCGCACGGCCACCAGGAGAAGATGCTCGACGCGCTCGGCGCGGTCCGCCGTGTGGTCGACCAGGCCGGGGCCGCGGTCCCGGTCGCCGCCGGCAACGTGGTCACCGCCGAGGGCGTCGCCGACCTGGTCGACGCGGGCGCCGACATCGTCAAGGTCGGCGTCGGCCCCGGCGCCATGTGCACGACCCGGATGATGACCGGCGTCGGGCGCCCGCAGTTCTCCGCGGTCGCCGAGTGCGCCGCCGCGGCCCGCGAGCGCGGCGCCGTCGTCTGGGCCGACGGCGGGGTGCGCCACCCGCGCGACGTGGCCCTCGCCCTCGCGGCGGGCGCGGCCTCGGTGATGATCGGTTCCTGGCTGGCGGGCACCTACGAGTCCCCCGGCGACCTGCTGCGCGACGAGCACGGCCGCGCGTACAAGGAGTCGTTCGGGATGGCGTCCAAGCGCGCGGTCGGCGCCCGTACCCGCGGGGACAACGCGTTCGACCGGGCCCGCAAGTCGCTGTTCGAGGAGGGCATCTCGTCCTCGCGCCAGCGGCTGGACCCGGACCGGCCGGGCGTCGAGGACGTGCTCGACGAGATCTGCTCGGGCGTCCGCTCCGCGTGCACCTACGCCGGCGCGCGCTCGGTCGACGAGCTGCACGAGCGGTCCGTCGTCGGGGTGCAGACCACCGCGGGGTTCACCGAGGGCACCCCGCACGGCCTCTGAGTCACCGCTTGACCCGGGGCGTGATCCGGCGCACGGTCGGGTCATGGCCGCCCCCACGCAGGACACCACCACCAGCAGCTCCGGTACCGCCGCTCTCGGCGGCGGTGGTACCGGCGGTCTGCCCACGCCACCGACGTTCGCCACCTCGGCCGAGGAGCGGCTGCACCGCAAGCAGCAGCTCGCCGGCGCGTTCCGGATCTTCGGCCGGTTCGGCTTCGGGGAGGGCGTCGCCGGGCACATCACCGTGCGCGACCCGGAGGACCCGGAGATGTTCTGGGTCAACCCGTTCGGCATGAGCTTCCGGCACATCCGGGTCTCGGACCTGATCATGGTCGACCACCACGGCACGGTCCGGCACGGGAACCGCCCGGTGAACCAGGCCGGGTTCGTCATCCACTCGGCCGTGCACGCCGAGCACCCGCACGTCGTCGCGGCCGCCCACGCCCACTCGGTGTACGGCAAGGCGTGGTCGTCGCTGGGCCGCCCGCTGGACCCCATCACCCAGGACGCCTGCGCCCTCTACGAGAACCACGGCGTCGTCCACGAGGGGGCGGGCGCGGTCGTGCTCGACCCGGAGGCAGGCCGGGCGCTGGCCCGCGGACTGACCGGCCGGAAGATGGTGTTCCACCAGAACCACGGGATCTTCTCCGTCGGCGAGACCGTCGCCGAGGCCGCCTGGTGGTTCATCTCGACCGAGCGCAACTGCCAGGCGCAGCTGCTCGCCGAGGCCGCGGGGACGCCGACGCTCGTCGACCACGCCAACGCGCGGTTCACCGCCGAGCAGACCGGTACCCCCTACGCCGGCTGGTTCTCCTACCAGCCGCTGTGGGACGAGGTCGTCCGTACCGACCCGGACCTGTTCGACTGAGCACACGGCCCCCGTCCGCGGCTGCGGACGGGGGCCGGGCCCGGCACCTCAGGAGTTCGGTCCCTCCAGCATCTCCGTGACCAGCGCGGCGATCGGCGAGCGCTCGCTGCGGGTCAGCGTGACGTGCGCGAACAGCGGGTGGCCCTTGAGCTTCTCGATGACGGCGTTGACACCGTCGTGCCGCCCGACGCGCAGGTTGTCCCGCTGCGCGACGTCGTGGGTGAGCACGACGCGCGACGCCGTCCCGAGCCGGGACAGCACGGTGAGGAGCACGTTGCGCTCCAGCGACTGCGCCTCGTCGACGATCACGAAGGTGTCGTGCAGCGACCGGCCGCGGATGTGGGTCAGCGGCAGGACCTCCAGCAGCCCGCGGGCGATGACCTCATCGATGACGTCCTGGCTGACCATCGCGCCCAGGGTGTCGAAGACGGCCTGCGCCCAGGGCTGCATCTTCTCGACCTCGCTGCCGGGCAGGTAGCCGAGGTCCTGCCCGCCGACGGCGTAGAGCGGCCGGAAGACGACGATCTTGCGGTGCTGGCGTCGTTCCAGCACCGCCTCCAGGCCGGCGCACAGCGCGAGCGCCGACTTGCCCGTCCCGGCCCGGCCGCCGAGGGAGACGATCCCGACCTCGTTGTCCAGCAGGAGGTCCAGCGCGATCCGCTGCTCGGCGGAACGGCCGTGCAGCCCGAACGCCTCCCGGTCCCCGCGCACCAGCTTGACCCGCTTGTCCGCGGTGACCCGCCCGAGTGCGTTCGACGCCCCCACGAGCCGCAACCCCGTGTTGCAGGGCAGGTCGCGGGCCTCGTCGTGGTCGATGACGCCGTCACGGAACAACGCGTCGACGTCCTCGGGGGTCACCTCCAGGTCGGTCATGCCGGTCCAGCCCGAGAACAGCACGTCCTGGCCGTGGTACTCGTCGGCGTCCAGACCGACCGCGGCGGCCTTGACCCGCAACGGCATGTCCTTGGTGACCAGCGTGACGTCCGCCGGCGCTGCCGGGTCCGCCTTGAGGTTCAGCGCACAGGCCAGGATCCGCGAGTCGTTCGAGTCGGTGCGGAACCCGGCCGGCAGGACCGTGGGGTCGGAGTGGTTCAGCTCGACGTGCAACGTGCCGCCGGACTCGCCGATCGGCACGGGGGCGTCGAGACGGCCGTGCTTGACGCGCAGCTCGTCGAGCTGGCGCAGCGCGGTCCGGGCGAACCAGCCCAGCTCGGGGTGGTGACGCTTGGCCTCCAGCTCACTGATGACGACGAGCGGCAGGACGACCTGGTGCTCGTCGAAGCGCTGCAGCGACCAGGGGTCGGACAGCAGCACGGACGTGTCGAGCACATAGCAGCGGGTGGTACCTGCCGGTGCGTCCCCGACGGACCCCTGGGGTGCGGAGGTCGGGTCGGTGAGGGCGGGACGACGATCGGTCACGGATGCTCCCTCGCAGGCGCGGCACCGCGCCTGCTCTGCGTCGGGCCGGCCGGCCCCGGTGCGGGCCGCGACGACGCGGAGGGACCATGGCGGTCCTCCGGCCGGCACGCCCGCAAGGGCCGGGTGCCGGCCCTCTCGGGTGCGTGTGACACCACTCCAGGGCCTCCCGAACGGGCCGCATCGGGTACAGCCCGTCGTCATGGACGCTACTAGTGGTCACCCTCGTGCGGTCAATAGCAACTCTCCGTCGGATCCCTACGTTGACCCCTGATGGAACAGTCGTAACGTGCCGTTCATCGTGTGATCGGTACCGTCCGACGTCGGATCGGGTATCGGCACCTCGTTCGGTGGCGGGCCGTTCGGCTCAGCCGAGGCGCGGCGGACGGAGTACCCCGACCGCGGCGGAGGCCGGTCCACCGCGTTCCGGACCGTCCGCGGCGCCACCGTCGGTGACCAGATCCGACGGCAGGACCGGGGTGTCGAGCAGCGTCGCCAGCGCGGCGGCGGGGCCCTCCGGGGCGGTGGCGAGCCGGGCGCGCACGAGCGGGCCGCCCTCGGCGTAGGTGACCGGGTAGGTGCGCCACTGGGGATGGTCGAGGAACTCGAGCATGCGCCGCGCCCGGTCGTCGTCGACCAGCAGCCAGCGTGCGAGGTGGGCGAGCACCGCGTCGGGGCCGGCGCCGTCGACGTGACGCATGAGGGCGGCGTCGAGCCGGACCCGGCCCAGAAGGTCCAGCTCCCGCTCGATCCGCTCGGCCGCCGCGCCGTCGAGGTGCACGCCCGCGCCCGCGAGGACGCGTTCGGCGACCGCGCCCCAGCCGGGGCCGGGCACCACGGCGACGGCGGCCTCCGCCGCCCCCTCCGCGACCAGCCCCTGTGGGCTGTGGACCAGCCGCAGGGCCAGCTCCGGGTACTGCGCCGACGCGACCTCGGCCCGGCAGTACTGCAGGTGGTGACCGGGATAGACCTCGTGGGCGAGCAGCGGCAGCAGCGACCCGGCCCGCACCCGACCGGTCGTCGCGACCGAGATCCGGCTGCGCAGGCCGCCGCGGTAGCGGGTGAACGCCGTCCAGGGCCGGGCGCCGACGAGGTCGACGTCGGCGTGCTCGCCGTCCGGGAGCCCCAGCGTGTCGTGGGTGCGGCGGCGCAGCTCGGCGACGACGGCGGTGACCGCAGCGGCCAGCCGTTCCGCCGGGACGACGTCGGCGGCCCGGTGGTCCCGCATCCGGGCGGCCAGCGGACCGCGCCCGGGCAGCACCGCCGCCAGCCTGCGGTGCGCCTCGTGCAGCTCGTCCGGCTCACTGCGGCGCGGGAGCACTCCGAACAGGTCGCGGACCTGCTCGACGTAGCCGACGTCCTCACCGGCGAGCAGCCGGGCCCGGCAGCGCAGCGCGACCAGGAGCGCGTCCAGGTACCGGTGACGACCGTCCGGGAGTCCCGCCGCCGCGACCTCCGCACGCAGCCGCCCGGCCGTGACGACCAGCGCCGCCGGGTCCCCGACCGGCTCCGCGGCCACCCGCCGGGCGATCGACGGGTACGGCGGCGGCCCGTCCAGCACACCCGGCCGCAGCCGGTCCACCCGCGACGCGAGCTCCGCCGTCGCGTGCAGCAGGTCCATCCCCGGAGCGTAGGCGGGCCCGGAGCGGAACGACGGCGAGGGCCGCCGGTGACGCGTCCGTTCGGAGGTACCCGGCCACGCAGAGTGCACGATTCGGGCCGGCGACGACTCGGTCGCACGGGAGCGGAACAACCTATTTGGGGAGTATCGGAACCGTCAGTGAAAGTGTACCTCGATAGGGTCACGAGATTTGTTTCGCAGGAATAACAGCGGTAGTTTTTCTTGCAGTCGGTACGGGCTCCCCCTCGTCAGCGTGCCGGCACGCGTGAGACCGGCTTCGGGCGGACTCGAGACTCAACAGGAGAAAACTGTGCTGAAGAAGGCTGGAATCGTGGTTGCGGCCTCCGCCGCGTCCCTGCTCGCCCTGTCCCCGCTCGCCTTCGCCGGCGACAAGGACGGCGACCACGGCCACAAGGGCGGCCACCACCACGGTGCCGAGAACGTCATCGACAAGGACGCCAAGGGCCTCATCGCCGGCCTGAACGGCAACAACGTCAACGTGCCGATCCAGGCCTGCAACAACAACGTCCCGGTCAACGTGCTGGGCGTTCAGGTCCCGGTCGAGGACGCCTCCGCCCTCAACGGCGTCACCGGCGCCCTGGGCATCCTGGGCAAGGCCCAGGCCAAGTCGGGCGACTCGACGACCGACCAGTCGGACAACTGCGGCCAGGAGGCCGGCGCCGGCGACTCGATCGGCTGATCTCCTCGCAGATCTGAGAATGCCCCGGAGCTTCTGCTCCGGGGCATTCTTGCGTTCCGGCCCGCGCCCACTCCCGGGTGACCGGGATTCCGCCGGGTCACCCTTTTCCGGATCTCCGGGGACGTGTTCACCCCGTCGTGTCGATGCCGTCCGGCACTACTCCGATCTCTCCGCTGTGTGACCACGCTCCGTACACGAAGCCCTCGCCCCGCACACCCGGACGCCTTCGCTCCCCGGCCGCCCTGCTGCCCGGCGACACCCCGCGCCCGGCGGCCTCGCGGCCGACCACCCTCGTGCCGACCGCCGCCGCCCCGACCCGTCCGCGACACGTCCGGCGCTTACCGTCTCGAGCGAGATACCGGCCCCCCGGACGCCGTCATGATCACCGGTTGTGGAGCGGAACGTCCGCGTCGCGGACACCCGACCCCGCAACCGGTGATCGTCCGAGCCCCACCGCCCGGGCCGGAAGCCGAACCGGGTCGCCCGCACCGGTTCGGCACCTGCGGCGCCCCGGGCCCGTCCGCCGACCGTCGCCCGCCCCGGCGCGGCCCCCTCCGAGGCCCACCCGGCTCGACCGCCCCGGCCGGCGCGGACCCCGCCGGGCCCTGCCGCCGGCCGGCGTCCACCCGCGCGGCCCGCACGGCCGGATCCCGGTGCCGTCGACACCGGCCGTACGTCTCCCCCGGACGGCTCCCACCGCACTGCCCCGTCCGCCGCAGCGCCGACACGCCCGCACGCCACACCGACCGCGCTGCGATTGCGGCGAGGAATCCCCAGGTACACGAATGATTCGCCGACTCCGTCCGAGAATTACGCAGGGTCAGATTGTCGAGCGCGAAAGCGTCCGTTAGATTGACACGCAGTCGACGCGGGCTCCCCGGTTCGAGCGTCGACAGGTACTGAGAGTCGCGCACCTTGGTCGGGCGCGCTCTCCGACTAACAGGAGACGGACTGTGCTGAAGAAGGCTGGAATCGTTGCCGCGGCCGGCGCCGCGTCGCTCGTCGCGCTGAGCCCGCTCGCGTTCGCGGGTGAGCACGGTGGCGACACCCACATCAAGGACAGCGGTAACACCAAGTCCCACGAGAGCTACTTCAGCGGCAACAAGGCCAAGGCCTCGACCGTCGAGGACTCCGAGGGCGTCGCGCAGAAGAACAGCGCCGGCCTGGTGAACCTGTCCAACAACAACATCAACGTCTCGCCGCAGGCCTGCGGGACCGCCCTCAACGGCAACAGCCTGGTCCAGGGTGCCCTGGGCGGTCTGTTCAGCGAGGCGTACAACAAGTCGGGCGTCAAGTCGGACAACAGCGTCGACTGCACCAACGCCGCCGACAACGGCGACAAGGTCGACATCGACGGTGGCAAGCACCACGGCGGTGGCAAGTAAGACCTCGCGTCACCGACGCGCGGAAGGCCCCGGGAGTCCGCTCCCGGGGTCTTTCCCGTTTCCGGGGATCGCGATCCCCGTTTCCGGGGCATATATAACGAGCGAGTCGGCCGGAGGTTACGGTCGATCTGAATTCATCCGCCGAAACGTCGGTGTCGTGCGCCGAAGTCCCGCAGTGCCCGCAGGAAATCGACGCGGCGGAACTCGGGCCAGTAGGCCTCGCAGAACCAGAACTCCGAATGGGCCGACTGCCACAGCAGGAACCCCGACAGCCGTTGCTCGCCGCTGGTCCGGATGACGAGGTCCGGGTCGGGCTGTCCGGAGGTGTAGAGGTGCTCCGCGATGTGGTCGACGTCGAGCGACTCCGCGAGCTCCTCGATCGTCCGTCCCGCCTCCGCCTGCGTCAGCAGCATCTTGCGGACGGCGTCGGCGATCTCCTGGCGGCCTCCGTAGCCGACGGCGACGTTCAGCTGGATGCCCCCGCGATCGCTGGTACGGGCGACCGCCGCGGTCAGCCGGTCGGCCAGACTGCTCGGCAGCAACTCCATCGCGCCGACGACCCGCAGCCGCCACGGGGTGTCCGGGCCGGAGAGGTCGTCGACCACCCCGGCGATGATCTCCAGGAGGTCCTTGAGCTCCTCCGGGGAGCGGGTGTCCAGGTTGTCGGTGGACAGCAGGAACACCGTGACGACCTCGACGCCGGCCTCGGAGCACCAGCCGAGCATCTCGGCGATCTTCGCCGCGCCGGCACGGTGCCCCTCCGCGGGGTCGGCCAGACCCGCCTCCCGCGCCCAGCGGCGGTTGCCGTCGAGGATGAGCGCCACGTGCCTGGGCTGCTCGGCCCCCGCGATCTGACGCAGGATCCTGCGCTCGTACACCGTGTAGAGCAGGTCTCGGAGGGCCACGTACAGGGAGCCTAGTCCCGGGTGTGGCGTTCGTCCGCCGGACGGGACCCCCGCCGTCGCGACCCGTAACGTCGGGGTGCGTGAGCATCGCCCCGTCCGCCCCGCTCAAGCCCCGTCTGCGGGGCTGGCTGCACCTGTGGAGCCTCGTCGGTTCCGTCTTCGCGTGCGCCGCGCTCATCAGTGTCGCGGGGGCGCTCGTCGGGGCCTCCGCGGCCGCGGCCACGGCCGTCTACACGCTGACCACGTTCGGCCTGTTCGGGATCAGCGCGTTGTACCACCGGCACACCTGGGTCGACCCGGCCCGGCGACGGCTGATGAAGCGCCTCGACCACTCGATGATCTTCCTGTTCATCGCGGGCACCTACACGCCGGTCTCGGTGCTGGCGCTCCCCGCGGCGACCGCCACCTGGGTGCTCGCCGTCGTCTGGGGCGGCGCGCTCGCCGGGGTCGCCCTCAAGCTCGCCTGGCCGACCGCTCCGGCCTGGGTCGGGGTGCCGATCTACGTCGCGCTCGGCTGGGTCGCGGTGTTCGTGCTGCCCGGGCTGCTGGCCGGCGGAGGCGTGGCCGCGCTCGTGCTGCTGCTCGCGGGCGGGGCCCTCTACACCGTCGGCGCGGTCATGTACGCGCTACGACGGCCCGACCCGTGGCCCGCGACGTTCGGCTACCACGAGTTCTTCCACGCCGCGACGGTGCTGGCCTGGGCCTGCCACCACGTCGCGATCTGGCTGGTCCTGCTGCGCTGACCCGGCGCCTCCGCGGGTCGGCGGCTCAGGAGCGGGCCGGTCCCGGCTCGCCGCGGTCGGTCGCGGTCCCGGATGCGGTGCCGGCCGGGTCGGATCCGCCCTCCGCGGTGTCCTCGCCGTCGAAGGACTCCGGGAGGCGGGTGATCCGCTTGCTCATGTTGCGGATGAGGAAGACCGTCGCGAGGAGCAGGAGCAGCACGATCGCCAGCCCGGCGGGGGCCGCGTTGCCGAACTCGGGCAGCTGCCCGGGGGGCGGGGGCCGGTCCTGCATCGGGACGAGCAGCCCCGTCACGACCTGGTTCACCACAGCCGTCACGTTCTCGACCTGCACCGCCACGCGCCTCCGTACTCCGGTTCCCGGATCACCGGCACCACCCCGCAGCTGCGGGAGGGGCCGGTGACCAGGCTACCCGCGGAGCCCGCGCGCCCTCATCCGGCGCGACGGCGCTCCCCGCCGACCTCGACGGGGATGCCGGCGAACAGGTCGTCCTCCGGGACCTCGGTGTCGACCAGGGACTGGACCAGCTCGTAGTCCTCGGTGGGCCACACCCGGGCCTGCACCTCGAGCGGGGTGAAGAAGAACCTGCTGTCCGGGTCGATCTGGGTGGCGTGCGCGCGCAGCGCGTCGTCGCGCCGGCCGAACCAGTCCGAGCACGGGACCTTGGTGGTCACCCGGGTGCCGGGGTCGGGCCGGTCGCTCTTCCAGTTCTCCAGCCACTCCGCGTACGGCGACTCCTGGCCGGACTCGACGATCGCGTTGTGGAAGGCCTCCAGCCGGGCCTTGGAGAAGCCGTGGCCGTAGTAGAGCTTCATCGGCTGCCACGGAGCCCCCGCCTCCGGGAAGCGTGCCGGGTCGCCCGCGGCCTCCCAGGCCGCCATCGAGATGACGTGGGTGCGGATGTGGTCCGGGTGCGGGTAACCGCCGTTCTCGTCGTAGGTGACGATCACGTGCGGGCGGAACTCGCGGATGACCTTCACCAGGGCCGCGGTCTGCTCCTCGACGTCACCCAGGGCGAAGCAGCCCTCGGGCAGCGGGGGCTTCGGGTCGCCCTCGGGCAGGCCGGAGTCGACGAAGCCCAGCCAGACGTGCTGCACGCCGAGGATCTCGGCGGCGCGGGCCATCTCGGCGTTGCGGACCGCGGTCATGTTCTCCAGGACGTCCGGCCGGTCCATCGCGGGGTTCAGGATGCTGCCCCGCTCACCGCCGGTGCAGGTCACGACCATGACCTCGTGACCCTCGTCGACGTACCGGGCGGTGGTCGCCGCGCCCTTCGACGACTCGTCGTCGGGGTGGGCGTGCACCGTCATCAACCGGGGACGCTCGCCGGGCGCCGGCGGCTGGACCGGGCGCGGGGCGGACGGGGTGTACTGCGTAGCCATCGGGGCGGGTTCCTCCACGGTCACCGGACTCGGGTCCCGCGCCGGTGGTCTGCCGGCGGCGGGCGGCGAGGTCGTGCTCAGGGACGATCCTGGCAGAGGGGACCGACAGGAACCGCGCCGAGCACGGGCTCCGGCATCGGCAACGCCGTCACCCGCACCATCTGTTCCCGCCGGGGCGCCCGTCTGCGACGGACGGTTGACGCCGACGCGACCGGGGCGGCTGTGCGGCCGCCGACAACCCCGTTACCTGCGAATATTCCTCGGCAGGGAACTATCCGGTACACGCGCCCGTTCACCGAAAGGCTGCGATGAGCGGCACGCTCCGTGGTAAGGTGAGCCCCACACGACCCGCAGGCGGGTCGTGTTTTTCCTTACTCGGGGCGTGCCGCTCGGAGCCGCCACCCCCGTGTGCCCGCCGGGCGCCAGGCGTCCCGGCGGTGACACGTCCTGTTTTCCTGGAGGAGTTGATGACGGTGACGGACACCCAGGCCACCTGGCTGACCCAGGACGCCTACGACCGGCTGAAGGCCGAGCTGGACGGGTTGATCGAGAACCGGCCCGTCATCGCCGCGGAGATCAACGCCCGCCGCGAGGAGGGCGACCTGAAGGAGAACGGCGGCTACCACGCGGCGCGCGAGGAGCAGGGCCAGCAGGAGGCCCGGATCCGTCAGCTGCAGGAGCTGCTGCGCACCGCCCAGGTCGGCACCGCGCCGTCCAGCTCCGACGAGGCCTCCCCCGGCACCGTCCTCGAGATCCGCTACGAGGACGACGACGAGACCGAGAAGGTCCTGCTCGGCTCCCGCGAGGAGGGCAGCCACGGCGACCTGCAGGTCATCTCCCCGAACTCCCCGCTCGGCGCGGCGCTGCTCGGCGCGAAGCCGGGTGACACCCGCGAGTACCAGCTGCCCGACGGCGGAACCATGAAGGTGACGCTGGTGTCGGTGGAGGCCTTCACCGGCTGACCCACGACCACCCGCGGAACGGGCCCGGCCGACCGGCCGGGCCCGTTCGCGTGTCGGAGCCGGTCGAGCGTGTCGGAGCCGGTCCGGGCGGTCGGAGCGGGCCGGGGCGGGTCAGGGCGTGGCGACGGCGTGCCCGGCCTCGCGCAGGTCGGCGACGATGGCGTCGCGGTGCTCGGGCCCCCGCGTCTCCACACTGAGCTCGACGTCGACCTCCCCCACCGCGAGCGCGCCGCTGATCCGCGAGTGCGCGACGTCGGTGACGTTGGCCCCGAGCCGACCGACCCGGGCCAGGAGCTCGGCGAGCGCGCCGGGGCGGTCGGGCATCCTCAGGTGCAGCGTGAGGTAGCGGGACGAGGCGACCAGCCCGTGCCGGATGACCTGCAGCAGCACGAGCGGGTCGACGTTGCCGCCGGACAGCACGCACACGACCGGCCCCGGCCAGCGGTCGGGCTGCTCCACCAGCGCGGCGACGGACGCGGCACCGGCGGGCTCGACGAGCATCTTCGCCCGTTCCAGGCAGTGCAGCAGCGCCGCGGACAACGCGTCCTCCGACACCGTGACCATCTCGTCGATCAGGCTGCTGACCTGGGCGAACGTGACGTCGCCCGGGCGTCCGACGGCGATCCCGTCGGCCATCGTGCGCATCCCGCCGACCGGCATCGGCTCGCCGGCCGCCAGCGACGACGGCCAGGCCGCGGCACCCGCGGCCTGCACCCCGACGATCCGGACGTCCGGGCGCGCGGCGCGCAGGACCGCGGCGGTCCCGCCGAGCAGCCCGCCGCCGCCCGCGGAGATCAGCACGGAGCCGGCGTCGGGGACCTGGTCGAGGATCTCGCAGCCGACGGTGCCCTGGCCGGCGATGATGTCGGGGTGGTCGAAGGGGTGCACGAACACCGCGCCCGACCGTTCGGCGGCCGCGGTGGCGGCCGTGACGGCCTCGTCGACGGTGCGGCCGGTGAGCACGACCTCGGCGCCGTAGCCGCGGGTCGCGTCGACCTTGGGCAGGGCCGCCCGCTCGGGCATGTACACGGTGGCGCGCACGCCCAGCAGCCGTGCGGCGAGCGCGACGCCCTGGGCGTGGTTGCCCGCCGACGCCGCGACGACGCCGCCTGCACGTTCGTCGTCGGAGAGGCGGGCGATGCGGGTGTAGGCACCGCGGATCTTGAACGAGCCCGTGCGCTGCAGGTTCTCGCACTTCAGAACGACCCGGGAGCCGGTCAGGTCGGACAGGGCACGGGCACCGGCGACGGGCGTGGTGCGCACGACGCCGGAGAGCAGTTCGCGGGCGGAGAGCACGTCGTCGGCGGTGACCGGGGGGATGACGGGGGCGGCCATCCCGGCAGTCTCGCACCGCCCCGGGTAACCTCGCCGGTGTCTCACCGGGCGTGACGTCTCCTGCGCGCCCGGTGTCGGGAGGGACTCGCGAATGACGCGCCTGCGCACGACGGCACCGCTGCTGCTGGCCGCCGGACTGGCCGCGCTCGCGGTGGCGACCGTGCACGACGCGGGCTGCGCCGACCCGGGCCGCTACGAGGCCCGCGGCGACGGCACGTGGTCGCTGGTCGGCGGCTGCGTGGACCCGGGTGACCTGGTCATCCCGCCGCCGCCGGTGGTCCAGCCCCCCGCGCCGTCGCCGGAGCAGTCGCGCAGCTGAGCCCGCCGGCGGCGCTACCGGACCGCGTCGAGCGCGGCCCGCAGGTCGTCGAGCAGGTCGTCGGCGTCCTCGATGCCGACCGACAGCCGGACCAGCGAGTCCGGCACCTCGAGCATCGACCCCACGGTCGAGGCGTGGGTCATCTCGCCCGGGTGCTCGATCAGCGACTCGACCCCGCCGAGGGACTCGGCGAGGGTGAACAGCCGGGTGCCCGCACAGATCCGCAGCGCCGCGTCGCGCCCGCCCGCGGCGAGGAACGACACCATCCCGCCGAACCGGCGCATCTGCTTGGCCGCGACCTCGTGGCCGGGGTGCCCGGGCAGGCCCGGGTAGAGCACCGAGGCCACCGCGGGGTGCGCGGAGAGCATCTCGGCGACGCGCTCGGCGTTGTCGCAGTGGCGCTCCATGCGCACCGCGAGGGTCTTCGCGCCGCGCAGGGTCAGCCACGCGTCGAACGGGCCGGGCACCGAACCGGTGGAGTTCTGGACGAACGCGATCTGCTCGGACAGTGCGTCGTCGTCGGTGACCAGTGCACCGCCGACGACGTCGGAGTGGCCGCCGACGTACTTGGTCGTGGAGTGCACGACGACGTCGGCGCCCAGCGCCAGCGGCGTCTGCAGGTACGGCGAGGCGAAGGTGTTGTCGACGACGAGCTGCGCGCCCGCCTCGTGCGCCATCCCGGCCAGCGCCGCGATGTCGGCGATGCCGAGCAGCGGGTTGGTCGGGGTCTCGCACCACACGACCCTGGTCGTGGGCCGCAGCGCCGCGCGCAGCGCGTCGTGGTCGGCGAGGTCGACCGGGGTGTGTTCGACACCGAACCCGGACAGCACCTTGTCCACCAGCCGGAACGTGCCGCCGTAGGCGTCGTGCGGGATGACAAGGTGGTCACCGGGCTTGAGCAGGATCCGCAGGAGCGTGTCCGTCGCCCCCATCCCGGAGCCGAACGCGTGCGCGTGCCGGCCGCCCTCCAGGGCGGCGAGCTGGTCCTGCAGCACGGTCCGGGTCGGGTTGGCGCTGCGGGAGTACTCGTACCCCCCGCGGGTCCCGCCGACGCCGTCCTGGGCGTAGGTCGAGCTGGTGTGGATCGACGTCGTGACCGCGCCGGTCGTCGGGTCCGGGACCTGGCCGGCGTGGATCGCGCGTGTGGAGAAGCCCTGCATGGACGCCGAGGCTACTCCCGGCGTCCGTGCGGGCCGGGTCAGGCGTTGCCGCCGAGGAAGGCGATCACGTCGGACCGGGTGACGACGCCCGCGGGCTTGCCGTCCTCCAGCACCAGCGCGGCGTCGGCCTTGGCGAAGGCCTCCATCGCGTCCTGCACCGACTCTCCGGCGCCGAGGGTCGGCAGCGGATCGGACATGTGGTCCTCGAGCCGGTCCGAGAGCTTGGCCCGCCCGGTGAACAGCGCGTCGAGCAGGTCGCGCTCGCTGACCGACCCGGCGACCTCGGCCGCCATGACCGGCGGCTCCGCCTTGACCACCGGCATCTGGGAGACACCGAACTCGCGCAGGTAGAGCGCGGCGTCGGCGACGGTCTCGTTGGGGTGGGCGTGCACCAGCGCGGGCAGCGCGCCGTCCTTGCGCCGCAGCACGTCGCCGATGGTCGCGCCCTGCGACGGCGGGAGGAAGCCGTAGCTGGCCATCCAGCGGTCGTTGAAGACCTTGCCGAGGTAGCCGCGGCCACCGTCGGGCAGCAGCACGACGACCACCGCGTCCGCGGGCAGCGTCGCGGCCACCCGCAGGGCGGCGACGGTCGCCATCCCGCAGGAACCGCCGACGAGCAGCGCCTCCTCGCGGGCGAGGCGGCGGGTCATCTCGAAGGAGTCGGCGTCGGAGACGGCGACGATCTCGTCGCAGATGTCGCGGTCGTAGGTGGTCGGCCAGAAGTCCTCGCCGACGCCCTCGACCAGGTAGGGGCGCCCGGTGCCGCCGGAGTAGACCGAGCCCTCCGGGTCCGCGCCGATGATCCGCACGGCGCCGTTCGACTTCTCCTTGAGGTACCGCCCGATGCCCGAGATGGTGCCGCCGGTGCCGATCCCCGCCACGAAGTGGGTGATCCGGCCCTCGGTCTGCTCCCAGATCTCCGGGCCGGTCGAGTGGTAGTGCGACTCGGGGTTGGCCGGGTTCGCGTACTGGTTGGGCTTCCAGGCGCCCTCGATCTCCCGGACCAGCCGGTCGGAGGTCTGGTAGTAGGAGTCGGGGTGCTCGGGGTCGACCGCCGTCGGGCACACCACGACCTCCGCGCCGTAGGCCTTGAGGACGTTGCGCTTGTCCTCCCCGACCTTGTCCGGGCACACGAAGACGCACTGGTAGCCCTTGCGCTGCGCGACCATCGCCAGCCCGACCCCGGTGTTGCCCGAGGTCGGCTCGACGATCGTGCCGCCCGGGCGCAGCTCACCCGAGGCCTCGGCGGCCTCGACCATCCGCAGGGCGATGCGGTCCTTCACCGATCCACCGGGGTTCAGGTACTCGACCTTGGCCAGGACCGGCGGGGCGATGCCCTGGGCCGTCGCTCCCAGCCGGACGAGGGGCGTGTTCCCGACCAGGTCGACGACGTGCTCGACGTAGCGCATGCACGCATCCTCGCACCGCTCACTCGCGCGCGACCTCCTGCATCCCGCCACCGGGGGTCCACCAGCGGACCACGAGACGGTTCCGCTCGTCGTTGAGCCCGGTCCAGACGACCTCGGTGAGATCGACGCGGAACGCGTCCCCGGTGACCGGCCCGGACAGCGGGCCCTGCAGCACCGCCCGGCCCGACACCTTCAGGTCGCCGTCCCCGAGGTCCCCGCCGGACTGGTCGGCCGGTGCGGCGTGCAGCGCGAACCGCGGGTCCCGCCGCAGGTCGGAGCCCTTCCGGGCGCCCGGCATCGACCCGAAGGAGAGCTCGGTGTCACCGCCGGCGTCGTCCAGCACCACCTCGATCCCGGAGACGCGCGGTGCCCCGTCGGCGCGCAGCGTCGCGATCACGAGCGCGATCCCCCGCCGCAGGATCCGCTCGGACAGGTCGGCGAACGCGGGCTCGGCCCGCCGGAAGTCTCCCCACGACGTCATGGACCGGAGCATGCCGCGGCCCCCTGACGGTTTCGTCACGCCGTCTCCCGATCATCGGTTACCGACGAGTAGGGTCTGATCGAGAGGTACCTGCGATGGAGGAGGACGTCCCATGCCCGAAGCCGTGATCGTCGCCGCGGCCCGGTCCCCGATCGGCCGCGCCAACAAGGGCTCCCTGGCCGGGATGCGCCCGGACGACCTGACCGTGCAGATGGTCCGCGCCGCCCTGGGCCGGGTCCCGCAGCTGGACCCGGCCGAGATCGACGACCTGATGCTCGGCTGCGGCCTGCCCGGTGGGGAGCAGGGCAACAACCTGGCCCGGATCGTCGCGATCCAACTCGGCCACGACTCGCTGCCCGGCACCACCATCACCCGGTACTGCTCGTCGTCGCTGCAGACCACCCGGATGGCGCTGCACGCGATCAAGGCCGGCGAGGGCGACGTGTTCGTCTCCGCCGGTGTCGAGACCGTCTCCCGCTTCTCCCGCGGCACGTCGGACTCCTGGCCGGACACGCACAACCCGCTGTTCGCCGACGCCGAGGCCCGCACCGCCGAGACCGCGGAGAAGGGCGCCGAGAGCTGGACCGACCCGCGCGACCAGAGTCTCCTGCCGGACGCCTACATCTCCATGGGGCAGACCGCGGAGAACCTGGCGCGGTACAAGGACGTGTCCCGCGAGGACATGGACCGCTTCGCGGTGCAGTCGCAGAACCGTGCGGAGAAGGCCATCGCCGACGGCTTCTTCGCGCGTGAGATCACCCCGGTGACGCTGCCCGACGGCACGGTCGTCGACACCGACGACGGCCCCCGCCCCGGCACCACCTACGACAAGATCTCGCAGCTCAAGCCGGTCTTCCGCCCGGACGGCCGGATCACCGCCGGCAACGCGTGCCCGCTCAACGACGGCGCCGCCGCCCTGGTGATCATGTCCGACACGAAGGCCGAGCAGCTCGGCGTCACGCCGCTGGCCCGGGTCGTCTCGACCGGTGTGACCGGGCTGTCGCCGGAGATCATGGGCTACGGCCCGGTCGAGGCCTCCCAGCAGGCGCTGCGCCGCGCCGGGCTCACCATCGACGACATCGACCTGGTCGAGATCAACGAGGCCTTCGCCGCGCAGGTGCTGCCCAGCGCCCGCGACCTGGGCATCGACGAGGCCAAGCTGAACGTGCACGGCGGCGCGATCGCGCTGGGCCACCCGTTCGGCATGACCGGCGCCCGCATCACGACGACCCTGATGAACGGCCTGCGCAGCACCGGCGGCCGCTACGGGCTCGAGACGATGTGCGTCGGCGGCGGCCAGGGTATGGCGCTGGTGATCGAGAACCTCGCCTGACCCCACGGCGTCCCACGAACGGGCCGGTCCGCCTCGCGCGGGCCGGCCCGTCGGCGTCACGGGGTCAGGCGGCGTGGCCGGGCGGGTCGATGCGCACGCCGGTGGCCTCGATCTCGGCCTCGGTCCGCAGCCGGGCGAGCTCACGGTCGGCGTCGAGCGCGCCCTGGGTCCCGCCCGCCTCGACGTGGGCGCGCAGCGGCGGGTCCTCGACGCCCACGGCCCGGCAGACGTCGAGCAGGACGTCGTCGTATGCGGCCAGCAGCGCCAGGCGCCGGACCCGGGTGGCCGGCTGCGGCCCGCGGCGCAGCCGGTCCAGGCGGCGCAGGTCGGCGACGAGCCGTTCCAGCGGCGGCCCGATCGGACGCGGCGGAGCCGGGCGGCGGTGCCGCGCGGCGACCCAGCGCACCAGGCGGGGCAGGCGCACCAGCAGCCCCACCAGCACCGCGGGCCCGAACGCGATCCCCAGGAGGATGGCGATCCCGGTGACGACCGGGTCGTTCCCGGGCACGACACCGACGCTACGACCCCCGGTCCCGCCCGGCCACCCCCGGACACGACGACGCCGCGGACACCCGGGGGTGTCCGCGGCGCGCGCGACCGGAGGGGGCGATTCCGACCGCACCCGGCCCTCACGGGCCGGGTCGTGGGTGACCGGTCAGTCCTGGCGCAGGTAGCTCAGCAGGCGCAGGATCTCGATGTAGAGCCAGACCAGCGTGGTCATCAGACCGAACGCGATGTACCAGGAGTACTTCGCCGGGACGCCGGCCTTGACCGCGTTGTCCGCGGCGTCGAAGTCGAGCAGCAGGCTGAACGCCGCCACACCGATCACGACGACCGAGAACAGGATGGCCAGCGGGCCGCCGTCACGGAGGCCGAAGCCGCCCTCCATGAAGAAGCTCGCGACCAGGTTCGCCAGCATGAGGACGACGACGCCGATCAGCGCGCCCATCATCCACTTGGTGAACCGCGGGGTGACCCGGACGGCACCGGTCTTGTAGACGACCAGCATCCCGAAGAACACACCGGCGGTGCCGATGAGCGCCTGGAAGGCGATGCCCGGGTAGAGCTGGTTGATCGGCCCGGTGATGCCGCCGAGGGCGACACCCATCGCGATCGAGTAGGTCAGCGTCAGCGGGGCGCTGGGCTTCTGCTTGAAGATGACGATCAGGGAGACGACGAGCCCGACGACGAACGCGGGCAGCGCCAGGATGTAGAGCCCCGACATGGCGGTCAGGAAGCCCGCGACGAGCGCGAGTCCGCCGCTGATGGCGGTCTTCTGGACGACGTCGTCGACCGTGATCGGCCGGCCCGTGTCCTGGGTGGCCTGGGTCGGGTCGACGTAGGACGACTGGGAGCCGGCCATGGCGGCGCCCCCGCCCATCATGCCGCCACCCGAGCGGTCGAACGTGGCGTAGCCGCCCTGCTGCTGTGTGGGCAGGTTGCGGAACGCCGGGTTGCTCGTGGAGCGCACCTGGATCCTCCTCGACGGACGTGTGCGGGGCCCACCTCTGGCAGGCCCTCACACGTGTGCAACGCCGAGGGAGCGCCGGGGGTTCCCGCTGGTAAAAGAAAATTTACCGCGTCCGGGGCGTCCGGCGTCAGCCCCGTCTCCCACAACGGGCGACGATCACCGCCCCGGGTGTCTCACCTGCGGGAACGTCGACGTCGGCGGCAGCGGTTCGGCACGCACCGCCGGCATCTCGGGCGTGGTGTCGAAGCGACGGTCGTCGGCGGCGTCGGCACGCCCGTCGGACAGCGGCGCGTCACCGCGCATCTCGGCGCGGATCAGTGCGGGCCAGCGTCCGACCGAGCCGAGCGCGGCCACCGCGGCACGGCGACCCGCGGGACTGACCAGGGCGGCGACGACGACGAGCAGCGCGACGGCGACGACCACCACGCTGCCGGAACCCGGGACGAACACGGGCGTACCTCCTCGCAGAAGCGGGCGCCCGGCCGGGGGCAGCCGGACCCACCCTCTCGTACAACGATCCCGTGGCGGGTCGGTCACGGGCCGTCACCTCGCAGCGGGCGCGGCCGGGCGGGCCGCACTACTGTCGGCGCCTCCGGCGACGACACCTCCGTCGCCCCCAGTGAAAGGACGGTCCGGACATGTGGGCCCTGCTCTCCCGGCACCTGCGCGTATGGCTGCTCCTGGCGGTCGGTGCACCGCTGCTGGCCTGGCTCCTGGGCAAGATCGGCGACGCCGTCGAGCGCCGCCGCGGCCCCAACACCCTCAGCAAGCTGACCCGCTCGGGCCGCCGCTACCTGGAGCGGCGCACCCGGGGACCGCTGCGCCGCCACGAGCAGACCGACCCGGAGCGGCTCGCCCGCTGACGGGTCCCGCTCCGGTACCGGACGACTCAGGCCGGCAGGACCCGGCGCAGGCCCCAGCCGCGCCGGCGGGCGGGACGCCGCGACGTCTCCTCCGCCGGTGGCGTCGGGTCGAGCTGCACGCAGCGGCCGCACGGGGTCCCGGCGACGTCGATCAGCGGGGCCGGGGACACCAGGTGGCCGCACAGGGCCGCGTACCGGCCGGTCCGCATCGAGTGCGGTGCGCAGAGTTCCGAGTCGGTCACCTTGTGTGCACGGCCGTCGAGAACGGACGTCACCGTGAGGACATCGGGTCCGCCGGCCTCGTTCGTCCGTCCGGCGGTCACGACGACATCCACCCGACGGCAGATCCGTGCGTCGACCGGCGCATTCACGGGCCCCCTCAGCGTGTCGGTGGTTCCATCGTCACGGATGACACGTGCGGATGCAAGATCGCTTGCACAGTCTTTCGACACTCTCCGCAGTCAAACGGACGCAGCGGACACATCCGGAGGTCCCCATGTCCCACCCGAACGGCACGCGCGCAGCGGATCTCGGCCCCGTGACGTGGCGCCGCCCGGCCGGCGGGACCGCCGACGGGCAGAACGTGGAGTTCGCCGTCCTGGACGACGGCCAGGTCGCGGTCCGCAACGCCCGCGACCCCGAGGGCCCGGTGCTCGTCTACACCCCGGCCGAGATCTCCGCGTTCGTCGACGGCGCCAAGAAGGGCGAGTTCGACGACATGGTCGACCCCTTCCGCGACTGAGCCGGGCTCACGGCAGCAGGGGGTCCGCCTCGCGCCACAGCCGGGTGACGACCTCGGCCGCCGGGTCGGTCGTCGCACGTCCGGCGGCCTGCCCGGCCCAGTGGTTGACCCGGTCGACCGCGCCCGGCTCGCCCGCGCGGTAGCGGGCCACCAGGCGTCGCTGATGGGGGTAGGGCGCCGGGGCCGGGGCGCCCGGCACGGTCCAGGCGCGGACGTAGTCGGTGGCGATGCCGCGGGCCAGCCGGCCGGTGTAGGCCCGGGTGGTCGTCGTGCCGGTGGGGTCGAGGCCGTCGAGCCGGGCGGACCAGCCGTCGTCGATCCCGGCCTCGGGGCTGCGCAGCAGCGCCGTCCCCACCTGCACCGCGCTCGCGCCGAGGGTGAGCGCGGCGGCAAGGGCCCGGCCGTCGCCGATCGCGCCGGCGGCGACCACCGGGACACCGACGGCGTCGGCCACCCACGGGACGAGCGCGAGCAGCCCGACCGAGACGGCCTCGGCGTCGGCGGGGTCGGTGGTCCCGCGGTGCCCGCCGGCCTCCATGCCCTGCACGACGACGGCGTCCGCCCCCGCCCGTTCCGCCGCGAGGGCCTCGGCGCGGGTCGTGACCGTCGCGAACCAGGCGCAGCCCGCACCGTGCACCGCGGCGGCCTGCTCGGCCGTGAACAGGCCCATGATCGTCGAGACGACCGCGGGCCGGGCGGCCAGGACGGCGGCGAGCTGGTCGGAGAACGACGGTCCGGGGCCGCCGGCCGGTGCGGGTGTGCCGCCCAGGGTGTCGAGGTAGGCGGTCTGCAGGCCCACGTCGTCGTCGGCGGGCGGGTCGGGGATCCACAGGTTGAGCTGGAACGGCGCGGTCCCGGCGAGCGCGCGGAAGCGGGCGGCCCAGTCGGCGATCGCCTCCGGGGTGTCGTTCACGACGCCCGCGGCACCCATGCCGCCCGCCGCTGCCACCGCGGCCGCCAGCTCCGGTGGGCAGGCCCCGGCCATCGGGGCCTCCAGGACGGGCACCCGCAGCCCGTGGCGTGTGCAGAAGGACTCGGCCCGGCTCCGTGCGCTCACCGCCCCGAGTGTGCCATTGCACCGCGGGTGGACCGGGGCGCCGCGGACGGGAAGGATCGGCCCCGTCCCCGTCCCGCAGTGCGAAGGAGCCCGCTCCCCCTCATGACCGGACCCTCGTTCCTCGAGCAGCTGCGTGCCCACGCCCCGGAGCTGCTGCCCTCGCACCTCCCGCGCGACCCCGCCCAGCGGGTCCCCGCCGACCTGGACGTCCCGCACGGCACCACGATCGTCGCCCTGACCTGGGCCGACGGCGTGCTGCTCGCCGGTGACCGGCGCGCCACCTCCGGCAACCTCATCGCCCAGAAGGACCTGGTGAAGGTCGTCGGCATCGACGACACCTCCGCCGCCGGGTTCGCCGGGTCGGTCGGGCACGCGCTGCAGATGCTGAAGATGTTCGCGGCCGAGGTGGAGCAGTACGAGAAGGTCGAGGGCGCGCCGATCAGCCAGGACGGCAAGGTCCGCAGGCTGTCGAGCATCGTGCGGGAGAACCTGGGCGCGGCGATGCAGGGCTTCGTCGCGCTCCCGCTGTTCGTCGGCTACGACCCGACCGACCCCGACCCGGTCCGCATCGTCACCTACGACCCGACCGGCAGCATCAAGCGCGCCCGGTCCGGCTACGTCGGCATCGGGTCCGGCTCGCAGTTCGCCGAGGCGTCGCTGAAGAAGCGGCACGATCCGGGCGTCGACCGTGCCGGCGCGATCGCGCTCGCGGTCAACGCGCTGTGGGACGCCGCCGACGACGACACCGCCACCGCGGGCCCCGACCTCACCCGGGCGATCTTCCCGAACCTGATCACGGTGACCGCCGACGGCGTCGAGGAGATCGGCGTCGACGAGGTCCGGGCGGCGACCGAGCGGATGCTCGCCGAGCGGGCGGAGCGTCCCGGCGGCTGATCCGGCGGGTCAGGGCCGGGGCGGGCCGCCGGCCCGGCCGACGGCGCCGCGCAGGCGGCGGTGCCCGGGCTCGCGGACCCGCAGGTCGTAGCCGTCGGCGAGCAGGTCGGACAGGTAGGCCGCCTCGTCGTCGGGATCGTCGAGCGCCACGACGACGTCGATCACCGGCTTCGCCGCGAGCCCCGGCACCGCGGTGGATCCGATGTGCTCGATCCGGTGGGCCCGCTCCCCCAGCGCCGCACGCAGCCGGGCCGCCGCCGCGTCGAAGGCGGCGGGCCAGGCCGGGTCGGGCTCGGCGAGCTCGACGACGACCGGACGCATCCCGTGCGCGAGTGCCCGGTCCAGCTCGTCGTGGCGTCTGGCCACGGCGGCGAGCATGCGGGCAGACTGCCTCGGTGTCCACGCTGCGCTCGGTCGCCCCGGTCTTCGCCACCACCGATCTCGACCGGTGGCTGGACCACTACCGGGCGCTCGGGTTCACCGTCGAGCGCTACGACGACGGTTACGGCTTCGCCGTCCTCGGCGGCGTCGAGCTGCACGTCTCGGTGCTGCCCGATCACGACCCGGCCCGCACCGCGGGTTGCGCCTACCTGCACGTCGACGACGCGGACGCGCTCCACACCCGCTGGTCCGCCGTGCCCGGCGGGCGCGAGGTGGCGCCGGTCGACACCTCCTACGGGCTGCGCGAGGGCGCGCACCACGACCCGGACAACAACCTGCTGCGCTACGGCTCGCCGCGGCAGGACTGACCGGGTCAGCCCGCCTTCTCCCGCCGGTCGGCCACCACGACCACGACCGCGGTGACCACGAGCAGGACCGCGGGGTAGGCCCACGGCAGCGGCGGCGCGTCGCCGACCACGAAGGACCACAGGCCGATCCGGCCGGTGACCAGGTACTGCAGCAGCGGGATCACGCCGAGGACCACCCCGAGGAACCCGGCGACGTTCTGTGCCTTCACATGCCCTCCCCAGATTGCAATGCACTCGCATTGCAACAGGGTGCGGCGCGAGTTGTCAATGCGACCGCATTGCTACGGTGGCGTCGTGCCCCGCTCCGTCGACCACGACACCCGACGCTCCGAGATCGCCGACGCCGTGCTCGCGCTCGTCGCACGGTCGGGCACCGAGGCGGTCTCGCTGCGCTCGGTCGCGGCCGAGGCCGGCATCTCGATGGGCCGCGTCCAGCACTACTTCGCCAGCAAGGACGCACTGCTGCTGCACGCCCTGGACCGGTCGCACCGGCAGATGGAGGAGCGCATCGAGGCCAGGGCCCGGGCTGTGGGCGGCGGCGACCGGACCGTCCTCGCGACGATCCTCGACGAGCTGCTCGGCGAGCACCCGCGGACCCGCGACGCGCTGCGCATCCATGCCGCCTTCGCCACCCGCGAGGTCGACGAGCGCGCGCGGGCGATCCTCACCGACGGCGACGACGAGATCCGCGCCCTCGCCGTCCGGGTCGTCGCCGACGCCGGATCGGCCGACCCCGACACCGACGCGCACGCCCTGCTCGCCCTGACCGGGGGGCTCAGCGCGGAGGTCGCGCTGCACGGCGCCCCCGTCGACCGCGCCCGGCGGACCCTGACCGCGATGCTCGACCGGCTCGCCCCCGCCACGGCGCGCGGACCGGCCGGCGACCCGGAATGATCCGGGCGGTGCGCCCCTGGTTCCCGCTCCTCGCCGGTTCGGTGTTCTACGCGTTCGCCCTGGTGTGGGCGGCCGGTGAGCTCCCCGAGGACGGGGTGCCGCTGCACTTCGACCCCACGGGCGCGCCGACCGCGTTCGGCAGCCGCGCCTGGTTCCTGACGCTCGGCACGCTGTTCGGGCTGCTCGTCGCCGGGATCGGCGCCGGGCTCTACCGCCTGGTCGCGACCGGTTCGCTGGCGCGGGTGTCGGTGCCGCACCGCGACTACTGGACGGCGCCGCAGCGGATCGGGCGGCTGCGCCGCATGCTCGCCGAGGACATGGGCCGGACCTTCGGCGCGACCCTGTTCCTGCTCACCGTGGTCCCGGTGACGGCGGTGTACGCCACCCGCACCGATCCGCCGCGGCTGCCGGTCGGACCGCTCTGGGTGGTGCTGGCACTGCTGGTCGCCGGGATCGCCGGGTACTGCCTCTACCTGGCGCGCTACCGGTACCGCCCGGCCTGAGCGCCCGTGATCACCGGTCGTGGAGCGCGACGACCGCCTCGCGCACGCGCCGCTCCACGACCGGTGATCACGCGTCGGTGACGGGCCGGCGCAGGACGTGCGCAGCTTCTCCGGGGCCGTCCGGCGGGGTCGCCGAGGTGGATCTCGTGGTGGCGGCCGGTCATGCGCAGCCCGGTTCCACCGTCGTCGGCACGAGCCCGTCCCGGCGGAGGTGCGCGCGGTACGGGAAGGTGCTGCGATGGCACGGATCGGACCGGGGGACGTCACCCTCACCATGGCCGACCTGCGGGTCGTGACCCGGTTCGCCGCGGAGTGCGCCGCCGAGGCCCTCCCCCTGTTCGACGCGCCCGGCGACGGCCGCCCCCGCGCGGCGCTCGCCGCGGCGTGGGCCTTCGCCGACGGCGCCGAGCGGTCGCGGCTGCAGCGGGTGACCGCCGTCGACGCGGCGCGGGCGGCGAAGGACGCCCACACCCCGGCCGGCAGGCACGCCGCGCTGGCCGCCGCCGACGCCGCCGCGTCCGCCTACCTGCACCCACTGGCGAAGGCCGCCCAGGTCGGGCACATCCTGCGCGCGGCCGCGCACGCCGCGCACGCCGTCGAGCTGGCCGACGGCGACGCGCCCCGCAGCGGCGACGCGCAGCTCGACCGTGCCCGGCGGCGCGCGACACCGGAGCTGGTCGACGTCCTGTGCCGCTACCCGCGCGCGGCGGCCGGCCGCAGCCGCGTCGCCGCGCTGACCACCGCACTGGACGACGCGCTGCGCGACCGATGAGTCGGGGGCAGCGCTGCGGTCTCCGCCCGCGTTCCGCGGCTCCGGGCCGGACGGGGACACCGCGGCCCGGATCCTGGGCGCGGACGTGCGGCGCTATGCCATCTCCTCGGTCGGCGACGCCTGACGCCCCCGCGCCGCGGGCGCCCCCGGCGGGTGCGGCCTTCGGCGAACACCTCCGGCCGCCCGACGGACACGAGGTGCCCGGCGCCGTCGACGGTCCCGGTGTGCGGTCCGGGGCGACGGCGGCGGCGCGGCGGCGCAGGTCGGCGTACCACGCAATGCTCCGGTCAGCGGACCCGCTGGTAACGCAGGTGCACGGTCCCGCCGTCGAACACGCGCTGCTCCACCAGCCGCAGCCGCAGGTCCGCGCCGAGCGGCAGGTACCGCTTCCCGCCGCCGAGGACGACCGGCACCACCCGCGGGCGGAACTCGTCGATCAGGTCCAGCAGCGACGCGGCCAGCCCGGGCCCGCCCACGGCCAGCTCGCCGTCGGTCTCCTCCTTCAGCCGGGCCACCTCCTCCAGGGCGTCGGCGCGGCGGACGAGACGGCACCCGGGCGCGACGGAGGTCAGCGAGTCGGAGAACACCACCCGCGGGATCGCGGTGTAGAGCTGCGCGAACTCCGCCTCCACCGGGTGGCCGTCGGCCCGCTCGGGGGCGGTCCAGAAGTCCTCCATGACGTCGTAGAGGTTGCGGCCGAACAGGAACACCGACGTCGCCCGGGTCTGGTCGTTGGACAGGCGGTGCACCTCCTCGTCGGGGTCGCCGAAGGCGATGCTGCCGGCGGGGTCCTCGACGAAGCCGTCGAGGGACATGCTCATGGAGTAGCTGAGGAAACCCACGGGTGTCAGACCTTCCGGTTCCAGAACTGGTGGATGCGCCCACTCGGCGAGGCGACCGACTCGACCGTGAACCGGTCCTCGACGCCGGTCAGTCCCTCCCACGGGGACACCCCACGCCCCAGCACGATCGGCAGGATCACCACGTGCATGATGTCGACGAGGTCGGCGTCGAGGAACTGCCGGATCGTCGAGGGTCCCCCACCGAGTCGCACGTCGAGGTCGCCCGCGGCCTCCTGCGCGACCGTCAGCACCTCCTGCGCCGACCCGTCGACGAAGTGGAAGCTCGTCCCGTTCGCGAACTCGATCGGCGGCCGCGGGTGGTGGGTCATGACGAACACCGGGGTGTGGAACGGGGGCTCGTCGTCCCACCAGCCCTGCCAGCCGTCGTCGGTCCAGGGGCCGGTCTGCGGGCCGAACTTGCGCCGCCCCATGATCTCGGCCCCGATGCCCTGGGCCCACGTGCTGGTCAGGGCGCGGTCCAGGGTGACGGGGGCGTCCACCCCGCCGATCCCGTGGATGAACCGCCCGTCGAACCCGGCGAAGAGCCGTCCGGCGTCGCCGATCGGGGCGTCGAGGGCCACGTGGTCGCCGGCGGCGTAGCCGTCGAGCGAGACGAACAGGTTGTGCACCCGGGTGCGGGGCATGGGGCCTCCTCGGTGAACACGCGGACCGCGTCACGACGGTGGACCGCAGGGGGCGGCGGAACTCATCGGTCGACGCTGGGTCCGGCTGCCGGCCGGCGTCGTCCGGGACCGGCTCGTCGTCGAGGCCGGGCGCGGTCCGGCGCGGGCCGACGCCCGGAAGGGAGCGCATCGTGGACACCGTCGTGGCCGGTCCGGCCGAGCAGCGCCGCGTCCTCGACGAGCTGCTCACCCCGTCGACGCCGGACCGGTCGTCGCGGCTGGAGCGGGAGACCGTGCGCGTGACGGATCCGGCCGTCCTACGCTGTGCCATCGGAGGGCCCCGCACCGATCTCGCGGGCGGGGGTCGGTCCGCCGGGTCGTGGACCGGCCGACCACGTGGGCCAGGAGGCGGTTGTGGGCGAGGCGGTCGTCGGCGGGCTGACCCAGGCTGGCGGGTACCCGGACGCCGAGCGGGCCGTGTGCGACCGGGCGCGGCTGCTGGCACTGGCCAGGACCGGGCTCGGTCCGGCGGCCGACCCCGAGATGGACCGCATCGCGGACTGGGTGCGCCGCGCGCTCGGTGTGCCGACGGCGCTGGTGTCGCTGGTCCAGGTCGACCGACAGGTCTTCCCGGGGATGGTCGGCCTGCCGGAGCCTGCTGCCGCCGAGCGGGCGACGCCGCTGACGCATTCGTTCTGCCAGCACGTCGTCGCGTCGGCGCAGCCGCTGGTGATCCGCGACGCCCGCGCGCATCCGCTCGTGTGGGACAACCTCGCGATCCCGGATCTCGGCGTCGTCGCCTATGCGGGTGTCCCCCTGACCGACGAACGGGGCAGGGTCCTCGGCTCGCTGTGCGCGATCGACGGGCGACCGCGCGACTGGTCCGACGACGACCTCGCCACGCTGCACGACATCGCCCGCTCCTGTTCGGCCGAGCTCCGGCTGCGGCTGGCCCGGTACGACGCCGGTATCGAGGCCGGGCGCCGCGACCTGGTCGAGCAGTGGCAGCAACAGGTCGTCCGCGAGCTGCAGGCGGCCATGCTGACCGTCCTGCCCACCATCGACGGGTTGTCGATGGCAGCCCGCTACCGGCCCGCGGACTCGCGCCTGAACGTGGGGGGCGACTGGTACGACGCGGTCGCGCTTCGCGGTGCCCGCGACCGGGACGGTCAGGCGGTGGCCGTCTCGGTCGGTGATGTGATCGGGCACGACCTCCCTGCGGTCACGCTCATGGGGCAGGTCCGGTGGATGCTGCGCCAAGCGGCGTGGGACCACTCGGCGGGGCCTCCGACGGCGGTCTTCGGCGCCTTCGAAGCCGCCAACCGGGGGATCGGCCCGGGCGCCGCGGGCACCGCGGTGGTGGCCCACATGCACCGCCCGCCGGGTGCCCCGTGGGTGGTGCGCTGGACCAACGCGGGGCACCCCGCCCCCCTCCTGCTGCGGCCCGACGGCCGGACCGAGCTCCTGGCCGAACACGACGCCCTGTTCGGTTTCGCGATCACCGACGGGCTCCCGCGCACCGACCACGAGCTGGTCGTGGAACCGGGATCGACGCTGTTCCTCTACAGCGACGGACTGGTCGAGCGACCCGGTTCCGACATCGACGAGACGACCCGGGCTCTGGTCACGCTCCTCGACGGTGTCCGCGACGACGGACCGGAGGCCGTCGTCACCGCGGCGATGGAGTCGCTGCCCGAGAACACCCACGACGACGTCGTCGCCTTCGCCGTGCACTTCCACGCGGATCCGCCCGGATGAGGGTGGAGCCCGTGACCCTGCCGGGCGCTCGGTGGCCGATCGCGACGAGCACGCCGAGAACGACGGCGAGAACGAGGTCGCGGACCAGCTCCACGACCACGGTCGCGCCCGCCGCGCGGCAGGGCCGGGCAGAGGCGCGCCGGCCGGGAACCGGGTACGGCGTCGGAGACGCTGCTGGGCACGAACGCCGCCACCACGGCACCGACGGTGGCGAGGACGGAGATCAGTGACGGCCCAGGCGCTCGACGAGATGGACGGTGACGGTGTCCCCGGTCTGCTTGCCGATCGTCGTCCGCACCGCAGCGGTCACGGGCAGCTTGTGCGTCCCGTCGCCGAGCGCCATGAAGGAACTCCGGAACGGGTGGCCGTCGATCGTACCCCGGACCTTGACCGGCCCGCGGGTGCCGAAGAACTCGGCCGACCAGTCGGTGCGCAGGTAGACCCACCCGCCCGGTGCGTCGCTCTTCTCGAGCGTGGCGGTGAACGTGTGGTCGAGGGCGTGGGGGGCGACGGGATCGCTCATCGGGTTCTCCTTGTCGGACGGCCGTCCACGGGTCTGCCGACCTGGACAACGAGGGAGACCGGCACGGGGCCGGGGAATCATCGACGGCGAAGCCGTGGCGACACCGCAGGCACCACCCCTGCGGCCGGCGCCGCGGACGGTCGGTCCGCCGGGCCGACCGGCTCGCCGGCTCAGATCCGCCATCGGATTCCCGGCGCCGCCAGGTCGGCCTGGAACAGATTCCTCGCTCTCCGTCGTGCCGAGTTGTCGTCCAGGTCGGTGACACTTCCGCCCGGGCGTCGGGAAGGCGCCGGCCTGCGTCACCGGGAGAGCGGTGGAGCGACACCTCCGACCTGTCGGACACACTCCCGCCCACCGCTGGTCCTGGCGGCGGTGTTCGGCGGAGCGGTGCGGGCAGGGCACGGCTCGACGCGGGCGGCGCCGTCGACGCAGGTCGCCGAGTGGGCCGGGCACCGCGTCGCCGTCCCGCTGCAGATCTACGCCACGTGTGTGTGCGGCCAGGAGGACGCGGCCCGCCAGCGCATCGCCGAGGCCCTCGGGGAGCCCGGCCGTGGCCGGAACGTCGACACGTGGTCGACACAGCCACCCGGGGGGCACCGGTTCCCGCCGGTCACAGCCGGACAGTCGCCTCCTGGCCTCGACGGGCGAAAACGCTGGTCAGGGGCGTAGATTCGCGGTCGGAACGGGTGCCCCCGGTGGGAGTCGAACCCACACCGGTGACCCTTTTAAGGGGCCTGCCTCTGCCGTTGGGCTACGGGGGCGCCGCGACAGCGTAGCCAGGGCGGGAAGGACTCATGCCGAGCACCGAGAAGGTCGACCTCCGGGGCGCCGCGGCGACCCTGCTGATGACCCTCTACATGCGACGCCTGGACGCCCGGTCCCGCCGCCCGATCCTGGGCGACCCGTGGGCGGAGCCCGTCTGGGACCGCATCGAGCACGACGTCCACGGCCTCTGGCAGTTCACCGGCGACGTCTCGACCATCGTGTGCCGCGCCGCGATCCTCGACGGCTGGACACGGGAGTTCCTCTCCACCGAGCCCGCCGGGCAGGTCCTGCACCTGGGCTGCGGGCTGGACAGCAGGCCGTTGCGGGTCGGGGTGCCGTCGACGTGCCGCTGGGTCGACGTCGACCAGCCCGAGGTGATGGAGGTCCGACGGCGGCTCTACGACCTCCCCGACAGCATCGAGCAGGTCTCCGGCTCCGTCACGGACGACGACTGGTGGTCCGCCGTCGACCCGACGCTGCCGACGCTCGTCGTCGCCGAGGGGCTGTTCATGTACGTCCCGGCCGAGGCCGTGCACGCGACCGTCGACCGGGTCGTGTCCGGAACCCCCGCGGCGACGCTGGCGTTCGACGCCGTCGCCCCGTGGACGGTGCGTGCCTCGCGGTGGACGCCGACGTTCCGCGCCGTCGGTACCGAGTTCCGGTGGTCGTGGAATCCCGCGGAGTTCGCGCACCGGCACCCGTCGCTGACCGAGCGCGACGACATCTCGATCTACGACGAGGTGTCCCTGCGTGAGCCGCGGGTGTGGCTGCGCCCGCTGTTGTCGGTCGTCGGACACCTCCCCGCCATGCAGGACGCGATGCGCCTGCACCGCTTCACCACCGGCTGAGCCCCGGGACCGGGGCGCCCGCCGAGATGCAGCTCAGCGGGCGGCGACCCGTACCGGAACCCCGCTGAGCTGCGTCTCGGCGGCGGCAGCGGCGCGGGGGACGCGAGACGACCGGGCGGGCCGGGGCGTCGCGGCGGAGGGTGTTGCGTAGAGGTGAGCAGAGCAGAGCCACGCCGGAAGGGACCCCCGAGCAGCGGCGACGACGTTCATCGTCGGATCGGCGACAATCCCGCGGCCCGCGCGGTGTCCGACAGGACCTGCTCGACCATGGCCGGGGTCAGCCGGCCGGTGAAGGTGTTCTGCTGGCTCACGTGGTAGCAGCCGAACAGCTCCAGCGGCTCCCGGTCGGGCCGGGCCGGGGCCAGCGTCACCGACGCCCCGTGCCCGAACTTCGGGGCCGGCCGCGGGACCGTCCACCCCGCCCCGGCGAGCACCGGCAGCAGCGCCTGCCACCCGAAGCCGCCGAGCACCATGACCCCGCGGACCGTCGGCGCGAGCAGGTCGAGCTCCTGCTCCAGCCAGTTCCGGCAGGCGTCGCGCTCGGCCGGGGTCGGCTTGTTCGCCGGCGGCGCGCAGTGCACGGGCGCGGTGATCCGGACCCCGTGGAGCTCCAGGCCGTCGCCGATGTGCGAGGCGGTCGGCTGCGAGGCCAGTCCGACGGCGTGCAGCGCGGCGTAGAGCACGTCGCCGCTGCGGTCGCCGGTGAACATGCGCCCGGTCCGGTTGGCGCCGTGCGCGGCGGGAGCCAGCCCGACGATCAGCATCCGCGCGTCGGGCGGGCCGAAGCCGGGCACCGGGCGTCCCCAGTAGGTCTCGTCGCGGAACGCGGCCCGCTTCTCCCGGGCCACCTGCTCGCGCCACTCGACCAGCCGCGGACAGGCCCGGCACTCGGAGATCCGCTGGTCCAGGACCGCCAGGTTCATGCGATCGATCGCGCGATCCCGTCGAGGATGTCGTGCTCGGAGACGACGACCCGGTCGATCCCGGCGCGCGCATGCAGCTCGTCGGCCAGAGCCTGCACGACCAGCGCCCCGGCACCGATGACGTCGACGCGGCCCGGGTGCAGCGAACCGTGTTTCTCCCGCTCCGCCCGCGACGACCGGATCAGCAGGTCCGCGACCCGGTGCAGGTCCTCGCGGGTCAGCGTCGAGCCGTGCACCTGCTCGCGGTCGTAGGCGGGCAGCTCCTGGGCGATCCCGGACAGCGAGGTGATCGTCCCGGCCACCCCGACCCAGGTCGTCGCGGTCTCGAGCGGCACCGACGCGAACGCCTCGGCCAGCACCTCGGCGGCGACCGCACGCGCGGAGTCGATCTCGGCGTCCGACGGCGGGTCCGAGGGTAGGCAGCGCTCCGTCAGCCGCACCGACCCCATGTCGACCGACTTCGCCGCGGTCACCACGGCGACCCCGTCGCGCAGCTCCCCCACGACGACCTCGGTGGACCCGCCGCCGACGTCGGTCACCACGAACGGGCCGTCGTCGGGGTCGAGGTCGCCGACGGCGCCGACGAACGACAGGCGCGCCTCCTCGTCGCCGGAGATGACCTCCGCCTCGACGCCCAGGGTGTCGCGGACCATCGCGAAGAAGTCCTCGCGGTTCGACGCGTCCCGGGTCGCCGACGTCGCGACCATCCGGATCCGCTCGGCTCCCTTGCGGCGGGCGGCGACGGCGTAGTCGACCAGCGCCACCCGGGTCCGCTCCAGCGCCTCCGGGTCGAGCCGGCCGGTCGCGTCGACGCCCTTGCCCAGCCGCACGATCCGCATCTCGCGGTGCAGGTCGCGCAGCTCCTTCTGCCCGTCGAACGCCTCGGTGACATCGGCGACCAGCAGCCGGATCGAATTGGTTCCGCAGTCGATGGCGGCGACCCGCGACATCGGCACTCCCTGCTCTCGGCGACCGTCGGACCTCACCGTAGTCGGGATCGGCCGGTGGAGCCGCCCGTCCGGGTTACCCTCCGGTAATGGCGACGACGCACACCCCGGCCCCGGTGTCCGACCTCGGCACCCACGAGGTCCTCAACCAGGTCCCGCCGCGCTCGGACGGCGACCTGCTCTCCGCGGACCCGGCCGTCGTCGAGGCGCTCGCGCGGGAGGGCGGGGACGCGGCGGCGCTGGAGTCGGTGGCCGCGGCCGTCGGGACCGCGGAGCACCGCGAGCACGCCCGCTCCGCGAACGCCTGCGAGCCGGAGCTGCGCACGCACGACCGCACGGGACACCGCGTCGACGAGGTCACGTTCCACCCGTCCTGGCACGCGCTGATGCGCACCAGCGTCGGACACGGCCTCGCCGCCGCTCCGTGGGCGGAGCAGCCCGGGACCGGCGCGCACGTCACCCGCGCGGCGGGCTTCTACCTCACCTCGCAGGTCGAGCAGGGTCACCTGTGCCCGATCTCGATGACCTACGCGTCGGTGCCCGCGCTGCGGCACGCGCCCGAGCTCGCCGCCGCCTACGAACCCGGTCTGACCGCCCGCCGCTACGTGCCCGGCCTCGCCGTCCCGGCCGGCAAGGACGGCCTGCTCGCGGGCATGTCGATGACCGAGAAGCAGGGCGGCTCCGACGTCCGCGCCGGCACCACCGTCGCCACCCCGCAGCCCGACGGCAGCTACCGCCTGACCGGGCACAAGTGGTTCACCAGCGCCCCGATGAACGACCTGTTCCTCACCCTCGCCCAGGCCCCCGGCGGCCTGACCTGCCTGGTCCTGCCCCGGGTGCTGCCCGACGGCACCCGCAACGCGATCCGGCTGCAGCGGCTCAAGGACAAGCTCGGCAACCGGTCCAACGCGTCGTCGGAGATCGAGTACGCGGGTGCGGTCGGCTGGCGGGTCGGCGACGAGGGCCGCGGCGTCCGGACGATCATCGAGATGGTCTCGATGACCCGGCTGGACTGTGTGCTGGGCTCCGCGGCGACCGCGCGGGCCGCGGTCACCGAGGCCGCGCACCACGTCGCGCACCGGTCCGCGTTCGGGGCGCGGCTCGCCGACCAGCCCCTGATGCGGGAGGTCCTCGCCGAGCTCGCCGCCGAGACCGAGGCCGCGACCGTCCTGGCGCTGCGGCTGGCCGGCGCCGTCGACCGGGGTGAGTCGGCGCTGCTGCGCCTGGCCCTGCCGGTGTCGAAGTACCTGGTGTGCAAGCGGACCTCGACCGTCGTCGCCGAGGCGCTGGAGTGCCTAGGCGGCAACGGCTACGTCGAGGAGTCCGACCTGCCCCGGCTCTACCGGGAGGCGCCGCTGAACTCGATCTGGGAGGGCTCGGGCAACGTCACCGCGCTCGACGCGCTGCGCGCCATCGCCCGCGAGCCGCACGCCGTCGAGGCGCTGCTCGCCGAGATCGACCTCGCCGCGGGAGCCGACCCGCGGCTGGACGCGACGGTCACCGCGCTGCGCGCCGAGCTGGCCGCGCCGGAGGAGCGCCGGGCCCGCCGTCTCGCGGAGCTGGCCGCGCTGGCGCTGCAGGGGTCGCTACTGGTGCGTCACGCCCCGACGGCCGTCGCGGACGTCTTCCTCGCGACCCGGCTCGACGCCGACGGGCCGCTGCGCACGGCCGGGACCCGGCCGGGCAAGGACAGCGTCGGGGTGCTGCTGGAGCGGGCGACGCCGGGGATCTAGAGGCAGGGCGGTCCGGACCGCCACCACTCCCCGATCTCGTCGAGGGCCTCGTCGCCGAACGGGTTCACCCCGGACCCGGCGGCGAGGGCGTGCGCGACGTGCACGTGCAGGCACTTGACCCGGTCCGGCATCCCCCCGGCCGTGACGTCCGGGTGCGTGGCGAGCGGCTCGATGGCGTCGCGCTCGGCGAGGTAGGTCTCGTGGGCGCGACGGTAGGCGGCGGCCAGCTCGTCGTCGACGGCCAGCCGCTCCTCCATCTCCCGCATCCGGCCCTCGGCCTCGAGGGTCCCGATCCGCGACGCCAGCCGGGCGCAGGTCAGGTAGTACAGCGTCGGGAACGGGGTGCCGTCGGGCAGCCGCGGCGCGGTCTGCACGACCGCCGGGTGCCCGGACGGGCAGCGGTAGGCGACCGCGAGGACCCCGCGCGGGGCGCGACCGAGCTGGTCGGCGACGGCGTCGAGGTCGGCCTGGGCGACCGGGCCCGGCTCCAGACCGGGCGGACGGGAACGAGTGCTGCTCACACCGTCATCGTCGCGGGTCGCCCGTGACGTCGTTCCACAGGGTGTGGAACCAGGGCACGCCGGGCTCGGCCTGGCCGTCCTCGACGACCGGCACCGGCGGGGCCGGGAACTGCACGACGTAGGGCGTCTCCCCCGGCTGGACCATCCCGAGCCGGGACCGGGCCTGGGCCTCGACCTCGGCCGGGTCCGAGAGCCGGGCGCGGTCGGAGGACAGCCGCGCGACGTCGGCCTCCAGCGCCTGCTGCCGGTCGGAGACGTCGGCCAGCTCCTGGCGCTGGGCGACGAAGTTGTGCAGCGGCACCGCGACGGTCAGCGCGAGCGCGCAGACCACGATGGCCAGGATGGCGGCCCGCTTCGTCGACGACAGGCCCAGCAGCCCGGTCGTGCGGGCGACGACCTCACCGGCGCGGGACCGGGCGCGGGTCAGACGGGGCCGGGCGCCCTGCGGTCCGGCCGGCCGCGACCGCGCACCGGAGCCGCCCGTCGACGCGGGGGCCCGCGCCGAGCGTGCGGTCGTGGTCCGCGGCTTGGCCGCGGCACGGCCACGCCCCGTGCCGGTCGTGCGCGCACGAGCGTCCCGTCCACGTCCCCGACGGTCCGCCATGCACCCTCCCGTCCGTCCCGGGTTCCCTCACCCGTCGGTGCCGCCCGTGCCCCTCCGTGGCGACCCGTCCAGCATGCCGCCCGATCGGGCACCGGTGGGGGTGCCGCGCCGGACCGTCCGCAGACGATCCGGGCGGCACCGGTGTCACCGACGGGGGAACGACCGGAGCGTCAGCCCTGGCCGGGCACCTGGTAGCGCGGGAACGCCAGCTCGCCGTTGTAGCGGGCGGCGTCACCGAGCAGCTCCTCGATGCGCAGCAGCTGGTTGTACTTCGCCACCCGCTCGGACCGCGCCGGGGCGCCGGTCTTGATCTGGCCGCAGCCGGTCGCGACGGCGAGGTCCGCGATGGTGACGTCCTCGGTCTCCCCGGAACGGTGGCTCATCATGCAGCGGTACCCCGCGTTGTGCGCCATCGTCACCGCATCGAGGGTCTCGGACAGGGTGCCGATCTGGTTGACCTTCACCAGCAGCGCGTTCGCGGCGCCCCGGGCGATGCCGTCCTCGAGCCGCTCCGGGTTGGTGACGAACAGGTCGTCGCCGACGAGCTGCACCTTGTCGCCGATGGCCTCGGTGAGGCCGACCCAGCCGTCCCAGTCGTTCTCGTCCAGCGGGTCCTCGATGGACACCAGCGGGTAGGAGTCGACCAGCTCGGCCCACACCTCGGACAGCTTGTCCGCGGTGATCTTCTTGCCCTCGAAGGAGTACTTGCCGGCGTCGTGGAACTCGGTCGCCGCGACGTCGAGCGCCAGCACGACGTCGGTACCCAGGGTGTAGCCGGCCCGCTGCACGGCGGCGGCGATCAGGTCGAGCGCGCCGCGGGTGCCGCCCTTGACGTCGGGGGCGAAACCACCCTCGTCGCCGAGGCCGGTCGACAGGCCCTTGTCCTTCAGCTCCGACTTCAGCGCGTGGTAGACCTCCGCGCCCCAGCGCAGCGCCTCGCGGAAGGTCTCCGCACCGATCGGGGCGACCATGAACTCCTGCACGTCGACGGAGGTGTCGGCGTGCGCGCCACCGTTGAGGATGTTCATCATCGGGACCGGCAGGACGTGCGCGTTGGAGCCGCCGACGTAGCGGAACAGCTCCAGGCCCGAGGACTCCGCCCCGGCCTTCGCGACGGCCAGCGACACGCCCAGCAGGGCGTTCGCGCCGAACTTCGACTTGTCCGGGGTGCCGTCGAGGTCGACGAGGCGCTGGTCGACCAGTCGCTGGTCCACCGCCTCGACGCCGACGAGCTCCGGCCCGATCTCGTCGAGGACGGCCGCGACGGCCTTCTCGACGCCCTTGCCGCCGTAGCGGTTCTTGTCGCCGTCCCGCAGCTCGACGGCCTCGTGTTCGCCGGTCGAGGCGCCCGACGGGACCGCGGCACGCGCCAGCGTGCCGTCGTCCAGCGCGACCTCGACCTCCACCGTGGGGTTGCCCCGGGAATCGAGGATCTCGCGTGCCCCGACCTGCTCGATGACCGCCACCGTGACTCCTGTTCTGATCGCGGGTGTCGTCCGGTGCGTCAGCGTAGTCACCGGTCGGCCCCCGGCGGGGGACGCTTGCGTCACCCTGCTCCGCACCGGCGGTCTGTCAAGACCTCGCATCCCGCCCGGATCGCACCTAACGTAAGGGTGACCATGAGCAGTCCCCGTGCGAACCACCAGGACCCGGTCGCGGCGTTCCGCCGTGCCGACCGGCTGCTCTCGCGGCACCGTCCGCTCGAGGCACTCGACGCGCTCCGCCCGGTCCTCGACGCCCACGGTCCGGACGAACCCGGCGACGCCTCGGTGCACCTGCTCGCCGGCCGCGCCTACCTCGACTCGGCACAGCTGCGGAAGGCCGAGGCGGCCTTCGTCCGGGTCGTCGAGATGGATCCGGCCGACCACTACGCGCGCTTCGCACTCGGCAAGACGCTGCAGCGCCAGGGCAGGCTCGGCGAGGCCGAGACGCAGCTGAAGATCGCCTCGGCGATGGATCCGCGCCCGGAGTACCAGGAGGCACTGGGCGAGGTGCGGGCCCGCATCGCGCTCGCACCCGACCGTCCCTGACGTGCGAAAACGGATCTTCCGGGGCGAATGCCGCGCGACACTTCCCCGCTCGATCGGGTGAGGTTAGCCTTCCCGCCCGGCAGCACACCCTCACCTGGTGACTGCTCGTCGTGGTCACGCTGCAGGAGGTCGCATGCTGGGGAACGCGCTCATCGGGCTGCGCGAAGGGCTCGAGGCCGCGCTGGTCGTGGCGATCCTGGTCGCGTTCCTGGTCCGCACCGGGCGTCGCTCCGAGCTGCCCAGGGTGTGGGCGGGCGTCGCGCTCGCCGTCGCCGTCAGCGTCGGCGTCACGCTCGGGCTGACCCTGACCCAGCAGGCACTGACCTTCTCCGCGCAGGAGGCGCTCGGCGGCTCGCTCTCGATCATCGCGGTCGGCTTCGTCACCTGGATGATCTTCTGGATGCGCTCGCACGGCCGGACCCTGTCCCGGGAGCTGGAGGGCGCCCTGGACCGGGCCGTGTCGATGGGGCCGTGGGCCGTCGTCGTGATGGCGGCGCTCGCCGTCGGCCGCGAGGGCCTGGAGACCGCGATCTTCTTCTTCGCCGCCGCGCAGGCCGCGGGCGAGACGGCCGGGCCGCTGGTCGGGTTCCTGATCGGCATCGCGATCGCCGTCGCGCTGGCGTACGCGATCTACCGTGGCGCACTGAAGATCGACCTGGGCCGGTTCTTCACCGTCACCGGCTTCCTGCTGATCTTCGTCGCCGCCGGGATCCTCGCCTACGGCGTGCACGACCTGCAGGAGGCCGGGATCCTGCCGGGGCTGACCACGTTGGCCTTCGACGTCAGTGACGTGATCCCCGCCGACTCCTGGTACGGCACGCTCCTCAAGGGGATCTTCAACTTCTCACCGCAGACGACCGTGCTCGAGGCCGTCGTCTGGTCGCTCTACGTCGTGGTGGTCCTGGCGCTGTTCCTGCGCCCCGCCCGCCGGCGCGCCCCCGCCACCACCGACGCCTGAACCCCGCACCGTCCACGGTGTCGACCCCTCTAGGAGAACGCACGATGTCCCCCGTCACGCGCACGGCCGCCGGCCTGGCGTCGCTCACCGTCGCCGCCGCGCTGCTGGCCGGCTGCACCTCGACCGCCCCCACGGCGCAGGGGGCGGGCGACGGCGGCCCGATCACCGTGAACGCCACCGACACCGCCTGCGAGATCTCGACCGCGCAGGCCCCGGCCGGCAACGTCACCTTCCGGATCACCAACGCCGGCAGCAAGGTCACCGAGTTCTACCTCTACGCCACCGGTGACCGGATCATGGGCGAGGTCGAGAACATCGGCCCGGGGCTGTCCCGCGACCTGATCGTCGAGGTCCCCGACGGCGGCACCTACACCACTGCCTGCAAGCCCGGCATGTCCGGCGACGGCATCCGCGCCCCGTTCACCGTGACCGGCTCGGCGCAGCGTGCCACCGACGCGAACGCCCAGCTGGCCGCGGCCACCGCCGGCTACAAGCGCTACGTCGACTCCCAGGTCGGCGCGCTCGTCCCGAAGACCCAGGAGTTCGCCGACGCGGTCAAGGCCGGCGAGGTCGAGAAGGCCAAGGCGCTGTTCCCGGTCGCGCGCACCTACTGGGAGCGCATCGAGCCCGTCGCCGAGTCCTTCGGCGACATCGACCCGAGGATCGACGGCCGGGAGGACGACGAGCGTGACCCGGGCGTCGGGTTCACCGGGTACCACCGGCTGGAGAAGGACCTGTGGGTCACCGGCCTCCAGCCCGACTCGGCCGCGATCGCCGACCGGCTCACCGCCGACATCACCGACCTGGCCGCGCGCACCCGGACCGTCGAGCTGACCCCGGTCCAGCTCGCGAACGGTGCGAAGGAGCTCCTCGACGAGGTCGCCACCGGCAAGATCACCGGCGAGGAGGACCGCTACTCCCACACCGACCTGTGGGACTTCGCCGCGAACGTCGAGGGCTCCCGCGCCGCGGTCGCCGCACTCCGCCCGACGATCGACGCCAACGACCCCGCGCTCGGCCCGGTGCTCGACCAGCGGTTCGAGGCCGTCGAGACGCTGCTGCAGGGCTACCGGGTCGGCGACGGCTACCGGCTCTACACCCAGCTGACCCCGGAGGACACCCGCGCGATGACCGCGGCCGTCGACGCGCTGTCCGAGCCGGTCAGCAAGGTCGCGGGCACCGTGACGGCATGAGCCCGTGGCACCTGTCCCGGCGACGGCTGTTCGGCCTGGCCGGCGCCGGAGCGGCGCTGGCCGGGGCGGGCGCGGCCGCGGGCTACGGGCTGTCCGGCGCACCCGCCGCCGACGGCGTCGTCGCCTTCCGCGGCGAGCACCAGGCCGGGATCGTCACCCCGGCCCAGGACCGGCTGCACTTCGTCGCGCTCGACCTCACCTCGACCGACCGCGCCGCCGTCGCCGACCTGCTGCGCCGCTGGACCGCCGCGGCCGAGCGCATGACGAGCGGCCGGGAGACCGCCGAGGGCGGCGCGATCCCGGCCAACCGCTACGCCGCCCCGACCGACACCGGCGAGGCGCTCGGGCTCCCGGCCGCGTCGCTGACGCTGACCTTCGGCGTGGGCCCGGGGTTCTTCGACAAGCTCGGGATCGCCGACCGCCGCCCGCCCCAGCTCGCCGGGCTCCCCCGGTTCCAGGGCGACCGGCTCGACCCGGCCCGCTCCGGCGGGGACCTGTGCATCCAGGCCTGCGCCGACGATCCGCAGGTGGCCGTGCACGCGGTCCGCAACCTGGTCCGCGACGGCTTCGGCGTCACCGAGGTGCGCTGGTCGCAGCTGGGCTTCGGGCGGACGTCGTCGACCTCGACCGGGCAGGCGACCCCGCGCAACCTGTTCGGGTTCAAGGACGGCACGAACAACCTCAAGGCCGAGGAGCCCGATCTGCTCGCGCAGCACGTGTGGGTCGGCGACGAGGGACCGGACTGGCTGCGCGGCGGGTCCTACCTGGTCGCCCGCCGGATCCGGATGCACATCGAGACCTGGGACCGCTCCGGGCTCGACGAGCAGGAGCAGATCATCGGCCGGGACAAGGGTGAGGGCGCCCCGTTGACCGGCACGGCCGAGTTCGACCTCGCCGACCTGGCCGCCACCGGTCCGTCGGGGCCGGTCATCCCGGACGACAGCCACATCCGGCTCGCCTCAGCCGAGGCCAACGGCGGCGCGCGGATGCTGCGGCGCGGCTACAACTTCGTCGACGGCACCGACGGCCGCGGCCACCTCGACGCCGGGCTGTTCTTCGTCGCGTTCGTGCGCGACCCGCTCACGCAGTACGTGCCGATGCAGCGCAGGCTGGCCCGGTCCGATGCGCTCAGCGAGTACCTGGAGCACAACGGCTCGGCGGTGTTCGCGGTCCCGCCCGGCCTCGCCGAGGGCGACGACCACTGGGGACGCGCGCTCCTCGCCTGACCCGCACGCCGCGTCCCACCGGCACGGCCGCGCCCGCCGGGGGGCGGGCCGGGTCAGGGGGCCGGCGGCGCCGGGACGGCGGTGCGCTGCGCGTAGTCCGCGGCGGCGGACCACACGTCGCGGGCGTAGTCGCCCGAGGCGTTGTAGGCGAGCACCCCTCGCCACCAGTCCCCGGCGTCGGCGACGTCGCGCCCGTTCGCGCACAGGTACCCGGCCGCGGCGAGCGCGGCGTCGTCGACCTGCTGCGGGTCGGCGACGCCGTCACCGTTGCCGTCCGCGCCGTAGCGCGCCCAGGTCCCGGGCAGGAACTGCATCGGCCCGACCGCGCGGTCCAGCACCGGGTCGCCGTCGAGGCGGCCGCCGTCGGTGTCCGCCACCCGGCGGGTGCCGCCGGTGCCGTCGAGCGGGATGCCGATGATCGGCGGGTCGACGCGGCCGTCCGGGCCGGGCTCGGCGCCGCGGAAGGTCGCGTGCCGGGACTCGATCCGCCCGACCCCGGCCAGCGTCGCCCAGCTCAGCCGGCAGTCCGGGGTGCGCTCGCGCTGGCGCAGCTCGGCGTTCGCGTAGGCCTGCAGGGTCCGCTCGGGGATGTCGGCCTCGGCCGCGGTCGCCCGGGCCCACGCGACGACGTCGGTGCCCGCCGGCAGCGGCGCGGACGCAGGCGGGGCGGACTGCCTGTCGACCGGGGTCCGGGGCAGCGACGGCCCGAAGTCCGGGCCGGTCGCCAGCGAGACGAGCACGATCAGGGCCAGGATGCCGCCGATGGCCGCGAGCAGCGACTGGGTGCGCACGCTCACACGTTACCGGCGGGTATCACCCGATCGGGGTGGGGGTCAGGGACCGTCCCAGTAGCGGCGCCAGTCCTCGGCGGTCAGCGCGTGCGGGTCGAGCCCGTCGGCGGCGGCGGCCTTCTCCGCCGACCGCACCCGCGCCTCGAACTCCCGGGCGGCCGTGCGGAGCGCGGCCTCCGGGTCGGCACCGCCGAGCTGTGCGGCCGCGGCCAGCCGGAACAGCGCCGCACCGGCACCGTCGTCGGCGGGCAGCAGGTCCGCGGGCAGCCCCGCCTTCGCCGTGCGGGAGGTCAGCTTCGCGGCGAGCGCGACGGCCGGCTGGACCGTCGCGATGCCGTCGACACTGGACTCGCGCTGCTTCTCGGCGCGCTTGAGCTCGTCCCAGCGGCGGTCCTGGTCGGCGGCCGTGGCGACCTGCTCCCCCGCGGCGAACACGTGCGGGTGGCGGCCGACGAGCTTGTCGACCAGCCCGGTCGCGACCTCGTCGATCCCGAACGGGGCGCCGTCGTGCTCGGTGGCGACGCGGGCGTGGAACAGCACCTGCAGCAGGACGTCGCCGAGCTCCTCGCGCAGCTCGGTGCGGTCACCGTCCTCGATGGACTGGTAGAGCTCGTAGCACTCCTCGACGAGGTAGCGCAGCAGCGAGGTGTGGGTCTGCTCGGCGTCCCACGGGCAGCCGCCGGGCGAGCGCAGCCGGTCCATCACCGCGACGGCGTCGAGCACCGCGTGCCCGGTGGGCGGCGGCACCGCACCGGGGTGCGCGGCGGCGGGGTGGCCCGCCGGGACCAGCAGCACCGTGCCGTCGGCGAGCCCGGCGGGGTCGGTGCCGGTCCAGTCGGCGGCACCGGCGGCGGCGCCGGCGTCGAGACCGGGCACGGCGAGCACGTCGGTCGCGGAGCGCAGCAGCGGCAGCGCCGCGGCCGGGAGTGCGGCCCCGCGCCGGGGGCAGACGACGACCGTGGCGGCCATCAGGGAGCGGGCGGGGTCGGGTTGCCCGCGGCGACCGGGAACACCACGGAGGCGTCCTCGGCGGTCGGTACGGCGAGCATCTGGATCGGGTCCCACTCGCCGTAGCGGGGGTTGAGCTGCACCCCGGTGCGCAGCGCGGTGGGGGTGAGCATCCGGATCCCGGCCTCGGACAGCGACCGCTGGTCCAGCTGGCCGACCGCGTCGCCCGGGGCGGGGGCGCCGAGGTCGCGCTCGGTCACACGGACCACGACCCAGCCCTGGCCGCTGCCCAGCGGGAACGCCGCGACCCAGCCGGCCGGGATCCCGATCAGCGGGGTGAGCGCGGCCTGCGGGGTCTCGGCCGGGCGGATCGCGAGCCCGCGCTGGGTGGTGCCGGCACCGGCCAGCGCCGCCTCGGCCCGCTGCCCGCCGGCGGCGACCTCACGGGCCAGCGTGGTGGCCTGTGCCCGGTCCTGGGCGACCGCGACGTCCGCGGTCACCGACAGCCGCGGCAGCTCGCGGCGGGCGAGCTCGGACAGGGTCAGCTCGTCCCGGGTGGCGGCCTGCGCACCGCCGACCGCGAGCGACGACTCCTGCACCGCCTGCTCGCCGCCCTGCCGGGCGACCGCCGCGGCGACCTGCTGGTCGGACACGGTGACGCCCTGCTCCGGGGCGGTCAGGCCGATCAGGTCGCGGATCACCAGCTGGGACACCACGGCCCGCCCGATGTCGGCCTCTGACCCGCCCTGGGCCTTGAGACCGTCGACCAGCCCGGGCCGGGTGAGCACCGAGGTGATCGCGGGCTGCACGGTGGCGAGCGGGATCGACGTCTCGCCGACGATCGCGGCTGAGTCGACCCGGCTCGGTCCGGTGCCGCAGCCGGCCCCGGTGACAGCGACGGCCCCGACGATCAGCAGGGCGGCGGTGATCCTGCGAGTGCGCACGGCGGTCAGCCTCTCACGCGATGTGGTGCCGATCTCCCCCGCCCGGCCGAGCCGGTAGTGCGGGCCGGGCCGCCGACGGCCGCCCCGCGAGGTCCGGCGGCCGCGCGGGCGGGTGCTCGTCGAGCCGGCCCAGGGCGATCGCGATCGCCCGGTCCAGCTGCGGGTCCCGTCCTGCCGCCCGGTCCTGCGGGGTCACCACCACCTCCACGTCGGGGTCGACGCCGTGGTTCTCCATCGTCCAGCCGACGTCGTCGAACCAGGTGGCGTAGCGGGGCTGGGTCACCAGGGTGCCGTCGACGAGCCGGTAGCGGCTGTCGATGCCGATCACCCCGCCCCAGGTGCGGGTCCCGACGACCGGGCCGACCCCGAGCCGCTTGATGGCGGCGGTGACGATGTCGCCGTCGGAGCCCGAGCGCTCGTCGGCCAGGGTCACCACCGGCCCGCGCGGCGCCTGTTCGGGGTAGGTGGCGGGTGCGCCGTGCCGGGGCAGGTCCCACCCGATGACGCGGCGGGCGAGCTTCTCCACCACCAGCTGCGAGGTGTGGCCGCCGCGGTTGCCGCGCACGTCGAGCAGCAGGCCGTCCTTCGCGGTCTCGCGGGCGAGGTCGCGGTGCAGCTGGGCCCAGCCGTAGCCCATCATGTCCGGCACGTGCAGGTAGCCCAGGCGCCCGCCGGAACGCTCGGCGACCTCGGCGCGCAGCCGGGCCACCCGGTCCTGGTAGCGCAGCTCGTCCTCGGAGTGCAGCGGGCGCACCGCGACGCGGCGGACGGTGCCCGCGTCGGGCCGGTCGGGACCGGAGCGCACGGTGAGCTCCACGGTGCTCCCGGCCGTCGCGACGAGCAGTGGCGCGACCCCCCAGTGCGGGTCCAGCGGGCGCCCGTTCACCTCCAGCAGCACGTCCCCGGCCCGCACGTCGACGCCCGGCCCGGACAGCGGGCTGCGCGCGGCGGGCGCGGAGGTCTCCGGCGGCAGGACGCGCCGGACCCGCCACCCCGGTCCGCCTGCCGGGTCGGGTTCCAGGTCCGCCCCGAGCAGGCCGGGGCGCCCGGTCGGGTCGCCGCCGGCGCCGCCGCCCAGGACGTAGGCGTGCGAGGTCCCCAGCTCGCCGTGCAGCTCCCACAGCACGTCGAGCAGGTCGTCGTGGCTCCCGGCCCGGTCGACCAGCGGCCGGTACCGGGCGGTCTCGGCGGCCCAGTCGACCCCGGCCATGTCCTCGACCCAGAAGTGGTCGCGCATGAGGCGGGCGGTCTCGTCGAACATCTGCCGCCACTGGGCGACCGGGTCGACGGTGACCACGAGCCGGCGGGTGTCGATCGTGAACTCGTCGCCGCCCGCGTCGTCCTCGGGCGCCGCGGAGCCGCCCCGGTCGGCGCGCAGCAGCCGCACCGTGCCCCGGTCGCGGACGACGAGCCGGGTTCCGTCGCCGCTCACCGCGAACGACGACGCCGGATCGGCGACCACGGTGACCGTGCGCCGGGCCAGGTCGAACCGCTCCAGCACGGCGCGGTCGGGCTCGGCGTCGTCGTCGGGGAGGCTGTCGCCGAGCACGCCGGTGCCGCCGGGCAGCCGCAGCCACACCAGGCCGCCCCGGACCGCGGAGAGCCGGGTGTAGCGGGCGGCCTCGACCGGCACGCCGACGACCCGGTCGGCCAGCCCCTCGACGTCGACGACGACCTCCGGCGGTACCTCGCCGGCGTCGCGCCCGGACCGGCGACGGCCGCCGCGCGCCCCGCTCCGGGCCTGCGCCCCGGCCCCGGTCGCCGCGGCCACCGCGCGGCCCGCACCGTCGGCGGCTCCGTCACCGGACGGCTCGGGCTCGTCGCCGGGCTCCGGCGGGGCCGGGGGCGTCGGCGGGGTCGCGGGCGGGTCGTCCGGGCCTTCGTCGGCCGGGTCCACCGGGCGGCCGTCCGGCCCCGCCCCGAACGGCGACGGCGTCCGCGCGGCCAGCGGCACCAGGAACGGCTTCCAGCCGGTGCCGAAGGTCAGGTCGAAGGAGTGCTCGTCGTAGCTGGGGTCGAACACCCGCCGGGACAGGAACGCCAGGTGCCTGCCGTCAGCGGTGAAGACCGGGTCGCTGTCGTGGAAGCGGGCCGGGGTGACCTCGGCGTGCTCGCCGTCGGCGACCCGGGTGAGCACGATCCGCGACAGCCCCTCGGGGGCCGGGTCGCACCAGGCCAGCCAGGCCGAGTCCGGTGACCAGGACACGTCGGAGGGCTCGCCCGCGGTGCCGCGGTGCAGCTCGCGCAGCTCCCCCACCGCCCGGGCCGGGACGGCCTCGTCGACCACGCCGTCGTCGGGCCGGCCGCCGGGGCCGGGCGCCGGATCCGGTGCGGGATCGGCGCCGGTGTGCAGCACCAGCAGCCTGCCGTCGTGCGTGGTGAGCGCGACGGCGGACCCGTCCGGTGCCGGGACCAGCTCCAGGACCCGTCCGATGCCGCCCGCGGCGTACCGCGCCCGCTCCGGGGCGTCCGGGAGGTGCGGGTCGAGCGGGGCCACGACCACGGCGTCCTCACCGGTCGCGTCGTCCACCCACACGGCGCGGTGCGTGCCGAGCGGGTGCGCGAGCCGGGCCCGCACACCGGGCTCGGCGAGCAGTGCGCGGGCGGGGCCGTCGCGGTGGGTGAGCCGGTGCACGGTCCCGCGCACCGACACGATGCTCGTGCGGCCGGTGCGGTCGGGCCGGACCGGGCCGAGGTCGGCGGGCAGCGACGCGCGGAACGGCTCGCGGGCGCGCCGCGGCCCGCCGGGCCGGACGTCGATCCGGCGCGGCTGCGAGGCGGCGGACAGATCGTCCAGCAGGAAGATCTCCCCGGCCGACTCGTAGACCACCCGGCGCCCGTCGGTGCTGGCGTGCCGGGCGTAGAAGTCGGTGCGGCCGCCGGAGCCGTGGTCGGTGTGCCGGCGCAGGTCGGTGCCGGGGTCGGCGAGCGGGACGGAGTAGACGTTCCCCCAGCCCTCGTGGTCGGAGACGAACGCCAGCCGCGGGCCCGACCCGTCGTCGACGATCATGGGGCACTCCAGCTGCCCGGCCAGAGCGGCGAGGACCCGGGTGAACTCCCCCGTCCCGGCGGTGTCGAGCCACAGCCGACCGGCGCGCCCACCGCGGTAGCGCTTCCAGTGGGCCGCGTCGCGCCCGCCCTCGACCTGGGTGAGCACGGCGGGTCCGCCGGGCTGGTGGGCGAGCGCGGAGAGCGTGCCGTACGGCAGCAGCCGCGGTGCCCCGCCGGTCGCCGGGACCGCGTACGCCCACAGCCGGGAGGTCGCGTCGCCGTGCGCGGACAGCGCGACCACCGCGCCGTCGGGGGTCCAGCCCGCGGCGCGGGTCGGCGCCTCGCCCCACCAGGTCAGCCGGGTCGGCGTGCCACCCTCGGCGTCGACCCGGTACACCTCGGGTGCGCCGTCGCGCCGGGACGCGAACGCGACGGACCCGCCGTCGGGCGAGAAGCGCGGTGCGGTGACGGGCACCCCGTCCGCGGTCAGGCGGTGGGCCCGCCCGCCCTCGACCGGAGCCGTCCACAGGTCGTCCTCCGCGACCAGGACGACCGTGTCACCCGACAGATGGGGATGGCGCAGGAAGCTCACACGGCGACGTTAGCCGCACCCACCGACGATCCGGACCCGCCCGCGGCGGGGTCCCCGGTGCAGACGCAGCGCAGCGGGGCGAAGCCGTTGAAGCCCACCGAGGAGTAGCTGGCGGTGTAGGCGCCGGTGTGCAGCAGCCGGACCACGTCACCGGCGCACAGGTCGTCGGGGAGCAGGTAGGGGTGCCTGCGGTAGAGCACGTCGGCGCTATCGCAGGTCGGCCCGGCCAGGACGACCGGGGAGCGGGGGCCGTCGTCGTGCGCGGTGCGGATCGGGTAGCGGACCAGCTCGCCCTCGGTCTCGGCGAGCCCGCCGAAGCGGCCGACGTCGAGATAGACCCAGCGCGGACCGGCGTCACCGTCCCGGTCGGACACGAGCACGACCTCACTGTGCAGCGTCCCCGCGTCGGCGACGAGGCCCCGGCCCGGTTCGATCATCAACTCCAGCCGGTCGTCGCCGAACTCCGCGGCGACCGCCCCGTGGATCGCGTCGCCGTAGTCCGACAGCGGGCGGACCTGCGCGTCGTAGTGCGCGGGGAATCCGCCGCCGAGGTCGAGCAGGTCGGGTCGCAGCCCGCGGGCGCGGACCCGGCGGAACACCTCCGCGGCGTCGGCGATCCCGGCCCGCCACGCCCCCGGGTCGAGCTGCTGGGAGCCGACGTGGAACGACACGCCCGCGGCGCGCAGACCGGCCGCGTCGGCGTCGAGGAGCAACGACGCGGCCGCGGCCGTCGAGCACCCGAACTTGCGGTCCAGCGGGAAACAGAAGCCCGCGCCGGTGCAGGTGACCCGGACGAACACCTCCGCCCCCGGCGCGCAGCGCGCGATCTTGGCCAGCTCGGCGGCCGAGTCGACGGCGAACCGGCGGACCCCGCTGCGGTGCGCGAACGCGATGTCGCGTTCCTTCTTCACGGTGCTGCCGTAGGAGATGTCCGCGGGCCGCGCGCCGGCCGCGAGGCACAGTTCCAGCTCCGGCCGGCTGGCGACGTCGAATCGCGCGCCGAGACCGACCAGGAATGCGACGAGCCGCGGGGCCGGATTCGCCTTGACCGCATAGAACAGTTCCGCGCCGGGAAGTGCGCGTCCAAATTCGGCGTACCGTTCCCGGACGGCGTCCAGATCCAGCACCAGGTACGGAGTGCAGAGTTCGACGGATTCAGTGGAGACGGGCCGGCGATCGGACATCGGACACACCTCTTTCCCGGAAACGGGGGGTTCACGACGGAAACGGCGTCCTGATCCGCCGTCGATCCGATCGTAAAACAGTGTGGATCACGCCCGTGGGGTGCCGTGGATCACCGGAGGAAACGGGAACCCACGTCGCGCGATTGATCCCGACAACTCCGGCGAGCAGTTCGCCGGCGTCCGTCCCGTTCCGTCCCGGAAACGGCACGGACGCCGACACCCGATGTTCTCCGGTGCAGCACCCGGTGTTCATCAACGCGGCGTCAACGCCGCGTCGGGGCCGCGTCAGGACGAGGCGGAGCTGTGCACCGGGGTGGAGGTCGGCACGATCTGCAGCAGCAGCTCCGCGCACCAGCCGAGCAGCTCGACGTCGCGCATGGCGGCGCCGCCGATCCGGTTGCCCTGCACCGGCTTGGGCACCGTGACGACCTGCGCGGCCGCCTTGTACTGCGCCTTGGGGTAGAGCCGGCGCAGCCGCAGCTGGGCGGAGTCGGGCAGCTGCATCGGACCGATCCGCAGCTGGGTGCCCGCCGAGGCGACCTCGCGGATGCCGAGGCGGCGGCAGAGCTGGCGGAACCGGGCGACCTCCAGCAGGTTGCGCACCGGGGTCGGGGGCTCGCCGTAGCGGTCGGTCAGCTCCTCGACGATCGCGGTGAGCGCGGCGTCGTCCGGCGCCTCGGCGATCTTGCGGTAGACCTCCAGGCGCAGCCGCTCGCCGTCGACGTAGTCGTGCGGGACGTGCGCGTCGACCGGGAGGTCGACCCGGACCTCCTGGAGTTCCTCCGGCTCGGCCCCGATCTCTCCGCCCGCCTGCCTGCGGAACGCCGCGACGGCCTCCCCGACCAGGCGGATGTAGAGGTCGAACCCGACGCCGGCGATGTGGCCGGACTGCTCGGCACCGAGGATGTTGCCCGCGCCGCGGATCTCCAGGTCCTTCATCGCGACGGCCGCACCGGAGCCGAGCTCGGAGTGCTGGGCGATGGTGGCGAGCCGGTCGTGCGCGGTCTCGGTGAGCGGGTGGTCGGCGGGGAACAGGAAGTAGGCGTAGCCGCGGTCGCGGCCACGCCCGACCCGGCCGCGCAGCTGGTGGAGCTGGGACAGGCCCAGCGTGTCGGAGCGCTCGACGATCAGGGTGTTGGCGTTGGAGATGTCCAGGCCGTTCTCGACGATCGTGGTGCAGATCAGCACGTCGAACTCGCGGTGCCAGAACGCGCTGACGGTCCGCTCCAGCAGGTCCTCGTTCATCTGCCCGTGCGCGACGGCGACCCGCGCCTCGGGGACGAGGTCCTGGATCTTCTTCGCCGCCCGGTCGATCGAGCTGACCCGGTTGTGCACGTAGAACACCTGGCCGTCGCGCAGCAGCTCGCGGCGCAGGGCGGCGGCGACCTGCTTGTCGTCGTAGGCGCCGACATAGGTCAGGGTCGGGTGCCGCTCCTCGGGCGGGGTCGTGATCGCCGACATCTCGCGGATGCCGGCGAGGCTCATCTCCAGGGTCCGCGGGATCGGCGTCGCGGACAGGGTCAGGACGTCGACGTGCGCCCGGAGCGCGGTGATGTGCTCCTTGTGCTCGACGCCGAAGCGCTGCTCCTCGTCGACGATCACCAGGCCGAGGTCCTTGTAGCGGATGCCGGTCTGGAGCAGCCGGTGCGTGCCGACGACGACGTCGACCTGGCCGTCGGCGAGCTTCTCGATCGTCTCGCGCGCCTCGGCCGGGTCGGTGAACCGCGACAGCCCGCGCACGGTCACCGGGAACTGGCGCATCCGCTCGGAGAACGTCGACAGGTGCTGGGTGGCGAGCAGCGTCGTCGGGACGAGGACCGCGACCTGCTTGCCGTCCTGCACCGCCTTGAACGCCGCCCGCACCGCGATCTCGGTCTTGCCGAACCCGACGTCGCCGGAGATGACACGGTCCATCGGGACCGGACGCTCCATGTCCCGCTTGACCTCGTCGATCGCGGAGAGCTGGTCGGGGGTCTCGGTGTAGGGGAAGGCGTCCTCGAGCTCGCGCTGCCACGGGGTGTCCGCGCCGAACGCGTGCCCCGGCGAGGCCTGGCGCGCCGCGTAGAGCTGCACCAGACCGGCCGCGATGTCCTTGACCGCCTTGCGGGCGCGGCTCTTGGTCTTGGCCCAGTCCCCGCCGCCGAGCTTGTTGACGGCTGGCTGCTCGCCGCCCACGTAGCGGCTGATCTCGTCGAGGGCGTCGGTGGGCACGAAGAGCCGGTCGGCGGGCTGGCCGCGCTTGGAGCTGGCGTACTCCAGCACCAGGTACTCGCGGGTGGCGCCCTGGACGGTGCGTTCCTTCATCTCGATGAAGCGCCCGATGCCGTGCTGGTTGTGGACGACGAAGTCGCCGGGCTGCAGCACGGCCAGGTCGACGGCGTTGCGCTTGCGCGGGGTGGTCTTGCGCGGCGCGGTGTCGAGCCCGGCGCGGCTGCCGGTCAGGTCGGCCTCGGAGACGACGACCAGTCCGACCTCCGGCGCGGTGAACCCGTTCAGCACGCGCCCGCAGGTGACGGTGACGATCCCCTTCTCCGGGGCGTCGGCGAGCACCGGGACGGCGGAGGCGGGGACCTCGGCCTCGCGCAGCTGCTCCAGCGAGCGGTCGGCGGTGCCCTGCCCGGCCAGCACGAGCACCGCGGCGCCGCCGGTGGCGACGTGCGCGCGCAGGTCGGTCAGCGCGCGGTCGGTGTCGCCCCGGTAGGGCTCGATCTCGTGCACGCCCGCCACGACGACGTCGTCGGAGCCCGACAGCAGCGGCGACAACGAGACCACGGGGCGGCCGGTCGCCGTCGCGTGGTCCAGCGTGACGCGCAGGTCGCGGTAGGCCGACCCGGATACGTCGATCGGGGCCTCGCCGCCGGAGCCGGACGCCAGCCAGGACGCCTCCAGGAACTCCTGCCCGGTGCGCACGAGGTCCGCGCAGCGGGTGCGGATGCGCTCGGGGTCGGCGAGCAGCACCCGCGTCCCGTCCGGGAGCAGGTCGGTGAGCGTCTGCATCTCCCCGCCGACCAGCGCCGGGATCAGCGACTCCATGCCCTCACCGGGGATGCCCTCGGACAGCTTCTCCAGCAGCTCGCGCAGCGGGTTGCGGTTGAGGCCCGCGGTCTCGGGCTGCTCCAGGGCCAGCTCGCCGGCCCGCTCGCGCACCGGCGTGGTGAGCAGCAGCTCGCGGCACGGCGGCACGTCGATCCGCGTGACCTCGCCGACCGAACGCTGGTCCGCGACGGAGAACGACCGCAGCTCGGAGACCTCGTCGCCCCAGAACTCGACGCGCACCGGGTGCTCGGCGGTCGGCGGGAAGATGTCCAGGATGCCGCCGCGCACGGCGAACTCGCCGCGGGTGGTGACCATCTCGGCGCGGCTGTAGGCCAGCTCGACCAGGCGCACCAGCAGCTGCTCGAAGTCGTACTCCTCGCCGACGGCCAGCGTCACCGGGGCGAGCGTGCCCAGCCCGGGCGCGATCGGCTGGATCAGGCTGCGCGCCGCGGTCACGACCACCCGAGGGGCGGTCTCCACCGAGGAGAGCCGGTGGAAGATCGTCAGCCGGCGGGCGACGGTGTCCGGGCGCGGGGACAGCTTCTCGTGCGGCAGCGTCTCCCAGCTCGGCAGTACGACGACCGGCGCGCCCGCGCAGTCGTGCACCGTGTCGGCGGCGGCGCCCGGCCCCTCGCCGTGGCCGAGCAGGTCCGACACCGCGGCCGCGAGGTCCTCGGCCTCCCGGTCGGTGGCGGTCACGGCGAGCACCGTGGAGGTCTCGGCGAGCCCGGCGGCGAGCAGCGGGCGCACCGCGGAGGGACCCTCGACCTGCACGGCAGGGGTCTCACCGGCGCGGGTGTCCGCGGCACGGGCGGCGTCGACGGCGGCGCGGAGACCGGCGTCGGACAGGGCGGAGGTGAGCAGACCGGACAGGATGGCCACGACGGCGCTGGCTCCTCGGTGGAGGTGGGCTGGCGGTGCGCGCGGCGACGGGGACCGGCCGCGGGCAGGACAGACCCCTGCCCGGGTCGCGGTAGGGCTCCCGACCCGGTCGGGGTGCCGACCTCCGAGTTTACGCCTGGCCCACGCGGGCGCCGAGCGAGGCGTCCGTGTCCCGCGGCACGCCTCGCTCAGAGCAGCCCGTCGCGCTCCAGGGTCGCCTCGTACAGGTCGAGCATCCGCTCGTCGTCGCCCCCGGCCGCGACGGCCGCGTCGGCGTAGGCCTTCTCGAAGCGCTCCTGATTGGCCTGCCAGGTGCGACGGAAGGTGTCGGCGTCACGACGCCAGTAGCCGAGCACGCCGTAGGCGCCGGGCGGCAGGCCGCGCTCGTGGCGCAGGTGCTTGCGGGCGGCGCGGGTCGCGGACGCCTCACCGCCGACGTAGACGTAGCCGGGCCCGTCCGGCAACGCCAGCCCGGCGACGATCTCCGCCAGCCGGCTGCCGGTCTCGCTCGCGGGCTCGCGGCGGACCCGCGCCCGCGTGGGGAAGTCGGCCGGGATCTCGTCGATCTCCAGGACGACCTCGGTGTCGATGCCCTCGGGGGTCTCGGTGACGATCCGGGCGAGCGCGGGGAGCGCGGCCGCGTCGCCGACGAGGATCTGCCAGCCGACGCCGTCCGGGCGCTTGAACCAGCTGTTCGAGTGCGAGACCTCGATCTCGTCGCCGACGCAGGCCCGCCGGGCCCAGCCCGCGCCGACCCCGCCGGGGTGGCAGACCAGGTCGATGGACGCCCGGGTGCGGCAGGGGCTGACCTCGCGCAGGGTGTACCAGCGACCGTGGTCGTCGCGGCCGCCGTCGGGCAGCGGGAAGTGGAAGACGCAGGCCTCGTCGGGGACGCCCGGCAGGCCGAGACCGGCGAGCCCCTCCCCCTCGAGCTCGGCCCGGACGAAGACGTCCGAGAGCCGCTGCAGACCCACCACGCGGACCGCCGCCCGGTCCTCGGTCACGACCGACATCGCCGCCTCCTCCATAGGTGAGGCTCAGCTAACCACGACGGAGCGGGCCACACCAAACGGATCTTCCGGACACGGTGTCGCACAGCACGACTACTACGTCGCATCGTAGATACTCACCCGATCGTGTGCGCTAGCGTCGACAGGTGTCAGGCGGGTTTCCGACCCCGAGCCAGCACGGAGGAGCAAGCGGTGATCACGGTCTACCTCAACCGCCGGATCGACGACGACGCGCGCCGCGAGTCCCTGTTCCGGGGCGACTTCCACCTCTACAGCGGGATCGGTGGCGCGAACGCCCTCGCCGACCACGCCAAGGACCTGATCGGGCAGGCCTTCGAGGGTCTGGACCCGGAGCGGGCCCAGTACGAGATGGACGTCGACGAGTTCGTCCGCCGCGTCGAGCCGCTCAAGCGCGAGTTCACCAACGGCGACCGGACCAAGGCGCTCTGCCAGCAGTTCGCCGTCGACTTCGGCGTCGACCCCGAGCGCACCTACTTCGACATCCCGCGGCTGCGCGTGATCCCGGCCGACCAGTTCCTCACCGCCGGCGTGTCCTACAACTACAAGGCGCACCGCGACATGTGGTACGGCCACCCGCAGCAGCTCGTGAACTACTGGACCCCGGTGTTCGACGTCGTCGGCGACAACGTCATGAGCATGTACACCGACTACTTCGACCGCCCGGTGAAGAACGGATCGAACCAGTACGACTACGACGAGTGGGTCGCCAAGCACCGCACCGCGGCCGCCGGCGAGAAGACCACCGACACCCGTCCGCACCCGCTCCCACTGGAGGACTTCGAGTCCCGCGGCGAGATCCGGATCGCCGGGCAGTCCGGTGACGTGTTCATGTTCTCGTCGAACCACCTGCACGCGTCGGCGCCGAACACCTCCGACGTCACCCGGTTCTCCTACGACCTGCGCACGATCAACCTCGACGACGTCCGGGCCGGCCGCGGCCCGCGCAACGTCGACTCGGGCGCGACCGGCACCACGCTGGGCGACTTCCTGCGGGTCTCCGACCTCGCCCCGCTGAAGGCCGAGGAGTTCGAGGACGCACTCACGCACGCCTGAGCCCACCGCCCTTCCGACGGCCCGGTACCGCGAGGTGCCGGGCCGTCGGCTCTCGACGCCCCGGCCCCGCCTTGGCTAGCGTCCTCCCGATGAGCGGTGAGCTGCGACCGGTGGACGCCCGTGTGCGGGCACTCGAGTCGATCCTGGTCGAGAAGGGCTACGTCGACCCGGCCGCACTCGACGAGATCATCGAGACCTACCAGCACCGGGTCGGCCCGCGGAACGGCGCGCACGTCGTCGCCCGGTCCTGGACCGACCCGGACTTCGCGGCCCGGCTCGCCGACGACGCGACCGCGGCGGTCGCCGAGCTCGGCTACGGCGGTCGGGGCGGCGAGCACCTCGCCGCGGTGTTCAACTCACCGCGCGAGCACCACCTCGTCGTCTGCACCCTGTGCTCCTGCTACCCGTGGCCGGTGCTGGGCCTGCCCCCGGTCTGGTACAAGTCGCCGGCCTACCGGTCGCGCGCGGTGCTGGACCCGCGCGGCGTGCTCGCCGACTTCGGGACCGTGCTCGACGACGACGTCGCCATCCGGGTGCACGACTCCACCTCCGAGCTGCGCTACCTGGTCGTCCCGCAGCGCCCGGCCGGTACCGACGGCTGGTCCGCCGACGAGCTCGCCGCGATCGTCTCCCGCGACGCCATGATCGGCACCCGGCTGGTGTCGGCGTGAACGGCGCGCACGACCTCGGCGGCGCGATGGGCTTCGGGCCGGTGGAGCCCGAGCCGGAGGACGTCCGGTTCCACGCGGGCTGGGAGTCGCTGGTGCTGGCCCTGACCCTCGCCGCGGCCCGCCCGGGCGGCTGGTCGATCGACGAGTCCCGGCACGCCCGCGAGTCGCTCCCGCCGCCGGTCTACCTGACCCTGACCTACTACGAGATCTGGCTCGCGGCGACCGAGGAGCTGCTGGTCACCCACGGCCTGGTCGGCGCCGACGAGCTCGACGCCGGGCGTTCCCTGCGCCCGCGCGCCGAGGCCCCGGCCGCGCTGGGCGCCGACGACGCCGCCCGGGTGCTGGCCACCGGCGCCCCCACCGAGCGCGACGGCACCGGCCCGCCCCGGTTCGCCCCCGGCGACCGCGTGCGGGCCCGGGTGATGCACCCGCGCGGGCACACCCGGCTCCCCCGCTACGTCCGCGGCCGGTGCGGGACCGTCGAGACCCACCGCGGGACCCACGTGCTGCCCGACGCCCGCGCGCACGGCCACGGCGAGTGCCCGGAGCCGCTCTACACCGTGGTGTTCACCGGCCCCGAGCTGTGGGGCCCGGACGCCGACCCGACCACGACCGTCTCCGTCGACGCCTGGGAGTCCTACCTTGAGCCCGCCTGACGGCCCGATCTTCGACGAGCCGTGGCAGGCGAGCGCGTTCGCGCTGGCCGTGGCCCTGCAGGACACCGGGACGCTGGACCGGCAGGAGTTCGCCGAGACCCTGGGCGCCGAGCTGGACACCGGCCTGGAGTACTGGGACGCCTGGCTCGCCGCGCTGGAGCACCTGCTCGACGGGCTCGGCGTCGCCGACCGCGGCTCGGTCGAGGAGCGGACCGGCGCCTGGCTGCGTGCCGCCGTCGCGACCCCGCACGGCGCGCCGGTCACGCTCGACGCCGACCCGCTGCGCTCCTAGACGACGGCCCACACCAGCGCGGCCGCGGCGAACCCGACGACGGACAGGATCGTCTCCAGCACCGTCCAGGTCATCAGGGTCTGCTTCACCGTCATGTTGAAGTACTTGGCGACGATCCAGAACCCGCCGTCGTTGACGTGGCTGGCGATGATCGACCCGGCCGACACGGCGACGACGATCAGCGCGAGCTGCGGCTGGCTGTAGCCGCCCGCGGCGACGGTCGGGCCGATGATGCCCGCCGTCGTCACGATGGCGACGGTCGCCGAGCCCTGGGCGATCCGCAGCGCCGCGCTGATCAGGTACGCCGAGGCGATCACCGGCAGCCCGATCGCGGTCATCGAGCCGGCCAGTGCGTCGCCGACGCCGGTGGTCTGCAGGACCTTGCCGAAGAACGCCCCCGCCCCGACGACGAGCAGGATCATCCCGACCGGACGCAGCGACTCGCCGGAGATCCGGCCGAGCTCGGCCATCGACGTCCCGCGCCGGATGCCGAGCAGGTACAGCGCGAGCAGCACCGACAGCGTCAGCGCGATGGCCGGGGTGCCGAGCAGCACGAGGACGTCGCGAAGCACCGTGCCCTCGGGGAGCGTCACCCCCGCGACGGTCGCGGCGAGGATGAGCACCAGCGGGACCGCGATGATCGAGGAGATGAGCGCGACCGACGGGGGCGCGGCCACCGCGACCGCGGTCCGCGGGCCGGCCGTCTCCGCGGTGCGGACACCGGCCGTCCCGCCGCCCGGGTCGCCGTCGCCGTCGCCGTCGCCGTCGCCGTTGCCGTCGCCGGTGTCGCGCGCGGAACCGGCCGGGCCGGGGGCCGCGGCCGGGGCGGCCCCGCCGGGCAGGTCCTCGGGCACGCCGACCTGGATCCGCCGCCCGATGAACGAACCCCACCAGACGCCGCTGACCAGCCAGGCGGGGACGCCGCAGAGCAGGCCCATCGCGATCACCCAGCCCATCCCGACGCCGAGCAGCCCGCCCGCGGTGACCGGTCCGGGGTGCGGCGGCAGGAACGCGTGGGTCATCGACAGCCCGGCGAGCATCGGCATCGCATAGAGGACCAGCGAGCGGCCGCCGCGGCGCGCGGCCACGTAGACCAGCGGCGCGAGCACGAAGATGCCGATGTCGAAGAACACCGGGATGCCGAGCACCAGCCCGGTGACACCCATCGCGAGCGGTGCGCCCTTCGGCCCGAACAGCCGGAGCAGCCGTTCGGTCAGGGCGTCCGCGCCACCGGAGCGCTCCATGATCGCGCCGAGCACGGTGCCCAGCCCGATGATCGGCGCGATGTGGCCGAGGATCCCGGCGAAGCCGGTCTCGAACAGCGAGTCCGACGCCTTGATCGGGGTGCCGACGAGGTCGGTGACCGACACGCCCGCGACGAGCGCGACCAGCACGCCGGTGACGATGAGCGCGATGAACGGCTCCAGCCGTAGTCGCATGATCATGATCAGCAGCAGCGCGACGCTGACGGCGGCGAGGGTGAGCAGGCCGCCCGTGTCGTTCTGCAGCCAGTCGAGGAAGGTCATCGTCGTCCTCCGGTGGGGTGGGTGCCCGGTGCGGTCCGGCCGTCGGCCCGGCGGCGCAGCGCGCGGCCGGCGAGCGCGTCGGTGCGCTCCCCGCCGTCGACCGCGAAGGCCCCGTTGACCAGGACGTACGGGATGCCTGCCGCCTGCTGGGCGGGCTCGGCGAAGGTGGCGGTGTCGGTGACGGTGTCCGGGTCGAACACGACCAGGTCGGCGGCCAGGCCCGGCCGGACGCGACCGCGGTCGGCCAGGCGGAGCCGGTCGGCGGCGCGCCCGGTGAGGTGGTGGACGCACTCCTCCAGGGAGAACAGTCCGAGCTCGCGGCAGTAGTGACCGAGGTAGCGGGGGAAGGTCCCCCAGGCCCGCGGGTGCGGCTTCGCACCGACGAGCAGGCCGTCGCTGCCGCCGGTGTGCCGAGGGTGGCGCATGATCGCGCGGACGTTCTCCTCGTGCCCGACGTGCTGCAGGATGCCGGTCCCGAAGTCGTCGCGGAGCAGGATGTCCACGCAGGTGTCGAACGGATCCGCTCCGGTCGCGCCCGCGATGTCGGCGACCGTGCGCCCGACCGTCCCGGCGAGCTCGGGGTTCGTGACCCCGCTGATCTCGATCGTCTCCCACTCGGCGACGACGCCGTGGCAGCCGTCGGAGCCGTGGACCTCCAGGTCCTCGCGGATCCGGGCGAGAGCGGCCGGGTCGCGCAGCCGCTCGCGGGCCGCGTCGAGGCCGCCGGACTGGCACCAGCTGGGCAGGATCGCCGACAGCGTCGTCGCACCCGGCAGGTACGGGTAGGTGTCGAGGGTGATGTCGACGCCACGGGCGACGGCCGCGTCGAGCAGCGTGATCAGCTCCCCCGCCCGGCCCTTGTTCGGGCCGAAGTTGAGCGTGGCGTGGGCCAGGTGCAGCGCGCACCCGGACCGCTCGGCGACGTCGACCATCTCGGCGTAGGCCTCCAGCGCGCCCGCGCCGTAGCTGCGGTGGTGCGGGGAGAAGAAGCCGCCCCGCTCCCCCACCGCGGCGCACAGCGCGGCGAGCTCGGCGCCGTCGGCGTACATGCCGGGGGTGTAGGTGAGCCCGGCCGAGAGACCGACCGCGCCCTGGTCCATGCCGGTGCGGACGGCATCGGCCATCCGGGCGATCTCCGCCCGCGTGGCGGGGCGGTCGTCCCAGCCGCAGACCAGCGCGCGGACGGTGCCGTGCGGGACGAGGTAGGCGGCGTTGCCGGCGATGCCCTCGTCGAGCCGGTCCAGGTACTCCGCGACGGTGCGCCAGGTGAAGAAGTCCGCGCCGGGGTCACCGTTCCAGCCGGCGATCGCGCGGCGCAGCACGGGCAGCACGTCGTCGTCGACGGGGGCGTAGGACAGCCCGTCCTGGCCGAGGACCTCGGTCGTCACGCCCTGGGAGACCTTCGCGAGGTGCGTGGGCTCGGTGAGCAGGCGCAGGTCGGAGTGGGCGTGCATGTCGACGAACCCGGGGGCGACGACCATCCCGTCCACGTCGACGACCCGCCCGGCCCGCCCGGCCCGCCCGGCCGCGTCCGGCCCGACCGCGGCGATCCGGTCGCCCTCGACGAGCACGTCCGCGGTGTACCGGGGCCCGCCGGTCCCGTCGACGACGGTGCCGCCGCGCAGCAGCGTGCCCATCAGAAGAACGTCCGGACGAGCTCGACGACCTGCGGGTCGGGGTCCGTGCCCTCCAGCACCGGGATCCAGCGCCACTTGTCGAACGCGGTGCACGGGTGCGAGAGCCCGAGCCGGACGACCTGCCCGATCCGGACCGGCTCCTCGGTGCGCAGGAACGCGTGCTGGTCGTTGACGGCGGTGACGGTGCCGGTCAGCGGCCGCGAGGGCGCCCCGAGGTCGTCGGCGATCCGCTGCGGCTCGGGCAGCCCCTCGTCGAACGGGACGTCGCGCTTGCCCGCGTCGAGCAGCGCGAGGCCGGGCTCGGGGGTCGACACCACCCGGGCGGTCACGTGCATGGCCGAGCGGAACGGGCGCTGCTCGTCGTCGCGGGCCAGCGGGGAGATGCCGCGGTAGAAGCCGTCGTCGTGGACGAGGTAGGCGCCCGAGCGCAGCACGACGCGGGTGCGCGCGTCGGCGAGCCCGGCCAGCGCGGCGACGACCTGGTCGAAGTAGGCGCTGCCGCCCGCGGTGACCACGACCTCGTCGGTCCCGTAGGACGGGGCGAGCCGGCGGTGCAGCTCGGCGAGGTCGTCGAGGTAGGCGCGGACGGTCGCCAGCGACGCCTCCGACGGGTCGTGCGCGAGCGCCCCCTCGTAGCCGCCGACCCCGGCCAGCGCCAGCGCCGGGCTGGCCACGACGGCCGAGGCCACCCGCTCGGCCTCGGCCAGGGTGCGCGCGCCGGTCCGGCCGCCGGGCGCCCCCAGCTCGACGACGACGGCGAGCGGCCGTGCCGGGGACCCCGCGGCGGTGGTCATCGCGGCGACGGCGTCGACCGAGTCGACCCAGCTCAGCACCTCCAGGTCCGGGTCGGCGTCACGCGCGGCGGCGACGGCCCGCACGCCCGCCGGGTCGACGAGCGCGTTCGCCAGCAGCACCCGTCGCACGCCGGCGTCGATCGCGATCCGCGCCTGCCACGGCGTCGCGACGGTGATCCCCCAGGCGCCGTGGCGCAGCTGCAGGTCCCACAGCGCGGGGGCCATCGTCGTCTTGCCGTGCGGAGCGAGGTCGACGCCGTGCGCGGCACACCAGCCGGCCATCCGCTCGGCGTTGGCGTGCAGGGCCGCCCGGTCGAGGGTGAGGACGGGTGTGGCCAGGTCCGACAGCCGCGGCCCGCCGGCGAGCCACTCGTCGACCGTACCGGGCAGCGGCGGGACCGACTTGGCGTACGGGCCGGGCCGTTCGGCGCCGAGCGACGCGTACCGGAGCATCCCTTTCTCCCCTCTGAGCAGGTACGTTGCGTATTCTGCAGCGCTGGTTGCGTATTTCGGTGCGGCTGTTCTAGCATCGCCGCGACAGATCGGTCAACGACGGCGGAGGAGAACCCAGCAGTGGAAACCCCGGGCCGCAGCGCCGTGGTGTGCTTCGGCGAGGCTCTCGCCCTGGTCCTCGACGCGGCCGCCGTCGACGACCCGCGGGCCCCCGCGCACGCCGCGGGCGCCGAGGTGAACGTCGCGCTCGACCTGGCCGCGGCCGGCGTCGCGGTGGCATGGGTCGGGCGTCTCGGCGACGACCGGCACGGCGCCCTCGTGCAGCACACGCTCGCCGCCGCCGGGGTCGACACCGGCGGGATCGGCGTCGACCCGGACCTCCCGACCGGCCGTTACGCCAAGTCCCCGGCGCCCGACGGCGGCACCGTCATGACCTACCGGCGGTCCGGGTCGGCGGCCTCGGCGGCCGGGCCCGAACTGCTGGAGGTGCCCGCGGTACGCGACCGGATCGCCGTCGCGGACTGGGTGCACGTCGGCGGGATCACCGCGGCCGTGTCGGCGTCCTGCGCGGCCGCACTGGCCGCGCTGCTGGCCCGCCCCCGCCGGTACCGGGTCGTGTTCGACGTGAACTGGCGCGAGCAGATGTGGCCCGACGGCGACCCTGCCCCGGTGGCCGCGCTGGCCGATCGGGCCGACGTCGTACTCGTCGGGGCGGACGAGGCGCGGCGGGTGTTCGGCACCGACGACCCGGCCCGGCTGCGCGCGCTGCTGCCCGGCCCGGAGCTGGTCGTGGTCAAGGACGGCGCCCGGCGCGCACTGGCCGTGCACCGCGACGGTGCGGTCACCGAGCGCGCGGCGCTGGTCGTCGACGTCGTCGAGCCGGTCGGGGCGGGCGACGCGTTCGCCGCCGGGCTGCTCACCGGCCTGGTCCGCGGCGAGGACGTGGGCCGCTGCCTGCGCCGGGGCCACCTCGGTGCCGCCGCGGTGCTCGTCGTTCCCGGCGACTCCGCCGCACCGCTGCCCGAGCACCTGCTCGACCTCGACGACGACGCCTGGGCGACCCTGCGCGTGAGCGCCGACCGGGAGGCCGTGTGAGCACCAGCCTGACCAAGGCGCTGCGGATCCTGGTGGCCCTCGGGGAGGGCCCGGCCTCGCTCGACGAGCTCGCCACGGCGCTCGAGGTGCACAAGACGACCGTCCTGCGGCTGCTGCGCACCCTGGCCGACGAGCACTTCGTGCACCGCGACGACCACCACCGCTACCGGCTCGGCTCGCGGCTGTTCGAGCTGTCCTCGCGCGGGCTGGACCAGCGCGAGGTGCGCACGGTCGCCGCACCGCACCTGCACGCGTTCAACCGGGCCCACGGCCACACCGTGCACCTGTCCGAGCGCGACGACGGCGAGATCGTCTACATCGACAAGCTGGAGTCGCTCGACAACGTGCGCATGGCGTCGCGGGTCGGGCTGCGCGGACCCGTGCACTCCACCGCCGCCGGGAAGGTGCTGCTCGCCGACCTGCCCGCGGCGGAGCGGAACCGGGTGCTCGACGAGGTCGACTTCCCCGCCCGCACCCCGCACACGATCACCGACCGCGACGCCTACCTGGCCGAGCTCGCCCGGGTGCGCGAGCAGGGCTGGGCCCAGGACCGCGAGGAGAACGAGGCCTCGATCAACTGCATCGGGGCGCCGGTCCGCGGACCGGCCGGAACCGCCGTCGCGGCGGTGTCGGTGTCCGTGCCGACCATCGTCGCCGGCTACGACCAGCTGATGGAGCTGGTCCCGTCACTGCTGGCCGTCACCGGGACGATCTCCCGCGACCTCGGCTGGCGCCCGACCCGAGAGGATCCCCCCGCATGACCACCGCCGCCAACGGCACCGTGACCACCACCGACGCGCCCGCCCCCGCGCACACCTTCAGCCAGGGCGTGCGCAAGGGCGGCCTGCTGCAGGTCTCCGGGCAGGGCCCGATGGACCCGGCGACGAAGCAGTACATCGCGCCGGGCGACGTGCACGCCCAGACGCTGCGGACCCTGGAGAACGTCCGCGCGATCCTGGAGGCGGGCGGCGCCTCGGTCGGCGACGTCCTGATGTTCCGCGTCTACCTCACCGAGCGGGAGCACTTCTCCGCGATGAACGACGCCTACGGCGAGTTCGTGTCCCGGCACGTCCCCGACGGTGCCGCGCTCCCCGCCCGCACCACGGTGTTCGTGGGCCTCCCCCACGCCGAGATGCTGGTGGAGATCGACGCCCTGGCCGCCCCGGCCGCCTAGCAACTCGTCGACGACGATCGGGCGTTGCGGAACCGTGCTCCCGGCCACGGGAACGCGACGCCCGAGAGGCGTCGGCCGAGGCCGGGCTTGCTGCTCGCTCAGCGGGCGTAGCGCAGCTCCGCACGCGCCCGGGCCTTCGCCGCCTCCACCTCACGGTCCTTCGGCGGGGCGGTCGTGGTCAGCCCGTCCAGCAGCTCCCGGGTCGCCTCGGCGACGGCGGCGACCGCCCGTTCGAACACCTCGGCGTTGGCCTGCGAGGGCTTCGCCGCCCCGGCGATCTTGCGGACGTACTGCAGCGCCGCGGCGTCCACCTCGTCGGTGGTGGCCGGCGGCTCGAAGTTGTGCAGCGTCCGGATGTTGCGGCACATGGGCACCCCCTGGATACGACGACGGCCCGCCCCGCGACCGTAGCGCGGGACGGGCCGTCGACCGAGTGTGGACTACCGGAGGACGTGCATCGACCCGTCGAGCTCCCCCGCCGCCTGGCGGCGGTTCAGCACCGCGAGGCGGGTGAAGGAGTTGTCGAACGCGTCCTGGGTGAGGCCGCGGTCCCGGTACTCGGTGGCGAGCTGCTCGGCACCGGCCGGGATCGTCCAGGACGCCTCGAAGCCGAGCTCCTTGCGGGCCCGGGCGAAGTCGACCCGGTAGGAGCGCGGGTCGTTGCCGGCCTCACCGGTGATGTTCAGCGTCGAGCCGGGGACGGCGTCGATCACGGCCTGCGCGATCTCGGCGACGGTCCGGTTGTTCGTCTCGGTGCCCACGTTGTAGGCCCGCGCCCGGACGACGTCCGCCGGGGCGCCCAGCGCCGCGACGACCGCACCGGCGATGTCCTCGGCATGCGCGAGCGGGCGCCACGGGGTGCCGTCGGACAGCACGGTGACCTCGCCCGTGAGGATCGCCCGGCCGACCAGGTTGTTCAGCACGATGTCGGCGCGCAGCCGCGGCGAGAACCCGAACGCGGTCGCGTTGCGCATCGAGACCGGCACGAAGTCGGCGTCGGCGAGCTCGGCGAGGTCGTCCTCGACGCGGACCTTCGAGATCGCGTACGGGGTGACCGGCTTGAGCGGGGCGTCCTCGTCGACGAGGTCGTCCCCGGACTGGGCGCCGTACACCGAGCAGGTGGAGGCGTAGACGAAGCGGCCGACACCGGCCTCCTTCGACAGCCGGGCCAGCCGGGTCGACGCGTGGTGGTTGATGTCGTAGGTGATCTCCGGGGCCAGCGAGCCCAGCGGGTCGTTCGACAGCGCCGCCATGTGCACGACGGCGTCGAACCCGGCCAGCTGCTCCACGGTCACGTCGCGGAGGTCGGTGTCGAAGCCCTCGACGTCGGGGGTGTCCAGCGAACCCAGCACGCAGTCCGCGAACAGCCCGGAGTCCAGGCCGGTCACCTCGTGACCCGCGGCCGCCAGCAACGGCGCCATCACGGTCCCGAGGTAGCCCTGGTGCCCGGTGAGCAGTACGCGCATGAATATCCCTTTCTCGGCGGTGTGTGCGGGGTCAGAAACCGTTCGGCTCGGAACCGACCATCGGCGCTGCGGACAGCGTCAGCTTCTGGACGTGGAAGCCCTCGGCGTAGCGGGCGTGGCACTGCACCCCGCGCACGCGGGCCAGGCCGCGGAAGGTCTCGTCGTCGAACCAGGTCCGGTCGCGCTGGCTGCCGTAGTGCTCGTTGAGCTTGGCGATCTTCTCGGTGAGCACCGGCTCGGACAGCGGCAGGAAGACCGTCGGCTGGGCGAGGTCGCCCTCCCACTTGAGGATCTCGTAGCCGAGCGTCAGGTGGTCGCGGAACGCGGTCGGGATCATCTGCGACAGCGTCCGGTGGTCCTGGTGGGCGTCGTGCGGCGACGGGCCGATCACCAGGTCCGGCTCGCTGCGGCTGCGCAGGTCCTCCAGCGCCATCTTCGCCCGCTCCCAGTGCTGCGGGACGCGGCCGTCGGGCAGGTCCATGACGACGACGTCGAGGTGCGCGCCGGGGGTGAACGCGGCCAGTGCGGCCCGCTCCTCCTCCTCGCGCAGCGACCCCGCCCCGGTCAGGACCAGCGCGGTGACCTGCACCCCCGGATAGGCGCGGCACAGCTCCAGGAGCATCCCGCCGGCCCCGATCGGGATGTCGTCACAGTGGGCGCCGAGCAGCAGGATGCGGTCCAGCCGCTCGGGCAACAGGTTCAGCACGGTCTCTCGTTCCCCCCGGAATCGCGGCCTAGTCGCGCTGGTGGCTGCTGCGGTGCATCTCGGCGATCGCGGCCTGCAGCGGGTCCTGGTCGGTCTCGTGGGACTCCCAGAGCATCCACGGTCGCGCGCCGCTCTGGTAGGCCGCCTCCAGCGCGTTGCGCTCCTTGACGGTGTCCGCAGGCTGCCAGAAACCGCGGTGCCGGTAGGCCGACATGCGGCCCTTGCGCGCCAGCGGGGCGGCGGCGTCGGCGATCAGGTCGCAGTCCTTCTCGAGGAAGTCGAAGATCTCCGGCCGGAACATGAGGTAGCCGCCGTTCTCCCAGATCGGCATCTCCTGGAGCGTGGTGATCGACTCGAGCCTGCCGTTGTCGTCGACGTCGACGCAGTGGAACGCCGACTGCGGCGGCACCGCCATCAGCTGCCCGACGGCGTCGGTGCCGGCGAACTGTTCGACCATTCTGTCCAGCGGGGCGTCGGTGAGGACGTCGGCGTAGTTCGCGTGGAACATCTCCTCGTCCTTGACCAGCGCCTTCACCCGGCGCAGACGCTCACCGATCGGCGAGTCCAGACCGGTGTGGACGAACGTGATGTTCCAGTCCTGGATGTCGCTGCCCATGAGCTCGACCTCGCCCTGGTGCAGCACGAAGTCGTTGGACTCGGTCTCGTCGTAGTTGAGGAAGTAGTTCTTGATGTGGTGCGCGCCGTAGCCCAGGCACAGGACGAAGTCCTTGTGGCCGAAGTGGGCGTAGTAGCGCATCACGTGCCAGATCAGCGGGCGCGGCCCCACCGGGTGCATCGGCTTCGGGAGGTCGGACGCGCCATCGCGCATCCGCATGCCGTAACCACCGCAGAACAGGACGACCTTCACGTCAGACCACCTCGAGCGACGGAATCGGGAAGACCAGCGTGCCGCCCCACTCGCGGACGTAGGACAGCTGCTCGGTCAGCTCGGTGCGCAGGTTCCAGGGCAGGATCAGCACGTGGTCGGGGCGGTCCTGCGCGATCCGCTCCGGAGCGAAGATCGGAATTCGGGTGCCCGGCGTTAGCCGCCCGTGCTTGTACGGGTTCCGATCGACCGTGTACTCGAGCAGGTCGGGCCGGATGCCGCAGTAGTTGAGCAGGGTGTTCCCCTTGCCCGGGGCGCCGTAGCCGACGACGCGCTTCCCCCGCCGGCGGGCGTCGATGAGGAACGCCACCAGGTCGTCGCGGATGGTGGAGACGGCCTCGGCGAACCCGTCGTGCCCCTCCGGCGTGTGCAGCCCGGCGGCCGCCTCGGCGGCCAGGACCTCGCGGACCGTCGCGCTCGGCTCACCGGCGACGTCGGCCGGGCGCGCCCACATGCGGATCGAGCCGCCGTGGGTGTCGAGCAGCTCGACGTCGACCAGGGTCAGCCCGCCCGCGGCGAGCGCCCGCTGCCCGGTGAGCAGCGTGTAGTACTGGAAGTGCTCGTGGTAGATCGTGTCGAACTGCTTGCGCTCGACGAGTGTGAGCAGGTGCTGGACCTCGATGGAGACCCAGCCGTCGTCGGCGACCATGGCGCGCAGTCCCTGCGCGAAGCCGACGACGTCGGGGATGTGGGCGAACACGTTGTTGCCGCAGACCAGGTCCGCCGGGCCGTGTTCGGCGCGGACCCGGGCGCCGGTCTCCGGGGTGAGGAACGCGGTGAGCGTCGGGACACCCTGGGCCCGGGCGGCCTCACCGACGTTCACGCTCGGCTCGACGCCCAGACAGCGGATGCCCTTCGCGACGACGTGCTGGAGCAGGTAGCCGTCGTTCGAGGCGACCTCGACGACGAACGAGCCCGTGTCCAGTCCGGCGCGCTCCTGCGCCGAGTCGACGAAACGGCGCGCGTGGTCCACCCAGGACGAGCTGAACGAGGAGAAGTAGGCGTACTCCTCGAACGTCTCCTCCGGACTGATCTCCGGCGGCAGCTGGGCGAGCAGACACGAGTTGCACACCCGCACGTGCAGCGGGAAGGTCTGCTCGGGCTGCTGTGCCGTCTGCTCGGTGAGGAACAGCTCGCAGGGCGGTGTGGCGCCCAGGTCGCAGAAGCTGCGCAGGTCGGTCGTGCCACAGAGACGGCACGTCAACGCGGTTCCGGACCCGATCGACGACGTCGTCCCGGAAGCATCCGTGTTCAGCACGCACGGGAGTGTGTCAACCCGACGCGGATCCGCCGCGCCCGGGGTACGGATCACCCTTTCGTGGGCGTTTGTCCGTGATCCCGGTCATCCCCGGCCGGCGCGCAGGGCGGGTGCGCTGCAAGGACGGCGTCGCCGACGTGTCACGATGACGAGGCCCCACGATCCGCCGTGGTGTAACGGCAGCACCTCGGATTTTGGTTCCGATGGTCCAGGTTCGAATCCTGGCGGCGGAGCAGGCCGCTGACATGGGAACGGCCCAGCAGGGTCTCCCCGTCCGGGCCCCACACCGCTCCTGACATCCGGTTCCGACATCGACCGCCCTCGCCGAGCAGGCCGTCGTGTGCGCCCGGATGTGCCCCCTCCAGCAGCAGCCGACCGGCGTCGAGGAACGTCTCCCCTTCCGCCTCGACAACGGTGAAGGGGCCGGCCGGACCGACCACGCGCGTACCCCGATCGGGCCCCATGCGGGCCGGTGCGATGGCGCTCCCGCCGCGACCAGCTCCGGCCGCAGTCCGGGGAGCAGGTCCTCGAGAGTGTCGGCGCCTCGCGTGAGCAGACGTGGGCGCTGACCGCGGCATTGCCCCGGCGCGGCATGTACGTCGAGATCCTCGGCCTGCTCCGGACGGGCATCGGCGCGGGAGCGGCGGCGACGCCCCACCCCGGTCGGGTACCGGCGGGACGGAGGACCGGCTGGTCGGCGGGCCTCGACCGCTCGGCCCTCATCGCGTCTCCGGCGGCGGAGACGGCGGCGGCCCGACCCGGTCAGCGCCCCCGAGCCGCCATCGCAGCCGTCGACAGGGCTGCAGTGAAGGAGTCGATCGTCCAGGGCCAGGACAGCGCGGTCGGCGGCGAGACGGCGGCGACGTTCGCCGCCCCGACGACGGAGGCCACCTGCCCGCGCCCGAACTGCGGCACCAGCTCGGGGACCGGCCCGGCCTCGAACTCGCGGCGCTCGGCCTCCGTGGCGTGGTACATCAGCACCACGTCCGAGTCGATCCGGCCCGCCTCCTCGAAGCTCATGTCCAGCTCGTTCGCGGTCGCGCCGTAGGAGTCGACGACGAATCCGAGCTGGGCGAGCAGCTGCGCGCGCGGCTCGGACGCGGTGTAGACGATCAGCGCACCCTCGTAGGTCGTGGCGGCGGTGATCGTCAGGCCGACGAACTCGGGATGGGCCAGTGCCGCCGCGCGCGTCCGCTCGTCGAGCGCGGTGAGGACCCGCTCGCTCTCCGCCGGCCGGCCGAGCGCGTGCCCGGAGATCCGGATGACGTCGCGCCAGGGCGTCGCCCACGCCTCCCCGGGGTGTGCGACGGTCGGCGCGATCCGCGAGAGCACCGCGTACTGCTGCGTGGTGAGGCCGGCCTCGGTGGCCAGGATCAGGTCGGGACGCAGTGCCGCGATCTCCTCGGGCGCCGGATCGTCGGCGGCGCCGGAGGACAGCACGGCCGGTCGGGTGAGGTCGTGCGTCCGCAGGTGTTCGGCGGTCCAGGGGTGCAGTCCGGACTCGTCGCCCCCGTTGTCCCGGCCCTGAGGGACGGCGACCGGGACGACGCCGACCGCCAACGCAGCCTCGGCCGGCCCCCAGCCGAGTGTCACGACCCGGCCGGGGACGCCGGTGATCTCGGTCGTGCCGAAGGCGTGCGCGACGGACCTGTGGCCCACGCCGCCGTCGACCGGAGCCGGGGACGCCGGACCGCAGCCGGCGGCCAGCAGGCCGAGGAACGCGGCGGAGCCGGCCACGAACGCCCTGCGGTTCAGGTCGTCGTCGATCGGGAGAAGGAGGTCCGTCGCCATGTCAGCTCCATAGGTAAGCCTTGCCTGATCTGGCGATCGTGGCACGGACGGCGGTCGCGCGACAGGGCCGAACGTCCGATCGCGACGGTCGTGTCCGGACCGGGGCCCGCCCCGGGTCACGGGGTGGCGAGGAACCCTCGTGCACGGTGACCGTCACCGGCCCGGGCGCGGCGCGCAGCAGCTCCGTCGACGGCGGCGGCGTCACCGTGTCCGACGCCCCGACGTGCACCGCGACCGGCACCGTCACGGCCGCGAGCGGGGATCGAGTGCCCCGCCGCGACGACGGGCAGTGTGTCGCGGTCGGGGTGTGCCGCGAGCGCGTCGTGCAGCAGACCGACCCGCGTCCGCAGCTGCCCGGGCGTCACGGTCCCCGGCGCGAACCGTTCCGCGCGCGGGGCGAGGACGTCCCGGCCCGCGTCGCGCAGCGCACCGGTCAGCGTGGTGTAGCGGCCGGGGCCGCCGCCCGCCCCGGGACCGAACAGGACGATGCCGCGGTGCCGGGAGGGCGGGGTCGTCACGGCCCCACCGTGGCCACGGGGTCGCTACGCTCCGGCGGCGTGACCCACGCGACCGAACGCGCAGTCCCACCACCGGAGTCCCAGGACGTCACCGCCCCGCTCACCGCCGCGGCCGCCTTCCTCGTCCTGCGGGTGGGCGACGGGCCGGACTCCGACGCCAGGGTCCGGTCGACGCTCGCCGCGACCTCCGACCTCGTCAAGAACGTCCGCATCGGCGCCGACGGCGCGGCGTTCCACTGCACCGTCGGGATCGGGCACCGGGTGTGGGAACGGGTCGTCGGCGGGCCGCCGCCGCGCGAGCTCGCACCGTTCCGCGGGATCACCGGCGCGAGCCACACCGCCGTGGCCACCGAGGGGGACCTGCTCTACCACCTGCGGGCGGACACCACGGACCTGATCGTGCGGTTCGAGATGATGCTGCTGGAGGCCTTCGGCGACACCGTCACCACCGTCGACGAGACCGCCGGCTTCCGCTACCGGCACGGCCGGGACCTGCTCGACTTCGCCGACGGGACGGCCAACCCGGACGGGGCGGGCCTCCCGGCCGCGACCCTGGTCGGCGAGGAGGACCCGGCACACGCCGGCGGCAGCTACGTCGTCGTGCAGAGGTACCTGCACGACATGGCCGCCTGGCGCGGGCAGGACGTGGCCACCCAGGAGGAGATCGTCGGGCGGACCAAGTTCGACGGGGTGGAGCTGCCGGACGCCGAGGAGGGCCAGAAGTCGCACAAGACGCTGTGCACGATCACCGACGACGACGGCGTCGAGCACGACATCCTGCGGGACAACATGCCGTTCGCCGCGCCGGGACGGGGCGAGTACGGCACCTACTTCATCGGCTACAGCCGGCACCTGTGGGTGGTCGAGACGATGCTGCGGCGGATGTTCGTCGGCGACCCGCCGCCGTTGCACGACCGCATCCTCGACTACTCGACCCCGACGACGGGCTGCACGTTCTTCGTGCCGTCGCGGACGGTGCTGGACGGGCTCGACGGCTGACCCCGGACACGACGACGCCCCCGACCGGGATCCGGTCGGGGGCGTCGCGACGTGCGGGTCTCAGCTCTCCAGCGCGGCGTCCAGCGTGATCTCGACGCCGGTCAGCGCCTTCGACACGGGGCAGCCGGCCTTGGCGGCCTCCGCGGCCTTGGCGAAGCCGTCGGCGTCGATTCCGGTGACCTCACCGCGCACCGTCAGCGTGATGCCGGTCAGCTTGAAGCCGCCGTTGTCCTTGTCCGGGCCGAGGGAGACGTCGGCCGAGACGTCGAGGGACTCGGGGGTCCCACCCGCCTCGGCGATGTTCGCCGAGAGCTGCATCGCGTAGCAGGCGGAGTGCGCCGCGGCGATGAGCTCCTCCGGGCTGGTGGTGCCACCGGCGTCGTCCGCGGCGCGCTTGGGGAAGCTGACCTCGTAGGTACCGACCTTGGAGCTGGACAGCTCGACCTGGCCGGATCCCTGCTCCAGAGAGCCGTTCCATGCGGTGCGGGCGCTGCGCGTGGGCATCGTTACCTCCGTGTCGTGGGGACCGGTTTTGCACAACCGATCACTCGGCAGTCTTCTCCGCCCCAGCCGTTCCCGCCACCCCGGACCGCGAAACGCCTCCGGTCACTGCGGGACGTTGGTGACCTCGACCCGGTCGCCGACCTGCAGCGAGTTGAACCAGCGCTCGGCGTTCGCACGGGACAGCCGCACGCAGCCCGCGGACTCGGTCTCGGTGTTGCCCTCGTGGAAGGCGATGCCGCCGGGGGCGAAGAAGACCGCGAACGGCATCGGTGCGTTGTTGAACTCCGCGCTGCGGTGGTCCTTGTTCTTCCACTGGACCTGGAAGACGCCGGCCGGGGTGCGCTGGCCCTTCTTCCCGAACGACGCCGGGACCGGCCCGGCCTCGATCCTCCCGTCGCGGATCAGCCACGCCGTGCTGTTCGCGAGGTCGACGCAGGCGCGCGCGGCCGCCGAGCAGGGCGTCCCCTCGGCGCGGCCCGGACCGCTCCGGTCGGACTCCGTCGGCGCCGCGGACGCGGTCCCGATCATCCCGGCGGTCAGCCCGGCCAGCACCAGGGCCGCCACCGTGGCCAGGACCGTCATCACCCGGGGCCGCCGACGGCGTCCCTCGACCTCGCGCGTCATCGCACTCCGCTCATCATCGCGGACGGTGACCGATCGGTCACCGTCGTCTGAACGAGAGAACGAGACCGGTACCCGACCGGTTACCACCCGAAGGGTTGATCTTGGGTTTACGGCGGCGTCACCGCGGGCGTGACGGGCCCGCCGGGTCACCCGGGGCCGTCCCCGTACGATGCCGTACCGGCACGGCGCGTCCCGCGTCCTCCGCCCGGCACGGGCGGCGAGTCCGGCAGGAGGAACCGAACATGCCCGAACCCGACCGGGCCGGCACCGGTGACCGACCGGCACCCGGAACCGCGACGGTCGCAGCCGGCATCGTCCTCGCGGCGGGCGCGGGTTCACGGATGCGGTCGTCGACGCCGAAGGTGCTCCACGAGCTGGGCGGGCGCAGCATGCTCGGCCACGCGGTGCACGCACTGGCCGGTACCGCCCCCGAGCACCTCGTGGTCGTCGTCGGGCACGAGCGCGAGCGGGTGGAGCAGGCCGTCGACGGCATCTCCGCCGCCCTCGGGCGCACCGTCACCACCGCCGTCCAGGAGCAGCGCCTCGGCACCGGCGACGCGGTCCGCAGCGGCCTCACCCCGCTCCCCGCGGACCTGACCGGCACCGTCCTGGTCACCTACGGCGACGTCCCGCTGCTCGACACCGCGACCCTGTCCGCTCTGGTCACCGAGCACGCCGACCACGGCGCCGCGGTCACCCTGCTGACCTGCGAGGTCGCCGACCCCACCGGCTACGGCCGGATCGTGCGCACCGCCGACGGAGCCGTCACCGGGATCGTCGAGCAGACCGATGCGACAGCGGAGCAGCGTGCCATCGCGGAGGTCAACTCCGGCGTCTACGCCTTCGACGCCGCGTTCCTGCGCGCGGGCATCGCGGGCCTGGCCGCGCACAACGCGCAGCAGGAGCTCTACCTCACCGACCTGGTCGCCGCCGCCGTCGCCGCGGACCGGACGGTGCACGCCGTCCGCTGCGACGACGAGTGGCGCGTGCGCGGCGTGAACGACCGCGTCCAGCTCGCCGAGCTCGGCGCGGAGCTGAACCGCCGCGTGCTGCGGGAGTGGATGCTGGCCGGGGTCACCGTGGTCGACCCCGCCACCACCCGGGTCGACGTCGACGTGCGGCTCGCGCGCGACGTCGTCCTGCACCCGGGCACCCAGCTGCACGGCGCGTGCGAGGTCGACGAGGCCGCGGTGATCGGGCCCGACACCACGCTGACCGACACCGTCGTCGGGGCCGGCGCGAGCGTCGTCCGCACCCACGGGTCGGAGTCCCGGATCGGGCCCGGCGCCTCGGTCGGGCCGTTCGCCTACCTGCGCCCGGGCGCCGTCCTCGGCGAGCGCGGCAAGATCGGCACGTTCGTCGAGGTCAAGAACTCCGACATCGGCGCGGGCACGAAGGTCCCGCACCTGACCTACGTCGGGGACGCGACGATCGGCGAGATGAGCAACATCGGCGCCTCGTCGGTGTTCGTCAACTACGACGGCGTCCGCAAGCAGCGGACCGTCGTCGGATCCCACGTGAAGACCGGGTCGGACACCATGTTCATCGCCCCGGTCACGGTCGGGGACGGCGCCTACACCGGCGCCGGGACCGTGCTCCGCGACGACGTCCCGCCGGGGGCGCTCGCGGTGTCGGGTGGAGCACAGCGCACCATCGAGGGGTGGGTGCCGCGCAAGCGGCCCGGCACCCCCGCCGCCGAGGCGGCACAGCGGGCGGGCAGCGACCCGTCCACGAACGGCACGACCAGCAACGACGGCGCAGGTCACACCACCTCCGCCGGTACGACGGACCCGAGAGACCTCAGCCGAGGAGGCACCGCACGGTGAGCGCGATCGCAGGCACTCCCAAGAAGAACATGATGCTGTTCTCGGGGAGGGCGCACCCGGAGCTCGCCGAGCACGTGGCGAAGGAGCTCGACGTCACGGTCACCCCGCAGTCCGCCTACTCCTTCGCGAACGGTGAGATCTTCTGCCGCTTCGAGGAGTCGGTCCGCGGGAGCGACGCGTTCGTGATCCAGGCGCACTCCGCCCCGATCAACGACGCGATCATGGAACAGCTGATCATGGTCGACGCGCTCAAGCGCGGGTCGGCCAAGCGGATCACCGCGGTCATGCCGTTCTGGGGCTACGCCCGTCAGGACAAGAAGCACCGCGGCCGCGAGCCCATCTCGGCCCGCCTCGTCGCGGACATGTTCAAGACCGCCGGTGCCGACCGGATCCTGACCGTGGACCTGCACACCTCGCAGATCCAGGGCTTCTTCGACGGCCCCGTCGACCACCTGTTCGCGCTCCCGGTGCTCGCCCAGCACATCAAGAGCACCCGGCCGTCCGACAACTTCGCGGTCGTCTCCCCCGACTCCGGCCGGGTGCGCCTGGCCGAGCGCTGGGCCGAGACCCTCGGCGGGACCCCGCTGGCGTTCATCCACAAGACCCGCGACCCGCGCAAGCCTAACGAGGCCGTCGCGAACCGGGTCGTCGGTGAGATCGAGGGCCGCTGCTGCGTCGTCATCGACGACATGATCGACACCGGTGGCACCGTCGCGAAGGCGGTCGAGGTGCTCCTCAAGGAGGGCGCCTCGGACGTGATCGTGGCCGCCACCCACGGCGTTCTGTCCGGCCCGGCCACCGAGCGCCTCGCGAACTGCGGCGCGTCGGAGGTCATCTTCACCGACTCGCTGCCGATCCCGGCCGAGAAGCGGTTCGACAGCATGACCGTGCTCCCGATCGCCCCGCTGCTGGCCGAGGCGATCCACCAGGTGTTCGAGGACGGCTCGGTCACGAGCCTGTTCGACGGCAACGCCTGACCGTCTCAACGACGCCCCCTCTGACCTGCGGCGGTAACCGCTGGCAGGTCAGAGGGTCCGTCACCGGGACCGGCTGCCCGATCTCGTTGCGAGCCGCGGATCTCGGAGCCTTGAACCCGTGCTGCCGGCAGCAGCGGGGGCGAGTCACCCACCGCCTCACGGTCAGCCGGTCAGTTCGCTCGGGTCGAACCAGCTGGGCTGGTAGCCGGCCTTGGAACATTCGACCGTGGCTGTGGTGAACGCGGTCAGCAACGAGGTCATGTCCGGGATGTGGTCCACGCCGCTGACGCTGCTGTTCGCCGCGCCCTTCCCGATGATCGCGGCATCCCGCACCATCCCGGTCATCGCCGACCCCACGGCCTGAGACGCTCCGGCGATGGCCGTCGCCCCGTCGATCTCACCGTCCGGTGCGCCGATCGTCGTCAGGACCGATACCTGTGCAGCCAGCTGGATCGGGACCGCGTCCGCGTGCCCGCCGGACAGCATCAACTGCTTGTAGTAGCCGTTGTAGAAGGCCCCGCCCACGCGCTCGAGGTCTCCGCAGACCTGCTGATCCGTCGAGGACGCCGTGCTCACGGCTGGCGTGGAGGCAGACGAGGGCGCGGCACCCGTCGTGGATGTGCTCGCCCCCGTCGTCGCGGATCGCGCGATCACCCATGTGACCGATGCGGCGATGAGCGCACCGACGAGCAGCGCGGCGACGATCCACCACCAGCTGGAGCGGCGGGTCGGGGCTGCGGGAGCCGGTGGCGTGGGCGGCAGGCTCCAGACCGGACCAGCAGGCCCCCAGTGCTGCCGCGGTGACCCGTGGTGGCCCGGTCCCCATCCCGGCGGCGGACCGGCGTGCGGCCCTACGACCGGCGCGTTCGAGGGCGGAGCGGAGTTCGGCGGCGGGTTCATGCACCGTGTCTCGCGCCTCGGGCCCCGAATGCTGAGCCTTCGCTACGAAGATCCCCAATCCTGTGGATCTGCGTCCGACACCGGCGTCGCGCCCGCGATCACCTGCGGAGATCGTCTTGTTCAGCTCTCGCCGGCGCCGAGCCCGGCCAGACCCGGCGCCCCGGCCCGCCCGGTGGCGTCCTGCAGCCGCCGCAGCACGTCGTCGAACAGGGCGGCGTCGGAACCCAGCAGGTCCCGGTAGCGGTCCAGCACCCCGGCCGCCGCGGCGTCCCACTCCGCGAGTGCCGCGCGGCCCCGTCCGGTGGCGACGACGAGCACCCGGCGCCGGTCGACGACGTCGGGCCTGCGGTGCACGAGGTTCGCCGCGGTCATCCGGTCCACGAGCTTGGTCGCCCGCGGCGCCAGCAGCAGCGCGTGCTCGGCGACCACGCTCATCGTGCAGCCACCGCGCGAGGCGAGCAGGCCGAGCACCCGCCACTGGTCGACGTCGGACCCGCAGCCGCGCAGGGCCTCGTCGAGCTCCTGGTCCAGGGTCCGGCCCACCGCGCAGAGCAGGCGCAGCGACTCGTCCCCGGACGGTCGCACGTGCTCTGCGGGCTCCGACATGACCGCATCGTAACCGGACGTTTTCCGACGAGGCGCTAGGTGGGCGACGCCACGATGGATAGCGTCACCTGCATGACTCCGTTCCCGGACCCCGGGCGCGCGACGGCGGTGCCGGCGCGCGGGAGCGAGGTGCTCAACGTGGCGCTGGTCGTCCCGCTGCAGGGTCCGGCGGGCATCTTCGGCCCGTCCTGCGAGACCTGCGCGACGCTGGCCGCTGAGGAGGTCAACGCCGCGGGCGGGGTGCTCGGGCGGGAGCTGAACCTGGTGCCGGTCGACGGCGGCGCGCCACCCGCGGTCGTCGCCGCGGAGCTGGACGCGCTGGTCAGTGCCGGTGCCGTGGACGCGGTCACCGGCTGGCACATCTCGGCGGTCCGCGAGGCCGTCGCGCCCCGGATCCGCGGGCGGGTGCCCTACGCCTACACCGCCCTGTACGAGGGCGGTGAACAGCGACCGGGGCTGTTCCTGACCGGGGAGACCCCGGACCTGCAGCTGGGCCCGTCGCTGAGCTGGTTCGCCGAGGCCGCCGGGGTGCGCCGCTGGACGATCGTCGGCGACGACTACGTGTGGCCGCGCCGGTCCGCGCAGGTCGCGGCCGAGCACCTGCGCCGGATCGGCGGGACGGTCTGCGACGAGATGTACGTCCCGCTGGGCACCGAGGACTTCTCGCGCGTGCTGCGCCGGGTCGAGGCGAGCGGTTGCGACGCCGTCCTGATGCTGCTGATCGGCAACGACGCCGTCGAGTTCAACCGGGCGTTCTGCGCCCTCGGGCTGGACCGGGAGATCCTGCGGTTCAGCTCGCTGATCGAGGAGAACGTGCTGCTCGCCTCGGGGCCGGAGAACACCCGCGGCCTGCTCACCTCGGCCGGCTACTTCGAGGACCTGGCGACCGCGTCAGGGCTGGACTTCGCGGCGGCGCACGCCCACCGCTTCGGCCCGGACGCGCCGGTGCTCAACAGTCTCGGCGAGTCCTGCTACGAGGGCGTCCGGCTGCTGACCGAGCTCATGCGCCGGGCCGGGTCGCCGGAGGTCCCGGCGATGACCGCGGTGGCCGAGGGGCTGGCCTACGAGAGCCCGCGCGGAACCGTCGAGGTGCACGGGCGGCACCTGCGCCAGCAGGTGTTCCTCGCCGTCGCCGACGGGGTGACCTGGGACGTCGTCCAGCAACTCTGACGGGTGCGTTGACACCCCGGCCCGTCGGTCGTACTTTCCCAGGAAAATATTTCCTCGGATGCATGTCGGGCCGCCCGGCGTGCCGGGAGGTACGACCGTGGCGCTCTACGTCTACCGGTGCGGGGCCGACGGACCCGTCGAGGAACGGCACCCGATCGGCAGCGCCCCCGCGACGGTGCGCTGCCCCACCTGCGGGGAACAGTCCCCGCGCGTCATCACCGCACCGATGCTCGGCCTCGCCGACCGCGGCCGGATGGCCCTGATCGACCGCACCACGGCCACCGCCCACGAACCGCAGGTCGTCTCCGCCCCACCGCCGCGTCCGCTGCGCCCCGGCGGGCCGCCGCTGCACCCCGCCACCCGCGGTCTGCCGCGGCCCTGACCGCGTCGCGCCGCCCCGCGCCGACCGCTGCACCCCGTCCGCCCCGCCCGCGTCCGCACCGACCCCGGGAGTGTCCGATGCCCAGGAACGTCTTCCCCCTCGACAGCACCAAGACCTTCACCGACCAGCAGCTGACCGGCCACAACCGGTGGCACCCCGACATCCCGGCGCAGGTACACGTCAAGCCCGGGGACACGTTCCGGGTCGACTGCCGCGAGTGGTTCGACGGCGCCATCCACAACGACGACTCCGCCGACGACATCCTGAACGCACCGCTCGCCGGGGTGCACGTCCTGTCCGGGCCGATCGCCGTCGAAGGGGCGCAGCCGGGTGACCTGCTGATCGTCGACATCCTCGACGTCGGGCCGATCCCGCAGGAGGACTCCGGGCCGCTGGCCGGGCAGGGCTGGGGCTACACCGGTGTGTTCGCCACCCGCAACGGCGGCGGCTTCCTCACCGAGCAGTTCCCCGACGCCTACAAGGTCATCTGGGACTTCCAGGGCGGGACGGCCACCTCCCGGCACGTCCCGGGGGTGTCGTTCACCGGGATCGTCCACCCCGGGCTGATGGGGACGGCGCCGTCGCCCGAGCTGCTCGGCCGCTGGAACGCCCGAGAGCAGGCGCTGATCGACACCGACCCGGAGCGGGTGCCGCCGCTGGCCCTGCCGCCGAACCCGGACTCGGCGATCCTCGGCTCGCTGACCGGCGCCGACTTCGACCGGGCCGCCGCGGAGGCCGCGCGCACCGCACCGCCCCGGGAGAACGGCGGCAACCAGGACATCAAGAACCTCACCAAGGGCAGCCGGGTCTTCTACCCGGTGTTCGTCGACGGCGCGAACCTGTCGATGGGCGACCTGCACTTCTCCCAGGGCGACGGCGAGATCACCTTCTGCGGCGCGATCGAGATGGGCGGGTTCATCGACCTGCACGTCGACGTCATCAAGGGCGGCATGGCGACCTACGGCGTCTCCGAGAACGCGATCTTCGTGCCGGGCAACACCGACCCGCAGTACAGCGAGTGGATCGCGTTCTCCGGCACCTCGGTCACCCTCGACGGCGAGCAGCGCTACCTCGACTCGCACCTGTCGTACCAGCGGGCCTGTCTGCACGCGATCGACTACCTGACAAACTTCGGCTACTCCCCGATCCAGGCCTACATGATCCTCGGGGCGGCGCCGATCGAGGGCAGGCTGTCCGGCGTGGTCGACATCCCGAACTCGTGCTCGACGGTCTACCTGCCGACCGGGATCTTCGACTTCGACGTCAAGCCCGGCAAGAACGGCCCGCACCGCATCGACCCGGGCCAGGGCGTCCCGCACTCGGCGGCCTGACCAGCGGGGTCCGTGGCCGTCCCGGGGGCTGGCCCCGGGACGGCCACGGGCCTGGCGTACTCTTCTCGGCATCTCCGCGGCGAGGGCGGGTGCACTCTTGACCCGCCGTGATCGACGTGGGCCGATCCCGGTCGGCTCCTCGCCGCGCGCGCCTTCCACCGCAGACAGTTCGAGGAGCAGTTCCCGTGGCCCAGACCCGCATTCCCGCCGAGACCCGGACCGAGTTCGGCAAGGGCGCCGCCCGCCGCACCCGTCGCGCCGGCAAGATCCCCGCCGTCCTCTACGGCCACGGGACCGACCCCGTCCACCTGTCGCTGCCGTCGCTGCAGTTCGCCGCGGTCGTCCGCGAGCAGGGCCGCAACGCCGTGCTGGAGCTCGACGTCGACGGCAGCAGCCCGCAGCTCGCGCTGACCAAGACCGTGGTCGTGCACCCGCTGCGCCCCTACATCGAGCACGTCGACCTGCTCGTCATCAAGCGTGGCGAGAAGGTCGAGGTCGAGCTCGACGTCGTCGTCACCGGCGAGGCCGTCCCCGGCTCGCTGGTCACCCAGGACCTCAACACCGTCCTGGTCGAGGCCGACGTGCTGAACATCCCGGAGAACATCGAGATCTCCGTGGAGGACGCCGAGATCGGCACCCAGTACTTCGCCAAGGACCTGAAGCTCCCCGGTGGTGTCGAGCTGCGCACCGACGAGGAGTACCTCGTCGTGCAGGTCGTCCCGGCCCCGACCGAGGAGGACCTCGAGGCCGAGATCGACGCCGAGGGCGCCGGTGTGGTCGAGGAGCCGTCCGACGAGGAGCAGGCCGCCGACGCCGAGGCCGAGGGCGACTCCGCCGAGGGTTCCGCGGACTCCGAGGCCGACTCCGAGTCCTCCGACAAGTGAGCCCCGTGCCGGGGCCGGCCCTCGTCGTCGGACTCGGGAACCCGGGGCCGGACTACGAGGGCACCCGGCACAACGTCGGTACCCGCGTCGCCGCACTGCTGGCGGCGCGGGCCGGCGCCGGCCGGTTCTCCGCGCACAAGCGGTCGAACTCCGACATCGCGCAGGGCCGGCTCGCCGGTCGCCCGGTGACCGTGGCCGTCCCCAGGACGTACATGAACCTCTCGGGCGGCCCGGTCGCCGGGCTCGTGCAGTACTTCTCGATCCCGCCGACCGAGGTGATCGTCGTCCACGACGAGCTGGACCTCGACTTCGGCGTGGTCCGCCTCAAGCGCGGTGGTGGCGAGGGTGGGCACAACGGCCTGCGCTCGATCAGCAAGGCGCTCGGCACGAAGGACTACCTGCGCGTGCGGTTCGGCATCGGCCGGCCGCCGGGTCGTCAGGATCCGGCGGACTACGTGCTCAAGCGGTTCTCCGGCGTGGAGAACAAGGAGCTGGACCTCGGTCTGGACCTCGCCGCGGACGCCGCCGAGGCCCTGTTGTCCGAGGGCCTGGAGTCGGCGCAGAACCGGTTCCACCCGCTGTCGGGCTGAGCCCGTCCTCCACGGGAGCCCCGGTCCCTCCGCAGGGACCGGGGCTCCCGTGCGTCCGGGTCAGCGACGGGCGGTGAGCAGGTCCGCCGTCGCGGCGCGGCGCAGCTTCCCCGACGGCGTCTTCGGCAGGCTCCCCGGGGCCAGCACCGCGACCTCGGCCGGTCGCACCCCCACCGCGGAGACGACGCGGCGGATCACGTCGTCGCGGATGGCACGCACCGCCTCGGGGCCGTCGGCCCCCTTCGCCTCGACGGCGACGGCGAACGACTCCCGGTGCCGCCCGTCACCTGCCGGGATCCGGACCGCGACGACGTTGCCCGCGCGCACGCCCTCGACCGCACCGGCGGCCCGCTCGATGTCGGTCGGGTAGATGTTGCGCCCACCCATGATGATCACGTCCTTGGTGCGGCCGCACACCACGACGGCGCCGTCGGGGGTCAGGTAGCCCTCGTCGCCGGTGTCGAACCAGCCGTCGCGGTCCTGGGTGGACACCGGGCCGTCGACGGTGAGGTAGCCGGGCGTCACGGCGTCGCCGCGCAGGTGCAGCACCCCGACCTCCCGGGGGCCCAGCACGCGACCGCCGCTGCCGACGACCTTCACCTCGATCCCGGGCAGCGGCGGTCCGAGCTCGGGGAACTCCCGCACCGGACCGGTGCCCGCGGGTTCGGCGCGCCGGTGCGTCTCCAGGGACTCGGCGTCGACCCGGTCCACCGTCAGCCCGGTGTGGACGGGCGCGAAGGACACCCCGAGCGCGGTCTCCGCCATCCCGTAGGCACACAGGACCGACTCCGGTCGCAGTCCGAAGCGGGCACCGGCGTCGGTGAACGCCGCGACGGCCGCCGGGTCCACCGGCTCGGCGCCGTTGAGCGCCAGCCGCAGCGAGGAGAGGTCGAGCGCGCCGTCGTCGACCCGGGCGAGCTGGCGGGCCAGCACGGCGTAGGCGAAGTTCGGGGCCGCGGTGACGGTGCCGCCGTAGGACGAGATCAGCTCGGCCCACAGCCGCGGGCGGCCCAGGAAGTCCGCGGGGGTGACGGTCACCAGGTCCAGCCCGACCGTCATCGGGACGGTCAGGAACCCGACCATCCCCATGTCGTGGAACAGCGGCAGCCACGACACCATCCGGTCGGTCGCGACGTCCAGAGCGGACGCGGTCACCATCGCCCCGATGTTGGCGTGCAGGTTCGCGTGGGTGATCCGCACCGCCTTCGGGGCGGCGGTCGAACCGCTCGTGAGCTGCAGCAGCGCGGTGTCGCCCTCGTCGGCGACGGCGGCGTCCGCGACGAACGCGGCGGGGTCGCCGGTCAGCGAGTCGAGCATCCGGAACGGGACGCCCCGCTCGGTCAGCACCGGCGCGAGCGCGTCGAAGGGCGGGCCGAGCAGCACCATCGCGGCGTCGACCATGCCCAGGGTGGTCACGGTGTCGGCGGCCCACTCGGCGAGGTCGGTGCGCGGGGTCGGCTGGTGCAGCATCGTCACGCTGCCGCCGCACAGCCACACCGCCTGCGCGGCGGGGGCGATCGCCGCGGGCTCGCCGGCCAGCACCCCGACGGCACCGCCGAAGGGCAGGGCCGGGCCGCCGTCCTCGCCGGGGCGTCGCAGGGCGTCCGCGATCCCGCGGGCCGTCTCGTGCACCTCCGCCCAGGAACGCCGCACGGGATCGTGCGGCTCCCCCGTCGTCATCCCACGGGCGAGCCCGCCGGGAACGGTCGCGGACTCCAGCAACGTCGCCAGGAATCGGGACATGGGCCCGAATGTAGCGACGAACCGCCCGTGCGGGGCGGCACGATCGACGACCGGCCGTACGCGACGCGCCGCGGCGTAGCATCCGGGCGCATGGCCGAGCCGCACACCGCCCCCGCTCCCGCCGACCTCTCCGCCGCCGTCGACGCCGTCCTCCCGGGCGCGCGCACGGACCTCGAGGCGCTGGTCCGCATCCCGAGCATCTGGGCCGACCCGGCACACGCCGAGGACACCCGCCGCTCCGCGGACGCCGTCGCGACGCTGGCCCGCGACGCGGGCGCCGCCTCGGTCGAAATCATCTCCGCCGACGGCGGGGCCCCGGCCGTCGTCGCGCACTGGCCCGCACCCGAGGGCATGCCGACGGTCATGCTCTACGCCCACCACGACGTCCAGCCCACCGGCGGCGACGACGAGTGGACCAGCCCGCCGTTCACCCCGACCGAGCGCGACGGGCGGCTCTACGGCCGTGGCGCCGCCGACGACAAGGCCGGCGTCATGACCCACCTCGCCGTGCTCCGCGCCTACGAGGGACGGCCGCCGGTCGGGGTCGTGCTGTTCATCGAGGGCGAGGAGGAGTCCGGTTCCCCCACGCTGACCGCGCTCCTGGCCGAGCACCGCGACAAGCTCTCCGCCGACGTCATCGTGATCGCCGACGCCGCCAACCCGGCCGTCGACGTCCCGGCGCTGACCACCAGCCTGCGCGGCCTGGTCGACGTCGTCGTCGAGGTGTCGATGCTGGAGCGCCCGGTCCACTCCGGGGTCTACGGCGGCCCGGTCGGGGACGCGCTGACCGCGCTGTGCCGCACCCTGGCCACCCTGCACGACGACAAGGGCGAGGTCGCCGTCCCCGGCCTGGTGCGCGGCAGCTCCGACGCGCCCGACCCGGACGAGGCGACCTACCGCTCCGACGCGGGCCTGCTCGACGGCGTCGAGCTGCTCGGCACCGGCTCGATCCCGGACCGGGTCAACCACGCCCCCGCCGTCGCGGTGCTGGGGATCGACGCGCCGAAGGTCGCCGAGGCCTCGAACGTGCTGCTCCCCCGTGCCCGCGCGATGGTCAGCATGCGGCTGGCCCCCGGCCAGGACGCCCGCGAGGCCCAGCGCGCTCTCGCGGAGCACCTGGAGGGCAACGTCCCGTGGGGCGCGCACGTGTCGGTGACCCCGGGCGGCGGCGTCGCCGAGCCGTTCAGCCTGTCGTCGGCCGGCGAGGTCTACGACCACGCCCGCGCCGCGTTCTCCGCCGCCTACGGCAACGACGCGGTCGAGACCGGCATCGGCGGGTCCATCCCGTTCATCGCCGAGTTCGCCCGGACGTTCCCGGGGGCGGCGGTGCTGGTCACCGGCGTCGGGGATCCGGCCAGCCGCTGGCACGGCATCGACGAGAGCCTGCACCTGGGCATGTTCGGGCGCGGGGTGCTGGCGGAGGCCCTGCTGCTCGACCGGCTCGCCGGGCGCGGCTGAGCGCCGCGCCCGGTCCGGTCACAGCGGGGCCACGACCGGCACCGCCGCCCCCTCCAGCGCCGACGCCGCCGACGCCGCGGTCGTCTCCCGCCGTGCCGCGTCGTCGGTGCCCAGCAGGGCGAGCACGCCGCGCCTGCCGTGCAGCGGCTGCGCCGGCCCGGTGACCCCGGCCGCGGCCAGCCGGGCCGCGGTGACACCGTCGACCACCGCGTCGGCCCGGGGCCGTGCGTGCGTCCCACCGCCTCCCGCGTCGCCCGCCACCCCGGTGACCTGGGTGGCGGAGAGCCCGAGGGCGTGCAGCACGACCCGGGCCGACGAGCCCGCCGCGACGGCGGCCGCCAGCGCCGCGGCCACCCGGGTGACCGCACGGGAGGGCACCTCCAGCACCCGCGCCAGGTCGAGGGCGACGCCGGCTCCGGCGACGGCGGGTGCCACCGCGTCGGTGCCGTCCCCGCAGGCCAGGGCGGCGGCCACCGCCGCGGTGATCGCCGGGTCGTGCTCGCCCCCCAGCGCGTGCGCCACCACCAGGGCCCGGCGGCGCGGATCGGCCTCGTGCGGGGCGTCGTCCAGGGCGGACCGTCCCCGGTCGACCAGGTGGGCCAGCAGCTCCGCGGCCCGCGGGCCGGGCCGGACCGCGCGCTCCGCGACGAGCTCGGCCAGTGCCGGGTCGGCTCCGGCGACCGGAACCGTGGACTCCGGGGCGCGGCGGGGCAGCGCCCGGTCGGGCGTGGTCGCGGCCAGCAGCGCGGGCACCCAGCCGGGGCCGGTGGCCCGGCAGGCCCGGTCCAGCTCCGCGGCGCGCCCGGGCAGGACCGGCTCGACCAGCGCGCGGGCCTTCGCCGCCAGGTCGTCGTCGGTCATCGGGCGGGCCAGGCTCCCCCGGACGTGCTTGACGTCGTGGTGACGCCACTCGCCCCCGACCCGGACCCGCAGCCGGGCGGCGTCGCGGGCGCAGTCGTCGAGGGCCTCGAACCGGACCAGCGAGCGCAGCCGGACGGCCTCGTCGCTGCGCACCAGGTCGTCGTCGTAGGCGGGGAGGCCGACCTGCCCGAGGAGGAGTCCCGCCGCGATCCCGTGCGCGGTGGAGAAGCGGGCCTGCAGCCCGTCGGCGGGGTCGGGGTTGCCGGTGAGCTCGGGGACGAGCGGGTGGCAGACGAGCTCGATCTCCTCGATCACGCGGGTGTCACCGGCCGGGAGCCCGCTGTGCAGGGCCTCGGCGGCCTCGATCGCCGGGTGGGTCACGATGCCGCAGGGGTAGGGCTTGAACGTGTTGGCGCACAGCTCCCACCGGGTGCCGAGGTCGTCGAGGAGCTCGCCGGGCCGGAACGCCCCGCCGGCGAGCCGGGTCGCGAGTCCCGCCGGGCCGGTGAGGACGTCACCCGGCCACGGGGCGTCGTCCACGGCCGCCTGCACCGCACGCAGCCCGACGACGGCCGCCTGCCCGGGGTGGAAGGGCTTGGTCATCGAGCCGAAGCCCTCCCGGTTGCCGACCGGGCCGCTCGCCGCGAGCGCCACCGCGACGGCGAGGCGGTCGGCGTCGAGCCCCCGCAGCAGGCCCGCCGTGACCGCGGCACCGACCGGGCCGCAGGTGCCGGTGATGTGCCATCCGGCGTCGTAGTGCTCGGGCGAGATCGCGTTGCCCAGCCGCAGCTGCGCCTCGACGCCCCAGGCCACGGCGGTGAGCACCTCGTCGGCGTCGCGGGCTGCCGGCCCGTCCTGCAGGGCGACCAGCGTCGCCAGCTCGACGGCGCCGGGGTGGATCACGGTGCGCAGGTGGGTGTCGTCGAAGTCGTCGAGGTGCGCGGCGAGCCCGGTGGCCAGGGCGGCGTCGAGCGGACGGAGACGCTCGGGACGGCCCGGGACGACCGCCGTCCCGCCGGGCGCCATCGCGGTGGACACCGCGACGACCGCGTCCACGGCCGGGGCGCCGGCCGCGCCGACGGCGGTGGCGACGACGTTGGCGACGGTGCGCCGGGCGGCGGCGAGCACCTCGTCCGGCAGCGGACCGGTCCGGTCGAGGATCCGGCGGACGAGGGCCTGCAGGGGGTGGGACACGGTTGTCTCCTGGGTCGTGGGGTGCGGGGTGGGACGGCCGGTCACAGGCCGACCAGAGGGGCCATGAGCAGGACTCCGACGACGAGCACCGCCACGCCGACGACATCGAAGACGACGCCGCTGCGGATCATCTTCGTGAGGGGGACGAGGCCGGAGCCGTAGACGATGGCGTTGGGCGGGGTCGAGACCGGGAGCATGAACCCGTATCCGGCCGCGGCCGTCGCGACGAGCCCGGGGATCAGCGGATCGACGCCGATGGCGGCCGCGATCGGGACCACGATCGGCACGACGATCCCGGCGCTCGCGGTGTTGCTGGTCGTCTCGGACACGAGCAGGGCCATGACGGCCGCCAGTACCGTCACCGCCACCAGCGACGACACCCCGAGCCCGGAGGCGATGCCGTCGCCGAAGGTCCGGGCGAGGCCGGTCTCCGAGGACATCGACCCGAGTACGGTGCCGGCGCCGAAGAGCAGGATCACGCCCCAGTCGATCTTCACCGCCTCGGCCCAGGTGAGCGTCGGGACGAGGCCACCACCGGTGGCCGACCGCGCCGGCAGGAGGAACAGGAGGGTGGCCGCGAAGACGGCGGCGACCCCCTCGGTCACGTGCTCGGTGAGCCAGAGCACGGGCGCGGTGTCCTCGCCGATCACGGCTCCGAGAACGCCCGGGCTGGTCCAGAGCACGACGGCGACGAGAAACGCGACGACGGTGTTCTTCTCCCCGCGGGTCACGCCGCCCAGCGCCGCCCGCTGCTCGGCGACGAACTCGGCGGCGCCCTCGAGGCGGGTGACCTCGGGCCGGTTGAGCAGGAGCAGCAGCACGGCCAGCACCACGAACACGACCAGCACGATGGGCAGGAACATCGTCACCCACTCGACGAAGCCGATGGTGCGGCCCGTCTGCGCCTCGACCAGGTCGCGGCCGATCAGCTGGTGCGGTGCGCCGACCGGCGTGATGAGCCCTCCGATCGACGCGCCGTAGGCGATCATCAGCATCACCGACGTCGCCCAGCGCGAGCGCGACAGGTCCGGGCCGCCCTCACGGGTGCTGACCGTGCTCACCGAGCGGACGATGCCGATCCCGATCGGCAGCAGCATCGCCACCGTCGCGGTGTTGGACACGAACGCCGAGATCACCGCCGCCAGCACGCCGAACGCGATCATGGTGCGCACCGGGGACCCGGCGATGCCCGGCACCGAGAGCGCACGCAGCGCGATCCGGCGGTCGAGCCCGTGCACGCTCATGGCCCGGGCGATCACGAAGCCGCCGAGGAACACGAAGATCGTGTCGGTCCCGAAGGCCCCGAGCACGGTCTCCTCGTCGGCGACCCCGAGGAACACGCACAGCAGGACCGCGAAGACGGCCGTCACCGCCAGCGGCAGTGCCTCGGTGACCCACCAGACCATGACCAGCACGAACACCGCGGCGAGCGCCCGCTGGGGCCAGACGAGTCCGTCCGCGAGCAGGAGGACCGCGAGGAACCCGAGCGGCCCGACGGGCAGGCCGATCCGGGCGCGGACGCTGTCGAAGCGGCTGCTCCCGGCCGCCCTCTCCGCGTCGGGCGCCTCCGTCGAACCGGCTCGAGGCCCTGACTGCACTGCCATAGTGCCCACCTTTCGGAACAGTGTTTCGTAATGCGGGCACCGTAGACGACAGGTGGGCGCCCGGGCAACGGCCGCACCGCGGGGACGTCGTTAAGCTCCGGCCCCGTGGAGGCACGACGCGACGAGGCCGGGGAGCAGGCGACCGGGGGCGGTGTCCAGTCGATCGACCGGGCCGTCGCGATCCTGTCCGTCTTCTCCCGCGCCCGGCCGATCGCCGGGATCACCGAGATCGCCCGGCTCACCGGGCTGACCCGGGGTACGACCCACCGCCTGGTGAGCGCGCTGGCCAGCCACGGATTCATGGCGCAGGCCCCGGGCTCGACCGCCTACTCGCTCGGCCCCCGGCTGCTCGGGCTCGGCGAGGTCGCCCGCGAGCAGCTGTCCCTGGAGTCGCAGGCCCTCCCGATCATGACGCGGCTCCGCGACCGGACCGGGGAGACCGTCGGGCTCCACGTCCTCGACGCCGAGCCCAGCCGCCGGACCATCGCCCAGGTGGAGTCCCAGCAACCGCTGCGCCGCATCTACACCGACCTCGGCGCGCCCCGTCCCCCGCACGAGGGCGCGCCCGGGAAGGCGCTGCTCGCCCATGTCGCCCCCGAGCGGCTCGCCGCGGCCCGGGCGCGGATCGCCGACCCGCCGGCGCAGGAACGGCTGGACCGGCAGATCGAGGTGGTCCGCGGCGACGGCTACGCGATCTCGCTGGAGGAACGCGTCCCCGGGGTCGTGGCCGTGGCCGTGCCCGTCTTCGACCACACCGGCGCGGTCGCCGCGCTGTCGGTGTCGGTGCCGGCCGTCCGGGCCGGGCGCGACGAGCTCGTCGGGTTCGTCCCGATGCTGCGGGAGGCGGCCGACGAGCTCTCCGCGCGCCTCGGCGGGAGCGCTCCACCGCCGGCGCCGGCGAGCTGAGGCGGTCGGCCCCGCGTGCGGACGGCGCACGGCGGGTACCCGGCACCATGAAGTTCGGTATCGCAACGTTCGTGACCGACGAGGGCATCCGCCCCGGGCCGCTGGGGCGGGCGCTGGAGGAACGCGGTTTCGACTCGGTGTTCCTCGCCGAGCACTCGCACATCCCCACCAGCCGGGAGTCGCCCTACCCCGGCGGGGGTGACCTGCCGCGGGTCTACTACCGCACCCTCGACCCGTTCGTCGCGCTCACCGCGATGGCGGGGACGACCACCGACCTGCTGCTGGGCACCGGGATCGTGCTCCTGCCGCAGCGCGACGTCATCCACACCGCCAAGCAGACCGCGAGCCTCGACCTGGTGTCCGGCGGGCGGCTGCTGTTCGGCGTCGGCGCGGGATGGAACCGCGAGGAGATGCGCAACCACGGCGTCGACCCGAGCACCCGCGGGCCGCTCATGACCGAGCAGCTGCACGCGCTGCGGGCACTGTGGACCGAGGACGAGGCCGAGTTCCACGGCGAGCACCTCGACGTCGAGCGGTCCTTCTCCTGGCCCAAGCCGGTCCGCACCCCGCCGATCTACCTGGGCGGGGAGAGCGAGGCCGCGCTGAACCGGCTCGCCGAGGTCGGCGACGGCTGGCTCCCGCGCTCGCACACCTCCTACGACGAGATCCGCCGCGTCCGCGAGAACCTCGCCGAGCGGGGCAAGCCGGACGTGCCGACCACGGTGTTCGGCGGGGAGCCGGACCCCGACGTCGTCGCGGGCTACGCCGAGGTCGGCGTCGAGCGGGTCACGTTCCTGCTCCCGACCCTCCCGGAGTCCGAGACCCTCACGACACTCGACGAGCTGGCGCAGGTGGTCCAGCGGTCGAGCTGACCTCGGTCGGCCGGAAACCGGTGGCCGTTGCGGGGCAGAATGGCCGGTGATGTCGATCCGGCTGCTCGGCCCCGTCTCCCTCACCGACGCCGGCGGGCGCGAGCTGCTGCCCGCCGGCGCCCGGGTGCGGGGTCTGCTCGCCCGGCTCGCGCTCGACGCCGGGCATCCGGTCGACACCGCGACGCTGGTGGACGCGCTGTGGGGTGCGGACCCGCCGTCGACGGCGAACGCGCTCCAGTCCCTCGCCACCCGGCTGCGCCGCGCGATCGGCGCCGACCGGGTGCGGTCGGCCACCGGCGGCTACCTGCTGGCCGTCGACCCGGACGAGGTCGACGCGCTGCGGTTCGCCGCACTGCGCCGGACCGCGGCGGCCGACCCGGACGACGACCGCGCCCGCGCCCTGCTCACCGAGGCCCTCGACCTGTGGCACGGCCCGCCGCTGGGCGGGCTGAACGGGCTCGCGTTCGCCGCACCGGCCGCCACCCGGCTCACCGACGCCCGCGCGGGCGCCGCCGAGGAGCTGGCCGCCCGCGGGCTCGCGGCCGGCGCGCCCACGGCAGGTCTAGACGCGCTGACCGCGGTCCTCGCCGAGCAGCCGCTGCGGGAGACCACGGCCGTCGCGCTGGCCCGCGGGCTGCACGCGGCCGGGCGGCGGGCCGACGCGCTGGCCGTGCTCGACCGGACCCGGACCGCGCTGGCCGAGGAGCTCGGCGTCGACCCGGGCCCGGAGCTGCTGCGGACCCGCACCGAGCTGCTGCGCGACGACCCGCCCGCCGCCACCGCGGTCCCCGCACGGCGGCCGGGACCGCCGCGGGAGCGGACCCGGCCGGTGGCGCTCACCTCGTTCGTCGGCCGCGAGAGGGACCTGGACCGGGTGCGGGCGCTGCTCGGCTCGACGCGGCTGGTCACCGTGGTCGGGCCGGGCGGGGCCGGGAAGACCCGGCTGTCGCAGGAGGCCGTGCGCGACGTCGGTACGGCCGTCGCCGTGGTCGAGCTGGCCGCGCTGACCGGTGGCGACCAGGTGGTCCCGGCCGCGCTGCACGCCGTCGGCGGGCCGGAGCTGTCGGTCGCGGACCGCGGTGGTCCGGACGCCGGGGCACGGCTGGTGTCGGCGCTGACCGGCCGCGAGCTGGTGCTGCTGCTGGACAACTGCGAGCACCTGGTCGACGACGTCGCGGACCTCGTCCACGACCTGCTCGCCCGGCTGCCCGGGCTGCGGGTGCTGGCGACCAGCCGGGAGCCCCTCGGGGTGCCGGGCGAGGTCCTGCACCCGCTGGGGTCGCTGGACCCGGCGCAGGCGACGCGGCTGTTCGCCGAACGCGCCGTCGCCGTCCGGCCGGACCTCGACCCGGCCGCCCACGCCCGGGCCGTCGCCGAGATCTGCCGTCGTCTCGACGGTCAGCCGCTGCCGATCGAGCTCGCGGCGGCCCGGGTGCGCAGCATGACCCCGGCCGAGATCGCCGACCGGCTCGCCGACCGTTTCCGGTTGCTGGTGACCGGTGCGCGGACCGCGTTGCCCCGCCACCAGACGCTGCGGGCCGTCGTCGACTGGAGCTGGGACCTGCTCTCCCCCGCCGAGCGTGCGCTCGCGACCCGGTTCGGGGTGTTCGCCGGTCCGGTCGACGCCCGCACCGTCGAGGCCGTCTGCGGCGACGACGCGTTCGACCTGCTCCCGGCGCTGGTGGAGAAGTCGCTGGTCGTCCCGGTCGACGGCGCCGAGGACGGTGCGACCCGCTACCGGATGCTGGAGACGATCCGCGAGTACGCGGCCGCACGGCTGGCCGACGCACCGGACCACGACGCCGTGACCGCGGCGCACGCCGACCACCTGCTCGCGGTGCTGGAGCCCGGGGAACCACGGCTGCGCACCGGGGACCAGCTCGACCAGCTCGCCGTCGTCCGGCGGGTGGAGGGCGAGGCCGTCCGCGCGCTGGACCGCGCCGTCGACGCCGGCGACGGTCCCCGGGCACACCGGCTGTTCGCGGCACTGGGCTGGAGCTGGATGGTCCGCGGCGACCTCGGGTCGCTGAAGCGCTGGTCCGACCGGACGGCGACGGTCCCGGCCGAGGCACCGGCCGCCGCGGTCGCGTTCGCCCGTACGATCCGGGCGACGGTCCACATCGGGTTCGGCGACGAGCCGGGTGCGGCGCAGGCGGAGCTCGACGCCGTCGTCGCACTGTGGCCGGAGCTGCCCGAGCCGCGGCACCCCGTGGTCGAGCTCGCCCGGCCCACGGGCCTGCTGTTCGGTGACGGGGACCGCTCCGCGCTCGTGGCCATCGCCGACGGCGACGGCGAGCCGTGGCTGCGGGCGACGGCGTCGCAGATCATCGCCGCGTACGCCGAGAACACCGGCGACCTCGACGTGCAGCGGGTCCGGCTGCGGGCCGCACACGAGCTGTTCGCCCGGACCGGGGACCGCTTCGGGCTCGGGATGACGACGTTCGCGCTCGGTGAGCTGGAGGACTACGCCGGGGACACCGACGCCGCCCGCCGGGCCTGGACCGAGGCGGTCGCGTTGTCCGCCGAGCTGGGCAACGCCGACGACGTCCCCCAGTTCCACCTGCAGCTCGCCCGGCTCGCCGCCCGCCGCGGCGACGAGACCGAGGCCCGCGAGCACCTCCGCCTGGCCTTCGCCCAGGACATCCCCGACGACATCCGTGCGAGCTTCGGCCTACGGTGGGGACGGGCCGAGGTCGAGCTGCGGCTCGGGAACCCGGACGAGGCCCTGGAGCTGCTCCGCGAGTGCGACGTGCCGGTCCTGCCCGGCCCCGGACGGTTCCAGCGGGAGGCCGCGACCCACACGCTCATCGCGTCGGCGCTGATGGCCCTCGGCCGCCCGGACGAGGCCCGCGAGCGGCTGGAGCAGGCGGGGAAGGCCGCCGTCGCCGCCGACGACGGGCCGGTCCTCGGTGTGGTCGCCGAGACCTCCGCCCGGTGGGCCCTGGACGCGGGGGACGCGGAGCGGGCCGGTGAGCTGCTCGGCGTCGCCCTCGCCCGGCGTGGGGCGCTGCACCTGGGGCTGCCCGAGGTCGTGGCGACGCTGGAGGGGGTCCGCGCGCGGCTGGGCCCGGCCGCGGCCGACGCTGCGGTCGACCGTGGCCGGGCCCTCCCCCGGGACGCGCCCCCCACACCGTGAGCGCCCGGCCGCCGCGCCCTCAGGTGCGGCGGCGGTAGAGCGCGACGGCCAGGGGCGCGAAGACCACGACCAGGCCCGCGGAGGTCAGCAGCGACACCGTCGCCGCGCCACCCGCCGGCGCGCCGTCGAGCAGGGCGCGCACGGCGTCCGCGGTCCGCGAGACCGGGTTGACCGCGACGAAGCCCTGCAGCCAGCCGGGCATCGTCTGCGTCGGGACGAACACCGAGCTGGCGAACGTCAGCGGCAACATGATCAGCGCGGACAGTCCCTGCACCGAGCGGGGCTGCCTCACGACCATCGCGAGCGCGGTGAACACCCAGCACAGTCCGAACGCGAACGCGACGACCAGCCCGAACGCGGCGAGGAGGCCGAGCGGACCCGCCGGGGTCCGGTAGCCGAGGGCGAACCCGAACACCAGCATGATCACGCCGGAGGTCACGTAGCGGACGAGGTCCGCCCCGATCGCGCCGACCAGCGGGGCCGCGCGGGAGATCGGCAGGCTGCGGAAGCGGTCGAAGATCCCGGTCGTGAGGTCCTCGGCCAGGCCCACGCCGGTGCCCGCGGAGGCGAACACCACCGTCTGGAGCAGGACACCGGGCAGGGCGTAGTGCAGGTACTCCGTGCTGTTGCCGGCGATCGCGCCGCCGAAGACGTAGACGAACAGCAGCAGGAAGATCACCGGCTGCAGCGTGACGTCGATCAGGGCCTCCGGGGAGTGGATCGTCTTCACGATCCCGCGGCGGGCCAGCGACAGGCCGTGGCGCAGCGTCGAGGGCAACCGGCGCGCCCTGTCGACGGCGGTCGTCGCGGGCGGGGTGTCGAGGGTGGTCGTCATCGGGAGCCTCCGGGGGCGGGGTCGGCCGCGTGGCCGGTGAGGGAGAGGAAGACGTCGTCGAGGCTGGGCAGCCGCACGCCGAGTTCCGCGACGGCGACGCCCTCGGCCAGCAGCCGGTCCTCGGTGCGACGCAGCGCCCCGTGGTCGGTCACGGCCGCGACGACCTCACCGGACGGCTCGACCGTCGGTTCCGCGCCGGTCTCCTGCGCGACGACGGCGGCGACCAGCGGTGCCTCGCGGGCCAGCTCCGGGCGCACGTGCAGGCGCCGCCCGCCGGCCCGGGACTTCAGCTGCGCGGCCGTGCCCGAGGCGATGACCCGCCCCCGGTCCAGGACGACGAGGTCGTGCGCGAGCTGGTCGGCCTCCTCCAGGTACTGGGTGGTGAGCAGGACGGTGACGCCGTCCTCGGCGAGCCGCCGCACGGCCTCCCACACCTCGTTGCGGTGCAGCGGGTCCAGCCCGGTGGTGGGCTCGTCGAGGAACAGCACCTCCGGGCGCCCGACGAGGCTCGCGGCCAGGTCGAGCCGCCGGCGCATGCCGCCGGAGTAGGTGCCGGCGCGGCGCCCGGCGGCGTCGGTGAGCCCGAAGCGCTCGATCAGCTCGACGGCGCGGGCCCGGGCGGCCGGGCGCGGCAGGTCGAGCAGCCTGCCGATCAGGTACAGGTTGTCGCGGCCGGTCAGGGACTCGTCGACGGCGGCGTACTGGCCGGTGAGGCCGATCAGGGAGCGGACCCCGGCGGCGTCGCCGACGACGTCGCGGCCGAGCACCGCGGCCCGGCCCGCCGAGGGCGGGAGCAGCGTGGCCAGTATGCGGACGGTCGTCGTCTTGCCGGAGCCGTTCGGGCCGAGCAGCCCGAGGACCTGTCCGCGCCCGGCGGAGAACGAGATCCCGTCGACGGCGCGGACGTCACCGAAGGTCCGGACCAGGCCGTCGACCTCGACAGCGGGAGTGTTCATGCCGGTGAGCGTGCGCCCGGGCGCTGACACGGCCCTGGTACGGCGCTGGCATCACCGTGACAGCCGGCGGACTCGCCGCCACGAGCCCGGTCCCGTCGCCACCCCCCGACTGTGGCGACGGAACCGGCCCGTCTCTCCCCCCGCGCCCCGGCGAGGCTCCCCAGCCCGCCGTGACGCGAGTACGACGGTATCCGCGCACCCGGGGGCCGCGGATCGGTCGAACTACTGATCTCTTACCCGGGGTCTCTCCTACCTGGGTAGGAGAGACCCCTCATCCCTCGGCGCGCTCGGCGGCCTCGAGCCACTCCAGCTCGACGCTCTCGCGCTCGGCGACGACGGCCTTCAGCTCCCGGTCCAGCTCCATCAGCTTTCCGGGCTCGGTGGCGGCCTCGGCGAGCCGGGCGTGGAGCTTCTCCTCCTGCGCGGTGAGCTGCCCCATCCGTCGTTCCAGGCGCTGGGCGTCCTTGCGGGCGGCCCGCTGCTCCGCGGCGCTCGCCTTCGGCCCGGCCGCCTGTGCGACGGGCGCACCGGCCGGTACCGGCGCGGTCGGTGCGGCCCCGGCGGGGCCGTGGCCGGTGGCGGCACGGCGGGTCAGGTACTCGCCGATCCCGCCGGGCAGGTGGGTGAGGTGCCCGTCGCCGAACAGGGCGACGACCTGGTCGCAGACCCGCTCGGTGAGGTACCGGTCGTGGCTGACGACCACCAGGGTGCCCGGCCAGCCGTCGAGGAGGTCCTCCAGCCCGGCGAGGGTGTCGACGTCCAGGTCGTTGGTGGGCTCGTCGAGCAGCAGGACGTTCGGCTCGTCCATCAGCAGCCGGGTCAGCTGCAGCCGCCGGCGCTCGCCACCGGACAGGCGCCCGACCGGGGTCCACTGGCGGGCCGCGGGGAACCCGAGCCGCTCCAGCACCTGCGACGCGGTCATCTCCTGCTTGCCGAACCGCACGTACTTGGCGACGGCCTCGGTGGCCTCCAGCACGCGCATCTCGGCGGGCAGGTCGACGAGCTCCTGCGACAGCTGCGCCATCTTCACGGTGCTGCCCTGGACGCGCCGGCCCGAGTCGAGCGCGCGTTCCCCGGACAGGGCACGCAGCAGCGTCGTCTTGCCGGAGCCGTTGACCCCGACGATGCCGACCCGGTCGCCCGGGCCGAGCCGCCAGGTCACGTCGTCGAGCAGGGTGCGCCCGGCGACGGAGACGGTCGCGTCCTCCAGCTCCAGCACGGTGCGCCCGAGCCGGTTGGTGGCGAACGCCATCAGCTCGACGGTGTCGCGCGGCGCGGGCACGTCGGCGATCAGGGCCTCCGCGGCCTCGATCCGGTAGCGGGGCTTCGAGGTCCGGGCGGGCGGGCCGCGGCGCAGCCAGGCCAGCTCCTTGCGGGCCAGGTTGCGGCGGCGCTGCTCGGCGGCGTCGGCCTGCCTGCCGCGCTCGGCGCGGGCGTAGACCCAGTCGGCGTAGCCGCCGGTGTAGGACTCGACGCGCCCGTTCGCGACCTCCCAGGTCCGGGTGCAGACGGTGTCGAGGAACCAGCGGTCGTGGGTGACGACGACGAGTGCGATCCGCCGCGACGTCAGGTGCGTCGCGAGCCAGCCGATGCCCTCGACGTCGAGGTGGTTGGTGGGCTCGTCGAGGACGACGAGGTCGAGCTCCCCGATCAGCGCCGCGGCGAGCGCGACCCGGCGCTTCTCGCCGCCGGACAGGCCGTCGGTGGGTCGCTCGATGTCGGAGATGGCGAGCCCGTCGAGGACGTCGCGGACCCGGGCGTCGGCGGCCCACTCGTGGTCGGCGCCGTACTCGGCGAGGACGATGTCGCGCACCGTCGACCCGGCCGGGAAGCGGTCGTGCTGCACCAGGTGCGCCATCCGCAGGCCCCCGAGGCGGCTGACCCGGCCGCCCTCGACGGGCCGGTCGCCGGTGATCACGTCGAGCAGGGTCGACTTCCCGCCGCCGTTGAGGCCGACGACGCCGATCCGGTCGCCGCGCTCGACGCCGAGCGAGACACCGTCGAGCAGGACGCGGCTGGCGTCACCGGGCACGTGCGCGGTGACGTTCTCCAGGTTGAGCAGGTTCTCGGGCAACTACGTCTCCACCGTCGGGAAGGTCAGGCACGGACCGGGGGCCACGAGCCGGAGCTCGAGGGACCGCCGCGGTCGGGGGGGTGGTCGCCGCCGGTCTCGGAGGTGTCGACGATGCGGGCGCCGCCGGCCGGGCCGTGGGCGACCCGCACCGTCCGGCACACCCCCATCCCGGCGAGCTCGGTCGCGACCTCGACGGCGGAGTCGGCGTCGGCGCACAGGAACGCGCAGGTCGGCCCGGACCCGGACACCAGCCCGGCGAGCGCGCCGGAGTTGACCCCGGCGCGCAGGGTGCGGCGCAGATCCGGGGCCATCGAGACGGCGGCCACCTGCAGGTCGTTGCCCAGGTTGAGCGCGAGCCGGCGCGGGTCCCCGGAGGACAGTGCCTCCAGGACGGGCTCGACCGGCCGCTCGGCGATCGGGCCGTCGCCGCGCAGCCGGTCCAGCTCGGAGAACACCGACGGCGTGGACAGCCCGCCGCGGGCCAGCGCGATCACCCAGTGCAGCCGGTGCCGGGCGAGCACGGGGATGATCTTCTCGCCACGGCCGGTGCCGAGCGCGGTACCGCCGTGCAGGCCGAACGTGACGTCCGATCCGAGTTCGGCGGCCAGCTCGGACAGCTCGTCGCGGCCCAGCTCCAGCCGCCACAGCGAGGACAGCGCGACGAGCGTGCCCGCCGCGTCCGCGGAGCCGCCCGCCATGCCGCCCGCGACCGGGATGCCCTTGCGCAGGGTCACCCGCACGTCCGGGGCGCGACCGGCCTTCTCCGCGAGCAGCTCGACCGCCCGCCAGGCCAGGTTGGTGGCGTCCAGCGGCACCTCGGCGACGCCGTCGCCGTGCACCTCCAGCGCGGGCTCCTGGGCCTGCTCGACGGAGATCTCGTCGAACAGGCTGACGGCGTGGAAGACCGTGACGAGGTCGTGGAAGCCGTCCGGCCGCACCCCGCCCACGGCGAGGTGCAGGTTGATCTTCGCGGGAACCCGGACGGTGACCGGTCGCGGCACGGCGGACAGCACCGCTCAACCCTACGGGCAGCACGGGACGGGCCGCCGCCGCCCGGCATCCGGGGTGGCCGGGCTCACCGGTCGGCCGGGCCCCGGCGGACCGACCTCGGCCGATCCGGCCCCGGCGGCGCGGCACCGGGTGACGCGGCAGGGCGATCAGCCCGGTCGCGGGCACCCGTCCCCCTCCGAACTCGCTTACCCGGTAAGCGAATTCGGAGAACCGGCACCCGCCCGATCCGACGGGCAGGGCAGCGCCGCCGGTGGGACGGCCGACGCCCGCCGCCGACGCCCGCTCCCGGAGGCGCCCGCTCCCGGACGAGACGCCCGCTCCCGGAGGAGGAGCTACCGGGTGAGCGACTCCGCGGAGCCGGTGCGCTCCACGGCGGCGCGGCGCTCGACCAGGTGGCGCGGCGTCGCGAAGCAGGCGACGGCCACGAACCCGATCACCAGCACGGCCGCGGGCAGCAGCATCGACTGGGCCATCGCCGTCGCGAAGGGGTCGCGGAGCACCTCGGGCAGCGGGCCGCCGGTCGCGGCGACCTCCGGAGAGCCGCCGACCGCCGACGCGCCCGGGACGAGCGCGGCGATCCGCGACTCCATGAGCACCGCGATGCCCGCGCTGCCGAGCACCGCGCCGACCTGACGGGTCGTGTTGTAGACACCCGACCCGGACCCAGCCTGGTCCATCGGCAGGTTGCGGGTGGCACTGGTGGAGATCGGCGCCCAGACGCAGGAGTTGGAGATGCCGAGCAGGGTGAGCGGCAGCAGCAGCTGCCAGACCGGGGTGTCCGGGCCCATCACCCACGCCAGCCAGGCCAGCGCGATGACGAACGTCGACATCCCGAAGCCGCCGATCAGCCGCGGGTGGACGCGGTCGGTCAGCCGCCCGGTGTACGGCGCGAGCGCGCCGGAGAAGATCGCCAGTGGCGCGAGCAGCAGCGCGGCCTGGGTCGGGGTGAAGCCGCGCACGCTCTGCGCGTAGATCATCAGCGGGAAGCCCTGCGCGGTGATCGCGAAGCCGACGGTGCAGATCGCGACGTTGGCCAGCGAGAAGTTGCGGTCCCGGAACAGGCGCAGCGTGACCAGCGGCTCGCTGGTGGTGACCCGCTGCCACCACACGAACGCGACCAGCACGACGACGCCGCTGCCGATCAGCGCCCAGATGCCGGCACCCCAGCCGAACTTCTGGCCCTCCTGGATGCCGAAGACCAGCAGGAACATGCCCGCGGCGGACAGCACCACGCCGACGACGTCGAACCGGCGGCGCGAGGTCTCGAGCGAGGGCACCAGCCGCCAGGCGGCGACGAAGGCGATCACCCCGACCGGGACGTTCACGAAGAAGATCCACTCCCAGCCGAGGCCGCCGACGAGGAGCCCGCCGACGATCGGCCCGGTGAGTGTCGCGACGCCGGCGACGGCGCCCCACAGGCTCATCGCGCGCCCGCGCTGGGCCGCCGGGAAGGTCCGGGTGATGACGGCCATGGTCTGCGGCGTCATCATCGCGGCGCCGAAGCCCTGGGCGACCCGCGCGACGATCAGGGCGCCGACGGTCGTCGTGAGCCCGCACCACAGCGAGGCCAGGGTGAACACCGCGAGCCCGCACAGGTAGACGCGCTTGGGCCCGAACCGGTCCCCCAGCCGCCCGGTGACCAGCAGCGGGACGACGTAGGCGAGCAGGTAGGCGCTGGTCACCCAGACGACGGAGTTGACGTCGGCGTCCAGCGAGGTCAGGAGTGCGGGCGTCGCGACGGTGACGATGGTGGCGTCGACCAGGATCATGAAGAACCCGATCACCAGCGCCCACAGCGCGGGCCACGGGTTCGTCCCGTCGGCGCTGACCACCTGTTCCCTCGACCGCGTCACCACGCCATCATGCGCCGCCCCCGGCACGGTCCGGTCGGGTGGGAGGGTGCCCGGCCGGGCGGTTCCGGGCGATCCGGGCGAAGTCGGACACCGCCAGGGTCTCGGCGCGGGCGGTGGGGTCGACCCCCGCGGCGCGCAGGGCCTGTTCGGCCGCCGCGGCCGAGCCGGCCCAGCCCGACAGTGCTCCCCGCAGCACCTTGCGGCGCTGCGCGAAGGCCGCGTCGACGACCGCGAAGGTCGCCGCCCGGTCGGCGTCGGCGGGCGGGTCGTGCCGGGTGAAGGCCAGCAGCCCGGAGTCGACGCCGGGGACCGGCCAGAACACCGCGCGCGGCACCGGCCCGGCCCGGCGGGCGGCCGCGTACCAGGCGAGCTTGGCGCTGGGGGCGCCGTACTCGCGCGAGCCGGGTCCGGCGGCGAGCCGGTCGGCGACCTCCGCCTGCACCATGACCAGCCCGGTCCGCAGCGACGGCAGTTCGGCGAGCAGATGCAGGATCACCGGCACCGCGACGTTGTAGGGCAGGTTCGCGACGATCGCGGTGGGCGGCGCCGCACCGGGCCCGGCGTCGGCCGCGAGCCGGTCCGCGCCGACCCGCATGGCGTCGGCCCCGGTCACGGTCAGTCGACCGGCCAGCTCGGGGGCGCGCTCGGCGACGGTGGCGGGGAGCAGCCCGGCCAGCACCGGGTCGATCTCGACGACGTGCACCCGGGCCGCGACCGGCAGCAGCGCCAGGGTGAGCGAGCCGAGACCGGGGCCGACCTCGAGGACGACGTCGTCGCCGTCGACACCGGCGGACTTCACGATCCGGCGGACGGTGTTGGCGTCGTGGACGAAGTTCTGGCCGAGTTTCTTGGTGGGGCGCAGACCGAGCCGCTCGGCCAGCACCCGTACGTCGGCCGGGCCCAGCAGGCGGGCGGTGGCGGTGGCCCGGCTCCGGTCGCCGTCGGCGTCGATGCTCCGGCTCCGGCCGCCGTCGGTCCCGTGGTCGCTCACGGCACCATTCTCGCCGGGCACCCCGGGCGGGGTGCGTGCGGGATCAGCTCAGGCCGAGCTTGGAGGAGCAGGACGGCCAGGCGCTGTAGCCGCCGCGGTCGTCCTTGACCTTCTCCGCGACCGCGATCTGCTCCTCGCGGGAGGCCTTGTCCGCGGTCGGGGCGTACTGCCCGCCGCCGTAGGCCTGCCAGGTCTGCTTGTTGAACTGCAGCCCGCCCTGGTAGCCGTTCCCGGTGTTGATCGCCCAGTTGCCGCCGGACTCGCACTTGGCCAGCTTGTCCCAGGTCGCGCCGTTCGAGACCGCGGGCGCCGAGGACTTCGCCTTCGCGGCGGCTTTCTCGACGGTCTCCTCGACCTTCTTCTTGGTGCCGACCTTGACGACGCGCGGCATGGCCGGGGTGTCCTGACCGGCGCCGACGCGCTCGCGCGCGATCTCGCGGCCCTGGTCGTAGGTGACCCGCCAGATGACGCTGCGGGCGCCCTCGCGGCCCGGGTCGACGACGGTGCGGGTGCCCTCGTCGAGCGACGGGTCCTGCACCTCCTGCTCCGGCGCCGGGAGCTTCTGCGACTCGACGATCTGGGCGTTCACGATGTCCGAGCCGGTGGTCGGGGCCGCGACCGGGGCGAACGACGCGGGCGAGGAGGGCCGGTCGAGGTTCATCGACGCCGTGCCGAGGTCGGTGGCGTTCGCGGCGAGCCCGGCCTGGAGCTCCTGGGCGGGCTGCTCGGCCGGGGCGGTGAGCACCGCGGCGGCGAGGCCGCCGGTCGGGACCGAGAACAGCGCGGCCGCAGCGGCCGTCCGGACCCCGGCCCGGGAGCGGGCACCGGCGGTGCGGTGACGGCCCTCGTAGGTGACGTACCCGGCCTCGTCGCCGGCGAGACCGGCGGGCGCGATGACGGGGAGCGGTCGCGTGAGCTCGTCGTCGGCGAGCGGTGCGGCGTGACGCGAAGACATGACTTCCCGGGGGCTCGGCTGTCCGGGAAGGGCCATGACCTGCGGGAACGACGACCGGCGCGGTGCCGGGGAGCGGAACCGTCGCTGGGGAGCGGACCGGTCGTCGTCCCGCGGGTCGGGGGAGCGACCCCGTCCCGGCGGGTACGACGAGGGACGTTAGCGGACCGTGACCCGGCGCAGCGTTTCCGACGCGCGCGTGGCGACGAGCGGACGGTGATCGACGGTGAGTGACGACAACCCCGCCACTCGTCACGGCGGACGGCGTCAATCAGTTGTGCGCAGCCGGAAGATCCGTTCGGCGTTGCGGCGGGCTGTCTCGGCGACCAGGGCCTCGGACTCCCCGCGGGTCGCGGCGATCCCCCGCACGGTCCACGGCAGCACGTAGGGCTCGTTGGCCCGGCCGCGGTGCGGGTGCGGGGTGAGGAACGGCGCGTCGGTCTCCACGAGGTACTGCCCGGCGGGCACCAGTGCCGCGGCGGCGCGCAGCTCGTGGTTGTTCTTGAAGGTGACGGGCCCGGCGAAGGACAGGACGTACCCGGCGTCGGCGCACTCCCGGGCCATCGCGGCGTCGCCGGAGAAGCAGTGGAAGACGACGGTGTCCGGGGCGCCCTCCTCGCGCAGGATCCGCAGGACGTCGTCGTGGGCGTCCCGGTCGTGGATCATCAGCGGCTTGCCGGTGCGCTTGGCCAGCCCGATGTGCCAGCGGAACGCATCCTGCTGCGCGGCGGGCGGGCTGTGGTCCCAGTAGTAGTCCAGGCCGGTCTCGCCGATCGACACGACACGGTCGTCGGCGGCCAGCCGCTCGATCTCGGCGAGGTCGGCGGCCGGTACCCCTGCCGTCCGGGTGGGGTGCAGCGCGACGGCCGCCCACACCCGGTCGTCGGCGTGCGCGGCGCGGACGGCGAACCGCGCGCCGTCGAGGTCGTCGGCGATGGTGACCGCGCCGACGACGCCGACCGCCGCCGCCCGGTCCATCGCGGCGACGACGTCGGCGTCGGTCTCGCAGCCGCACGCGTCGAGGTGGGTGTGGCTGTCGATCGTCGACGCGGCGAGCGGCTCCGGCGGCTCGGGACGCGGCCGGCGGCCGTGTCCGCTCACGTCTGGACCGGGGCCCACTCCGGCCCGGTCTCCCCCAGCTCGGGTGCGAGCTTGGCGATGATCGGCGACGGCTTGGCCAGCGGGCGTCCCACCTCGATCGGCGTCGACCCCCAGTGGGCCTGCTCGGCGGCGTAGTCGCCGGTGAGGACCGGGTAGGCGGGGCCGTCGCCGAGGTCGTCGACGGTCGTCTTCTCCGGCTGCGCGGCCCACACCCCGGTGCCGCCGAGCGCCTCGTGCACCTTCTGCGCCGCGTGCGGCAGGAACGGGGTCAGCAGGGTGTTGGCGTCCTGCACGACCTGCAGCGCGGTGTGCAGGATCGTGTCCCGGCGCTCCGGGTCGTCCTTGCGCTTCCACGGCTCCTGGTCGGACAGGTACCGGTTCGCGGCGGTGACCACGCGCATCGCCTCACCCGCGGCCTGCTTGAACCGGTTCCGCGCGAGCAGCCCGCCGACGGTGTCGAACCCGGCCCGCGAGTACGCGAGCAGCTCGGCGTCGGCCTGCTGCGGCGCCGTCGGCGTGGGGACCGCGCCCACGTTCTTGTGGGCCATCGAGATGGACCGGTTGACCAGGTTGCCCCACTCGTTGGCCAGCTCGAAGTTCACCCGGCGGACGAACTCGTCCCAGGTGAAGTCGACGTCCTGGTTCTCCGGCCCGGCGACGGCGATGTGGTAGCGCAGCGCGTCCGGCCCGAACTCGCGCAGGAAGTCGCCGACGTAGATGACGGTGCCGCGGCTGGTCGAGAACTTCGACCCGCTCATCGTCAGGTACTCCGAGGACACGACCTCGCTGGGCAGGTCGAGCGTCCCGTACGGCCCCGGCTCGCCGCCGCGGTCGCCCGCGCCGTTCTGCCCGAGCAGGATCGCCGGCCACATCACCGAGTGGAAGGTGATGTTGTCCTTGCCCATGAAGTAGAAGGCCTCGGCGGCCGGGTCGGTCCACCACTGCTTCCACGCGTCCGGGTCCGGGCCGCGGCGGGCCCACTCCACCGAGGCGGACAGGTAGCCGATGACGGCGTCGAACCAGACGTAGATCTTCTTGAGCGGGTTGTCCGACCAGAGGTCGAGCGGGACGGGCACGCCCCACTCCAGGTCGCGGGTGATGGCGCGCGGCTTGAGGTTCTCCACCAGGTTGGCGGAGAACTTGAGCACGTTGGGGCGCCAGTCGGTGCGGGTCGACAGCCAGCTGCCGAGCGCCTCGGAGAAGGCGGGCAGGTCGAGGAAGAAGTGCTCGGTCTCGACGAACTTCGGGGTCTCCCCGTTGATCCGCGAGCGCGGGTTCTTGAGATCGGCCGGATCGAGCTGGTTGCCGCAGTTGTCGCACTGGTCGCCGCGGGCGCCGTCGTAGCCGCAGATCGGGCAGGTGCCCTCGATGTAGCGGTCGGGCAGGGTGCGGCCGGTGGACGGGCTGATCGCGCCCAGCTGCGTCTTCGGGACGACGTAGCCGTTCTTGTACAGCGCGGTGAACATGTCCTGCACGACGCGGTAGTGGTTCGACGTCGTGGTGCGGGTGAACAGGTCGTAGCTCAGCCCGAGGCCCTGCAGGTCGTCGGTGATCACGCCGTTGTACTTGTCGGCGAGCTGGCGCGGGGTCAGCCCCTCGGCGTCGGCCTGGACCTGGATCGGGGTGCCGTGCTCGTCGGTGCCGGACACCATCAGCACCCGGTCCCCCGCCATCCGCCGGTACCGGGCGAACACGTCGGAGGGCACACCGAAGCCGGACACGTGGCCGATGTGCCGGGGTCCGTTGGCGTAGGGCCACGCCACGGCGGTCAGCACGGCTTTACTCATGCCCTCCAGCGTATTCACCGTCGCCATCCCGTTCTGCGGCGGCACATCACCAAAGATGGGGATAGCTCGCGGAGACGGGTGTCGTTCCCCCTGCTGGTGTCATAGTGGCGCCCATGGACCGTGGTGAACGGGACCGCGAGGCACTGCTCGACGCGGCCCTGCAGCAGTGGGTGGACGGCGGGTGGCCCGCCATCGACCCCACCTCGGCCGCGGAACGGGCCGGGCTGCCCGCCTCCGCCGCGGCGGAGTTCGCCTCGGGCGTGGAGCTCGGGTGCGCGGTGTTCGACCACGTCGTCGACGAGCGCGCCGCCGCCACGATGGCCGCGGTGCAGTCGGCGGCCCCGAACCCGGCCGCCCAGATCAGGGCCGCCCTCACCGCGTGGTTCGACGACGTCGACCGCGACCCGCGCCGGGTCGTGGCGCTGGTCGACGCGGTCGGCTGTCCTGCGCTGCTCGCGCGCCGCCGCAGCGCCAACCGCGGCTTCGCCGAGCTGATGGTCAGCGGCGCCGCCGACACCCGGATCGAGCCCGACGACCTGCGCGTCGCCGGGCACTTCTGCCTCGGCGGGATGGGCGAGATCGTGCTGGCCTGGCTGGACCCGGAGAGCCCCGTGACCCGCGAGCAGGCCCTGGGCCACGGGGTCCGGCTCTACGAGTCCTGCCTGTTCACCCGCTGAGCGGCCTCACCCCAGCGCCCGGTCCAGGTTGATCGCGGAGCTGATCAGCGACAGGTGCGTGAACGCCTGCGGGAAGTTCCCCAGCTGCTCCCCGGTCAGGCCGATCTCCTCGGCGTAGAGGCCCAGGTGGTTGCCGTAGGAGAACATCTTCTCCAGCGCGATCCGGGCCTGTTCCAGGCGTCCGGCCCTGGTCATCGCCTCGACGTTCCAGAACGAGCACATCGAGAACGTGCCCTCCTCGCCGTCGAGACCGTCCGGCGAGTCCTCGACGTCGTAGCGGAACACCAGGGTGTCGACGACGAGGTCGTCGTTGATCGCGTCCAGGGTCGCCAGGAACCGCGGCTCGGTGGGCGCGCAGAACTTCACCATCGGCATGAGCAGCACCGAGGCGTCCAGCGTGGTCGCGCCGTAGCGCTGCACGAACGACCCGCGCGGCCCCACGTCGGGGTCCCAGCCGCGGTCCATGATCTGGTGGTAGATCTCGTCGCGGGTGGTGGTCCAGGCCCCGACGTCGCCGGGCAGGCCGCGCCGGCGCGCCATCCGGATCATCCGCTCGACCGCGACCCAGCACATGAGCCGGGAGAACACGTGGTCCTGGCGGCCCGCACGGGTCTCCCAGATGCCCTCGTCCGGGGAGTCCCAGTGCTCGCGCAGCCAGTCGAGGATCGTGCAGAGGTTCGTCCAGTCCTCGTGGCCGACGCCGTCGCCGTACTTGTCGTACAGGTAGACCGAGTCGATGATCTCGCCGTAGATGTCGAGCTGCAGCTGGTCCGCGGCGCCGTTGCCGGCCAGCACCGGGCGCGAGCCGCGGTAGCCGTCGAGGTGGTCGAGCTCGACCTCGTCGGGGGTCTCGTCGCCGTCGATCGTGTACATCACGCGCAGCGGGCCCTGGTCCCCGTCGCGGGTGCTCCCGAACCGGCCCGACAGCCAGCCGATGAACGCGCCCGCCTCCTCGGTGAACCCGAGCCGCAGCAGCGCGTAGAGGGTGAACGCGGCGTCGCGCATCCAGACGTAGCGGTAGTCCCAGTTCCGCTCGCCGCCCAGATGTTCGGGCAACCCCATCGTCGGCGACGCGATCACCGCGCCGGTCGGCTCGTGGGTGAGCAGTTTGAGGGTGAGCGCGGAGCGGTGGACGCGCTCGCGCCACCGCCCGGTGTACGACGAGTGCGCCAGCCAGTCCTTCCAGAACGAGACGGTCCCGGTGAACAGGGCCTCCGCGGCGTCGTCGCAGGGGGTGGGCTCCCCGGTCGCGTCCACCTCCAGCACGAACACCTCGGTGCGGCCCTCGGCGGTGCGGAACTCCGCGCCCGCGGCGTGGTCGGTGATCTCCAGCTCCACCGACGACGTCAGGTCCAGGGTGAGGCCGCTGCCGGTGAACCGGATGCCGGCGCCCGCGGTCTCGACCTTCGGGGTCTCCCGGGCGTAGTCGGGTCGCGGGACCACCTCGACGGTCATCGGCACCGACCCGCGGACCCCGGTCACCCGGCGGACCAGCCGCTGGCGGTGGTCGGGGTCGTGCGGGCGCAGCACCACCATGAGGTCCTGCACCTCGACGATGCCGTCGGCGGTGAGGAAGCGGGTGATGAGGATGTTGGAGTCGGGGTAGTAGAACTGCTGCTGGCTGGCGAGCTCGGTCTCGTCGACGCACGGCGCGAGCCTCCAGTGCCCGCCGCGGTCGGCGTCGAGCAGCGAGGCGAACACGCTGGGCGCGTCGAACCGGCCCGGGCAGAACCAGTCGACGGTGCCGTCGGTGCCGACGAGCGCCGCGGAGCGCAGGTCGCCGATGATCCCGTGCTCGGCGATCGGGAGGTAGCGCTCGCTGCGCGAGGGGCTCACTCCGGCACCCGCCAGCCGCGCGGGCCGGGCAGGTCGAGCGCGTCCTGCGGGCCCCAGGACCCGTCGGAGTAGGTCTGCGTCCGCGGCGGGTCGGCGAGCACCGGGTCGCACAGCTCCCAGAGCCGTTCGACCTCCTCGGTGGTGGTGAACAGCGTGCGGTCCCCCTTCATGACGTCCAGGAGCAGCCGCTCGTAGGCCTCCAGCGCGTCGTCGGGATCACCGACGCTGTCGAGGTCCAGCCGCATCCGGCCGCGGCCGACCTTCAGCTCCGGGCCGGGGACCTTCGCCCGGACGTCGAGCTCGGCCGACACCTGGTCGGCCAGCTCGATCACGAGCTCGGTGGGCGGCCCGTCGTGGGCGTCGCCCGTGAACGACCCGCCCGGGAACATGGTCAGCGCCGGCTCGTCGAAGCCGATCGTCACGGTGCGCCGGGTCGCGCCCATCGCCTTGCCGGTGCGCAGGAGGAACGGGACGCCGAACCAGCGCCAGTTGTCGACGTAGGTCTCCAGCGCGACGAACGTCTCGGACTCCGAGTCGTCGGCGACGCCCTCCTCGTCGCGGTAGGAGGCGTACTGGCCGAACACCACCCGCGACGGGTCGAGCGGCCGGATCGATCCGAACACCTTCGCCTTCTCCGCGTGCAGCGCGTCCGGCGCGATCTCGTGCGGCGGCTCCAGCGCGACGAACCCGAGGATCTGGAACAGGTGCGTGGAGATCATGTCGCGGAACGTGCCGGTGGACTCCATGAACGACGCCCGGCCCTCGATCCCGATCTCCTCGGGGACGTCGATCTGCACGTAGCGGATGTTCTGGCGGTTCCACACCGGCTCGAACAGACCGTTGGCGAAGCGCAGCGCGAGGATGTTCTGCACCGACTCCTTGCCGAGGAAGTGGTCGATGCGGAAGATGTCGGCCTCGTCGTAGACGTCCTTCAGGCCCGCGTTCAGCTCCTTCGCGGACTCCAGGTCGGTGCCGAACGGCTTCTCCAGCACCAGCCGGGAGCGCTCGGCGATGCCGGTCTTCCCCAGCATCGCGACCATCGGGGTCATCGCGGTCGGCGGCACGGAGAGGTAGACGAGCCGGCGCACGTCGTCGGAGCCGAGGTCCTTCTCCGCGCGCCGCACCGCCTCGGCGAGGTCGGCGCCGTCGTCGGCGTCGGAGACGACGAAGCTCAGCCGCGGCGCGAAGTCGTCCCAGCCGGTGTCGTCGGACAGGGCGCCGCGGATGCGGTCGCGGAACTCGTCGTCGGAGCCGGGCGAGTGCCGGCCAGACCCGATGACCCGGAAGTCCTCGGGGAGCAGCCCCTCGTTCTGCAGGTGGAGCAGACCCGGGAAGAGCTTGCGCTTCGCCAGGTCGCCGGTGGCGCCGAACAGCACGATCACGTGCGGGGGCAGGTCCGAAGGCATGATCCTCGGCTACCCCCGGGCGGGCCCGGTCATTCGGCGGCGCCGGTCAACAGCGTGTTTCCGACGGCCGGTGTGCGCGGCGTACCGTTGCAGGGGTGAACGTCGACGTGACGCCGCTGCCCGGGATCGGGGTGCGGAAGGAGATCGAGCTGCGCAGCGGCCGCCGGGTCGGGGTCATCGCGCACCGCGACGGGAAGATCGACCTGATCCTCTCCCGTGCCGACGACCCGGACGCCTGCGTCGCGGAGCTGCCGCTGACCATCGAGGAGGCGGGCGCCCTGGCGAACCTGCTCGGCGCCCCGCAGCTGGTCAACCAGCTGAAGGACGAGCACGCGGACCTCCCGGGCATCACCACCCGCAAGATGCCGATCAAGCTCAACAGCCCGTTCGACGGCCGCCCGCTCGGCGACACCGCGCTGCGCACCCGCACCCAGGTGTCGGTGGTCGCGATCATGCGCGCGGGCCAGGTGATCCCGTCGCCGACGCCGGACCACGTGCTGGCGGCCGGGGACATCGTGATCGCCGTCGGGACGGCCGAGAAGCTGGAGCAGGCCGCCGACATCCTCGCGCGCGGCTGAGGCCGCCCCGGTAGCCGTGGACCACACCGCACTCGAACTGCTCGAACTCGGCGCCGTCTTCTTCGGGCTCGGGCTGCTCGGCAGGCTCGCCCAGCGGATCGGCCTGTCCCCCATCCCGCTCTACCTGCTCGGCGGCCTCGCGTTCGGGGCGGGCGGCGTCATCCCGCTGGGCGACATCGGCGACTTCACCTCGCTGGCCGGCGAGGTCGGCGTCGTCCTGCTGCTCCTGCTGCTCGGGCTCGAGTACTCCGCGGTCGAGCTGGTCACGGGGCTGCGCCGGTCCTGGACGGCCGGGATCGTGGACATCGTGCTGAACGCCGCGCCCGGCGTCGCCGTCGCGCTGATCCTGGGCTGGGGCGCGGTCGGGGCGATGGTGCTGGGCGGGGTCACCTACATCTCCTCCTCCGGGATCGTCGCGAAGGTGCTGTCGGACCTGGGCCGGCTCGGCAACCGGGAGACGCCGGTGGTGCTGTCGGTGCTGGTCTTCGAGGACCTGGTGATGGCGCTCTACCTGCCGATCCTCACGGCGCTGCTGCTCGGCGTGACGCTGTGGGGCGGGATCAGTGCGGTCGCGGTGTCGCTCGCGGTGATCTCGGTGGTGCTGGTCGTGGCCCTGCGCTACGGCCGCTACGTCTCGGCCGTCGTCGACTCCGACGACCGCGAGGTGTTCCTGCTCAAGGTGCTCGGCGCCGCGCTGCTGGTCGCCGGGTTCGCCCAGGCCATGCAGGTGTCCGCCGCGGTGGGCGCGTTCCTGCTGGGCATCGCGATCTCCGGCTCGACCGCGGAGAACGCGACGAAGCTGCTGGAGCCGCTGCGGGACCTGTTCGCCGCGGTGTTCTTCGTGGTGTTCGGGCTGTCGACCGACCCGCGGACCATCCCGCCGGTGCTCGGCTGGGCGCTCGTGCTCGCCGTGTCGACGGCCGCGACCAAGTACGCGACGGGCTGGTGGGCGGCGAAGCGCGCACGGATCGGGCGGATGGGCCGGGCCCGCGCCGGGGCCGCGCTGATCGCCCGCGGGGAGTTCTCGATCGTCATCGCCGGGCTGGCCGTCGGCTACGCCGCCGTGCCCGCCGAACTGTCCGCGCTGGCCACGGCGTACGTGCTGATCATGGCGGTGCTCGGCCCGATCGCCGCCCGCTACGTCGAGCCCGTCATGCGGGCGATCCCGACGCGCACCCCCGCGACGGCCTGACCGCCCGCTCATCCCGCCCTGCCCGCCGTCGCACCCCACCGGGGGCCGTCGCACCCGCCGCGACGGGTGCGGCGACAGCGCGCGGGGTGCGGTGTCAGTCCCGGGCGGCGAGGGTCGCGTTGTAGAGGTCCCGCTTCGGCACGCCCGCGGCCTCGGCGACGGCGGCGACGGCGTCCTTGAGACGCTCGCCGTCGTCGGTGCGTTCCCGGACGGCGTCGACAAGCGACTCCACCGGCGGCGCCTCCCGGGCCTCGGCGCCGGCCAGCACCACGGTCACCTCCCCGAGCACGTCGCCGGAGGTGGCCCAGGTGTGCAGCTCGGCCAGGGTGCCGCGCACGACCTGCTCGTGGGTCTTGGTCAGCTCCCGGCACACCGCGGCACGCCGGGTCTCGCCCAGCACCGCGACGGCGTCGGCGAGGGTGTCCGCGGTCCGCCGCGGCGACTCGAAGAACACCACGGCGCGGCGCTCGTCGCGCAGGGTCTCCAGCCACCGGCGGCGCTCGCCGGAGCGGCGCGGCGGGAAGCCGTCGAAGCAGAACCGCTCGCACGGCAGCCCGGACAGGACCAGTGCCGTGGTCACCGCGGACGGGCCGGGCGCGCAGGTGACCGGGAGGTCCTCCGCGGCGGCCGCGGCGACGAGCCGGTAGCCCGGGTCGGAGACGGCGGGCATCCCGGCGTCGGACACGACCAGCACGGTCGCGCCGTCGCGGACCGCGGACAGCAGGCCGGGCAGCCGCTCGGCCTCGACGGCGTCGTAGTGGCTGACGATGCGGCCGGTGTAGGTGACCGGCAGCGCCGCGGCGAGGGTCCGGAACCGGCGGGTGTCCTCGGCGGCGATGACGTCGGCGGTGGCGATCAGCTCCCGCAGCCGCGGCGACGCGTCCCGCGGGTCGCCCAGCGGGGTCGCGGCCAGGACCAGGCGACCGGTCGTCGTCGCCGTGTCGGGCGTGGAGTCGGGGGCGGGAATCACGTCGGCCAGCCTACGATCGGACGCGATGGCCACCACGAGCGCCGACACCGGGAGCCGGGTCGCCGGAGCGGCACCCGAACCCGGTCTGACCCCGCGGGGCACCCCGCCACCGCTGCGCCGCGCCGATCCCGGCCCGGCCGCGCGGCTCGGCGCGCCGCCACCCTCGGACCGGCTGACGGGCTGGCTGGTCACCGCGGGCGTGGTGCTGGTCGCGGCGCTGCTGCGGTTCTACGACCTGGGCGAGCCCACCGACCGCGGCACCCCCGTGTTCGACGAGAAGCACTACGTCCCGCAGGCCTGGGACATGGTCCGCAACGGCGGGGTGGAGAGCAACCCCGGTTACGAGAAGATCGTCCACCCGCCGCTGGCGAAACAGCTGATCGCGCTGGGCCAGATGGTCTTCGGCTACGACGGCGTCGGCTGGCGGGTCTCGGCCGCGCTGGCCGGGGTGCTCACCGTGCTGCTCGTCGTCCGGGCCGGACGGCGCCTGACCCGCTCCACGGCGCTGGGCGGGCTCGCCGGGCTGCTGCTGTGCGCCGACGGGCTGTCGCACGTGCAGTCGCGGATGGGGATGCTCGACGTCTTCTCCGCGCTGTTCGTGGTGGCCGCGTTCGCCGCGCTGCTCGCCGACCGCGACGACGTCCGCGCCCGGATGGCGCGCGTCGTCGCCGAGGGGCGGGTCGGCGACACCGTGTGGGGCCCGCGCTGGGGTGTGCGCTGGTGGCGGCTGACCGCCGGCGTCTCGCTCGGACTGGCGTGTGCGGTGAAGTGGAACGGCGTCTACTACATCGCCGCGTTCGGGCTGTTGTGCGTGCTGTGGGACGTCTCGGTGCGCCGCCGCGCCGGGGTCGCCCGGCCGTGGGTGGGGACGATGGTGCGCGACGTCGCCCCCGCGCTGTGGGCGCTCGTCCTGGTCCCGGTGCTGACCTACGTCGGGTCCTGGTGGGCGTGGTTCGGCAGCGAGACCGGCATCGACCGCCACGAGGTGGGCCAGGAGATCGGCACCGGCGGGGCGTTCGCCTGGGTGCCCGACGCGCTGCGGTCGCTCTGGTACTACCACGGCCAGGTCCTCGCCTTCCACGAGAACCTGACGACGCAGTCCGCCGGGGCGCACCCGTGGGAGTCCAAGCCCTGGACCTGGCCGATGGGGCTGCGGCCGATGCTCTACCGCTACGCCGACGACGCGACCGGCTGCGGGGAGACCGACTGCGTCTCCGCGGTGATGCTGATCGGCACCCCGGCGCTGTGGTGGCCGGCGATCCCGGTGCTGCTCTGGGGGCTGTGGCGGGCGGTGACCCGGGTCGACTGGCGGTGGACGGCGGTGCTCGTCGGCTACGCCGCCGGGTTCGTCCCGTGGTTCTTCAACATCGACCGGCAGATGTACTTCTTCTACATGATGCCGGTGGTGCCCTTCCTGGTCCTGGGCGTCGTGCTGGCGATGGGGCAGATGCTGGGCCACTCGCGGATGAGCGCGCGCCGTCGCCGCAACGGGCTGCTCGTCGTCGCGACGTGGGTGGCGCTGATCGGGGTCAACTTCGTGTGGCTGTGGCCGATCCTGGTCGGCGACCCGATCACCGCGGCGCACTGGCAGGCCGAGCTGTGGCTGCCGTCCTGGCGCTGATCTGATCCGTCCGGGTGACGCCCGGAACTCCGGCGGGCGGAGCGACGACCAACCCGGCGTGAGCCCCGTTCTCCGCCGCCTCGCGGTCGCCCTCCCCGCCGTGCTCCTCGCCCTCGTCGCCGGGACCGCACCGGCCTGGGCGCACACCGAGCTCGAGTCCAGCAGCCCCGCCGCGAACGCGCAGGTCGGCACCGCGCCGACGTCGGTGTCGCTGACGTTCTCCGAGGACATCGCGGCCGCCGACGCCACCGTCTCGGTGACCGGCCCCGGCGGCACCGACTACGCGGCGGGCCCCGCCACCGGCGACGGCGACACCCTCACCGTGCCGCTGCGCCCGCTCGGTGCGGCCGGCGCCTACACGGTCACCTACCGAGTGGTCTCCGACGACGGCCACCCCGTCTCGGGCACGGTGCCGTTCACCCTGACCTCCCCCGGGCCGGGTGCGGCCGCCACCACCCCGGCGCCCGCCTCCGGGGCCCCGACGGCCGCCGCACCGGAGACCGCGCCCCGGACCGTCCCCACCGCGGCCGACGACGGCGGCGCCCCGGTCTGGCCGTGGGTGGTGCTCGCCGTCGTCGTGATCGGGGCCGGGGCCGTGTTCGCGCTGCGCCGGTCGCGGGCCTGACCATCGACGGGACCTCCCCCGGCGGCGGCGTCCTGGGCGACCCGGTCCGCGAGCCCGCGCCCGCGGTCGCCGGGTGGGTCGCGGTGCTGGTGGGGGCCGCGGTCGTCGTCGCCGGGGTCACCGGTGGCATCGGGCCGGACGGCGTCGCGCTCGACCTGGCCCAGACCGTCGTACGGGCCGCGGCGGACCTGGCCGCGGTGGTCGCGGCGGGTGCGGCGCTGGTCGCGCTGCTCGCACCCGACCGGGTTCCCGGCGCCGACCGGGTCCTGACGACCGTCGCGCCGCTCTGGCTCGGGGTGCTGCTGGTCGAGACGTTCGTCCGGGGCGCGGTCGTGTCCGGGCGCGGGCTCGCCGACGTGCGCGGCCCGGACCTGCTGGAGTTCCTGACCGGTCCGCGTGCCGGGACCGGCCAGCTGGTGGCACTGGCCGCGGTCCTCGCGCTGGTCGGCGTCGCCGGGTCGCGGCCTGCCCGGCCGGGCGCCGGTCCGGGGCCCGCGGTGCTGGCGCTGCTGGTGGTCGTCGTCGCGGCGGCGGCGCCCGCGGCGACCGGGCACACCGCGGCGTCGACGGTCGCGGCGTACGCGGTGCCTGCGGTCGTCGCCCACGTCGCGGCGGCGCTGCTGTGGGTGGGTGGGCTCGGCGCGCTGCTGGTCACCGCCCGTGACGCCGACGTGCGCACCGTCGCGGTGCCCCGGTTCTCCCGGCTCGCGCTCGCCGCCGTCGTCGTGCTGGGGGTGACCGGGCTGCTCGCCGCCACCGCGCGGCTGTCCTCACCCACCGACCTGGTCACGACGGCCTACGGCGCGGTCGTCCTCACCAAGGTCGTGCTGCTGGCCTGCGCCGCCGCGCTGGGCGGCGCGACGCGGGCCCGGCTGCGCGACGGGCGGCTGCCGGTGCTGGTGTGGGCGGCGGTGGAGGTGCTGGTGCTGGTCGCGGCGACCGGGGTCGCCGCGACCCTGACCCACACCGCCTGAGCGGTCAGCGGGTCGTCGCGGCGGCGAGCTGCGGTTCCAGCCGGTCGATCGCCTGGAGCAGCGCGTCCGGGCCGCCGCAGGACAGCGCGCCGTCCAGGGGGTCGGAGAACGTCGTGGAGAGCGTGCGGCCCTCGCGGACGACGCCGAGGCGGGCGAACGGCACCGACGCCGTCATCTGCTGCTCGGTCGCGCCGTCGACGAACAGCACGTCGCGGTCGAGCAGGTCCAGCCGCTCCTCGCTCACGTCGCCGGAGTGCTCCTGCGTGGCATCAACCGCAGGTCGGGAGTCCGAGCCCGCCACGGGACCCCGGATCCAGGTACACCTCCGAGAGGTAGCCGGAGCGGCCGTCCGGCCAGGTCACGCGGTACCAGAGCGCGGACTCGACCCGGTGCGGGTTGTGCGCGGCGGGCGAGTCGAGGTTGTAGTTCCACATCCGCTCGCCGACGACCGTGCAGGTCGCGGGCAGCAGCGCCCCGCTGACGACGTCGGTGCCGTCCTCCTTGCAGCCCCGGGGACCGCAGAACGCGATCGCCCGTGACGACAGGTAGGCGGGCCCGGAGTCCTCGACGAGGTCCTCCGCGCCGAGCGCGACCTTGTTCTGCACCGTGACGACGGCCGGCCCCGCCGACGCCGCGGCCGGCGCTCCGAGGGTCCGGGCGGCGAGCCAGCCGGCACCGCCCGCGACCAGGGCCGTGGCCAGGACGGCGACGACCACCGCCCGCGCCGTGCGCCCCCTCGGATCCTCGGCGCCCGCCGGTTCCGTCTCCCCGGCGGCCGCGCTCGTCGGCTCCGTTCCCCCGGCGGCCGCGGGAGGCACCGCCCCGCCCGTTCCCGGGGGCTCCGTCGCATCCCGGGCCGCGGGTGCTCCCGTCGCCGGTGCCGCGACGTCCGCGGAGACGGTCGCCGAGAGCGTCGCCGGAGCCGTGGTGGGCGACGAGGGGGCCGCGGCCAGCGCCGCGTGCCGGCGCGCCCACTCCCGCACCTCCGACGCGGGTACTCCCACGGCGGCGAGGACCGTCGTCACCAGGTCGGCGCGGGGCAGGCGGGGTCCGGTGCGGGCGTTCCCGATCGCGCTCTTGCTCCAGTTCGAGCGTTCGGCGGCCTCACGGACGGACACGCCGCGGGCGTCGAGCACCGCGGCGAAGTCACGACAGAACAGTTCCGGGGAGTCGAGGGGACGACCGTCGGGGGATTCGGTCACCCGGACGAGTATGCGGTTCGCGATCACGCGGATCCAGGCGGGACGGGCGCCGTTCCACGAAGATCGTCACGATTGACGAGAGGATCTCGCGATATCTCGGTGCATCCGCAGCGACCACAGGTCGTCGTCCGCGGCGGAGGTGCGCATCGGCACGCGGTCCCGCTCGACGAAGCCACGGGCGCGGTAGGTGACACGGTAGGCACGGGCGCAGACGTCGGCGATACCCGGAGCGTCGGACGGCGTGGCGGCGCGGACGCCGACTGCGGTCGGCTCACCCATGCCGCTCCGGCTCCCCGCGCACCGCCCGGTCCCCGACCGCCGCGTCCCGGCGCAGCCCGTCCACGACGAGGGTCACGACGCCGTCGGCCTCGGCCCGCCACCCGGGACGCGCGTGCGCGGCGCCGATGCCGTGCAGGGCCATCAGCACCGCACCGGCGTCGACGTCGTCGCGCAGCGACCCGTCCGCCACACCCGCGGCCACCAGTTCGGCGACCGCGTCCTCGAGCTCGTGCCCGCTCCCGCCGCCGGCGGACATCAGGGTGGCCAACGTGCGGGCCAGGCCCTGGTGTGCGTCGATGTGGTCGACCATGTCCCGCAGGAAGGTCGCCAGCGCCTCGTCCGCGGACCGCGTCGCGCCGAGGCGCCGGGCGCGGTCGCTCAGGGTGGCGATCTCCGAGCGGTAGACGGCCTCGGCCAGCGCCTCGCGCGTGGGGAAGTTCCGGTAGAGCGTGCCGGTCCCCACGCCGGCCAGACCGGCGAGGTCGTCGTACCGCATGTCGAAGAACCGGCCGGCGTCGAAGACCTCGCGCGCCGCGGTGACGATCGCCTCGCGGTTCCGCCGGGCGTCGGCACGCAGCGGCTTGTCGGTGGTCACGGGGCACCTCACGTCACGGGTGGAGATCGTCCGCCCATCGTGCCCCAGCCCCCGGCCACGGGACAGGACATCCTCACCAGGTCACCGGGAGCCGGTGCAGACCGAAGATGGTCGCGTCGTCCTTGAAGGGCAGCTCGTCGACGTCGACGGCGAGCGCGAGCGTGGGGATGCGGCGGAACAGGGTGTCGAACACGATCTGCAGCTCCATCCGGGCCAGGTTCTGCCCCAGGCACTGGTGCGGCCCGAACCCGAAGGCGACGTGGTGCCGGCCGCCGCGCTCGATGTCCAGCTCGTCGGGATCGTCGAACACCCGCGGGTCGCGGTTCGCGGCGTACGTCAGGGCCAGCACCCCCTCGCCGGCGCGGATCAGCCGGCCGCCGATCTCGACGTCCTCGACGCACAGCCGGGCCGTCGCCGCGTCGAGGATCGTGAAGTACCGCAGCATCTCCTCGACCGCGGCGGGGGTCCTGGTGGGATCGGCCCGGATCGACGCGAGCTGCTCCGGGGCGCGCAGGAACGCCACCGTCGACAACGAGATCATGTTCGCCGTCGTCTCGTGTCCCGCCACGAGCAGCAGGATCCCCAGGCCCGCCAGGGCCGACCGCCGGTAGGAACCCTGCTCGCGCAGCAGGCGGATCTGGCGCCCGAGCAGATCGTCCGGCGGGTCGGTCTCCTTCTCCGCGATCAGGTCGCCCAGGTAGCCGCTCAGAGCGGCGCCGGCGGCGGCACGCTCCTCGGGCGGCGTCGCCCGGGCGATCAGCGCGGTCGACTGCTCCTGGAAGAACGTGTGCGCGGAGTAGGGCACCCCGAGCAGCTCGCAGATCACGAGCGACGGGACCGGCAACGACAGCTCCTCGACCAGGTCGGCGGGCCGGGGCCCGGCCAGCACGGCGTCGATCCGCTCGTCGACGATCTCCTGGACCCGTGGCCGCAGCCCCTCGGTCCGGCGCAGGGTGAACTCTCCGAGCACCGCCCTGCGGGCCACCGGGTGTTCCGGCGCGTCCATGCTGAGCAGCACGGGCTCGTCGTCGGGGGCGCCGGTCACGGCCGCGCCGAGCACCAGCTGCGGGAAGCTCGGATGCCCCCGGTCGGCGCTGAAGCGCCGGTCGTTCAGCACGGTGCGGACGTCCTCGTGGCGGCTGACCACCCACGCCGGCCGGCCGTCGGGCAGCCGGACCCGCGCGACCGGGTCCTCCTCCCGGATCCTCGCGTAGGCCGGCGGCGGGGCGAACGGGCAGGTACGGGCCTGCGGGAACTCGTCGACGGTCGTCATGTCGTCCTCCGGTGCGTGGGCGGTGGGTGTGGGCGGGCGGGCGGTGCTCAGCCGGCCCCGGCCCGGGCGAAGAGATGCTCGGCCGCCTCGAGGCGGGGCGTGACGACGCCGAGCCGGCGTGCCTCGGCGAGGGCGTCCCGGCAGACCGCACGCGGCTCCTCGGCCCCGGGATCGGCGTGCGCCGTGAAGCTGAGACGCGCGGGCGAGGGGACGACGGTCGCCAGCGCGAGCGCGCCGCCGACCGCCCATGCGGGAGCACGCAACGGGAGGAGACCGGCCCGGTGCCGGCTCAGGTCGGCACCCCGTGCCTCGAGGACCGGCAGCAGCTCACGACCGACCAGCATCGCCGCACGCAGGTCCCCCGGTGCCCCGGCGAGGTTCGCCAGCACGCCCCGCCGCAGCCCCTGCGCGTGCATCCCGGCGTCCGCTGCGAAGTGGATCCACAGCCAACCGCGGAAGTCGGGCTGCTCGCGGATCCGCAGCCCGGCCCCGCGGAAGACCGTGCGGACGACCGACTCGCGTTCGGTGGGCGCCGCGCCGAGGGTGCCGAACAGGACCGACGGCAGCAGCATCGCGCGCAGCACGCCGTCCGCGCCGAAACCACCTCCCGCCTGCGGGAAACCCCAGGCGACCCGATCGACCGGGAGGTCGCCGATCGCGGTGAGCGGCTCGTCCCAGATGTTGCCGAAGACCAGCACGGTGGCCCGGCCGAGCCGCGGCGCCAGGAACGCGGCGGCCTCGGCGAGGCGGTGGTGCCCCACGCTCAGCACGATCAGATCCACGTCGTGGTCGGCCTCGAGCTCCTCCCGGAGGCGCACCGGCCACCGCTCGACGACGCGCCGCCCCCACGGCCGGCGCCGCAGGTCGGCCAGCTCGATGTCGACCGCGTCGCCGTAGGTCGCGGCACGCCCCGGGCGGACGAGGAACTCGACCTCGTGGCCGGCCTGTTCCAGCACCCGGCCGTACACCGTCGCGATCACGCCACGGCCGATCATCAGGATCTTCACGCCGCACCCCACCGTCAATTGGAGATTGTCTCCACTTCGACGATATGGAGACGACCTCCAGATGTCAACGCGGGCGTGGGCGACGGGGTCCGCCGGACGGCGGCGGGCGCGGGATCCGACCCCGGAATGCACGAAGGGCCGCCCTCCCCTGGGGGAGGACGGCCCTTCGCGAACGGAACGTCCGTGGAAAGAACTCAGATGGTGGTGGAGCTGAGGGGAATCGAACCCCTGACCTTCTCGATGCGAACGAGACGCGCTACCAACTGCGCTACAGCCCCAGGTGTCTCAGGTCCGCCCTCGCGGGCCGACCTGAAGAACCCTAACAGACCCCTATTCACCCACCGCACGCCGGTGGGGGGTACCGGTGTCGAACTCGTCGGGCTCCTCCTCGGCGTCCACGTCGACCAGCGACGTCCCGGCCGGGACGGGCGGCGGCGGGGCCGCGGCGAGGCGCGGGAGCGACGACTCGTGCTCGGTACCGACGGGCCCCTCGACGGTGCGCCCGCGGGCCGGGAGCACGCCCAGCGGCTCGCCGGTACCGCGGACCCGGGTGGGCTCGCCGTCGTCGGCGGTCCAGTCGTCGTCCTCGTCGGCGCCCGCGGTGACGGGGGCCGCGGTCGCGCGGGTCTCGTCGTCGGTCCGCTCCTCGGCGGAGGCGTCGCGGCCGCGGTGGGCCCACTCGTCGAGCTCGGGGTCGTCGGCGGCCGGGGACTGCCGGGTGCCGGCCAGGCGCGCGGCGCGGCGGGCCCGGATGCCCTCCTCGATGCGGACCTGGCGGCGCAGGTAGGTCAGGTAGCCGACCAGGCCCGCACCGAGGACACCGGTGACCCACCAGAACACCGTCGAGACCAGCAGCGCGGCCGCACCGGCGGCGAGCAGCAGGACCAGCAGGCCGAGGACGACGCGCTGGCGGAACGCGTACTTGGCGTGCGCGGCCGCGGCGGCGGCCTCGGGGTCGAAGCCCCCGCGGCCGGGGCGGTAGCGGGCCGGCGGGCGGGACCAGCCCTCCTCGTCGACCTCGTCGACCTCGTCGAGGCGCTCGGCGTCGGTCCCGCGCTCGTCGTCGGCGTCGACGGGCCCGGCGGGCTCGTGGTCGTCGTCGGGCCGGGGGTCGTGCTCCCGGTCCGACCGGACCCGCTCGTCGGGATCGACGTCGTCGTGGTCGACGAGGTCGAGGTCGTGGTCGGCGCCTCCGGGGCCGCGGACCCGGCCCTCGTCGTCGATCTCGGTGTCCTCGACGTCGTCGTAGGCGTACTGGTCGGCCTCGTCGGAGCGCTCACGGGGAGCGGGGACGTCGTCCCGCGCCTCCGCCAGCTCGCCGACCGTGGTCGGACCGGATCGCTGTGTCACAAGAACCTCCGGGTGTCGATGCCGCGCGGGACGTTCCAGCACCCGCCCGGACAGCAGCGCCGGGCTGAGCCGGGCCACTTCCTGCTGACGCCGGGCGACGGTCGGAACGAGGATCAGCAGCCAGAGCACGACCAGACCCACGAAGATCAGAGAGCTGGGCACGGCTGCCTCCTCCCCCGACCGGCGCAGTCCACCCGGTGGAACGGCCCCGATCCGCGCCACCACCGATCACCGTAATCGGGCGGACGTCCGCACCCGGGTCGCGACGCGCCGTGGTCCCTCGGACGGACGGTGCGAAACCAGGGACGTGCGGTACACGTGTGACTCCGGTGAGTGATCAGACGAGGTGTGGACGCTGCGCAGGGTCAGGCCCGCGAGGCGCGTCCGTCCCGCACCAGCCGGGCCGCGAAACCACCCGGCGGGACCTCCTCGGCGGTCACCGCGTAGGCGTAGTGGTCACGCCAGGCGCCGTCGACGTCGAGGTAGCGCTGCAGCAGTCCCTCGCGGCGCAGCCCGAGCCGAGCGAGCACCGCGATGCTGGCCACGTTCTCCGGGCGGACCGTGGCCTCGACGCGATGCAGCCGCACCGGGCCGAAACAGTGGTCGAGGACGAGCGCGACGGCCGCGGTGGTGATCCCGCGCCCGCCCAGGGCCGAGTCGAGCCAGTAACCGACGTAGCCCGACAGCAGCGGCTCCCGTACGACGTTGCCGACCATGACGTGGCCGGCCATCGCGCCGTCGACAGTGATCGCGAACGGCAGCGACAGCCCGCGCCGGGCGGCCCCGCGCAGCAGCCACCAGCGGCCGGGCCACTCCACCCCGGAGTTGCGGCGGGACCACCCGCCGTAGGTCGTCGGCTCCCAGGGACGCAGGAACTGCTCGTCGCGCACCCGGATCCGGGCCCAGTCACCGCCGTCGCGCAGCCGCACCGGGCGCAGCCCCACCTCGTGCCCGCGCACCCGCAGCGGTCCGAGGACGGCGGGCCAGCCGGGGTGACCGCCGGGCGGTTCGGGGACGGCGGACGGCGGCACGCGGCTCAGTTCCGCCCGCGGGGAACCAGCTCGACGTGCTCACCGACGGTCATCTCGGTCACGTCCTCGTCGATGACCGCCAGCGCGTTGACCTCGGACAGCACGGCCAGCAGGTGGGTGCCCGACACACCGAGCGGCTGGGCGAGCAGCTCGCCGCCGTCGTCGGAGCGCAGCAGCCGCGCCGGGACGTAGGACCGGCGCCCGGCCGGGGAGACGATCGGGGAGGTCAGCCGGGCGGTCCAGGTGCGCCGCATCGGCTCCTGGCCCAGCGCCAGCCGGATCAGCGGCCGGACGAACACCTCGAACAGCACCAGCGCGGTCGCCGGGTGCGACGGGAACAGGAACACCGGCACGGCGTCCGGGCCGAGCCGGCCGTAGCCCTGCGCGGAACCGGGGTGCATCGCGACGCGGGTGTCGTCGATGCCACCGAGGTCGGCCAGCCCGCTCCTGGCCTCGGCCGCGGTCGTCCCGCCGCCCGCGCCGCAGACCACGACGATCTCCGAGGCCGGCAGCAGGTCCTCCACGGCGCCACGGATCTCCGCGGCGCTGCCGCCGACGGTGCGGGGCCGGTTGGTCTCCGCACCCGCCTCCCGGGCGGCGGCGACCACGGCGTGCGAGCAGACGTCGGCGACCTGCCCGGACGACGCCGAGCGGCTCACCTCCACCAGCTCGTCGCCGACCGAGACGACCGAGACCCGTGGCCGCGGGTGCACCAGCAGCTTGTCCCGGCCCGCGGCGGCGAGCATCGCGACCTGGGCCGAGCCGACGACGTCGCCCTCGCGGACGGCGACGTCACCGGACTGGACGTCCTCCCCCACCCGGCGCACGAAGCCGGCCGACGGCACGCCGCGGCGGATCGTGAGGCGCGCGGTGCCGCCGTCGGTCCACCCCAGCGGTGCGACGGCGTCGGCGAGGGTCGGCAGCGGCGCCCCCGCCGCGACGCGGACGGCCTGGCCGGGCTGCAGCCGCAGCGGCTGACGCGACCCGGCGGCGATCTCGCCCACCACCGGGACGGTGACCGGGGAGGCGTCGGTCGCCCCGGCCACGTCGACGCTGCGCACCGCGTAGCCGTCGATCGCGGCCTGGTCGAAGACCGGCAACGGACGCGCCGCGACGACCTCCTCGGCGCTGCGCAGCCCCTGCGCGTCGGTGATCGCGACGCGCACCGGGGCCGGGCGCACCGCCACGTCCAGGATGCGGGACAGGTGATCGGTGACCGTGCGCACTCTCAGTCCTTCAGTCGCTCGTTCAGCCAGGTCCGCAGGTCCTCGCCGTACTCCGGGTGCTGCAGCATGAAGTCGACGTAGGCCCGCGCGTACCCGGCGGGGTTGCCCAGGTCGTGGCGCCCGCCGCGGTGCACGACGACGTGCACCGGGTGCCCCTCGGAGATCAGCAGCGCGACGGCGTCGGTCAGCTGCAGCTCACCGCCCGCGCCGGGGGTGATCCGGTCCAGCGCGTCGAAGATCGCACGGTCGAGCAGGTAGCGACCGGCCGCGGCGAAGGTCGAGGGGGCCTCGTCCGGGGCGGGCTTCTCGACCATCCCGTGGACCTGCTTGACGTCGTCGTCGCCGGTGTCGGAGACCTCGAAGACGCCGTAGGCCGAGATCTGCTCGCGCGGCACGTCGAAGGCGCAGAGGACGCTGCCGCCGTGCTCCTCGCGGACCTGCGCCATGCGGGCGAGGACCCCGGTCGGGAGGACCAGGTCGTCGGGCAGCAGGACGGCGACGGCCTGCTCGTCGTCGGCCAGTGCCGGGCCGGCCTGGGCGACGGCGTGGCCGAGGCCCTTCGGCTCGTACTGGTACACCGAGTCGACCTCGAGCAGGCCGGGGGCGCGGCGGACCTTGTCCGCCAGCTCGCCCTTGCCGCGGCCCTCGAGGGTCTTCACCAGCTCGTCGTCGGTGCGGAAGTAGGCCGCGACCGAGTCCTTGCCCGGCGAGGTCACGACCAGCAGCCGCTGTGCGCCGGCCTCGGCGGCCTCCGCGGCGACCAGCTCGATCCCGGGCGTGTCGACGACGGGGAGCAGCTCCTTCGGCACGGCCTTGGTCGTCGGCAGGAACCGGGTGCCCAGACCCGCCGCCGGGACGACGGCGGTGCGGAAGGCCCCGGTGCCGCTGGACGTCTGCACGCTCATGGTCGGCGAGCCTAGCCACAGCTCTAGCCTGGAGCCGTGACGGCTCGCGCGGAGGACAGGGGTGGATCGTCGCCTGATCAGGGTGGACGAGCCGCTGACGCCAAGCGGTCGCTGCGGCGCACGCTGCTGGCGGCACGTCGCGGGCGCCCGGTCGCCGACCGGGCCGCGACGACCGCCGCGCTGTCGGAGCACCTGTGCGCGCTCGCCACCGCGACACCCGGCCCGGTGGCGTGCTACCTGCCGATCGGCACCGAACCCGGCGGTGCGGGGCCGGGCGTGCCGTCACTGCCCGACGCGCTGGTCGCCGCCGGTCACGAGGTCCTCGCCCCGGTGGTCCCGGACGCGCCGGGCCCGCTGGACTGGACCGGCTACCGCGGTCCGGACGACCTGGCCCCCGGGCCGCTGGGGGTCGTCGAGCCGACCGGTCCCCGGCTCGGGCCCGCCGCGCTCGCGTCGGCCGGCCTGGTGGTGGTGCCCGCGCTGGCCGTCGACCGGTGCGGGCGACGCCTGGGCCGCGGCGGCGGCTTCTACGACCGGACGCTCGCGCTCGCCGCGCCCGGCGCCCTGCTGGTCGTCCCGCTGCACGACGGCGAGCTGCTCGACGACGTCCCGGCCGAGGACCACGACGTCGCGGTGGGGGCGGTCGTCCTGCCCCGGGACGGGGTGGTGCATCTCTCGCCCTGACCGTGTGGACGGGTCGGAGCGACCGTCGCCTCGGAGTATGCTGGCACTCGCTCTCGTCGAGTGCCAGCCCGCGGGCGGGCACCGCCCCAGTTCGTCCGGAGGATGTTGTGCCGACCTACCAGTACGCATGCACCGCGTGTGACCACCGCTTCGAGGCGGTGCAGTCGTTCTCCGACGACGCCCTCAGCACCTGCCCGAACTGCGGCGGGAAGCTGCGCAAGGTCTTCTCCTCGGTGGGCATCGTGTTCAAGGGCAGCGGCTTCTACCGCACCGACTCCCGCTCGGGCTCGGTGAGCAGCGGGTCCGGGTCCTCCTCGGAGTCGGCGAAGTCCGACAGCTCCTCGTCGAGCTCGTCGTCCTCGGACTCCTCGTCCTCGTCGAGTTCCTCGTCCTCCTCGTCGTCGAGCTCCTCGTCGAGCTCGGCCGGCACGTCGTCCTCGAAGGCCGCCGCTTCCTGATCCGTCCACAACCGGCCGGGGTTGTCCACAGGCCGGTGGATCGGCCCGTCACCGGCCCTGTCCCGCCCTAGCGTCGGAACGACGACGGCGGAGGGGCGGCCATGGCGGAGCAGACACAGCGGGCGGACCGCCCGTGGGACCGGCTGCTGCGGCGGCCCTCCTGGTCACGGGCGTTGCTGGCCCGCCGGGTGCTGGCCGCCGCCCTCGCGGTCGCGGCCGTGGTCGTGGCACTGCTCCCCGCCGCGGGTGACGAGCGGGTCCCGGTACTGGTCGCGGCCCGCGACCTCGCCCCCGGCACGGCGCTGGGCCCGGCCGACGTCGTCGTGGCCTCCTGGCCGCCCGCCCTCGCCCCCGCCGGTGCCCTGACCGCGCCCGACGCCGTGGCCGGGCGGCTGCTCGCCGGACCGGTGACCGCGGGCGAGCCGGTCGGCGAGCTGAGGCTGGTCGGGTCCGCGCTGGCCGTCGTCACCGGTGGGCCGGGCGCCTCGGCGGTGCCGCTGCGCCCGGCCGATCCGGCGGTGGCCGCGCTGCTGTCCCCCGGCTCCCGGGTGGACGTCGTGGCGGGCGGCCCGGACGGCGCGCGTGTGCTGGCCGCCCGGGCCGGGGTGGTGGCGGTGCTGCCACCCGCCCCCGGGGCCGCCGGGGCGCGGGCGGACCCGGGACCGCTGGTGCTGGTCGCGCTGCCCGAGGCGGAGGCGACCGCGGTGGCCGCGGCGACGCTGGCCGGCGAGGTCACGGTCACCCTGCGCTGAGCCCCGGTGGCGCCGGGCCTCAGCCGGCGATCGTGCCGATCGACTCGTGCTGCTTGCCGAAGACGACCATCTCGTCGTCCATGATCGCCCGCGGGTTGAACAGCGGGTCGGCGAGGATGCCGTGCACACGGCGGCGCTGCATGCCCATGTTCCCACCGTCGTAGATCGGGAGCACCGCGACCTCGCGCAGCAGCTTGCCGAAGCCGTTCGCGGTCTCCAGGCTGTTGACGCCGACGATCTGCATGCACTTGTAGACGCAGTCGATCATCAGCTCGGTCACCTGGATCTTGTTCATCGCGCCGACCAGCTCGGCGTGCTGGTCGTGCTTGTCCAGGTAGTCCGCGGCCCGCCAGCAGAAGTACCGCGCCATCTCGATCTTCGAGGCGACGTCGCCGAGCACGTAGCCGACGTTCTGGAACTCGATGATCGGCTTCAGGGCGCCCGCGGTGTGGTTGCGGGCGAACTCCAGCGCGGTCTCGTAGGCGGTGCGGGCCATGCCGACGGCGGCGATCGCCGCGACCGGCCCGGACCAGGCGAAGTTCCGGTTGATCACGAGGTCGCCGTTGCCCTCGGCGCCCGGCAGGAGGTTCTCGACCGGGATCCGGGCATCGGTGAACACGATCTCGGCGTTGGACGCGAGCCGGTGACCGATCTTGTCGAGGTGCCGGAACGTCACACCGGGGGTGTTCCCCTCCAGGATCAGCGCGGACAGCCCCTCGGTGCCGCCCGCCTCCGGGTCGGTCCGGACGATGAGGGTGCCGGCGTTCGTGCCGGTCTCGTCCCATCCGGCCGACGACGGCCAGTACTTGCGCCCGTTGACGACGAAGTGGTCGCCGTCGCGGACCGCGGTCAGGCCGACGCCGGCCGGTCGCGGCAGCGGGATGTCGAAGTTCGCGGTGCCGCCCGGGTTGCCCGGCGGCTCGCTCGCCGTCCACCCGCCGAGGTAGGTGCCGGTCGGGTCGGAGGTGGCCGCCCGCAGGATGCGTTCCTTCTGCTCGTCGCTGCCGTACCAGGCGATCGGCATCAGCCCGAGGCCGTTGCAGAGCACGGTGCAGGCGAAGCCGGGGTCGACCGCGCAGATCTCCTCGGCGGCGATGACCAGGTCGACGCAGGAGACCCCGCCGCCGCCGTACTCGGCGGGCAGCATGCACATGGCGATGCCCGCCTTGTACGCCTCGACGTAGGCCCCCTTGGTCATCCGGAAGCCCTCGAGCGGGTCGGGCTCGGCGTCCGCCGCCGCGACGACCGGCTGGAGGACGTTCTCGGAGAACGCACGGACGTCGTGCTGCAGCTTGCGCTGCTCGTCGGACAACGTGAAGTCGACAGGCATGGCGCTTCCCTTCGCATCGGGATCGGGGACGGCACCGGGCGGAACCGGTACCGGGCGTACCGGTTCGGAACGGACCCGGTGGCCGCCGACGATCGGACCGCGGCGCGCCCGACGGAAGCCCCGTGGCACGAGCGGTACGGGCCCTGTCACCAGCGGTCACGCGACACCCTCAACCGCCTCGACAGGCCTGTTCGCGACACCGTCCCGGCACCTGCTACACGAGCTTCACCTGGGGAAACGCAGCTGTAATCGGTAGATCGAATACTGCTTCCGGTCCCCCGGCGACGAGGAGCGCACGCGCCCGTGAAACACACCAGCCACGCCGACTACGCCCTCCGTGTCCTCATGTACCTCCGGGTCGCCCCGGACGGGCGGGGTTCGGTCGGCGAGATCGCCGCCGCCCACCGCGTCTCGCGCCACCACCTGGAGAAGGTCGTCCAGCGGCTCGCCGCCGCCGGGATCGTCGCGACCTCGCGCGGGCGGGGCGGCGGTGTGCGGCTGGCCGCACGGCCGTCGTCGATCACGGTCGGGGCGGTGATGCGGGCGATGGAGGGCGATTTCGCCGTCGTCGAGTGCCTGGGGCCGGCGCGCTACTGCCGGATCGCGGGGGTGTGCGGGGCCCGCAGCGTCTTCTCCGAGGCGCTGGACGCCTACTTCGCCGTCCTCGACGCCGCGACCCTCGACCAGATCGCGGACAACGACCTGGGGCTGCGCGGAGCCCTCGAGCTCACCGGGACCGGCCTCCGCGGCTGCGGATCCGGCTCCTCCCGGTGACCGGACCGGCAGGAGGTGCCCGATGGCCGTCGACTTCACGCTCTCCCGCTCCCAGCGCGACCTGAAGCGCCGGGCCCGCGGGTTCGCCCGGGAGGTGCTGCGCCCGGTCGTCGAGCGGGCCGAGGCGCTGCCCGACCCGCAGGAGGCGTTCCGGGCGACCCGCCCGGCCTACGAGGCCGCCTACGCCGCCGGGCTGACCACACTGTTCCTGCCCCGCGAGCTCGGCGGTGGCGGGCTGTCCCAGGTGGACTTCCTGGTCGCGGTCGAGGAGCTGTGCGCGGTCGACCCCGGCTTCGCGACGACGCTGCTCGTCAACGGCCTGGCGCTGAAGCCGCTGCTCTGGGCGGCCCCCGACGAGCTGCGCGACCGGTGGGTCCGGCGCGCGACCGGCGACCCCACCGGGCGGTTCCTGGCCGGCTGGGCGGTGAGCGAGCGTGGTGGGACCGCGAACTTCGACCACCCCGACAGTCGGGCCGGTGTCCAGCTCGTCGCCACCCACGACCGCGCCCGCGGCGAGTACGTCCTGCACGGTGAGAAGCACTGGCCGTGCAACGCGGGCGGCTGGGACCTGGAGGGTGCCGACCTGACCGTCTGCATCGTGCGGACCGACCGCACGGCGGGCGGGACCTCGGCGCTGAGCGCCGTCGTCGTCGAGCGGGGCGCGCCGGGGCTGTCGTTCGAGGTGATCGACAAGCTGGCCCACCGGACCTGCCAGAACGTGACGATGACCTTCCGCGGCGTCCGCGTCCCCGAGGAGAACGTCTTCGCCCACGGCGACGGGGACCTGCTGGTCAACCGGGCCTTCACCTGGTCCGGTCCGATCGCCGGGATCGCCGCGGTCGGCGTCGCGCGGGCCGCCTTCGAGTTCACGCTCAAGTGGGCGCGGACCTTCACCGGCGGCGGCTCGGCCCCGGTCATCGAGCACCAGGCGGTCGGGAACCTGCTCGCCGACGTCGGGGTGCGGATCGAGGCGGCCCGCTACCTGTGCTGGAAGGCCGCGCACTACCTGGACCGGCACGACGGGCAGGGCCAGGCGCTCGCCGGGATGTCGAAGACGTTCTGCACCGAGCTCGTCACGCAGGTGGTGAACGACTGCATGCGGGTGGTCGGGGTGAACGCCCTGGACCGCCGGTTCCCGATGGAGCGCCTCTACCGCGAGGCCGCCGTCTTCCCCCTCTACGACGCCGGCAACCTGGCCATGCAGCGCCGTCGCACCTGGGGGGTCATGACCGACCCCGGCTACACGCCCGACGTCTTCGCCGACGGCGACCCGCTCCCCTTCACGCGATCCATGGAGGGCATCGGCACCGTCCCGGGGGTGCGCTGATGCCCGACCGGGACGGCTCGGCGGCCTTCACCCGCACCCGGGAGGCGTGGGAACGCTTCGCGGCGGGCGACGAGGTGCCCGCGGACGTGCCGCTGTCGATCGCGCTGTCCTGGCTGCGCTGCCGGGACCTCCACCGGCTCGACCCACTGGCACCGGTGCACGCCCCCGCCCGGGACGACGCGGTCTACCGCCGGGAGCACGCCTCGGTGTTCACGATGCTCGGCGCCGTCGCCGCGGGGATCGCCGGCCGGCACGACGGGTGCGTCGCCGCCGTCACCGACGGCGACGGCCGGGTGCTGGCGTCGTGGGCGGCGCGCGGATCGGGCGGGTCCGCCGCGGCCCCGGGCAGCGTCTGGGCCGAGGCGCGGGCCGGGACCAACGGCGCCGGGACCGCCCTCGCCCACCCGCGGGCGGTCTGTGTGCGGGGGCCGGAGCACTGGAGCTCGGCGCTGCACGACCGCAGCTGTGTCTCGACGGCGGTGTGCGACCCGGTGCTCGGGACGGCGGTGGCGGCGCTGACCGTCTCCACCCGGGGCCGCTGCCTGCCGGTCCGCCCCGACGACCTGCTCCTCGCGACCGGCCCCGCACTCCGGGTGCTGTGCGACGCCGCGGCCCGCTCCAGCGCCGTGCTGGCGGGCGCCTTCGTCGACCTGGACCGGCGCGAACGGCGGCCGCTGCTCGCGCTCGACGGCGGCGGCCGGGTCGTCGCGGCGAACGCCGCGGCCTGCCGGCGGGGCCTGCTCCCCCGCTCCGACGGCGGACGGGCGCTGGGCCGGGCAGTCGCACCCGCGCTGGTCCGGGCCGGCGGGGACGACACCTGGTCGGGGACGGTCGTCGTCGGTGCCGCGGGGGGTGCGGAGCCGCTGGCGTTCCGGCTGCGCCCGGTGCCCGGCGACGCGGGCCCGGTCGGCTTCCTCGCCGTCGCCGACCGCACCGGGTCGGTCACCGACGACGTGCTGCCGGTCCCACCGCCGGCCGCCGGCGGGGTCGCGCCGGGCCGGGTCGCCGCGGTCGGGCGGGGCGGGCGGCTGCACCTGCTGGCCTGCGACGACGTCCGGCACGCCCGCGCCGACGGCCACGACGTCTGGCTGGTCACCGACCTCGGCGTACTGCGGGCCGCGCACCGCGGGATCGACCGGCTGGCCCGCGAGCTGGCGCCCGCCGGTTTCCTGCGGGTGCACCGCGGGCACCTCGTGAACACCGCGCGGGTCCGGACGGTGCACCGCGGACCGGACGGCATGACGGTGGGCACCGACCGGGCCGGTGCCGAACGGATCCCGGTGTCGCGCCGCGCCGTCCCGGCGGTACGGGCGGCCCTCGGTCTCTGAGCGCGCTCCGGCCGGTCAGCCGCCGTGGTGCGGGGGGCGGTTCTCGGTGAACCAGCGGTCGGGGTCCGCGGTGTCGCGCTCGTCGGCGGCGCCGTAGTCGGCCCGCTCGTCGGCGGTGGTCGAGGGGTCGTCGCCGAAGATCTCCTCGATCCGTCGGCGCATCCGGTCCGCGGGCTCGCTCATGGCCCCATGGTGCCGTGCGCGGGCGGCGTGGGTGGGCACCGATCCCGCGTCACCGTGCCGTGCCGTGCCCGTGACTCCCCACGACGACGCGTCCGGGTGACACCATGGGGTCAGCCGTACGCATCCGCCCGGGCACCCGGGCGACGACAGGAGAGGTGGACCGCTCATGGGGTTCCTGGACAAGGCACGCGAGGCGGCCGAGAACGCGATCGAGAAGGCGAAGCCGCACCTGGACAAGGCGATGGAGCAGGCCGGCCCGCACCTGGAGAAGGCCAAGGAGAAGGCGGGTCCGCTCGTCGAGAAGGCCGCCGAGAAGGTCGACCAGGCCACCGGCGGCAAGTACTCCGAGCAGATCGACGGGGTGAAGGGCAAGGTCGAGGGTGCACTCGGGCACACCGGGCCGGCCGCCCCCGGCGCCGGCACGCACGGCGACGCCGTCCCGCCGGTGCCGCCCGCCCCGCCCGGGGGCGACGCATTGGCGCCGCAGGGCAACCCGGCCGCGTCGCAGCAGCCGCCGGCCGTCCCGCCGGTGCCGCCGGAGCGCAAGGACGACGGCGGCGTCCCGCCGGTGCCCCCGGCGAACTGAGCCCACGCACACGGACGGGCCCCGGCGATCCGCCGGGGCCCGTCCGTCGTGCAGGGGGTCAGTCGTCGAGGCCGGACAGCTCCGAGATGACGTGCGGGACCAGCGGGGTCAGCGTCGCCATGCCGTCGCGGACGGCGGCGCGGGACGCCGCCAGGTTGACCACCAGCGTGCTGCCCGAGACGCCGACGACCCCACGGGACACCCCGGCGTCGACCGCACCGGCGGCGAGGCCGGAGGCGCGGATGGCCTCGGCGATCCCCGGCACCGGCCGGTCGAGGACACCGGTGGTGGCGTCCGGGGTGACGTCACGGGGCGACACGCCCGTGCCGCCGACGGTCACCACCAGGTCGACGCCGCCGATCACGGCGGTGTTCAGCGCGCTGCGGATGGCCACCACGTCGCCGGGGGCCGAGACCACACCGTCGACGAGGAAGTGGGCCTCCTCCAGCAGCTCGGTGACCAGCGGCCCGGTGCCGTCGGACCGCTCACCCGCACTGACCCGGTCGTCGACGATCACCACGAGGGCACGGCCGATCTGCGGACCCGACATCTCCATGGCGGTCACCCTAGCGTCGGCCGGGACGCGGCCCCGGGGAGGCCGTGCCGGTGCGGGGAGGGGGGACCGGCACCGACACGACGCTCCGGGCGTATTCGGTGGGGCACCACCGAATACGGGGACACCCCATCACGCCGGTTCTTCACCCGTCAACGACGTACGGTGTGTGCCACCCACCCGGCCCCGTCCGGTCGGACGGACTGCACCCTCACTGCTCGCCCAGTGTCACCTCGACGGTCCGGGTCGCCCCGCCGGCGTCGACGACGTCCAGCTGGACGACGCTGCCCGGCGGCTGCGACCGCACCGCGGCCTGCAGATCGGTGCCGGTGGTGATCCGCTGGTCGCCGAGCCGGGCCACGATCTCCTGCAGGCGCAGCCCGGCCTTCGCGGCCGCGCCGTCCGGGGTGACCTCCTGGATCACCGCGCCGCGCAGCTGCGGGTCGTTGCCGACGGTCACGCCGAGCACGGCGTGCGTGGCCTTGCCGCCGCCGCGCAGCTGGTCGGCGATCCGGCGGGCCTGGTTGATCGGGATGGAGAAGCCGACGCCGATCGAGCCGCCGCCCGGCCCGGCCGTCGCGATGGCGGAGTTGATGCCGACGACCCGGCCGTCGGAGTCCACGAGCGGGCCCCCGGAGTTGCCGGGGTTGATCGCGGCGTCGGTCTGGATCGCGTTCAGCACGGTGTCGCTCGCCCCGGGCGCACCCGACTCGGCGGGGATGCCGACGGCCCGGTCGACGGCCGAGACGATGCCGGTGGTGACCGACCCGCCGAGCCCGAGCGGCGACCCGAACGCGGTGACCTGCTGACCGACCCGGACGCGGTCGGAGTCGCCGAGCTCGATGGTGCTCAGGCCCGGCAGGTCCGTGCGCACGAGGGCGATGTCGGACTGCGGGTCCTGCCCGACGATCGTCCCGATGGCGGTGCGGCCGTCCTGCAGGACCACGCGCAGCGTGCCGCCCTGGGCCGCCGGGGCGACGACGTGGTTGTTGGTGAGGATCAGGCCGTCGTTGCCGACGATCATGCCGGAGCCCTCGCCGCGGTCACCGACGTTGCCCGCGCCGCCGTCGACGCGGATCTGCACGACGGCGGGCAGCACCTTCTCGGCGACGGCCTCGACCGAGCCGGACGGCGCCGCGCCCCCCGGCCCGCCTGCGAGGCGCGCGCCGATCAGGCCGCCGAGGGCACCCGCGACCAGCGCGACGAGCAGCCCGGCCGCGACCAGGACGACACCCCGGCGGCCGCGGCCGGGCGGACGACGTGGTGCGGGCGGGGCGCCGACCGCCCACGGGGGCGGGGCAGACTCGCCGGGGGCGGCCGCGCCGGTCGCGTCCGGGTGCGCCGGGAGCTCCCGGGTGCCGTCCGCCGGCACCGGCGTCGTGTCGGTCGGGGTGTCCGGGGCGGCCGTGTCGGGCGCGGCACCGTCGGAGCCCGCGACGGGCGCGTCCGCGGCGGTGGAACCGGGGCGGGCCCACGGGTTGGCGGGCACGGCCCAGCGGTCGGTGGGCGGGTCCTGGGTGGAGACGGCCTCGGTGTCGGGGCCGTGGTCGTGGTGCGGGGTGGCGTCCTCGTCCGCCGGGACGGCGGGCGACGCCCCGGCCGCGGTCGTCGCGGCGGTCGTGCCGGACCCGGTGGACGCGTCGCCGTCGGCGGTCGCGGACGTCGCGGACGTCGTCGCCGGCTCGCCGCCCGCGCCGGCCGCGGCGGTGTCCCCGGCCGGGTCCGCTCCGGCGCCGTCCCCGGCGGCGCCCGGCGAGCCGGTGGCCGGAGCGTCGGTGACCCCGTCCGACGCGGACCCGTCGGCGGAGGACCCCGACGACGACCGTGGCCCGTCCTGCTCGGGGGCGGCGTCGCCGGAGGACCCGGCCGCTCCCGCGGTGGCGGAGGGCCCGCCCTCGCGGCCGGCCGCGTCCCCGGAGGCCCCGCCGGACGTCCCCGCTCCGGTGCGGGTCGGCTCGTCGGGCGGGTTGTCCTGGGTCATGCGTCCACCGTCCGTCGTCTCCGTCCGTCGTGTCACCGGTGTGTCACGTCGTGTCACACCAGGCTATGGGCTGTCCGGCTCCGCCACGTACCGGCCCGGCAGGGCCATCGAGAGCAGCGCACCGCCCTCCGGGGCGCGCCCGGCCCGCACCTCTCCCCCGTGCCGTGCCGCCGCCTGCGCGACGATCGACAGCCCCAGCCCGGAGCCGGGCATGGTCCGCGAGGTGTCGGCCCGGTAGAAGCGGTCGAACACGTGCGGCAGGTCCTCCGCGGCGATCCCCTCACCCGCGTCCGCCACCTCGATGACCAGCCACTCCGGCGAGATCGGCACCATCGACAGCCGCACCGTGCCGCCGGGCGGGCTCCACTTCACGGCGTTGTCGAGCAGGTTCAGCACGGCCCGTTCGAGGGCGCTGGCGTCGCCGTCGAGGATCCACGGGGTGCGGTGGACGTCGAACTCGACCTCCCCCGCGCGTCGCTTCACCCGGTCCAGGGCGCGGTCGACGATCTCGGTGAGCTCCAGTGCCTCGCTGGTCATGGTCGGGGCGTCGTCGCGGGCGAGCTCGACGAGGTCCCCGACGAGGTGGGACAGCTCCTCGACCTGGGCGCGGACGTCGTCGAGCAGCTCGGTGCGGTCCTGGGCGGGCAGGTCGGGGGTGTCCGGCCGGTCGGCGGAGGCGAGCAGCTCCAGGTTGGTGCGCAGCGAGGTCAGCGGGGTGCGCAGCTCGTGCCCGGCGTCGGCGACGAGCCGGCGCTGCTGTTCCCGCGACGCGGCCAGCGCGCCGAGCATCGTGTTGAACGACTGGGTGAGCCGGGCGAGCTCGTCGGACCCGGAGATGGGGATCGGGCGCAGGTCACCGGTCTTGGCCACGCGTTCGGTCGCCGCGGTCAGCCGCAGCACCGGCCGCAGCCCGGTCCGGGCGACGGCGACCCCGGCGAGCGCGGCCAGCACGACCCCACCCAGCCCGACGATCGGCAGCGCGGTGCCCATCCGGGTCACCACCCGGGTCATCGTGTCGAGCCGCTGGGCCAGCACCAGCGCGCGGCCGTCCCCGGCCCGGACGGCGACGATCCGGTACGGCACGCCGTCGAGCTCGGCGGTGCGGCCCGGCTGGGTCGGCCCGCCCTGGGCGACCTCGATCTCCGGCTCGCCCAGCGGCGGCCGTGACGACTCGTCCGCCGAGGTCGCGACGCCCGAGGAGTAGACGAGCGCGATGTGCAGGTCGGCCGCGCCGAGCACGTCGGGCGGGAGTGCGGCGAGCAGCCGCGGGTCGATCAGGTCGCTCTGCGCCGCGGCGTAGGCGCGCTGGCGCAGCGTCTCGTCCAGCGAGCTGGTGAGGTTCTGGCGCACGACGAGGAATGCGGCGGCGGACACGAGCAGCACCATCGCGGCGGCGACGAGTGCGGCGAGCACCCCGATCCGGGCGCGCAGCGTGAACCGCTCGCGGTCCGGCTCGGCCGCGGGCCCGCGGCGCCACCAGCGCTCGGCCCGCTCCTCGTCGGGCGGGAGCAGCTGGGTCACGGCGGGGTGTCCCGCAGGACGTAGCCGACACCGCGCACGGTGTGGATCAGCCGGGGCTCGCCCTCGGCCTCGGTCTTGCGGCGCAGGTAGCCGACGTAGACCTCCAGGGCGTTGCCGCTGGTCGGGAAGTCGTAGCCCCACACCTGCTCGAGGATCTGGGCGCGGGTCAGGACCCGGCGCGGGTGCGCGAGCAACAGCTCCAGCAGCGAGAACTCGGTGCGGGTGAGGCTGATCGGCCGTCCGCCCCGCGACACCTCGCGGGTGTCGGGGTCCAGCGACAGGTCGCCGAAGGTGAGCGCGGGGCTGGTGCCCGCGTCGTCGTCGGCGTCGGGGGTGCGGCGGCGCAGCAGCGCCCGCAGCCGGGCGAGCAGCTCCTCCAGCGCGAACGGCTTGGGCAGGTAGTCGTCGGCGCCGGCGTCGAGCCCGGCGACCCGGTCCGACACCGCGTCGCGGGCGGTGAGCACGAGGATCGGGAGCGCGTCACCGGCGCTGCGCAACCGCCGGCACACCTCCAGCCCGTCGACGCGCGGCATCATCACGTCCAGGACGAGCGCGTCGGGCCGGTCGGTGAGCATCTTGTCCAGCGCGACCTGGCCGTCCTCGGCGAGGTCGACCTGGTAGCCGTTGAAGGCCAGCGAACGGCGCAGCGAGTCACGGACCGCCTTGTCGTCGTCGACCACCAGAATGCGCATGGGCGCCAGTCTCGCCGACGGCTCTGAGAGGAACCTGAGCAGGCCCTGATCAGCGGATGGTGATCAGCGCCCGGTGATCAGGACGCCTTGTAGGCGGCCGCCATGTCGTCGCCGCCGTGCCCGCGCTCCGACGCCCGCCGCAACCGGTCCCGCACGGCGGGCGCGACGTCGAGCCGGGTGCCCGAGGCCTCCGCCGCGGCGACGATCAGGTCCGCGTCCTTGGCCGCGTTGTCGACGGTGAAGCTGGGCGTGAAGTCGTCGTCGAGGATCGCCTTCGCCTTGTTCTGCAGGTAGGGCAGGTCCAGCGGACCGCCGGCGACGGCGTCGAGGAAGGCCAGCGGGTCCACGCCGAGTCCCTGGGCCAGCGCGACGGACTCCCCCGTCGCTGCGGTGATCGCCAGCACCCAGCTGTTGGCGACGAGCTTGAGCCGGCTCGCCTGGGCGGTCGTGTTGTCCTCGGCGACCCAGACGGTCTGCCTCCCGACGGCGTCGAGCACCGGGTCGACGACCGGACGCGCCGCGGGGTCGCCTGCGACGAACACGACGAGCTGCCCGGACTCGGCGGGCGCTCGGGTGCCGAGCACCGGCGCGTCGAGCAGGGTCAGGCCGTGGCGCCCGGCGATCGCGCGGAGCCCGTCGAACGGCTCGACGCCGACGGTGGTCGTCTGCAGCCACACCTGGCCCGGCGCGAGACCGCCGGCGGCCTGCTCGAGGACGGCGGTGACGTCGTCGGCGTCCCCCAGCATCGTCACGACCACGTCGGCGCCGCGCACGGCGTCGGCCGGATCGGTGTGCAGGGCCGCGCCCGCGTCCGCGAGCGGCTGCGCCTTCGCCGCGGTCCGGTTCCAGACCCGCAGGTCCAGCCCGGCCGCGAGGATGTTGTGCCCCATCCCGGCGCCCATGATCCCGGTTCCCAGCAGTGCCACGGTCGTCATGGACCCACCGTAGGTCGATCTCCGTGGGAGCGCCGACGCACGCCGGGTCGTGTGGCCCGTCGCGGGTAGGGCCCCGTCGCGCCTGCGCGGCACTGCCGGCACCCCGACCGGGTACCCGGGCGGGATGAGCGACGAACTCGAGTTCTTCTTCGACCCGATCTGCCCGTTCTGCTGGGTCACGTCCCGCTGGGTGGTGGAGGTGGGCCGTCTCCGCGAGCTGGCGGTGCACTGGCGCCCGTTGCCGCTGGCGATGCTGAACGAGGGCATCTCCTACGAGGAGCGGCGGAAGGTCTCGGAGTCCTACCCGGACTCCCACCTCCGCGGCCTGGAGATGCTGCGGGTGATCGCCGCGGCCGAGGCGGTGGCGGGCCCCGAGGTCGTCGGGGACCTCTACACCCGGTTCGGCGAGCTGGTGTGGGACTCCCCCGCACCCGACGGCGAGGGCTTCGACCCGGTCATGCGCGTCATGGCGCAGCAGCGGGACCTGCGTCCAGTGCTGGAGGACCTCGGCCTGGACCCTGCCCTGGCCGACGCCGCGACGGGCACCGACCTCGACGAGGGCCTCGCCGCGAACGTGGCGGAGGCCCGGCGGCGGTGCGGCGACGACGTCGGCACCCCGATCCTGTCGTTCTCCCCGCCGGACGGGCCGGCCCTGTTCGGGCCGGTGATCGACTCCGTGCCGTTCGGCGAGGACGCGCTGCGGCTGTGGGACGCGACGTACACCCTCGCCACCTGGCCCGGGTTCGCCGAGCTCAAGCGGAGCCTGCGGTCGTTCCCCGACACCCCGCTGACCGCGCGGATCGCGCACGGGGAGACGACGGTGCGATGACGGTCTCTGCTTCACTGGGGACGTGACCGACGCGGGCGATCCCGGCTTCTCCAACCGGACCGGGCGCCCGCCGGGCCGGGTGATCACCGCGGTGTCCCGGTTCGTGCCCGCGATCCGCCGGGTGCAGCAGCAGATCGAGCCCTACGCCGCGTACTGGGAGCAGCGCAACCGCACCGAGCTCGTCCGGACCGGGCCGCTGTGCGTCGCGCTGGGCGACTCGATGGCCCAGGGCGTCGGCGCGTCGGCCCCGGAGTGCGGCTGGTTCGGGCAGCTGGTCGGGCTGCTGCCGGGCTGGCGCACGGTCAACCTGTCCCAGTACGGCGCCCGCGTCGACGACGTCCTCGACGCGCAGCTCCCGGCGGCGCTGCGGCTGCACCCGGACCTGCTGCTGTGCCTGATCGGGTCGAACGACCTGATGCAGCCCAAGCACCAGGAGGGCGTCGGGAGCCGGTACGCGGCCCTGCTCGACCGGCTCCCGCGCGGCACGGTCGTCGGCAACCAGCCGGGCACCTTCGCCGCGGCGGTGCAGGTCAACGGCCTGATCGACGACGCCGTGCGGCGCCGCGGGCTGGTGCTGGCCGAGCTGCGGGACCCGCGGACGCGGCACTGGCGCGGCAAGCTCGCCTCCGACCGGTTCCACCCCAACGACCGCGGCTACGCCGCCATCACCGAGGTGTTCGGGGAGGCGCTGCGTCGCGCCGGGTACTGAACCCGTCACACCGCCGCGGCGACCGCGCGCGCCCGGGACGCCGCCGTCCGGTCCCCACGCCCGGCCAGCACCGCGACGACCAGCCCGACCACGGCCAGCCCGGCCGCGACGACGTTCGGCGAGGCGTAGCCGAACCCGGCCGCGATCACGATGCCGCCCAGCGCGGCCCCGATCGCGTTGGCGACGTTGAACGCGGCCTGGTTGGCCGCCGAGGCCAGGTTCGGCGCGTCACCGGCGCCGCTGATGATCCGCAGCTGCACCGCCGGGACCAGCGCGAACGTCGTCACGGCGAAGGCGAACAGGGCGACGACCGCGGTCGCCTGGTTCTGCAGGGCAGGCACGAACAGCAACGCGACGACGGCGTCGGCGACGAGTGCGCCGTAGATCGTCGGCATGGTCGCGATGTCGGCCAGGCGGGCGCCGACCAGGTTCCCGACGGTCATGCCGACGCCGAACAACGCGAGCAGCAGCGTGACCTCGGTCGGGGTGAACCCGGCGACCTCGACCAGCATCGGGGTGATGTAGCTGTAGGTGCTGAACAGCGCGGCCCCGCCGACCGTCGCGACCAGCAGCGCCGTCCACACCGGACGGTGGGTGAGGGCGCGCAGCTCGGCGCGCAGGCGCACCGGGGTGGCGTCGCGGACGTCGGGGACGCAGGCGGCGACGGCCACCGCGGCGACCGCGGCGATCACCCCGACGACGCCGAACACCGGCCGCCACCCGAGCTGCTGGCCGAGCAGGGTCCCGGCCGGGACGCCCGCGACGTTGGCCAGGGTCAGCCCGGCGAACATCGTCGCCATCGCGCGGGCCCGGCGGTCGGCGCTCACGAGCCCGCCCGCGACGACGGCGCCGATCCCGAAGAAGGCGCCGTGCGGCAGCCCGGCGAGGAACCGGGCGGCGAGCACCGGCAGGAAGCCGGGCACGACGGCGGACAGCACGTTGAACGCGGCGTAGCCGGCCATGAGTCCGATGAGGACGTGCTTGCGCGGGAACCGGTTCGCCGCCGCGACCAGCAGCGGGGCCCCCACGACGACGCCGACCGCGTACGCCGAGATCAGCCGGCCCGCGTCGGGGATGTCGACGGCGAGCCCGCCGGCGACGTCGGGCAGCAGGCCCATGATCACGAACTCGCCGGTGCCGATGGCGAAGGCGCCGACGGCCAGTGCGGCGAGCGCGAAGGCGGGACGGGTGGTGATTGCACGCATCGGGTGCCTCCTCCGGGGAGTGGCAGGACAGGGAGGCGGCGTCGTCGTCGCGAATAAACACGCTAAACGAGTAAATAGGCGACGCGCCAGCCCACCGTGCTGTCCGCCACGTCACCCCGCCTTCTGGTTGGCTGTGCCGGTGAGCACCCCGAAGCTGCCGCGCAAGGTCTACGACGCCGAGCTGCTCCGCCTGCAGGGCGAGCTGCTGCAGATGCAGGAGTGGGTCCGGGCGTCGGGCGCACGGGTGGTCGTGGTCTTCGAGGGACGCGACGCCGCGGGCAAGGGCGGAGCGATCCAGCGGGTCACCCAGTACCTCAACCCACGGTTCACCCGGATCGTCGCGCTGCCCGCGCCGACCGAGCGCCAGAGGGGGCAGTGGTACTTCCAGCGCTACGTCGAGCAGCTGCCCGCGGCCGGCGAGATCGTGCTGATGGACCGGTCCTGGTACAACCGCGCCGGCGTCGAGCGGGTGATGGGGTTCTGCACCGAGACCGAGTACCGCCGCTTCCTGCGCCAGGCGCCGGTGTTCGAGAACATGCTCGTCGAGGACGGCATCCACCTGCGCAAGTACTGGTTCTCGGTCAGCGCCGAGGAGCAGGCGCGGCGGTTCGCCGAGCGGCTGGAGAACCCGCTCAAGCAGTGGAAGCTCTCGCCGATGGACCTCGAGTCGATGACCCGCTGGGACGACTACTCCCGCGCCCGCGACGACATGCTGATCCACACCGACACCGAGTACGCACCGTGGTGGATCGTCGAGGCCGAACAGAAGCGCAACGCGAGGATCAACATGATCCACCACCTGCTCGGGTCGATCCCCTGGGAGCCGGTGGCGCGCCAGGTGCTGACACTGCCGGACCGGAAGCCGTCGACGGGCTACGAACGCCCGCCGCGCGAGGTGCAGCGCGACGTGCCCGACCACGCGTCGACGCTGATCTAGGTCACATCCACCCGGACGGTACGGCCGGTACCGGATACCGTCCGGACGAGCGACGATGCGGCACGGACGCCGCGCGAGAGGCGGTGCACCCGTGGGTGTCGTGCTGTTCACCGGGTTCCCGGGGTTCCTCGGGTCGGCCCTGCTGCCGCGGACCCTGCGCCGCGCACCCGACGCACGCGCGGTCGCACTGGTGCAGGCGAAGTTCCTCGACCAGGCCCGCACGACGCTGGCCCGGATCGAGCGCGAGGCGCCGGAGATCGCCGGGCGCACCGACCTCGTCGTCGGGGACATCACCGTCGACGGGCTGGGACTGGAGCAGGTCGAGCGCGAGCGTCTGCTCGGCGGACCGCTGGAGATCTTCCACCTGGCCGCGGTCTACGACCTCTCGGTGCCGGCGGACGTCGCCTGGCGGGTGAACGTCGAGGGCACCCGGCACGTCGTGCGGTTCGCCGAGGCCGCGTCGCAGCTGGTCCGGCTGCAGTACGTGTCGACCTGCTACGTCTCGGGCCGCTACGACGGCATCTTCTCCGAGACCGACCTGGAGCTCGGCCAGCCCTTCGCCAACCACTACGACCACACCAAGCACGAGGCCGAGCGCGTCGTGGCGAAGGCGCGCGACGCCGGCCTGCCGGTGTCGGTCTACCGGCCCTCGGTCGTCGTCGGGGACTCGGTGACCGGTGCGACGCAGAAGTTCGACGGCCCCTACTACCTGCTCCAGCTGCTGGCCCGGCAGGGCCGGACGGCGTTCGCGCCGCTCCCCCGCGCCGCGTCGCGGACCCGGTTCAACCTGGTGCCCTCGGACTACGTCGTCGACGGGATCGCCGCGCTGGCCGGGCACGGCCCGGCGGTGAACCGGACGTTCGCGCTGGCCCAGCCCGCCCCGCCGACGGTGACCGAGATGTGCGAGGTCTTCGCCGACCGGCTCGGCAAGCAGCTGCGCGTGGTGCCGATGCCGGTCGGGCTCGCCGCGTTCTCCATCGACCACGTACCCGGCGTCGGACGGCTGTTCCAGGTCCCGTCGAGCACGCTGGAGTACCTGACCCACCCGTCGCACTACGACACCGACGCGACGACGGCGATGCTCGGCGGGCTCGGCGTCCACTGCCCGCCGTTCACCGGGCACGTCGACGCGATGGTCCGCTTCTTCCGCGTGAATCCGCAGGTCGGAACGGCTGCGATGGTCTGACGCCGAGAGGTCTACCGTCTCCGGCGTGGCCATCGAGCGGAACGACGTGCTCCTCGCGGCCGCGACCGTGCTCGTGCAGAACCCGGCCGCGTCGATGTCGGAGATCGCGACCGGCGCCGGCATCAGCCGGGCGACCCTGCACCGGCTCGTCGACGGCCGGGAGGCCCTGCTCTCCGAGCTCAGCGAGATGGGCGTGGAGCGCGGGATCGCCGCGATCCGGGAGGCCCGGACCGACGAGGGCGACCCGATCGAGGCGGTGCGCCGGGTCATCGTCGGCCTGCTGCCCTCGGTGGACCTGTGGGTGCTCGCCGAGCGCATCCAGTCCAGCGACGAGGTCCTGGCCCGCTACGCCGAGATGGACACCCTGCTCGTCGAGCTGTTCCGGCGCGGCCAGCGGAGCGGGGCCTTCTGCGTGACCCAGTCCGCGACGTGGATGACCGAGGCGCTGTACGCCCTGCTGACCCGGGCGGTCCTCGCCGCGCACGACGGCAGGCTCGCCCGGCAGGAGATCGTCGGGGTCACCGAGCGGACGCTGCTGGCCGGGGTCGTGGAGACCGCCGGCCGCAGCCCGGCCACCCCCTGATCCGCACGTCTGGTTCCTCCCTTTCGCCCACTACGCTCGGGGTGTGCTGACCCGCGCCTCCGGCATCGCCCGCTCCCTCGCGACCTACCACGGGATCCCGGGTCGGCAGCGCCGGATGCGCCGCTTCTACTCCGCGTTCCTGCGCCCCGGCGACCTCGCCTTCGACGTCGGCGCGCACGCCGGCAACCGGGTCCGCGCCTGGCGCGCCCTGGGCGCGCGGGTGGTCGCCGTCGAGCCGCAGCCGGACTTCACCCGGCTGCTGCGCCTGTTCTTCGGCCGCGACGACGCCGTGACCGTCCTGCCCCTCGCGCTCGGCGCCGCGGCGGGCACCGCCCACCTCGGGGTCTCCCGCGCCACCCCCACCGTCTCGACGCTGTCCCAGCGCTGGCGCGACACCGTCGCCGACGACGCCGGGTTCGCCCGGGTGACCTGGGACTCCTCGATCGAGGTGCCGGTCAGCACGCTCGACGCGCTCATCGCCGAGCACGGCGTCCCCGCCTTCTGCAAGATCGACGTCGAGGGCTTCGAGGCCGCCGTCCTCGACGGACTGTCCCGGCCGCTGCCCGCGCTCTCGGTGGAGTACCTGCCCGCCGCGCACGACGCCACCCTGGAGTCGCTCGCCCGCATCGAGGCCCTGGGCCGCTACGTCTACCGCTACTCCCCCGTCGAGACGATGACCTGGGACGTCTCGGCCGGCGACCGCTGGGTCGACGCCGCCGCGCTGCGCGCCCTGCTCGACCGGCGCCGCCCGCTGGGCCGCTCGGGCGACGTCTACGCCCGCCACCTGCCCGACTGACCCCACCGCCCGGGCTGATCTCCGGACAAGTCGGGCATGCTGGACACCTCATGCTCCGTAGGACCAGCGGCACCGCCGCCACCGCCCCCGTCGCCCTCCAGGTCGCGGCGGGCGCGGTGCTGCTCACGGCCGTCCTCGCCGTGCTCGTGCCGACCACCGGCGCCGGTGCCCTGCGGGTCACCGGCGCGGCCGTCGTCGGCGTCGTCGCCGCGGCGCTGCTCCTGCGGGCCGCGCGCCGCGCCGGGGAGCGGACGCTCGGCCCGGCCGGGGTGGTCACGCTGGCCCGCGGCGCGCTCGCCGTGGCGGTCGTCGCGCTGGTCGGCCTGGACGGCGCCGGGACCGTCGCGCTGGTGGCGCTCACCGCCCTCGCCCTCGCCCTCGACGGCGTCGACGGCCCGGTCGCGCGCCGCACCGGCACCGTGACCGCGCTGGGCGCCCGGTTCGACATGGAGACCGACGCGTTCCTGCTGATGGTGCTGTCGGTCCACGTCGCCGCGACGACCGGGCACTGGTGGGTCACCGCGCTGGGCCTGCTGCGCTACGCCTTCGTCGCCGCCGGGCGGGCCGCGCCGTGGCTGCGCGGCGAGCTCCCGCCGCGCTACTCGGCCAAGGTCGTCGCCGCCCTGCAGGGGATCGTGCTGGTCGTGACCGCGGCCGGGGTGCTGCCCGACGCCGTCGCGCTCACCGCGGTCGGGGTCGCGCTGGCCGCGCTGGCGTGGTCGTTCGGGGTGTCGGTGGTGCAGCTGTGGCGGGCTGCCGACCGGCATCCGTTCCACGCCCGCCGGGCCGGGGCCGCGCTGCTCACCACGCTCTGCCTCGCGCTCGTCGGCGGGATCCTGGTGCTGCCCGCCGACCCGGCCGCCCTCGGCCCGGCCGGGCTGCTGCGGCTGCCGATCGAAGCCGTCCTCGGCGCGGCGGTGCTCGCGCTGCTGCCCGGGCGGGCCCGGCGGGTCGCCGCCGCCCTCGCCGGGACGCTGCTCGGCGTCGTCGGGCTGCTCAAGCTCGCCGACATCGGCTTCCTCGCCTTCCAGGGCCGCCGGTTCGACGCCGTGTCCGACTGGTCGCTGCTGGGCAACGCGCACGAGTTCCTGCGTGGCGCCGCCGGTGCGGCGGCCGGGACCGCGGTCGCCGTGCTCGCCGCCGTCGTCGCGGTGGGGCTGGTCGTGGCGACGGCGGCCGCGGCGGCCCGGCTCGGGCGGCTCGCGGCCCGGCACCGGCGGGCCACCGTCGGGACCGCCGCGCTGCTGGCCGCGGCCTGGCTGCTGGTGGGCACCCTCGCCGACGCCCGGATCGTCCCCGGGGTGCCGGTGGCCGCCGCCGACGGCGTCGCCGAGGTCGCCCACCGCGCCCAGCAGGTCCCGCGCACGCTGGCCGAGCGCCGGGAGCTCACCGAGTCCCTCGCCCGCGACGCATGGGCCGGCCGCCCTCCGGAGTCGCTGCTCACGGCGCTGGACGGCACGGACGTCGTCATCGTCTTCGTGGAGAGCTACGGCCGCAACGCCCAGCACGCCCCGGAGATGGCGCCGCGGATCCGGCCGGTGCTCGCCGGGGCCGACGCCCGCCTCGCCGCGGCCGGGTACGGCGCGCGCAGCGGCGTGCTCACCGCACCGATCAACGGCGGCGGCAGCTGGCTCGCCCACGCGACGCTGTTCTCCGGGCTGTCGATCGCCGACCAGGGCGCGCACGACCGGCTCACCGCGTCCAACCGGCTGACGCTGCCCCGCGCGTTCCGCGACGCCGGGTGGGAGACCGCCGTCGTCACCCCGGCGACGACGCGGGAGTGGCCCGAGGCCGCGTTCTTCGGCCACCAGCGGGTGCACGCCGGCGCCGACCTCGGCTACGCGGGCCCGCCGTTCAGCTGGTCCCCGATGCCCGACCAGTACACCCTCGACGCGTTCTCCCGGCTCGAGCTCGACCGCCCGGGCCGGGGCCCGCTGCTCGGCACCGTGGTCCTGACCTCCAGCCACGCGCCGTGGTCGCCGGTGCCGCCGCTGCTCGACCCGGCCGGGATCGGCGACGGCGCCGTCTACGGGCCGTACGCCGACGGCCAGCAGGCCTACGACACGATCTTCTCCCTGGACCGGGCGACGCTGCGCGCGGACTACCTCACCTCGCTGGAGTACGCGCTGCGCAGCGCCACCGGCTGGGTGGCCGACCGCCCGGAGGGCGACCGGGACCTCGTCGTGCTGATGCTGGGCGACCACGAGCCCGGCGCGACGGTGTCCGGGCCCGGCGCGGGCTCCGACGTCCCGGTCTCGGTGATCACCCGCGACACCGAGGTGCTGGACCGGATCGACGACTGGGGCTGGACGCCCGGGCTGCTCCCGCCGCCGGACGCGCCGCCGTGGCCGATGGCCGGGCTCCGGGACCGCTTCCTGGCCGCGTTCTCCTGACCGGTGGCTCAGGACGCGCGGTAGCGCAGCAGCACCAGGTCGCCCATCGGGCGGGCCTCGACCAGGGACATGCCGCGCTGCGGGCACTGGGGGAACCGGCCGTCGTGCACGAAGCGCGGGGCCCGGGCGTCGCCGACGAAGAACGGCGCGACGACCACGTGCAGCTCGTCGACCACCCCGGCGGTGAGGAACGCGGTGTGCACAGCGCCCCCGCCCTCGACCAGCAGCCGCCGCACGCCGCGGGCGGCCAGGTCGTCGAGCACCGCGCACGGGTCCGGCGGGTCCCCCGCGGCGACGACCTCGGCGGTGTCGCCGAGCCGCTCGCGCAGCGCGGCCGCGGACGGTCCGGCCGTGAACACCAGCGGGGCGTCCCCGCCCGCGAACACCCGGGCCGACGGGTCCAGCGACGCCCCGGTGGTCAGCACCACCCGCCGCGGCGACGGCGGGCGGCCGTCGGCGACCCGCCCGGCGCGACGCTCCGCGCGGCGCACCAGCAGCCGCGGGTCGTCGGCGCGGACGGTGCCCGCGCCGACCAGGATCGCGTCGACCCCCGCGCGCACGGCGTCCACGCGGTCGAGGTCGTCGGCGTCGGAGAGCACCAGGGTGTCCGGGCCGGCGTCGTCGATGTAGCCGTCCAGCGACATCGCGACCGACGCCAGCACGTATGGCCGGTCCACTCAGACCACCTCCGCGCACCGGGCCGTCGCCCGATACGTCCGGATACCGTCAGGACCGTCGGCGCGCCGGGCGCCGGGATCGGGGACGGTGCGGTGGGACACGAGGCACGGGCGTTCTGGCTGGCCGCGCCGGGGCACGGCGAGATCCGGACGGTGCCGGTGCCCGACCCCGGGCCCGACGAGGTGCTCGTGCGCACCCGGTACACCGCCGTCAGCCGCGGCACCGAGACCCTGGTGTTCCGCGGCGAGGTCCCGGAGTCCGAGCACGAGCGGATGCGGGCCCCGTTCCAGGACGGCGACTTCCCCGCCCCGGTGAAGTACGGCTATCTCGCGGTGGGCGAGGTCGAGCAGGGCCCGCCGGAGCTCGCCGGGCGGACCGTGTTCTGCCTGTACCCGCACCAGAGCCGGTTCGTGGTGCCCGTCGACGCGGTCACCGTCGTCCCCGACGACGTGCCCGCCGCGCGCGCCGTGCTCGCCGGCACCGTCGAGACCGCCGTGAACGCGGTGTGGGACGCCGCCCCGCTGGTCGGCGACCGGATCGCCGTCGTCGGGGCGGGGATGGTCGGGGCGGCGGTGGCCGCGGTCCTGGCCGGGCTGCCCGGCGCGCGGGTGCAGCTCGTCGACCCCGACCCGGACCGGGCCGCCGTCGCCGCGGCGCTCGGCGTCGAGTTCGCCTCTCCCGACGACGCCGAGGGCGACCGGGACCTCGTCGTGCACGCCAGCGCCACCCCGGCCGGCCTGGCGCGCTCGCTGGAGCTGCTCGGGCCGGAGGGCGAGGTGGTCGAGCTCAGCTGGTACGGCACCCGCACGGTGCCGCTGCCGCTGGGCGGGGCGTTCCACAGCCGCCGGCTCACCATCCGCGCCAGCCAGGTCGGCACGGTGTCGCCGCGCCGTGCCCGGCGTGGCTACGGCGACCGGATGGCGCTGGCGCTGCGGCTGCTCGCCGACCCGCGGTTCGACGCCCTCGTCGGCGGCGAGTGCACGCTCGACGAGCTGCCGGGCGTGCTCGCCGCGATGGCGGCGGGCGGGCCGCCGTCGCTGTGCCTCCGGGTGTCGCACGACGGAGCTCAGTAGCCGGTCGCGGTGTGGCTGCGCGGTGCGCCGTCGGCCGTGTCGACCTGCGGCAGGACGTGGCCGAGCCGGTCGCGCTTGGCCGTCAGGTAGCGCACGTTGTGCTCGTCGGCGGGCTCGAGCACCGGCACCAGCTCGGCGACGACGATGCCGTGCCCGGTCAGCGCCTCGACCTTCGCCGGGCTGTTGGACAGCAGCCGCACCCGGTCGATGCCGAGGTGGCGCAGCACGACCGCGGCGGCGCCGAAGTCGCGCACGTCCACCGGCAGCCCCAGCGCGAGGGCCGAGTCGATGGTGTCCAGGCCGTCCTCGTCCTGCAGCACGTGCGTGCGGATCTTCGCGATCAGACCGATGCCGCGGCCCTCGTGCCCGCGCAGGTAGACGATCACGCCGCGGCCCGCGTTGACGACGGCCTCGATCGCGATCGACAGCTGCGCGCCGCACTCGCAGCGCCGCGCACCGAAGACGTCGCCGGTGAGGCACTCGGAGTGCATCCGCACCAGCGGCGCCTCCACGTCCGTGGGGTCGCCGTGCACCAGCGCGAGGTGCTCGGGACCACCCTCGTACTCGCGGAAGGCGATCGCACGGAACTCCCCGTGCCGTGTGGTCAACCGGGACTCGGCGAACTCGTGTCGGTCGTCGTGCACCGTTGCTCCTCCATGATCGGGCGGGGCCGTGAGAGCCTCGCCTGCGTGAATCCCCTCCCGGTCGACACCACCGAGGACGTCCGGGAGCGGGGTGCCTCCGTGGCCCTGCTCCCGGTCGGGAGCCTCGAGCAGCACGGACCGCATCTGCCCCTGACCACCGACACCCTCGTGGCGTCCGCGGTGGCCGCCCGGATCGCGCAGGCCCACCCCGTGCGCGTCCTGCCACCCCTGACGATCTCCTGCTCCCACGAGCACGCCGCGTGGGCGGGCACCGTGAGCATCTCCGCGGCGACGCTCGGCGCGGTCGTCTCCGACGTCGCCGCCTCGCTGCGCGCCTCCGGCACCACCGCGCTGGTCCTGGTCAACGCGCACGGCGGGAACCACGTCCTGCGCAACGTCGTCCAGGAGGCCTCGGTCGGGCCGCTGCCCATGGCCCTGTTCCCCGTCTCCGAGGACTGGACCGCCGCCCGCCGATCCGCCGGCTGCGAGACCTCGAACACCGCCGACATGCACGCCGGGGAGCTCGAGACCTCGATCCTGCTGCACGCCGTCCCCGACCAGGTCCGGCCGTCGTACCGCACCGCCGACCACGTCGCCGACGAACGGCCGCACCTGCTCACGACCGGGCTCGCGGCCTACTCCGCCACCGGTGTGGTGGGACGGCCGTCGCTCGCCACCGCCGACAAGGGCCGGGGCCTGCTCGACGCGCTCGTGGTCGCCTTCGCGGGCCACCTGCGGGTGCTCGCCGGGCGCTGACGGCGCGGTCCCCCGGGCCGCGCGGCGGCGCCGCAGCACCACGAGCGCGCCGGGCGCGACCCCGACGAGCGCCAGCACCCCGTAGGCGACGGCGGCGGCGAGCCCCTCGGCGGCCGGCAGCCCGACCGCTGCGAACCCGGCCGCGGCGGCCGCCTCGCGCGGCCCCCAGCCGCCGACGGTGAGCGGGATCGTCATCGCCAGCAGCGCGACCAGCAGCAACGGCAGCAGGACGGTGAGCGGTGCGGTCGCGCCGGCCGCCCGCGCGGCCAGCACGAACAACGTGAGGTGGCAGGCCAGCGCTCCGGCCGAGGTCAGCACCACCCCGGCCGCGGTGCGCGGGCGCAGGACGGTGCGCGCGTCGGACCACACCCGGCCGAGCCGGGCGCGCAGCAGCCACCCGGCCCCGCCGAGCGCGGCCACGACGGCGAGCACGGGCAGCGCCGCGCCGCCCGGGACCGCCCCGGCCGCGGCCCGCAGCAGGTCCGGCTGCAGCGCCAGGACGAGGGCGACGGCCGCCACCGCGACCAGGTGCCCCGCGACCCGTTCGAACACCACGGCCCTCACCCCGGCGCCGAGGTCCCCCTCGCTGCGCCCGTGGCTGACCGCGCGGTGGACGTCACCGAGGACCCCGGCGGGCAGCAGTGAGTTGAGGAAGGTGGCGCCGTAGCAGTCGGCGACGGCGCGTCCCGGGGTCAGGCCGAGCCCGATCGAGCGGGCGACCATCCGCCACCGCCAGGCGCTGAGCACGGTCGCCACCGCGCCGAGCAGCAGCGCGGCGACGGCGGCCGCCGGGCCGACGCCGCGCAGGCGCTCCAGCACCGGACCGACACCGACCTGCACGACCAGCACGGCGAGCAGCCCCACCCCGGCGAACAGCCGCAGGGCCGGACCCACCCGACCGCTCACGACCGTCCCCCCGGCACCGCCAGCAGATCGGTGTGCCCGACCGAGACGGTGAGCTCCCCCGCGTCGAGGGCGCGCTCGCGCCGGTCGCGGTAGGCACCGGCGTGCGCGGCGAGACCGGGACGCTGCGCGCACGCCGCGTCGAGCCGTCCGGCCAGCCACTCGCGGAGCAGCGCGGGCCGGTCGGGACCGAGCCGCCACGGCGAGTCGGCGGTGCGGACCCGCGCGCCGTGCCGGGCGAACGCGGCCGCCGCGGCGGCGGGGGCGTCCGGCCCGAGCATCCGGCGGCCGTTCTCGTCGCGGCGCTGGTGGTCGTCGAAGGCGGCGCCGATCTCGGCGTCGAGCGGGTCCTCGGGGTGCAGCCGGACCCGGCCGGACACGGTCAGGGTGAACAGCACGGGGCAGCCGGCGGCGGTGCAGGCGGCGGCCAGGGCGTCCATCTCCTCGGCGGTGAGCAGGTCGAGCAGCGCGGACGCGGTGACCAGCGACGTCCCGGCCAGCGCGTCGGCGCCGAGCCCGGTGAGGTCGCCGGGGCCGGCCTCGGCGGTCACCCCGCCGGGCAGCGACGCGACGGCGTGGGAGAGCACGACGGGGTCGCGGTCGTGCAGGACCCAGTGCTGGCCACCGGGCCGGGCGAGGCGCGGGGCGAGCCAGCGGCCCATCGACCCGGTGCCGCAGCCGAGGTCGCGCACCAGCAGCGGGCCCGGCGGCAGGAGGTCGCGGACGGCGTCGGCGAGCGCGGTCGAGCGGGCGTCGGCGTCGGCGGGCTCGCGCAGGGCGAGCCACTCCGGCGGGCAGACCGGGTTGCCCGCCGCACCCTGGATCGGGACGGCGGTGTGGTCGACGCGGTGGTCGGCGCGGTGGTCGGCGGCGCGGTGGCCGGCGGCGGCGCTCACGGCAGCACCGCGCAGAGGGCGCGGGCGGTGTCGGCCCAGCCGTCGAGCCGGTCCCGGCGGTCCCGGGCGGCGGCGCGCAGGTCCGCGCGCATCCCCGGGTCGGTCAGCCAGGACCGCAGCGCGCCGGCCAGCGCGTCCTGGTCGCCGGGGTCGACGAGCAGCCCACCGTCGCCGAGCGCCTCGGGCACCCCGCCGACCGCAGCGGCGATCACCGGGACGGCCCGGGCCAGCGCCTCGGTGACGACCATCCCGTAGCTCTCGGTGCGCGAGGGGAGCACGAGCAGGTCCGCGGAGGCGTAGGCGGCGTCGAGGGCGGGGCCGGTCAGCGGGCCGGTGAGGGTGATCCGCCCGGCCAGGCCGTGCCGGTCCACCGCCGCGCGCACGGCCGCGGCGTGCGCGGGGTCGCGGTCGAGCGGCCCGGCCAGGCGCAACGTCCACTCCCGGTCGGCGACGCGGGCGAGGGCCTCGACCAACAGGTCGTGGCCCTTGGTCGGGGTGAGGGCCCCGACCGCGAGCAGCCGGGTACCGGACGGGTGCGCGGACGTCATCGGGGCAGGGTCCACCCCCGGCGACGCGACGTGCACGCGGGCGAGGGGCAGCTGGTGCAGACGGACCACCCGCCGTGCCGTCCATCGGCTGGTGGCGACGACGGCGGCCGCCGTGTGCAGCGCCGCGTGCTCCCGGCCCCGGCGGTCCGCGACGACCGCCGCGGCGAGCCCGTGCTCGTCGCCCAGCGGCAGGTGCACCAGGACGACCGCGCGTACCCGGCCGGTGTGACGGGCGAGGACCCCGGGCGCGGCGCAGGCGACGAGCCCGTCGAGCAGCACCGACGCGTCGTCCGGGACACCCCTGAGCGCCGCGTCGAGCCGCTCGAGGGCGGCCCGGTCCGGGTCCGGCCAGCCACCCGCGACGGCGATCTCCCGCACGGGTCGGTCGAACGCGGCGCAGACATTGCGGTCGTAGCGGTTCCCGCCGCTCGGGGAGCGCGGATCGTCGATCCCGGCGGGGACGACGACGTGCACCGCACGCCCCGTGGTCCGGGGCGGTGCGGGAGCCGTCACAGGTCCCGCTCGTAGCTCGCCCACGCGACGTGCGACTCGTGCAGTGTCACCGTCAGGCCGGTCAGCCCGCCGGCGTTGCCGCCGAGCTTCCCCGCGCCGATGCGGTCGGCGAGCCGGTCCGCGATCGCCCGGGCCAGGAACTCGGTGGTCGTGTTGACGCCCGCGAACTCGGGGTGGTCGTCGAGGTCGCGGTGGTTGAGGTCGGCGAGCGTCTCCGCGAGCTGGGCGGTGGCCAGCCCGATGTCGACGACGATCCCGTCCGGGTCCAGCTCGGGGCGCCGGAAGGTGGCGTCGACGAGGAAGGTCGCGCCGTGGCGCTGCTGCGCCGGTCCGAAGACCTCGCCGCGCAGGCTGTGCGCCACCATGACGTGGTCACGGACGGTGATGCTGAACAAGCGGTCCTCCTGCGCGCGGCGCTCGCTGAACCGGTTGTCCAGACGAAAAGCGGGCAATGTTCATGAAAGCACCACACCGGTGACGCGGCGAACGAGCCGCGTCACGGGAGTGGCCCGCGCTGGTCACGCGCATGCGCCCGGCTGCTGCGCCCCGTCACCGGTGCTGCTCCGAGCGGATGAGGCGTGACACACGATGGTCACCGTTGAGGCAACGGTGTCTCAGGAGCTACTCTCCTGGTGCGAGTCGGACAGAGCAGCTTCCGAGTCGACCACTACGAGGAGGTAGCCGATGACCACCCACGAGACCCCGATGCCGTCCTGGTCCGAGACCCTGCGGGACGCCGGCCGGCGCACCGGGAACGTGCTCCGCGCGATCTGGGTGGGCATCGACACCTGGAGCGCCGTCACGCACGGCCGCGCCCCGGCCCGTCGCTGACCCCCGTCCCCCGGCGCGGCGCGTCCGCGCCGGGGGACGCCGTCGTTCGGGCCCGGTCCGCGTCCGGCGGTGCCAGCCGCGGGTGCAGCTGAGCCCAGGCCAGCAACCCCAGCGCGGCGGCGACGGCGAACGTCCCCGCCGTCCCGATCCGGCCGGCCAGCCCCCCGGCCAGCGGTGCGCCCACCGTCTGACCGACGCCCAGGGCGAGGCACGCCCACGTCACCGCGCGCGCGGGAGCGCCCGGGAGGATGTGTGCGGCCCACAGGATGCACAGCCCGGTCAGTCCGATGTAGCCGGCGCCGAACAGGCCCGCCGAGACGACCGCGCCGGTCGGGCCCGGCTCCGGCAGGGCGAGCAGGGCGATCCCGGCCGAGAACAGGGTCCAGACGACGAGCCCGACCGTCCGCAGCCCGTACCGCTGCGCCGCCCGTCCCACCGCGCCGCCGAGCATCCCGACCACACCGATCGCACACCAGGCGACGGTGCCGACGACCGGCCCGGCGCCGAGCTCGTCGAGCCGCGCGGTCGAGAAGGTCCAGTACGGCGCGCTGACCAGACCCAGCAGCCCGGCGACGGCCAGCAGCGGCAGCACCCGGCCGCGCCCGCGCTGCGTGGGCGCCGCCTCGGGGACCCCTCGCGGCAGCAACCACGCGGCGGCAGCGGTGACGACGACCGCGACCAGGCCGAACCCGAGCCAGACGGCCCGCCAGTCCCCCGGCAGCAGCGGCGTGAACGCGGTCAGCGCGAGCCCCGCCCCGGTGCCGGTGTTCGCCCAGGCCTGTGCCCGGGTGCGCGCGAGGGCACCGACCGTCTCGACGACGAGCTGCGCCACCCCGGGTGTCGCGATGCCGGCGCCGGCCCCCGCCACCACGATCGCGACACCGAACACCACCACTCCCGGTGCGAGGGCCATGAGCAGCAGCCCCACCGTCGCGGAGACGGCGGCCGCGATCGTGGCACCGCGCGCCGACCGCGCCGACAGCGCCGGAGCGGCGAGCAGCCCGAGGACGTAGCCGGCCGTGGAGAGCCCGCCGAGCACGCCGACCGCGGCCGGGGTCAGGCCGAACGTCTCGGTGAAGCGAGGCACGAACAGTCCGTAGGCGTAGCGGGCGACGCCGTAGCAGAGCGCGATCACCCCCGCGCCGAGCAGCGCGGTGGTCCACCAGGGCCGGTCGGTGGCGGGTGCAGGTCCGGGCCGTTCGCAGGTCGCCGTCATGCCGATAGTGAACAGACCTGTCTGTTTATTTGCAACTCGTGCCCACGGACAGCATCGTCTCTGCTGCTAGAGTCGCCTTTAAGAACAGACCGTTCGGTTCATTCCAGGAGGACGCATGGCACGCACACGGCGCGGCGACGCCGGGGCGAAGGTGCTCGACGCCGCGTCCCGGCTCTTCTACCGGGACGGCATCAACGCGGTCGGGGTGGACACCGTCGCCGCCGAGGCGGGCGTCACCAAGACGGCGCTGTACACGAACTTCGGCTCGAAGGACCGGCTCGTCGTCGCCTACCTGCGGGACCGCGACCGCCGGTGGCAGGACGACGTCGACCGGATCACCGCCGACCACGCGTCGCCGCGGGACCGGATCCTCGCCGTCTTCGACGCCTACGAGAGCTGGCAGTCCCGGGAGGGCTTCCGCGGCTGCGCGTTCCTCAACGCGGCCTCCGAGCTGCCGCGCCTCGACCACCCGGCCCGCGAGGTCGTCCGGCACCACAAGACCGCGCTGCGCAGCTACCTGCAGACCCAGGTCGAGCGGCTGGGGACGGCCGAGCCGGCCGCGGCGCTCGCCGGGACCCTGATGATCCTCCTGGAGGGGGCGGCCGCGATGGCGGTGGTCGAGCACGGGGCGGGGCCGATCCGCGCGGCCCGGGAGGTCGCCGACGGGCTGCTCCCGGCGGCCTGAACGGTCACACCGGGACGGGTCCGTGCGGGTGCAGGTCGTCGACGACGAGCCGGTGCGCGTGGGTCCAGCCGTGCACCGAGGGGCTGGCGGTGACGACGTGGGCGTGGTCGGCGTCGTGGTCGTGGCGGTGCCGCACGAGGTCGGCGCCGGCCGTCGGCCAGACCGTGACCGCCACCCCGAGCGCGACGACGGCGAGCGCGGCGAGGACCGACCAGGTGACCGTCCAGCCGGCCGAGACCGCCAGCCAGCCGGTGAGCGGGTAGGTGAGCAGCCAGCAGGCGTGTGAGAGCGAGAACTGCGCGCTGAACAGGGCGGGCCGCTGGCCGGGCCCGGCCGAGGTGCGCAGCAGGCGACCGGTGTTGACCATGATCCACCCCGGGCCGAAGCCGACCAGCGCCCACGCGAACGCCGCGGTCGTCCACGACGGTGCGGCCGCCAGCAGCAGGGTCGCGCCGGCCGCCAGGCAGGAGACCGCCGCACCGGCCAGCATCACCGTCCGGACCGGGAGCCGCCGGGCGACCCACGGGGAGGCCAGCGCCGCCGCGGCCGTGCCCGCACCGGACACCGCGAGCAGCAGCCCGACATCGGCCTCGGTGCCGCCGAGCAGGTCGCGGACGACGTTCACCGTCGTCACCAGCGACACCACCCCCACCGCGGCGACGACGACGTTCAGCGCCAGGAGCCCCCGCAGCTGCGGGACCGCCCGGAACAGCCGGACCCCGAGCAGCAGCCGGGTCGCGAAGCCGCCCTGGGCGCGGCCCGCGACCGGCGGGACGGCCGTCGACGCCACGAGGACCGCGGAGAACACGAACCCGGCACAGGTGCCGACGAACAGCGTCGAGTAGCTCATCACCGCGACGGCCGCCGCGGCCAGCAGCGGGCTCAGCACCGTCTCCGCGCTGCTCGCGAGCTGCGAGGCCGACAGCGCCCCGGCGTAGTCCCGCTCGTCGGGGACGACGTCGGGGATGACCGACTGGAACACGGGGGTGAACGTCGCCGAGGCGACCTGGAGCACCGCGACCAGGATGAACACCTGCCAGATCCCGGTCACCCAGGGCAAGACGAGCACGACCGCCGCGCGGACGACGTCCGCACCGACCATCAGCATGCGTCGCGGGACCCGGTCGGCGACCGCGCCGACGACCGGACCGACGACGACATAGGCCACCATCTTGATCGTCAGCGCCGAGCCGAGGACGAGCGCGGCCCGCTCGCCGGCCAGGTCGTAGGCGAGCAGCCCGAGCGCGACCGTCGTGAGACCGGTCCCGACCAGAGCGACGACCTGGGCCGTGAACAGCCGGCGGAACCGCGTGTTCCGGAACAACGATCGCACTGGCCCTCCCCCGTCGACTGCGGGGACCGTAGAACGATTTCCCGATCGCCCCAACGGATCAGTTGCCAGCGGGGAGCAGCAGCCTCCAGGCGTGCACTGCGAGGTGGCGGCGACATCGCCCCCGGTCCACGAATCCGCAGGTCAACGCGGCTCGTGGCACCGTTCCGGCTGCGAGGAGGTCGCTGTCGCCGTGAACTCGCAGAAGCCCTCCGGTGTCGTAGTGGGCGACGTCACGACGACGATTCCCGGATTCCGCGCTGACGACGGATCCGCCGCTCCGCGGCGCGGCGGGCGGCACCGGCGGTCCGGCGGGGAGGCGTCCGGGTAGGCTTCCCTCAGGCCCTCGTAGCTCAGGGGATAGAGCACCGCTCTCCTAAAGCGGGTGCCGCAGGTTCGAATCCTGCCGGGGGCACTACACCGTGAACAGCGGAAACGCTGGTCACGATCGCAAACGACTTCGCACCGTGGAACGAAACCCGCTGCGGCCGGGCCGCGCTCGGAGTTCCCGCACGAGTTCGCCGAGGGCACCGTTCACGGCGAGCACGGGTACGACTGCGTCACCTGCCTGCCGCCCGGGGCCGGCGACACCGGCGGCCGGTCCCTCGGGGTCGGACCGGCATGGTCGATCGCCGGGGACACCCGCACGCAGTGGCGGGCACCGGCCACGACCTCTGCTCCGCGTGACCGAGGAGGTCAGTCCCTCTCGTGCGGTCGCGCGGCGTGGCCCGGGCGCCCGCGCGTGCGGCGCTGCTCCTTCATCTCAGCCTCCATCAGATGCCGCCGCCCACCGACCAACTCGTCGCGTACCGCGCGGTCCAGCTCCAGCGTGGTGCGGTAGTAGCCGTCGTCGTACTCCTCCACGACCTGGAAGCTCCACCGCCCCGCGACGACGTTGAGCCCGATCAGCTCGGTGGTGATCCGGTCCGCCAGATCGTCGCGCCCCATCCCCCGCAGGCCGCCGACGACCTCGTCGAGCATCTCGTCGGCGTACCCGGTCATCTGGTGGAAGGCGTAGAGGTGCCCGCGGGCCCGTTCGATCGTCTCGACGGCCTCGGCCAACTTGCCCACCGTGGCCACCGCCTCGTCCGACACACCGTCCGGTCGGCGGTGCTCCGGGGCCGGTCGGTCGTCGTCGCGGCGGTCCTGTCGGTAGCTCTCGGACATGCGGGGGTCTTCCCGGTTCCAGCGGCCAGGAACCGTCCTGCCGTACTCCGCCACGTCATCGACGGTGGTCGGCGCTGTTCATCGAAGCCGCCGCGGCGTTCGACGATCGTCAGCGGTGCGCGACGGAGAAGCAGGACTCGAGGCAGTAGGCATCGGGATGGACGGTGGAGTCGAGCACACGACCCGGGGACGGGCCGACGTCGGTGCGGGGGCCACGGTCCGGCGTCCGGCCGGTGTCAGAGCCAGCCGCGTTCGTGCGCGTGGCGCGCGGCGTCGTGGCGGGTGGCGGTGCCGGTCTTCTGCATCGCGCTGGACAGGTAGTTGCGGACGGTCCCGTGGGCGAGGTGCAGCCGGCGGGCGATGTGTGCCACGGAGTAGCCCTCGCGGGTCTCGGCGAGGGCGTCGATCTCGCGGTCGGTGAGCGGGCAGTCGTCGATCACGGATGCCTCGAGGACCTCGTGGGCGATCCACCGACGCCCGGCCCGCAGCTCGTGGACGACCGCGACGATGTCCTCCGGGTCGGCGCCCTTGCTCATGAACCCCTGCACCCCGAGCTTGAGCGCCCGGCGCAGGACCCCCGGGCGGGCGTGGCGGGTGAGCATGAGCACCGCCTGCCCGGGGTGGTGTTCCCGGATCCGGGCGACGGCGTCGAGGCCGTTGGCCCCGGGCATCTCCAGGTCGACGACGAGCACGTCGGGACGGTGCTCGAGGGTCTCCCGCACGGCCCCGTCGCCGTCCTCGGCCTGGGCGACGACGATGATCGTCCCGTCCTGGGGCAGCAGCGCCGCCATCGCGGTGCGCAGCAGCTTCTCGTCGTCGGCCAGGACGATGCGGACGGGCTCAGCGCCGGTCATGGCCCTCGCCTCCCGTGGGTCGGGCCGCGCCGTCACCACGCGTGCCCGCCCCGGGGCTCGCGAGCCGGGCCGCGACGGTGAACGTCGTCGGGGTGGTGGTCACGTCCAGGTCGCCGCCGGCCGCGGCCAGGCGGTCCCGCAGGCGGGCGAGGCCGCGCAGCTCCGGCCCGGCATCCGCGGCGGGGGCGACCCCGTCGTTGGTGATCTCGACCCGGGACGCCGACGTGGTGATGCGCACGGTGCTCGGGCGGGCGTGGCGGAGCAGGTTGGTCGTGGCCTCGCGCAGCACCTGGGCGAGCAGCGGGTGGGCGGGGGCGGCGCCGGGGTCGTGCTGGACCTCGACCGTGATCCCGGCGGCCTCGCCCAGCCGACGGGTGTTCTCCAGCTCGGCGGTCAGGTTGAGCTGGTGGCGCGCGTGGGCGAGCTCGCGGGTCCGGGCGAGGGCGTCGTCGACGAGTCCCCGGATCTCACCGAGCTCGGCGACGGCCGTCGCGGTGGCGTCCTCGCCGCCGCCGCGGACGAGGCTCTGGGCGTAGGCGGCCTTGAGCTTGATGACGTGCAGCGAGTGCCCGTGGATGTCGTGCAGGTCGCCCGCGAAACGCATCCGCTCGTGCGCGACCGCCAGCTCCCGCTCGGCCTCGCGGGCGCGTTCCAGACGACGCACGACGACCCACGCGTACTCGGAGACGACGATGACGCCGGCGACGAACACGGTGCCGAGCAGGGGCAGGAGCACGTACTGGCCGGCGAGGGTCACGGTGGGCGGCCGGGGCAGGAGCGCCGCGGCACCGGAGGCCGCGACGACCACGGCGAGCGCACCGACCCACGCCCGCCGGTGGCGCGGGCGGGCGGACACCAGCAGCGACCCGATGAGTGCGAAGGGCACGAAGGTGATCGGGCTCGCGGCGCTCAGGGCCGCGACGAGCCAGTTCACCCCGGTGAAGGCCAGGGTGAACACGGCGCCGCGCGAGTAGCCGTCCAGGCTCCACTGCCGCAGCACCCCGAGGGCCAGGACCAGACCCACCGCGACGATGGCGCCCTCCCACCAGCTGTGCGCCGTGAGCACGACACCGACCACGCACAGCGGGGCGATGGCGGCGAGGGCGGTGAGCATCGCGGCCCGGCGCGCCCGGGCGGCCGCGGTCCCCGTAGCCGCGCCGGTGTCCGCGGCATCGGTGTCGGCGGCATCGGTGTCGGCCATGGAACTCCCGGTGGGGCGGTCGGTCACGACCGCGTCGGCTGCGGGCGGCGCTGCTTCAGCATGCGCCCGACCAGAGTCTTGCCGATCAGCCCCACGACGAGCACGGCGAGCGCCACCCACTGCAGGGAGCCGTTGCGCAGGAAGAACGCGGTGACCGGCTCGGGCAGCACGGTGAACAGCCCGGTGTCGTGGGCGAGTCCGACGTAGGCGATGACCACGGTCACGGAGAGGACGGTGACGGCGGTGAGGACCAGGTCCAGCAGCTTCATGGTCGTCCACGGTCCGGCACGTTCCTCGGCGACGGTAGTGACACCACGTCATGTGCCGCGGTGACCTCACGCCACTGTGCCACCGGTGCGTGCGCGGGTGCGATGGGACACGACCCGATCGACCCGAGGAGACGACATGTTCCGCTCACACCTGCTCCGGCTCGCCGTGGGGGTGGTGTCGCTGACCGCCGTCGCCGCCTGCGGCGCCCCCGCCCCACCCGGAGCAGCCGCCGCGGCCGCGATCACACCGCCACCACAGCTCGCCGCCTTCCACGACCAGCAGATCACCTGGCAGCCCTGCGACGGGTTCGCCACCTCGGCGGCCGACCGGACCCTCTACGCGAACGACCGCTTCGACTGCGCACGCGTCCAGGTCCCGCTGGACTACGCCGACCCCGACGGCCCCCGGGGACAGGTCGCCCTGCTCCGGGCGGAGGCACGCGGCGAGAAGATCGGTTCGCTGCTGGTCAACCCGGGTGGTCCCGGCGGGTCCGGAGCGAGCCTGGTGGCCTCGCTGGGCCCGGTCTGGGACAACGTCCCGGTCGGGGAACGCTTCGACGTCATCGGGTTCGACCCGCGTGGGGTCGGCGCGTCGACACCGCGGGTGGACTGCTTCACCGACGCCGAGACCGACCGCAACGCACTGCCCTCGACCTACCTGTTCGACGTCGCCGACGCCGACCGGGCCCGCGACATCGCCCGCCGCTGCACCGACGCCACCGGCGGAGTCGAGGCCCTGACCAGCGTCGGGAGCGACAACGTCGTGCAGGACATGGACGTCGTGCGCGCAGCCCTGGGCGAGGAGAAGCTCACCTACCTCGGCTACAGCTACGGCAGCGAGCTCGGCGCGATGTACGCCCAGACGTTCCCGCAGAACCTGCGCGCCATGGTCGTCGACGGCGCCGTCGACCCCGACATCTCCGAGGCACAGCTCCGGCTGTCCCAGTTCGAGGCCTGGCAGAAGGCCTTCGACGACCTCGCCGCCACCTGCGCCACCGAGCCGGACTGCCCGCTGGGCACCGACCCGGCCCGCGCGACCGAGGTCTTCCAGAACCTCACCCGCCCCCTGCTCGACCACCCCGCCCCCACCACCGACGGCCGCACACTCACCTACGCCGACATGGTCCCGGCCGTCTACAGCTCGCTGTTCTCCCCCGCCCAGCGCCCCCAGCTCCTCCAGGGCCTCCGTGACCTGGCCGCAGGACGCGGCGACACGCTGCTCGCCCTGCGCGACGCGGCCCTCGGACGCGGCCCCGACGGCCACTACGGCGGCTCCACCCACCTCGACGCCAACCTCGCCACCCGCTGCATGGACAACCCCCGCCGCACCCCCGCCGAGCAGGCCGAGCTGCGTGACCGGGCCCGGCGAGCCGCCCCGTTCCTCGACCCCGGCCGCCCCGGCGGACCGACCCACTACGAGTGCGAGGCGTGGCCCGAGCCCCCCAGCCGGACCCTCCCCTGGAGCACCGACACGGCCGGGCTGCCACCCACCCTGACCCTCTCGCTGACCGACGACCCGGGAACCCCCTACCAGGGCGGTGTCCACCTCGCCCGAGCTCTGGGCGGCAGCCTGCTGACCGTCGAGGCGGCCCGGCACGGCATCGCCCTCTACGGCGGCAACGCCTGCGTCGACCGTGCCGTGACCGACTACCTCGTCGACCTCGTGACGCCGCCGCCGGGCGCGCGGTGCGACAGCTGACCGGTCTCACGGGCCCGGCCTCCCGCACGATCGGCGGCGCCGTGCTCCCGGTGGACCGGGGCAGCGCCGTGCGGCGGGTGCCCGCCGCCGGTCACCCGCCGTGCCGACAGCCGTCCCACCGACCTCTCGGGAGGGACACCATGACCGCGCTCCGCCGGACGACCGACATCCTGCGCTCGGACCCACGTGGGCTGACGCTGCTCGTCGCGCTGATCTTCGGCGCGCTCCTGGTCGGCATGGGGGTCGGTGTCCTGTTCCCCGACCTCGAGCTGCCCACCCTGGTCGCGGGCGGCGTGTCCGACGACCTCGTCCGCACGATGATCACGAATCCCTGGCTCTTCGGGACCACGATCCTTCTGATCAACCTGTTCGTGGCCGCCGTCGGCGGCATCGTGGTGCCCTCGCTCGTCGTGCCTTTCCTGGGTGTCCCCGTCATCACGCTGTACATGTTCAACGTCGGCGTCTCGATCGCGCCGACCGATCCGACGACCGCGACCGTGCTCGTCCCGCACGCCCTGACCCTGCTGATCGAGCTCACCGGCTACGCCGTGGTCATGTTCGGGGTCTACCAGCTCGGTCGCGGATGGGTCCGCCCGTCCTACCTCGGAGCCACGACGCGCGGTGGCGCGTACGTCGTCGGCCTGCGGCGCCTCGCACGACTGGCGGTGCCGACGGTCGTGGTCCTCGTGGTCGGCGCCTACTACGAGGCGTTCTCGGTCGTGTACCTGCTCCCCCGGCTGCTGGCCGGCTGAACTCGAGGTCGACGAGGTCGGCGGCATCCGCGGCGGCCGGTCCCGCCACCATGTCCGTTCGGGTGTAGTGCAGGTCCCGGCCGCTCGCCTTGACTGTCGTCGACGAGACCCGTCCGATACGAGGAAGTGCCGATGAACGCGGAGAGCGGCGGGCTGTGGCCCGGTCACCGGGCCCGGCCGCACGAGGGGCGGTCGTGAACGGGCCGGGGCAGATCCTGCCCGGACTCGCCCGCCGGTTCGGTGACAGGACCGCCCTGGTGACTCCCGGCCGCGTCCTGAGCTTCGCCGAGCTCGACGGGCTCAGCGACCGGGTCGCGGCCGGGCTCGCCGAGCGTGGCGTGCGCCCCGGCAGGCCGGTGTCGATCTACGCACCGAACAGCTGGGAGTGGGTCGTGGCCTACCACGGCGCCCTGAAGGCGGGCGCCGTCGTGAACCCGGTGAACGTGATGCTGACCGTGGACGAGCTGGCGTTCGTCCTCCGCGACTGCGGCGCGGCCGCGGTGTTCACCACCGCCGAGCAGGCGGGCCGGGTCGCCGAGCTGGTCGCCGACCTGCCCGAGCTGCGCAGCGTGATCGCGTTCGGGCCCCCCGCGGCGGCCCCGGCGGACGGGGTGGTGCCGTTCGCGGAGCTGTCGGAGGCGACCGGCCCGGTGCCCGCGCTGCCCGACCCGGACCCCACCGCGCCGTGCACGATCGGCTACACCTCGGGCACCACCGGGCACCCGAAGGGCGCGGTGCAGAGCCATCGCGCGGTGCTGTGGAACTGCGCGGCCACCGCGACCATGCACGGGCGCAGCGCCGACGACGTCGTGGTCACGGCGCTGCCCGCGCCACACGTCTACGGCAACGTGGTGATCAACGGGACGTTCCTGGCCGGCGGCACGGTCGTGCTGATGCCACGGTTCGACCCGGCACAGACCCTGCGGCTGATCGCCGAGCACCGGGCCACGCTGTTCGAGGGCGTCCCGGCGATGTACGCGATGCTGCTCGCCCACCCGGACCTCGCCGCCGCCGATCTGTCCTCGCTGACCCGGTGCACCGTCGGCGGGCAGACGATCCCGGTGTCGACGGTGCAGCGGTGGGAGCAGCGCTCGGGGGCGCCGCTGCTGGAGCTGTGGGGGATGACCGAGATCTCCGGACTGGGCACCACCCACCCGTTGCACGCCCCGCCGCGGCCCGGGTCGATCGGGGTCTCGCTGCCCGGTGTGCAGGTGCGCATCGCCGACCTCGACGACACCGCCCGCGACGCCGCGACCGGGGAGCCGGGCGAGCTGATGATCCGCGGCCCGGTCGTCATGCTCGGCTACCACGGGCGGCCCGAAGCCACCGCCGAAGTGCTCGAACCCGACGGCTGGCTGCACACCGGCGACATCGCCACCATCGACGAGGACGGCTACGTGTTCGTCGTCGACCGCCGCAAGGACATGATCATCACGGCCGGGTACAACGTCTACCCCGCCGAGATCGAACGCGTCCTGGCCGGTCACCCGGGCGTCGCCATGGTCGCCGCGGGCCCGGTGCCCGATCCGGTGAAGGGCGAGCTGGCCTGCGCCTACGTCGTGCGGGCCGACGGGGACACCACCACCGGCGCCGAGCTGATCGCCCACGCCCGCGAACACCTGGCCGCCTACAAGGTCCCCCGTCTCGTGCGGTTCGTCGACGCGCTGCCGGCCACCTCCACCGGGAAGATCATGCGCCGGAAGCTGATCGAGACCGTGGAGGTCGACAGCGTCGACGGCCGGACGGTTGACTGACCCGGTGGACGAACCGGCGCCGGTCCCGCGGGACGACCGGGCCGCGACGCTGCGCGGCCTGGTGCGCGAGCACGCGGGCCTGGCCGCGTTCGCCGACCGCGACCGGGCCTGGCGCGCCTGCGTCGACGTCGTCACGCGCACGCTGGGCGACGTCGCGTGGATCGCCGAGCTCGACCCCGACGCCCCCGACGGCGGCGCCGTTCTGCGCCACCTGCACGGGGACCGCACCACCACCCTCCACGCCCTGCACATCCCGCCCGGGCACGGCCTGACCGGCAAGGTCTTCGACCTCGCCCGCGCGGAGTGGGTCGACGACTACTTCACCGCCGCCCGCATCACCCACACCTTCGACACCCACATCGCCGACGAGGGCATCCGCCGCCTGCTCGCCGTCCCCGTCGTGGCCGACGGCCGTACCCTCGGTGTGCTCGGCGTCGGGGTGCGCACCGACGGCGCGTTCGGCTCGGTCGCCGTCGGGCACGCCACCACCGTCGCCGACGAGGTCGCCCGGGCCGTCGAGGTCGCCGACCGGGCCCGCGCCGCGCGCGACGCCGCCGTCCACGCCGAGCGCTCCCGCCTGGCCGCCGAGCTGCACGACAGCGTCGGGGCCCTGCTGTTCTCCATCGGCTCGGGCATGGCCGGGCTCGCCGAGTCCGCCGGCGCCGACCCCGTCCTGCGTGCCCGCCTCGACCAGCTCCGGTCGCAGGCCGCGGAGGCGTCGACCGCGCTGCGGGACTCGATGCGCACCCTGCGCGCCTCCCCCGCCGCGCTGGAGCTCGCCGTCGCGCTGCGCGCCGACTGCACCGCGTTCACCGAGCGCACCGGCACCCCCGCCGAGCTCGTCATGCTCGACGACGACCTCACCCTCGCGCCCACCCGGCGCGACATCGCCGTCACCGCCGTACGCGAGGCCCTGCACAACGTCGAGAAGCACGCCGGCGCGCACGGCGTCGTCGTCTCCGTCGGCCGCCGCCGCACCCCCGAGCGCCTCACCGTCGCCGTCACCGACGACGGCGTCGGCATCACCCCCGGCCGCCCGCACGGGATCGGCCTGAGCACCACCGCCGAGGCCGTCGCCCGGGTCGGCGGCCGGCTCACCGTCGACGGGGACCCGGACGGGGGGACCACATGGCGCATCGAGCTGCCGTGCTGACGGGACCGGGCGGCACCGTGCACGTCCTGGTCGTCGACGACCACCCCGTGGTGCGCGACGGCGTCGCCGCCCAGCTGGCGAGCCACCACGACATCCGCGTCGTCGGCGTCGCGACCACCGGCGGACAGGCCGTCGCCGAGGCCGCCCGGCTCCGTCCGCACGTCGTCGTGCTCGACGTCCGGCTGCCCGACCGGCCAGCCCCCGACGTCGCGGCGCAGATCCGCTCCGCATCACCCGGCACCCGGATCCTGCTCTTCACCGCGTTCCCCGAGCACGCGGGCGTCGGCCCCTCGTTCGCGGCGGGGGCAGCGGGGATGGTCGTCAAGGACGCGTCGGCGGACACCCTCGCGGTCGCCGTCCGCGACGTCGCCCGCACCGGCCGGTACCGGCCCCCGGACCGCGCCGACCACCGGCAGCCGCCCCGTGGTGGCGGGGTGGTCTCCGCCCGCGAGTACGACGTCATCCGGCTCGTCGCCACGGGGCTCACCAACACCGAGATCGGCGAGCAGCTCCACCTGTCCCCGAACACGGTCAAGGCGTACCTGGCCACCGTCATGCGCAAGCTCGAGGCCCGCAACCGGGCCCAGGTGATCTCCCGGGCACGGACACACGGCCTGCTCTGACCGCCGCGTGCCGGCCTGCTCCGACCGGGGCGGCCACGGCCCGCCGGGCCGGACCTCGACGGTGTCGCTGGGCATGCCGGGCCCGATCGCGGTGCTCCGGGGCTCTCTAGCGTCGTGACCGCGCCACGGGGACCCGCCGGGCCCGGCGCACCAGCCCACCGCAGCCACCGGAAGGGGAGCACACCCCTGATGCCGCCACAGCTCGCCACCGACAACCCGGGACGGGAACGGCCCCGCACGGCCACCGGACCCGACCAGAACCCGACCACCGTGCTCCAGCGGCGGGTGGACAACCTCGCCCGAGCCCTCCACTCCCGGGACGCGATCGGGCAGGCCGAGGGCGTCCTGGTCGCCCACTACGGCATCGAGGCCGACGAGGCGTTCGCCCTGCTGACCCGCATCTCCCAGCACACCAACACCAAGCTCGCCGACCTCGCCCTCACCCTGGTCACCCGGGTCCGCGAGCGCAGACCGGAACTCCCGCAGCACTGCCGCGTCGTCACCGAGGTCGTCCAGGACCTGCTCGATCGGCCCGGGCACCCCGGCGCCGGCCGGCCCGTCCGGGACGGGGCCGACCGATGACGGCCGGGAGCCTGCGCGGCCGGACGGTCGCGATCCTGGCCGCCGACGGCGTGGAACGCGTCGAGCTCGACCTCCCCCGGGGGGCGCTCTACGGCGCCGGGGCCCGGGTCGAGGTGCTGTCCGTCCACACCGGATCGCTGTGGACCCGGGAGTGGGACAAGGACCCCGCGGGCACCGTCACCGTCGACCGGGACGTCGCCGAGGCCTCGGTCGACGACTACGACGCCCTGCTGCTGCCCGGGGGAACGGTGAACCCCGACCAGCTGCGCACCCATCCGGTCGCGGTGGAGTTCGTACGGACCTTCGTGGCCACCGGCAGACCGGTCGCGGCGGTGTGCCACGGCCCGTGGACCCTCGTCGAGGCCGACGTGGTCCGGGGGCGCCGGCTCACGTCGTGGGCGAGCATCCGCACCGACCTGCGCAACGCAGGCGCCGAGGTCGTCGACGAGGAGGTCTGCGTCGACGGCCAGTTCATCACCAGCCGGTCCCCGTTCGACCTCCCCGCCTTCTGCGCCGCGATCGTCACCCGCTTCGCCGCCGTGCCCGCCCGGGCCTGACGGACGCAGCGAGCACGGGGGCGGACAGCACACGGACCCGTCTGCGGGAGGAACCGCCACCCGATGCCCTCCGCCATCTCCACCGCCCGCGGGGACGGCCGGACCGAGACCGTCCGCACCCCCTCCCGAACCGGCTGCCCGAGCAGACCGGCCGGACCGCCGCACCCGGCAGCCGGCCCCGAAAGGACACGACGATGCGACAGATCGAGACAGTGACCCTCGAGGACGCCCGCCGGGTGATCGCCGCGGGCGAGCGGAAAGCCCACGAGATCGGCTCTCCGAGCAACGTGGCGGTGGTCGACGCGGGCGGGAACCTGGTGGCCCACATCCGGATGGACGACGCCTGGATGGGCAGCATCGACATCTCGATCAACAAGGCCTTCACCGCGCGGGCCTTCGACATCCCGACCGGCGACCTCGCGACGAGCTCCCAGCCCGGCGAGCAGTTCTTCGGCATCAACGGCTCCAACCACGGCCGAGTGATGATCTTCGCCGGTGGGGTGCCGCTGCACGGCAGCGACGGGAACGTCGTCGGCGCGGTCGGGGTCTCGGGAGGCAGCGGGGAGCAGGACCGGGTCGTCGCAGAGGCCGCCGAGGCCGCGTTCCGGCCCGTCCCGTCCCCGGCCTGACCACCGGCCCGGGTGACCGGAGCCCTCGTGGCGGCGCTCCTCGGGGCCCGCGCGTCCGTCCCGGCCCGGCGGGTCCGATCAGCCCGCGGTGAGGAGGGACTGCAGCGCCCGGTGGATCGCCGCGTTGTCCCCGCTGCGGACCCACACGGTGCGGGCCCGGCCGACCGCACGGGCGCCCTCGTAGAGGGCGCGGATGCCGCCGTCCATCATGCCCATGCGGTCCTGGGCGTCGCCGATCGTCGCCACCGCGAGCCCGCGGTAGGTGTGCAGGAGGGCTTCCTGGCCGCCCGGGTCATCCCGATCGCCGGCTCCATCGCGGCGACGGCGGCCGGATGACCGAGTCCCCCTGCGCGTCGAGCCGCAGCCGTTCCGAGCGCCACAGCTCCTCGTAGGACATCGGCATCGACATCCCGTGCGAGTCGATCCCGGACGGGTCGGTGTGGGTCATCACCGCGGTTGTGGTGACGACCTGCTCCGGTGGCAGCTTCCACGCAGCGAGAGAGACGGTCGACCCGTCCCCGGCACGCCGCCGGGACGGGCCGACCGTCCGGTCCGAGGCGGCTCGGCGGACACCGCCCCGGAGCGTTCCCGGGGAGGGCGGTCAGCCCTTCAGCTCCGGGAAGTCCTCGTAGCGCCACTCCCCGCCCGCGGCCGCCCCGGCCTCGTCGCGCTCGCGGGCCCGCAGCTCCACCCGCCGGATCTTGCCCGAGATCGTCTTCGGCAGCTCGAAGAACTCGATCCGCCGCACCCGGAGGTAGGGCGCCAGGTGGTCCCGGGCGTGGGCGAAGATCGCGGCCGCGGTCTCCCGGGTCGGCTCGTGGCCGGGGGCGAGCGCGACGTAGGCCTTCGGCACGGCGAGCCGGACCGGGTCGGGCTGGGGCACCACGGCCGCCTCCAGCACCGCCGGGTGCTCGACGAGCACGCTCTCCAGCTCGAACGGCGAGATCTTGTAGTCGCTGGCCTTGAACACGTCGTCGGTGCGGCCGACGTAGAACAGGTAGCCGTCCTCGTCGCGGGTCGCGGTGTCACCGGTGTGGTAGAAGCCGCCCGCCATGGCGTCGGCGGTCTTCTCCGGCATGTCCAGGTACCCGACCATCAGGCTGGTGGGCCGCCGGGACAGGTCGATGCAGATCTCGCCCTCGGTCCCGGAGACCTCGCCGGTGAGCTCGTCGACCAGCACCACCGGGACGCCGGGCAGCGGACGCCCCATCGACCCGGGCTTCACGACGGAGCCGGGCGTGTTGCCGACCGACGCCGTCGTCTCGGTCTGGCCGAACCCGTCGCGCAGGGTCAGGCCCCACTGCGCCCGGACCTGCTCGATGATCTCCGGGTTGAGCGGCTCGCCCGCCGCGATGACCTCGCGCAGCGAGCCGGGTCCGCCGGACAGGTCGGCTTTGATCAGCATCCGCCAGACCGTCGGCGGAGCACAGAACGTGGTGACGCCCTTGTCCCGGATCTGGCCGAGCAGCGACGCGGCGTCGAAGCGGGTGTAGTTGTAGAGGAAGATCGTCGCCCCGGCGATCCACGGCGCGAAGAAGCAGCTCCACGCGTGCTTGGCCCAGCCCGGCGAGCTGATGTTGAGGTGCACGTCGCCCGGGGTGATGCCCAGCCAGTACATCGTGGACAGGTGCCCGACCGGGTACGACGCCTGGGTGTGCTCGACCAGCTTCGGCCGGCTGGTGGTGCCGGAGGTGAAGTACAGCAGGAGCCGGTCGTCGGCGGTGGTGCCCGGGTGCTCGACCGGGGCGTCGTCGACGTCGCGGGAGTCGGCGAGGTCCAGCCAGCCCTCGGCGGACCCGCCGACCGAGACCGCGGTGAGCCCGTCGAGCAGGCCGTCGAACTTGCCCGTGCAGGACGCGTCGGCGATCACGAACCGCGCTCCCCCGCGCTCCAGCCGGTCCGGCAGGTCGACGGCGCCGAGCGCCGTGGTCGTCGGCATGATCACCGCGCCGAGCTTCATCACCGCGAGCATCGACTCCCACAGCTCGACGCGGTTGCCGAGCATGACCAGCACGCTGTCCCCGCGCCCGACGCCGTGCGAGGCGAGCCAGCGGGCCACCTGGTTGGAGCGGCGGCGCAGCTCGTCGAAGGTCCAGGCACCCTCGGCACCGTCCTCCTCGACGATGCGCAGCGCGGTCCGCGACTCGCCGTCGGCGATCACGTCGAACCAGTCGTGGGCCCACTGGAACGCGCCGTCGAACTGCGGCCAGGTGAAGTCGGCGACGGCCTTCTCGTGCTCGCCGTGCAGCGCGACGAGCCGGTCACGGGCGTCGCGGTAGATGTCGTGGTTGGCCATGGGGCGGACGACCTCCGGGTCGGTGGTGCGGGTCAGACCGTCGTCGGGGCGGTCGCGGGGCGCTCGTGCTCGAGCGCGACGTTGCGGGTCTCGTGCAGCAGCGATACGCAGACCAGGGAGATCACGCCGATCAACGAGAGCATCACGCCGATCGCGATCGAGCCGTACACCGCGGCCAGACCGGGCGCGACCAGCGGCGGGATCGCCCCGCCGAGGACGCCGGCGAGGTTGTAGCCGAGCCCGGCGCCGGTGTAGCGGTGCCGGGCCGAGAACAGCTCGGGCAGGTAGGAGCCCGCCGGGCCGTAGGCGACCGCGAAGATCACCAAGGTTCCGCAGAGGCCGATCGCGAACGCGGTGGCGCTGCCGGTGTCGAGCAGCGGGAACAGCGCCAGCGCCCAGACGATCCCGGCGACGCAGGACGTCCGGATGACCGCGCGACGCCCGAACCGGTCCGACAGCATCCCGGCGGCCACGGTCGCGAGCCCGAACACGACGGCAGCGGCGATGCCGATGCCCAGCACCACCGGACGGTCCAGGGCCGCACCCTGCGGGTTCGTTCCGTAGGCGGTCAGGTAGGCCGTGCCCATGTAGAAGAACGCGAACAGCATCGACAGCGCACCGGCCGACAGCAGGACCTCACGCGGCTGCGCCCGGACGGCCTCCAGGAACGGCAGCCGCTTCGAGCGGTCGAGCGCGGTCGCCTCCGCGGCCGCGCGCCGCCGGGCCTCGGCGAACGCGGGGGTCTCCTCGATGGAGAGCCGCACCCACAGCCCGACGCCGACGAGCAGGATCGACAGCAGGAACGGGATCCGCCAGCCGTAGGTCAGGAACGCGTCGTCGGTGTCACCCATGACCAGCCCGGTGACCAGGAAGGTGCCCGAGGACAGCGCGAACGCGATGGCCGGGCCGAGCTGGGGGAACACGCCGTACAGGCCGCGCTTCTCCTTCGGCGCGTACTCCGCGGTCAGCAGGGTCGCACCCGCCCACTCGCCGCCGACGGCGAAGCCCTGGCAGAACCGCAGGAAGACCAGGATCAGCGGGGCCGCGACGCCGATCGTCTCGGCGCCCGGGAGCAGTCCGATCAGGACGGTTGCGATGCCCATCAGCAGCAGCGTCGAGATCAGGGTCTTCTTCCGGCCGATCCGGTCGCCGTAGTGGCCGAACACGATCGCGCCGACCGGGCGGGCGAAGAACGCCACCGCGAACGTCGCGAAGGAGGCGACGGTGCCCGCGGTGGAGCCCAGGGCCGGGAAGAAGACCTTCGGGAACACCAGCGCCGCGGCCGTCCCGTAGATGAAGAAGTCGTAGAACTCGATGGTGGTGCCCGCGCAGCTGGCTGCGGCCACCCTTCTCAGGGGGACCGGTGCGGGGGTGGTGGTCATGCGTGGCTCCTCGTCGAGCGCGGCCTGGTGAAGCACCGAGACTCGCCGCAGCGGTCCCCCGCCCGCTACCAACCGAAGTCAGTGTTCGGATCCTCGGATCGGGTCCCACGACCCGGTCGACGTGCCCTGCCGCCGTGAGGTCGCCGGTGCGACAGGCACAGCTGACCCGCTCCGGTACCCGGGCAGATGACAGGGCTGGAACCGACCGGGCCGATTGACGCGCCGGGGCGTGTCTGGCACAACAACCCCGCCGGGCATGACTCGTTGCACGTGACGAGGTGGTCCGGAGCCGGCGACGACGCCGCCAGGACGGGAGGAGAACTCGTGCAGGACGACGACGCAGTCGCGCGGGCCCTGGACCGGGTCATGCCCCGGCGTCTGCACGAACTCAGCGCGACGACCGGCCTGCCCGTCGTCTTCGGTGGGACCACCCGGACGGTGGGCGACGAACAGCAGCTCTCGATCAACCAGCTGATCGGCACCTTCGGCGACTCGCTGCGGCTGCTCAGCGTCCTGACCGGACGCGGACTCGGCGGTGCCGCGATGGCCCGCCGGATCCCGTGCCGGGTGAGCGACTACGCCTCGACCCCCGGGATCACCCACGACTACGACCACGTCGTCGTCGAGCACGAGCGGCTCGCGTCGATCCTGGCGTACCCGATCGTCGTCCGCGGCTCGGTCCGCGGGGTGATGTACGGGGCGATGCGCGAGCACCGGCCGATCGGCGACGTCGCGGTCCGCAACGCCGGCATCGTGGCCGCCACCATCGCCCGGGACGCCACGACCCTGCTCGACCAGCACGCTCCCCCGGCCGTTGCGTACCCGGCCGCCGCGGATGCCGGGAGCCGGACCGACGCACTGCTGGAGCTCGCTGCGCTGATCGAGAGCACCGGTGACCCGGAGCTGCGCGAGCGGCTGCGCCGGATCCACACCGGCCTCGCCGGGGTGCGCCCGACCGCGGGCCGGACGGTCGGGGAGACACCCGCCCTCTCCCCACGGGAGATCGAGGCGCTGCAGCACGTCGCGGTGGGCGCGACCAACGCCGAGATCGCCGCGCAGCTCGGGATCACCGTGGGGACGGTCAAGGCCTACCTGCACAGCGCGATGCGCAAGCTCGACACCCAGAACCGGGCGCGGGCGGTCATCGCGGCCCGCGCCGCGGGTCTGATCTGACCCGCCGCGCACGGCCGGGCCGACCGCCCGAGGCCGGCCGCGGCGACTCAGGTGGGACGCGGTGATCGTGCCGACGAGCGCGTGCGGCGTGCCGTCGATCGTGATCTTCGGGTACGGCGTGCCGCCCGCCCCGGTCCACGAGTTCGGGTGGACGCCCTCACGGATCTCACGCAGGTCGTCACCGACCGCCTCACCCCTGGTCCCCGGCCCCGTCCAGCAGCACGTACAGGGCGGAGACCCGCCCGTCGCGCAGGAGGAGCACGTCGCGGCCGGACGCGACCGCGGGCCCGCCGTCGACACCCAGGGTCCAGGCGTAGGTGACCAGGTCCTGGGCCGTGCCGATCGGACCCGACCGGCTGAGCACGGCCCCCGGCGCCTGGGCGTGCAGAGCCGCGATCGCCCGGGACATCCCCTCGTGCCCGCGGTGGACGGCGTCGGGCTCGCCCACGAACACCTCGTCCGTGTAGACCGCCCCGACGGCCTCGTCGCGCACGGGCCCCTCCGGCGCGTTCCAGGCGTCCAGGTGTGCGGCGGCGATCCCGGCGGGATCGGCTCGATCGGGCATCGGGTCCTCCTCGACGGACGGCCGGGTGCCGCCCGGGCCCAGTGTCACCGCGCCGTGGGCACCGCCGGATCGGTCGCCGGATGGGTCACGCGGCGACCGGTGGGCCCGCCGGACGGTCGCCGTGGGACCCCCGGGCGGCACCCGGCCGCGGGACCCCGGGAGCGACCGCCGTCGCGGCAGATCACCGACCCGACCGGTGCCCCGGGGCTCCGCACGACCGATCGCGTGACCGATCCGGGGACGACCGGGCCGACCTAGCGTCGTGGCGACGGAGCCGCCGGGACCCCCGACGGCCGCGGCCGGGCAGGCCACCCGCCCCCGGACCACCCCATCACGGAGGTCACAGCCATGTCCGGATCGGCGACGCCCGACGCGGCCGGGACGCCCGAGGTCACCCACCGGCCCACGACGCACCGCTACGAGGTGCGGGTGGACGGCGTGCTCGCCGGGTTCACCGCCTACGTGGACCGCGACGGGCAGCGGGTCTTCTTCCACACCGAGATCGACGACGCCTTCGCCGGACGCGGGCTGGCCGGGACCCTGGTCGGGCGGGCCCTCACCGACTCGCGCGACGCCGGCCTGCGGATCGTGCCGGTCTGCCCGTACGTCGCGCGGTGGGTACAGCGCCACCACGACGTCGACGACGTGCTGGACCCGGTGACGCCCGCGGCGTTCGCCGCCGTGCGCGACCTCGTCTGAGCGCGGCCCGCGGGCCGCCACCCCGGAAGGACCCCCGTGCAGTTCGGCATCTTCACCGTCGGCGACATCGGCGCCGACCCGCTCACCGGGCGCACCCCGGGCGAGGCCGAGCGCCTCCGCTCGATCGTGCGCCTCGCCCGTCACGCCGACGAGCTCGGCCTCGACGTGTTCGCACTCGGCGAGCACCACAACCCGCCCTTCGTCCCGTCGTCGCCGCCGGCGATCCTGGGGCACATCGCGGCGGTGACCAGAAGGATCGTCCTGAGCACGGCGGTCACGCTGATCACGACCAACGACCCTGTCCGGATCGCCGAGGACTTCGCGACGGTCCAGCACCTCGCCGACGGGCGGCTGGACCTCATGCTCGGCCGGGGCAACACGGTGCCGGTCTACCCCTGGTTCGGCAGGGAGGTCCGCGACGGCGTCGCGCTCGCCCTGGAGAACTACGCGTTGCTGCACCGGCTCTGGCGCTCCGACGTCGTGGACTGGGAGGGCCGGTTCCGCACGGCGCTGCAGGGGTTCACCTCGACCCCCCGGCCGCTCGACGGCGTGCCGCCGTTCGTGTGGCACGGCGCGATCCGCACCCCGGAGATCGCCGAGCAGGCCGCCCACTACGGCAACGGCTACTTCGCCAACCACATCCTGGCGCCGAACCTGCACTTCCGGCCCCTGGTCGACTTCTACCGCAAGCGCTGGGCCCACCACGGCCACGGGCGTCCCGACCAGGCGATCGTGGGCCTCGGGGGGCACGCGTTCGTCGCCCGCCGCTCCCAGGACGCCTACGCTGCGTTCCGTCCCTACTTCGAGAACCACGTCCTGTTCCGCGGGACCCGACTCGAGGACTACGCGGACCGCACGCCGCTCAGCGTCGGCAGCCCGCAGGAGGTCATCGACAAGACCCTGACCTTCCAGGACGGATTCGGGGACTACCAGCGCCAGCTGTGGGCGCTGGACAGCCTCGGTGTCCCCGAGGGCGCGGTGCTCGAGCAGGTCGAGCTGCTCGCCACCGAGGTCGTGCCGGCGCTGCGCCGTGAGACGACGGCACGCCGCGCGCCCGGCGTCCCGGAGGCGCCCACCCACGCGTCGCTGGTGCGGGCGACCTACGGCGACGCGTCACCGCGCGACCCGCGGCCCCGCCCCAACCGGGGGGACAACCTGACCGGGGACGCCCCGTACCTCGACAGCGACACCACGACCCCGACCCGCTACCCGGCCGCCTGACCGCGGTCCGGCCGGTCCACCGGGGTGAACCCCTCGCGCCCCGCGCACGAACCCAGGGGTGGAGGTGAGGCGGATGCTCCTGACCCGCGACGAGTCACGGGCCCTGGAACTACTCGACGCGCGCGAGGTGGACGTCGACCTGCTGCGCCCGGCGGTGGCCCGGCACCTGCTCGCCCTCGGCCTCATCGACGCCGACGGGAGCGTCACCGCGGCCGGTGCGGCCGCCGTCGAGGAGGTCTACGCGAGGCGGTTCGCCGACGGCGTCGCCGAGATGAAGGCCCGCATCCGGCACCACGGGCTCGGCCACCCCGGGGGCTGAGCTCCGCCGCACACGCTCCGCTGCCCGGGGTCCGGAACACGTCACCGGCAGTGATATCCGGGCCCCGGGACATAATTCCCCACATTTCTCCGAACCCCTGCGCTCCGGCCGTCGAATACAGGAGCAAAGGTCGCCGGGAATCGCCCGTCGGTCGGTGCGATCCGAGGAGAACCACCATGGCGAATTCAGTACGACGTGTGATCGGTCTGGCCACGATCGGCCTGGTCGCCGCCGCGACGACCGCGCTGGGCGCCGGGGTCGCCTCAGCACAGGAGACCCCTCCCCCGGTCGCGATGATCTCCAACCTGACCGGCAAGAGCACCTCGGTCGCGCTGGACAAGGGCTTCACCGACGCGCTGACCTCGCTCGACGTCACCCCCGGCCCGTTCGGGTCCGCCTCGATCTCCGACGGCACCGCGTCGTTCCCGATCACCGGCGGCAACGTGACCGTCTACAAGCCGAACGAGGTCCTGCCCTACGTGCAGGGCAGGATCGAGCACAGCGGCAGCGGGCTCACCCTCACCAAGGGTGACACCGAGGTCACGCTCGACAACTTCGTGATCGACCCGGGCGACCCCGCCGTGCTGACCGGCCGGGTCCGCGCCGGCGGCCAGACCGTCGCCGAGTCGACCACCCTGTTCGACCTCAACGGCTCGACCCTGAAGCCCATCACGATCGACCAGTCGGCGGGCACCGCGACGCTGACCGGCACGACCGTCACCCTGAACGCCGGGGCCGCCGAGGCCCTGAACGGCGCCTTCTCCACCGACGCCCTCAAGGGCGGCACCACCATCGGCATCGCGACGATCGTCGTCAACACGACGAGCGGGACCATGCCGATGCCGCAGGGTGGCGTCGAGACCGGTGGTGGCAGCACCTCCGGCACCGACACGGCGCTGGTCGTGACCGGTGTCGCGCTGCTCGCCGGCTCCGCGCTGGTGCTCGTCGTCCGCCGTCGCGGCGTCCGCGGGCACTGATCCACCCCGGGTGTGCCGTCCGCACAGGCGGGCGGCACACCCGGCTCCGGTCGTGGTGGACCACCACGACCGGTTCCCCGACCGGCACCAGGACCGGAGCACCCGATGACCGCACCACACCCGTCCCGCGTCCGGCGGCTGCTCGCTCCGCTGGGCGCGCTGCTGGCCGTCGCGGGTGTGGTCGTACTGGTGTCGGCGCTGACCGCGGGCGGTCCCCCGGAGCCGGTGGCCGCGGCCGCCGGCCCGGTGGGACCGGCCGTGGTGGGCACCGCGCCCGCCGGGGCCCGGCCGGTGGGCGAGGTGCTCCCGCCCTCCCCGCCCCGGTCGATCTCGATCCCGTCGATCGGGGTCGAGTCGGTCGTCGACCAGTCCGGTCTCGCTCCGGACGGCTCCCTCGAGGTCCCGGCCCCGGGCCCCGGCTACGACCGGGCGTCCTGGTACCGCGGGTCGTCGGCGCCGGGCTTCCGCGGCCCGTCGGTCATCCTCGGCCACGTCGACTCGGCCGCCGAGGGACCGTCGGTGTTCTACGACCTCGGCCGGATGCGTCCGGGCGAGGACATCACCGTGACACGGGCCGACGGAATCGCCGCGACGTTCCGCGTCGACGAGGTCCGGTCGTTTCCCAAGAATGCGTTTCCTACCGAATCCGTCTACGGCGACGTCGACCGCGCGGAACTGCGCCTGATCACCTGTGGCGGATCTTTCGACTCGAGCGCGCGGAGTTATCGGGACAACACCGTGGTGTTCGCCCATCTCGTCGGCAGCAGCCGCGGCTGATCACGACGGTCGGTCCCCGGCCGGCGCCTTGACGCCCCCTCCGACGGCCGGGTTGTCTGGTACACCCGGCGCACCACGTCCGAGGTGCCGCCCGCCACCCCGTCGGAGGCACCATGCCGCCCCCTGCCACCGACCGGCTCCCGGTCCTCGACCTGTCCCGCTTCCGCGCCGGTCCGGATGAGCGGGCGGCCTTCCTCGCGGAGCTGCGTCGCGCCGCGCGCGAGGTCGGGTTCTTCTACGTCACCGGTCACGGCGTCCCCGACGACGTCCTGACCGGTATGGACGCGCTCGCCCGCCGCTTCTTCGCGCTGCGGATGGAGGACCGTCTCGCGATCGAGAACGTCCACTCCCCCCAGTTCCGCGGCTACACCCGGGCCGGGGCCGAGCACACCGGCGGCACCGCCGACTGGCGCGAGCAGATCGACATCGGGCCCGAGCGCACGGCCGTCGAGCCCGGTCCCGGGGACCCGGACTGGCTGCGGCTGATCGGACCGAACCAGTGGCCGGCCGCCCTGCCCGAGCTGCGCGAGGTCGTCCTGCGCTGGCAGGCCGAGGCGCTGCGGGTCTCCCGCGAGGTACTGCGTGCGCTCGCCGCCGCGCTCGGCCAGCAGGAGGGCTACTTCGACGGCTGGTTCGACGAGGAGTCCTCGCTGCACCTCAAGATCGTGCGCTATCCCGGGCGGCCGGACCCGGACTCCGACCAGGGCGTCGGCGCCCACAAGGACTACGGCTACCTCGCGCTGCTGCAGCAGGACGAGGTCGGCGGCCTGCAGGTCGAGGGCCCCGACGGCGGCTGGATCGACGCCCTCCCGGTGCCGGGCTCGTTCGTGGTGAACATCGGCGAGATGCTGGAGATCGCCACCCGCGGCTACCTCACCGCGACGCGGCACCGCGTGGTGTCGCCACCGCCCGGCGTCGACCGGATCTCGGTGCCGTTCTTCCTCGCGCCGCGCCTGGACGCCGTCGTCGCGCCGCTCGACCTGCCGGCCGAGCTGGCCGCGGACGCCCGCGGGATCAGCGAGGACGCCGACAACCCACTCGACGCGCGCTACGGGGAGAACGCGCTGACCGGCTGGCTGCGCTCGCACCCCCGGGTCGCGCAGCGGCACTGGTCCGACGTGCTGGCGCGACGCGTCTGACCCGGCGCCGCCGTGGGACGCACCGTCACCCGGCCCCCTCGGCGACCGCGCGCCGCAGGCCGCCCCCGATACGCTCCATCGTGGCGCCGTAGGCCTCGGGGAGGTCGACGTCGAGCCGGTCGGCGAGCACGAACAGCCACCACAGGCACTCGGCGAGCTTGTGCCGCAGCTCGGCGTCGGTGTCGCCGTCGATGTCCCAGGTGCGCTCGGCCGCGAGCACCAACCGTCCGACGTAGGCGGCGTCGTGGGTGAACCCGAGCGCCAGCTCCGGGAGGGTCCAGGTGCGCCCCAGCAGCCGGCCCTCGAGCTGCTCGTAGAGCGCCCGCACCTCGCGGGCGCGGCTGCGTGCGTCGGCCAGTCCGTCGTCGGCCGACCCGGTGTCGTCGATCATGGTCACGCCCTTCGTCTCGTGGGACCACGACGCTAGGCCCGGTTCCGGACCGCTCCTGTCCGCAACCGGCGACGGTGGCCCGCGTCACGGGTGGCGCTGCAGCGCCAGCAACTCCTCCAGCCGGACCACGACGTGCTCGCGGACCTCGTCGGGTCCGAGTACCCGGAACGGAACCCCGAGCCGGAGCAGGAACTCCGCGATCCACCGGGCGTCGAGGCCGCCGACAGTGCTCAGGGTCCGGTCCGGGCCGTCGGCACGGTGCCGCGCGATGGTGGCCGGGAGCAGGGCTCGGGTCTCGTCGAGGGAGCGGTGGATCTCGACCTCGGCGTAGGTCGCGTAGGGCGTGGTGGTGATCGCCTCCTCGACCAGCGCCGGCGCGTCGACCTCCCTGCGGCGCGGGTCCGCCGGGCCGGTGAGGGCGACGGCCGCGACGCGGTCGACCCGGAACACCCGCCAGTCCCGGCGGTCGAGATCCCAGGCGACGAGGTACCACCGGTGCGCGGTGCGGACGACCTGCTCCGGCTCCACCGCGCGGGTGCTCTCCGCCCCGCTGCGGTCGTGGTAGCGGAACCGGACCCGGTCGCGGGTCCGGGAGGCGCCGGCGAGCGCGGTCAGGGTGTCCGGGTCCACCTCGCCGGGGGCGTCCGGCCGCACCCCGGCCTCGGCGATCGCGAGGTCGAACCGGCCCAGTGCCTCGGCGGCCCGGGGCGGCAGGGACCGGCGCAGCTTGAGCAGGGCCGCCGGCGCCGCGCGTCCCTCGCCGTCGGGGTGGCTCCACGCGAGCCGGCGGAGCGCGATCGCGGTGGCCAGCGCCTCGTCGTCGTCGAGGCTCAGCGGGGGCGTCCGTGACCCGGCGACGAGCCGGTACCCGCCGAACGGTCCGGTCGACGTCTCGACGCCGTACCCGAGCTCACGCAGCTTGACGACGTCGCGGCGGACGGTCCGCTCGTGCACGCCCAGCCGGTCCGCCAGCTCGGCACCCGACCACTCCGGGCGGGTCGACAGGACCGTGAGGAGCTGGAGGAGCCGGTGCGAGGCGCTGAGCACCGTCGCAGGATAGGTCCGGGTTCCGGACGGGAACGGTCCGCAACCGCTCCTACCGTCGGCGGTACCGCGACTCCCCACCGGAAGGACCCCGATGACCACCGACGCCGTGCCCACGACCCCGCACCTGGCCGCCGCCGACGAGCCGGAGCTGGTCGTGGCGCCCGCCACGACCTTCGTCTCGCTGCACGGCAGCGGGCGCCCCGGCACCGAGGCGTTCCACCGGGCGAAGCGGACCGTGCGCACGGTGGAGCGCGCGCTGCCTCCCGCGCGGCGGGTGCCCGGTGCCGGGGCCGTCGTGGAGATCCTCTACCGGTACCCCGAGGGCTCGGTCCCGGTCGGGATCGCGGACTTCTACTGGGTCAACCCGGTCGACGACCTGGAGTACCGGGTGCTCGCACAGGTCGACCCGGCGACGACCGACGAGGAGCTCGCCACGGCGGCGGACGGGGCGGACGGGGCGGACGTCGAGCTGTACACGCTGCCCGAGCGCCTGGTCGTGCAGGTCCTGCACCGCGGGCCGTTCGCCGACGAGCGGCGGACCCTCGCCGAGCTGGGCTCGTTCGCCGCGGGCCACGGCCTGCGCCGGGTCGGTGACCACCACGAGATCCACCTCGATCCGTTCACCGCGAGCACGCCGCAGGACCACCTGCGGACGATCCTGCGCGACCCCGTGGCCCGGTGAGGGCCCGTCGTCCCGCCCGTGGCGGTCGACGACCCGGTGACGACGGCGGGCGATGCAGCCGGGGGCGGCCCGCCGGATGGTGACGATCGCCGTCACGATGATCGAGTTCCCGGTCCGCTCATACCGGGGGTGCGGTGGTGCCGAAGATCGGCCAACAGATCTCCGTGGCGGTGAACCGGGCCGGATCCGTGGGCGTACCGCCGAGATAGTGCTCGCGGATCGGCCCCTGGCCGCTGATCAGATGCTCGTTGACGTAGATCCCCAGGGCTGCGTAGCTGCGGTCGATGCCGTCGTGGCCGCCGGGATGGGTGAGCACCGCGAACTCGGTCCGGGGGAGCACCTCGGCCCGGACACCCTCCGGCGGCTCGACGGAGGGTGGCGCGGGGACGAACAGGGTGGCGCGGCCGTGCTGTTCGAGGAACAGCGCTCTCTCGTAGAGGCCGCCCGACACCACCGCGCCGGGCGCGCCCGTGGCCGCGGCGACGGCCCGGTGCAGTGTCCGCAGTGCCGCTGCGAACCAGTCGTCGATCCCGGAGACGTCGACGGTGGCGCTGACGGACCACACGGCGAGCGCCGGCTCGTGGCGCAACGTGACGTCGGCGGGAGGGCTCGCCGGGGCGAGCAGTTCACGCAACGCCCCCACGGTGTCACGGGTCTGCGCGAGCGCAGCCTCCATCTGCTCGAGATGGGTGGTGATGATCGCGGTGCGGGCCCCGGCGTCGTCGGTGCTCAGGAGCGCCTTGATGTCGGGGATGGACATGCCCAGGGAGCGGAACCGGCGGACGATGTGCGCATGGTCGACCTGGCCGGTGTCGTAGAAGCGGTAGCCGGTGCCGGGGTCGACATGGGCCGGTTCGAGAATGCCGATGTCGTGATAGTGGCGTAGTGCCTTACGGCTCAGACCGGTCATCAACGCGAAGTCACCGATCGAGACCTGGGCCCCCATGGTGTCCTCCTCCCCGTCGCGTCGCCTGCGGGACGCAGGCGATCCTGGAGCCTCCCCCCGGGGCAAGGTCAACGTCGCGGGATGCTCGCGACCACGGGTTGACCTTCCCCTGACAGGAAGCTCCATCGTGGGGCCATGTCCACAGCAGAATGGGAAGCACTCCCGGAAACCGTGCAGACGTTCATGACCGCACTCGACTCCCAGGAGTTCGATCGGGCACTCGCCACCTTCGCCTCCGACGCCGTGGTGACCGACGACGGGCGCGACCACGCGGGCACCGAGGAGATCGGGGCCTGGCTGGCGACCGCGGTCACCGAGTACACCTACACCGCCGAGTTCACCGGTGCGTCCACGACCGACGGAGGCGTCGACGTCGGGCAGCATCTGGAGGGCGACTTCCCGGGCGGGGTCGTCGACCTGAACTACCGTTTCACCCTCGATGGTGCAGTGATCAGTCGGCTGGTGATCGAGCCGTGACGCGGCGATGGTTCATCACCGGTGGCACGCCCGGCAACTTCGGGATGGCCTTCGCCGAGGCGGCGCTCGACACCGGTGACCGCGTGGCGGTGACCTCCCGCCGCCCGCAGGAGCTGGCGACGTAGGCGGACCGGTTCGGTGACCGCGTTCTCGTCGTGCCGCTGGAACTGACCGACGCGGCACAGGTGCAGCGCGCGGTACGAGCGGCCGAGGAGCACTTCGGCGGTATCGACGTGCTGGTCAACAATGCCGGCCGAGGCTGGTACGGATCCATCGAGGCGATGGACGAGTCCGCGGTGCGGTCGATGTTCGAGCTGAACTTCTTCGCCGTGCTCTCCGTGACCCGCGCAGTGCTGCCGGGGATGCGCGCCCGCGGCGACGGGTGGATCGTCAACGTGTCCTCGGTGGCCGGGCTCGTCCCGGCGCCCGGGTTCGGCTACTACAGCGCGACCAAGTTCGCCGTCGAAGCCGTCACCGATGCGCTGCACGACGAGGTCGCCGCACAGGGGATCTCCGTGCTGACCGTCGAACCGGGAGCGTTCCGCACCAACGCCTACGCCGGATTCGCCGACGAAGCCGTCGAGGAGGCGATCCCGGTGTACCACGAGATGCTGGAGCAGGTCCGGGCCGTCTTCGTCGGAATGGACGGCGTGCAGCCCGGCGACCCGCACCGCGGTGCCCGTGCGGTGATCATGGCGATGTCCCAGGATCCGCCGCCCCGCCGGCTGGTCCTGGGCAACAGCGGATACGACGCCGTGACCGATGCGCTGGAGAAGGCCCTGGCCGACCTGCGGGCGAACGAAGACCTCTCCCGCAGCGCGGACTTCCCTGCCTAGCCGTGCTGCCCCTCCGGATCCCACGACACGCTCAGGCGGTCGCGCGGGTCCCGACTCCGGCCAGCAGCGTCGCGACGTCGTCGTCGTTCCCGGCGGCCGACGCCCGGTCGAGGCAGCGCCGCGCGTCGGCGTCCGAGCTCTCCGGCGGCACGACGAGCAGGCACAGCCGGCCGTGCAGCCCGAACACGTCGACGACCTCGGGCGGGGTGCCGGCGAAGCCGCCGAGGCGGATCAGGTGCCCGTCGCTCGTCGTCCGGCGCGGCACCGACGACCAGGTCCGCAGGCTGTAGCCGACCCGGGTGACCGGGCCGAGCCGGTCGCCGACCCCTGCGCCGAGCTCACGCAGCTCGTCGACCAGCACGCGCGAGCGCGGCCACCACGCCCCGTCGACCTCCCCGACCGGCCTCGGATCCTCCTTCAGCGCGACACGCGCCGCGGACGGGCGCGGCGGGGCGGCGGGGCGGGTGGGTGACGGGGTGCGGGAATCGCTCACGGTGTGGCTCCGTTCGGCCGCCGCGGGCCGGCGGGCGGCGCCCTGCAGGGCGGCCGTCCGGCGGGACGCGGACATGGTCACGGCGGAGCAGGACGCGTCGCCGTGTGGACCCGGGAACCCCGGCGGATCCTCCGGATCGTGCGTGCCCCCGACTGGCAGGGCATCCGGCTGTCCAGCAGCACATGGCCGTGGTCTCGACGGTACGCCGATCGGGCCGGCCGCGCGGGTCCGTCGCCACGCCCCGGGCCGAGGTCGTCACCGGGGCTCCCCGCGGGGCGGGCGGGTGTCGACGATCCTCGCGGCGCGGGGCACCGGGTGGCTACGCTCGGGCCGTGGAAGCCGGCGCCGGGGTCGAGGCCGCCGCCCGGCGGGTGCGGCACGCCCGGCACGTCGGTGACGTGGGCGCCCACGTCCGCCCGGTCGTCGCGGAGTCCTGGCAGCGGTCGGTCGACCTGGGCGTCGACCTCGCCCGGTCCGCGACCTACGTCGGACACGAACCCGGCGCCGCCGCCGTCGCCGAGGCGGACGAGGTGTTCGACCGCTTCCTCGTCGGCGCCGACGACCTGGACTGCTCGGTGCTGCTCGTCGACGGCGACGGTGTGGTCCGCGTCCGCCGCGACGCCTGCCCGGACCTCGCCGCGCTGCTCGACGCCGTCCTGGTCGCACCGGGCTTCCGGATCGCCGAGCAGGACGTGGCGACGACGGCGTCCGCGCTCGTGCGGGCCACCGGTCGCGCCGCCCGGGTGGACGGTCCCGAGCACCTCCACCCCGACCTCGCCCACCTGGCCGAGGCCGCCGCACCGGTGCCGTCCGACACCGACGCGGCCCCGCAGACGGTGGTGGTCGTGACGCACCTGTCGACGCCGGGCGGTACGTCGGCGCTGCGTGCGGCCGTCGCCGCGGAGCTGGCCCGCCAGGTCGGCGAGCGTGTCCGGGACCGCGGGCACCGGGCCGGGCGGATGCTGCACGCCCGCTTCGACGACGTCTGCGCACGCTCCGGGGCCGAATGGGTCCTCGCGACCGACGGCCGGGCGACCCTGTGCAGCCCCGGGTTCCGGGCCCTGCCCCGCGAGGACCGCGACCACATGCTCGACCGGGCGCTCGCCGACGCCGCCCTCGCCGAGCCGCCGCCCGCCGGGTCCACGGCCGACCTCCCGTCGGGCCGCCGCGACGACGTCGTCACCTCCGTCGTCCGCGACGGCCGTGCCGTCGTGGGCCACGTCAGCTCCGGGCGGCGCAGCGTTCCCGTACCGGCCGGGGCCCTGGTGACGGACGCGATGCGCCGCCAGGGGTCGCACGTCGCGCCGACCGCCCGCCGGGACTTCGCGGCCGACTTCCGGGACGCCCATGCCGACGGCGCCGCCGCCGAGGTGCGGCGTCGCGCGAACCGCGAGCTGCTCAGCCCCTACCTGCGCGCCCGCCGCGACGTCGCGGCCGCGGTCGCCGCCCGGACCAGGCACCTGCTCCTCGTCGGCGAGCCGGGGGTCGGGAAGCAGACCCTGGCGGTCGAGCAGTTCCGCCGCAGGCACCCGGCCGGGACGGTGCAGGTGCTCGACTGCGCGCGGATCGCGGAGTCCGGCGGCCCCCTCCTGCCGACGGTCCGCGGCACCGACGGGGACCGGCCGCGGCTGCTCGTCCTGCGCCGGCTTTCGCTGCTCGGGTCGGTCGCCGCGCGGCGCCTCGACGAGTCGTTGCGGGTGCTGGTGGCCACATCCGCCGCACCGACGGTCGTCGGGTGCATCGACACCCCCTCGGTCGACGCCACCCGGCCCTACGGGCTGCTGCTGCGCCACTTCCACGACACGGTCCGGGTGCCCGCGCTCCGGTACCGGGCCGACGAGCTCGGCGAACTCGCGCGGTCGGTGCTCCACTCGCTGTCCGGCGGCCGGTCGCTGAGCCTGAGCATGCAGGTGGTGCGGGTCCTGGAGGGCTACGCCTGGCCGGGGAACCTGCGAGAGCTGGAGGACGTGCTGCGCTACGTCATCGCCCGCAAGCCGGTCGGCGTGGTGCAGGCACCGGACCTGCCGTCGTCGTGCTTCACCGGCGGCGCACCGCGGATGTCGATGCTCGAGGCGGCCCAGTGCGACGTGATCATCCAGGCCCTCTACGAGGCGCGCGGCAACCGCTACCAGGCCGCCGAGCTGCTGGGGATCGCCCGGTCCTCGCTCTACCGCAAGATCGACGCGTTCGGGATCAGCTACATCGGCTGAGGTGTCCCGGGACCGGGACACACCGCCGTCGCCGGGGGTCGTGCCGCCCGCGGAGTCGTCCCAGAACGGGACAGTCACATGCGCACTCCCGCATTAGCGTCGGGCCCGCCGACGCTCTCGGCACCCCCTGCGACCAACGGAGTGAGCAGATGAAGGCACTCGTCTACCACGGACCGGACGCCAAGGCCTGGGAGGAGGTCCCGGACCCGACGATCCAGGACCCCACCGACGTGATCGTCAAGGTCGACACCACCACGATCTGCGGCACCGACCTGCACATCCTGCAGGGCGACGTCCCGGCCGTCACCGACGGCCGCATCCTCGGCCACGAGGCCGTCGGCACGATCACCGCCGTCGGCGACGCCGTGTCCGGCTTCGCCGTCGGCGACCGCGTCCTCGTCCCCGCGATCACCAAGTGCGGCCGCTGCGACTACTGCCAGCGCGGCATGCCGTCGCACTGCCAGACCGTCGGCGGGATCGGCTGGATCTTCGGCCACCTCATCGACGGCACCCAGGCCGAGTACGTCCGGGTCCCCTACGCCGACACCTCGCTCTACGCCGTGCCGGAGTCGGTCACCGACGAGCAGGCGATCTTCCTCGCCGACTCGCTGCCGACCGGCTACGAGGTCGGTGTGCTCGCCGGGAACGTACGGCCGGGCGACACCGTCGCCGTCGTCGGCGCGGGCGCGGTCGGCCTCTCGGCGATCCTCACCACCGGCCTGTGGGGCGCGTCGAAGGTCATCGCGATCGACTCCAACAAGTTCCGGCTGGAGAAGGCCGTCGAGTTCGGCGCGACCGACAGCGTCGAGGTCGGGCCGGGCACCGTCGCCGACGTGACCGCGCTGACCGACGGGCTCGGCGTGGACGTGGCGATCGAGGCCGTCGGCTACCCGGAGACGCTGCTGACGGCGGCGTCGCTGGTGCGCCCGGGCGGCACGATCGCCAACGTGGGCGTCCACGGCACCCCGGTGGAGCTGCCCATGCAGGACATGTGGATCTCCAACGTCACGCTGACGATGGGCCTGGTCGACACCGTGTCCATCCCGACGCTGCTCAAGATGGTCGCGGGCGGGCGGATCCCGGCGGAGAAGATGGGCACCCACTCGTTCACCTTCGACCAGATGGACGAGGCGTACGACGTGTTCAAGAACGCCGCGGCGAACCAGGCGCTCAAGGTGGTCATCACGCCGGGCTGACGCCGATTCACCGGGGCCCCGCCCGCGTCGGGGCCCCGCACCCGGCAGCCGTCCACCGGCCGGCGGTCGCCCGGACATGTGAGGACCGCTTGCGCTCCCGGCGCGACGGACTTGACCCTGACACCGTGACAGGTACTGGGGTGGCGGTCATGACACCACCGGAGATCACCGCGTCCCTGTCCGCCGCCGACCCGTCGGTCCGGCTGCGGGCCGCGCTCGCCGCCGGGTCGGCCGCCGACCCGGACCTGCTCGACGCCCTGGTCGAGCGCTGCGGGGCGGAGCCGGACTTCTTCGTCCGCGACATGCTGTCCTGGGCGCTGACCCGGCTTCCCACCGCGACCGTGCTGCCCCGGCTGGACGTCGAGCTGGGCTCGCCGCGGCCGCGGGCCAGGGCCCAGGCGCTGCACACCCTGTCCAAGATCGCCGATCCGGCGACCGCGGACCGGGTCTCCCCCGCCCTGCTGCGCGACCCCGACGACGAGGTCGCCCGCACCGCGTGGCGCACCGCCGTCGTGCTCGTCGCCGCGGGCGGCCGTGCCGCGCTCGCCGCGGAGCTGGGTCGTCAGCTGGGCCGCGGCGACCGGGCGGTCCGGCTGAGTCTGTCCCGGGCGCTGGCCGACCTGGGTGAAGCGGCCGACGGCGTCCTCGACCGGGCCGCGACCGACCCCGACCCGGTGGTCGCGGCGCACGCACGGGCCACCCTGCTCCTGCGCGCCGATCCCGACGCCGGGTTCGACGACGCCGTGGAACAGGCCCGCCGCGTGGTCGCGCTCGGCCCGGGACACGAGGTGGCGTCGTGCTGATCGGCGCCGTACCGGGCGGGCCGCCGTGCTGATCGGGGAGGTCGCCCGACGCAGCGGGGTGAGCGTGCGGATGCTGCGCCACTACGACGCGGTCGGACTGCTGCGACCGACCGGGCGCACCGTCGGCGGCTACCGGGAGTACTCCCCCGGCGACGTCCGCAGGCTCTTCCACGTGGAGGGCCTGCGGACGCTCGGACTGTCGCTCGCCCAGGTCGGCGAGGCCCTGCACGACCCGGGTTTCGCCCCGTCGGCGCTGGTCGCGGACCTGGTCCGGGCCACCGAGGAGCGCCTGGAACGGGACCGGGAGCTGCTCGCCCGACTGCGCACCGTGGACGCCGCCGGGCCGGAGACGTGGGCGGAGGTCGTCGACGTCGTCGGGCTGCTGCGGGCGTTCGGCTCCCCGACGGCGGGGCACCGCCAGCAGGCAGCGCTGGCCGCGGGGGACTGGCCCGCGCCGCCCGCGGAGATGCTGGCCCGCACGCTGCTCGCCGAGACCGATCCGCACGCCGCGGGCGCGCTGCGCTGGGCCCTGCGCCGGACGGTGGCCCGCGCGGGCGACCCGGACGGGGCGGCCGTGGCCGCGCTCGCGGCGGGTCTGCGCTCGGGCGAGCCCGGGGTCCGGCGACGGGCGGCCGACGCGCTGACCGACGCCGCACCGGCCGCGGCCGCGGCCGCGGCGCTCGCCGACGCCCTGGCCGACCCGGACCCGGGGGTGCGGCGCCGCGCCGCGACGGTCGTCGGACGGGGCGGCGGCGCCGGGGCCGTCCCGGAGCTGGTGGCGATGGTGCGCGCGGGCGTCGACGACGTCGAGGCCGCGGAGATCCTCGCGGCGCTGTCGCACGACGATCCGGTGACCTCCGGGATCGTCCTCGACGCCCTGACCCGCGACCTGGCCGGCACCGACCCCGCGACCCGGATCCGGGTCGCACAGGCCCTGGTCGAGCTGCCCGGTTCCGGCCCGGAGCGGGTACTGCGCCGGCTCGCCGACGATGCCGACCGGACCGTCGCGCTCGTCGCGGGGGCGTTCGTCCGGCGCCGCACCTGAGCGCCCCGGACCCGCCCGTGGCTACCTGCGGCCGTGGCCGGCGCAGCGGGCCCGACCGGTCAGGCCACCGCGGTCCCCTCCAGCTCGACCAGCTGGCCGGGGACCGCGAGCCGGGTCACCCCGAGCAGCGTGGTGGCCGGGGCGACATCCGACGCGCCCAGCCGGCCGGCGAGCACGCCGTGGTGACCGAGCAACTGGTCGACGTCGGTGGTGTACACGGTCAGCCGCACCAGGTCGGTCAGGCCCATGCCCGCGGCGGCGAGCACGCCCTCCAGGTTGTCCAGGCTCGTCGCCAGTTGTGCCGCCAGGTCGCCCTCGTGCAGCGGGACACCGTCCGCGCTCATCGCGGTCTGCCCCGAGCAGTACAGCGTCCGGCCGCCGGACACGAGCACCGCCTGGTCGAAGCCCATCGCCGCCGACCAGGTCACCGGGTTGATCGAGGTCCGTTCCACTGTGATCTCCGTTCGTCGTGGTCCGTGCAGCTCCAGCCTCGCCGGAGATCACGACATCTCCTGTCGGGTACGTCGGCTACGTTTCCGGCGTGCGCGCCGACCGGTTGGTCTCGCTGGTCCTGCTGCTGCGTCAGCGCGGCCGGATGCCGGCGTCCGCGCTGGCCCGCGAGCTGGAGGTGTCGACGCGCACCGTGCTGCGCGACATCGACGCGCTGTCCTCCGCCGGCGTCCCGGTGTACGCCCGGCGCGGGCCGCAGGGCGGCTTCGCGCTGCTGCCGGGCTTCCGCACCGAGCTCACCGGGCTGACCCACGACGAGTCCGTCGCGCTGCTCGTCGCCGGATCGCGGCGCGGGGTGCAGGCGTTCGGCCTCGGGTCGGCGCTCGCCTCGGCGGTGCTCAAGGTGGTCGACGCGCTGCCCGACGGGCACCCGGCCGTCGCCGTCGCGGAACGGCTGCTCGTCGACCCCGACACCGATCTCCTCGCCCGGCGTCTGCACCCCGACGAGGTGCCCGACGACGTCGCCGGACCGGTCCGGCGAGCCGTCCTGGACGGGCGCCGGCTCCGGATCCGCTACCGGGCCGCCGACGAGGAGCCGCGCTGGCGCACGGTCGACCCGGTCGGGCTCGTCACGGTCCGCGAGCAGGGCTATCTGCTGGCCACCCGGGCCGGGGAGGACCGCACCTACCGGCTCTCCCGGATCACCGCGGCCGAGGTGCTGCCCGAGCCCGCCGACCGGACCGAGCAGGTGGACCTGACCCGGGCCTGGCAGGAGCGCAGCGCCCGGTTCCGGGCCGGACCCGACCAGGTGCGGGTGACGGTCCGGGTCTCCCCCACGCACCGCGACGTGCTGGCCCGCACGGCCGTCGCCGTGCACTCCGAGACCGTCGACGACGGCGGTACCTCCCGGCTCGACGTCGCGTTCCAGGACCGCAGGCACGCCGAGTGGGCGCTGTGGGACCTGGGCCCGCATGCCGACGCGCTCGCCCCGCCGTGGCTACGGACCGCCCTGCACGACCGGGCCCGCGCGCTCGCGGACCGGTACGCGGAGCCGTGAGCCCCGGGGCTCGACCCCGGCGTACCGCCGTCGTGCTCGTCCCGCCGGGCAGCGGGCCGCGCCGGCCGGGCTGCTCGGCCGCTCGGACAGGCCCGCCCCCGGGGCCCGTCCGTAGACTCACGCCGTGGCCAGGAGCCTTCGCGACACCCTGAGCGCTCCGGCGCGACCCGTCCTGCGGTACTGGAACGACCTGCCCATGCGTGTGCAGGGGCGCATCACGATCGGGCTGCCGCTCGTCGCGGTGCTGATCTCGGCCGGGCTGGCCCTGACCGGGAACCTGCAGCGCGTCGACATCGAGACCGACATCCAGCGCAAGTTCGAGATGACCGGATCGCTCGGCGAACTCACCACGCTCATGGTCGACGCCGAGACCGGGGTGCGGGGCTACCAGCTCACCGGGCGCACGGAGTACCTGGAGCCCTTCACCGACGCGTCGGCGGAGCTCCCGGCGGTGCTGGGACGGCTGGAGACGCTGGCCGCGGCGGAGCCCGGGGAGAAGCCGCGCACGGACAAGCTGGCCCGGATCACCGAGCTGCGGGACCTGACGTCGAAGCAGATGACCGACCTGGCCCGGCAGCGCGACGTCGTCGCCGCGGGCGGGGACACCGACGGCGAGATCCGGCAGGACCTCGCCTACGGCAAGAACCTCATGGACGGCATCCGCAGCCGCGTCGACCAGATGCGGACCGGTGAGCGGGAGCTGCTCGACGACCGGATCGACGAGATCAACCAGATCCGCCTCCGCGACTACCTGTCGGTCGGCATCGCGCTCGCGGTCGCCGTGCTGACCCGGTTCCTGGCCTGGTTCCTGCACCGCAACGGCATCCTGCGCCGGGTGGACCGGCTCGCCGACACCGTGCGCGTCATCCGCGAGGGCGGCCCGGTGCCCGAGCCGCCGCCGGTGAAGCGGGACCGGATGGGCGAGCTCGAACGGGAGGTCCACCTGCTCGAACCGGCTGCTCCGGCGCGGCGCGACGACGCCGTTGACGAACGCGTGTGACGCGGGACACGATCGGGCGGCCACCCGCTGTCCGAGGAGCCCGCATGAGCACCGACGCCTCCGTACCCACCCGCGCACCCGGCAGGCTCGGGGACCCGGCGACCACGATCGGCGACGACCCGCGGGCCGATCCGCGGATGGTCGCGGTGCTGGAGGGCTTCGGCCTGACCGGGCACGCCGACGACGCCCCGCTGGACCGCACCGCGGGCCGCCCGGCGCTGCTCGGGTTCGTCGACGCCGTCGAGGAGGGCTTCGAGGGGCTCTTCGCGGCGCTGGCCGCGGGCTGGGCCCCGATGTCCGGCATCGACCGCACGACACGGACCGTGCCCGCCGCCGACGGGCACGAGATCGCCCTGCACGTCCACCGCCCCACCGTCGTCGACGGGCCGCTGCCGGTGATCTACCAGGTCCACGGCGGCGGGATGGTCATGCTGGCCACCGAGGGGCCGCTCTACGTGCGCTGGCGCGACGAGCTGGCCGCCGAAGGCGCCGTCGTCGTGGGGGTCGAGTACCGCAACGGCGGTGGGCGGCTCGGGCCGCACCCGTTCCCGGCGGGCCTGGACGACTGCGTCACCGGCCTGCACTGGGTGCACGAACACCTCGCCGAGCTGGGCGGCACGCACGTCGTCGTCACCGGCGACTCCGGCGGGGCGAACCTCGCGCTCGGGCTGGCGATCCGGGCCGGTCGGGACGGCTGGTCCGGGCGGATCGCCGGGGTCTACGCCCAGTGCCCCTATGTGCTGGGGTCCTGGGACCGGCCGCCCGCGGACCTGGCGTCGCTGTGGGAGAACGACCGCTACTGGCTCAACCGGGAGCTGTTCCCACTGCTCGCCGAGGTCTACGACCCCGGCTCCGTGCACGCCGACGACCCGACCTGCTGGGCCGCGGCCGCACGCCCCGAGGACCTGCAGGGGCTCCCGCCGCACGTGATCGCGTGCGCGGAGCTGGACCCGCTGCGCGACGAGGGGCTCGCCCACCACCGTCGGCTGCTCGCCGCCGGCGTGCCGTCGGTCGGGCTCGTGTACCCGGGGCTCTGCCACGTCGGGATGATCCTGTTCCGCGACGCGATGCCCGACGTCTACGCGCACGCCGTGCGCGACGTCGTCGGCTTCGCCCGGTCGGTGCGCGGCTGAGCCCGCCGGGTCAGGACACGGCGGGCGGGTCCGGCTCGTCGCCGGTGTCCGGGCGCACCCGGCGGCGGCACCCCAGCACGACCAGGTGTGCGTCGAGCACCCGGGCGAGCAGGACCCGGTCGGCCCGGGCACCCGCGGCCGGGTCGGTCAGCATGTCGGCGACGTCGTGCTCGCTGCCGGTGCCGCCGAGACCCGCGTAGCGGACCCAGACGTCGTAGGCGGACAGCCCGGACAGCGCCGCCCCGGCCGGGAGCGACACCGTCACGGGTTCCTCGGGCACGACCATCCGCGCCGTCTACCCGGCTCCGGACGGTTCAGACCCCCGGTCACCCTTTCCGTACGTTTTGTCCGTCTTGTCGGACTATCCTGGCCCGGTGCGCATCCTGGTGGTCGAGGACGACGACCGCGTGGCCCGCGGCCTCGTGCGCGCCCTGCTGCGCGCGGGCCACCGCGTCGTGCGCGCCGCCGACGTCGCCGAGGCGTACGAGGCCATCGCCGAGCAGGTCCCTGACCTGGCCCTGGTCGACATGGGGCTGCCCGACGGACACGGCTCCGCCGTCGTGCGACGGCTGCGCGACCACCCGGCGACCGGGGTCCTGATCGTCACCGCGCAGGACGGCGAGACCGACCGGGTCGTCGGGCTGCGCGCCGGCGCCGACGACTACGTCGTGAAGCCGTTCAGCCTCGCCGAGCTGCTCGCCCGGATCGAGGCCGTCAGCCGGCGCACCCGCGCCCTGCGCGAGGCACCGGCGCCGGTCGTGCACCGGCGGGGGTCGCTCGAGCTCGACACGACCGCCCGGACCCTGTCCGACACCGACGACGGCTGGTCGGTCGCCCTCACCGCGACCGAGTCGGCCGTCCTGGCCCTGCTGCTCGCCCACGACGGCCCGGTCGAGCGCGGCGTCATCCTCGACCGGGTGTGGTCGGCCCCGTCCGAGGCGCGCTCACGCACCCTGGACACCCACATGGCGACGCTGCGCGGGAAGGTCGAGGGACGCCTGCGGATCCGCACCCTGCGCGGGGTCGGCTACCAGGCCGGGCCGTGAGGCGACGGCTCGTCGTCGCGGTCGCCCCGCTGCTGGTCCTGCTGCTGCTCGGGGTGCTGGTGCCGACGGCGGCGACGATCGCCGAGCGGCACACCGCCACGCTGGTGTCGGACCGGCTCGCCGACGCGTCGCGGTTCTCGGTGCTGGCACTGACCGCACTGACCGGCGGCACCGCACTGGAGGCCGACCTGGCGCGACTGCGCGCCGAGCTCGACGAGTACGCCGACCTGTACGACACCGGCGTCTGGTTCCTCGACCGCGAACGGCACGTCCTGCACGCGACCGGGCCCGGGCACGCGGGCAGCCCGCCGGACACGGCGCTGCCCCGGCTCACCGGTGCGATGGCCGGGCGGCTGCCGCCGCTGGACCGCACCGTGTGGCCGTGGGACACCGCCGACGAGATCGTCGTGACGCCGGTCGGGCGGGACTCGCAGGTCGTCGCGGCCCTGGTGTTCGCGGTCCCGACCGACACCGTCCGCGGGGAGATCCTGCGCGACTGGGGCCTGCTCGGCGGGCTGTTCGCCCTGGTCGCGGCGCTGGTGATCGGGGCGGTCGGCCCGATGACGCGGTGGATCCTGCGGCCGGTCACCGACCTGGAGCGCAGCGCCGCCGCCGTCCGCGCCGGTGACCTCGGGGCCCGGGCCGCCCCGGCAGGCGGCCCGCCGGAGCTGCGTCATCTCGCCGCCGGGTTCAACGACATGGTCGAGGCGGTGCACCGCACCATCGAGCGCCAGCAGCGCTTCGTCGCCGACGCCGCGCACCAGCTGCGCAACCCGATCGCCTCGGCCCGGCTGTCGGTGGAGAACCTCGCCCCGCACCTGTCCGAGCGCGACCCGGACGCCCGCGCGACCTACGACGACGCCGTCGACGACCTGGACCGGATGAGCTCGGTCGTCGACGGGATGCTGGCCGCGACGGCGCTGCGGGACCGCCCGGCGGGCACCGCGACCGTCGCCGGGGCGCTCGGGCGGCGCGCGGAAATCTGGCGGGGTGTGGCAGGCGACGCCGGCCTGGCCTTCACCGCGGAGCTGGCCGACACCGCCACCACGGTGCGCGAGCCCACCGGCGGGCTCGCCGCCGCCGTCGACGAGCTGGTCGCGAACGCCTGCCGACTCTCCGCCGGGCGCACCCTCACGGTGCGCGGGGCCGCGGCCCCGGACGGCGGCTACCGCCTCACCGTCGCCGACGACGGCCGCGGACTCGACCCCGCCGGGCGGCGGCGGGCCACCGAGCGGTTCTGGCGCTCGCCGCGGGACCAGAACGTGCCGGGGACCGGGCTGGGGCTGGCGATCGTCGCGCAGGTGCTCGACGACGCCGGCGGCGCGCTGTCGCTCGAGGCCACCCCGGGTGGCGGCCTCACCGCGGTCGTCACCGTGTCGCCGGGGTAACGCACGGAGGTCAGGGCTTGTGGTCGCGGAACCAGCGGCGCGCAGCCGGGTGCAGCGGGACCGGCGTCGTCGCCGCGCCGGTGCGCGGGTTGATCTGGCCCGCCTCCAGCCGGACGCGGGACAGCTCGCCGGAGTGGACGAACAGCTGGTCGGTGAGCCAGTGCGCGAGGGCGTCGTCCATCGACGGCGACACCGCGAGCAGCGTCGGGACGGCCGGGGCGGGCGCGGCCTCCAGCGGCGGGTACATCGTCGCGGGCACCACGACCGGCACGTACTCCAGCGGGTGCCGCGCGACCAGCGCCTCCACCTGCACGGTCAGGTCCAGCAGCCGGACCCCGCCGGACGCGGCGAGCTCGGTGACCGCGGGCGTCGGCATGCCGGTGAGGCTCAGGACGCCGTCGACCTCCCCCGCCCGGAACGCCCGCACCGAGTCGGCCTGGGTGTGGCTGCGCAGCGTCGCCCGGACCCCGGCGACCTCCAGCAGCCGCTCGGTGACGAACCGGGTCCCGGAGCGGGGCGCACCGCCGGCGAGGGTCAGGCCGTCGAGGTCGCGGGCGTCGCGGGCCGGGCTCACGGCGGGCACGAGCGCGTGGAGCACCGAGTCGAACACCCGGGCCAGTGCGACGACCGGCTCCGGGTGGGCGAGGGCGACGTCGACGTTGACGAACCCCAGCTCGGCCCGCCCGGAGGTCAGCAGCGCGACGTTCTCCGGGGCCGAGTCGGTGTGCACGACCTCGACGACCTCACGGCCCCACTCGCGGTCCAGCAGCCGGGCCAGCGCGGCGCCGATCTCACGGTAGACCGCGCCCTCCGGGCCCGTGGCCAGCCGGAACGGCGACGGCGGCCGGGGCGGCGGCGCCGCGCAGCCGGTCAGCGCACCACCGGTGAGCAGGGTCCCGGCGAGCAGTCCGCCGCCCCGCAGCACGTCGCGGCGCGACCATCCGGCCATGTCCGCATCCTACGTTTTCGTCCGGTATGCCGGTAATCCCAAGAACAGCCCAAGAATCCGGTCGTCCGGCCCCGCACGACGTCCCGCCCGACCACCGTCGGGCAGGCATCGTCACGCGAGGGAGCGAGCATGAGCAGTCCAACGGCGGACGCCGTCCCGGCCGCACCACGGCCCCGGACCAGGACCCCGATCTACAAGCACCTCTACGTCTGGGTGCTCGCCGGCATCGCCGCGGGGATCCTCGTCGGCCTGCTGCTGCCCGAGGTGGGCGCGCAGATGCAGTGGCTCGCCACGCTGTTCATCAGCCTGGTGAAGGTGGTGATCGCGCCGGTCATCTTCGCGACCGTCGTGGTCGGGATCGCCGGTCTCGGCAACCTGGCCAAGGTCGGCGGACTCGCCGGGCGCACGGTGGTCTACTTCAACGTCACCACCCTGATCGCGCTGGCCCTGGGCCTGCTGACGATCAACGTCATCGCCCCGGGCGTCGGGCTCGGCTACGACCGGGAGAGCTTCGACGGCTCGGCCGCGGACTCCACCATCGAGTCGGCCGGGGCCGCCGCGGGCGGGGGCCTCACCGACTTCCTGCTGGCACTGGTGCCGGACTCGTTCGCCTCGGCCTTCACCGACGGCCAGCTCCTGCAGGTGCTGCTGCTGGCGATCCTGGTCGGCGTCGCCATCACCATGCTCGGCGAGCGGGGCAAGAGCATCACCCGGGCCCTGGACTCGTTCGCCCAGGTCATGTTCGGCGTGATCAAGCTGGTCATGTGGGTCGCCCCGCTCGGCGCGTTCGGCGGGATCGCGTTCACCATCGGCCAGCACGGCAGCTCGATCCTGGGCAGCCTGGCCGGGTTCATGCTGACCTTCTGGGCGACCTGTCTGATCTTCGTCTTCGTGGTGCTCGGCCCGATCTGCCGGCTCGCCGGGTTCTCGCTGTTCAAGTACCTGCGCTACATCAAGGACGAGCTGCTGATCGTGCTCGGCACGTCGTCGTCGGAGACGGTGCTGCCGCGGATGATGCGCAAGCTGGAGGCGGCCGGCACACCGAAGCACGTCGTCGGGCTGACCATCCCCACCGGCTACTCCTTCAACCTCGACGGCACCGCGATCTACATGACGATGGGCGCGATGTTCATCGCCCAGGCGTTCGGCGTGGACGTCCCGCTGGGCACCCAGATCGGGATCCTGCTGTTCATGCTGATCTCGTCCAACGGCGCGGCCGGCGTGTCCGGCGCCGGGCTGGTGACGCTCGCCGCGTCGCTGGCGGCGTTCGACCACATCATCCCGCTGGTCGGACTGGCCCTGATCGTGGGCATCGACCGGTTCATGTCCGAGGGCCGCGCGCTGACCAACCTCACCGGCAACGGCATCGGCACCCTGGTCATCGCACGCTGGACCGGGGAGCTGGACCGCGACCGGCTGCGGGCCGTGCTCGACGACCCCGGGCAGGTCGACGTCGACCAGCTGATGAGGGCCGAGAACGACGCCGCGGAGCCCGGCGCCGACGACGACGCCCGGGCCGTCGAGCGCACGGCCGCCGTGGCGACCGTCGGCACCGGGGGCGGCGAGGTCGCCACCGGCACCGAGCTGCGGGAACGGACCGATCCCGGGCGCTGACCCGGCACCACCACCGGCCCGGGCCGGCCCCGCACCGCGGGGTCAGCTCGGGTCGATCCGCAGGATCCGGTCGTCGTCGCCGTTCGAGGTCGTGACCAGCAGCGGACCGCCGGGCACGGCGTACACCCCGCGCAGCCGGCCGGAGTCCCCGTCGAGCGCCGCCGGGATCTCGACGTCGGAGACCGCGCCGTCGGTGCCCTCCGGGCCGACCCGCATCAGCAGCAGCTTCTGCCCGCGCAGCGCGGCGACGGCGAGCATCCCGTTCCGCTGCCCCCACGCGTCGCCGTCGAGGAACGCGGCGCCGGCCAGCGCCTCGGGCGGGCTGCCGGAGGCCCACACGGCGGGGACGGCGTCGGGGAAGCGGTCCCGGTCGGTCATCGGGACCGACTCGTCGTAGGTGGTCACCGTGCCGCCCTGCGAGGGGTCCCAGCCGTAGTTGCCGCCCGGGCGCAGCAGGTTCACCTCGTCGTCGCGGGTGGGGCCGTGCTCGGCGGTGAAGACCCGCCCGGTGCCCGGCTCGACCGCGACGCCCTGCACGTTGCGGTGCCCGGAGGTGTACACGAGCCGCTGGGCCGGGTCGGCGGCGTCGGCGAAGGGATTGCCGGCGGCGGGCCCGCCGGTGGCCGGGTCGACCCGCAGCGTCTTGCCGCCGAGCGAGGTGAGGTCCTGCGGGGTGGCGGGCATCGCCGCGTCGCCGGTCCCGACGACGAGCGCCCCGGTGTCGTCGACGGCGACCCGGCAGCCCGAGTGCCGTCCGCCCGAGGCGATCGGCAGGCCACCGACCAGCGGGTCCGCGACCCGGGTCGCGGTGGCCCCGTCCGCGGACAGCGTCCAGGTGACCAGCCGGACGTCGACCGGGCTCCCGTTCTCGGCACGGGTCTGGCAGGTGGTGAACCGGTTCGACGTCGCGAAGTCGGCGTGCACGGCCAGGCCCATCAGCCCGCCCTCCCCGCGGGCGAACACGTCGCCCAGGTCGGCGGCGACCGGGGTGACCGCGGTGCCCGGGTCGAGCGAGGCGAGCAGCGACAGGCGCCCGTCCCGCTCGGTGACCAGCGCGCGCCCGTCGGGCAGCACGCCGACGCTCCAGACGTGGGAGAACCCGCCCGCGACGACGACCGGCGCCAGCTCCCCGGCCGCCGCCGGGGCGTCGGTGGTGGGCGGCGCGGGCGCCGGCTCGGCGGGCGCGGGTGCGGCGGCGCCGCAGCCGGCGGCGACCATCAGGGCGACGGCCGCGGCCGCCGTCCCGGCGCGACGGAGACGGGCGGGGTGCGGGTCACGGGTCACACCGGTCATCCTGGCCGGAACCGGGCACGACGGCAGCACGGGTGTGGTCGCGCAACACCGGCGGTCACGGCGCGTCGATCCGCACCTCGAGCGACCCGAGGCGCTCGAACCCGAGGTCCGACGGCCGGTCGGCCGGTGTGGCGAGCCGCAGCGCGGGGAACCGCTCGACCAGCGCGTGCAGCGCCACCTCGACCTCCTGGCGGGCCAGCGCGGCACCCAGGCAGTAGTGGGCGCCCTGGCCGAACCCGAGGTGCCCCTCGCCGCGGCCCGGGTCCCGGGTCACGTCGAGCTCGTCGGGCCGGTCGTGCCGGCGCGGGTCGAAGTTCGCGGTGACCAGCCCGGCCGTCACCGACTCCCCCGCCGCGATCCGGGTGCCGCCGACGACGACGTCGGTGCTCGCGTAGCGGGGCGTGCTCACCGGGACCGCGCCGCAGGTCCGCACGATCTCGTGCACCGCGGTGGGCCACCGCCACGGCTCGGCGCGCAGCGTCGCGAGCTGGTCGGGGCGGGTCAGCAGGGCCAGCGTCGCCCGGGACAGCACGTGCGCGGTCGTCTCGAACCCGGCGACGACCAGGTCGAACAGCAGGACGTCCAGCTCGTCGGCGGTGAGCCGGTCGCCGTCGTCGTGCACCGCGACGAGCACGTCGACCAGGTCGTCGCGCGGGTCGGCCCGCCGGGCCGCGACGAGCTCGTGGATCTGTGCGACGACGGCGCGCGCCACGTCGGGCATCCGCTCCGGGTCGGGTGCGACGAGCAGGGCGGCCAGCTCCCGCCAGAGTCCGCGCTGCTCCACCGGGACGCCGACGAGCTCGCAGATCACCGCGATCGGCAGCGCGCGGAACACCGTGGGCAGCAGGTCGACCGGGCTGCCGTCGGCACCGGCGGCCGCGACGTCGTCGAGCAGCTCGGCGGTGAGCTGCTCCACGCGCGGGCGCAGCGCGGCGACCCGGCGCACGGTGAACGCCCGTGAGACGAGCCGGCGCAGCCGGGCGTGGTCGGCGCCGTCGCGGACGAGCAGGCCCCGGCCGAGGTGGTCGAGCTCCGGCGGCAGCCCGAGCCCCGTCAGGAGCGGGCCCAGGACGTCCCCGGCGCCGGGCACCCCGGTGGGGTCGTTGCGGAACCGCGGGTCGAGGAGCAGGGCGTGCACGTCGTCGTGCCGGGTGACGAGCGACGCGGCGACCATCGGCGACTCCGGCATCGCGACGACGGGCCCCTGTTCGCGCAGGCGCCCGAAGGCGGCGACCGGGCAGGTGGTGCGGTCCACGACGTACTCCCTCGACGGCGTCAGCAGGTCCGGTCCATCGGACACCGTGCCGTCGCGGCAGGGTCAAGCCCGCGGCGCCGACCGATCTCCGTGGCGCCACATCCTTGACGATGGCGCCATTCTGCGCCATTATTGCGCCATGGAGTTGGACGGATATGTCGACCGCCTGCGCACCGAGTTCGCCGCACTGGGCGAGGCCGCGGGCGAGGACACGCGGGCGGCCGCGGAACGGCTGCTCACGCCCCTGACGTCGACGACCCGCCTGGTCCTGCTCGAGGCACTGGCCGCGGCGGCCGACGAGATCACCCTCGAGCTCGCACCGGGGTCGGTGCACGTGCGGCTGCGCGGCAGCGACCCAGAGTTCGTCGTCACCGCAGGGTCGGCCCCGCCGTCGGCACCCCCGGCGACGACGGAGGCGCCACCCGTGGCGCCATCGCCACCGGCGGGCGCCGACGGCGAGTCCGGGCCGGTCGCCCGGATCAACTTCCGGCCGCCGGAGACGCTCAAGGCCCGGATCGAGGAGGCCGCCGGGCGGGACGGCCTCAGCGTGAACACCTGGCTGACCCGTGTGGCCGCGGCCGCGCTGGACCGCCCCGCCACCGCGCCCGACCGTCCCGACGCCGCCCGCCGCGGCCGCGTCGGCTGGTTCGGCTGAGCCACACGACCTCTGCCACCCACCCCTGACTCACGGCGTCACCGCGACGCCGAGGAGGCGATGCCCCGTGCCCACCTACGACACCCCCGAGCCCGTCACCGCGATCGTGGACCTCGCCATCGGCGAGCTGCGGGTGACCGCGTCGGACCGCACCGACACCGTCGTCGAGGTCCGCAGCTCCGACGCCGACCGCGCCCACGCCGACCGGGTCCGGGTCGAGCTGACCGGGCGGGAGCTGCGCGTCACCGGCCCGCAGCTCGGGCTGCTGCAGAAGCTCACCCCGCGCACCCCCGGCCGCTCGATCGAGGTCGGGATCGCCCTGCCCGCCGGGTCGGCGCTGACCGCCGCCACCGCCTACGGCGGGATCGTCGTCGAGGGCCCGCTCGGGGCCTGCGAGGCCCGCACCCGCTTCGGCGACGTCCGCGTCGACGACGCCGCCTCCGCCGACCTGAGCACCGGCTTCGGTCACGTCCGGATCGGCGGAACCGTCACCGGGGACGCCACGGTCCGCTCCGACCACGGCGGCATGCAGATCCACCGCATCGGCGGAACCGCGACGCTGAGCAGCAAGCACGGCGGCATCCGCGCCGACGAGCTGACCGGCGACGCCGAGCTGACCGGCACGCACGGTCCCATCGACGTCGACGAGCTCGGCGCGGGCGCCCGCGTGCGCACCGCCTACGGCGACGTCCGGCTCGGCCGCGTCCACCGCGGCGAGGTGTCGCTGACCAGCACGCACGGCCGGCTGGAGATCGGCGTCGCGCAGGGCAGCGCCGCCTGGCTCGACCTCGACACCACCGGCCGGGTCGGCAACGACCTCGCACCGCGCGAGGCCCCGGACGGCGACGCCGTCGACACCGTCGCCGTGCACGCCCGGTCCCGCGAGGGCGACATCGTCGTCCGCCGCGCCTGACCCGCGCCGGCCGCGGCCCCACCCATGAGCCCGTCCACGAGAGGAACCACCGTGCCCACACCCCCGCCCGCGATCGCCGTCGCCGCCCTGCACAAGTCCTACGGCGACCACGCCGTGCTCCGCGGCATCGACCTCGACGTCCCCGCCGGGACCGTGCTCGCCCTGCTCGGCCCGAACGGCGCCGGCAAGACCACCCTGGTCCGGATCCTGTCGACGCTGATCCCGCCGGACTCCGGCCGGATCCGCATCGCCGGGAGGGACCCGGCGACCGACCCCGACGGCGTCCGCGCCGCGATCGGGGTGACCGGCCAGTTCTCCGCCGTCGACGGCCTGCTGACCGGGGCGGAGAACCTGCAGCTCATGGCCGACCTGCACCACCTGCCCCGCGGGCGGCACCGGGAACGGGTACGCGAGCTGCTCGACCGGTTCGACCTCGCCGACGCCGCGGACCGCCGGGCCGGGACCTACTCCGGCGGGATGCGCCGGAGGCTGGACCTGGCCATGACGCTGGTCTCCGACCCGCAGGTGCTGTTCCTCGACGAGCCGACCACCGGGCTGGACCCGCGCAGCCGCCGCGGCCTGTGGGACGCCGTGCGCGACCTCGTCGGCCGCGGCGTGACCGTGCTGCTGACCACCCAGTACCTGGAGGAGGCCGACCAGCTCGCCGACGAGGTGGCCGTCCTGGACGGGGGCCGGCTCGTCGCCCGCGGCACCCCGGCGCAGCTCAAGGCCCAGGTCCCCGGCGGGCACGTGCGCCTGCGCTTCGCCGACGACGACGCCCTCGCCGCCGCCCGCACCGTGCTGCCCGCCGCCGTCGCCGACACCGCCGCGGTGACGCTGCAGCTGCCCGCCGCCGGGGCCCGCGACCTGCGGGACCTGCTGGACCGCCTCGCCGGGACCGGGGTGGAACCCGAGGAGCTGACCACCCACACGCCCGACCTCGACGACGTCTTCCTGGCCCTCACCGGCCACCCGAGCACCCCGGAGGTGGCCGCGTCATGAGCGCCGCCGTCATGGACACCACCGACCTCGACCGTCCCCGCCTGCTCACCGACTCGGTGACGATGCTGCGCCGCCGCATCCGGCACCTGCGCCGCTACCCGTCGCTGACGATCATGCTGATCGCCCAGCCGCTGGTGTTCCTGCTGCTGTTCGTGGTCGTCCTGGGCGGCACGATGGGCGCCGGGCTGGGCGGTGACCGCAGCGACTACCTGGCCTTCGTCACCCCCGCGGTGCTGCTGCTGACCGTTGCGAGCGTCGCGATGGGCACCGCCATCGGGGTCGCCACCGACATGACCGAGGGCGTCGTCGCCCGCTTCCGGACGATGGCGATCGCCCGGTCCAGCGTCCTCACCGGGCACGTCGTCGGCGCGTTCGTGCAGACCGCGGTCGGTCTGGTCGTCGTGCTCGGGGTGGCGCTGGCGCTCGGGTTCCGCAGCGGTGCCGGGCCGCTCGCCTGGCTGGGCGTCGCCGGGATGTTGGTGCTGCTCACGGTCGCCCTGACCTGGCTGACCGTGGCCCTCGGGCTCGCCGCCGCCAGTGTGGAGACGGCCAGCAACACCCCGATGTTCCTGATGCTGCTGCCGTTCCTGGGCAGCGGGTTCGTGCCGGTGGAGTCCATGCCGGCCGGGCTGCGGTGGTTCGCGGAGTACCAGCCGTTCACCCCGGTCATCGACACCCTGCGCGGTCTGCTCGGTGCCGGGCCCGGCAGCGGGGCCGGGCTCGGCGCCGACGCCGCGCTCGCCGTCGGCTGGTGCACGGTGATCACCGTCGGGAGCCTGCTGTGGTCGCGCCGGCTCTACGAGACCCGCGCGGCGCGCTGAGCGTCAGCCTTCCGGCGGGCGGTCGACGTGGACGGACAGGGCGGGCAGCCGCTCGAACCCCAGCCGCGACGGGCCGTCCGCCGGCTCGGCGAGCCGGAGCCCCGGGAAGCGCGTGACCAGCGCCGACAGCACGACCTCGACCTCCTGGCGGGCCAGCGCGGCGCCGAGGCAGTAGTGCGCCCCGTGCCCGAACCCGAGGTGCCCCTCGCCGCGTCCGGGGTCGCGGCGCACGTCCAGCTTCTCGGGCCGGTCGAGCACCCGGGGGTCGAAGTTCGCCGGCAGCACGCCGGGCAGCACGGCGGTCCCGGCGGGCACCGGGGTCCCGGCGATCTCCAGGTCCTCGGCGGCGTAGCGCGGGGCACCGGCCGGGATCGGACCGCAGGTGCGGACCAGCTCGTGCACCGCCGTCGGCCACAGCTGCGGATCGGCCCGCAGCGCGGCGAGCTCGTCCGGGCGGCTGAGCAGGGCGAGTGTGCCCTTGGCCAGCACGTGCGCGGTGGTCTCGAACCCGGCGACGGTGAGGTTCACCGTCATGTCGACGAGCTCCTGCTCCGAGAGCCGGTCGCCGTCCTCGTCGTGCGCCGCGACCAGCCCGGACAGCAGGTCGTCGGCCGGCTCCCGGCGACGGGCCTCGATCAGGTCCCGGACGTGGGCGACCATCCCCCGGGCGACGTCGGGCATCCGCTCCGGGTCGGGCTGGATCAGCAGCCGGGCGAACTCCCGCCAGCGGTCCCGGTCGCCCTCCGGCACGCCGACGAGCTCGCAGATGACCGCGATCGGCACCGGGTAGGCCAGCGCCTCCACCAGGTCGACCGGGGTGCCGTCGGCACCGGCCGCGGCGACGTCGTCGAGCAGGCCGTCGACGATCGCCCCGACGCGGGGGCGCAGCCCGTTCACCCGGCGCACCGTGAACGCCCGCGACACGAGCCGGCGCAGCCGCGCGTGGTCCTCGCCGTCCCGGCCCAGCATCGGACGGCGGAGCAGGTCGAGGTCCTCGGGCAGCCCGATCAGCCCGGTCTGGGCGTTGCGCAGGTAGTTCTCCGCCTCCGGTACCGCGGCCGCGTCGTGCCGGAAGCGGTCGTCGGTGAGCATCGCGCGGACCTCGGCGTGCCGGGTCACCATCAGGCCCTGCTGCGTGGGCCGTCCGGGGATCTCCAGCGGGATCTCCACGACCGCCGCGACCTCGCGCAGCGCGGAGAAGCCGGCGACCGGGTCCGACGGGTCCACGGTGTCCGGGCCTGCGGTCGGCGCGGTCGGCGCGGTGGTGGTCGTGTCCTCTGCCATGGGCCCAGTCGACACCGTGCCGCCGCGGCACGGTCAAGCCCCGCGATCGGGCGGGTTCGGTCCCGTTCGTCCCGCCCGCACCGTAGGCTCCGCGCGTGCGCACGGATTCGGCCATGCAACGGACGGTGACCCGATGAGCGGACTGTTCGCCCTGCTCGACGACGTCGCGGCGCTGGTGCGCCTGACGACGGCCTCCCTCGACGACGTCGCCGGGGCCGCCGGGCGCGCCGGGGCCAAGGCCGCAGGGGTGGTCGTCGACGACGCCGCGGTCACCCCCCGCTACGTGCAGGGGCTCAAGCCCGAGCGCGAGCTGTCGATCATCTGGCGGATCGCCAGGGGCTCGCTGATCAACAAGATCGTGTTCATCCTGCCGGTCGCGCTGATCCTGTCCCAGTTCGCGCCGTGGCTGCTGACCCCGATCCTGATGGTCGGCGGCTGCTACCTGGCCTACGAGGGCGCGGAGAAGCTCTGGGAGTACTTCTCCGGGCACTCCGAGCACCCCGAGGAGCGCGACGAGAAGGTCGCGGCGGACCCGGCGGAGAACGAGCGCCGGGTCGTCTCCGGCGCCGTGCGCACCGACTTCATCCTCTCGGCCGAGATCATGGTCATCGCGCTGAACGAGGTGGCGTCCGAGGGAATCGTGTCCCGGGCGATCATCCTGGCCGTCGTCGCCGTCACGATCACCGCGCTCGTCTACGGCGCGGTCGCGCTCATCGTGAAGATGGACGACGCCGGCCTGGCCCTGGCGAAGCGCGGCTCCGGCCCCGTCGCGTCGTTCGGGCGCGGGCTGGTGAAGGCCATGCCGATCGTGCTGACGACGCTGTCGGTCGTCGGCGTCGCGGCGATGCTGTGGGTCGGCGGGCACATCCTGCTGGTCGGGATGGACGAGCTGGGCTTCTCCCCGATCTACGACCTGGTGCACCATCTGGAGGTGGCCGTCGCCGACGCGACCGGTGCGCTGGGCGGGTTCCTGGGCTGGCTCACCAACACCGTCGGCTCGGCGATCCTCGGGGTCGTGGTCGGCGCGGTGATCGTCGCCGTGGCGCACCTGGTGCCGAAGCGGAAGAAGAACGACACCGACGACGACGCCGAGGCCGCCGGGACCGCCGGCGCCTGACCCGGGAGGCCGCCGTGAGCCGCATCGAGATGCCGTCCGGCGAGACGATCGACGTGCTGCACAGCGGCGCCCCGGCCTTCGAGTTCGAGGCCGTCGTACCGCCCGGGGTGGCCGGTCCCCCGCCGCACCGGCACCGGGGCGCCACCGAGTCGTTCACCGTGCTCGAGGGCGTCCTGCGGGTCCGGGTCGGGGGCTGGACGAGCCTGCTGCACCCCGGCGACGGGATCGTGGTGCCGCCCGGCGTCACGCACTCGTTCGGCAACGGGGGCGACGGCCCGGTGCGCGTGCGCACCGTCGAGACCCCCGCCGGGGCCCTGGAGGAGCAGTTCCGGATCCTGGCGACGGCCGGGCGGCTGCCGCCGCTGCGCCGCCTCGCGCGGCTCAACGTCGCCCACGACCTGGACTTCACCCTCGCCGGGATCCCCGACGCGGTGCAGCGCCCGCTGTGGCGGTTGCTCGCGGCGCTGCCCGGTCCGTCATGATCGGGCGATGGGAGACACCGGCGTCTTCGTGCCCTACGGCGCGACCCACTGGGCCGCGCTGACCGTCGGGGTCCTCGGCGCCGTCGCGCTGGTGGCCCTGGGACGACGGCTGCGCGGCACCCCCGCCGAGCCGGGCGTCTCGCGGGCGTTCGCCGTCGTGGTCGTCGCGGCGCTGGTGCCGCTGCAGCTGCGGCTGCTGACCCCGCAGACCTTCGACGTGCACATCTCGCTGCCGCTGCAGCTGTCGGACCTGTCGTGGGTCACCGCCGCGGTCGCGCTGTGGACACGGCGCTGGTGGGCGTGCGCGCCGCTGTACTACTGGGGTCTCACGCTGACCCCGCAGGCGCTGCTCACCCCGGCCACCGACTCCCCCGACTTCCCGCACGTCGCGTTCCTGCACTTCTGGGCGCTGCACCTGCTGGTGACCTGGGCCGCGGTGTACCTGACCTGGGGCGCCGGGGTGCGGCCGACCTGGCGCGGGATGGCCGTGACGCTGGCGGCCACGATCGCCTGGGCGGCGGTGGTGCTGCCGTTCAACCTGGCCGCGGGCACCAACTACGGCTTCCTCGCCCACAAGCCGACCAACGCCTCCGCGCTGGACCTGCTGGGCCCGTGGCCGGTCTACCTGGTCGTCGAGTTCGTGCTGGTCGCGGTGGGGTGGGCGGCGATCACGTGGCCGTGGACGCGGCGGCGGGAACGGGAGCCGGCCTGACCGGCAGCCGCTCCGCCAGCCCGTCGACGAGGTGGTCGAGCACCGCGCGGACCCGCCGGGGCGGGTCCGCACCGTGCACCGCCAGCAGGTCCGCCGACGGGGTCGGGATGTCCGCCAGCACCTGCACCAGCTCCCCCGACGCGAGCAGCGGCGCGACCTGCCACAGCGAGCGCATCACCAGCCCGCGGCCGGCCCGGCACCACGCCGTCGCGACCTCGCCGTCGTTGCAGGTCATCGCGCCCGTCACGCGGACCCCGGCGGCGTCGGCGTCGGTCCCGAAACGCCAGTGGGCGTAGGCGGTGTCGTTCTCCCGGATCACGATGCAGTCGTGTCCTGCCAGGTCGGCGGGGGTGCGCGGGGCGCCGCGGCGGCCCACGTACGACGGCGCCGCGCACACCACGCGCCGGTTGCGGTGCAGGACCCGGGCGTGCAGCCGCGAGTCGGGCAGCGGTCCGACCCGCACCGCGAAGTCGTAGCCGGACCCGCCGACGGCGACCGGCAGGTGTGACAGCTCCAGGTCGATGCGCAGGTCCGGGTTGGCCGCCTCGAACGTGCCGAGCAGCGGCGCGACGTGCGCCCGGCCGAACCCCATCGACGAGTGCACCGCGATCCGCCCGTGCAGCCCCGAGCGACGCCGGCCGATCTCGTCCTCCAGGTCGTCGATGCGGCCCAGCACGTCGCGGGCACCCTCGGCGTAGCGGCGGCCCTCGTCGGTCAGGGTGAGACGCCGGGTGGACCGGTTGACCAGGCGGACGCCCAGACGTCGTTCCAGGCGGGCGAGCCGCTTGCTGACCGCCGACACCGACACACCCCACTGGCGCGCCACCTCGGTCAGCGTGCCCGCGGCGGCGACCCCGGCGAAGAAGCGCAGGTCGTCGAACTCGGGCAGCTCCACACCCACTCCTTTCCCCTGCGGAAAGACTGTCCGGTCCGGACGACGGTTCACCGCATCCGGTTCGCCGATCAGGATAGAAGCAACCGAGTCGAGGAGGACACGACATGACCGCGCACCGCATCGCCGTCATCCCGGGCGACGGGATCGGCAAGGAGGTCGTCCCGGAGGGCGTCCGCGTGCTGACCGCGGCCGCGGAGCGGTTCGGGATCGGGCTGGAGTTCACCGAGTTCGGCTTCGCGAGCGCCGACCACTGGCTCGAGCACGGCACGATGCTGCCCGAGGACTGGTTCGAGCAGCTGCGCGGCTTCGACGCGTTGTTCTTCGGCGCCGTCGGGTGGCCGGAGGTGCTGCCCGACCACGTGTCGCTGTGGGGCAGCCTGCTGCAGTTCCGCCGCCGCTTCGACCAGTACGTCAACCTGCGCCCGGCCCGGCTGCTGCCCGGCGTCGCCGCCCCGCTCGCCGGCCGCTCCCCCGGCGACATCGACATGCTGATCGTCCGGGAGAACACCGAGGGCGAGTACTCGTCGGTGGGCGGGCGGATGTTCTCCGGCACCGACCGCGAGATCGTGATCCAGGAGACCGTCATGACGCGCACCGGCGTCGACCGGATCCTGCGCTACGCCTTCGAGCTCGCGCGGCGGCACCCGAACCGGCACCTGACCTCGGCGACGAAGTCCAACGGCATCGCGATCACCATGCCGTACTGGGACGAGCGGGTCGCGGCGATGGCGGCGCAGTACCCCGACGTCGACGTCGACTCCTCCCACATCGACATCCTGGCGGCGCGGTTCGTGATGAGCCCGGAGCGGTTCGACGTCGTGGTCGCCAGCAACCTGTTCGGGGACATCCTGTCCGACCTCGGGCCGGCCTGCACCGGGACGATCGGCATCGCGCCGAGCGCGAACATCAACCCGGAGCGGGAGTTCCCGAGCCTGTTCGAGCCGGTGCACGGGTCCGCACCGGACATCGCCGGGAAGGGCGTCGCGAACCCGGTCGGCCAGATCTGGTGCGGGTCGATGATGCTGGAGCACCTCGGCGAGCACGAGGCCGCGGCGGCCGTGCTGGCCGCGGTCGAGGAGGTCGTCGGGCGGGGCGGCGCGACCGTCACCCCGGACCTGGGCGGCACCGCGACGACCGCCGAGCTGGGCGCGGCGATCGCCGAGGTCGTGCGGGGATGAGCCCGTCCGGACCCGGCCGGCGCGCCCCGGCGGCCGGGCGTCGCGGCTCAGCCCGCGAGGAGCGCGACCAGGCGACGGGCCGCGTCGGGCGGCAGCCTGCGACGGCCGCGCAGGTGCCGGAACACCGGCGCGAGCACCGGGTCGGCCAGCAGCTCGGCCCGCGGCACCGGCCGTCCGACCGGCACGACGACGCCCGCCGCGTGCCGCCCGCCGGGGTGCGGCTCGGCGGGACCGGTGAACGCGAACAGCGCCATCACGCCGCCGCCCGGCCCGGTGCGGTAGACCACGGCCCGGTCGCCCGGCGCGGTCCCGGCCAGGCAGCAGGGCTCCGGGGGCGGGTCGGCGACCTCGTCGGCGTCCCAGAGCAGGACGGTGTCCGGCAGCGCGGCGCCGGGTCGCACGGGGTCGGTCGGCACGGGGTCGGTCGGCACGGGGTCCGGCAGCGGCATGCCGCCCGTCCTACCCCAGCCCACGGGGGTCCGGCACGATGAGCCCGCGGACCCTGCTGCCCGCCCCGTTCGCCGCCCGCACGGTCGACGCGGCGGGGACGGCGGTGCACACCGTGACCGGCGGATCCGGGCCGCCGCTGCTGCTCCTGCACGGCTACCCGCAGACCCACGCGATCTGGCACCGGGTCGCGCCGTTGCTCGCCGACCGGTTCACCGTCGTCGCGACCGACCTGCGCGGTTACGGCGACAGCGCCAAGCCGCCCCCGGGCCCGGACGACGCCGCCTACGCCAAGCGCGCCATGGCCGCCGACCAGCTCGCCGTCATGCGGGAGCTGGGGTTCGACCGGTTCGCCGTCGCCGGGCACGACCGCGGCGGCCGGGTCGCGCACCGGCTGGCCCTCGACGCACCGGACGCGGTGTCGGCGCTGGCGGTGCTCGACATCGTCCCGACCCGGCACGCCTTCGACACCGCCGACGCCGGCTTCGGGCTGGGCTACTGGCACTGGTTCTTCCTCACCGCCACGGCCGGGATCCCGGAGCGGCTCATCGGGGGCGACCCGGAGTTCTGGATCACCGCCCGGATGCGGTCGCGCCACCACGGCGGCACCCCGTTCGACGACCGCGCCGTCGCCGAGTACGTCCGCTGCTTCGCCGACCCGGCCGCGATCGCCGCGTCGTGCGCCGACTACCGCGCCGCGGCCGGGATCGACCGCGTCCACGACGGCGCGGACGCCGGCCGGCGGGTGACCGCGCCGCTGCTGGCGCTGTGGGGCGCGCACTCCTTCGTCGGGCGGTCCTACGACGTCCCCGCGGTGTGGGCCGGCTACGCCACGGACGTGCACGGGACGGCCCTGGACGCCGACCACTACCTGCCCGAGGAGCGCCCCGAGGAGGTGGCGCGGGAGCTGACCGCGTTCCTGACGGGGTGATGCGGCCCGCTCAGTCCGTGATCCGGTACTGCGCGATCTTCCGGTAGAGCGTCGACCGGGCCACCCCCAGCGCCGCGGCCGCGGCGGCCCGGTTCCCGTCGGTGTCGCGCAGCGCGGCGACGATCGCGTCCCGCTCGGCCCGGTCCACCGCCCGCAGCGTCCCGGACGGCGCGCTCTGGCAGGACTCGGGCAGGTCGGTCACCTCGACCACACCCACCGGCCGCCGGCCCAGGGCCGCGGTCAGCGCGTCGCGCAGCTCGGTCACGTTCCCCGGCCACGGATGCCTGCTCACCGTCCGCAGCGCCCCGGCGGACAGCCGCACGTCGCGACCGGGGGCGAGCTCGGCGAGCAGCGCCGCGACCAGGCCGGGGAGGTCGCCGGGGCGGCCGCGCAGCGGCGGGACCGGCACCGACACCCGGAACCGGGCCAGCACGGCGTCGCGGACGGGGTCGGGGACGGCGGTGTCCGCGCGGGTGCCGGCCGTCGGCAGATCCCCGCGCGCGACGGCGGGCGGCACCCCGGCGTCACGCCGGTCGAGGTCGCGCAGCAGCACCAGCGCCCGCCGCCCGGCCCGCCGGACGCGGTCGTCGAGGTCGGCGCCGTCGTCGTCCGGGCCGACCTCGACGACCGGGCCGGGCCAGGAGTCCGTGACCAGCCGCGCCCGGCCGGAGCCGGGCTCGCCGGTGACCAGCAGCGGTTCCCCCGCCCCCAGCGCCCCGGCGACGGCGGCCCGCGCCGCCCGCCAGGCCGGGCTCACCCCGCCGGCGTCGGGCCGCGGGGTCGCCGTGACCGGTCCGGCGGGACCGCCGCCGTCGGGCTCGCGCAGCAGCGTCACCACCGCCACCAGGCCGGCGACCGACCCGCCGGCCGGGACGACCGCGCCGCGCAGCCGCGCCCGCGTCCCCGACGGCAGGTCCACCCGGTCGTCGACGCCGGGGCCGCGGAGCAGCAGGAACCGGGCGTGGTCGGTGAGCGCGGCGTGGTCGCCCGCGTCGAGCAGGGTCTGCATCGCGGTGTTCGCCAGCACCGTGCGGCGCCCGACGGCGAGCACCGCCCGCCGGGTGCGGGACTCGGTGCGGGCGTAGGCGTCGAACAGGGCCTGCTGCGCGGGGTCGCGGTCGTGCAGCAGGGCATCGGAGATGCGCGCGGCCGCGGAGCGCACCAGCGACAGCAGCAGCGGCGAGGAGTGCTCGGCGCGGCAGGACAGGTCGAGTACCGCCTCGATCCGCCCGGTCGCCGGGTCGCGCACCGGGGCGCCGGCGCAGGCGTAGTCGTGGAGCTGCTCGACGAAGTGTTCGGCGCCGACGATGTGCACCGGCCGGCCGGACTCCAGCACGGTCCCGACCCCGTTGGTGCCCACCGCGCCCTCGGCGTAGCCGAACCCGGCGGCGAACGCGTTGACGTCCGCGGACCGGGCGATCACCGCGTCGGTGTCCAGCCGCACCAGCAGCCGGGCCCGGTGGTCGGTGAGCGCGACGCACACCCCGATCCCGGCGACCTGCTCGACCAGCTGCTCCATCACCGGGCGCGCGCAGCGGACCAGCCGGGAGCCGGTGTCGAGGTCGGGGTGGAACCGGTTCACGATCATCGCCGGGTCCACCCCGCCCGCGATGCTGCGCCGCCACGACGCGACGACGTGGCCGGGCACGCCGGGCAGCGCGACGTCGGGCCGGTCGAGCAGCTCGGCCCGCGCGGACACGAGCTCGCGGCGGCGTGCGAGCAGATCCCCCATCGATGCACCTCTCTGTGCTCGTCATCACATGATGCGTCACCGGTCAACACCTGTCGCTGTCCGAAGTTCGGACACCCGTGGAGCGCCCGGTCCGACCTAGCGTCGGGTGACCGTCGTCACCCCTGCACCGGGAGGACCCCCATGGCCACCACGACCACCGAGCACGTCGACGTCCTGATCGTCGGGGCCGGGGTGTCCGGCATCGGCGCCGCGCACCGGCTGCGGGAGGAGTTCCCGGGGCGGAGCTTCGTGCTGCTGGAGGCCCAGGACGCCCCCGGTGGGACCTGGTGGACGCACCGCTTCCCCGGTGCCCGCTCGGACAGCGACCTGTTCACCTACGGCTACCGGCACAAGCCGTGGAAGGGACCGTCGATCGCAGCGGGCGGGGAGATCCTGTCCTACCTCCGCGAGGTCATCGACGAGGACGACCTCGCCGGGCACATCCGCTACCACCACCGCGTCACCGCGCTGAGCTGGTCCTCGGAGGAGAACCTCTGGACCGCGGACGTTACGCGCACCGACACCGGCGAGACCCTGCGGATGACCGCGTCGTTCCTGTGGATGTGCCAGGGCTACTACAACCACGACGAGCCCTACACCCCGGAGTGGCCGGGTACCGAGCGCTTCGCCGGGACGGTCGTGCACCCGCAGTCCTGGCCGTCGGACCTCGACGTCACGGGGAAGAAGGTGCTGGTCATCGGATCCGGCGCGACCGCGGCGACGGTCGTCCCGGCGACGGCCGCGACCGCCGAACACGTGACGATGCTGCAGCGCTCGCCGTCGTACTGGTTCCCGGCGCCGACCGTGCACGAGCTCGCGACGATGCTGGAGCCGCTCGACCTGCCCGGCGAGTGGACCCACGAGATCCTGCGCCGCACCTACGTCCAGCAGCTCGACTGGCTGGCGACCACCGGCCGCGACGACCCGGACGCGCTGCACGAGTTCCTGGTCGAGTCCATCCGGCCGCTGCTCCCCGAGGGCACCGACGTCGAGAAGCACTTCGTCCCCCGCTACCGGCCGTGGCAGCAGCGCATCGCGTTCGTGCCCGACGGCGACTTCTTCGCCGCGATGCGCGAGGGAAAGGCCTCGGTCGTCACCGACATCATCTCCGAGTTCACCGAGAAGGGCGTGCAGGTCTCCTCCGGCGAGGTGATCGAGGCCGACGTCGTCGTCACCGCGACGGGCTTCGACCTGGCGGTGTTCGGCGACATCCCCTTCACCGTCGACGGCGAGCCGGTCGACTTCACCCGGCACGTCACCTGGCGCGGTCTGATGATCAGCGACATCCCGAACATGGCCTACGCCTTCGGGTACTTCCGGCACAGCTGGACGCTGCGGATCGACCTGGTCAACGACCTGATCGGCCGCATCCTGGCGCGCATGGACGAGCGTGGGGACCGGGTCGTCGTGCCCACGCTGCGGGCGCAGGACGCCGACATGCCCCGGCTGCCGTGGGTCTCGGAGGACAACTTCAACCCCGGCTACATCGGACGCTCCCAGCACCGCATGTTCGGGCAGGGCGACCGCGAGCCCTGGACCCACATGCACGAGCACGACGTCGACCGGGTCGAGCTGCCGAAGGCCGACCTCGACGACGGCCTGCAGTACCGCTGACCCCGACCGACCGCACACCCCGAGGAGACCACCGTGCCCCGCATCCCCGTGTCCACCGGCGTCGAGCTGAACTACGAGACCGCAGGCGACGGCGACCCCCTGCTCATGATCATGGGTACGTCCGGCGCGATCCCGCTGTGGGGCGAGCTCGCGCACCGGCTGGCCCAGACCCATTGGGTCATCACCGTCGACAACCGGGGGCTGGGCGGCAGCGACCGCGGCTCCGGGCCGATCACGGTCGGCTCGATGGCCGCCGACACCTCCGCGCTGCTCGACGCCCTGGAGATCCCGCGCGCGCACCTGCTCGGCTGGTCGCTGGGCTCGGCCGTCGCACAGGAGATGGCGCTGGCCCGCCCCGAGCAGGTCGCCTCGCAGGTCCTCTACGGCACCTGGGGCCGCACCGACGGCTTCCAGCGCGCAGTGCTCACCGCGCTGCGCCTGCCCTACGTGCACCGTGACATGGAGTCCGCACTGGCCGCGTCGGGGCTCGCGTTCTCCCCACAGGCCCTCGACGACCCGAACGTGGGCGCCCTGCTGGAGGCGCTGCTGCCGGCGTTCCCGCAGGACGAGGCGCAGATGCAGGTGACCGTCGAGCAGTGGGACGCCGACCTCGTGCACGACACCCTCGACCGGCTGGACGCGATCACGGCACCGACGCTGGTCGTGGTCGGCGAGCAGGACCTGCTGACCCCGCACTGGCAGTCCCGCGCGGTGGCCGAGCGCATCCCGGGCGCCCGGTTCGAGCTGGTCACCGGGCCGGGGTCCAGCCACTGCATGCACCTGGAGCGGCCCGAGGACCTGACGAAGCTGGTCACCGGGTTCCTCGGCGAACAGCGGATCTGAACGGAGCGGCCGGGCGGACCCTCCCCGCCCGGCCGGCCATCAGGACTCGCGGTGCGCCTTGGGGGACCGCCCGAACCGGTTCCGGAAGGCCCGGCTGAACGCCGCCGGGTCCGGCATGCCCCATCGCGCGCCGATCGCGCCGACCCCGACGTGGGCGGACTCCGGCCGGCGCAGGTCGGTCCACGCGCCCTGCAGGCGTTCCTCGCGGATGGCCCCGGCCACCGTGGTGCCCTCCTCGGCGAACAGCTTGTGCAGGTAGCTCACCGAGATCGCGCAGGCGGCGGCGACACCCGCGGGGTCGAGGTCGCGGTCGGCGATGTGCTCGCGGATGTGCCCGCGGGCCCGCGCGACGTGCAGGTTCTCCGGCGCGGACGCGGGCACGGTGCTGCGGACCAGCGCGACGAACACATCCCCGATGGTCCGTGCGACGGCCTCCTGCGCGGCCACGGGGACGTCGTCGCCGATCGCCCGGTCCAGCGAGGACAGCAGCGGCGGCAGCATCGCGCCGACGCCGCGACGGCCGTCGAGGGCGACCGCGGTGGCCTCGGCCATCTCCGCCCGGGACAGCGGCAGCGCGCTCTTGGGATGCAGGCAGACCTGGTACTCGAAGCTGTCGGTGGTGACGAAGGTGAACGGCCTGCTGCTGTCGTAGATCACGAACTCGCCGGGGCCGATCACCGCCTCCCGTCCGTCCTGCGCGACGAGTGTGCGGCCACGGCGGGCCAGCGCGATCTGCAGATAGTCCTCGTCTGCGGCGCGAACCTGGCGTATCGTCCGGTCGAAGCGGTGCGGAACCGAGGAGATCCGCCGCAGATGCGTGCCGGCCACCGACGAGGCGGTGACCCGTCCGGAGACCAACCCGGTGGTGGACGGTGTCACGTCCAGCGCGACGAACTGGTCGCACACCGTCGCGCGCCAGAAGTCCAGCCGGTCGGTCTCGGCCACGGTGGTGGTGTCGATCGTGACCAATGCCATACCCGAGCATGGCACGTGGACGTCACGAACGTGTTGCTCCGATGTGAGGACGTCGTCGCGCGGCACGTTCGGCCGCCCGGGCCCGCACCCCCTCGTCCGTGCAGAAGCCGGCCCCGGACCGCTTGAGGCAGAGCAGGCCGAGCAGCCGGCCGTGCCCGTCGACGACGGCGAGCCGCCTGCGCCCCCCGGCCCGCATCCGGTCGCGCGTCGCGGTCGCCGGCGCGGTGGGGTCGACGGTGCGCCCGGCCAGGGTGCCGAGCCAGCGGACCGGCGCCGCGGCGGGACGGCCGGCGAGGTCGCCGCGCTCCACCACGGCCAGCAGCACACCCCGGTCGACGACGAGCAGTGCGTGCACGTGATCGTCGCGGAACACCTCCCGGGCCTGGTGCACCGTGGTGGTGCGCCCGCACGTGCGGGGGTGTCCGATCATCGCCGCGCCGGTGCTGCCGTGGGCCCACCCCGCTCCGGACCGGTCGGGCGCCGCGCCGGTCATGCCGCGTCGCTCGAGTGTCCGGGCACCACCGGGAGGTCGGGGCGCACCAGCGGGACGAGGTTGTTGACCGCCAGCGCGGCCTCGCCGAAACCGACCGAGATCAGCCGGACCTTGCCCTCGAAGTCGGTGATGTCCCCGGCCGCGAACACCCGGGGCAGCGTCGTGCGCATCGACCGGTCGACGGCGATGTGCCGGCGGCTCATCCCGATCCCCCAGCTCGACAGGGCCGCGAGGTCGGCCTTGAACCCCAGCGCGGCGACGATCTCGTCGACCCGCAGGGTCTCGACGCCGTCCGGGCCGGACACGTCGACCTCGGAGACGCGGCCGTCGCCGCGGACGTCGTACACCTCGTAGGGGGTCAGGATCCGCACCGACGAGGCGCGCAGCTCGGTGACGCTGCGCTCGTGCGCGCGGAAGGCCTCGCGGCGGTGTACCAGGGTCACCGACGCCGCCAGCGGCTCCAGGCACAGCGCCCAGTCCACCGCGGAGTCCCCGCCGCCGACGATCAGCACGTCCTTGCCCGTCAGATCGGCCGGCCGCGGCACCGCATAGCGCAGCCCGCGCCCGACGAAGTCGCCGCCCGCGGGCAGCGGGCGCGGGGTGAACCGGCCCATGCCGCCGGTGACCAGCAGCGCACCCGCCCGGACCCGCACGCCGCGGTCGGTGGTGACGGCGACGCCGTCGTCGAACTGCTCCAGCTCGACGGCGTCGTGCCCGAGCAGGTAGGTCGGCTCGGCCAGGGCGGCCTGCTCGACCAGGGAGTCGACCAGGTCCTGCGCCCGGACCCGGGGGAAGCCCGCGACGTCGAACACCGGCTTCTCCGGGTAGAGCACCGACATCTGCCCGCCCAGCTGGTCGAGCGCGTCGACGACGACCACGGACAGCCCGCGGAAGCCCGCGTAGTACGTGGCGTAGAGCCCGGTCGGCCCGGCGCCGACGACGACCAGGTCGGCGGTGAGCTCGCCGCTCATCGGGGCCTCCGCTGCGCGACGATCGGGTGGTCGCCGTCGGCGGGATCGGCGTCCTCGCCGCCGCCGGAGAAGCCCTGCTCGCGCACGAACAGCGCGTTGGCCTCGACGAAGTCCTGGTGCTCCGGGGGCATCTTGTGCTCCCAGTGGATGGCCTCGCTGGGGCACGCGGGCATGCACTTGCCGCAGTCGACGCACTCGTCGGGGTGGATGTACATCATCCGCTCGCCGGGGTAGATGCAGTCGACCGGACACTCCTCCATGCAGGAGCGGTCCTGGATGTCGATGCAGGCCTCGGTGACGACGTAGGCCACGAGTCTTTCCTCCGATGTGGACGGTCGGGGTGGGGCACGGCCCGGCCGGGCCGAGAAGGGCGATCCGGCCGGGCCGTGCGGCTCAGGCGGTCTCGACCTCGACGAGCGTGTCGGAGAACGTGGGCGCATTGCCCAGGTCGCCGAACACGGTCGGGTTGACCGCGGCCAGGGTGGCGCCGGCCTTGGAGTTCTTGCGCCAGCCGCCCATCGGGCTCACCACGACCCCGCGGGACACGGTGTCCTGCAGCGACGCGACGACGGTGAACTCGCCCCGGTCGTTGAACACGCGCACCGGAGCCCCCTCGGCGATGCCGCGGGCGGCGGCGTCGTCCGGGTGGATGATCAGGGTGTGCTCGTTCGCGACGCGGCGGTGGAACTCGTGACTGCCGAAGCTCGAGTTCAGGAACGCGTGCGACTTCGGCGTGAGCAGGTTGAGCGGGTAGCGGGCGGCGAGCTCCGGGTCGGACGCGGCGGACTCGCGCGGCGGGATGTAGTGCGGCAGCGGGTCGACCGGCTGGCCGGGCTGGTGGTCGTTGGAACCCTGCCGGAACAGCGGGACCACGAAGTTGCCGCCCGCCGCCGCGGCGGCGGAGACGAACTCGGCCTTGCCCGACGGCGTCGGGAAGTTCCCCTCGGCGTGCGGGGCGTAGGCCTCCGGCGGGGCCACGTTGAGCCGCTGCCAGCCCTTCTCCTTCAGCGACTCGACGGTGATCCCCTCCATGTGCGGGTGGGACCAGTCGAACGCCTCGGCGATCATCTCGGAGTCGGTGCGCCGGAAGACCGGGTCGTCGAAGCCCATCGCGGCGGCGAGCCTGCGGAACATCTCGGTGTTCGGGACGGCCTCGCCCAGCGGCTCGATGGACCGGTGGTTGTAGGTCACGAACAGGTGACCCCAGGAGAACATGATGTCGTCCTGCTCGAGCTGCGTCGTGGCAGGCAGGACGATGTCGGCGTACTCCGCGGTGTCGGTCATGAACTGCTCCGACACGACGGTGAACAGGTCCTCGCTCTCCAGGCCCTTGATCAGCCGGTCCTGGTCGGGCGTGGTGACGACCGGGTTGGAGTTGTAGACCATCAGGCCCTTGATCGGCGGGCCGGCCGGCAGGTCACCGGCCAGGGCGGCACCGAGCCGGTACTGGTTGATGACCCGGGTGCCGGGGGTGAGCATCTCCGGGTGCATGAACGCGCCCCAGTTGACGGGGAACGCCCACAGCGGCAGCTGCAGGATGCCGCCGCCGGGCCTGCGCCAGGCACCGACGAGGCCGGGCAGGCAGGACAGCGCGCGCACGGTCTGGCCGCCGCCGGCGTGCCGCTCGACGGCGACGCCGATCCGGATGACCGACGGCTGCGCACCGGCGTACTCGCGGGCGAGCACCCGGATGGTCTCGGCGGGCACGCCGGTCTCGGTCTCGGCCCACTCGGGGGTGTAGCGGGAGACACGCTCGGCGAACTCGTCGTAGCCGACGGTGTGGTTCGCGATGTAGTCGTCGTCGGTGAGGCCCTCGGCGATGATCACGTGCGCCATGGCCAGCGCGAGCGCGCCGTCGGTACCGGGGCGGATCGGGATGTGCTGGTCGGCCGCGGCCGCGGTGCGGGTGCGGACCGGGTCGACGACCACGACCTTCGCGCCGTTCTTCTTCGCCTTCGCGATGTAGGGCCAGAGGTGCAGGTTGGTGCTCATGATGTTGCAGGCCCACACCAGGATGAACTTGGAGTGCACGAGGCTCTCCGGGTCCACCCCGGCGGTGTCGCCGATGGTCATGGCGTAGGCGGTGCAGGAGCCGGAGTCGCAGTAGGTGCGCTCGGCGACGGTGGCGCCCAGCTTCGCGAAGAAGGGGTCGCCGACGTTGAGACCGTTCAGGATGCCCTGGGTGCCCAGGTAGCTGACCGGCATGATCGCCTCGGGACCGTGCTCGTCGGCGATGGCCCTGAAGCGGGTGGCGATCTCGGTGACGGCGTCGTCCCAGGTGATCCGCTCGAAGCGGCCGCTGCCCTTGGGACCGGTCCGGCGCATCGGGAACAGCACGCGGCCCGGGTCGTACACGCGGTCGAGGTAGTTGTTGACCTTCACGCAGAGGCCGCCGTTGGTGTACGGGTGGTCCGGGTCGCCGACGACCGACGTCGCCGTCCCCGAGCCGTCGACGGTCACCAGCATCGCGCAGGTGTCCGGGCAGTCCTGGGGACAGGCGGCCTTGACCACCTTCTCGGTCAGCGGCGTGGCCGGGGCCTCGTGCGTCGCGGTCATGGGTGCTCCTCGCCTCGTGGTGGGATGGCGTCGCCCACGAGACTGGTCGCCCGCCGCGCGCCGGTCTTGGCACCGGGAGCACTGACGTTGTCCCGGGGAGCACAATCGCGCCCCCCGGGACGCCCGGTCAGGCGTAGGTGTGGAAGCCCCGCCCGGTCTTCTTGCCGAGCAGGCCGGCGTCGACCATGCGGGCCAGCAGCGGCGGCGGCGCGTACAGCGGCTCCTTGAACTCCGCGTACATCGACTCCGCGACGGCCTGCACGGTGTCCAGGCCGATCAGGTCGGACAGCGCGAGCGGGCCCTGCGGATGCGCACAGCCGCGGACCAGTCCCTCGTCGATGTCCTCGGCGGTGGCGAAGCCGGACTCCATCATCCGGATCGCCGACAGCAGGAACGGGACCAGCAGCGCGTTGACGACGAAGCCGGCGCGGTCCTGGCAGTCGATCGCCTTCTTGCCCAGACCCTCCTCGACGAAGGTCCGCGCCCGGGCCAGGGTGTCCTCGGAGGTCATCAGGCTCGGGACGAGTTCGACCAGCGACAGCACCGGCACCGGGTTGAAGAAGTGGATGCCGACGACCTGCTCGGGACGCTTCGTCGCCACCGCCAGCTTCATGATCGGGATGGACGACGTGTTCGACGCCAGCACCGCGCCGGTGTCGGTGACGAGCCGGTCCAGCTCCCGGAAGACGCCGGTCTTGAGCGCCTCGTCCTCGGCGATCGCCTCGACGACGAGCTCCCGGTCGGCCAGCGCGTCCAGCCCCTCGACGACCTCGAGGCGGGTCAGAACCTCCTCGGCGGAGTCGATCCGGCCGCGCTTCTCCGCCCGGGCCAGCGACGACTCCAGGCGGGCCCGGCCCGCCTCCACCGCGGCGGCGGAGGTCTCGACGACCCGCACCCCGTACCCGGCCCGTGCCGCGACCTCCGCGATCCCGGATCCCATCTGACCGCAGCCGACGACGCCTACGCGCTCCATGAGCACCTCAGTTCCCTCTGCGCGTCCCGGGATCTCCGGGACGCGGTCGAACCGTCGAGACTTCCGTCGGCGGGGGGCCGGGCACAACCCGGCGCGACGACGGGTGCCCGGCCTCACTCCGCCGGTGCGGCCGGTGCGGCGGCCCCGCACGCGTGCGGTGGCCCCGGACGCCGCCCCGCTCCGGAGCAGGCCGTCGGCTCAGCGACGGTCGGCCGGGTGCCCCACGGCGCGGGGCGCGTCCCCGCGACCGACGGCGGGCAGCTGCACGGTGGCGTCGTCGGGGAGGCGACGACGGCCCCCGGTCGCCGCCGGAGCGGCCGCGTCGGCCGGGCGGTCGGGCCTCGGCCCGCGCGGCGCGCCGCCCCCGCGCAGGCTCCGCACCACCGACAGCTCGGCGGCGAAGCGGCCGCGCAGCACGACCAGCGTGCCGACCGACGCGACCCCGCCGGCCAGGGCCGCGGCGGCCAGGGTCACCAGGTCGATCCCGAGCGGGCGGACCAGCACCGCCACGCCCCAGGTCGCGGCCACGGTCAGCACCAGCGCCGGGACGTGCTTGACGTACATCCGCAGCACCGCACCCATCAGGCCGGGCGAGACGCGTGCGGAGAACTGCAGCATCACCAGGAAGTGGACGACGATCGCCAGCGACGCCCCGGCCGCGACGCCGACCAGGCCCCACAGCAGCCCGCCGGTCACGGTGAGCACGACGACGTAGCCGGCGTAGAGCCACTGCCGCCAGGCCGCCCGGTAGACGGCGCCGGTGGCCCGGGTCAGCGAGGTGCTGATCTTGTACGAGGTGCGCGGCAGCAGGACCAGGGCGAACAGCTGCACCAGCGGTACGACGGCGTCCCACTGCGCCCCGAGCAGCACCCGGACGACCTCCGGGGCGAGCACGCAGAGCAGCACCGCGGCCGGGGCGGTGACCAGCGCGACCAGGCTCGCGCTGCGCACGTAGGCGGCGCGCAGGCGGGGGCCGTCGTCGCGGACCCGGGCCATCGCCGGGAACAGTGCCTTGTCGGCGGCACCGCCGATGATGTTCGCGGGTTCGGAGAGCAGGTTGTAGGCGCGGCCGTAGACACCGAGCGGACCGGTACCCAGCGCGTTGGCGACGACGAGCTTGTCGGCGTTGAGCGCGAACCAGTTGCCGAGCTGGGCGATGGAGAACCCGGCGCCGTAGCCGAGCAGCGGCCGCAGCCGGCCCCAGCTCGCGGTGGGCCCCTCGGGGCGGAACCGCGGCCGGGTCAGCGCGAGGTAGCCCGCGCACTTGGCGACGGCGGCGGCGATCTCGCCGAACGCGAGCGCGGAGGCGCCGAACCCGGCCGCGGCCAGGACGACGCTGACCCCGATCAGCGCCGGGCCCGCCGCGAGCAGGTCGACCGTCGCCATCGAACGGAACCGCAGGTCGCGCTGGAGCAGGCCGAGCGGGGTCGCCGAGGCCCCCGCGAACAGCAGCGCGATCGACAGCAGCGGCAGCAGCGCTGAGTCGGCCGGGAGCCCGACGAGCGGGCTGATCACCGGCGAGCCGAGGGCCAGCACCGCGGCGAACACCGCCGCGACCAGCACCGAGAACCAGAACGCCGCCGTCACGTCGCGGTCGTCGAGGTCCTTGCGGTGCACCAGGGAGGCGGCGACGCCGAGCTGGGTGACCAGCTGGGTCAGCCCGACGATCAGCAGCGCGGCCGCGGCCGCACCGAACTCCTCCGGGGTGAGCAGCCGGGCCAGCGCGACGGTGGCGCCGATCTGCAGCACCGCCTGTCCGACGGTGCCGGTGAACGCCCACGCGAACCCGCGCGCGGTCCGCGCGGTCAGCGACGACCCGGACGATGCCGACGGACCCGTCCCACCCGTCGGGCCGGGGGCCGGTGCGGGCTCCGGGGGCACGGGCCGCAGCGGCCGGGTCGGGTCGTCGGGCAGGTCGCCACCGGGTCCGGTCACGCGGGTCCTCCGGTCGTCGGGGCGGGTCGGCGCGTCGGGGGTCGCGCCGTCAGTGTCGCTTCCCGCGGAGTGCGGGATGCAACCGCCCGACGGTACCGAGGGCGCTGAACCAGGCGAGCTGGGTGGCCCCGCTGTGCGCGGCCTCGCCCCGGCGCGGCTCGGCGAGCAGCCGGGCGCGGCGCATCCCGGAGATCGCCGGGTGGAACACCGAGTTGCCGACGCCACGGGTCAGCACCAGGTCGGGCAGCCCCTCGACCGAGGCGCGGTAGGCCGGCGGCACGCCGCGCAGGCTCCAGCAGTCCGACCACGCCGGCGGCTCGCCCGGGTACTCGAGGACGAACTCCAGGTCGAGGACCTTCAGCCCGGCCCGCTCGTCCCACACCAGGTTGTGCGGGGACAGGTCGAGCACGAAGCGGCCACGCTCGTGCAGGTCGCGGCAGAACCGCAGCAGCGTGCGCACGACCTCCGGGCGCAGCTGGGCGAGCTCGCCGGGCAGGCGGCGCACGACGTGCCGGCCGGTGTCGCCGTAGAACGGGGTGAGCAGCCAGTTCGGGCCGTGCTCGAGCAGCTCCGGGACCTCGGGCAGGTCGCCGAGGTCGAGGCGGGCCCGCAGCTCGCGGTCGTAGGCCTCGTGCGCCCCGGGCCGGAACACCTTGCACACCGACGGCCCGTGCACCGGGTGGTGGACCAGCGCGACGCGGGCGCGGAACCCGGGCGAGGTGCCGCCGAGCATCCGCACGACCGGGAAGGGCATCGCACACCGGCGGCCGAGATCCTCGACCGGTCCGGCGATGCGGGGCAGGATCCCCGGATCGCCGAGCGCGTCCAGCAGGGCGAGGGCGTGCTCCGGCGACGACGACGCCTGCACCGGAAGGTAGTGCTCCCGCGGCGGGACGCGGCGCAGGACCCGCTTGTCGGTGTAGTCCAGGACGGCGGCGACCCGGTCGGCGACCGCCCGCACGCCCGACGTCCCGACCGGGGCGACGACGTCGCAGGCCACGATCAGGGCGTACGGCGCACCGGACGGGACCGGGCGCGACGCCGGCGCGGGCAGCGTGCCGCGGACCCGGGCGACCTGCGCGTCGTCCAGGACGACGACGTCGAGGATCTCCAGCCCGCGGGCGACACCGGCGACGGCCTCGTCGAGCAGGGGCGCCGCCGCCGACCGCACGACGAACACGGCCAGACCGCGCCAGCGGTCGGCCGCGACAGGTGCGCCGCGCCGTGTCTCCTCGAGGGTCACCGACTCGTCCCGAAAGGTTGCGCCATGAGCGAATGATAGGACCCTCTTGAACAAACGGTTAACTCGACCGGTCCTGTGGTTGTCCCCGTGATGGCGGGTTCACCGGTCCGTGTGACGGCATCGGAGGGACCTCGTCCGGCCCAGCCGCCTCCGGCGCCTGCCGCCTAGGTTCACTCGGGTGAGCAGCGCCGAACTCGCCGACCTGTACCGCGACCTGCACCGTCACCCCGAGCTGTCCTTCGCCGAGACCCGCACCGCGGGCATCGCCGCAGCCCGGTTGCGCGACGCCGGCTACGACGTCACCGAGGGGGTCGGACGCACCGGTGTGGTCGGGGTCCTCCGCAACGGCGACGGCCCGACCGCGCTGCTGCGGGCCGACATGGACGCGCTGCCGGTCGCCGAGGACACCGGCCTGGACTACGCCAGCACCGTCCGCGCCCTCGGCCGCGACGGGGAGGAGACCGCCGTCGCCCACGCCTGCGGGCACGACATGCACGTCACCTGTCTGGTGGGCGCCGCGGCCGAGCTGGCCGCCGCCCGCGACGGCTGGCGGGGCATGCTGCTGGTGGTGTTCCAGCCCGCCGAGGAGTTCGGCGCCGGCGCCGACGCGATGCTCGACGACGGTCTGTTCGCCCGCTTCGGCGCCCCGGACGTCGTGCTGGGCCAGCACGTCGCGCCGCTGCCCGCGGGGCTGCTGGCCCTCGCCGCCGGCCCGGCCTTCGCGGGCAGCGACACCGTGCGGGTGACCCTGCACGGCTCCGGCGGGCACGGCTCGCGACCGGAGACGACGGTCGACCCGGTGCTGCTCGCCGCCGCGACGGTGCTCCGCCTGCACACCGTCGTGCCGCGGGAGGTGGCCGCGACCGAGACCGCCGTGCTCAGCGTCGGCATGCTGCGGGCGGGCACGAAGGAGAACGTCATCCCCGACTCCGCCGAGCTGGGCCTGACCGTGCGGTCCTACACCCCGGGCGTCCGGGACCGGGTGCTCGCCGGGATCGAGCGCACCGTGCGTGGCGAGGCCGCGGCCTCCGGAGCGCCGACCGACCCCGAGATCCGGCTGCTGGAGTCCTTCCCGCCGGTCGTCAACGACACCGACGCCGCCGAGCGCACCCGGGCCGCGCTGGCCGCGGTCACCCCGCTCCCGGTCGTCGACCCGGGGCCGGTCACCGGCAGCGAGGACGTGGGCCGGTTCGCCGTCGCCGCCGGGGTGCCGTGCGTGTACTGGCTGCTCGGCGGGGCCGACCCGGCCGCGTTCGAGGGCGCGGGCACCGTCGCGGAGATCCGGGAGCGGACCGCGTCGCTGCCGTCGAACCACTCCCCCCGCTACGCGCCGGTGGTCGAGCCGACGCTGTCGGTCGGCGTCGCGGCGCTGGTCGCGGCGGCGCGGGAGTGGCTGCCGGTCGGCTGACCGGGGTCAGAGGGCGGGGGCGCGCAGCGCGTGTACCGCGACCCGCGCGGCGGCCCCGATCGCCGCGTCCGCCCGCGGGACGGCGGCATCGCTGCGCGCGGCGTGGGTGTAGACGGCGACGGCGACCGGGTGCTCCCCCGGGTAGGTCACCACGCCGACCTCGTTGCGGACCGCGCCGACCGTGCCGGTCTTGCCCGCCACCCGTGCCGCCGCGGGGAACCCGGCACGCAGCCGGTGCGGCCAGATCTGGGCGCCGAGCACCCGGCGGGCGAACGCGGTGGACCCGTCCGAGGCGAGCTCGCCGCGCCACAGCAGCCCGAGCAGCGCGGTGGTGTCCGCCGCCGTGGTGGAGGAGCCGTAGACCGGGCTGAGCGCGCGGGTCTCGACAGGGACGTCGTTGTCGGCGAGCACCCCGAAGGCCGCGGCGACGTCGTCGGTACCGGTGTCGGCGAGCAGGTCGGCGAACACGTCGTCGGTGCCGCCCCGGATCCGGGTGCCGCCCAGGCCCAGCTCGGCGGGCAGCGCGGCCACCCGATCGCGCCCCACCCGGGTGTGGACGACGTCGGCCGCGGCGTTGTCCGAGGCCGTCACCATCGAGGTGACCAGGTCCCGCCAGCTCATCGTCACCGGGTCGGCCAGCGCGGAGATCCCGGTGATCCCGGGTGTGCGCCGCACCGGGACGACGACGGGCTCGCGTGGGTCGATCGTGCCGGCGTCGACCGCCCGGCAGTACGCGACCAGCACGAACACCTTGTAGACCGAGGCCATCACGACCGGCACGTGCGCGCCGACGCCGACCTCGCGCGCCGTCGGGCGGGTCCCGTCGCCGGTGACCGGGCGGGCGTGCAGCCAGCCGCGCACCCCGGCGTCGCGGAACACCGCGCGGACCTCCGCGGCCGGGGTCACGCACCCTCCCGCAGCGCGTCGGCGAGCGCCCCGACCAGGCCGTCCGGGACGCCGTCGCGGTGCACCACCCGGACCCGGTAGGGCACCGGTTCGCCCGCCACCGGCCTGCGGACCACACCGTCGCCGGCGAGGCCGGGATCGGCGGTGAGGAGGAACGCGGCGCCGGTCGCCACCAGCGCCAGTGCCTCCGCCGGGGACGCCGCGTCGGCCGGGCCGGCCGGGCACCCGCGGGCGTCGAGGGTGTCGAGCAGCAGGTCGTGGGCGGCCGGGGCGTGCGCCCGCGGTGCCGTGGCCGGCGCCGTCCCGCGCAGGGTGCGCAGCACCACCGGCCCCGGCCCGGCCGCAGCGGGGTGGCCTGCGGACAGCAGGACCTCGGTCGGCAGCGCGACGACCGGCCCGGCCCGCGCCGACTCCAGCACCGTCGGGTGCGCGACGACGGCGACGTCCACCGTCCCGTCCGACACCGCGTCGACCAGCGCGACGGTGGTCGCCACGGTCGGCGCGACCCGCAGGCCGGTCGCGGCGGCGGCGCGGACCGCCAGCCGGGCGGTGGCGGCAGGGCCGAGGTCGGCGACGACGCCGAGCCGCAGCACCCGGGCCGCCTCGGCGTGCCGGGCGGCGGCGCGGCCGAGCGCCGCGGCGTCCTCGATCAGGGCACGGGCGCGGGGAAGCAGGTCGCGACCGGCCGCCGTCGGGGAGACGCCGCCGGGTCCGCGGTCGAACAGCGGGGTGCCGAGCCTCGCCTCCAGCCGTCGCAGGCCCTGGGACAGCGGCGGCTGCGTCATCCCGAGCCGGGCGGCGGCCCGCCCGAAGTGCCGCTCCTCGGCGACGGCGACGAAGAACGTCAGGTGCCGCAGCAGGTCCACCGGCCTCGCCCCATATCGAACGGCTATCACACGCGAAGCACGATCGTATTCGCGCTATCGGTGCGGATGCGACACGGTGCGACCATGACGATCACCCGCCGCTCCCTGCTCCTGGCCGGTGCCGCACTGGGCGGCGCCGCGCTGACCGGTTGCGCACCGGCGGCACCGGCCGCACCCGCGGCGCCCGCCCCGGCGGGCCCGGGCGCCGGGAGCGCGCCGATCCCCGCGCTGGCCGACGTCGAACGCGAGTACGCCCGCACGATCGGGGTGCACGTGCTCGACACCGGTACCGGCGCGGCGGCCGGGCACCGCGACGGCGACCGCTTCCTGATGTGCTCGGTGGTCAAGGCGCTGATGGCCGGTTTCGTGCTGCACCGCTCGCTGTCCGAGCCCGGCCTGCTCGACCGCCCGGTCCGCTACGGACGCGCCGACCTGCTGGAGTACGCGCCCGTCACCACCCGGAACCTGGCGACGGGGATGACGGTGGGCCGGCTGTGCGAGGCCGCCGTCACCGTCTCGGACAACACCGCGCACAACCTGCTGCTGCGTGAGGTCGGGTCCCCCGCCGAGCTGACCGCGTGGCTGCGCACGACCGGGGACACCGTCACCCGCTCCGACCGGTCCGAGACCGCGCTGAACGACCGCGACGGCGAGCGCGACACCGCGACCCCGGCCGCACTGGCCGTCACGCTGCGCACCCTGGTCCTCGGCGACGCCCTGCCGCCCGCGCAGCGCGACCGGCTGACCGGCTGGCTGCGGGCGAACACCACCGGCGACCGGCAGATCCGCGCGGCGGTCCCGGCCGGCTGGGCCGTCGCCGACAAGACCGGCTCCGGGCCGCTCGGGGAGCGCAACGACTCCGGGGTGCTCTACCCGCCGGACGGCGCACCGCTGGTCCTGACGGTCTTCACCGTGCCGGCCGACCCGGCCGACAGGGCGCGCGGGGAGGCCGCGGTCGCCGCCGCGGCCCGGGCGGCGATCGCCGCGCTGCGCGGCTGAGCGTGCCGGGTCAGATCCGGGCCAGCACCGCCCGCAGGATCGCGACCTGCCCGATCGGGCTGGGGTGCAGGCCGTCGTCCTCCCAGAAGTCGGGCCGGATCGGCATCCGGGACAGGTCGACCGCGTCCGGGTCGACCTCCCGGACCGTCGCGACGAGCCCGGGGACGTCGGCCGGGTCCCACCACTCGCCGGTGAGCTCGCGGGTGGCGGCCACCCGTCCGGGATCGACCGGCGGCGGGACGACGAACCGCACCCGGGCGCCGCTCTCGGTCTCCAGCAGCAGGCGCAACGCCCGCAGGTTCCGGGCCGTCTCGCTGATCGACACCATCCGGATCCCGGTGGTCGCGCCCTCCCGGCGGATGTCGTTGGTGCCGAGCATGACCAGCACCCGGGTCGGCACCCGGGAGACCAGGACCGGGCCCAGTGCGAGTGCCTCCGAGCTGGTCCGCCCGGACAGCGCGAGTACCTCGACCGAGGCCTCCGGTTCGACTATCGGGACCAGCTCGGCGAACAGCCGCGCCCAGCTCAGCCGGTCGGCGGACAGGGAGTCGCCGACGACCACGATCCGCTCGCCCGGACGCAGCGCCATCCGGTGCAGGCCGTCCGCGACCGGCGGCTCGTTCCGCAGCGCCCGCGCCGCGGCGCGGACCCGTCCGGCGAGCCCGGCCCGTACCCCGGCGACGGCCGACGGGTCCAGGCCCGCGGTCGTCGCGAGCAGCCGGTCGATCGACTCCTCCTGCACCCCGAACGCCGCGAACGCCGGCCAGGCGGTCAGGTCGGCGAACCGGATGAGCCGGCCCATCAGGTCCTCGTCCACGTCGCCTCCCTCTCCGGCCCGGTCCACCGGGTCCGGCGGGGGGATCATCGCCCACCGCGGGTCGGCGGCCACGCACGGCTCCGGCACCGTCGTCGCACCGGACGGGACCGGGCGACCGCACGGACGGGTGTCGTCGCCGGCCGGTCACCTCCGTGACCGCCGCAGATCACCCGTCCGGCGGACACGCAATGTGATTCACGCCACACGGGCGTCGGGTTTGCCGGACCGATCGCCCAGGTGGAGGGCGCAAATGAGGTGGCCCGCACCGCCGGTCAGGCGAGCCTCTGTTGCCTGGCGCGCACCGCACGACCCCGACAACCTGAGCGTCATGACCACGGCCCAGGACATGCCCCAGGTTCAGCAGTGCTCCGCCACCAGCTGCTCCTACAACTCCGACTCCAGCTGCGGCGCGGGGGCGATCACGATCTCCGGTGAGCACGCCCACTGCGGCACCTTCGTCGAGATCTCGTTCCGCGGCGGCAGCGGTAACGGCCTCGTCGGCGCCTGCCACCGTTCGGACTGCAGGTTCAACGAGAAGCTCGAGTGCACGGCGTCGTCGGTGAACATCGGCGCGGGTGCAGACGCCGCCGACTGCCTCACCTACGAGGCCAAGTAGGCCAGCTCCTCCACCCGGACCTCGCCACGCTCGTCGACGCGCAACGCGCCGTCGGCGACGGCGAGGGCCGCCACGGGGTCGATGTCGTCGACGAGGACGGCGACCCCGTCCGCAGCGACCGCCCGCAGCGCGGACAGCACCGCACTGCGGTCCTGTGCGTCGAGACCGTCGGTCAGGCGGTCGGCGAGGACCATCGCGGTGGGGCCCTGGCGGGCCGCGTCGACGATGGCCAGCCGATCCGCCGCCGACTCGGTCGCGCGGGCCCCCAGCCTGCGGACCACGGCATCGTGCCCGTCGGCGCACCGGCCACTCGCGTCGTCCAGCCGGTTCATCATGCGGCGGCGCTGCACCGACGGCCCGAGCAGCACCGTGATGCTGCCGGTCGGCAGACGCAGAGACATGGAAGCCCTCCCTCACCGGTACTGAGGCGAGGCTAACCGACGATGGCGGTCAGGTGAAGGCCCTCCGGTAGGTCTCACGCAGCTCGCGCTTGAGGATCTTGCCGCTCGGGTTGCGCGGGAGGGCCTCCACGACGTCGACCGAGCGGGGCCGCTTGAAGCCCGCGATCCGCGGCCGGACCCACTCGATGAGGGCGTCCGGATCGATCGTCACCCCCGGCCGCGGCACGACGACGGCCTTCACCGCCTCGCCCCAGCGCTCGTCGGGGACCCCGATCACCGCGACGTCGGCGACGTCCGGGTGCTCGGACAGCACGCTCTCCACCTCGATCGGATACACGTTCTCCGCGCCGGTCACGATCATGTCCTTGATCCGGTCGGTGAGGAACAGGTAGCCCTCGGCGTCGAGGTAGCCGCCGTCGCCGGTGCGCAGCGTGGCGTCGTCGCCGAGCGCGGCCGCGGTGTCCTCGGGCCGGTTCCAGTAGCCGGCGGTGACCTGGTCGGACCGGATCCGGACCTCCCCCACCTCGCCGGACGGCAGCTCCCGGCCGGTCGCCGGGTCCACGATCGTCAGCCGCACCCACGGGTACGCCCGTCCGGCCGAGCGCATGAGGTGCGCCCTGGGGCCGTCCGGGTCGTGGTCGGCCGGGTCGAGCTGGGTGATCGCTCCGGTGGTCTCGGTCGCGCCGTAGACCTGGAACAGCGGCGCCCGGAAGGTCTCGACGACCGCCCGCAGCGCGCCGACGGTGATCGGCGAGGCGCCGTAGGCGATCGACCGCAGCGCGGACCAGTCACGGTCGGCGGCACCGGGCACCGCGGAGAGCATCTGCAGCACCGCCGGTACGAGGAAGGCGTTCGTGACGCGCTCGTCGGACATCGTGTCGAGCAGCGGCCCGGGGACGATGTCGGCGACGAGCACGCACCGCGCCCCGGCGGCCAGGCAGACCAGGGCGTAGCCGACGCCGCCGATGTGGAACAGCGGCATCGCGACCAGCGCGGTCGAGGTGGGGTCGATCGACCAGTGCCCGGCGGCGAGCAGCAGCGCCGAGAACTGCCGGTGCGCGAGCAGCACGCCCTTGGGCAGCCCCGTGGTGCCGGAGGTGTAGAGCTGCAGCACGGTGTCGTCCGGGGTGGACCCGGCCGGCGACGACGGCGGCAGCACGTCGGCGGCCGCGTCACGCCAGTCCGCGTGGTCCTCCCCCACGACGACGACCCGGCGCCCCTCGATCGCACCGCGCAGCCCCGCGAAGTCCGGCCCCAGCACGACGAGGCCGGCCCGGGCGTCGGCGACGAGCGCCAGCAGGTCGGCCTCGGTGAGCCGGGTGTTGAGCGGGACAGACACCGCGCCGATCCGCGGCGCGGCGAAGAGCAGCTCCAGGAACTCCGGCCGGTTCTTCCCGATCCACACGACGCGGTCCCCGGCCCCGAGGCCGAGGTCGCGCAGGGCCGCCGCGGTGCGCCCGGCGCGCTGTTCGAGCTCGCCGTAGGTGGTCGTCGCGCCGTCGGACGACAGCGCGACGAGGTCGGCGCGGTCGGGATCGGCGAGGATGTCGGTCAGCCGGAAATCCTCGGCAGGGCTCTGACCCGGCACGTTCTTCTCCCTCGGTCGTCGGCGACGCAGGTTCGGCGAAATCGTATATGATAGTTGTCGTGTCGACGGCCGACTTCGTGCGCGAGCTCTCCCCGGGCCGCGCCCCGCAGCTGCCCGACCGCATCGCGCTCGTCCTGCGGGACCGCATCCTCTCCGGTGAGCTGCGCCCGGGCACCTTCCTGCGGATGGACCGGATCGCCGCGGACCTGGGCGTCAGCCACACCCCGGTCCGCGAGGCCCTGCAGTCGCTGCGCGCCGAGGACATGGTCCACGCGGTGCCGCGGCGCGGGTTCGTCGTCGCCGAGCTGACCCGTGACGACGTCGCGGACCTGTTCGAGGTGCAGGCCGACCTGACCGGGACGCTGGCCGCGCGCGCGGCGCAGCGACTGTCCCCCGCCGACCTCGCACCGCTGCGCGAGCTCGCCGACCGGATCGCCGCACTGTGCGAGCGCACCCCCGAGACCCACGACCCGGCCGAGCTGGACCCGCTCGTGTCCGCCGAGCACCGGCTGCACGCCGAGGTCAACCGGCTGGCCGGCTCACGCAAGCTCGCCTGGCTGGTGGGGCGCTCGTCGCACTACCTGCCGGCGCACTTCTACACCGGCTCGCCCGAGTGGCGGGCCGGCGCGGTCGACGCCCACGTCGTCCTGCTCGACGCGCTCGGCGCCGCCGACCCCGACGCCGCGCGGGCGGCGATGCGCCGCCACGTGCTCGACGGCCGGGACCTGCTGCTCACCCACCTGGACCGCACCGGAATGTGGTCCGACGACCGAGGAGACCCCTGATGCCCGTCACCCTGACCGAGGACCAGACCGACCTGGCGAAGGCGATCGGCGACTTCTGCCGTCGCGAGATCGGCAGCAAGGAGCGCCGCGACGAGCTGACCGGCGGCGGGCGGCACGCCCACTCCGACGAGATCTATCGCAAGATGGCCGACCTCGGCTGGCTCGGCATCGCCACGCCCGAGGAGTACGGCGGCGCCGGCCAGGGCATGCGTGACCTGCTGGTCTTCCTGGAGGAGTCCGCGTACGGCCAGGCCCCGATCGCCGGATTCGGCACGACCACCATCACCGCCGCGGCGATCGAGAAGTTCGGCACCGAGGCCCAGAAGCAGGAGCTGCTGGGCGGAATGTGCCGCGGCGACGTGCTGTCGATCTCGATGTCCGAGCCGGAGGCCGGGTCCGACGTCGGCGGACTGAAGTGCAAGGCCACGAAGACGGAGACCGGCTGGCGGATCGACGGCCAGAAGACCTGGTGCTCGAACGCGCACATCGCGTCGCACATCCTGCTGGTCGCCCGCACCTCCACCGAGGGCGGCAAGCACGACGGCCTGACCATGTTCGTCGTGCCCGCCGACGCGGCGGGCCTGTCGATCCACGGCATCGAGACGATGGGCGGCAAGGAGGTCAACGACCTCTACTTCGACGGGTGCGAGCTGCCCGCCGACGCCGTCGTCGGCGTCGAGGGCCAGGGCTGGCGCCAGCTCATGGCCGGACTGAACCTGGAGCGGATGATCCTGGCCGGGCTCATGCTCGGACTGGCGCGGCGCGCCTTCGACGACACCGTCGCCTATGTCAAGGAGCGCAAGCAGTTCGGCCGCCCCGTCGGGAGCTTCCAGGCGATGCGCCACCGCATCGCCGACAACGCCACCGAGCTGGCGGCCACCCGCCTGCTGGTGCACGACACCGCGCGGGTGATCGACGAGGCCCCCGCGGGTGCGCTGTTCCCGCGCGAGGCGTCGATGGCCAAGCTGAAGGCCACCGAACTCGCCAAGCACCTGTCCCTGGAGGGGATGCAGATGCTCGGTGGCTACGGCTACGCCACCGAGTACGGCATGGAGCGGCTGCTCCGCCAGAGCGTCGTCTCGACGGTGTACGGCGGGACCAGTGAGATCCAGCGCGACATCATCGGGAAGTCCTACGGGCTGTAGCGGCTCAGGCCGCGGAGTTCCGGGCGAGCTCCGCGGCCCCGCGGTCGTCGCCGGCCCCGGCCTTCCGGTCGGGACGCGGAGCCGGGACGGCCGTCGGGCCGACGTGGGTGCCGGCCCCGGTCCGGACCCGCGCGGCCTCGGCGGCGCGGCGGATGTGCGCCGGGACGAGCGCCGAGCGCGCGGGCAGCAGCATCGGCGGCACCGCGCCACCGTTGCGCCGCACCTCGCGGGACCGCTGCACGTAGGCCCAGCCGCCGCGGGCGATCCGGCCGCCGCGCTCCAGCAGCCCGCTGTCGGGCATCGCGTCGCCGGCGCCTGCCTCGCGGTCGGAGATGTGGCGCAGCCGGGCGACCGCCGCCGGGAGCCGGCGCAGCGCGACCGACCGGCCCTGCGGCGACAGCGCCACCTTGGCCAGGAAGCTGCCCAGCCCGACGGCGTAGCCCTCGAGCTGGGTGTTCAGCGCGGCCTGGTCGGGGCGGTGGTGGTGCCACAGGTAGGCGCCCGGGGCGTAGCCGAGGACGTTGCCGGCCAGGATCATGCGGACCAGGAACTCGCAGTCCTCGCCGCCGTGGGTGGGGGTGCCCGGGCCCATGGCCTCGTCGAAGCCGCCGACGGCGCGGGCGGCCCCGGCCCGCACGGCGAGGTTGGCGCCGATGCCGAACAGGCCGGGTGCGAACGGGAAGATCGGGGAGTCCGCGGGGGGCTCGGCGAGGGTGAACCGGCGTGGGGTGAAGCCCTTGTTCCAGGCCAGGGCGACGTCGGCGGCGCGCTCCTCGGGGCTGCCCAGGCGGGCGGCCAGTACCGGGCCGGAGACGCAGGCGAGCTCGGGGTCCGCGGCGAAGGCGCCGGCGATGCGCGAGGCCCAGGCGGGGTCGACCTCGGTGTCGTCGTCGGTGAAGGCGACGATCTCGGTGCGGGCCTCGGCGAGACCCCGGTTGCGCCCGATGGACGCACCGCGCCGCGGCTCGCGGACGTAGCGGACGCGGTCGGAACCCGCGGCCCGCACGGCCAGCTCGGTCCGCTCGTCGTCCGGGTCGTTGTCGACGACGACGACCGACAGTGCCGGGTGGTCGGAGGCGAGGACCGCGCGCAGGCAGCGGGCCAGCGACTCGGGCCGGTTGCGGGTCGCGACGACCACGGTGACCGGGTCGGCCGCGGACGGCGCGACGGCGACGGTGCCGGCCGCGGGCAGCGCGGCGACGGCGAGCGAGAGCTCCGCGGCGGTCGCGCGCCCGGCGCGCAGCGGCACGGTGACCTGACCCTGCGGGGTGCCACCGACGGTGACCAGCAGCCGGGCGGCGGCGAACCGCCGGTCGACCTCGAGGTCGCGGGCCGGGGCGAGCCGGTCGAGCTCACCCACCCAGGTCGGTACGTCGGGAGTCATGGCCATGGACCCCATCGTGCTCACCGTCGCTGTGACGACGCTGAGATCGGCCTGTGGGACAACGGGGTGTGGGGCGCGCCACCCCGGACGGGATCCGGGCACCGCACCGCAGACCCTCCCCTCGCGTGAGAGTACGGTCGGGCCGTTCGCGCGCTCCCGCCGCCGTGGCCCGCGGCTCCGCCCCTCCCCCGACGTGAAAGCGACCGTCGTATCGTGCCCCGCTCCGCCCTGCCCGACCTCGCCACGCTGCGTGCGCGCTGGACACCCCGCCTGGTGCGCACCGAGGTGCTCGCCGGACTCGTCGTCGCGCTCGCCCTGATCCCCGAGGCCATCGCGTTCTCGATCATCGCCGGGGTGGACCCCCGGGTCGGCCTGTACGCCTCGTTCACCATGGCCGTGGTCATCGCGGTCTGCGGCGGGCGACCGGCGATGATCTCGGCCGCCACCGGTGCGATCGCGCTGGTCGTGGCCCCGCTGTCGCGGGAGTACGGCGTCGAGTACCTGTTCGCCGCGGTCGTGCTGGGCGGGGTGCTGCAGATCGCACTGGCCGCCGCGGGCGTCGCGCGGCTGATGCGCTTCCTGCCACGCAGCGTGATGGTCGGCTTCGTCAACGCACTCGCGATCCTGATCTTCACCTCGCAGGTGCCCCAGCTGGTCGGCGTGCCCTGGGCGGTCTACCCGCTGGTCGCCGTCGGCCTGGTGGTCATCGTCGGGCTGCCGCGGCTGACCCGCGTCGTCCCGGCACCGCTGGTCGCCATCGTCGGGCTGACCGTGGTCACGGTGACGGCCGCGGTCGCCGTGCCGACCGTCGGCGACCAGGGCGCGCTGCCGGACACGGTGCCGCTCCCGCACCTCCCCGCGGTGCCGCTGACGTGGGAGACGCTGCGGATCGTCGCGCCCTACGCGCTCGGCGTCGCGCTGGTCGGACTGATCGAGTCGCTGATGACCGCACGCCTGGTCGACGACATCACGCAGACCGGCTCGGACAAGACCCGCGAGTCGTGGGGCCAGGGCGTCGCGAACATCGTCACCGGCTTCACCGGCGGCATGGGCGGCTGCGCGATGATCGGCCAGACGATGATCAACGTGAAGGCGTCCGGGGCCAGGACGCGGCTGTCCACGTTCCTGGCGGGGGTGTTCCTGCTGGTCCTCGTGGTCGCACTCGGCGACGTCGTCGCACTGATCCCGATGGCCGCCCTGGTCGCGGTGATGGTCATGGTGTCGGTCGGGACGTTCGACTGGCACAGCATCCGTCCGGCGACGCTGCGCCGGATGCCGCGCAGCGAGACGGCGGTGATGCTGACGACCGTCGTGGTCACCGTCGGCACCCACAACCTCGCCTTCGGCGTGGGCGCCGGCGTGCTCGTCGCCTCGGTGCTGTTCGCGAACCGGGTGTCACGGCTGGTCGGGGTGGACCGCACCGTCGACGGCGGCGGGGCGGTCGTCTACCGCGTCACCGGCCAGCTGTTCTTCGCCTCCAGCAGCGAGCTGAGCACGGCGTTCGCCCCCGACGGGGACCCCGACGAGGTGACCGTCGACCTGTCCGGCGCACACGTGTGGGACGCCTCGACCGTCGCCGTCCTCGACGACCTGCGGCGCCGCTACGCGCGGTCCGGCCGCACGCTCGTCGTCACCGGGATGAACGACGACAGCCGCGACCGCCACGAGCGGCTCGCCGGGCACCTGGGCGGCGGGCACTGATCACCGGGACCTAGGCCCGCTCGCGCGCCGCCAGCACCTCGGGGATCCGGTCCTCGATCCAGCCGACGAGGCCGGCGAGGTGGCCGGTCACGCCGTGGCCGAGCTCGGTGAGGCCGTAGCTGACCTGCGGCGGGGTGGTCGCGGCGACCTCGCGGTGCACGAAGCCGTCGCCCTCCAGGGTGCGCAGGGTCTGGGCCAGCATCTTCTCGCTGATCCCGCCGACGGCGCGCCGGAGCGCGGAGAACCGGTGGTCCTCGCGGGACAGGACGACGAGCACGAGGACCGCCCACTTCGACGTCACGTGGTCGAGGACCGCCCGCGAGGGGCAGCTGCTGTCGAACGCGTCACCCGAGAACAGGCCCGTGGGCCGCTCCACCTGCGTGCTCACCGTCCACCCACCTACTTACCGGAAGGTACGTACTTACCGAACGTAAGTCTATCCGGCAGTGTCGGCACCGTCCACGACGAGATGGGAGACAACGATGATCATCGTGACCGGGGCGAGCGGGAAGCTGGGCGGCGCGGCCGTGCGGGCGCTGCTGGAGACCGTGCCGGCGGAGCAGGTGGGCGTCCTCGCCCGGTCCGCGGAGAAGGTGGCCGACCTGGCCGCGGCCGGGGTCCGGGTGCACGTCGGCGACTACGAGGACCCGGCCTCGCTGAAGGCGGCGTTCACCGGCGCCGACGGGCTGCTGTTCGTGTCCGGCTCCGACGTGACCCCCGGGGTGCGCGAGCGCCAGCACCGCAACGTGGTCCGCGCCGCGGCCGACGCGGGCGTCGGCCACGTCGTCTACACCAGCGCGATCGGCGCGGACCGGCCCGGCGCGCCCGCGTTCCTCGCCGACCACACCGTCACCGAGGAACTGCTGCGCGACTCCGGACTGCCGGCGACGCCGCTGCGCAACACCTTCTACTCGGACATGTTCGTCAACCCGGGCGTGGTCGCCACCGCGCTGGAGGCCGGGGAGACGGTCGCCGCGGACGGCGGCCGGGCGCTCAACACCGCCACGATCGCGGACCTCGCGCGGGCCGCCGCCGTCGTCGTGGCCGGGGGGCCGCAGGAGCACGCCGGGCGCGCCTACGAGCTGCGCGGACCGCTCTGGACCTACGACGAGCTGGCCGCGACGACCGCCGCGGAGTCCGGCCGGCCGGTGTCGCACCGCCGGGTACCGCTCGACCAGGGCCCGGCGCCGGCCTTCATCGGCGAGTTCGTCTCGTCGGGGATGTTCGCCGAGCCGTCGGAGGATCTCGCGACGCTGCTCGGCCGACCGGCGACCGGGATGCCCGAGCTGGTCCGCGCCGCCCTGGCCTGAGCCGGGAACAGAACGCCCGGCGTCGCGGTTGTGGTTGACGTATCAACCGAACGGGCCGGAAGGAGGCCGCACCGATGAGGATCGACGCGCTGTCCTGGATGACCGGGACGGAAGCAGGGCCTGCCGACCGGTGGGAGCACGCCGGGTACCTGTTCGACTCCGGCGACCCCGCGGGGGCCGCGACGGTGCTCGCCGAGCTCGTCGCCGAGCAGCCCGAGGCCGCCGCGGTCCGGCTGCTGCTGGCCCGCGCGTACTACCACTCCGCGCAGCTCGGCCGGGCCGAGACCGAGCTCCGCGAGCTGGTGCGCCGCGAGCCGGCCGACGGGTACGCCCACCTGCTCCTCGGGCGCACCCTGCAGCGCCGTTCGCGCCACGACGAGGCCGCGCCGCACCTGCGGCTGGCCGAGGCGATGGGCGTCAGCGCCGGGTGACCGTGCCCGGCAGCGCCGGTTCCGACCGGCGCTGCCGGGGTACCACCACCGCGCCGGGGAGCCCGCCGACGGCCGGGACCCGGTCCGCGAACAGCAGGTAGCCACCGCAGGTGAGGGTGGCGAACAGCCCGAGCTCGACCGCGGCGTGCAGCCCGTCGGAGAGCATCGCGATCATGCCGAGGTGCAGCCCGGTCCCGGCGACGACGGCGACCGGCCGCAGCCGCGACGACCACAGCCCGAACGCGACGAACAGCTCGGTGAGCACCGCGCCGAACGCCATCGGTACCAGGTACACCGGCGTCAGCATCGCCGCCGGGACCAGCACCGAGTCCCACGTCCAGGACGCCCGACCGTTGCCGGACAGGAAGTCCGGACGGATCTTCGAGATCGCGGCGTAGAAGTAGACGATCGTGATCTGCGCCCGCAGCACCAGCACGGGCGCCGCCCACACCCGGTCGGCGCCGTGACCGCGCCGTGACCGGAGCGACCAGGCGGCGTCGCAGTCGGAGAACGACAGCAGCACCGCCGCGGTGAACAGCAGGTAGGTGTGGTTGGAGTAGTAGCCCGCACCCCAGACGAAGCCGGCGGTGCACAGCCCGACCAGCAGGGCCGCCGCCCGCGCGTTCCACCCCACGACGACGGCCAGCGCCGCCAGACCCATCACCGCGCCGAGCGCGAGCCAGACCGGGGCGGGCAGCATCGGGCCGACCCCGAACAGCGGCCCGGCCCGGGTCCCGAGCAGCGGGCTCGCGCCGAGCTCGACGGCCTTCAGCCCGGCGACGAGCCCGACCAGGATCCGGTACCCGGCCAGCGGGCGGGCGGGGAGCGTGTCGGGGAGCCTCAGCACGGCTGCTCCCACTCCGGGGCGCCGTCCCGGGTCCGGGACACCGAGACGAGGTCCGGGGTCGCCGCGCACAGCAGCCCCGGGACCGTGGCTCCGTAGTGGACGGTCCGCTGCGGCCACGGCAGGGCCCCGGTGTCGAGGGCGCGGGACGCGCCGTCGGCGGTCCGTCCGGTGTAGGCGTACTCCGTCGACGACGCGACGAACATGCTCCAGGAGTAGCGGCGCGGCGGCTCGGTGGTGGCCAGGCCGACCGCGGGGATCACGACCTCCAGGGCCACGACGCCCGCGAGCAGCCACCCCGCGGTCCTGCGTGTGAGAAGCGGCACGTCCACTCATCGCCCCGCAACGGTCCGGCGTTAGCCGGTCACTTCCCGTCGAGGGAGTAGATCCGGACCCAGTCCACCTCGTACGTCGCCGGCTGCATGTTGCCGCCGAAGAAGTTGTCGAGCTGGATCGTCAGGTGCCCGCTGGGCATGTCCTGGATGTTCTTGCGGCCGGGCCGGGCACCGCCGGAGAAGGAGAACCACTCCTTGCCGTCGATGAAGCCCTTCACGTGGTCGGGCGTCCACTCGATGGCGACGTTGTGCCACTCGCTCAGCGGTGCGCCGCAGTTCTTCTCCTTGGCGTACTCCTGCTGGACCGCGCCGCGGCCGTGCGGGTAGTGGATGAACGCCTCCGCGCACTGCTCGCCGGGCGCGCCGTTCTCGAGGAAGTCGTACTCGCCGTCCTGGGGCCAGCGGTCCGACTGCGGCCAGATGATCAGCAGCGGGTGGTACTGCCTGCCGTTGTCCGGGCCGGTGGCCTCGGAGCGGACGCGGGCCTCCCAGCGGCCGTACTGCTGGTTGAACTTCGACGAGATCCACGCCGAGTCGCCGTTGCGCAACCCGGTCTGGACCAGCTTGCCGTCCTTCACCGTGGACCGGCTGGCGCAGCGGCCGCCGTTGCCCGCGTGACCGGGCCAGCACTCGCCCGCCTGGTTCCACTTCGCCGGGTCGGGCGGTCCGGTGTAGTCGAACTCGTCCGACGCCGGCAGCGGCGCTCCCCAGCCGTAGCGCTCGGCCGCGCTGGTGGCGCCGGGGCGGGGCGTGCTCTGGTCGGCCGGTCGGGCCGAGGGGTCGGCGGGCGCGGCGGGCGCGGCCGCGGGGTCGGTCGGCGTCTCGACGGGCTCGTCCGCGGGGGCGACGGGTTTCTCCTCCGGGTCGGTGGGCTTCCCGGGGGCGGCGGGCTCCGTCCCGGCGTCGGCGGGTGCGGGCGCCGGGACGGCCGGGGTCTCCCCAGTATCCGCCGGCTTCTCGGCAGGCCCACCCGGTGTCCCCGCGGGAGCAGCGGGCTCGTCCGCGGGAACGGCGGGGCCTCCTGCGGGATCGGCGGGCTTCTCCGCGGGACCGCCGGGCTCGTCCACGGGCGGCGCCGGGTCGGCTGCGGGGCCGGCGGGCTTCTCGGCGGGGGCGACCGGTGTCGTGGGTCCGTCCGCGGGGCCGGACGGCACGTCGGCGGGCGCGTCGGCAGGCTTTGCGGTGTCCGCAGGCTTCGCGGTGTCCGCAGGCTTCGCGACGTCGGCAGGCTTCGCGACGTCGGCAGGCTTCGCGGCGTCGGCAGGCTTCACGACGTCGGCAGGCTTCGCGACGTCGGCAGGCTCCGCGGCGTCGGCGGGCTCGGGCGCGGACGGCGAGACCGGGCCCGCGGAACCGGACGACCCGGTGGCGGCCGGGCGGGCCGGTCCGGCGTCACCGGAGCCCTCGGCCCCGCGGACGGCGTCCGTCCCCGCCTCCGCGGGCCGGGCGGCCGCGGCGGCACCGGAGCCCCCGGCGGCCTCCGAGGACGACCGCAGAGCGGAGTCGATCGGGAACGCCGCGGCGCCCGACGGGGTGGTCGCCGGCCCGGCGAGCACGCTCGGCGCCTCCGGGGCCGCGGCCTGCGCGACGGCCCCGGGCACCGTGGGTGTCGCGGCCGCGGACACGGCCGCACCGTCGGTGAGAGCCAGGACCCCTCCGGTGAACATGACAGCACTCACCGTCACCACCGCCGCCGCGCTCATCACCGTACGTCGTGCCAGTCCGCGCCTCATGGCTTCGTTCCCGTCCCCATCCGTGTCCGGCTTGTCCGATATCCACGACGCTAGAAGCACCCTGTGCACACCAGCCACACCCGCCACCCGTCGGTGGGGTGAGGTCACTCCGGAGGAGGTCACCCGAACCGGCGGCCCGGCGTGACGGGTGGGAACCGGGGGACGATCGGGACCAGCGGGACGGAGCGACCGGCCCTCATGTCACCCCGGCGGGCAACGCCCCAGGTCAGGACCGGGACGGAAGGGTCTCCGGCGCCCGCCACCAGACGAGCGCCGCGACCAGTGACAGCACCCCGGTCACGGCGAACGCCGGCCCGTACCCCCAGACCTCGGCGAGCGCACCGGCCACCAGCGGCCCGGCGATCGCACCGAGGTCGGCCGCCATCTGGAAGCCCGCCAGCACCGAGCCGCCCCGGGCGCGCTCCCCGATGACGTCGGCGACGGCCGCGTTGAGCGGCGGGTTCACCAGTCCGCTGCCGAGCCCCGCGACGAGCGAGAGCGCGAGGAACATCCAGGGGTCGAGCACCCAGCCGAGGACGGCCGTCGACGCACCCGACACCGCGAGGCCGGCGATCAGCGGGGACCTGCGACCGGAGCGGTCGGCGAGACGTCCGGCCAGCAGCAGGGTCGCCGCGTTCCCGGCCGCGAACACCGACAGCGCGATGCCGCCGAACGCGTCCTCGCGCCCCAGGGCCTCGACCACCACCAGCGGGACCAGCGCGATGCGGACGCCGAACACCGCCCAGCCGTTCGCGAAGTTCCCCGCCAGCGACGCCCGGTAGGCACGGTGGCGCACGGCGTCGCGGAACCGGATGCGCGGCGGGGGCGCCTCGTCGACCGGACCCTCCGGCCGGCGCAGCAGCGGGCCGCCCACGACGATCACCAGCACCAGCAGCGCGGCGTAGACCAGGAACGGGGCCCGTACGTCGATCGCGGCGAGGGTGCCGCCGAGCAGCGGCCCGGCGATGTTGCCGAGCAGGAACCCGGTCGCCCACAGGCTCGTCGCGCGGCCCCGCAGGTGCGGCGGGGACAGCCGCACGAGCAGCGACACCGCCGAGATCGTGAACATCGTCGAGCCGACGCCCGCGACCAGGCGCAACGCGATCAGCTGCCAGTACGCCGTGGCGAAGGCCAGACCGGCCGTCGTCACGGCGACGACGGCGAGCCCGGCGACGAACACCCGCAGCTCCCCGAACCGGCCGACGACCGTGCCGGAGAGCGGGGCGAACACCAGCCGTGAGAAGGCGAACACGCTGATCACGGCGGCGGCCGCGGTCACCCCGACGTCGAACGAGCGCGCGAACGCCGGCAGCACCGGCGCGACCAGCCCGAACCCGATGGCGATCGCGAACGCCGACCCGACCAGCACGCCGATCTCGCGGGGCAGCGCCGTCGCACCCCGCACCGAGGGGGGCTCGGGCACCGGTGCACCGGGTACGGCGGGGTCGCGGCCGTCGTGCTCGACCACGTGCTCCTCCGCTCCGACGTCCCGGCCGACGACCGTACGCCCGCCGGTCCGCGGCGGCCGACGCCGGGGCGGGCACACGACGGTGCCGGGGACGGCGCCGTGGACACTGTCGTCGTGGACGACGATCCGATCGCCCGGCTGGAGCGGCTCGCCGGGCCGGAGGGGACGGCGCTGCTGGACCGGCTCGCCGTCGCCGACCGGGACGGTGACGCCGCGCTCCGGCTGGGGACCGCGCTGCGCCGTGAGCACGACGCCGGGCTGGTCGCCGACGCGATGGCGCAGGCCGGGCTGCGGGACCGGGCCGCCCGCAAGTTCGCACGGGCCGCGCGGATGTGGTTCACGCGCGACGGGCTGGAGCAGGCGTCGTCGGAGGTGATCGCGCGACACCGGGCCGCCCGCTTCGCCGGGCGCGCGGTCGTCGACCTGTGCTGCGGGATCGGCGGCGACCTGGTCTCGCTGGTCGCGGCGGGCCACGACGTCACCGGCGTCGACCTGGATCCGGTGCATCTGTGGATGGCCGACCGCAACGCGGCCGTGCACGGCGGCTCGGCCCGGACGGTGCGGTGCGACGTGCGCGACGCCGACCTGTCCGGCACCGACGGCGTGTTCATCGATCCGGCCCGGCGCACCGGCGGCGGCCGGATGCGGACCGGTGAGTCCGAACCGCCGCTGGACTGGTGCCTGGAGCTGGAGCGGCGGGCCGGCGCGGTCGGGATCAAGGCGGCACCGGGGATCGACCACGACACCGTCCCGCCGGACTGGGAGATCGAGTTCCTCGCGCTCGGGCGCGAGCTGAAGGAGGCCTGCGCCTGGTCCCCCGCGCTGGCCGGCGCCCGCACGCGCGCCACCGTCGTCGACGACGACGGCGTGCACGACCTGCACGGTGAGCCGGACCCGCCGGACGGGGACACCGGGATCGCGGTCGGCGAACCGGGCGCCTGGCTGCTCGACCCGAACCCGGCCGTCACCCGGGCCGGACTGGTCTCCGCGCTGGCCCGGGCCACCGGCACCGCCCGGATCGACCCGCGGATCGCCTTCCTCACCGGCGACGACGAGCCCCCGGCCACGCCGTTCGCGCGGCCGCTGCGGGTGCTCGACTCCCGTCCGTGGGACCAGAAGCGGCTGCCCCGGCTGCTGCGCGAGCTCGACGTCGGCGCGGTCGACGTGCGGCGCCGCGGCCTGGCCGGTGACGTCGAGGCGATCGCCCGGAAGCTGCGCGGCCGCGGGTCGCGGCACGCCACCGTGGTGATGACCCGGGTCGACGACCGCCCGTGGGGCCTGGTCTGCGTGGACCCCCGCTAGGCGAAGCCCCGCCGGAGCACCTCGGCCGGCGTGCCGGACCGGGCCCGCCGGTCGCCTAGCCGCGGCCGGGGAAGTGGATGAACTCCAGCGCGATGCCGTCCGGGTCACGGAACTCCAGCGTCGCGTAGCCGGTCGGGTCGGTCCGGTCGACGACGCCGCCGTGCGGCACCGTGAGGCTGTCCAGCCAGGCGGCCCAGGCGTCGAGGGTCGCGCGGTCGGCGACGCCGAACGCCAGGTGGTCGAGCGCGCCGCGGGGGCCGCCCCCGTCGCCGTCGGCCGGGGCGTGCAGCTCGATCATCACTCCGGTCACGACGTCGAGGAGCAGCGCCGCCTTCTCCGACGAGCCGTCGGCGGCGTCGTGGTGCGGGAAGGTCATCGGCAGCCGTTGCAGCCCGAGGACGCGCTGGTACCAGAGCGCACTGGACTCCACGTCGGTCACGGCCGCCGACACGTGGTGGAAGCCGGTGACCGCCGGTCGTTCGATGGCCGAGCCCATGGGCGTCCTTCTCGTCGCCGGCCGCCCGCGGGGCGGCCGGTCCTCCCTCTCGTCGCGGAGCAGTACACCACCGGCGGACCTCCCGGTGGCGGACGACGTCCGCCGGAATGATCGACCGTGCGCGCACCGGTGCGTCCGGCGCGGTCGGCGCACCGCGTTGCCCGGCCCGCCCGCGCGTGCCACCGTCGTGCCCGTGACGACCATCGCCGAGGTGCCGGAGTCGATGCGGTGCAGCGTGCTGCGTGCCGCCGGTGAGCTGGAGGTGCAGCAGCGACCGGTCCCCCGGCCCGGCCCCCGGGAGGTGCTGGTGCGGGTGGCGGCGGTCGGCACGTGCGGCTCCGACGTGCACTACTTCCGGCACGGCCGGATCGGCGACTTCGTGCTGCGCGAGCCGATGGTCCTCGGGCACGAGCCTTCGGGGCTGATCGTGGGTGTCGGGGAGGGCGTCGACGCGGGGCGGATCGGCGAGCGCGTCTCGCTGGAGCCGGGCGTGCCCTGCCGTCGCTGCCGGTACTGCCACACCGGCGCCTACAACCTGTGCCCGGACATGGTGTTCTTCGCGACCCCGCCGGTCGACGGCGCGTTCGCCGAGTACGTGACGATCGCCGACGACTTCGCCCACCCCGTCCCCGAGCACGTCTCCGACGACGCCGCCGCGCTGCTCGAACCGCTGTCGGTCGCGCTGTGGGCGAACCACAGGGCGGGCACCGGGGTCGGGTCGCGGGTGCTCGTCGCCGGGGCGGGGCCGATCGGGCTGCTCGTCGCGCAGGTGGCGGCGGTGCAGGGCGCCGCCGAGATCGTCGTCAGCGATCCGGACCCGGCGCGGGCAGCGCTGGCCCGCGATTTCGGCGCGACCGACGTCGTCGCACCGGGCGCCGACGTGTCCGGTGTGGACGCCTTCGTCGACTGCTCCGGGGTGCCGGCCGCGGTGCTGGGCGGGCTGCCCGCGGTCCGGCCGGGAGGCGCCGCGGTGCTGGTCGGGATGGGTGCCGACGAGATGACGCTGCCGGTGTCGATGCTGCAGTCGCGCGAGATCACCCTGACCGGCACCTTCCGGTACGCCAACACCTGGCCGACGGCGGTGCGCCTGGCCGCGTCGGGCGCGGTGGACCTGGACCGGCTGGTGACCGGGCACGTCGACCTCGACCACGTCGGCGACGCCCTGTCCCCCGACGCGTCGCAGGTCAAGGTGGTCGTCCGGCCGTGAGGACGGTCGCGGACCGGGACTGGACCGCCACGGTCGCCCGGCTCGTGCACGCCGCCCCCGCCGGGCCCGCCGGGAACCGGCTGGTCACCGTGGACGGGTTCTCCGGGGCCGGGAAGTCCACCCGGGCCCGCGAGCTCGCCGACCGGCTCGGGGCCCCGCTGCTCGAGATCGAGGACCTGTGCCCCGGCTGGGACGGGCTGCCCCGGGTCCCGGCGCTGGCCCGGCGCGGGATCGGTGACCCGCTGGCGGCCGGTACGACCCTGCGCTGGACGTCGTGGGACTGGGTGCGCGAGCGGCCGGGACCGGAACGCACGCTGGCGCCGGCGGCCGTCGTCGTGCTGGAGGGGTGCGGGAGCGGCGCGGCCGAGCTGGCGCCGGTGACCTCGCTGGCGATCTGGGTGGAGGCGTCGGCGGACGAGCGGGAGCGGCGGCTGCACGGGCGGGCGGACTGGCCGGGTTACGCCCCGTACCGCGACGGCTGGCGGCGCGCCGAACAGGAGCTGGCCCGCTCCGGTGGTGCACCGGAACGGGCCGATCTCGTGCTGGACGGCTGAGGGCCCGGCACCACCCCCCACGAGGGTGCCGGGCCCCGCCGGGTCCTCCGTCAGGGAGTCGCGCGGCGCAGCACCAGGTACCCGGCCCCCGCCGCGACCGCGGCGAGGATCAGCGGATAGCCGGCGAGCAGCACCGACGTCGGCGTCTCGACGAAGAACCGGCCGAACGCCCCCCAGGCGTCCTGCCAGGTCAGGACCATCACCCCGGCCGCGGCGAGCACCACGGGCACCAGGACCGCGCACCAGATCCCGAGCTGCCCCCAGCGCCGGAACACCGCGCCGAAGAGCACGAACACCAGCGAGAGCGTCAGCAGCGGCACCCAGTACGCGAGCACCTGGGTGACCGGGTTCGACTGGCCCATGAAGCCCATCTCGAAGAACTGGACCCGCAGGCCCCAGCCGTCGGTGGCCCGTTCGACGGCCAGCAGCACGCTGAGCCCGACCGCGCTGACCAGGGTCTCCGCCGCCACCAGCAGGACGGTGCCGAGGTAGAAGTGCCGTCGCGTGATGCCCAGGCTCAGCGCGAACGGCATCACCTGCGTCATGAGCGCGAGGTAGGTGCTGGCCAGGATGAAGAAGAACGAGGTCAGCGCGCCGGTGTAGCCGGTCGGCTCGTCGCCGCCGTTGCTGCGCACCACCCACCAGACGGTCTGGTGCAGCACGAAGACGACCCCGAGGATCAGCCAGGCCATCCCGAACCGGCGGCCCCAGTTGACCGTGCCCATGCGGATCGCGGCGCGCACCCGGGCGGGCGCGGCGTCGACCGGGCTGCGGTCGGCGGTGACGGCGGTCATGACAGGACCTCCTGGGCGACGCCGGCGCCCGGCGCCGCGTTCATCTGGGTCGTGCGGACGACGAGCTGCTGCAGCGAGACCGGCTCGAACTGCAGGTTCGGCTCGGAGGTGCGGGCCGGCGCGACCCCGGCGAGGGTGACGCGCAGGAAGCCGCCGAGGCGCTCCCGGTGCAGCTCGGTGTGGCCGCGGGCGAACCGCTCGACCGACTCGGCGGGCCCGAAGACGGTGACGGCCCGGCCGCGCAACGCCTCGGCCTCCTCGTCGATGAGCACGCGTCCCCGGTCGATCAGGACGACGTGCTCGATGAGGTCGGAGACCTCGTCGATCAGGTGCGTCGAGAGCACGACGGTGCGCGGGTGCTCGGCGAAGTCGGCGAGCAGGTGGTCGTAGAACATCTGCCGGGCGACGGCGTCGAGGCCCAGGTAGGGCTCGTCGAAGAACGTCAGCGGGGCCCGCGAGGCCAGTCCGATGACCACCCCGACCGCGGACTGCTGGCCGCGGGAGAGCTTCTTGCAGATCCGGGTGAGCGGCAGCCCGAACTCCCCGACGAGCCGGTCGGCGAAGGCCTGGTCCCACTGCGGGTACACGCTCGCGGCGGCCCGGAGCGCGTGGTGGACCCGGTACTCGTCCGGGTACTTCAGCGACTCGCGGATGAAGCAGGTGCGGGCGAGCACCCGGGCGTTCTCGTAGGGCTGCTCGCCGAAGATCTCGGCGCGCCCGGAGGTCGCGAAGTTCTGCGCGGTGAGGATCTGCATCGCGGTGGTCTTGCCGGCGCCGTTGCGGCCGAGCAGCCCGTGGATGCGGTTCTCCGCCAGCGCGAACGTCACGTCGTCGAGCGCGGTCACGTCGCCGTAGCGCTTCGTGACGCCGTGCATGGCGATCACGTCGGTGCTCATCGGTCGTCCCCCCAGACGTCGATCATCTTCTTGAGCTGCTCGGGGTCGATGCCGAGCTTGCGGGCCTCGGTGACCAGCGGAGCGATGTACTGCCGGGCGAAGTCCTCGCGGCGGCTGTCCAGCAGCCGGGACCGTGCCCCCTCGGCGACGAACATGCCGATCCCCCGTCTCTTGTAGAGCACGCCCTGCGTGACCAGCTGGTTGAGGCCCTTCGCCGCGGTGGCCGGGTTGATCCGGTGGAAGGCGGCGAGCTCGTTGCTGGACGGCACCTGGGTCTCCTCCGGATAGGTCCCGTCCACCACGGCGGACGCGATGTCCTCCGCGATCTGCGCGAACAGCGGGCGTCCGTCGTCGATCACGGCGATCTCCCGGTGCCGCAGTGCAGTGGTTCATTAGTCATGTAATGAACCATAGCGGCGAGGAACCGACCCGTCCAGAGGACTATTATTTTCGGTCAGAGTTATATAAACTCGGAGTTGTGGAAGCGTTCGACGTGCTGGGCGACCCCGTCCGGCGGCGCATCCTCGAGCTCCTCGCCGGGGGCGAGCGGACGGCAGGGCGGGTGACCGAGGTCGTCCGCGCCGAGTTCGGGATATCGCAGCCGGCCGTCTCCCGGCACCTGCGTGTGCTGCGGGACAACGGGTTCGCCACCGTCCGGGCGGAGGGAACCCGGCGGCTCTACGCGGTCGACCCGTCCGGGCCTGCCGCGGCCGAGCAGTGGCTGGCCGGGCTGCGCGGCTTCTGGGCGCAGCGGGTCGACGCGCTCGACACCGAACTGGCCCGTGGATCGAGGAGGAACCCGTGACCGATACCGGAAGCCGTGCCGGGGAGGTGGTCCGCGGCACCGGCGGGCGTGCCGTGCTGCGGTTCCGCCGCGTCCACGACGAACCCGTCGCCGACGTCTGGTCGGCGGTCACCGACCCGGACCGCTGCGCGCGGTGGTTCGGGCGATGGAGCGGCGACGGGCGACCGGGCGGCACCGTCGAGCTCGTCCTGACCAGCGACGAGGACGGCGGCGGCGCCCCGTCCACCGTGCTCGTCCGGGACTGTGAGCCTCCGCACCGGCTGGTCGTCGACATCCGGGAGGGCGACGGCGAGCCGTGGGAGCTGTCGGTGACGCTCGCCCCGGACGGCGGGGGCACCGTGCTCGTGTTCGAGCAGGTGCTGCCCGACGGGTTCTCCCCCGCCGACGTCGGCCCGGGCTGGCACTGGTACCTCGACCGGCTCGCCGCAGTCCTGGCCGGGGCGCCGATGCCGGACTGGGAGGCGACCCTCGCGGCGACGGCACCGTACTACCGGGGCTGAATTCGGTGCGGGCCGAAACGTCGGGCGCCTAGCGTCGTCGCCGTGACGGGAACAGGGATGCGGGTCGCCGCGGCGGCCGGGGTGACCGTGCTGGCGTGGGCGTCGGCGTTCGTGGCGATCCGGGCCGTGGGGCCGGCGTTCGGCGCCGGTGCCCTCGCGCTCGGACGACTGGCGGTCGGCGGGGCCGCGCTCACGCTCGCCGTGCTGGCATCGCGGTCCTGGGTGCGGCCGACCGCGCGGGAGTGGCTGCTGATGGTGGTGTGCGGGGTGAGCTGGTTCGCGGTGTACAACGTCGCGCTGAACGCGGCCGAGGAACGCCTCGACGCCGGGACCGCGGCGATGCTGGTGAACGTCGGACCGATCCTCATCGCGCTCTCCGCCGGCGTCGTGCTGCGGGAGGGCTTCCCGCGCCCGCTGCTGGCGGGTACCGGGATCGGGTTCGCGGGGGCCGTGCTGATCGGGTTCGCCACCTCGGGCGACGGCCCGGCCGGCGCCGGGGGCCCGGTGGGCGCGCTGCTGTGCCTGCTGGCCGCCGCGACCTGGACGATCGGGGTGCTCGCCCAGAAACCCGTGCTCCGGCGCCTGCCCGCGGTGCAGGTCACCCAGGTCGCCTGCGTGGTCGGAGCGGTCGCCACGCTGCCGTGGGCCGGCAACCTGGTCGACGCTCTCGGCACGGCGTCCGGGCCGGAGATCGCCGGGATGGTCTACCTCGGGCTCGTCCCGACGGCGCTCGCGTTCGGGACCTGGGCGTACGCGCTGTCGCGGATCGACGCGGGACAGCTCGGCGTCACCACCTACCTCGTCCCGACGCTGGTGGTGCTCATGGCGTGGCCGGTACTCGGGGAGCTGCCGCCGCCCCTGGCGCTGCTCGGCGGGGTGCTCGCACTGACGGGGGTGGCGCTGTCCCGCTACCGGGGGCGGCCGGCGCGGGAGAGCCGGGTCGCGGCGGGCGGGGTGCCGGGGTCCGGCGGGGACCGGGGCCCGCGGTGACCGGCGGTCCCGGCACGGACGGCGGCCTCGGCTCGGGGGGCCCGATCGACCCGGCCGCCCTCGCCGCCCGGGCCGCGCTGCTCGCGGACCGGACCCGGGCCGCGTTCTGCCTCGCGCTGATCGACGGTCGCGCCTGGACCGCGGGCGAGCTGGCCCGGCACGCCGGCGTCGCTCCGTCGACGGCGTCGGCCCACCTGGACCGGCTGGTCGACGCGGGACTGCTCGTCGCCGAGCGGCAGGGCCGGCACCGCTACCTGCGGCTCGGCGGACCGGACGTCGCACGCACGATCGAGACGCTCGCCGCGGGCACCGCGCCCGCCCCGCCGGCCCCGACACTGCGTGCCTCGCGCGCCGCAGCCAGGCTCGCCTCCGCCCGGACCTGCTACGACCACCTCGCGGGCGCCCTGGGTGTCGCGCTCTTCGACGGGCTCGTCGCCGACGACCTACTCGCGACCGGGGACGGCCTCGCCCTCACCCCCGCCGGCAGGCTGTGGTTCGCCGGGCTCGCCGGGCCGGACGCGCTCGCCCGCCGCGGGCGCCCGGTGGTGCGGGCGTGCCTGGACTGGACCGAGCGCCGCCACCACCTCGCGGGCACGGCGGGCGCGGTGCTGTGCCGGGCCCTGTTCGACCGCGGCTGGGTCGAGCGCGGCCGCGACCGGCGGTCCGTGCGCCTCACGGCGTCCGGTCGTACCGCCCTGCCGGCGCTGGTCGGAGTGGCACTGCCGGACTGACGGTCGCCGGGACCCACCGGGGCGACGGCCACGAACGAGATCGCCGCTCTTGGATCAGCACAGCGCTCGGGGAACAGACCGATGCTCTACCGTGGCCACGTGAACGCCTCCCGCACCGCCCGTGAGCGGGCCCGCGCCGAGCTCGTCGCCGAGATCACCGCGGCGGCCCGTCGACAGCTGGCCGAGACCGGCGCGGCCGCGCTGTCCATGCGAGCGGTGTCCCGCGAGATCGGGATGGTGTCCTCGGCGCTGCACCGCTACTTCCCCACCCGCGACGACCTGCTCACCGCCCTGATCGTGCAGAGCTACGACGGGCTCGCCGACACCCTCGCCGCGGCCGACCCCGGCACCGGCCCGGCGGAGCACTGGCGGGGCATCGCGCAGGCCCTGCGCGGCTGGGCGCTGGCCCATCCGCACGAGTACGCCCTGATCTACGGCTCCCCCGTACCGGGCTACCGCGCGCCGACCGACACCGTCCCCGTCGCGGCCCGGGTCCTGGAGCCGCTCGCCCGCGCGCTGACCGCCGCGCACGCCGCGGGCACGCTCCCCGCGGCGACCGACCCGGATCCCGCGCTCGCCGACGACGCGGTCCGCATCCGGGCCGCGCTGGGTCTCCCGGACCTGCCCGACGGGGCCGTGCTCGCCGCCCTCACCGCCTGGACCGGGCTGTTCGGGCACCTGTCCTTCGAGCTGTTCGGCCAGTTCGAGAACGCAGTCGACGCCCGCGACGCCCTGTTCGCGGGCACCGTCGAACGCCTCGGCCGGGTCGCGGGCCTGATCTGAGGACGGACCCGGGGGCGCTGCCGGGTGGAGCAGCAGGTCAGCGGCGCAGACGGCCGACGCGCCGGCCGAGACGTGCACCCAGCTCGCGCAGCCCGCCGCCCTGCTCGACCCGGACCACCAGCGCCGTCGACGCCACCGCCACCAGCAGCGCGACGACCAGGTCGCCGAACGGGCCCACCCCGAGCCGCCCGCTCCCCAGGGCCGCGGCCGCGGTCCCGACCGGCGGCAGCCACGACTGCGTCCCGGTCACCACGAGCACGACCAGCGCACCGATCAGCGCGACGCCCTCGTTGCGGACCACGGGCCGGGAGAACACCGACCCCACCGCGGCGCCGGTGATCCCGCAGGCCAGGTGGGCGAGCAGCCCGTCGAGCAGGCTCCCGGTCGTCGCCGTGCCCCAGGCCGCGACCACGCCCCACACCACGGCGAGCAGCCCGAGCACCGCCACGCCCGCCGTGGCGGCGATCAGCACGCCGGCCGCGACCGGCCAGGGGCCGCCCGCGGCGGACAGGGTGACGGTGCGGGCGTCGTCGTCCTCGGACTCGGCCAGCGCGTGCGCCAGCCAGGCCCCGACCGGGTAGAGCAGCAGCGCGCTGGCCGCCCACGGCGCGGGCAGCGGGCCGGGCGCGCCGCCGAACAGCACGGCGAGAGCGCCGGCGTAGAGCACCAGCGGCGCGACGAAGCGTTCGGTGCGGCCGACGTCCTCGCCCAGCAGCATCGCCACGGCGAACGCCGAGCGCACCCGCCGCCTCACCGGCCGCCCTCCCCGGGAGCCGGGCGGACCGGCCGCACCGAGCGGACCGCGCAGCCCGCGGCGAGCGCGGCCGCCAGCCAGGCGTCGCTCTCGGGGGCGGGGACCCGCACGGTGAACCGGCCCGGCGCCGCACCCTCGACGCGGGCGGGCGGCAGCACCCGTTCCAGCAGCGGGCGGGGGTCTCCCGCACAGGCCATGTCCAGGCGCATCATCGCCCCGGGCGGCGGCGCGGTCGGCAACGGCACGGAGTCCGGGTCGGAGGCGGTCGCGATCCGGCCCTCGCGCAGCCGGTGCAGGCGGGCACCGGGCAGATCGGCCGCGGTACCGGTGTGGTCGGTCAGCAGGGTCGGGGCGGCTCGGGCGGTGAGCAGCCGGGTCAGGACGTCCGCGGCGTCGTCGTCGAGACCGTTCCAGGGTTCGTCGAGCACGAGCACGCCGGGCTCGCAGGCCAGCGCCTGCACCAGCCCGACCTTGCGGGCGTTGCCGGTCGACAGGTCGGCCATCGGCTCGTCGTCGTCGCCGTCGTACCCGAGCTCGGTCAGCAGCACCTCGGCGCGGTCCGCGGCGTCGTCGACGTCGACGCCGCGCACCCGGGCGATGTGGTCGAGCCAGCGTCGCGGGGTCAGCTTGCGGGCGGCCGGGAACCGGTCGGGCAGGTAGCCGACGACCTCGGGGACGTCCTCGACCTCGCCCGCGGTCGGGGCGAGTGCACCGGCGGCGATCCGCAGCAGTGTGGACTTGCCCGCCCCGTTGCCTCCCCGCACGACGGTCGGCACGGCAGGGTCGACGTCGAGGTCGGCACCGCGCAGGGCGACCGCCCCCGACGGGTGGGTGTGGTGGATCCCGACCAGGCGCACCCGACCACCTCCACCGCTCGTCGCCGCCCGTGCGTGACGATCAGGTTCGCACAGCGGCGCGGGCCCGAGGCCCGGCGGTGGCCCGGCGGTACGGCCCGTGGCGGCACCGGTACGCAGGGCTGTCGCGATCACCCGTCCGGCGCAGCCGGACGTCGGCTCGGCGCGTTCAGCCGGTCCCGGTCGACACCCCGGCGTCGCGGTGGCGACGCTGCCGGAGCTTCCGCACGACCAGCCACACGATCACCGCCGCGCCGAGCACGGCGACGACCTTGCTGATCGGCGACATGTAGACCTCGATGACCTCCCAGCGCTCGCCGAGTACGAACCCGAGGTAGACGAACAGCGCGTTCCAGACACCACTGCCGAGCGCGGACAGCGCGGTGAACCGCAGCAGCGGCATCCGGGCGATCCCGGCCGGGATCGAGATGAGGCTGCGCACGATCGGGATGCAGCGCCCCCCGAGGACGAACCAGTTCCCCCACCGCTCGAACAGCGCGAGCCCCTTCTCCAGGTCCTTCTGGCTGGAGACGACGAACCAGCGACGCCCGCAGAGCCGGTGCACCCGCTCGTACCCCAGCCAGTGGCCCAGCGCGTAGAGGACCAGCGCCCCGGCGACGGCTCCCATCGTGGCCGCCGCCCAGACCGCGACCGGGTCCATCGCGCCGGTCGAGGCGCGGAAGCCGCCCAGCGGGAGGATCACCTCCGACGGGATCGGCGGGACCACGTTCTCCAGGAAGATCAGCAACCCGATGCCGGCGGCGCCGAGCCGGTCCACGATGTCGAACACCCACTGCGTCACGCACACCATGGTGCCCGAGGTTCAGGTCATCCGGTTGGTCCGGTTCGACCGGTCAGGGCAGGCGGAACTGGATCCGCTCGATCGACGAGCAGAGCGGGGCGAACAGCTCGCGGCGGATCCGGTTGTGCTCGTCGTCGGAGTCGTAGACGCGGTAGGACTCCTCGTCGGGCAGGTCGAGGGTGAGCACGAAGTGCGCGTTGCCCTCGCGCAGCCCCAGGTCCAGGCCGGCCTCCAGGTCGAGGTCGAGGCCCTCGACGCGCAGGTCGCGCAGCGCCTGGAGGCCCTCCTCGATCCCGGCCGGGTCCACGCCGTCCTTCAGCCGGCCGACCACCACGTTGCGGATCATGTGCCGGGCTCCTTCCGTCGTCGTCGGGTACCGCCCCCGGAGATCGACCCTAGACTTGGCCGATGGCAGTGAACCCGTCCGGCGCGGACATGAAGGCCTTCCTCGCCGAGGACCCCGACCAGCCGGTCGTGATGCTGAACCTGCTGCGCTTCGCCGAGGGCGGCGAGGCCCGCTACGACGACTACGTCACCCACTTCCGGGCCACCGCCGCCCGGTTCGGCGCCGAGGTCGTCTACTTCGGGCGCGGGCTGGCACCGGTCGTCGCCGAGCCGGGCCAGGAGTGGGACGCGGTGCTCCTGGTGTCCTACCCGAGCCGGCGGGCCTTCTCCGAGATGGTCCGCGACCCCGGCTACCAGGAGGGGACCCACATCCGGACCGAGGCACTGGTCGAGGCGACGCTGCAGCCCACCGTGCCCCGCTGAGCGGGCCCGGAACGCACGGACCCCCGCCGGCGGAGGCGCCGGCGGGGGTCGGTGTCGGGCGGGATCAGGCGGCCGCGGTGGCCGACTCCCCCTTCGCCGCGCGGTCACGCAGCGACTGCGGGACCTCGAAGCGCTCGCCGTACTTCGCCTTCAGCTCGTCGGCGCGGGCCACGAAGCCGGCCGGGCCGCCGGGGTAGCCCTCGATGTACTGCAGCACGCCGCCGGTCCAGGCCGGGAAGCCGATACCGAAGATCGAGCCGATGTTGGCGTCGGCGACGGTGGTCAGCACGCCCTCGTCGACGCACTTCACGGTCTCGATCGACTCGATGATGAGCATCCGCTCGGACAGCTCGTGCAGGTCGACGTCGTGGTTCGTCGCGCCGAAGTGCTCGCGAAGACCGGGCCAGAGGCCGGTGCGCTTGCCGTCGGAGTACTCGTAGAACCCGGCGCCGCTGCTCTTGCCCTTGCGGTCGAACTCGTCGACCAGCCGGTCGATCACCGGGTCGGACGGGTGTGGGGTCCAGGTGCCGCCGGCGGCCTCGACGCCCTTCTTCGTCTCCTCGCGGATCTTGCGCGGCAGCGTGAGGGTCAGCTCGTCCATCAGCTGCAGCACCGGGGCCGGGTACCCGGCCTGCGACGACGCCTGCTCGATCGTCTGCGGGTCGATGCCCTCGGCGATCATCGCGACGCCCTCGTTGATGAAGGTGCCGATCACGCGACTGGTGAAGAAGCCGCGGGAGTCGTTGACGACGATCGGGGTCTTCCTGATCCCCAGCGTCAGGTCGAACGCCTTGGCCAGGGCCTCGTCGTTCGTGCGCTCACCCTTGATGATCTCGACCAGCGGCATCTTGTCGACCGGCGAGAAGAAGTGCAGACCGATGAAGTCGTCCGGGCGGTCGACGCCCTTGGCCAGCTCGGTGATGGGCAGCGTCGAGGTGTTCGAGCACAGCAGCGCGTCGGAGTTGATGTACTTCGCGGCCTCGCGGAACACCTCCTGCTTCAGCTCGACGGACTCGAAGACGGCCTCGATGACGACGTCGCAGCCGGCGAGGTCGGCGTAGTCGTCGGTCGGCAGGATGCGGCCGAGCAGCGCGTCGCCCTTCTCCTGCGTGGTCTTCCCGCGCTTGACGCCCTTCTCGACGAGACCCTGCGAGTAGGCCTTGCCCTTCTCGGCGGCCTCCTTCGAGACGTCCTTGAGCACGACGTCCCAGCCGGCGAGGGAGCAGACGTAGGCGATGCCCGCGCCCATCATCCCGGCGCCGAGCACGGCGACCTTGGTCGGCTGCCACTTGGCGGGGCCGTCCGGGCGGGACTTGCCGCCGTTGATGGCGTTGAGGTCGAAGAAGAACGCCTTGGTCATGTTCTTCGAGACCTGGCCGGTCACGAGCTCCGCGAAGTAGCGGCCCTCGATCTTCTGCGCGGTCTCGAAGTCGACCTGGCTGCCCTCGACGGCAGCCGCGAGGATGTTGCGCGGGGCCGGCATCGGCGCACCCTTGAGCTGCTTGCGCAGGTTCGCCGGGAACGCCGGGAGGATCGAGGCCAGCGAGGGGCTCGACGGCGTGCCGCCGGGGATCCGGTACTTCGGCTGGTCCCAGGGCTGGGTGGTGTGCTCGGGGTTGGCGAGCACCCACGCGCGGGCCTTGTCGAAGGCCTCCTCGCGGGTGGCCGCGAGCTCGTCGATCAGGCCCAGCTCCAGCGCCTTGGCCGGCTTGTGCCGCTGGCCCTGCGCGAGGACGTTCATGAAGCCGTTCGCGATGCCCAGCATGCGGGTGACGCGGGTGACGCCGCCGCCACCGGGCAGCAGGCCCAGGCTCACCTCGGGCAGGCCGTAGACGACGCCCTTCGCGTCGACGCCGACCCGGTGGTGGGTCGCCAGCGCGATCTCCAGGCCACCGCCCAGGGCGGTGCCGACGAGCGCGGACGCGACCGGGCGGCCGAAGGTCTCCAGCTTGCGCAGCTGGGCCTTGACCTCGGTCACCAGCTCGAAGATCTTCTCGGCGTCGTCGGGACCGGCCGCGCTGAGCTGCTCGAGGTTCCCGCCGGCGAAGAAGGTCTTCTTGGCCGAGGTGACGACGACACCGACGATGTCGTCCTTGTGCTTCTCCAGGTCGTCGACGACCTCCCGCATGGCCTCGCGGTAGGCGTCGTTCATGGTGTTGGCGCTGCTGGCCGGGTCGTCGAGGGTGACGACGGCGACGCCGTCGGCGTCGGACTCCCAGCGGACGGCCTTCTGCTCAGTCACTGATCCAGTCCCTTTCAGACGCGCTCGACGATGGTGGCGATGCCCATGCCGCCGCCCACGCACAGCGTGGCCAGGCCGCGGCGCAGGTCACGGCGCTCCAGCTCGTCGACGAGGGTGCCGAGGATCATCGCGCCGGTGGCCCCCAGCGGGTGGCCCATCGCGATGGCCCCACCGTTGACGTTGGTGATCTCGTGGGAGATGTCCATGTCGCGCATGAAGCGCAGGGCCACGGCCGCGAACGCCTCGTTGATCTCGAAGAGGTCGATGTCGCCGACCGACAGCCCGGCCTTGGCCAGCGCCTTGCGCGCGGCGGGCGCCGGACCGGTCAGCATGATCGTCGGGTCGGCGCCGGACAGCGCGGTGGCGACGATGCGCGCACGCGGGGTCAGGCCGTTGGCCTTCCCGGCGGCCTCGGTGCCGATGAGGGTGAGCGCCGCACCGTCGACGATGCCGGAGCTGTTGCCCGCGTGGTGGACGTGGTCGATCTTCTCGACCCAGTGGTACTTCTGCAGCGCCACCGCGTCGAACCCGCCGTCGCGGCCCATCATCTCGAAGGACGGCTTGAGCCCGCCCAGCGCCTCGACGGTCGCGCCGGCGCGGATGTGCTCGTCGCGGTCGAGGATGGTCAGGCCGTTGCGGTCCTTGACCGGGATGACCGAGTTCGCGAAGCGACCGTCGGCCCACGCCTTGGCGGCCCGGGTCTGCGACTCGACGGCGAAGGTGTCGACGTCGGTGCGGGACCAGCCCTCGACGGTCGCGATGAGGTCGGCGCCGATGCCCTGCGGCACGAAGCCGGTGGCGTAGGCGGTGTCGGGGTCCATCGCCCAGGCGCCGCCGTCGGAGCCCATCGGCACCCGGCTCATGCCCTCGACGCCACCGGCGAGGACGAGCTCCTCCATACCGGAGCGGACCTTCTGCGCGGCGGTGTTCACGGCCTCCAGGCCGGAGGCGCAGAAGCGGTTGAGCTGCACACCGGCGACGGTGTCGGGCAGCCCGGACGCGATCGCGGCGGTCTTGGCGATGTCGCCGCCCTGGTCGCCGATCGGCGAGACGACGCCGAGCACGAGGTCGTCGATCGTGTTGGTGTCCAGGTCCGGGTGACGCTCGCGGACCGCGTCGATCAGCCCGGTCACCAGCGAGATCGGCTTGACCTCGTGCAGCGAACCGGAGGCCTTGCCCCGTCCGCGCGGTGTACGGATCGCGTCGTAGATGTAGGCCTCGGGAATCTCGCTCATCCGAACCTCTCGTGGGGTGGTCGGCACGGGGGCGGTACAGGCGGCACTGCCCCTACTTACTGGTAGCTTTTGTTACAGCAGCACTGTCACATGGGTCAAGACGGACCGGCGTGCATGTGACACGGATGATGTCACACCAGCACTGTCATATCGAGCGGCCGACCCGTAACCTGCTCGCCATGTCCGCCGCCATCGACGGCTCCGCGATGAGCCCGACCCCCGACGACGGGGATCTCCTCACCGTCGACCAGCTCGCCGAGCGGACCGGGATGTCGGTGCGCACCATCCGCTTCTACGCGAGCAAGGGGCTCATCCCCGCGCCCCGGCTGCGCGGCCGCACGGGTCTCTACGATGCCGCGCACCGCGCCCGGCTGGAGCTGATCGGCGAGCTCACCGGGCTGGGCTTCACCCTCGCCGCGATCGAACGGCAGCTGGAACGGGTACCGCTGGAGACCGCGCCGGAGGAGCTGGCCCTGCAGCGCGCGCTGCTCACGCCCTGGCTGCCCGAGGTCGACGAGGAGCTGGACCGGGCCGGGCTCGACCGGCGCGCGGGTCGCCGTCTGTCCGACGACGACGTCACCACCCTCGAACGGCTCGGCGCCCTGACCCGGCTGCCCGGCGACGGCCCGGCGACCGTCCGGCTGCACGGCGCGGTCGCGCTCGGCTCCGCACTGGAGGCACTGGACTCCGGCCTGCCCCCCGAGCTGTGGAAGCGTTCGCACGACCTCATCGAGCGGCACACCGCCGCGCTCGCGGAGGACCTGATGACGCTGTTCCAGGACGAGGTCCTGCAGCCCTACCGGGACCGCGGCCGCCCCGCCGACGAGCGGCGACGGCTCGCCGCCGCCTTCTCCCGGCTCAAGCCGATCACCGTGCAGGGCGTCGTCGCAGCGTTCGGGCGGGCGGTCAACCGGGCCATCCGGGAGCGCGTCGACTCCTCCGGGGGCGCCGACCGGCACGAGGGGTGAGCCCGGCCGGGTGAGCCGTAACATCGGCCCATGGCGAGCTTCGAGTTCCCGGTCCGGGTGCGCTACCACGAGGTCGACGCCCAGGGCGTCGTCTTCAACGCCTGGTACCTGGCCTGGTTCGACGAGGCGATGACCGAGTTCCTCGAGTCCCGCGGCCTCACCTACCGGGCGATGCTCGACGCCGGCTACGACGTCCAGCTCGTCCACACCGAGCTCGACTGGCGGGCCGGGGTCGGGTGGGGCGAGGACGTCGTCGTCGCGGTGTCGACGGCGCGGATCGGCCGGACCAGCTTCGCGCTCGACTTCCAGGTCCGCGCCCTCGACGACGCGGGCGAGCGCATCGTCACCTGCGACTGCCGCACCGTCTACGTGGTCATCGCGGTCGACGGCACCGGCAAGCAGGAGGTGCCGGCGCTGATCCTGAACGCGCTCGGGGACCCCGAGCCGCTGATGCCGCTGCGCCCCTGAGCCGTCCCGGGGCAGGGGTCTCCCCCGCCGGCTGCGTCGGTCAGGCGCCGCGGATCCGGCCGCGGACCTCGCCGAGGGCGACCCGGCCGCCGTCGCGGGCGGGCGCGGTCGCGGTCATCACGACCTCGTCGCCGTCCTCCAGCCAGGTGCGCGAGGCGCCACCGGCGAGCACGACCGGGTCGCGGCCGTTCCAGGACAGCTCCAGCATCGAGCCGAACCCGCTGCGCTCCGGGCCGGAGACGGTGCCCGAGCCGAGCAGGTCGCCGGCGCGCAGCCCGGCGCCGCCCGAGGTGAGGTGGGCCACCATCTGCTCCGGGGACCAGTACAGGTCCCTCGTGGGCGGGGACGCGACCAGCTCGCCGTTGACGTGCACGGCGAGGTCGAGGTCCAGTCCGAGCGCGGGCTCACCCGGGGTGAGGTAGGGCAGCGGCGCGGGATCGTGCGCGGGCAGCGGGACCCGGGCCTCGGACAGCTCGTCGAGCGGTGTCACCCACGCCGAGATCGACGTCGCGAAGGACTTGCCCAGGTGCGGGCCCAGCGGGCGGGACTCGAAGAACTGGATGTCGCGGGCGGACCAGTCGTTGAGCAGCACGACGCCGAGGACGTGGTCGGCGGCGTCGTCGATCCCGACCGGCCCCGGGGCCGGCCCGCCGAGGACGAAGCCGAGCTCGGCCTCGAAGTCGAGCTTGGCGCAGGGACCGAAGTCCTCGGGCCCGCGCTGCCCCGACGGGCGCGCGACCGGGGTGCCGGTGACCCGGACCGTGCCGGAGCGGCCGTGGTACCCGACCGGCATCCGCCGCCAGTTCGGGGTGAGCGGGTCCTCGGCGTCCGGACGGAAGATCAGTCCGGCGTTCCGTGCGTGCTGCTCGCAGGCGTAGAAGTCGACGTAGTCGGCGACGGCGAAGGGCAGCACCGGGACCAGTCCCTCGTCGGGCAGGCGGTACGCGGCGGCCCGCTCGAGGTCCTCGCGCCAGCCGCGCAGCCACTGGACGACCTCGCGCCAGGCCGGGGCACCGGCGTCGAGCAGCCGGGTCAGGTCGGGCGCGGCCAGCAGGTCCGGGTACGGGCCGCGCTGCGCGGTGGCCAGCGAGCCGACGTCGAGCAGGCCACCGTCGGGCAGCGGGCAGGCGATGCGCGAGCTCCCGGGGCGCCCCTTCCCGGCGACGGCGCCGAGCGCGAGGGCGGGGACGGTCGTCGGCGGTGGCGCAGTCGTCACGGTCCCCGACCGTAGGCGATCCGGCGACGGCGTGGGTGGGAACTCGCCGCGGCTGTCACGCGTTCGACCGGTGTGCCCGATCCGTCCGGATCGGGCACGTACCGACACACCACCGGGAACTCACCCGGGACGCAGGAGGACACCCGCAGATGGGTCTGCTCGACAAGCTCAAGGAACGCCTCACCGGAGGCGCGCAGACACAGCCGCAGCAGGGCTTCGGGGGCGCGCCCCACCAGGGCTCCGGCCGGGCGCAGCAGCAGCAGGATCCCGACCAGCAGGCGATCGAGCGCTACCGCTACATGCTCCGCACCGCCCCGCCGGAGCAGGTGGAGCAGGCGCACGCGGAGGCCTTCGCGAAGCTCACCCCCGAGCAGCGGCAGGCGGTGCTGAACGACGTCGGCGCGCAGGTCCCCGAGGCCGAGCGGGCGCGGTCGACCGACCCGCAGGAGCTGGCGCGGATGGCGACCCGCGCCGAGATGCGCAACCCCGGCACGATGGAGCGCTCGCTCGGCGGCGGCCGTGGTCCGGGCATGGGCGGGATGATCGCCGGGTCGCTGCTCGCGGGTGTCGCGGGCGCGTTCATCGGCACGGCGATCGCCGGCGCGATGTTCGACGACGCCGGTGCCGGTGAGGACGTGGCCGCGGCCGAGGAGCCCCCGGCCGAGGACCCCGGCTTCGACGACGGCGGCATGGACATGGGTGGCGACTTCGACTTCTGAGGTCGCCCGGCCACGGCCACGGCCCCGGTCCGCGTCCCGCGGGCCGGGGCCTGTCGGCACAACACCTGTTGCAGGGGCGGAGCCGACCTGGCACCGTCCGGTCACCCATGCCAGAGTCGCCATCCGAGCATCCGTCCCGAGCGGGCGGCATCGAGGACGAGTGGAGTACGAGCAATGGCACAGCAGGTACGCGGCGTCGTGGCCCGCGCCAAGGGTGAGCCGGTCACCGTCGAGACGATCAATGTCCCCGACCCCGGTCCCGGTGAGGCCGTGGTGAAGATCCAGGCCTGCGGGGTCTGCCACACCGACCTGCACTACAAGCTCGGCGGCATCAACGACGAGTTCCCCTTCCTCCTCGGCCACGAGGCCGCCGGGATCGTCGAGTCCGTCGGCGAGGGCGTCACCGACGTCGCCCCCGGCGACTACGTCGTCCTCAACTGGCGCGCCGTCTGCGGCAACTGCCGGGCCTGCAAGAAGGGCAAGCCCCAGTACTGCTTCGACACCCACAACGCCACCCAGAAGATGACCCTGACCGACGGCACCGAGCTCTCCCCCGCACTCGGCATCGGCGCGTTCATCGAGAAGACCCTCGTCCACTCCGGGCAGTGCACGAAGGTCAACCCCGACGCTCCCGCCAAGGTCGCGGGCCTGCTCGGCTGCGGTGTCATGGCCGGGCTGGGTGCCGCGGTCAACACCGGCCAGATCGGCCGCGGCGACTCCATCGCCGTCATCGGCTGCGGCGGCGTCGGCGACGCCGCCGTCGCCGGCGCCACCCTGGCCGGGGCGACGACGATCATCGCCGTCGACACCGACCCCCGGAAGCTCGAGTGGGCCCGCGAGTTCGGCGCCACCCACACCGTCAACGCCAAGGAACAGGACCCCGTCGAGTACATCCGGTCCGTCACCGACGGCAACGGCGCCGACGTCGTCATCGAGGCCGTCGGACGCCCCGAGACCTACAAGCAGGCCTTCTACGCCCGCGACCTCGCCGGCACCGTCGTCCTGGTCGGCGTCCCCACCCCGGACCTGCAGGCCCCCGAGATCCCGCTCATCGACTACTTCGGCCGCGGCGGCGCCCTCAAGTCCTCCTGGTACGGCGACTGCCTGCCCAGCCGCGACTTCCCGATGTACGTGGACCTGTTCCTGCAGGGCCGGTTCCCGCTCGACAAATTCGTCACCGAGGAGATCGGGATCGACGACGTCGAGCAGGCCTTCGACAAGATGCACGCCGGTGAGGTCCTCCGCTCGGTGGTGATCCTCTGATGGCCCCGATCGACCACGTCGTCACCTCCGGCACCTTCAACCTCGACGGCGGCTCCTTCGACGTCGACAACAACGTGTGGATCGTCGGCGACGACCGCGAGGTCATCGTCATCGACGCCGCCCACGACGCCGACGCCATCGCCGCCGCGGTCGGCGACCGCACCGTGAAGGCCGTCGTGTGCACCCACGCCCACGACGACCACGTCAACCAGGCACCCACCCTCGCCGACCGGTTCTCCGCGCCGATCCTGCTCAACCCGGCCGAGATGGTCCTCTGGGACATGACCTGGCCCGACCGCAAGCCCGACCAGGAGCTCGCCGACGGCCAGGTCCTGACCGCGGGTGGGATCGACCTCACCGTGCTGCAGACCCCCGGTCACTCGCCGGGCTCGTCCTGCCTCTACGCCCCCGAACTCGGCATCGTCTTCACCGGCGACACCCTGTTCCAGGGCGGACCCGGCGCCACCGGACGGTCCTACTCCAGCTTCGACACCATCATCGAGTCCATCCGCACCACCCTGCTCCCGCTGCCGGCCGACACCCGGGTCCGCACCGGACACGGCGACTCCACCCGCATCGGCGACGAGGCACCCCACCTGGAGGAATGGATCCGCAACGGATCCTGACCCCCGCACACGACGCGGCCCGGCCCCTCACCCCGAGGGGCCGGGCCGCAGCCGTTCCCCCGCCGAGATGCACCCCAGCGGGCCGGGGAGATCCACAAACGGGTCCCGGATCCGGGGAGGGGCGGGCCGGGACCGGTGCGGTCTGACACGGTGGGGCGTGCCCCGGTCGCTGTCGTCGCTCCCGTTCCGCCTGCTCCTCGCCGCGACCGCGCTGGCGTTCGGCGGGTACGCCCTGCTCCTGCCGGTCGTGCCGCTGTGGGTGTCCCGGGGCGGCTCCGGCGAGTTCGGTGCGGGGCTGAGCACCGGCGTGCTGATGGCGGCCACCGTGGCCACCCAGCTGCTGGTGCCCGCGATGCTGCGCCGGGTCGGGCACCGTCCGGTGCTGGTCGTGGGGTCGCTGCTGCTCGGCCTCCCGACGCCGTTGCTCGCGCTGACCGCCGACCTCGGGCCCGTGCTGGCGATCTCCGCGGTCCGCGGGATCGGGTTCGGGCTGGCGACGGTCGCCGGGAGCGCGCTCGTCGCGGAGCTGGTCGAGCCCTCCGCACACGGTCGCGCGTCGGCGCGCTACGGCTACGCCGTCGGCCTGCCCCAGCTGGTGTTCCTGCCCGCAGGTGTCGCGGTCGTCGACGCGCTGGGGTTCACCGGAGTGTTCCTGCTGGCGGGGATCACCCCGGTCGCCGGGGCCCTGGTGGTGGCGTTCGTGCGGGGCCCCCGGCGGGCCCCGGCACCCCGCCGCGACGACGCCGTCCCGCACCCCCACGAGACCCGCAGGCGGCTCCCCGCCGCGCCGGTCCTGGCGATGCTGGGCTGCTCCACCGCGCAGGGCGGCGTGATCACCTTCGCCCCGCTCGTCGCCCCCGGGGCGACGGTCGCGGTGCCCGCCGCGCTGTTCGCCACCGCACTCGGCGCGCTGCTCGGCCGTGGCGTCGCGGGCACCCTCACCGACCGCAGCGGACGTCCCGGGGCATTGCTCCCGGTCGGGACGGCGTGCGCCACGGTCGGGCTGCTCGGGGTGCTCGCCGCGCCGTACGCGTCGGTCCTGCTGGTGGTGGGGGCGGCCGTGGTCGGCGCCGGGTTCGGGTTGGTGCAGAACGACGCGATGGTCGCCCTGTTCGCCGCCGCCGGGCCGCTGCACTACGGCGCGGCCAGCGCCGCCTGGAACATCGCCTACGACGCCGGGACGGGCCTGGGGGCGACCGGGCTCGGCGCGATCGCCGAGCCCTTCGGGTTCGCCGCCGCCTTCGGCACGACGGCCGCGGTGCTGCTCCTGCTCACCCCGGCCGTCCGGCGTCGTCGTGCCTGACCACCACCACGGCAACCCCCGGAACGGCGGTCGGGCCGGCGGGTCAGGTCCTCGGAATCGCCCGCTGCAGCTGGGGGACGACCGCGTCGAGCACGGACGGAAGGCTGAGCACGGTCTGCCAGGCGAAGGCCAGCTCGGTGGCCCCCTCCAGGAACACGGTGCGCCCGTCGCGCATCGCGGGCAACCGCGACAGCAGCGGGTCCCCGACGACCGTCGCCTTCCCGCCGGGGGTGAACGACAGCTGGTCCCAGACGATGAGGTCGTGGTCGAGCTCGCTCGCCTGCTCGAAGCTGAACTCGGTGTAGAACCTGCCTGCGGCCAGCTGGTCGATCCTGGGCGGCACCGTGAACCCCAGCTGGGTGAAGAACCGCGAGCGGGGGTCCTGCGAGGAGAACACGCTGATCTTGTCCGCGCTGCGGCTCGCGACGACGACCGAGCGCCCCTTCCACTGCGGGTCGGCGTCGCGGGCGGCGACGAACCTGGCCTCCAGGTCGGTGACCAGCTTCTCGGCCTCGGCCTCCTTGCCCAGCGCCCGCCCGGTCTCGCGGGTGTACTCCTGCCACGGTGCGCCGTAGTCGTCGAACCCCCGGGGCGGTCCGACGGTCGGCGCGACGGCGCTCACCACCGGATAGCTCTGGGCGTCGAGGTCGGAGTAGAGGCCGATCACCAGGTCGGGGCGCTGTGCGGCGATCTTCTCCGGCTCGATGGAGGACATGTTCAGCACCGCCGGTGCCGCGCCCACCGCCTGCGCGGCCGCCAGGGCCCACGGCTGCACGACGACCTTCTCGTCGCCGTACCAGTAGCGCGCCGCCACCGGCGCCACCCCGAGCGCGAGGATCGCGTCGTGGTCGGTGTAGCCCACGGACACCACCCGCTGCGGGGCCTGCGGGATCGTCGCCGCACCGAGCTTGCCCTCGATCGTCACCGGGAACCCGGCACTCCCCGTCGCGGCACCGGTGCCGGTCTCCGATCTGCCGCCCCCGCCGCACCCGGCCAGTACGGCGCCACCGGCCGCAGCCACCGTCGTGAGAAGCATCTGCCGTCGGGTGAGTCCCATGTGCGTTCCCTTCCCTCGTCCGGCGGAAGGATAGGACACGTTCTGAGGGTTGCCTCTCCTGCATTCAGGTGGGGCTCAACACTCCTCGACGGCGCGGACGGACGGTGGTGCAGGCCAGGTCGAACCCGTGGACCCGTGCCGCGGTGCCGCCGAGCAGGGCGGCGCGGACGTCGTCGTCGAGCTCGGGGAACCGTCCGCGCAGCTCCTCGGGGTAGCGGAAGGTCATGAGGTCGCGGATCAGGCGCGCCGGGCGCACCAGCGGGTAGCCGCTGCCGAACATCAGCCGGTCCGGGCCGTAGGCGGCCAGCAGCTCGCCGAGCGCCTCGGCGGCGGGCACCCGGTGCCGGCGCAACGCGATCAGCAGGTCGGTGAGCAGCACGTAGACGTTGGGCAGGCGGGCCAGCCGGACCAGCGACGCGGTCGGGGCGCAGGCGGCGCCGACCACGAACCGGATCTTGGGCAGGGCCGTGGCCAGCGCGGCGACCTCGGTGACGTCGACGGCACCGGCCGGCAGCGGCCCGGCGCTGCGCACCCGGACCGGGAGCGCGGACCCGGCGCGGACCGGCTCGGCCCACTCCGGCCACCGGGGCCGCGGCACGGCGTCGCCCTCGGCGACGACGCCCGCGTGCGCCCACTCCGGTGCCGCGCGCGACGGTCGCGCGGTCGGCGCGACCCCGATGTGGACCACCCCGGCGCCGGCCTGCTCGGCCCGGATCAGGGTGCGGCGCAGCCACGGCGCCCGCAGCGACAGCGCGGTCTCCGGACGACGGGCGGGCAGCACGGTCAGCGCGCGCAGACCGTCGCGGCCGACCCGGGCCCCGATGCCGCGGGCGCGGGCCCGGTCGGCCGGGTCGAGCTCCCCCGCCAGCGCGAGCCGCCCGGGGTGTTCGGCGGCGAGCTCGGCGTGCCAGGCCGGTGCGGCGAACCCGAGCACGAACAGGTCCTCGAAGCCGGCCGGGACGAGCACCGCGCGGTCCACCGCGGAGAGCACGTGCGCGGCCAGCGCCTGCGGCGTGACCAGCTCGAACGCGTCCGCGGTCAGCGGGCGCGGCGACGGGTCGACCATCCGGTGGCGGTGCAGCAGGTCGGCGACGAACTGCTCCCCCGCCGGGCCCGCCTGGTTGTGCGGCCGGCCGTCCCAGCCGTGCACCTGGGCGTCGACGACCGCCGGGAGACCACCACGCCCCTGGGGCGCTCCGCAGCACCGGTCCACGACGACCACCTCTCCACTGTCGCGGAGCGGCCCGGCACACGCAGCGCGTGCCGGGCCGCTCCCCACTGTTCCCCTGACCGGACGGGCCGGTACCTATCCGACCGACGGGCCGAGCCCCATCGACTGGGGCGTGCTCGAGTCCGGGCTGGGCTGCGGGATGCCCTCGTCGAGCTGGCCGAACTCGGTCATGAGCGCCTTGTTCCAGGGCGTGACCTCCTCGGCCACCAGCGAGTTGGTGGTGAGGATCAGCCCGGCGACCGAGGCGCCGTTCTGCAGGGCGGAGCGTACGACCCGCAGCGGGTCGATGATGCCCATCTCGACCATGTCCCCGAAGCGGCCCTCCAGGGCGTCGAAGCCCTCGTCGACGCCCATGGTCGTGACCTGCTTGACCACCTCGTCGCCGTCGTAGCCGGCGTTGGAGGCGATGAGGTGCACGGGCTCGGTGAGCGCGTGCCGGACGATCTCGACGCCGATCCGGTAGTCCCCGGTCACGTCCAGCTCGTCGAGCGCGGGCTCGGCGTGCAGCAGCGCCGATCCGCCACCGGCGACGATGCCCTCGGCCACCGCGGCCCGGGTCGCCTGCAGCGAGTCGTCCACCCGGTGCCGGATCTCGCGGGCCTCGGCGTTGGTCGGCGCTCCGACCGAGATGATCGCGGCCTTCCCGGAGAGCCGGGCGATGCGGTCGGAGAAGAAGTCCTCGTCGGTGCCGATCGTCGCGCGGGCCAGCTCGGCCCGCAGCTGCGACAGCCGGTACTCCAGCTTCTGCTTGTCGCCGTGCCCGCCGATGATCGTGGTGCCCTCGCTGGTGACCTGCACCTGCACGGCGCGCCCCAGGTGCTCGACGTCGATCTGCTCGAGCGAGAACGAGGAGCTCTTGGAGTGCACCTGCCCGCCGCAGAGCGCGGCCATGTCCTCCAGCAGGTGGATGCGCTTCTCGCCGAAGCCCGGCGCCTTGATCGCGACGGCCTGGAAGTGCCCGTTGACGTGGTTGTGGACCAGCATCTGCAGGGCGGTGCCCTCGACGGTCTCCGCGACGATGACGAGCGGTCGCCGGTCGTTGCGCATGATCCGGTCCAGCACCGGCATGATCTGCTGGACATCCTTGATCTTGTGCGCGGTGAAGAGGATGTAGGGGTCGTCGACGATCGCCTCGAGCGTGCCGGGGTTGGTCACCATGTACGGCGAGACGTACCCGTTGTCGAACTCGAAGTCCTCGACGAAGTCCACCGAGACGCCCGGCAGCGGGGTGTCGTCGACGGTGACGACGCCGTCGTCGCCCACGGTGTGCAGCGCCCTCGCGACGACGCGGCCGATCGTGTAGTCGTCGTTGGCCGAGATGGACGCGACGCGGGCGTAGTCCTCCTCGGTGCTGACCGGGTGCGACACCGTCTGCAGACGGTCGACGAGCGCGTTCACCGCGATGTCGATGCCCCGCTTGACCAGCACCGGGTTGCCGCCGCGCTCGATGGCGCTCATGCCCTCGCGGACGATGGCCTGGGCGATGACGGTCGCGGTGGTGGTCCCGTCGCCGACCGTGTCGTTGGTCTTGACCGCCGCTTCCTTGACCAGCTGGGCGCCCATGTTCTCGAAGGGGTCGCGCAGATGGATCTCGCGGGCGATCGTGACGCCGTCGTTCGTGACCTCGGGCGAGCCCGTGATCTTCTCCAGGATGACGTTGCGGCCCTTCGGACCGAGCGTGCTCTTGACGGCTTCGGCCAGCTGGTCGACGCCGGCCTGCAGCAGATGACGGCCCTCGGCGCCGAAGCGGAGTTCCTTGGCCATGGTGGGTCCTCCCGGAGAAAGAGTCGGTCCAGGTGCGCGGGTGCGGATCAACGTGCGCAGCCGTGGCGCCGTCCAGGCGCGCTGCGCGGGTGGAGCGCACCGCCCGGGCCGTCGCCGGCCGTGGTGGGCCGGGGACGGGTCGTCGTCCCGGGCGGTGCGTTCCGGGTGAGGAGCGGGTCCTACACCGGCTTCAGGTCGAAGTCGATGTACTCGGCGGCGTCCTCGGGATTGGCGAACATGATCGTCTTGTCGTCGAGGTGGACCATCCGCCCGTAGTGGGTGGACATGTTCTCCTCGAACTGGGCGGCGTCGAACCAGCCCTCCTCCTGGCCGGCCTCCTCGTCCATCGCGACGTAGTCCAGCTCGAACTTGCCCGTGCCGTCGACGCGGATCATCGAGGGAAGGTGCTGCACGGTCACGTTGTCCTGACGATCCAGAACGGTCGCGATGACCGCGCCGATCTGGTTGTTCATCAGCGTGAAGCCGCACATGTTCGACGCGGTGCTGTCCTGCTTGAACGGGCTGGTGCTGGTCACTGCTTCAGCTCCTCGGGGACGTCGAGACCGAGATCGCTGCAGATCCCGGCGAACCGGTTCTTGGCGCGGTCGAGGGAGTCCTCGAACGTGGGGGGCTTCGAGTCCGACTGGGACCACATCGGCTGCATGGTCCGGGCGGCCTCCAGTGCCTGCGGGACGTAGGTCCGCAGCCAGCCGCTCATCAGCGAGCGGTTGTGCTCGGCGAACTCGCGGTCCTGGGTGAGCGGCGCGAAGCAGGCGATCGACCAGCGCAGGTCGCGCTGGGCGTAGTCGTACTCGCCGGCGCCCATGACCGTCGGCGTCACGTAGTCGCCGTTCTGGGCGGCGGACTGCATGACCAGGTTGGAGCGGAACAGCTCCCCGACCAGCGGCTCGAAGACGCAGTTGGTCGCGAAGATCGCCTCGCCCCAGTCGTCCTGGACCGCGGTGAGGGCCTCGGTCATCTTCCGGGCGCCCTGCCACTCCGGCGCGTTGTCCCACGCGTCGAGGTGGGCCGCGCCGTCGAACCCGTCGATCTCCTCCGACAGGGTCAGGTTGTAGAGCGCGAGGTCCTGGGCGAAGCGGATCTTGCGGGTGGAGTTCGCCGCGAGCGCCGTGTTGTGCATGTTGGTCGGCGCGGATCGCTCGTTGGACGCGAAGACGTAGAGGCCGAGGATGTGCTCGATGTGCATCCAGGCGCCGACGTTGCGCTCGACGAAGCGCACCCAGTTCGGGTTCCAGAGCTCGAACGCCTTCGCGTTGCGGGCGTTCTCGATGTTCTGGGTGAGCTGCCGGACGACGTTCGCGTTGTACCGGTAGAGGCTCTGCTCCCACTCCTCGTTCGGGTCGCGGAACTCGTGCCAGCCGTGCGCGGGCCAGTTCTTGACGTGCATGCCGCCGCTGCCGATGCCGCGCTGCGGCTCGGGCTCGTCGACGCCCCAGGCCTTGAGCTTGGTCCAGTGCAGCGGGTAGCCGCCCTCGCCGTTGGCGAAGCCGTAGATCCAGCCCTGCGAGAGGTAGTGCCGCGGGTCGGGCTGGACCTCGACGGTGGTGTCCTCGTACAGCGTCTGCTTCCGCTTGGCCGGGGTGTAGTAGTTGTAGCGGCGCGCGTTCGAGCTCGAGTCGGGGAACTCCCGCGCTCCGGCCTCCGCGTCGGTGAAGACGGGCTTGGGAACGCTGCGCTGCGAACCGGACGACGTGTCCTGTGTGGTGGGGGACTGAGTCATTGCTGTCCGTCCTCGCCTTCTTGCTCACCGGTCGTGGTGAACTTGTCGTAGAAGATGTTGGTCTCACTCACACCCAGCTGGGTCAGCGTCGCGATCGCCGCGTCGACCATCGGCGGGGGACCGCAGACGTAGGCATCCGCTCCCTTCAGATCGGATTCGTTGCGCCTGACCACCTCCGTGATCAGGCCGGTCTCGCCGGCCCAGTCCCCGCCGTCGCCGTCGGACAGGGCGGGGATGTACCGGAAGCCGTTCAGCTGGGGCGCCAGTTCGGCGATCTCCTTCTCGAAGCAGAGATCGCCCGCGGTGCGCGCGCCGTAGTAGAAGGTGGCCCGTCGTTCGACTCCGCCCTCGGCCATCGCCCGCAGCAGGCCCAGTACCGGCGCCATGCCGGCGCCGCCGCCGACGAAGACGATCGGCGAGCTGCGGTTCTGGCGGAGGGTGAAGGTGCCGAAGGGCGCCTCGACGTCGAGCCGGTCACCGGGAGCGGCCTTCTCGTCGAGCCAGGTCCCGAACAGCCCACCCGGGTAGACCTTGATGACGAACTCGTAGGTGCCGTCCCGGTTGGGGGTGTTGGCCATGGAGAACGAACGGCTCTCCTCGGTCCCGGGGCAGACGAGGTCCATGTACTGCCCGGGGAAGAACTTGATCTCCGACGGCTCGACCAGCTTGACGGTCAGGTGCCGCATGTCGTGGGTGACGGCCTCGACCGACACGACCTCGACCACGCCCTTGGTGAGGGGCAGGCCGGACCGGATGATCTCCTCGTCGTAGTTGGTCAGCTCGATGACCAGGTCCTCGTAGGCATGTGCCCGGCACAGGAGGGTGTGGCCCTCCTCCTTCTCGTAGTCCGGGAGCGCGAAGGTCGAGTAGCTGTCGTACTCGATGTCCTCGCCCTCGAGCACGAAGGACTTGCAGGCCGAGCACTGGCCCTCCTTGCAGCCGTGCATGAGCTGGACGCCCTGCTCGGCCGCGGCGCGGAGGATGTTCTGGTCCTCGTCGACCTCGATCTCGATGCCGACGGGCTCGAACCGCACGACGTGTTTGTCGCCCACGAGTGCAGACCACCTCTCTTGGCGTGACTAGTGGCGTGAGAAAAAAGACCAATCGGACAGATGTGGGCAGGCGTCGCCCCGGGCTCCGCCCGGCGGACGGGAGTCCCGGGGTGACCCGGCCGGGGAAGACGACCCCCCGGCCGGGCCGCGGGAAGGGGGACCCGTCATGGCGTGACGGGAACCCCCTCCCCTCGCCTGACCCGCGCTCAGGCGTCGGTGGGCGCGGGCCGGCCTCCCGGCCCCTGGCGGTTGTAGTCCGCCACGAACGCCTCGCGCTCGGCGTCGCTCATCTCGTTGAGGATGACGTTGGGGCTGGCCAGGTGCGGCATGCGCCGCATGTGGTCCAGCGTCCACATCTTCTTCGGGTCGAGATCGAGGTGCGGCTGAGCGGTGAGGGTCTTGCCGTCGTCACGGACGAAGCCCATGTCCTGGATGACGTCGGCCCAGTTCCAGCCGTGGTAGAGCGTCTCCCACTCGCGGTGACCCACGAGCTTGCCCATGTTCGGGGTCTCGCGACCCTGGTACACGGGCCGGAAGGCCTCGGCGTCGGTCCAGCGGCAGACCTCGTGGCAGTAGGTGCGCCACTGGCCGTCCACCTTGTCGACGACCATGTCCTCGCGCACCAGACACGGGACCATGCAGGTCCAGCAGCGGTGCGGGTACACGTAGTCGACGTCCTCGGCCACGATGGCGTGGTGACCGTTCGGCTTGGCGAGGCGGTTGTAGTTCTCCCACCACTTGCCGTACCGGTCGTACCAGCCCGGGTACTTGTACTCGAACCACTCGAAGTCGGTGTCGGTCATGCCGTCGATGCGCCAGTAGTTGGCGCACCAGCCGGTGGCGAAGAACTGCGCGACCTCGTGGACGTAGCCCTTGTTCCAGATCTGGTTCCAGGACTCCTCGACCAGGTCGTGCGGGATCACCAGGCCGTACTTCTCGAGCGGCAGCAGGTAGCTGCGGTAGTAGTCGTCGTAGATCCAGCGGCGCCACATCTCCGCGTAGGACTCGCGGTCCTTGCGGCGGTCCTTCGTCCCGTACTCGATGAAGGTACCGATGGCGGCGTCGACGACGCGGTGGTTGTTCCACCACGCGTAGCGCAGGTCGCGCTCGAGCAGCTGGCGGTTGTCCTCGTCCGACAGCGCCATCAGGAGCGTGGCGTAGCCGTTGGAGATGTGCCGCGACTCGTCGGACTGCACCGAGTGGAACACCGTCGGCAGCAGGTAGTCGCCGTTGGCGGCCGCCTCTGCCGGCATCGCCACGAACAGGGTGTTCGTGAACGCGGTCTCCGCGACGATGGTCAGGTAGATCGACGCGGCGGTGATGGCGTCACCGGTGATGAACCCCTCCGCGAACTGGCGGCCGATGGTGCCGCAGTAGTCCGACTGGAAGTTCCGCAGCGAGTTGTTGAAGCCCGCCGGGTCGATGTAGTTGTTCATGTACAGGCGCTTGAGGTTCTGCTGGATCGTGCTGTGCCGAACCTCGTCGATCATCTGGATCGCCTGGCCGTTGTGCAGCTCCGGGTTCGGAACCACGTGGAACAGCATCGGCATCGAGCGCGCCGCCGAGATCTCCGGCAACGGGATGATCGACAGGAAGAGCTTCTGCCACTCCAGCCAGCGCTCCTGCACCTGCCGGAACATGTTGCCGCGGATGGCACCGTCCTGGGCGCCGTAGACGCGGTGGTCCTTCTCCTCCTCCATCGGGAAGTACGAGCGCAGGACCTGCTTGAGCGGGTCCTTCTTCGCCGCCTTCTTGAAGGTGTAGTCGGTTCCGTACTTCATGTACGGCTCGTGGTACTGCGGCTCCCAGGAAAGCTCCTGGATCTTCTGGTGAGCCTTCGCCAAACTCTGCCGACTCACGTCGTCTCCTCACGGTGGTGGGTTGTGGTCGGATCAGCGGGCGAGCGCGGGTAGCCCGATGTCGTGGTCGAACGCGGAGGTCGGACGGCCCGGCGGCGTGGCTGGCTGCCGCACCCGGCGATGCCGTCTCTCCTCCGTGCTGCGAATCACACATGGTTCGACAGGCATTCGAGGTCTCAATATGAGACTCTTCCGCCCCGCCACCTGTGGTGATCTTGCTCTCACGGCGCGTACCGTCGCCGTGACCACGGGATCCGGGCAGGTCACCGCTGTTGCACACGGGTCCTCGGTGGTCGTGTCCCGAGCTCGACACAGGCGAGGAGGCCGTGTGTGAGACCCCTGCCCGACGGCGCGCAGGGCGCCACCCGGGCGGGCCGGCCGACGCCGCGCCCGCGACAGCCCGGGGACGGACGGGACTCCCCCGTCACCGGCTCGGCGCCCGCACCCGCCACCAGGACCAGCACCAGCGCCGCGGCCGAACGGATCGCGGCGGCCCGCGACGCGTTCCTGCACCACGAGCAGATGCGCGAGGACGCGGTGCGCCCGCCGATCCTGGCGTCCTGGATCCGGTCGCGGGACAGCGACGTCGCGCCCGACTCCATCGACCTGCCCGAGATCGGCCGCGAGACCGACAGCCCGCTGATGCGGGCGGCCACGCCGATCGTCTCCGAGCTGTGCGACCAGTTCGCCACCGAGCCGGTCAGCCTCATCCTCTGCGACGGCGACGGTGTCGTCCTCGACCGCCGGACCGGTGACTCGGCGCTGCGTCAGCACCTGGACCGGGTGTGGCTCGTCCCCGGTTTCTCCTACGCCGAGCAGCACGTCGGCACCAACGGCATCGGCACCGCGCTGGAGGGCAGGCGTCCGACCGAGGTGTTCGGGCACGAGCACTTCGTCGAGCACCTGGAGGACCTGGCCTGCGCCGGCGCCCCGATCCGGCACCCGGTGACCGGCAAGATCCTCGGCGTCGTCGACCTGACCTGCTGGCGGAGCGAGGCCAACGCGCTGATGGTCGCCACCGCCGCGACGACGGCCCGCCGCATCGAGGAGGCGCTGCTCGCCGCGTCCGGGCGGCACGAGCTGACGCTGCTGCACGACTACCTGACCGCGGTCCAGCGCGGGGGCGACTCCGCGGTGCTCGCCGTCGGCGACGACCTCGTGATGATGAACGACCGCGCCCGCGAGCTCATCGCACCCGGTGACCAGGTCCCGCTGCTCGCCGGGGCGACCGACGCGCTGCGGGCCGGACGCAACCGCCAGCTCGTCGTCGACCTGCCGAGCGGGGCGACCGCCCGGGTGCAGTGCCGGCCGAGCTGGAACGAGGCGGGCTCGGCGGGCGGCATCCTGCAGGTGAGCCTGACCCACCGCGACACCGTCGGCCGCGGCTCCGCGACCCCGACGATCACCACCGCGCTGCCGACCGCCGTCGGCTCGGGGGCGCTGTGGACCAAGTGCGCCCAGGCGGTGGACCGGCACTTCCGCACCAACGAGTGGCTGGTGCTGCAGGGCGAGCACGGCTCCGGCCGGACCACGCTGGCCCGCGCCACCCACCACCTCCACTCCCCCGCCGGGCACGTCCGTGTGCTCGACGCCGGCGACGTGGGCCCGCGCTGGCTCTCCGAGGTGTCCGACGAGCTCGAGGGCGGCGGCGGGACGCTGGTGCTGCGCGAGGTCGACCGGCTCCCCCCGGCCGCCGCGGCGGCGCTCGCCGACGTGCTCGAGCCGCACCGCGAGTCGACCGACCCGGAGCGGGCCTGGGTCGTCGCGACCCGCGGCAGCTCCCGGACGACCGACTCACCCGAGCTCGCGTCGCTGCTGGACTGCTTCCCGCGCACCATCGAGGTCCCGCCGCTGCGCCACCACGTGGAGGACGTCGCCGAGCTGGTGCCGTACCTGCTCGCCCGGCTGACGCGCGGCGCCGACCTGACCTGTGCCCCGGAGGCCCTGCGGGTGCTCATGCGGCACCGGTGGCCGGGCAACGTCGAGCAGCTCTACCAGGTGCTGCGCAAGGTCGTGAGCCGTCGCCGCACCGGGGTGATCCGGCTGGAGGACCTGCCGCCGGAGACGCGGGTGCTGGCCCGGCGGGTGCTGACCCCGCTGGAGTCGATCGAGTGCGACGCCATCGTCGACGCCCTGCTCGACGCCGACGGCAACAAGGCCGAGGCCGCGCGCCGGCTCGGGATGAGCCGGGCCACGATCTACCGCAAGATCCGCGGCTACGGCATCGCGACGCCGGAGGGGGCGGGGATGTCCCGGTAGCCTGCGCGGCGTGGGTCGCCGCAGCCGCATCGTCCGCGCGTTCTCCTTCCCGGAGGGCATGCCGCCCCCGCTGCTGGTGATGATCCTGCTGAGCAGCTCGATGGCCGGGGTGTTCGTCGTGGCGATGCTGCTGCCGGACACGGCGCCGACGTGGCTGCGGGTGGTGCTGTCCGCGCTCGCGGTGCTGGGCCTGATGCTGCTGACCGCGGCGCTGCTGCGCCGGGCGGCGGCGCAGGGCGGACGTCGGCGGACGGGCTGAGGCCCGCCCGGGGCTGCGTCGGCGCCACCCGGGCGCGTACCGCCGGCCCCGGGTCGTTGATCTACGGTCCGTTCCCATGACGGGAACGGACATCGCCGCCTCGTGGCCGGACTCGGCGTTCCCTGCCGACCCCTACCCGGGTGCCCGGCCGCCGTGCTCGTTCCTGCACGTCGGCGGCCGCACCCGTCCGCTGGCGGCCGCCCCGTCGGCCACCTCCGGCTGGCGCGCTGCGGACCGCTGCCTCGACGACGTGCTCGCCGACCTCGGCGCACCGCCGCTGGCCGCGCGCGTCCCGCTGCTGGCCTACGGCTCGAACGCCTGCCCGTCGAAGGTCTCCTGGATGCGCGGGGAGCGCGGGCTGACCGGTCCGGTCGTCGTGCTGCGGGTCCGGACCGAGGGCCTGGCCGCGGTGTGGTCGGCCGGGCGCCGGGTGGTCGACGACCAGCGCCCCGCGACGCTCGCGGCCGTGCCCGGTGTGACCGAGGAGCACGCGGTCTGGCTGGCGGCTCCGGACCAGTTCGCGGCACTCGACACCGTCGAGGGCCGCGACGCCGAACCGCCGCGTTACCGCCTGGCCCGGGTCGCGACCGGACGGGTCACGCTCGTCGACGCCGCCGGGGAGCTCGACCGGCCGTGGGCCTACCTCGCCCCGGAGGTCCCCACCGGCGACCCACGGACGGACCGGCGCCCGCTGCACGTCGACGGGGCACCGGTCCGCTGCGCCGACCTCGACCAGGCCGGAGCCGTCGCGCTCACCGGTACCCCCGGCCCGGACGGTCTGGACGCACGGACCGTCGACGGTGTGCCGGTGCCGGAGCAGTGGCCGTCGCGGGTGTTCGTCTACGGCACCCTCATGCCCGGCCGGCGGGCCTTCGGGATGCTGCGTGAGCACGCCTCGGGGGTGCTGCCGCAGCCGGTGCTGCTGCCGACGGGCGGGGTCGCCGACACCGGTCTCGGGTATCCCGCGCTGACCCTCGACACCGGCGACGGGGTACCCGGCTGGGTCGTCGAGCTGGCCGACCCGGAGACCGCGCTCGCCGCGCTCGACGCCTACGAGGGCCCCGAGTACGCGCGGTCCCGGGTGGTCCTCGGCGACGGCACCGTGTGCTGGGCCTGGGTGTGGACGGCCGCGCGGGACGGGCACGTGCCGCTGCCCCGCGGCTGGCCGGCCCCCTGAGACGCCGACCGGGCCCGCCCCCGACGGGGACGGGCCCGGTGCGGACCGGTGGTGCGGCTCAGGAGCCGGTCTTCGCGGCCTGCCGCGCGCGGTGCTCGGCGAGCCCCGGGACGTCCCGGCCGGCGATCGACACACCCTTCGTCTCGATGACGAAGTAGAGCGCGATCATGCCGACCACGCAGGCGCCCATCATGTAGTAGGCCGGGAACAGGACGTCGCCCGTGCCCTCGATGGCCGCCTCGTTGATCAGCGGCGCGGTGCCGCCGAACGCCGCCGTCGCCACGTTGTAGGAGATCGCCATGCCGGCGAACCGGACGTGGGTCGGGAACATCGCCGGGAACGTCGCGGAGATCGTCCCGAGCTGCAGCAGGTAGATCAGGCCGAGCACGGTGAACCCGAGGATCGCCAGCGGCACGCTCACCGCCATCAGCATGTACATCGGGATCGCCAGCACGAAGATGCCGACCAGTGAGATCCACCAGCACGATTTGCGGCCGATCCGGTCCGACAGCGCACCGGCGAACGGGATCAACAGCATCATCACGACCTGGCCGACCACGGCGACGGTGTCCGCACTCGCCGAGTCCATCGACAGCGTCGTCTGCAGGTAGGTCGGCATGTAGGTCAGCAGCGTGTAGTTGATGACGTTCAGCGCGATGACCAGTCCGAACAGCGCCAGGATCGGCTGCCAGTAGCGGACGATGAGGTCCTTGAGCGCTCCGGTCGCGGCGGACTCGGACTCGCCGGCGGCCTCCAGGTCCCGGAACACCGGGGTGTCCTCGAGCTTGGTCCGGATGTAGAGACCGATCATGGCCAGCGGCAGGGCGATCATGAACGGGATGCGCCAGCCGTAGTCGAGCATGGCCTGCTCGCCGATCGCGGTCTCCAGGCCGAAGACGACCAGCACCGCGAGCGTGAAGCCGGCCAGGGTGCCGAACTCCAGGAAGCTGCCCCAGAAGCCGCGCTTGCGGTCCGGCGCGTACTCCGCCATGAACGTGGCGGCGCCGCCGTACTCACCGCCGGTGGAGAAGCCCTGGATGATCCGCAGCAGGAACAGGAGCGCCGGGGCGGCCCAGCCGATCGTCTCGTACGACGGGATGACGCCGATCAGGAACGTCGCGACACCCATCAGGATGATCGTCATCGACAGGACCTTCTGCCTGCCGATGCGGTCACCGAGCGGGCCCCACACGAAGCCGCCGAGCGGCCGCAGGACGAACGAGATCGCGAACCCGAGCAGCGTGCCGAGATAGCCCAGCTCACCCGGGAAGAACGCCTGCGTCAGCTCGACCGTCAGATAGGCGTAGATGCCGTAGTCGAACCATTCCGTCGCATTCCCGATCGCCGACGCGGCGACCGCCCTCCGTAGTACGGAGGGCTCCACGTCGTTCTCGCCACTCTGTTGACCAGCACCTGCCGGAACCGATGACATTCGAGGACCCCCACTCGCGCAATGCGTAAACCGCTACCGGAAGCGCATTTCGTTACACGATCGACATATCCAGCACCATTGCGGTGTGCGGAGCCTACAGAGCCGAAAGAGGGGCTGCCACCCACGCGCGGTGATCGATACCGGTGCGCGACACCCACCCCGTGTAGCGTCGCCGGGGTGCTGGCGATCGACGGCCTCGCCAAGCGGTTCGGCTCCGCGACCGCCCTCGACGGGGTGAGCTTCACGGTCGGCGCGGGCGAGGTGTTCGGCTTCGTCGGCGGCAACGGGGCGGGCAAGACGACGACGATGCGGATCGTGCTCGGCGTCCTCGACGCCGATGCCGGCGCGGTCACCTGGAAGGGCGGCCCGCTCGGTCCCGCGCAACGGCGCCGGATCGGCTACCTGCCCGAGGAACGCGGTCTGTACCCACGGATGCGGGTCGCCGAGCAGCTCGTCTACCTGGCCCGGCTGCACGGGCTGTCCCGGTCGGCCGCGCTCGCCGCCACCGAGACCTGGACCGACCGGGTCGGGCTCGCCGACCGCCGCGGCGACGAGGTGCAGAAGCTGTCGCTGGGGAACCAGCAGCGGGTGCAGCTGTGCGCCGCGCTGGTGCACGACCCCGACCTGCTGGTCCTCGACGAACCGTTCTCCGGGCTGGACCCGGCGGCCGTCGACACCCTGGGGGCGGTGCTGCGCGAACGCGCCGCGGCCGGGGTGCCCGTGGTGTTCTCCTCCCACCAGTTGGAGCTGGTGGAGCGGCTGTGCGACCGGGTCGGGATCATCTCGGCGGGCCGGATGGCCGCGGTCGGGACGGTCGACGGACTGCGGGCCGGGGCCGCCGACCGCTACGACGTGACGGGCCCGCCGCCCGGCTGGGCCGACACCGTCGCCGGGGTGCGGGTCGTCGGCACCGAGGGCGACCGCACCCGCGTCGAGCTGGCGCCGGGCACCGACGACCAGACGCTGCTCGCCGCGGCGCTGGCCGCCGGACCGGTGCACGCGTTCGGTCCGTACCGGCCGCCGCTGACCGAGCTGTACCGCGACGCCGTGCGCGACCGCGCCGTCCCGGCGACCGACGGTGCCCGATGAGGACGGTGCTGCTCGTCGCGCGGCGGGAGATCACCACCCAGCTGCGGTCGCGGACGTTCGTCGTCGGGATCCTGCTGATGCTGCTGGTGTTCGGCGGCTACGGCGCGGTGATCGTGTTCGCCGGGTCGCAGAGCTCGTCGTCGTCGCTGGTGCTCGACGGGCCGGCCCGCGAGCTGCGCGGCGAGCTGCAGGGCACCGCGGACCGGCTGGGCACCGCGCTGCGGCTGACCGAGGCCGGGAACCGGGCCACCGCCGAGTCGATGGTCCGCACCGGCGAGGCCGACGCGATGCTCACCGGCGCGCCGGGTACCTACCAGCTCGTGGGCCTCGACGACGTCGCCCCGGGGCTGCGGTCGCTGGTCGCCGACGTCGTCGAGCAGCAGGCCGTGCGCGAGTCGCTGCTCGCCGCCGGCGCCGACCCGGAGCGGGTGAGCACGCTGTCCGGGGTGGGCGTGCGCACCCTCGAACCGGTCGACACCGAGCTGGGCCAGCGGGTGGGGACCGCGTTCATGGTGACGTTCCTGCTGTTCTTCTCGGTCACCGCCTACGGCGCGGCCGTCGCGCAGGGGGTGGTCGAGGAGAAGTCCGGGCGCGTGGTGGAGCTGCTGCTCGCGACGATCCCGGCCCGGCAGCTGCTCGCGGGGAAGGTGCTCGGCCTCGGTCTGGTCGGGCTGCTGCAGCTGCTGATCCTCGGCGCGGTGGGCGCGGCCGTCGCGGTGGGCACGGGCGCGCTGGCCGTCCCGGCGCTGCTGCTGCCGACGCTGGTGTCGGCGCTGGTCTGGTACCTGGTCGGGTTCTTCCTGTTCGCGACGCTCTACGCGGCGGCGGGGGCGCTCGTGTCCCGTCAGGAGGAGCTCCAGTCGGTGACCGCGCCGATCGCCGTCGTGCTGCTCGTGCCGTTCCTGCTCGCCGTCGCCGTGCTGCCCGTGGACCCGCGCAACCCCGTCACCACGGTGCTGTCGTTCGTGCCGTACCTGTCGCAGACGCTCATGCCGGCCCGCACCGCGCTGGGGGTCACCGCGTGGTGGGAGCCGGTCGTCGCGTTCGTGCTGGCGCTGCTCGCGCTGGCCGGGATGGTGGTGCTGTCGGCCCGCGTCTACCGCAACTCGGTGCTGCGCACCGGGGCGCGGGTCCGCTGGCGGGACGCCCTCAGGACCGGGCGGCCTTGACCTGGTCGTAGCGGGCGAGCGCGTCCTCCCGCTCGGCCTTGTGGTCGACCATCGGCTCCGGGTACCCGTCCGGGATGCCGCCCGTCAGCTTCCACGGCTGGTGCACGGCCTTCCCCTCGACGTCGGCGAGCTCGGGCACCCAGCGGCGCACGTAGTCGCCGTCGGGGTCGAACCGCTCGCCCTGGGTGATCGGGTTGAAGACCCGGAAGTACGGCGACGCGTCCGTCCCCGACCCGGCCGTCCACTGCCAGCCGTGCTGGTTGGAGGCCAGGTCGCCGTCGACGAGCAGCGCCATGAAGTGCCGCGCGCCACGCCACCACGGGATGTGCAGATCCTTGACCAGGAACGACGCGACGATCATCCGCACCCGGTTGTGCATCCACGCCTCGCCGCGCAGCTGGCGCATCCCGGCGTCGACGATCGGGAAGCCCGTCCGGCCCTCGCACCAGCGCTCGAAGTCGGCGTCGGCGGCCTTCCCGGTGCGCAGCGGCAGGTGGTCGAAGGCCGTGTCGTAGTTCCCCCGCGCGGAGTCCGGGCGCCGGTACAGCACGTCGGCGTAGAAGTCCCGCCAGGCGATCTCGGTGCGGTAGGTCTTCACCGAGTCACCCTTCCGCTTCGCCAGGTCCGCGAGCAGCGTGCGCGGGTGGACGCAGCCGTACTTCAGGTACGGCGACATGCCCGAGGTGCCGCGCTCGGCCGGCAGGTCGCGGGCGGACCCGTAGTCCTCGACGCCCTCGTCGAGGAAGTCCTTCCAGCGGGCCAGTGCCGCGGACTCCCCCGCCTCGGGCAGCTCGGCCTCGACCGGCTCGTCGTCGGGGACCTTCACCGCGCGGGGCCCGCCGTCCTTGTCCGACGGATCCATCCAGGTGCACGTCGACGCGTCGGTGTCGGCCGGGGCGCGCCAGCCGTGGTCGGCCCAGGCGCGGCTGAACGGGGTGAACACCTTGAACGGCCCGCCGGTGCCCTTCTCCACCCGGCCGGGTGCGACGGCGTAGGGCGAGCCGGTGCGGACGAGTTCGACGTCGTCCTCGGCGAGCGCCTTCTCGACCTGCTCGTCGCGCTCGCGGCCGTAGGGGCCGTAGTCCGCCGCGACGTGCACGGTCTGTGCGCCGACGGCCTTCGCGATCCGCGGGACGACGTCGGCCGGGTCGCCCTTCACGACGAGCAGCTTCCCGCCGAGTGCCTCGTCGAGCTCGCGCAGACACCCGAAGAGGAAGTTCGCGCGGGCCGCACCGGAGGGGGACAGCAGGGCCGGGTCCAGCACGAACAGCGCGAGCGCGCGGTCGGCGGCGTCGGCCGCGGCGAGGAACGTGGGCTGGTCGGCGACCCGGAGGTCGCGCCGGAACCAGACGACAGCAGTACTCGGCGCCATGCCGGTCGACGCTAGCGGCGCCACCGCCGCGCCGCCCGCCGAGCCGTCGCACCCCTCCGGTGTGCCCCCAGGGGAACTCTCGTGGCTTAGAGCGCTACGAGGGTTCCCCTGGGAGCGCCGGGGCGGCGGTGCGCGAGGCGGGGCGGCGGCTCCCCGGAACGAGCGAGCGGGCCGGTCGTGGGACCGGCCCGCTCGGGGGGCGAGGCGGTGGGGCTACGCGGTCAGCGCTGCCCGACGGGCACGTACAGCCGCTCCGCGGAACCGGTGTAGAGCTGGCGCGGACGCCCGATCTTGTTCTGCGGGTCGTTCATCATCTCGCGCCAGTGCGCGATCCAGCCCGGGAGCCGGCCGAGCGCGAAGAGCACGGTGAACATCTTCACCGGGAAGCCCATCGCCCGGTAGATGACGCCGGTGTAGAAGTCGACGTTCGGGTAGAGCTTGCGCTCGACGAAGTAGTCGTCGGCCAGCGCCTTCTCCTCGAGCGTCATGGCGATGTCGAGCAGCGGGTCGTTGACGCCGAGCTTCTTGAGGATCGTCTCGGCCTGCTCCTTGACGATCTTCGCGCGCGGGTCGTAGTTCTTGTACACCCGGTGCCCGAAGCCCATCAGCTTCGCGCCCTGCTCCTTGTTCTTGACCCGGTTCACGAAGTCGTCGACGTTGCCGCCCTCGACGTCCTTGATGCGGGTCAGCATCTCCAGGACCGCCTGGTTGGCGCCGCCGTGCAGCGGGCCGAACAGCGCGTTGATGCCGGCGGAGATGGAGGCGAACAGGTTCGCCTGGCTGGAGCCGACCAGCCGCACCGTCGAGGTGGAGCAGTTCTGCTCGTGGTCGGCGTGCAGGATCAGCAGCGTGTCGAGCGCACGGACCATGTCCGGGTCCAGCTCGTAGGGCTCGGCGGGGAACCCGAAGGTCATCCGCAGGAAGTTCTCGACCAGACCCAGGGAGTTGTCCGGGTACAGGAACGGCTGCCCGACGGACTTCTTGTACGCGTAGGCCGCGATCGTGAAGACCTTCGCCATGAGCCGCACGGTGGAGAGCTCGACGGCCTCCTCGTCGTGCGGGTCCAGCGAGTCCTGGTAGAAGGTCGACAGCGCGCTGACCGCCGACGACAGCACCGGCATCGGGTGCGCGTCCCGCGGGAAGCCCTCGAAGAAGCGCTTCAGGTCCTCGTGCAGCAGGGTGTGCCGGCTGATCCGGTTGGTGAAGGCGTCGAGCTGCTGCTGGCTCGGCAGCTCGCCGTAGATCAGCAGGTAGCTGACCTCGAGGAACGTGGAGTTCCCGGCCAGCTGGTCGATCGGGTAGCCGCGGTAGCGGAGGATGCCGGCGTCACCGTCGATGTAGGTGATCGCGGACGAGCAGGCAGCGGTGCTGGTGAAGCCCGGGTCGAAGGTGACCAGGCCGGTCTTGCCGAGCAGCTTGCTGACGTCGACGGCCTGCGACCCCTCCGTCGGGGTGTGCACCGCGGTCTCGAACTCGCCGCCCGAGTACCGGAGTACGGCGGTGTCGGACTTGGCGGCGGTCTCGTCGGACATGTGGAGGTTCCCTCTCACAGCGGGGATCAATCGGGTCTCGGGCACACGCTAGCCCGCCGGGGCGATTCCGCAGAACGCGGCGACGATTCTCACCCTCCGTCGCGGGGTGCCCGATATCGGAGGAACTCCGGGAAGCGCCACACGCACAGCAGCACGCCGACGATCACGGCGAGGCCGCCGAGCGTCGCGGTGGGGCCGGGCCCGACGAGCGAGGCCACCGACCCGTGCCACATGTCGGCGAGCCGGGGCCCACCCGCCACGACGACGATGAACACGCCCTGCATCCGGCCGCGCATCTCGTCGGTGGCGACGGTCTGCAGCATCGACGACCGGTACACCGAGCTGACCAGGTCACCGGCACCGGCGACGGCGAGCGCGAGCACCGCGAGGAACAGCGACCCGGTGAGCCCGAACACGAGCACCCCGCCACCCCAGACGCACACCGCGACGACGACCGCGACGCCCTGGCGCTGCACCTTCTGCAGCCAGCCCGAGAGCACTCCGCCGGCGACCATCCCGATCGGGATCGCGGCGTACAGCAGACCCTGCTGGACACCACCGTCGGCCGACCCGCCGAAGGTGTCCACCGCCATCTGCGGGAACAGCACCCGGGGCATGCCCAGACCCATCGCGATCACGTCGACCAGGAACGAGACGAGCAGGATGCGCTGCGTCCCGACGTAGCGGAAACCGTCGACGACCGAGCGCAGCCCCACCTTCGGGCGGGCGCCGTCCACCCGTTGCGCGGAGCTGGGCAGCGCGGGCAGCCGCCAGGTCGCCCACAACGTCGCCAGCAGGAAGATCGCGTCGATCAGGTAGAGCGTCGACAGCCCGATGAACGGGATCAGCACCCCGGCCAGCAGCGGCCCGAGCACCGCGCCGACCTGCACGACGGTCATGTTCAGCGCGTTCGCCGCGGGCAGCTGCTCTGCGGGCAGCAGGCGCGGGATGACCGCGCTGCGGGTGGGCTGGTTCATCGCGAGCATCGCCGACTGGAATGCGAACAGCACCAGCACGACCCACACGTTGCCGGCGCCGCTGGCCGACACCACCCACAGCGCCAGCGAGCTCAGCGCGATGCCCGACCCGGTGAACAGCAGCATCACCCGGCGGTCGACGGCGTCGGCGACCGCGCCGCCCCACAGCCCGAACACCACCAGCGGGACCAGGCCGAACAGCCCCGTGAGTCCGACGTAGGCCGACGAGCCGGTCAGCTGGAAGATCTGGATCGGCACGGCGACGACCGACAGCTGCGCACCGATCACCGTCACGATCCCGGCCACCCACAGCCGCCGGTAGGCGGGCGTGCGCAGCGGGGTGGTGTCGGCGAAGGTCGACCGCAGCAGCCCGGTGATCCGCGACGCGCGGGTGCGGACGGTCGGGCCCTGGTCCGCGGCGGAGGGGACCGGGCGGGTCGGGGTGTCCCGTTCCGCACCGGGCACGGGCTGCGTCGGCCCCTCGCCGGGATCGTTGCGCGTGCTCACGACGTCAAGGTGTACACGGACGCCCCGACGACGCGCCTCCGGGATCTCCCTAGGGGGCGAGCCGCCGCACGGACCAGGAGTCGTCGCGGCCGACCTCGAACCGCAGCCGGTCGTGCATCCGGTCGGCGCGGCCCTGCCAGAACTCGACCTGCCACGGCACGATCCGCCAGCCGCCCCAGTGCGGGGGCCGCGGGATCTCGTCCACGCCGTCGAAGCGGCGGGTGACCCCGGCGAGCGCCTGGTCGAGGACGGTGCGCCCGGCGACGATCGTCGACTGCGCCGACGCCCAGGCACCCAGCTGCGACCCGCGCGGGCGCAGCGCCCAGTAGGCGTCGGACTGGGCGTCCGAGCAGCGCTCCACCCGGCCGGAGAGCTGGACCTGCCGCTGGAGGTCGTACCAGGGGAAGGTGACCGAGGCGACGCGCGTGCGGTTCAGGTCGTGGCTCTTGGCCGAGGTGTAGTTGGTGTAGAAGACGATCCCGCCGGCGTCGAGGCCCTTGCACAGGACGGTGCGCGACGACGGCACCCCGTCCGGGTCCGAGGTCGCCAGGACCATCGCGTTCGGCTCGGTCAGCCCGGCCTCACGGGCCTGCTCCAGCCACGCGGTGAGCTGTTCGTGCCAGGTCGGAGCCAGGTCGTCGACGTCGAGCGGGCGGCTCGAGTAGTCCGTCCGCATCCTCGCGAGGGCGGGCGCGTCGGTCATCGGTTCCCCTTCCGGACAGGTGCGTGCGTCTCGCACGGTAAGCGCGCCGGAGCCGCGTGTGCACCCGCCGATCGGAGTGGTCGCGACCGGTGTTCACGGACGGGAGTCCGGTTCGTGATCGACGCCACCGGCCGGTCGCGTTGCCCCGCTGACCCGTTCGGAGCAGGGTGACGGCGACGATCCGAGCCGAAGGAGACCCGGTGACCGAGACGACCGCGCACGAGGTGCCCCCGCCGCCGCCCGGCTTCACGTCCGGGCTGGAGGGCCACGTCGCGTTCCGGACCGAGATCGCCGAGCCCGACAAGGACGGCGGGTCGCTGCGCTACCGCGGCGTCGACCTGGAGGACCTCGCCGGCACCGTGACCTTCGGCGACGTCTGGGCCCTGCTGGTCGACGGCCGGTTCGGGCAGAGCCTGCCGCCCGCCGAGCCGTTCCCGATCCCGGTGCACACCGGTGACGTCCGGGTCGACGTGCAGGCGGCGCTGGCCATGCTCGCCCCGTACTGGGGCTACCGCCCGCTGCTCGACATCGACGACGCCGAGGCCCGCGACAACCTGGCCCGCGCCTCGGTGATGGCGCTGTCCTACGTCGCGCAGTCCGCCCGCGGCATCGGTGTCCCCGCGGTGCCGCAGTCGCGCATCGACGAGTGCTCCACCATCACCGAGCGCTTCATGACCCGCTGGCGCGGCGAGCCCGACCCGCGCCACGTCGCCGCCGTGGACGCCTACTGGGTGTCCGCCGCCGAGCACGGCATGAACGCCTCGACCTTCACCGCCCGGGTGATCGCCTCCACCGGCGCCGACGCCGCCGCGTCGCTGTCCGGCGCGATCGGCGCCATGTCCGGCCCGCTGCACGGCGGCGCCCCGGCCCGGGTGCTCCCGATGATCGACGAGGTGGAGCGCACCGGCGACGCCGGGGCGCTGGTGACGGGCCTGCTGGACCGCAAGGAGAAGCTCATGGGCTTCGGGCACCGGGTCTACCGGGCCGAGGACCCGCGGGCCCGCGTGCTGCGCCGCACCTGCCGGGAGCTGAACGCCCCGCGCTACGAGGTGGCCGCCGAGCTGGAGCGCACGGCACTGGCGATCCTGCGCGAGCGGCGCCCGGACCGTCCGATCGAGACCAACGTCGAGTTCTGGGCGGCGGTGATCCTCGACTTCGCCGAGGTCCCGCCGCACATGATGCCCGCGATGTTCACCTCGGCCCGGACCGCGGGCTGGTCGGCGCACGTGATGGAGCAGAAGCGCGAGGGCAAGCTCGTGCGCCCGAGCGCGCAGTACATCGGCCCGGGCCCGCGCCGTCCGCAGGAGGTCGAGGGCTGGGACTCGGTCGTCGCCCGCTGACCGGGACCCGCGCCCGTGCGTCGTACGGGACCCCTCCCCCGAGCTTGCCGGGTTGGTTCTCGGTCACGGTCGACCTCTGTCCGCCCGGTTCTGCCCTACCGGACATCGGGGCCCCCGGGCGGGATCTCCGGCGATCGTGAGCCGATGGTGATCAGCCGGTGGGCAGCGGCGCGGGGACCCGCCGGCGCCGGATCGCCAGCGACAGCCCGGCCGCGACGACGCAGAGGACGGCGCCGCCGTACCAGGCCGCGTCGTAGCTGCCCAGCGCGTCGCGGACCAGCCCCGCGACGAGTGCGGCGAACGCCGCCCCGATCTGGTGCGAGGCGAAGATCCAGCCGAACACCACCGCCGAGCGGGCGCCGAACGCCTCGCGGGCCAGCGCCATCGTCGGTGGGACGGTCGCGACCCAGTCCAGGCCGTAGAACACGACGAACGCGAGCATGCTCGCGTTCAGATCGGTCCCGAACAGCGGCGGGAGCAGGAACAGCGACAGCCCGCGCAGCGCGTAGTAGGCGCCCAGCAGGAGCCGCGGGTCGACGCGGTCGGTCAGCCAGCCGGAGAAGATCGTCCCGAGCAGGTCGAAGATGCCGACCAGGGCGAGCAGGGAGGCCGCCGTCGTCGCGGGCATGCCGTGGTCGTGCGCGGCGGGGACGAAGTGGGACTGGACCAGCCCGGCCGTCGTCGCGCCGCAGATGAAGAACCCACCGACGAGCAGCCAGAACGTGCCGGTGCGCGAGGCGTCGGCCAGGGCCCGCAGCGCCAGCCGCGCGGCACCCGTGCGCTGCGGCGGGACGACGTCGGCCTCGGTGCCGCCGTAGGGCAGGACCCCGGCGTCGGCGGGGCGGTCCTTCAGGAACAGCAGCACGACCGGCACCACGGCCAGCGCCGCGCCCGCGGTGATCAGCGCCGCGGGCCGCCACCCGCCCGACTCGACGACGGCCGCGACGAGCGGCAGGAACACCAGCTGCCCGGTGGCGGTGGCGGCGGTGAGGACGCCGGAGACGAGGCCGCGACGGGCGACGAACCAGCGGTTCACCACGGTCGCGACCAGCGCCATCGCCATCGACCCGGTACCCAGCCCGACGACGACGCCCCACAGCAGCACCAGCTGCCAGACCGCCGTCATGAACACGGTCGTGCCCGCGCCGACCGCCACCATGACCAGCGCGGTCGCGACCACGCGGCGCACGCCGAAGCGCTCCATCAGCGCCGCCGCGAACGGCGCGGTCACCCCGAACAGGGCGAGGTTCACCGCGAGCGCGAAGGAGATGGACCCGATGCCCCAGCCGAACTCGGCGTGCAGCGGCTCCACCAGCACGCCCGGCGTGGAGCGGAACCCGGCCGCGCCGAGCAGGGCGAGGAACGTCGCTCCGGCCGCCCACCAGGCCGGGTGCACCCGGCGCCGCTGCGTGTCCGCCGTCGCGGGCGCTGTCGTCATGGCTCCATCGTGCGGTGGCGCTGCGATGCGCAACAGTGGCCGCTCGGACGACATGTGCAAGAATTCGGCCATGCACCGGGTCGGAGTGCTCGCCGTCGACGGGGTGATCGCCTTCGAGCTGAGCATCCCCGAGCGGATCCTCGGCACCACGACCACGGCGGACGGCACCCCGCTCTACGACGTGCGGGTCGCCACCGTCGACGGCGGCCCGGTCCGCACCAGTGCCGGGTACCGGGTGCTGCCCGAACACGGGATCGAGGCGCTGGAGCGCGCGGACACCCTGGTCGTGCCGGCCGTGCGCGGCCCGAACACCGGCGACCCGGGCTCGGCCGTCCTCGGCCTGGTGCGCCGGGCCGTGGACCGCGGCGCGCGGGTGGTCGCGATCTGCACCGGCGCGTTCACCCTCGCCGCCGCCGGAGTGCTCGACGGCCGCCGCGCCACCACCCACTGGGCGCACGTGGACGACTTCCGCGCGCTGTACCCGCACGTCGAGCTCGACCCCGACGTGCTGTTCGTCGACGACGGCGACGTCCTCACCTCGGCGGGCGTCGCCGCGGGCCTCGACCTCTGCCTGCATCTGGTGCGCCGCGACCACGGCGCCGGGACCGCCGCGGCGACGGCCCGGCGCAACGTCGTCGCGCCGTGGCGGGAGGGCGGGCAGGCGCAGTTCGTGGAGTCCCACGTCCCCGACCCCGGCGGCGGCCCCGACACCCGCGCCGTGCGCGAGTGGGCGTTGCAGCACCTCGACCGGCCGCTCGCCGTCGAGGAGCTGGCGGAACGGGCGTCCATGAGCGTGCGGACCTTCACCCGCCGCTTCCGCGCCGAGACCGGCACCAGCCCGGGGCGCTGGCTGTCCGCGCGCCGCCTCGACCTCGTGCGACGCCTGCTGGAGACCACCGACCTCCCCGTCGAGCAGGTCGCGGCCCGCTCCGGCTTCGGCACCACCGCCGCGCTGCGCCAGCGGCTGCACGCCGACATCGGGATGGCCCCGCTCGCCTACCGGCGCTCGCACCGCGCCCCCGCCGTCACCCGGTGACGCCGGCGGGTGGCACGCAGCACTCGTCGCACGGCACGCCGGTCCGGCTGCGACACTGGTGGGGTGACCTCCCCTGCCGATCTGAAGATCCCCGGCGATCTCCTTCCGCAGGACGGCCGCTTCGGATGCGGTCCGTCCAAGGTGCGCCCCGAGCAGCTGTCCGCCCTCGCCGCGACCGGCGACTCCCTGATGGGCACCTCGCACCGGCAGAAGCCGGTGAAGGAGCTCGTCGGACGGGTGCGGTCCGGGCTGGCCGAGCTGTTCTCACTGCCCGACGGCTACGAGGTCGTCCTCGGCAACGGCGGCTCCACCGCCTTCTGGGACGCGGCCGCGTTCGGCCTGGTCCGTGAGCGCTCGCTGCACCTGACCTACGGCGAGTTCTCCCAGAAGTTCGCCGACACCACCACCGGCGCGCCGTTCCTGGCCGACCCGGTGATCGTCAAGGCCGACCCGGGCAGCGCGCCGGAGCCGGTGAGCGACCCGTCGGTCGACGTCATCGCGTGGGCGCACAACGAGACCTCGACCGGCGTCGCGGTGCCCGTCAACCGGCCCGCGGGCACCACCGACGACCAGCTCGTGCTGATCGACGCCACCTCGGGCGCCGGCGGGCTGCCGGTCGACATCACCCAGTCCGACGTCTACTACTTCGCCCCGCAGAAGGGCTTCGCCTCCGACGGCGGCCTGTTCCTCGCGATCATGAGCCCGAAGGCCCTGGAGCGGGTCGCCGAGCTGGCCGCGTCGGACCGCTGGATCCCGCCGTTCCTGTCGCTGGCCACCGCCGTCGACAACTCCGGTAAGGACCAGACCTACAACACGCCGTCGCTGGCGACCCTGTTCCTGCTCGAGGACCAGGTCCGCTGGATGAACGCGCTGGGCGGGCTCGACGGCTGCGTCGCACGCACCCGCGACTCCTCCGACCGGCTCTACACCTGGGCCGACAAGAGCAGCTTCGCGACGCCGTTCGTCACCGACCCGGCGCACCGCAGCCTGGTGGTCGGCACGATCGACTTCGACGACGCCGTCGACGCCGCCGCGGTGGCGAAGGCGCTGCGCGCGAACGGGATCGTGGACACCGAGCCGTACCGGAAGCTGGGCCGCAACCAGCTGCGGATCGGGATGTTCCCGGCCGTGGAGCCGTCGGACGTCTCGGCGCTGACCGCGTGCATCGACTGGGTCGTGGAGCGGCTGGGTTCCTGACCGTGCCCCGGGAGGGCATCCCTCCCGGGTGAACGAGGACCGTCCACCGAGGTGGGTCGACCGGCTGCGGTCGGCCCACCCGGCGGCGGCCCTCGTCGTGGCGGCGGTGCCCGCCGACACCCCGACCGTCCCGACCGTCGCCACCGGGGCGCCGCTCCCGGACAGGTCCCGGCCGCCCGCGGCCGCTCTTCTGCTCGTCGCCGTCGCGCCCTCGGAGTCCACGCGCCCCCGGCCTGCGGGCGATGTCGTCCCGCGACGCCGCCGACGCCGTGCCGGCGTCGCGAACCCGGCCTCGGGCGGATCCGGCCGGGGTCGGGGCGGGCGGGGATCACCCACGCCGGCGGTGGACGGCCGCGCCGCCCGGGGCGACGCGCGGCGGACAGCGGGCGCCCGCGTGCGCGTCGGCCGGTGATCCACATGGCGCGCGCAGCTCCGTCGTGAGCGCGCGTCCGGACGCGCGCGGGCCGCCGATCACCGCGCGGACCGCGGATCACCGCGCGGGCGGGGGATCACCGCGCGGGCGGGGGATCGCCGGGCGGCTCCGGTCACCGCGGCAGGAGCGCGCCCGCAGGTGCCTCGCGTCCACCCGCCACGACGGCCCCGCCGCCGTCCCCGTCGTGACACCGCGCCGAGGGGATACGTCCCGGCCGTCCCGTTCCGCATCGGGGTGGCTCCGGCACCGCGCACACCGGGTTGTGTCGCGGCGCAGCGTCGTTGCGTGATCGATAGCAACTCGTTGTAGTCACACACGTATCAATCGCCCCAATTACCTCGTGAGTCACGAACTGTGCGACGCTGCGCACGGTGAGTGAGAACGGCTCGGCGGTCCCCCGGGCGAGTAGGTGTTGTCGACCAGGCAGAACTCGCCCGGCGCGCCTCACCCGGCACGGACCCCTCGCCATCTACCGTCACCCGGACGGGGACGACAGCAGGAGGTCAGGTCGATGCGCGCGTTGCGGGTCGTGGGGGTGACCGGGGACGGCTCGGTCGTCCTCGAGGACCCGGGGCGTCGCGAGCGCTACACGGTGCCGGCCGACGAGCAGCTGCGGGCCGCGGCACGGGGTGACGTGACCCGGCTCGGCCAGATCGCGATCGAGTTGGAGAGCCAGTTGCGCCCACGGGAGATCCAGGCCCGAATCCGGGGTGGCGCGTCGGTCGACGAGGTCGCAGCCGCGGCCGGCGTCCCGACCCAGAAGATCGAACGCTTCGCCTATCCCGTCCTGCTCGAACGGTCGCGGACCGCCGAGCTGGCCCAGGGCGCCCACCCGCAGCGCGCCGACGGACCCGACTCGCGCACGCTCGGTGAGACCGTCGCGCACACCTTCGGCCTGCGCGGACAGGACTACGGCGGAGCCGGCTGGGACTCCTGGAAGGGCGAGGACGGCAAGTGGGTCGTCGTCCTGACGTGGCAGACCGGCCGCTCGGACAACGCCGCGCACTGGGCGTTCCAGCCCGGCGCGCACGGCGGCACCGTCGTCGCGCTGGACGAGCACGCCTCCGACCTCGTCGAGGGTCTGCCCGCACGCCCGCTGCGTCCGCTCGGCGCGGTGGTCGACATGGCCCGCGACGAGGACCACACCTCCCAGGCCCCGACGACCGCCGCTCCGGCGCGCGCCGTCGCAGCCGCCGGTGGGCAGCAGCCCGAGGCCTGGGCCGGGCGCGGGATCGCGCCCGAGCAGCGCCGGGCGAGCCCCCCGCCGCCCCGGACCCGCGTCGAGACGCCCGGTCGCACCGTGGGCGCCCGCCCGGACGACACCCGGGCCCCGGCCGCCGCGGCGCCCGTGGTTCCCCAGCGCGCCGAGCAGGTCGAGGACGCCGGGTCCTCCGCTGCGGCCGACACCTCGCAGGCCGACTCCGCGACCACCGACGGCACGGTTGCCTCGACCGCCACTGCGGACGCTCCCGGCGCCGACACGACCGCGGCGGCCGGCACGGGTACGGGCACGACCGGCGCGGCCCCGAACGGCTCCGCCTCGACCGGCACCTCGCCGGACGACGTCTCCTCGAACGGCGCCTCCTCGAACGTCTCGGCCACGGCCGCCGCGGCACCGGTCGGCGCGGCCCCGACCGGCCGGGACTCGACGGCCTCGGACACCGCCGACGCCGACCCGGCCACCCCGGTGTCGGCAGGCACCGGCTCCGCCGCCCCCCACGGGACCGGCACGGACGCGGCCGCCACGGACGCGGTGGCCCCGGCCGCCACGGACGCAGGCGACACGACCGCGTCCGGTGCGGAGACGTCCGCCACGGACTCCGGGTCTGCGGGCGACGCGGCGGGCCCGGCCGCGTCGTCGGCGACGACCTCGCCGGAAGCGGCCACGGCCACCCCCGCGTCGGACGCCGCCGCACCGACCACGACGAACCCGGGCTCGACCACGGCGGCCCCGGCGCAGGACACCGGGACCGCCGCGTCGACCACCGTGGCACCGACCACCCCGGCACCGACCACCCCGGCGTCCGCGGGCACCGCCGCGGGCTCCACGAGCACCTCCGCCGACCACGGCGAGGCCTCCCCGGCCGCGTCGGGCGACGCCCCCGACGAGGGGACCGACGCACCCACCGGGACCGCCGCGGCCGCCACCGGGGCACCGGGCACGTCGCCGTCGAACGGCTCGGAGCAGGAGACGGACCCCTCTCCGGCACAGGACACCGAGAGCGCGGCCCCGCGCCGCCCGTCCACCGCCGGGTCGCGGCGGACGAAGAAGGGCAAGCCGGTCATGCCGTCGTGGGACGAGGTCCTGCTCGGCGTCCGCGGCCAGCGCTGACACGTTCCCGCACGGCGTCCGGTCTCCCGCGCCGGAGCCGGCCCCGTGTGGGAGCACGGATCCGGTGCGGGGCCGCGCCCGCGGTCAGCCCCCGCCGGTGACGGCGTGGAAGGCGACGGCGGCGGCCGTCGCGACGTTGAGCGAGTCCACGCCGCTCGCCATCGGGATCCGGACCCGGCGGTCGGCGGCGGCCAGTGCCTCGTCGGTGAGGCCGGGACCCTCCGCACCCAGCAGCAGCGCGACCTTCCGGCCACCCAGACCGGCCGTGGCGAGGGGCTCGGCGTCGGCGGACGGGGTGAGGGCGGCGACGGTGAAACCCGCCTCCCGCAGCCGGTCCAGCGAGGCGGGCCACGCGCCGTCGAGGGTCGTGAACGGGACCCGCAGCACGTGCCCCATCGAGACGCGGACGCTGCGCCGGTACAGCGGGTCCGAGCAGCCGGGGCCGAGCAGGATCGCGTCGACGCCGAGGGCGGCGGCGTTGCGGAACAACGACCCCAGGTTCTCGTGGTCCCCCACCCCCTCGCAGACGGCCAGCGTGCGGGCGCGGGCCAGGACGTCGTCGAGGGACGGCGCCGGAGCCCGGTCGGCGACGGCGAGCACCCCCCGGTTCAGGTGGAACCCGACCGCTCGGGCCATGGTGTCGGCGTCGGTCGCGTAGGCCGGGACGTCGACGCCGGCGAGGTCGTCGGAGAGCTCGTCGAGGCGACGCGGGACCCCCAGCAGGGAGCGCACCGGATACGGCGAGTCGAGCAGCCGGCGCACGACGACGACACCCTCCGCGATCACCAGCCCGCGCCCACCGGGCCGATCCGGGCGCCGATCGGCGGTCGTGAGGTCGCGGTAGTCGTCGATTCGGGGGTCGTCGGAGTGCTCGACCGTGGTGAGTATGGCCACGACGCCCGATCGTCCCACGTCACGGACCGTTCGCCGCGCCTGGTCGCCCGGTCAGCCGGTACCGCCCGGTCCGGCGATATGACACGGTGTAGTGCCGCCTCCTTCGGCACGGTCCTCCGCCGTGTGAGTGAGAAGGCGCTCCCCGTTCGATGGAGGTCGGTTCGCGCATGGGTCAGGTGGTCGACCGGACGACGTTCAGCCGGCGCGACCGCCAGCGGTACCGGATCAAGGTGCAGCGCTGCCTGGACACTCTCGGTGACCTGCTCAGCAGCTACCCGTTCTCCGACACGGAGCCGATGACCGGCGTCGAGATCGAGTTCAACCTGGTGGATACGGAGCTGGCGCCGTCGCTCAACGGGAGCGACGTGCTGGACACGATCAACTCGGGCGAGTGGCAGACCGAGCTCGGCCGCTGGAACCTCGAGCTGAACCTGCCGCCCCGGCCGCTGCCCGGCGACCAGTGGCGCCAGCTGGAGCACGAGCTGCTCGACCTGCTCGCGGGCGCCGGGGCGAAGGCCGGTGACCTGCGCACCCAGCTCGTCATGATCGGGATCCTGCCGACGCTGGACCCGGCACACATGACCGCCGAGGCGATCTCCGCCGAGGACCGCTACGAGGCGCTCAACGACCAGATGCTCAACGCCCGGGGCGAGCCGATCCGGATCGACATCGCCGGCTGCTCGCCGGAGGAGCGGGTGAACGCCGACTTCGACACGATCATTCCCGAGGCGGCCTGCACGTCGATGCAGCTGCACCTGCAGGTGTCCCCCGCCAACTTCGGGCGCTACTGGAACGCCGCGCAGTGCCTGGCCGGTGTCCAGCTGGGGCTCGGGTCGAACTCGCCGTTCCTGCTCGGGTCACAGCTGTGGTCGGAGACCCGGATCCCGCTGTTCGAGCAGTCCTGCGACGTCCGGACCCCCGAGTTCCACAACCAGGGGGTACGGCCGCGGGTCTGGTTCGGTGAGCGCTGGATCGACTCGGTCCTGGACCTGTTCTCCGAGAACGCCCGCTACTTCCCGGCGCTGATGCCGCTGACGTCCGATGTGGACCCGGCGACGCAGATGCGCGACAAGGGCTTCCCGGACCTGCCCGAGCTGACCCTGCACAACGGCACGATCTGGCGCTGGAACCGGCCGATCTACGACAGTACGGGCGACACCCCGCACGTCCGGCTCGAGAACCGGGTGCTCCCCGCGGGGCCGACGACCGTCGACATGGTCGCCAACGCGCTGTTCTTCTACGGCCTGCTGCGCACCCTGGTCGAGGCCGACCAGCAGCTGTGGCGGTCGGTGTCGTTCGAGGCGGCGCGGGAGAACTTCCAGACGGCGGCCAAGCACGGCATGCACGCTCCCCTGTACTGGCCCGGCACCGGCTGGGTGCTCCCCGACGAGCTCGCCCTGCGCAAGCTGCTCCCCCTGGCCCACGAGGGTCTCGCCCGCTGGGGCGTCTCCGGCGCGGTCTGCGACCGGTACCTGACGGTGCTGGAGCGGCGCTGCGTCACGCGTCGGACCGGGTCGTCGTGGCAGATCGACACCGTCGCCGCGCTGGAGGCGCGGGGCGCGGACCGGATGACCGCGCTGCGCGGCATGCTCGAGCGCTACCTGGCGCACTCGACCGCGAACCAGCCCGTCCACACCTGGGAGATCCCCGGCTGATCGGCTTCACCATCGCGAAGCATTCTCCGCGACCGGGCCCGCTCACCGCCCGCACGTTCCTACCGTCCCCCTCCGCACACCCGCCCCGGGTGTGCGTACGGGACGGAGGGACATGTCCATCCAGCACCACCCCGACCGGCGTCGATGACCCGGGCGACGACGATGTCCCCGTTCCGGCTGTTCGGCCGCACCGCCCGCGACGGGCGCCCCCTCGACGACGGCCCCGACCCGTGGCTCGACGACCCGGCCCCCGCCCCGGCTCCACGGCCCGCCGCGCCCCGGGAGGCCGCCCCGGCTCCGTCGACCCGTGGGACACCCGCGGCTCCGGCGGCGGAGGGCCCCGCGACCGCGGCGGCGCGACCGGCGGTCTGGACGCCGCGGCGGCCGCCACAGGAACCGGTCGCGGAGCCGGAGCCGGTCACCGATCCCTTCGGCTTCCCGCCGGTGCCGCCGGCCGGGCCGCCCCCTGCCGTCGCCCCGGTCCCCGCCACCGCCCCCGTCTCCGACGAGGTCGCCGCGGCCTGGGCGGCGTGGGCGCCCGCCGCGACGCCGCGGGCCGACGGCACGCAGGGCGGCGCGGATCCCGGCGTACCGCCCTCCGCGTCCGACACCGCGGCCGCTGCGTCCGGCCCGGCACCCGCTGACCCGGACTCGTCCGGCTCGGCGGCGCCGTCCGGACGGGCGACGCCCGCTGTGCCCGCCGGCCCGGCGTCCTCGGGATCGGCGCCCGCCACGCAGGCGCTGTCCGGCCCGGCACCGTCCGATCACGGTCCGGTGTCCCGCTCGGCCGGAGCGCCGGCCGGGGCCCCGTCACCGCTCGTCGACCCCGCCGAGGCGTCCGCGCTGGCCGGGGCCTTCGCCGCGGACCTGCTGTCCTGGGACGAGGACGACGTCGCCCGCCGCGGCCGCGTCCTCTCCGCCTACCTGCCCACGACCGCGGCCGACGGACTGCTCGGCTGGACCGGATCCGGACGCCAGCGGGCCGACCTCGTGCTGCCGGGCCGCGTCCGCACCGACGGCGGCCGGGCCGTCGTCGACGTCCGGGTGCGGGTCGTGCCCTACCGCCGCGTCGACGCCCGCGGGACGGCCGCGCCGGAACCCGAACCCGACGACCCGATCGGGGCACCCGCCGGTGCCCCGGCCCCGGCCGCGCGCGGCTGGCGCGGGCTGGCCGCGCGATGGGTCCGGCTGGAGGTGGGCGTGGTCCTCACCGGCGACGGTCTCGTCGTCGACGCGGGGCCCGAGGCCGAGCCGGCCCGGCGACCGTCGCCGGTCGACCTCGCCCGGGGCGGTGCGCGGTGAGCGGGCGGATGCCGGTCGTCGGCGGTCTGGCCGGCGGGGTCGGGACGACGACCGTCGCCCGGGCCCTGCACGGCCGTGACCTGGGGCGGGTGTGCGGGCCGGACCTGCTGCCCGACGTCGTCGTCACCCGGGACACCGTGGCCGGGCTGGCCGCGGCGGCCCTCGTCGCCCCGGCGCCCGGGCCGGGCGCGCCGGTCCTCGTCCTGCACCCCGGCACCGCCGACCCCGACGGCATCGACGCCGACGCCGCGGGGCCCGGCTGGGCGGCCGTCGTCGCGCTGCCCGCGGTGCCGGGCTGGGCCCGCTCGGCCGACCCGTGGTCGGACGCGGCCGGGGTGCTCACCCGGCCCGGGCCCTCGGCCGCGGTCCGCCGCTACGCCGACGCGATCGGCCGGATCGTCACCGCGCTGACGACGTCCGGCCGGCTCGACCGGCCGCTCACCCCGGCCGGCGTCGGTGGGCTGCGACCCCTGCGCGGGGTGCTGGCGGTCCCGACCGGGCCGGTCCGGTGAGCCGTGCGAGCGCTGCTGATCGTGCCGGTCGTCGTCGCACTCCTGCTGGGGGCCGCGGGGCAGGTCCTGGCCGCACCGGCCGCGGAACCGGTCACCTCGGGCGTCGACGCGGCTCGCGTGCCGGAGGCGGCGCGGCCGTACCTCGACCTGGTCACGGGCCTGACCTCGCAGGGCTGCCCGGAGCTGCCACCGGCCTGGGTGGTCGCGCAGGTGCAGGCGGAGTCGGGATGGGATCCGGGGCTGCGCACCGGCAGCGCCGCCGGGCTGCTGCAGGTCTCGGAACGGACCTGGGTCGCGGCCGGGGGCGCACCATGGCCGGACGCGGCGCTGACCGAGCCGGAGGGGCACCTGCGCGTCGTCGTGCCGTGGCTCTGCTCGACGCTGCGCGCCGCCGCCGGGTACCTGGCGACGACCCCGAAGGACGTGCCGGTGCTCGACGCGATGCTGGTCTGCCACATCGCGGGCTGCAGCCGGGTCACCGGCTCGGCGTCGGGGGTCCCGACGGGCGGGGAGGCGGACTGCTCGCAGGCGTGCGCGTCGGCGGTCCGGCGCTATCTCGACGCGGTGCACGGCTTCGTCGCGGACTACTCCGGTACGACGGCCGTCGACGACCGCGAGTCGTCCCCGCCACCGCCGCAGAAGGCCGCCCCGGCGAAGGCACCGGCGGCGAAGGACGCCGCGAGGGCACCGGCGGCGAAGGACGCCGCGTCGGCGCCGGCACCCGCCTGGACCGGCGGCGCGACGGGCTGCCACGAACCCGATCCGGTGCGCTCCGACGGCTGCCTGACCGGCGCGACGGAGCACGGTCTCGAAGCGGTCCGGGCGGTCTTCGGCCCGACCATCGAGACGGTCGGCTGCTGGGACGAGCACCTGCAGAACCCGCGGTCGGACCATCCGAAGGGCAGGGCCTGCGACGTGTTCACCGGGAAGGCCGGGGCGTTCGCGAAGGGCGCCGACCTCGACGAGGGCTGGGCGATCGCGCGCTGGCTGGAACGCAACGCGGCCCCGCTGAAGGTCGAGTACCTGATCTGGCAGGGCCGCTACTGGGACCCCTCGGTGCGCGCCGACGGCTCCGGCTGGGGCCGTCGCTACACCGGCGGCGGGGTCTACGACACCTCCGACGCGACCGGCGGCCACTACGACCACATCCACATCAGCTTCGCGGAGTGATCCCGTGCGACGTTCCCTGCCGCTGCTCGTGCTCGCCGCGGTCCTCGCGGTGCCCCTGGCCCTGCTGGTGCCGGCGCTGCTGCCCGGACCGCCGTCGCAGGCCGTGCTGACCTCGGCCGACCGGGACGCCCTCGGTGATCCCGGTCCCGTCCGCGGAGCGGAGCCACCCGTGCCGGCGACGCGGCCGTCGTCGCCCGGGGCGGTGGCACGCGCCTACCTCGTCGCCGCGCACGGCACCCGGGCCGGCGCGGCCGCGGGCACCACCCTCGACGGCACCCCGTACGCACTGCCCGGCAGCCCGGCCGCGGCCGGAGCGCCCGTCCTCGACCCGCCGCCGCCCGGCGCGGAACGGACCGCCGAGGTCGAGGACCTCGACGAGGGCGCCACCGACTGGGCCCGCGGGCGTACCGCGCTCGTCGCGACCGTCCGCACGACGACGGCCGGCCCCGGCGCGGCCCCCGAGGTCCGGCGCTGGCGTACCCGCGTGGTCGTGGCGCTCGACGCGGCGGGCCACTGGCTGGTGACCGCCGACACCCCCATCACCACCGACACCCCCGACGTGGACGACTGACGTGACCGAACCTTGGAGTGGGCGATGACCGCCGACGAGCTCGAGCAGCTGCTCAAGTCCCTGCTGGCCAAGGGGGTCACGGTCGTCCTGCTGGCGCTGGGCCCTGCCGGGGAGCTGGTGGGGGTGGAACCCGGGGGGTCCGCGACGCCGTCGGTGAGCTCCGGGCAGGACGCCGCCGGTGCGCCGCGTCCGGATCTGGAGCTGGGCGCCGACGGTGAGGTGTGCGTCGGGTCGGGCGGGTCCTCCGGGGCCGGGGCCGGGTCGGGCTCCGGCGGGTCCGGGTCGGGCCCCGACTCCGGGTCGGGCTCCGACAGCTCGGGCGGCGGGGATCGCGAGCGCGGGTCCGGGGCCGACGGGTCCGGGTCCACCGGGGCAGGCGGCGACCCGGCCGGCGGGTCGGAGGAAGGTCGCGACGGCGGGGCCGGCAGCTCCGACGGGTCGGGCGACTCCGACGGCCGGCCCCGAGCCGGCGGGTCGGACGACTCCGGGAGCGGCAGCGGATCGGACGACAGCGGCTCCGGGGGAAGCGGCTCCGGGGACAGCGGCTCCGGGGGCACCGGGCCCGGCGGCGGCGGCTCCGGAGGCTCCGGTTCGGACGACAACGGCCCCGGCGACAGCGACGCGGGCAACGGCTCGGGCAGCAGCGGCTCGGGCAGCAGCGGCTCGGGCAGCAGCGGCTCGGGCAGCAGCGGCTCGGGCAGCAGCGGCACCGCCTCCGGCGCCCCCGACGAGTCCGGTGCCACCGCCTACGGCACCAGCGACGACGCCGCCGCGGGCCTCCTCACCGGTGGCACCGGCGGCCGGCCCACCCCCGCCCCCTGCCCCACCGGCTCGGGTGGCGCGGCCGATCCCGCGCCCGCCACCGGGAGCACCCCGGAGGCGGGCGGGGCGACCACCGGCGGCGGCGCGACGGCGGCCGAGGGCACCACCGCGGCGGCGAAGCTGGGCTGGGGCCGGCCCGTCCGCGCCGACGAGTTCGACAACGGCACCGACGGCTGGAGCATCTACGACGGCGCCGGGCACGCGGGCAACGGCCGTCGCACCCCGGACGCGGCCACGGTGGCCGACGGCGTCCTGACGATCACCGGCGACAGCCAGGGCAACACCGCGGGCATGGCGTGGAAGGAGGGCTCCCAGCAGTACGGACGCTGGGAGGGGCGGGTGCGCGCGCCGGTCGGGGACCCGTCGTACAACGCCCTGCTGCTGCTCTGGCCCACCGCGGAGAACTGGCCCGAGGGCGGCGAGCTCGACTTCATGGAGATGATGGACCCCGAGCGGCAGAAGACCAACGCGTTCTTCCACTACGGCGCGGACAACTCCCAGGTCGAGGGCTCGGTCGAGATCGACGCGACGCAGTGGCACAACTGGGCCCTGGAGTGGACCCCGGACCGGATCACCGCCTACGTCGACGGCGAGAAGTGGTTCGAGACCACCGAGCAGAAGGTGCAGCCGCCGGGGCCGATGCACCTCTGCATCCAGCTCGACTGGTTCCCCAAGGGCGGGTCGGGGAAGGAGACGCAGATGCAGGTCGACTGGGTCCGCCAGTACACCCTCGACAGCGGCGCAGCCGGCGGAGCGGCGGACGGCGGCAGCGCCACCGGCAGCGGGGGGACCACGGGCTCGACCGGCTGAGCCCGACCATGATCACCGGTTGTGGAGTACGGAGGTACACGAAGCGCACCCTGCGCTCCACAACCGTCGATCATGGAGCCCCCCGACCGGCCCCGCCGCGGGAGGTGGCCCGGACTTCTCAGCTCCCCCACAGCCGTCCCCTCCTAGGCTGCCGCCGACCCGCCGTCGACCAGTGAGGAGGGGGTCGTGCCGGAACAGACGGAGCAGGAGCCCGAGCACGACCCCGAGGCACCGACGCGACGCCGCTGGCCCGCCGTCGTCGGCATCGTGGCGGGTCTGGCCGTGCTGGCCGGTGTCGTCACCGTCGCCACCGACCCGTCGCTGCTCACCGGCTCCTCGACCCCGACTCCCGCACCGTCGGCCCCGGCGACGCCGCCGGGCGGGATGCACGACCAGGAACGCCCGACCGAGGTCGGCGAGCTCGACCCCGCGGCGCGCTCGGACACCGAGGCGGCGGTGCGCAACGGCTGGCGTCTCACCGACCACGACGAGTTCGACGGCGCCGCGCTCGACCGCACGCGCTGGAGCCCGTACACCGGGGAGACCACCGGCGGCAACGGTCGGCACCTCGCGGAGAACATCTCCGTGCGCAACGGCGAGCTCGTCCTGACCAGCCGGGGGCGCACGTCCGCCGGTCTGGCCTGGCGCGGCGGCCAGCAGTACGGGCGCTGGGAGATCCGGGCGAAGACCAACCCCGCCGTCGGCTACGGCGACGTGGCGCTGCTCTGGCCGGACGCCGAGGACTGGCCCGAGGGCGGCGAGCTCAACTTCATGGAGATCCCGAAGCCGCAGCGCGACGAGACGCACACGATCGTCCACTACGGTGAGGACAACAGCCAGGTCGGCAAGACCGTCCGCGGCGACTTCACGCAGTGGCACACCTTCGCCGTCGAGTGGCTGCCCGACCGGGTCGTGTTCTACATCGACGGCGCCGAGGTCTTCCGCACCACCGATCCGGAGCAGATCCCGCCGCGGTCGATGCACCTGGCGATGCAGCAGGACATCGGTCCCTACGGCGACGACTGGATCCCCGCTCCGGACGCGACCACGCCGGACTCGCTCGACTTCCAGGTCGACTGGGTCCGCATCTACGCGCCCTGACCCGCTCGGCGGCGGGTCGGGTGTGACTGGGGAAAGAAGGAGGCCCCGGACCCTGTGGGGTCCGGGGCCTTCTCCTGTCCCGAACTGACGCGCCGCTCCCACCACGAAGCGACGAGATTGAGGTTAGCCTAACCTTCGTCGAGGGCGCAAGGGGTGGGTTCTCAGCCGAGCAGCTCCCGCAACGGTCCCACGCCGAAGTACCCCACGAACAGCACCGCCACGACCCACATCAGCGGGTGGACCTGCCGGGCGCGACCGGTGGCCGCGGCGAGCGCGACGTAGCTGATGAAACCGGCGCCGATGCCGTTCGCGATCGAGTAGGTGAACGGCATGACCGTGATCGTCAGGAACACCGGGATCGCGGTGCGCAGGTCGTCGAGCGAGACCGAGGTGATCTGTCGGAACATCAGCGCGCCGACGACCACCAGCGCCGGGGCCGCGGCCTCCACCGGGACGATCGCGTACAGCGGCGTGAAGAACATCGCCAGCAGGAACAGGACACCGGTCAGCACGTTGGCCAGACCGGTCCGTGCGCCCTCGGCGATGCCGGCCGCGGACTCCACGAAGATCGTGTTCGACGACGCCGACCCCACACCACCGGCGACCGCGCCCGCGCCCTCGACGACCAGCGCCTTCCCGACGTCCGGGAGCTTGTCGTCGGAGTCGGTCAGGCCCGCCTGGCGGCCGAGACCGGTGAGCGTGCCCATCGCGTCGAAGAAGTTCGCCAGCACCAGGGTGAAGATCAGCAGGACGACGGTGATGACGTCGAGCCGGGTGAACGCCCCGAGCGAGACCTGCCCGACCAGCGACAGGTCCGGCAGCCCGACGATCCGGTCCGGGATGGCGGGCACGGCCAGCGACCAGCCGCCGGGGTTGGTCGGGCCGCCCGGGCCGACCCGGACGATCGCCTCGACGACGATCGCGATGATCGTGTTCACCACGACGCCGATGAGGATGCCCGCACGGACACCGCGGGCGACGAGCACCCCGACGATGATCAGTCCGACGACGAACACGAACGTCGGCCAGGAGGCGATGGAGCCGCCGGTGCCCAGCCCGACCGGGACCGTGGTGTTGGCCGCGTCGGGCAGCCGGCGCACGAAGCCGGAGTCGACCAGGCCGATCAGCGCGATGAACGCGCCGATGCCGACCGCGATCGCCGTCTTGAGCTCGGTGGGGACGGCGTTGAACACCGCCGTCCGGAAACCGGTCAGGGCGAGGATCACGATGATGACGCCGTTGATGACGACCAGGCCCATCGCCTCGGGCCAGGTCATCAGCGGCGCGATGGTCACCGCCAGCAGGGTGTTGATCCCCAGGCCGGTGGCGATCGCGAACGGGTAGTTCGCGACGACGCCGAAGATGATGGTCATCACGCCCGCGACCAGGGCTGTCACCGCGGCGACCTGCGCGACCGGGAGGATCCCGCCCAGCGCGTCGGCCTTGGCCGACGGGTCGCCCGGCGTGACGCTGCCGAGGATCAGCGGGTTCAGGACGATGATGTAGGCCATCGCCATGAACGTGACGAGACCCCCGCGCAGCTCGCGGGAGACGGTGGAGCCGCGCTCGGACACGCGGAACAGGCGCTCGATCACGGCGACACCCTAGACGCGGTGCAACGCTGCGGGTTCCGTACGTGCACCGTTTAGGCTACGGCCCCGTGACGGCCCACGACAGCGAGCGCGCGAGCGACCCCCCGCCCCCGCCGCCGTTGCCGGCGCGCTTCTACGAGTCCCCGCCGGTGATCCTCGGCGGGATGCTGCTGTGGGCGGTCGGCGCGGGCGTCGCCGCCGCGTTCGTGATGGTCACCGGCTCCGGGTTCGATCCCGCGACCGGCGCCGGCGCCTGGTTCTGGACCTGCATCGCCGGGGTCGGGGTGGGTCTGTTCGGCGCCGCGGTGTTCTCGGCGCAGCGCGCCGCGGCCCGGCGCGGGGACCGGTCGGCGCAGCGCGGCGTCGAGCCGAGGTAGGTCATAGGCTCAGCGGCATGACCGCGAACGACCGTCCGACCGCCGTCGTCACCGGGGCCTCCTCCGGGATCGGCGCCGCCACCGCCCGTGCGCTCGGCGCCGCCGGCTTCCACGTCGTGCTGGGGGCCCGCCGGGTGGAGCGCTGCGAGGAGATCGCGAAGGAGATCGACGGCACGGCGCTGTCCCTCGACGTCACCGACCGGGAGTCCGTCCGCGCGTTCGCCGACGCCGTGCCCGAGGCGAAGCTGCTGGTCAACAACGCCGGTGGCGCGAAGGGCCTGGAGCCCGTCGCCGACGCCGACGAGGACGACTGGCGCTGGATGTGGGAGACCAACGTCGCCGGCACGCTGCGTCTGACGCAGGCGTTCCTGCCGAAGCTGCGGGCGTCGGGCGACGGGCACATCGTCACGGTGACCTCGATCGCCGCGCTGGACTTCTACGACAACGGCGCCGGCTACACCGGCGCCAAGCACGCCCAGGCGATGCTGCACCGCACCCTGCGCGGGGAGCTGCTCGGCGAGCCGATCCGGATCACCGAGATCTGCCCCGGCATGGTGGAGACCGAGTTCTCCGAGGTGCGGCTGGGCGACGCCGACAAGGCGGCGAAGGTCTACGAGGGCCTGACCCCGCTGACCGCCGACGACGTCGCCGACACGATCGTCTTCGCCGCGACCCGGCCGTCGCACGTCAACCTGGACCAGATCGTGCTCAAGCCGCGTGACCAGGCGTCGGGCACGCGGCGGCACCGGCGCTAGAGGGTCTCCTCCGACCGGCGGTTCTGGTCGGCGTCGTCACCGGGGCTCTCGCTCCGGGCGGCGCCGGCGATCCGTTCCTCGGACTCGCGCAGGATCTGTTCGGCACCGGGTTCGGTGCCCTCCTCCTCCGGGAGCGGGGTGGAACGGCTGGCGGCGCGGTCGTCGGGAACGCTCATGGCGGGCGGGTACCCGCTAGGACAGCGCCGACAACCCCTTCCACTTCTCCCAGGACAGCGTCCAGTCCCACAGGTCGCCGTCGCGGGCGGAGAGCTGCACGGGGGTGCCGGTGACCTCGACCGGGTCGCCGTAGAGCACGGTGTCGTAGTACGCCTTGGCGTTCTCGATCGACAGGTTCACGCAGCCGTGGGTGACGTTCGCGGCCCCCTGCGCGGCGGCCGACACCGGGTTGGCGTGGATGAACTCGCCGTTGTTGCTCATCCGGACGGCCCACTTCTCGACGACGTCGTAGCCGTACTGCTGCGAGACCATCCGCTTGTCGGTGAACTTCTCGGTGACGACATGGATGCCCGAGCGCGTGTTGCGGTTCGGGTCGTCGGCCAGGCCGTAGGACGCCGGGTAGTCCGCGATCTGCTTGCCGTCGCGGATCACGATCATCCGGAACGATCGGGCGTCGGCCTTGACGATCTGGGCGCGGCCGATCGCGAACGACGTGGTCAGGTCCTCGGCGCCGTAGCTGCCGCCGCCGTAGTCGACGCCCTTGAGCGGCGCGTCCACGGTGACCGCCGTGCCCGAAGGCCAGTACTCCTTCGGCCGCCAGTGCACGCGCGAGCCGCCGTTCTCGTCGGGCAGCCAGCCCCACGCGCCCTCGACCTCCTTCGAGGTCGTGACCTTCAGGACCTTCTCGATCGCGGCGCGGTCCTCGACGTGCCGGTCGAACTGGATCTCGATCGGCGCGGCGATGCCGACGGTGCGGTCGTCGCCGATGTTCAGGGTGCCGCGCACGGTGCGGGCGGGTTCCAGCGTCGCGACGGTGCCCTGCACGGGGGTCGCCGTGCCGTCCGGCGCGACGGCGCGGCCGTGCCAGGTGTAGGTGGTCGCGAAATCCAGGTCACCGCTGCTGGTCCAGGTGGTGCGGTCCGGGGACAGCGCGCCGTCGACGGCGTCGCCGTCCGGGCCGGTCAGCGACACCCCGTCCAGCGTGCCGCCCGCCGCGCGGACCGAGACCGGCTGCGCCGGGTTGGCCGACGACGCCGAGGCGGCCGGCTGGTAGCTCACCTGTGGTCCGGCCGGGGCCGGGGCGGCCTGCGGCACCGCCGGGTCCTGCGGCGGGGCCGCGAGGGCCACCGCCCCGACGACGCCCAGCGCGCCGATCAGCGCCACCACGACGATCAGTACCCGTCGCAACCGTTCCCCCGCGTACTCGATCTCCTGCGTTGCGCACCGACCGTACGCCGGGATCCGGTCCACGTGATCGGCAGGAGGACGGTGCTCCCCCGTGCGGCGCAACGTGAACCGGACGTCGATGTACAGAGGGTGTCAGACGGCGCAGTCCACCAGTACCGGTTCGGGATGCAGGGTGACGCCGAACCGCTCGGCGACGCCGCCCTGCACCTCACGGGCCAGGGCCAGCAGGTCGGCCGTCGTCCCGCCGCCGCGGTGGGTCAGGGCCAGGACGTGCCGCGTCGACAGCGACACCCGGCCGCCGGGGCCGGCGTGCCCGCGGCCGAACCCGGCGTTCTGGATCAGCCCGGCGGCGCTGAGCTTGACCAGGCCCTCTCCCGCGGGCCACGCGGCCAGGCCGTCGACCTGCGGCGCCCGGTCCGTGGGCAGGATCGGGTTGGTGAAGAACGAGCCGGCCGACCAGGTGTCGTGGTCCTCGGCGTCGAGGACCATGCCCTTGCCGCGACGCAGCCCGAGCACCGCCTCGCGGACGGCGGCCGGGTCGGTCCGCGTCTCCGGGTCGACGCCGAGGGTGCGGGCGAGCTCGCCGTAGCGGATCGGGGCGGAGCGGCCGTCGGCGTGCAGCGCGAAGCGCACCCGCAGGACGATCGCGGCGTCGCTGCCCTTGAGGACGCTGGTGCGGTAGGCGAGCCCCAGGTCGGAGGCGGGCACGTGCTCGCGGACGGTGCCGGTGCGCCGGTCGTAGAGGTCGACGTCGACGAGCAGGTCGGCGACCTCGACGCCGTAGGCGCCCACGTTCTGCACCGGGGTCGCGCCGGTCCGCCCGGGGATCCCGGACAGACACTCCAGCCCGCCGAGCCCGTCGGCGACGGTCGCGGCGACGACGTCGTCCCAGTCCTCACCGGCCTCGACGGTCAGCAGCACCCGGTCGCCGTCGCGCTCGTGGCCGATGCCGCGCCCCGCCAGCAGCACGGCGGTGCCGTCGAACCCGGCGTCGGCGACGACGAGGTTCGACCCGCCGCCCACCAGCAGCACCCGTTCCCCGGCCCGGTCGGCCGCGGCGACGGCGTCGACCACCTCGGCCGCGCCCTCGGCGCGCACGATGCGGGAGGCAGGCCCGCCGAGGCGCAGTGTGGTGTGCGCACTGAGCATCGGGTCGACCGTTGTCGGAGCGGGGGAACTCACGACCGCAACGGTAGCCTTCGCCCATGCCGCGCTCGATCGACTACCGCGCAACGTCCGCGCATCCGGCCTCGAAGGTCTACGCGGCGATGGTCGACCGCGATCTCCTGGAGGAGCAGCTGCGTCACATCGGCGGCCCCGGTGCCGGGGTGACCGCGTACGAGACCACCGCCGACGGCGTCCGCTACACGCTGCGGCACGGGATCCCGGGCGAGCACCTGCCGTCGATCGTGTCGTCGTTCGTGCCCGGCGGGGACCTGCAGATCGACCGCAGCGAGCAGTGGCGGGCCGGTGACTCGGGCGTCTACGACGGCACCGGCTCCGTGAAGGTCATCGGCACCCCCGCCACCGCACGGTCGGTGATGCGGATCGCCGACGTCGACGGCGGCAGCGAGGTCCGGATCCGGGCCGAGGTCACGGTCAAGGTCCCGCTGGTGGGTGCGAAGATCGAGCAGGCGGTCGCCGGGCAGATCGAGCAGCTGCTCGCCGCCGAGACCCAGTTCACCCTCTCCCGGATCTCCTGATGCCCCACTACGTGATCACCCTGTCCTGTCCGGACCGCACCGGCATCGTCGCGCGGATCAGCACGTTCCTCGCCGAGCTCGGCGCCTCGATCACCGAGGCCGCGTACCACGCCGACGTCGAGGCCGGGGTGTTCTGCACCCGCCAGGTCGTCGACGCCGCGTCGGTCCCCTTCGGCGTCGACGAGCTCCGCGCCCGGTTCGCCCCGGTCGCCGCCGAGCTGGGCGGTGAGCACCGCATCTCCGACACCGGCGTCCGCAAGCGCGCCGTGCTCCTGGTGACCCGCGACCAGCACTGCCTGCACGACATCCTCGGCCGGGTGTGGGCGGGCGAGCTGCCGGTGGAGATCACCCGCGTGATCGGCAACCACACGTCGCTGGAGCCGGTCGTCGCCGCGCACGGGGTGCCGTTCCACCACGTACCCTTCCCCGCGCCCGGCGACCCGGCCCGCGAGCAGGGCAAGGTCACCGCGTTCGAGGAGATCCGCAAGCTCGTCGACGACGACTCCCCCGACGCGATCGTCCTCGCCCGCTTCATGCAGGTCCTGCCCGCGCACCTGTGCGAGGCCTGGGCCGGGCGGGCGATCAACATCCACCACAGCTTCCTGCCGTCCTTCGCCGGGGCGCGGCCGTACCACCAGGCCCACCGGCGCGGGGTCAAGCTGATCGGCGCGACCTGCCACTACGCGACCGCCGACCTCGACGCCGGCCCGATCATCGAGCAGGACGTCGCCCGCGTCGACCACGGGGACACCGCGACCGACATGGTGCGACGGGGACGCGACATCGAACGCCTGGTGCTGGCCCGGGGGCTGCGGTGGCACCTGGAGGACCGGGTGCTGATCCAGGGCAACCGGACCGTCGTCTTCCGCTGAGCCCGCAGCCCTGCGGCCCTGCCGGGTCGCGCGCAGCGGAGTGTCGTCGAGATGCAGCTCAGCGGGAATCGTGGATCTCCGTGGCCCGCCGAGCTGCATCTCGGCGTACGTCCTCGATCGCGATGGCGATGGCGTCCGGCCGATCGGGTCCGTCGGCCGGGGCAGCCGGCGCACGATCAGCGCGTGACGATTCCCGGATGGCCCGAGGTGTTCCGCGGGACCGCGGCCGTGGCGGCGGGTCTCGTCACGCCCGACCTTCTACGAGGGCCCCGTTACCGCCGGCTGTTCCCGGACACCTACGCGCCGGCCGACCTGCGCCCCGACCTACGGCTCCGCTCGCTCGCGGCGCACCGCTGGGCCGGATCGGACGCCGTGCTCAGCGGATACTCGGCCGCCGAGCTGCTCGGCGCGTCGTGCGCACCGTGGGCCGCACCGGCCGAGGTGACCGTCGGTGCGGCGCACCCCGGAGCCCGCTCCCGTGACGGTGTGCTCGTCCGCCGCGACGTCCTGCACCCCGACGAGGTGACCGAGGTCCGCGGCGTCCGGGTCACCACGCGTGTCCGCACCGCGTTCGACCTCGCGCGGCGTCTGTCCCCGACCGAGGGTGTCGTCGCCGTCGACGCACTGTCCCGCGGGTCGTTCGCCCCGGACGTGCTGCTGAACCTCGCGGTCCGGCACGCCCACGCCCGGGGTGTCCGACGGGTGGTCGACGCGACGGCGTGGGCCGACCCGCGCGCCGGCTCCCCGCCCGAGACCCGGCTCCGGCTGATCCTCGTCCGGGGTGGCCTCCCGCGGCCGGTGCCCCAGCACCCGGTCCTCGACGACGCCCGGCGCACGGCGCTGTGGCTGGACCTGGCCTACCCGGACCACCACCTCGGCGTCGAGTACGACGGCGGCGGCCACTTCGCGACGCCCGAGGCGGCCCGCGCCGACGCCGGGCGGCACACCCGACTCGTCGCGGCGGGGTGGCGGGTGCTGCGCTACACCGCACCGGACATGCACCGACGGCCCGACGAGATCGTCGCCGAGGTGGGCCGGGCCCTCGACCGCACTCGCCGAGATGCAGCTCAGCGGGTCATGGAGATCGACAATTCCCGCTGAGCTGCATCTCGGCGAACTCCCCCCCCGGGGGGCACACGACGGCGCCCGCCCCGCGTGCTGCGGGACGGGCGCCGGATCGTGCGGCTCGGGCCGCGGGTCGGACGGAGGTCAGGCCGCGGACTGCTCGGCCGTCGCCGCGTCGTGGGCGGGCTCCAGGGCGATCGCCAGGACCTCGGAGACGTCGGCGACCGGGTGCACCCGCAGCTCCTCGCGGACCGAGGCCGGGACGTCGTCCAGGTCCGGCTCGTTGCGCTTCGGGATGATCACGTCGGTCAGTCCGGCCCGGTGCGCGGCGAGCAGCTTCTGCTTCACCCCGCCGATGGGCAGGACCTTGCCCTGCAGTGTCACCTCACCGGTCATGCCGAACGAGCTGCGGACGGGACGTCCGGAGGCCAGCGACGCCAGCGCCGTCGTCATCGTGACGCCGGCGGACGGGCCGTCCTTCGGAACCGCACCGGCCGGGACGTGCACGTGCAGCTTGCGCGACGCGAGGTCACCGGCCAGCCCGCGCGAGCGCAGGTAGGACAGCGCGATCGAGACGGACTCGGTCATCACCTCGCCCAGCTGCCCGGTGATCTGCAGGCCCGGCTCGCCGTCCATCGAGGTGGCCTCGATGAACAGCACGTCACCACCGGCACCGGTCACCGCCAGCCCGGTCGCGACGCCCGGCACCGAGGTCCGCTCGGCGGACTCCGGCGTGAACCGCGGACGGCCGAGGTAGGTGACGAGCGCGTCGGCGTCGACGTGCACCGGGCGCTCGGTCTCCGACGCGTCCAGCTGGACGGCCACCTTCCGCAGCACCTTCGCCAGGCCCCGCTCCAGCTGCCGGACCCCGGCCTCCCGGGTGTACTCGGCGGCGATCATCGACAGCGCGACGTCGGTGAACTCGACGTCGCCGTCGTCGAGACCGGCCTTGGCGACCTGGCGCGGCAGCAGGTGGTCACGGGCGATCGCGACCTTCTCCGGCTCGGTGTAGCCGTCGAGCGTCACGATCTCCATGCGGTCGGCCAGCGGGCCGGGGATCGCGGAGCCGTCGTTCGCCGTCGCCAGGAACAGGACGTTCGACAGGTCGAGGTCGACCTCCAGGTAGTGGTCGCGGAACGTGTGGTTCTGCGCCGGGTCGAGGACCTCCAGCAGCGCCGCGGTCGGGTCACCGCGGAAGTCGCTGCCGACCTTGTCGATCTCGTCGAGCAGCACGACGGGGTTCATCGAGCCGGCCTCGCGGATGGCGCGGACGATCCGGCCGGGCAGCGCGCCGACGTAGGTGCGCCGGTGGCCGCGGATCTCCGCCTCGTCCCGGACGCCGCCGAGCGCGACGCGGACGAAGTTCCGGCCGAGCGCGCGGGCGACCGACTCCCCCAGCGACGTCTTGCCGACGCCGGGCGGGCCGACCAGCGAGAGCACCGCGCCCGAGCCGCGGCCGCCGACGGTGTCGAGACCCTTGCGCTCGCGACGGGCGCGCACGGCGAGGAACTCGACGAGACGCTCCTTCACGTCGTCGAGACCGGCGTGGTCGGCGTCGAGGATGCGGCGGGCCTCCACGAGGTCCGACGAGTCGGTGGTCGTGGTGCTCCACGGGATGTCGAGGACGGTGTCGAGCCAGGTCCGGATCCAGCCGGACTCCGGGCTCTGGTCCGAGGAGCGCTCCAGCTTGCCGACCTCGGTCAGCGCGGCCTTGCGGACGTCGTCGGGCAGGTCGGCGGCCTCCACGCGGGCGCGGTAGTCGTCGGAGCCCTCCGGGTCGTCCTCACCGAGCTCCTTGCGGATCGCGGCGAGCTGCTGGCGGAGCAGGAACTCGCGCTGCTGCTTCTCCATGCCCTCACGGACGTCGTTCGAGATCTTCTCGGTGACCTCCTGCTCGGCGACGTGCTCCTTGGTCCAGCTCAGGAGCTTCTCCAGCCGGGCGTCGAGGTCGGTCTCGGCGAGCAGCTCGGCCTTGTGCGCGACGTCCAGCCACGACGCCCACCCGGCGAGGTCGGCGAGCGCGCCCGGGTCGTTCGTCTGCTGCACGGAGTCGATGACCTGCCAGGCTCCCCGCTGCTGCAGGATGCCGATCACCAGGGCCTTGTACTCGCGGGCGAGCTCGTGGGTGCGGCCGGTGGGCTCGCCGGCGTCGACCGGCTCGGCCTCGACCCAGAGCGCCGCGCCGGGGCCGGAGACCCCCGACCCGATGCGGGCGCGCCGCTCACCCCGCACGACGGCGGCCCGGTCCCCGTTGGGGAGCCTGCCGATCTGCTCGAGCACGGCGACGACGCCGATGGCGCCGTAGCGGCCGTCGATGCGGGGCACGACGAGCACCCGTCTCCCGTCGTCGCGGTCCTGGGCCGCGGCGGTGGCCGCGTCGACCGCGGCACGGGTGTCGGAGTCGTCGAGACGGACGGGGACGACCATGCCGGGCAGGACCACGGCGTCGTCGAGGGGCAGGACCGGGAGCGTCAGCACGTCACTCATGCCCTGCCCAACCACACGGAGGGTCCTCCGCTTCCCGGAGTTGAGTCGTGTCCGCTCAGGGCGAACGCGACCACCGGAGCACGTCACGGCGACCGTGGGCACACCGGGTTCCGCGGGCGGCCAGTTCCTGCTGCTGCCCGCGGGCTGGACCTCGGCCGACGGGCCCGCCGTCCCGCTCCCCCGCGGGGGTGGCCACCGGCTGGGGTGCACCGCCGCGGAGGCCGCCCGCAGCACGGGCTGCCGACTCAGCGCGCGAGGTCCGGCACGACCTCGGCGCCGGGCAGCGACGCCGGCAGGTCGCCGGGCACCGCCGGCTTCCCGCCCGCGTCCCGCTCCCGGCGACGACGGCGTCGGCCCCGGCGACCCCGGGCGACAGCCGGAGCGGCCAGTCCGTGGGGAGCCCGATCGGGGTGATGCCGCCGTGGGCCATCCCGGTCACGGCGACGGCGTCGTCCATCGGCGCGAACGACGCCGTGCGCACGTCGAGGCGGCGCTTCACCGCGCCGTCGACGTCGACCCGGGTCGTCGCGAGGACCACGCAGGCGACGTACCGGGTCTCGCCGCCACGCCTCCCGGCGACGACCGCGCAGTTCGCGGCCCGTTCGACCGGGAGGAGTAGGCGGCTCAGAACGCGGCGGTGCCGGCCAGGTCGGGATCGATCTCGGCGACGGCGATCCGGCCCGCGTCGAACTCCGCCGGCGCGACGGCGACGGGCTCCGCGAGCAGGTCGGGCCGGGCCGGCGCCGGGACGGCCGTGAGCGTCCCGAGGACCAGGTGGTTCACCAGCGCGGTCCGCCGCCCTGGACCTCCATCACCGCGGGCTTGACGTCGACCAGGTAGACCAGCGTCGCGACGGTGGCGGCCAGCCAGAACATGGCACCGCCGAACATCGGGCCGTTCGTGATGATCAGGAGCAGCAGCGCGACGCCGGTGATGCCCAGCCATGCGTTCTTGGTGAGCTTGCCCGCCGCGGTGAAGGCGTCCGCACGTTGCATCAGTGCGTGCCCGAACGAGAACCCGCCGACCACGACCATGATCCACTTGATCACGAAGATGATCAGTTCATCGGGGGCACCTGGCAGTGACAGCACTCGGCCAGGGTACGGACAACCCGGGCGCCGGTCACGTCCGGCGCCGGATCCGGGCAGGACGATCCGCATCCGCACACGACGGCGCCCCCGGCCGATCGGGATCGGCCGGGGGCGCGGGTCGTGCTCACCGGGCGCGGGGCCCGGCGGGTGTCACTTCTTGGCCGACGCCGTCGAGGTGCCGCGGCGGGTGGTCGGCTTGCGGGCCGGGACCTTCGCGCCGGTGGCGGTCTTCGGGTCGGTCTTGGCGGCGGTGCGGCGCGCGGTCGAGCGCGTGGTCGACGCGACCTCGTCGCCGGCCTCCTCGATCGCCTCGGCGGCCTCCTTCGAGACCTCGGTGACGACCTCGGCGGCCTCGCTCGCGGCGGTCTGGGCGCGGCGGGCGACCTTCTCACCGACCGAGCGGGTCTGCGTGGTGACCGCACCCAGGGTCTTGACGGCGACGTCGTGGGTCTCGTCCACGAACTCGTCGACGCGGGTGTCGAACTTCTCGGTCAGACCCTCGACGGTCGCGATGGCCTGCTTGACCTGCGGCTGCTTGCGGATCCGGCCCCAGGCCTTCTCACCGCGCTGGGCGAATCCGACGTAGACGCCCTCGACCTCGGAGCGGAACTCCTCGACCTGCTTGCGGATGTTGTCCGAGGACAGCTTGCCGCGGAGCTCCTTGAGCTCGTCGGGGAGCTCCTGGACGCGGGTCTGCACCTCCTCGGCGCGCTTGGTCGCGGTGGAGCGGGCGTCGGTGACGGCCTTGCTCACGGTGGTGACGGCGAAGTCGCCGGCGCCGAGCACGGCGAGCAGCGGGGTGCGGACGACCTCGGCCTGCTCGGCGGTCTGCTCACGCAGCTTCTGCACGTCGGCGCTGGTGGGGAGGTTCACGGCCATGGTGATCACTTCCTCGTATCGGTGGGGGTGTCGGTGGTGCCGGCAGAGAGGCCGTTCTCCCTGCGAAAGGACTCGTAGACATCGAGCAGCACACGTTTCTGCCGCTCGTTGAGAGTCGGATCGGTGAGCACCGCGTCGGTCACCTGACCGGCGGGCCGCTCCTCGAGGATCCCGGCGCGGACGTACAGCGCCTCGGCGGAGATCCGCAGCCCCTTGGCGATCTGCTGCAGTATCTCGGCGGACGGCTTGCGCAGTCCGCGCTCGACCTGGCTGAGATACGGGTTGCTGACGCCCGCGGTGCGGGCCAGCTGCCGCATGGAGACCTGGGCGGCCTCGCGCTGGGCGCGGATGTAGGACCCGATGTCCTCCACCGCGTGCCCCACGGTCTGACCGACGCTCTCGACGGCCTGCGCGACGCGCTCGACGGGTTCGACGGACTCACGCTCTCCGTGCTTGCGCTCGGTGGCCATCCGTCTCACCTCCGCCTCGATCCGTTCCTCACTGACGGAATCGACCGTACGCGGTACTGCTAGCTCCTGCAAGCACGGTGCTAGCGCTGGTCACGTGGCGTGCGCCACGTCGGTGACGGCCCGGTGACGGTGCGATGTCATCCGGGGACCCCCGACCGATCACCCGATGACGAGCTCCCCCACGGCGTGGATGACCAGGCCGGCGAGCGCCCCCACGACGGTGCCGTTGATCCGGATCCACTGCAGGTCCCGGCCGACCTGGAGCTCGATCTTGCGCGAGGTCTCCTCCGCGTCCCAGCGGGCGACGGTCTCGGTGATCAGGGTGGTGATCTGGTGCCGGTAGTGCCGCACGACGTACGACGCGGCGTCCGCCAGCCAGCCGTCGAGCTTCGCGCGCAGCTCGGCATCGCGGCCCAGCCGCCGCCCGAAGGCCATGAGGCCGTCGCGCACGCGCAGGCGCAGCTCGTTCGACGGGTCGTCGGCCGCGTCGAGGACCATGGACTTCACGACCGTCCAGGCGCGGCCGATGAAGTGCTGCACCTCCGGGTGCTCGACGACCTGGCGCTTGACCTGCTCGGCGCGCTCCATCGTCGTCGCGTCGTGCTGCAGGTCGCGGGCGAACTCGGCGAGGTAGCGGTCCACGGCGTGCCGCAGCGGGTGCTCGGGGTCGGTCTTGACCGCCCAGGCGTACCCGCGGATCTCGGCGAACAACTTGTCGGCCACGAGGTCGTCGACGAAGCGCGGCGTCCAGGACGGTGCGCGGTCGTGCACGACCCGCAGGACCATCTCCTGGTTGTCGGCGACCCAGTCGTAGGCGCGGTCGCAGACGAGGTCGACCAGCCTGCGGTGGGCGCCGTCGGCCAGGACGCCCTCCAGCGCCTTGCCCATCGGCGGACCGACCGGGATCTCCATCAGCTTGCGCACCGCGACGGTCTCGATGACGTTCTGCACGTCCTCGTCGCGCAGCACGGTCACGAGGGCCCGCGCGGCGGTGACCAGCTCGGTGGTGATCCGGTCGGCGTTGTGCTGCTCGGCGATCCACCGCCCGACCGACTCGCTGACCCCGATCCGCTCGAGCTTGTCGCGGACGACGGACTCGGACAGGAAGTTCTCCCCGACGAAGTCGCCCAGGCTGTCACCGATCATGTCCTTCTTGCGCGGGATGATCGCGGTGTGCGGGATCGGGATCCGCAACGGGTGCCGGAACAGCGCGGTCACCGCGAACCAGTCGGCGAGCGCACCGACCATGCCGGCCTCGGCGGCGGCCCGGACGTAGTCCGCCCCGGGGACACCGCGGACGACCTCGAAGTACTTCGCGACGAAGAACACGACCGTCGCGCCGAGGAGGAACCCGGTGGCGACGGCCTTCATGCGCCGCAGGTCGCGCCGCTTCTGCTCGTCACCGGGGCCGAAGCCGCCGAGGGGGACGCTGGGAACGGACCCGACGGTGCGGTCCCGCTGCGGGACGGGGGTCGGGCGCTCCGGCGCGCGGGAGGTCTGCACACACCCATAGTGCCCGGGGACACCGACATCGGGCGGCGGGGGCATGCGCCGTGGGTCCCGGCCGGGCCCGGGGGATGTCCCGCCGGACCCGGCCGTGGCCGGTGGAGCGGCTGCGCGGCGAGGGAGAAGTGCCCCCTCGGGCGCCGCTTCCGGGCGTACCGCCCGGCCGGTCCCGGCGTCCCCCGCAGGTGATCGGCGGGGACGGCAGCGGGACGGAACCCGGGCGGGCGGTACGCGGTCGCGCGGGCCGGATCCTCGGTTCCGTCCGGGCCGCGCGGGAGGGTCAGCGCCGCAGGGCGCCCGGGACGCCGGACTGCTCGACCCGCGCCTCCTGCTCGTCGGGCAGGGCCTGCTCGCTGTCGCGACGGCGCACCGCGTCGCAGATCGCCTCGACGACGACCGCGGCCTCGGGCACCCGGTAGCCGACCCGCGCCGGGGCCACGCGCCACTGCACCCAGCCCTCTGGCCGCTCGGTCGGCGGGGCGACGACGCCGATGCCGTCGGTGTGCAGCACCACGTCGGTGTGCAGGCTCAGCTCGGCCGGGAGCGCGTGCCGCGGGCTCATCGGGAACCACCAGGTGTCCTCGGGCGTCGCGGCGACCGGCACGACCTCGCCAGCCTCACGCAGCGTCCGGCAGACCTGGCGACCGATGGCCGCCGGGACCTCGACCACGTCGAGCACGTCGCCCGTCGCGAGCATGACCTCCGCGCCCGGCCCCGGCACGAGCGGCCAACCGTGGTCGGCGTACTCGCGAGCGGCCGCTCGCAGCTCCGCGCCGTAGACGGCTCGGTAGCTGTCCCACCAGGACATGGAGGTCACTTCCTTCCGCTTGTGCGACAACCCCTGTGGTGCCGCTTTCCCTGTGAAGTACAACACCAGGATCGGGCTCCGGGCACGAGTTCGCGAGGGGTACGCGGCGAGGGTGCGCAGCGGCGAGACGAGCGGGGAACGCCGACCGCACGGCGTCGCGACCACCGGTGAACGGCGGGTGACCGGGCGCAGCGGACCGACGACCGGTGGCAACCCCGCCGCCGTCCGGCGCAGTGCCGGTCGTCGTACCGCTCGACATGCCTCGTGCGTCGATTGTCTTTATCATCGAGATGGTTGCGACGATCGGAAGGACTGGACATGGCGTCGACGACGGCGAGGGCGGGCCGCACGGCAGGCCCGGCCACCGGGATGGACACGGCACGCACCTGGGCGGTGCTCGCCGCGGCGGTGCTGCAGGCGGTGGCGGGCTCGCTCGGCGGCAGCGGGACGTTCGGGGAGTCGCAGCGGGTGCTCAGCGACCGCTACCCCTCACTGGTCACCCCGGCGACGGTGGCGTTCTCCGTGTGGGGCCTCATCTACCTGGCCCTGCTCGTGTACGCGGTGTACCAGTCGCTGCCCGGGCAGCGGTCGCGCCCGGTGCACCGGGCGACCGGCTGGCTGTTCGTGGCGACGGCGGCGCTCAACGCGGGCTGGATCGTCGTGTTCTCCCAGGAGCTCCTGGGCACCGCGCAGCTGCTGATCGTGGCACTGCTGGTGACCCTGGCCGTGGTGCTGCACCGGCTCGCCGCGTTCCCCGCCGAGGGCTTGGCCGACCGGGCACTCCTGCACGGCCCGCTGGCCTTCTACACGGGCTGGGTGTCACTCGCGACCGTGGCCGGGTTCTCGGTGACGCTGACCTACTGGGGCGCGCCGCTCGGCCCGGTGACGGCCGCGGCACTCCTCGGTGCCGGTGTGCTGGCCGCGGGCGTCGCGGCCCGGCGGACGACGGCGGCGCTGCCCTACGCGGCGACGGCCGTCTGGGCGCTGGTCTGGGTCGCGGTGGAGTCCTTGGGGGCCGGGACGGTGCCGGTGACCGTGGTCGCGGCGCTCGGCGTCGTGGCGGTGGTCGTCGCGGCGGCGCTGCGGGCGCGGGAGGGGCTGCGGCCGGCCTTCGGCTGACCCCGAGAACGACGACGGCGCCGGTCCCCGAGGGGAGCCGGCGCCGTCGCGGTGCGCGGGTCGTGCCCGCGCAGAAGTCAGATCACGCGGACCGAGTCGGCCTGCGGGCCCTTCTTGCCCTGGCTGGCCTGGAAGTCGACGCGCTGGTTCTCCTCCAGCGTGCGGAATCCGTTCGACTCGATGGCGGAGTAGTGGACGAAGACGTCCGGTCCCTCGTCGTCGGTGGCGATGAAGCCGAAGCCCTTCTCGGCGTTGAACCACTTGACGGTGCCCTGCGGCATAGCGTGTGTCCTTCTCAGATGGAGCGGTTCCGGCCCTCACAGCAAGAGCCGGAGGTCGCGTGGACACCGCCGTGGCACCTCAGCACCGATCGACGACGCCCACCGTCACAACTTCACACGGACGCTTCGCGGCGATCGGAGAAGAACGACTGCAACCGACGCGGACGCTACCACGGCTCTCCGGCACGTCGACCGTCCTCACTCGACGCCCCCGCACGGGCCCGTTCCGCGACGCCGACCGCCCGTCGCACCATTCCGGCGCGATCACGGAACGTGAGATCCGATCCGCCGATCGGCGACGGGCGGTCATCGCCGTCCCGAACGGGTGAGCGCAGGACGTGTTCCACGCCGTCGGGTGAGCGCCGGGCGCCCGCCCTCCCCGATTCGGGTGGTGACGGCGGTCCGGGCCCGTCCGGCGGCCTCCTCCGCCCCCGGACGGGGTCGCCCGTTCCGGGTGCGTTGCGGTGCGATCGGCTCGCAGCGTGACCGATGGGGCCCCTGTGACTCGTGTGGCCACGATCGGGCCACTGGTGGACGACGCCCGGTGACCGCAAGCTCGGCGCCGTCCGTCACCCCGTGCAGCAGCACAGCGAACTGGAGAGACCGTGCGATCCCGAGTCACCACTTCCGTCGCCCTGACCCTCATGATCGGCACCCTGGGTGTGTACGGCGCCGGCGTGGCCGGCGCGGCCGAGCCCGTTCGTGCCTCCGCCCCGGTCGCGACCGTCACCCACGCGCCCGCCGCGGCGTCCGACGGCCCGCTGGACCGGCTGTTCGACACGCTCTTCGGGAACGGCGCGGCGACCGCCCCGGCGACGCCCGCGGACACCACCGTCCCCGTCCAGGACGTGCCGACCCCGGCCGCCCCGGGCGTTCCGGCGGCTCCGGGCGCCCCGGCCGCTCCGGCCGTCCCCGGCGCGCCGGCCGTCCCCGGCGCGCCGGCCGCGCCGCAGGTTCCCGCCGCCCCGGCCGTTCCGGGGGCGCCGGCGGCACCGGCCGCGCCCGCCGTCCCGGCCGCGCCCGCCGTCCCGGCTGCGCCCGCCGCTCCGGCCGTGCCCGCGGCCCCCGCCGCTCCCGCGGTGCCGGCCACCCCCACCGTCCCGGGGACGCCGGCCGCGCCCGCCGTGCCCGCGGCTCCGGCGGCTCCGGCCGCTCCGGTGGCGCAGGTCGCCCCCGCGGCGCCCGCCGCCCCGGCAGCCCCCGCGGCGCCGGCCGCCCCGGTCGCCCCCGCGGCGCCGGCCGCCTCGGTGACCCCGGCCGTCGCCGTCACCTCGGACACCGCGGTCGGGCAGGCCCCCGAGCCCCCGGCCGTCCCGGGCGCTCCGGCCGTTCCGCAGACCCCGGCGGCCCCCCAGACCCCGGCCCTCCCGCAGGCGCCGGCGGCCCCGGCCGTCCCGGGTGCTCCCGCGGCCCCGGCGGTGCCCGCCGTCCCGGGTGCGCCCACCGCTCCGTCGGCCCCGGCCGTCCCGGGCGCTCCGGCTGCCCCTGCCGCTCCGGGCGCCCCGGCCGCTCCCGCCGTGCCCGCGGCCCCGGCAGCACCGGGCGCCCCGGCCGTCGCCACCGCCCCGGACGGCACCGCCGCTCCGCAGGCCCCGGCCGACGCCCGGACCCGGGACGCCGCGCCGACCCGCCCGAGCCTGTGGGAGCGACTGTTCGGCACCACCCGCTGACCTGCGACGCAGGCACGACCAGGCGACGGCGTCCCGCACCGGGGCGCCGTCGCGGTGCGTCTCAGGGGAGCTCGGTCGCCCAGCCCCGCTGCAGCGCCCGCAGCACCTCGTCGAGGAGGTCGGCGAGCTCGGAGCCGTCGTCGGCCAGCCAGCGCTCGTAGGCCGCGATGCACACGCCCAGGCAGGCGTGTCCGACGCTCTGCGGGACGAGCTCCGAGGCGTCCTCGCCACGACGCTCGGCCACGTAGTCGGCCACGACCTCCCGCCACGAGGCGTAGCGCAGCGTCGAGTGCGCCTGCAGCGCCGGGGTCTGCAGGATCAGCCGCAGCCGGCGCCGGTGCCAGGGCTGCTCGTCCGGCTCGACGTGGTTGAACTCCAGCACCGCCCGCCGGACCCCCTCCAGCGTCGGCAGGTCCGACGGCTGGGCCGCGAGCACCGCGCGCATCCGCACCAGCTGCTCCTCGAAGGCGCCCCAGGCGATGTCGTTCTTGGAGGCGAAGTACCGGAAGAACGTGCGACGCCCGATCCCCGCGGCGTGCGCGACGTCGTCGACGGTCGTGTGCTCGAACCCCTGGTCGCTGAACATCTCCAGCGCGATGTGCTCGATCTCCGAGCGGGACGTGACCGGGCGACGACCGGCGCGGCGCGCCCCGCCCCCGCCGGTACTCCCGATCCCGTCGTTCTCGGTCACCGCTGACATCGTCGCCCCGCCGTGCTCCTCGACTCCTCCGTCGTGCCTGCGACCGGCGGACCGGGAGGGTCGAGCGGAACGCCGTCGACCCCGATCATCCCACGTCGCGGCCGGCCCGTCGGCGCACGTCGCCCCTGTTCGGCGGCCGTTCGTCGCGCGGGCCCTCCACTTTGTCGGTGTGGCGCGGCACACTCGCGGCCAGACGGACCGGGACCCACCCGGACGGGTACGTCGAGGGGGAACCATGAGCGCACCCGCACGGGCCGCCGACACCACCGTGGACGAGCGGCCACCCGAGGAACGCCTCGAGGACCACCGGCGCGAGCTGACCGGCTACTGCTACCGGATGCTCGGCTCGGCCTTCGAGGCCGAGGACGCGGTGCAGGACACGATGGTCCGGGCCTGGAAGGGCGTCGCGAAGTTCGACGGTCGCTCCTCGCTGCGGTCCTGGCTGTACCGCATCGCGACCAACGTCTGCATCGACGCGTTGAACGGGCGCAAGCGCCGCGCCGTCCCGATGGACATCGGAGGCCCCGGCGCCCCGGTCGCCGAGTCGCTGCGCGAGCCGCTGCCCGACGCCGAGTGGCTCGAACCGATGCCCGACGCCCGGGTGTCGACGCCGGCCGGGGACCCGGCGGACAAGGCCGTCGCGAAGGAGACGATCCGGCTCGCGTTCATCGCGGCGCTGCAGCACCTGCCGGCCCGCCAGCGCGCCGTCCTGATCCTGCGCGAGGTCCTGTGCTGGAAGGCCGCCGAGGTCGCCGAGCTGCTGGACACGTCGGTCGCGTCGGTCAACAGCGCCCTGCAGCGCGCCCGCGCCACCCTGGGCGAACAGGGCATCTCCGAGGCGGCGCCGCAGACCTCCCCGGCGATGGACCCGGCGCAGACCGCGCTGCTGATGCGCTACATGGCAGCGTTCGAGGCGTTCGACATGGAGGCACTGACGGCGCTGCTCCACGAGGACGTCGAGCAGAACATGCCCCCGCTGGAGCTCTGGTTCCGCGGCCGGGACGACGTCATCGCCTGGATGGCGACCGGCCCCGGGCAGGGCTGCCGCGGGTCGCGGGTGGCTCCGGTGGAGATCAACGGGACGGTCGGCTTCGCCCAGTGGAAGCCGTCCGGGCCGAACGGCGAGTTCGAGGCCTGGGGCATCACGGCCCTGCGGATCGAGGACGGGGCCGTCACCGGGCTGAGCATCTTCCTCAACACCGAGCTGTTCGGCTACTTCGGGCTGCCGCTGAAGCTGGCCGACCGGCCGGAGCTGTGGGAGCCGAAGGCCGGCTGACGCCGCCCGGGCTCGCCGCCTGGCCGGGGCTGCGCATCACGGCCCGGCTCGGCGGCGGGCACCGCGGCGCGGTCTGGGCGGCGACGGACGGGAGCCGGCGGCTGGTGGTCCACCGGAGCGGGCGGACACCCGCGGCGCTGGACTGGGAGCTCGACCTGACCGGCGAGCTGCGGGCCCACGGTTTCCGCGTACCCGACGTCGTCCCGACCGGTGACGGACGGCGGCGGTGCGGGGCGGTCGTCGTCCGGACCTGGCTCGACGGCGACCCACCCGGGCCGGGCGACGAGGCAGCCGTCGCCGCCGAGCTGCACCGGCTGCACGCCCTCACCTCGGGGCGTAGCCAGCGGCCGGGGTTCGTGGGCACGGTCGAGCTGCTCGCGGGCGCCGTCCGGGGCGGGGACGTGGACCTGACCGCGATGCCGTCCGACGTCGTCGCGGAGTGCCGGGCCGCGTGGGCCGTGGTGGGCGGTCCGGTCGCCGTCGTCCACGGCGATCCCGGTCCGGGCAACATCCGGGTCCGGGACGGACGTCCGGGCCTGCTCGACTGGGACGAGTGCCGGGTGGACCGGGCGGCGCTCGACCTCGACGGTGGGCCCGGGGCTGCCCGCGAGGCCCGCCGTGCCGTCGACGCGTGGGAGGTCGCCGTCTGCTGGACCGTCGAGCCCGGCTACGCCCGGGAACGGCTCGCCGCGCTGCGCGCCGCCCCCTGACCGGGCCTCACGCGGCCGACGTCACCGCGGCGACCCGCTCCCCGGCCGTCCGGGCGTCGATGCGGGCGCGCTCGCGCTTCTCCGCGGCCAGCGGGCGCAGCTCGCTCATCGCGGGCACCACGTCGGCCAGGGTCAGCTCCGTCTCCACGACGGTCACGTCGGCACCCCACACGTCGCGCAGGATGCGGGTGATCCAGCCGGATCCGTGGTCCCAGCCCTCGCGCGGGGTGCCCGGCCCGTAGCCGCCTCCCCGGGAGACGACGAGCACGACCGGGCGGCCGGCGAGGGGCGTGCCGCCCGGCGCGAACCGGGGGTCGGTGATCAGGGCGTCGACCCAGGTCTTCAGGTGCGCGGCGACGCCGAAGTTGTAGAGCGGCGATCCGATGACGACGGCGTCCGCGGCCAGCACCTCGTCGGCCAGCTCCGCGATGCGCGCGAGGGCTCCGCGCTGCTCCGGGGTGCGGTCGGCCTCGGCCACGTACCCGGCCGCGACCGCGGTGGTCCACAGGTCGGCGGGCAGCGGGGCGGTGCCCAGGTCACGGCGGACGACCTCGGCGCCCGGTCGCGCGTCGAGGTAGGCGCGCTCGACCTCGTCGGCGATCTCGCGGCTGACGGAGCCCTCGGTGCGGATGCTCGCGTCGAGTCGGAGCAGGGACATGGTGACCTCCCGGTCGATCTGAACTGAAGATGTTCTGTTGAACAGAGTATCTGCGCGAGAGAAGACCTTGGCAAGCACGTACCCTGTGACGATGTCCGGTCCGTCCGCCCCGCAGAGCGTCGAGTGCGACCTGGCGTGGGCGTTGGCCCGGGTCGCGCGCGACCACGCCACGGCGGTGCAGTGCGTCGTCGGCACGCTGCCCGGCGGTCAGCGGGGCTTCCAGGTGCTCGCCGCCGCGGCCGGGGACGATCCGCCCACCCAGCTCGCACTCGCCCGCAAGCTCGGCGTGGACCGCACCGTGATGACCTACCTGCTGGACAAGGTCCAGGAGGCGGGACTGATCGAGCGGCACCCCGACCCGAACGACCGACGGGCCCGCCGGATCGTGCTGACCACGGCCGGCCGGGCGCTGCTCTGCGAGACCGAGACGCGACTGCGCACCGCCGAGGCCCACATCCTGGCGCCGCTCTCCCCGGACGAGCAGGGCGCGCTCCGGACGCTGCTGCGCCGGGTCGCGACCGCGGGCACCGACCCGACCTCCGCCGAGGGCGAACCCCGTCCGCCGTCGGCGTAACCGCAGGTCAGGTGGGCCACCCCGGCCCTAGTGTCGGGCGGCACCCGAGGAGCGGAGATCCGATGCCCGTCCTGTCCACCCCGTCCGACCCCGCCGACCGTCTGCTCGGCGAGCGGATCGTGCTGCTGGCCCGCGAGCTCGACGACGACGTCGCCGCCGAGACCTGCGCGCGCCTGCTGCTGCTGGCCGCTGAGGACGCGCGCCGCGACATCACCCTGCACGTCCTGGCGCCCGGCGGCTCCCCGGTCGCCGCGATGGCGGTGCACGACACGATCCGCACGCTCGGTGTCGACGTCGCGACCGTCGCCGTGGGATCGCTCGCGGGCCCGGTGCCGTTCCTCGTGGCGTCGGGGACGCCGGGCAAACGGCTCGCCCGCGCGCACGCCGCGTTCCTGCCCACCGCCGACGGGCCGGTCCGCGGCTCGCACCCCGGCGACGTGCGGGTACGGGCCGACCACCTCGCCGGACGCCGCCGCGAGATCGAGTCGCTGACCGCGGCGTACTGCGGCGCCCCGCTGCCCGACGACGCCCGGGACCGCTGGCTGTCGGCGGCGGAGGCGGTGACCTTCGGCCTCGTCGACGGGCTGTCGGAACCCCGGGCCGAAACGGATAGCTAGAGTCTCCGATGTGCGAGTCTCGGATCTGTCCCGGTCGTCCGGCGTCCCCGTCGCGACGATCAAGTACTACCTGCGCGAGGGCCTGCTGCCCCGCGGCGAGACGACGTCACCGAACCAGGCCCGCTACGACGACGCACACGTCCGCCGGCTGCGCCTGATACGGGCGCTCGTCGAGGTCGGCGGGCTGCCGATCGCAACCGTCCGCGAGGTCCTGTCGGCCGTCGACGACCCCGCGGTCGGCCTGCACGACATGCTCGGCCGGACGGTCTACGCGATCACCGGCGACGTGGGCGCGTCCGGCTCGCTCGACGAGGCGGAGGCCGACCTGGCCGGAGCCATGGCCCACGTGGGCTGGCAGGTCGGGAAGGACGCCCCCGCGCTGGCCGGGGCCCGGTCGGTGCTGGCCCGGATGCACGAGCTGGGCTGGGGCCCCGGCGAGGAGACCCTGCAGGCGTGGGCCGAGGCCGCCGACCGCGCCGCGGAGGGCGACCTGGCCGCGATCGGGCGGACCACCGACCGCGAGGAGGCCGCGGAGACCGCACTGGTCGGCACCGTCCTCGGCGATGCCCTGCTCGCGGCCCTGCGCCGGATCGCCCAGGAGAGCCGCTCCGCGCAGCGCTACCGCGCCGGGTCCTGAGTCCCGGGCAGCCGCACCGTCACCAGCACCGCTCGGTGGTCGCTGCCCGGGGTCTCGAGGACGACGTGGCGGCGGGTCACCGACCCGCGGGGCACGAGCACGTGGTCGATGCGGATCCCGGCCCAGCGCGGCAGCGACGACGGGAAGGTCCCCACGAGCCCCCGCCCGGTGCCGTCTGTGGCGTCGACGCAGTCGCCGGACGCGTCGCGCAGCCGCCGGTGGTCGACGACGGCGTTGAGGTCCCCGGCCACGACCGGCGCCGGTCGGGTGCGGGTCCACTCCCCGATCAGCGCGAGCTCACCGGTCCACAGCTCGGTCCACCGCGGGTTCGTCGGCGCGGAGGTGTGCACCGCGTACAGCGTCCGGGCACCGAGCAGCCCACCGGTGACCTCCAGGTGCGGCAGCCGCATCCCCTGCCCGGGCCGGACGTCGACCTCCCCGGCCCGCGGCGCGACCAGTACCACCGTGCCGCGCTGGTCCGGGACGCCGGGCGGGACCGAGGACCAGCCCCGGTAGCCACCGAGCAGGGGCAGGAGCCGGTCGAGGTAGGCGACGCCCGCCTCGGGCAGCACGACCACGTCCGGCCGCTCCCGGGTCACCGTCGCGGCCAGCGCGCCGGTGTCGGCCCGCCCCAGCAGCACGTTCGCGACGAGCACGGTCAGCTCGGGCCCGTCCGGCAGCGGACCGTCGGGGCGCGGCAGCACCCGTCCCAGCGCGGGAGCAGCGGCCGCGGCGCCGGCCAGGCCCACCGCCGTCGCGGTGCGGCGCAGCCCGGCGAGCCGCAGGAGACCCGCGACCCCCAGTCCGGCGACGCCGAGGTGCGGACGCAGCGCGGTCAGCCCGACCAGGGCGGAGCGCCGGTCGGTCCGCCACCGCCGCGGCAACACGGTGACGGCGGTACGCAGGGCTCGGTCGACGATCACGGACACGGGTGGTCAACGGACGCGGGCCGCGCACGGTTCCACGAGAGCTGTATGGACAGTCCAGCTATCCGATAGTTAAAGTATCCACATGCGGAACATCCTCGCGTGGCACCGTCCGTTGATGATCGCCGGTCTCGTCTGCGCCGCGGCCGTCCCGCTCGGCCTGCTGGGCACCCTCGTCGACCCGCGCGAGGTGCTCGGCGCGCCGGTGTGGCTCAAGCCCACCAAGTTCGCCGTCTCCATCGCGATCTTCTGCGTGACCTGGGCCTGGCTGTACGACCAGCTGCGCTCCCGGCGCGGCCGGACCCGTGGCGCGTTCCTCGCGGGCACGGTCGCGGCGGTGGCCCTGGTGGTGGAGATGGTCGTCATCGCCGTCCAGGCCGGGCGGGGCACGACCAGCCACTTCAACTACACCTCCCGGCTCGACGCGGGCCTGTGGGCCACCATGGGGATCTCGATCGTCCTCGTCTGGCTGGCGACGTTGTGGGTCGCCGCCGGCCTGTTCGCGGTGCGCGACCTCGACCCCGCCCGCACGGTCGCGATCCGCGCCGGGGCGGTGCTCGCGCTGGCCGGGATGGCGCTCGGCTTCCTGATGACGTCACCGACCCCGGACCAGCTCGCCGACTTCCGCGGGATCGCCGGGGCGCACACCGTCGGCGTCCCCGACGGCGGCCCGGGCGTGCCGCTGGTCGGGTGGAGCACGCTGGGCGGCGACCTGCGCGTCCCGCACTTCGTCGGGATGCACGCGCTGCAGCTGCTGCCACTGCTGCTGATCGTGTTCGAGCTGGCCGCAGGGCGGGTGGCACGGCTGGCCGACCCACGGGCGCGTCGCGACCTGATGACGACGGCCGCCGCCGGCTACACCGGCGTGCTCGCCCTGCTGACCTGGCAGGCGCTGCGCGGACAGCCGCTCGTCGCCCCGGACACGCTCACCGTCGCCGCGGCCGGGGTGCTGACGGTCCTGGTGGTGGCCGGTGCCGTCGTCGCGCTGCGGGAGCGGCGACCGGTGCTCACGCCAGGCAGGTGAGCGGGCGCCCGCCGTTGTACTCGACCATCTCGGCGAGCGCGGCCGTGCTGTCGATCGGGGCGCCGCGCTCGGCGCCGTCGAGCTCGGCGTAGGCGCGGTGCAGGTTCCCGACGATGCGCTCGGCGTCCGGCCAGTGGCCGAACCGGCCGAGGTCGGTGTCGCGGGCGGCCTCCAGCGGGCGGATGCCGGCGTCGCGGGCGCGCTCGGCCAGGTCGAGGACGAACCGCAGGTAGTCGACCGTGTCCCGGAGCGGCCCGTCGCCCCGGAACACCGGCCCGTGGCCGGGCACCGTCGTCGCGGCCCCGAGCGGGAGCACCACCTGCTCCAGGACGTCGATCGCGCCGGTCACCGAGCCCATCAGCAGGAACGGCGTGCCGCCGTTGAACACCAGGTCCCCGCAGTAGAGGACCGACCGGTCGGGTACGTGCACGAGGACGTCGTTGGTGGTGTGCGCGGGCGTCCCGACGTGGAGGACATCGGCCCGCAGGTCCCCCAGGTGCAGCGCGATGCGGTCGGTGAAGGTGAGGAACGGCGGGTCCAGCGGGAGCGAGCCCCAGTCGCCGTGGTCCCAGAACGGCAGGTCCCGGGGCGGGCCGAAGGCGATCATCTCCGCGCGTGCCCGCTCGTGCGCGACGACCGTCGCGCCGGAGAACAGGGCGTTGCCCCAGGTGTGGTCGCCGTGGTGGTGGGTGTTGACCAGCGTGCGGACCGACCGGTCGGTGACCTCGCCGATCGCGGCCGCGAAGGCCCGGGTCCGGCGCTCGGTGGAACAGGAGTCGACGACGACGGCCCCCTGCGGCCCGACGAGCAGGCCCGCGTTGTTGATCCACCAGGTGCCGTCCGGCTGGACGTAGGCGAAGAGCCCGTCGGAGACCTCCTCCAGCCGGGGCGGGCCGGGGACGGTGATGTCGTGCGGGTGGGAGCTCATCGGCCGATCGTGACCGAACCGACCCCGGAACGCACGAGAGCCGGTCGGTGGCTACCGACCGGCTCTGCGGGGGGATCAGGATTGTGGCCAGGGGCGGGGTCGAACCGCCGACCTTCCGCTTTTCAGGCGGACGCTCGTACCAACTGAGCTACCTGGCCCCGGCCTCCGGTGAACCGGAGATCCAGAGAGTGGAGCGACCCAGACGGGACTCGAACCCGCGACCTTCGCCGTGACAGGGCGACGCGCTAACCAACTGCGCCACTGGGCCTTGCTCTCGCGAGACGCATCGTATCCGATGTGTCTCGCGGTACCCCCAACGGGATTCGAACCCGCGCTGCCGCCTTGAAAGGGCGGAGTCCTAGGCCGCTAGACGATGGGGGCTGGGACCAGACCCGAGGGCCTCGACCTTCCCTCAACGGCTGTCCGTTGGGAGTGAGGAAACCTTACGACACCGCCCCGGGGGGTCCTGCAACCACCCCCCGGTTCCGGCGTCGCCGCAGGTCAGCGAGCTACGGGTGGCGGCTGTTCCGGGTTGCCGGAGATCAGTCCCAGCATGTCGAGCAGCTCGCGCAGATCCTCGGAGTCGTCCGAGTTCCGGGCGACGACGAGCCGGGCGCGCTGCACCTGGTCGTCGGAGACCTTGAAGGCGTCGGCCGCGTTCCGCGGCGCCGGAATGGAACTGGTGTCGTCGTCGATGCCGCGCTTCGCGCCGATGGTCACGAGGCCTCCCCGTAGGCCGCCAGGACCTGCTCCGGGCCCGTCCGTGGGACGCGCCGCGTGCCGGTGTCCGTCGGTACCGCCACGTGTTGTGGCCGTGACCAAGACGTTACCCATCGTGCGGGGACCCCGCACGCCCCTTCCCGGGTGACGGCCGGTCACCCGGCGCTGTGGGGGACGGGTGCGGCTCAGCGATCCGGCGAGACCCGGCAGGGGCTGCCGGACAGCTCCCCGACCGGCACGGATGCCGCCAGCGCCCGGTACCCGGCGGGCGACGGGTGGAGCCCGTCGCCGGAGTCCAGATCCGGACGGAGCCGGTGCGGGTCACCCGGGTCGCCCAGTGCGGCGGCCGCGTCTATCACCCCGTCGGCCCAGCGACGACCGTCCGAACGGAGCCAGCCGTTCACCTGGTCCCGGGCCGCGACGGCCGTCGGGGTGGCGCGACCGCCACTGGCCGACGGCGGGATGGTGGTGAGGAACACGCGCAGCCCCGCGGCGCGGGCCCGCTGGGCGAAGCCCTGCAGCCCGGCGACGAGGTCACCGGCGGCCGCGCCGGCGGCGAGGTCGTTGGTGCCGACGAGCAGCACCACGTCGCGCACGCCGGGGACGGCGGCCACGTCGTCGTCCCAGCGGGTCGACGGCGCGTCACCACCGGCCGGCGGGTCGTCCTGCAGCAGCTGGTTGCGCGACAGTCCCGCGTTCAGCACGGTCATCGGCCGGTCGCCGCCCGCCGCGGACAGCCGGGCGGCGAGCTGGTCGGGGAAGCGGTCGTCGCCGCCGGGGGTGGAGCCCACGCCGTCGACGAGGGAGTCCCCGATCACGAGGACGGCGCCGTCCGGGCGGGCCGCCAGGACCTCCAGGCCGGTCAGCACCGGCCAGGACTGCAGGGTCGTGTCGAAGCCCGCCGCGTCCGGGGCCGCGGTGCGGTCCCCCGGCCCGGACAGCCACGCGGTGCGCATCGCGACCGGGTGCGAGCCGATCGTGCGCGGCACCTCGGCCAGGAACAGGCTCACCGTCAGCGGCACGCCCGCCGCGGCGGCGACCGGTGCGGGATCGGTCAGCACCTCGGTACCCGCCGGGACGTCGGCCACGGAGGCCCCGCCGACGGTCAGCGGGACCGGCCGGGTCACCGCGGCACCCGGGCCGGTGGCGCCGACCGTCATCGCCGCGATCCGCAGCGGCCCGTCGCCGTGCCGGTTGGACAGCCGCAGCCGCAGCTCCTCCCCCGCCGCGCCGGGCCGCACCACCATCCGCAGCGTCTTGCCGGCGAGGCTGTCGCCGGGGACCGCCTGCTGCGCGGCGTGCCAGGCGGCCGTCCAGCCGGGGGTGCACGTCGTCGCCGCGGCCGCCGCCGGGACGACCGACGGGACCGGGGCGCAGCCCGCAGCCACGAGCCCGGCGAGCAGCGTCCCGAGCACCGTCGCACCGGCGGCACCCCGCCTGCCACGCCACCGGACCGCACCGTCGTCGGGCCGCACCGGCACCGCCTCCCGTCCGTGGGCCCGCCCGCGGATCGGACGGGTCCCCCACGCGCTGTGTCGGGCCGTCACCCGATCACGTTACGGATCCGCCCGGTCACACTGCGACGATCGGCGCATCGTCATCGACGAACGGCCCGTCCCTCCGGAGCGGTCCGCCCGCGAGAGGGCTGCGCGCTGTCGGTGTCACCTCCTAGGGTCGTCGGCGACACGAGGGGCGGCCACCGTGGGCCGCCGGGATCGCCAGGGGAAGAGGACGACGGTGACCGCCTACGAGGAGATCTTCCGTTCCAGTGTGGACGACCGCGAGGGCTTCTGGCTCCGCGCGGCCGACGGGATCGACTGGGACGTCGCCCCGACCCGCGCGCTCGACGAGTCGAACCCGCCGTTCTACCGCTGGTTCCCCGACGGCGAGCTGAACGTCGCGTACAACGCGCTCGACCGGCACGTCGACGCCGGGAACGGCGACCGCACGGCCCTGGTGTACGACTCGCCGGTCACCGGGTCGCGGCGCTCCTACACCTATGCGGAGCTGCGCGACGAGGTCGCGCTGTTCGCGGGCGTGCTGCGCGACCAGGGCGTCGGCCACGGCGACCGGGTCGTCGTCTACATGCCGATGGTCCCCGAGGCCGCGATCGCGATGCTCGCCTGCGCCCGCCTCGGCGCCGTCCACTCGGTGGTCTTCGGCGGGTTCGCCGCCAAGGAGCTCGCCGTCCGGATCGACGACGCCGGGCCCAAGGTCGTCGTCTCGGCGTCCTGCGGCATCGAGGGCAAGCGCGTCATCGAGTACAAGCCGCTGCTCGACCGGGCGATCGAGCTGTCGGACCGCAAGCCCACGTCCACGGTGATCCTGCAGCGCGAGCAGGCCACCGCGCAGCTGGGCCCGACCGACGTCGACTGGGCCGAGGCCGTCGCCCACGCCACGCCCGCCGACCCGGTCCCGGTGAAGGCCACCGACCCGCTCTACGTGCTCTACACCTCCGGCACCACCGGCAAGCCGAAGGGCGTGGTGCGCGACTCGGGCGGCTACGCCGTCGCCCTGGCCTGGTCGATGCCCAACATCTACGACGTCGGCCCCGGCGAGACGATCTTCACCGCGTCCGACGTCGGCTGGGTCGTCGGCCACTCCTACATCGTCTACGCGCCGCTGCTGGCCGGAGCGACGACCGTGCTCTACGAGGGCAAGCCGGTCGGCACGCCGGACGCCGGGCAGTTCTGGCGGGTCGTCCAGGAGAACGGGGTGAAGTCCGTCTTCACCGCGCCCACGGCGTTCCGGGCGATCAAGAAGGAGGACCCGGAGGGCACGTTCCTCGGGCAGTACGACGTGTCCTCGCTGAAGTACCTCTTCCTCGCCGGCGAGCGCCTCGACCCCGAGACCCACCGCTGGGCCTCGGATCTGCTCGGCATCCCCGTCATCGACCACTGGTGGCAGACCGAGACCGGCTGGCCGATCGCGGCCAATCCGGCGGGCATCGAGCTGCTGGAGATCAAGCCCGGCTCACCGACCCGTGCCATGCCCGGCTGGGACGTCCAGGTCCTCGACGAGCGGGGCAACCCGGCCGAGCCCGGTGTCGACGGCGCGATCGTGGCGAAGCTGCCGCTGCCGCCCGGTGCGTTCCCGACCCTGTGGAACGACGACGAGCGCTACGTCAACTCCTACATGTCGGCGTTCGAGGGCTACTACCTCACCGGCGACGGCGGGCACCTCGACGCCGACGGCTACGTCTTCGTCATGGGCCGCACCGACGACGTCATCAACGTCGCGGGCCACCGTCTGTCCACCGGCGGGATGGAGGAGGTCCTGGCCTCGCACCCGGACGTGGCGGAGTGCGCGGTGATCGGCGTCGCGGACACCATGAAGGGGCAGATCCCGCGCGGTTTCGTGGTGCTGAAGTCCGGCGTCGACAGCGACGCCGAGGGCTACGAGGCCGGGCTGCGCGCCGAGCTCGTGCAGATGGTGCGCGACCAGATCGGCGCGGTCGCCTCCCTCAAGGACGTCGCGATCGTCCCGGCCCTGCCCAAGACCCGTTCCGGCAAGATCCTCCGCAAGACGATGCGCGGGATCGCCGACGGCGCCGAGGAGCCGGTGCCCTCCACCATCGACGACGCGTCGGTGCTGGACACGCTGCGTCCGGTGCTGCGCAGGGAGTGAGCGCCCTCCATCGGGTGGTCCGGATGCGCCCCGCTTGACCCGGATCACCCGATGGCGGTAACGGCGGACGGCCGCGACCCGATGGTTGGTCGACGGCCGCTGCCGCTCCCCGGCATCCCCCGCGCGGTCGTCGACGTGGAGGTGTGCCGTGGACCCGGCGCGACTGCGACTCGCGGCACTGGCCGCCCCGGTGGCGCTCGGCGCCCTGCTCGGCGTGGCCGCGATGCTCGAACCCGACGAGGTGCGCCTGCCCTCGGTCGGCAGCATCCCGGTGACCGCCCGGGCGACGACCGCGCTCCTCACCGGGGTGCCGCACACCACCCCGCCACCGACGCCCGTGCAGGCCCGCGCGAACCTCGCGCCGCAGCCGTTGCCGACCGCCGCCCAGACCCGCGACAGCCGCTGACCTGCGGCCTTCCCGAGCGAGGAAGGGAAGCATAACCGCAGGTCAGGGAGCCCTCAGTCCTGCGGGGTCGGCACGGCGGGGGCACCATGGATGCCATGAAGGTCATCGTGGATTTCGACCGCTGCGAGAGCAACGCGGTCTGCATGGGTGTCGCGCCGGAGGTCTTCGAGGTGCGCGACGACGACTACCTCTACATCCTCGACGAGAACCCGGCCGAGTCGCTGCGGCCGAAGGTCGAGGAGGCGGCACGGAGCTGCCCCAAGGCCGCCATCACGATCGAGGGCTGAGCCCCGTCGGTCGGGGGGCGCCGGGGGCTCGACCGGCGCGGGTTGCCGGGCACTCCTCGCGGCGAGCAGGATCGCGGCGACGAGTGCACCGCCTGCGAAGGAGCCGACCGTGACACAGGGCGCGACGACCGACGTCTGGACCACCCCGCTCACCCCGCTGGCCTTCCTGGGCCGCTCGGCCGAGGTGTTCGCGGAGTCCACGGCGATCGTCTACGGCGACCGCAGGCACACCTACGCCGAGTTCGCGGCGGAGGCGACCCGGGTGGCGAACGCCCTCGCCGCATCGGGCGTCGAGCCCGGTGACCGGGTCGCCTACCTGCTGCCGAACGTCCCGGAGATGCTCGTCGCGCACTTCGCGGTGCCGCTGGCGGGCGCGGTCCTGGTCGCGATCAACACACGGCTGTCGACCGAGGAGGTCCGCTACATCCTGGACCACTCGGCGGCCACGGTGCTGGTCGTCGACGCCGTCCTGTACGAAACGGTCCGCCCGGTCGCCGACGAGCTGACCACGGTCCGCGAGATCGTCACCGTCGTCGACCCTGCGGCGCCCGGCGACGGCGTCGGCTCCGGGACGAGCTACGCCGACCTGCTCGCCCGCGGCTCGGACGACCCGCGGCCCTGGGCCGTCGACGACGAGCGGTCCACCATCACGATCAACTACACCTCGGGGACGACCGGCAACCCGAAGGGCGTCGAGTACCACCACCGCGGTGCGTACCTGAACTCCTTCGGCGAGATCGTCCACTCCGGGCACACCGCGGACAGCGTCTACCTGTGGACGCTGCCGATGTTCCACTGCAACGGCTGGTGCACCCCGTGGGCCGTGACGGCCGTCGGAGGCACCCACGTCTGCCTGCGCGAGGTCCGCGGCGACACCATCTGGCGGCTGATCGGCGAACACGGCGTCACCCACCTCAACGGCGCCCCGACCGTCGTCACGACGATCATGAACTCGCCCGAGGCCGTCACCCTGGACTACCGGCTGACGATCACGACGGCCGGCGCGCCGCCGTCGCCGACGACCATCCTGCAGATGGAGCGGATGGGGTTCCGCATCGTGCACGTGTACGGCCTCACCGAGACCTACGGGCCGTACGCGGTGAACCAGTACCAGCACGCCTGGGACGACCTCGACGGCGAGGAACGGGCCCGGCTCCAGGCCCGCCAGGGGGTCGGCATGGTGTGCGCGGACCGGGTCCGGGTGGTCGACGAGGAGATGGTCGACGTCCCCCGCGACGGCGCCACGATGGGCGAGATCGTGATGCGCGGGAACAACGTCATGAAGGGCTACCACCGCGACGAGGAGAAGACCGCGGAGGCGTTCCGGGGCGGCTGGTTCCACTCCGGCGACCTTGGCGTCGTGCACCCCGACGGCTACGTCGAGCTGCGTGACCGGGCCAAGGACGTGGTCATCTCCGGCGGCGAGAACATCTCCACCGTCGAGGTCGAGCAGGCGATCGTCTCGCACGACGCGGTGCTGGAGGCCGCCGTCGTCGGGGTGCCGGACGAGAAGTGGGGCGAGGTCTGCAAGGCCTTCGCCGTGCTCAAGCCGGGCCGCTCCGCCGAGCCGCAGGAGCTGATCGACCACGTGAAGACGAGGATCGCCCGCTACAAGGCACCCAAGTACGTCGAGGTCGTCGACGAGCTGCCCAAGACCTCCACCGGCAAGGTCCAGAAGTTCGAGCTCCGCGAGAAGGAGTGGGCCGGCCGCGGGGACTCGCGCATCCAGGGTTGACGCATATCGGTTAGCGTTGCTGAACGTGAGCATCGCAACCGAACCGGGCACGACGGACACCACGTCGCCCTCCGCCTTCCGCGTCGCGACCGGCGCGGTGGTCGTGACGACGGCGTCGGTGCTCCCGGTGTTCCTCACCGGTGCCCTGTCGGTGCAGCTCTCGCGCGACCTGGCCTTCGACCCGTCCGGGCTGGGGCTGGTCGTCGCGCTGTACTTCGGGGTCAGCGCGCTGTGCTCGCTGCCGGTCGGCATGGTCGTCGAGCGGGTGGGATCACGGGTGACCAGCCGGATCGCCGTCGTCGGGGCGGCGGTGCTGATGGCGGCCCTGGCGCTGGGCGCGCGGTCCTACGTCGCGCTCGTCGTCCTGCTGCTCTGCGGCGCCTGGTGCAACGTGATGGGCCAGCTGTCGTCGAACCTGACGCTCGCGCGCTCGGTGCCCGCACACCGGATGGGGCTGTCGTTCGGGGTGAAGCAGGCCGCGATCCCGGCGGCGACGCTGCTGGCCGGGCTGGCCGTCCCTGCGGTGGCGCTGACCGTGGGCTGGCGCTGGGCGTACGGGATCGGCGCGCTGCTGGCGCTGGCGGCACTGTTCGCGTGCCCGCGCACCGACGCCCGCCCGGCGGCCCGCACGGGGTCCGGCGACCGGGCGACGGCCGCGCTCGCGGTGATCGGCGCCGCCTCCGGGCTCGCGGCCGGGACCGCGACCGCGCTCGGCATCTTCCTGGTCGCCTCGGCGGTGGACCGCGGGATCGACCCCGGTCTGGCCGGGCTGATGCTGACCCTCGGCAGCGTGGTGGGGCTGTCGGTGCGGATGCTGCACGGGTGGCTGGCCGACATGCGCTCGGGCGGCCACGTCGCCGTCGTCGCGGCGAGTCTCGCCGCGGGCGCCGGCGGGTTCGGGCTGCTCGCCGTGCCCGGGACGCCCGCGCTGGTCGTCGGGGTGGTGCTGGCGTTCGGGCTGGGCTGGGCGTGGCCGGGTCTGCTGCAGTTCGCCGTGGTGCGGCTCAACCCGTCCGCCCCGGCCGCGGCGACGTCGATCGTGCAGGTCGGTGTCTACGCCGGCGGTTTCGCCGGACCGATCGTCTTCGGCTCGCTCGCCACCCACGCGGGTTTCCCGACCGCGTGGACGGTCAACGCCGTCGTGATGCTGGTGTCGGCGGCGTTGATGCTGGTCGGGCGCCGGATGCTGCTCGCCCATACGCGCCGCCGGGCCGAATCAGGACGCAGGCTGTCAGGGTCGTAGGGCACAGTGGCCCCCGCTCGCACCTTCCGAGGGGGACAACACGATGCCGGACGCGATCCGCGCCACGGGACTGGTCAAGACCTACGGTTCGCTCCGCGCGCTCGACGGGGTCGACCTGTCGGTGCCGGAGGGGACGGTGCTCGGCCTGCTGGGCCCGAACGGCGCCGGGAAGACCACGGTCGTCCGGGTGCTGACCACACTGCTGACACCGGACGCGGGCGAGGCCACCGTCGCCGGCGTCGACGTGCTGGCCGACCCGGCAGGCGTCCGCCGCCGGATCGGTCTGTCCGGGCAGTACGCCGCGGTCGACGAGTACCTGACCGGTTTCGAGAACCTGGAGATGGTCGGGCGGCTCTACCACCTGGGGCGCCGCCGGGCCCGGGACCGGGCCCGTGAGCTGCTGGCCGACTTCGGCCTGACCGACGCCGCGGACCGTCCGGCCCGGACCTACTCCGGCGGGATGCGCCGCCGGCTCGACCTGGCCGGGGCGCTCGTCGCCGACCCGCCGGTGCTGCTGCTCGACGAGCCGACCACCGGGCTGGACCCGCGCAGCCGCAACGACCTGTGGGACGTGATCCGCGGGCTCGTCGCGCGCGGGACGACGCTGCTGCTCACCACCCAGTACCTGGAGGAGGCCGACGCTCTGGCCGACGAGATCGTGGTCATCGACCACGGCCGGGTCATCGCGCGCGGCACCGCGGACGAGCTCAAGTCGCAGGTCGGCGGGGAGCGCCTGGAGGTCACGACCAGCCTGGCCGACGACCTGGAGCCCACCGCCGCACTGCTCGCCTCGCTCGGCGTGGGTGAGGCCGTGCTGGACCGGCACCGCCGCTCCCTGACGATGCCGGTCAGCGGCGGGGTCGAGGTGCTGCGCGCCGCGCTGGACCGGCTCGCCGAGGCCGGCACCAAGGTCGACGACGCGGGGCTGCGCCGCCCGACGCTCGACGACGTCTTCCTCACCCTGACCGGGCGCCCCGCCGACGAGGCGGACCAGGCCGAGGAGCCGACCCCGTGAACGCCGCCGCCACCATGCTCGCCGACGCCTCCGTCGTCGCGAAGCGCAACCTGATCAAGATCAAGCGGGTCCCGGACCTGCTGGTCTTCACCACCCTGTCCCCGATCATGTTCGTGCTGCTGTTCGCCTACGTCTTCGGCGGCGCGATCGACCCGGCCGGCGGCGGGGCCGGGTACCGCGAGTTCCTGATGGCCGGGATCTTCGCCCAGACCGTCATCTTCGGGGCCACGAACACCGGCGCCGGGCTCGCCGAGGACGTCAAGAAGGGCATCATCGAGCGGTTCCGCTCGCTGCCGATGTCGTCGTCGGCGGTGCTGACCGGCCGGACCCTGTCCGACGTGGTGAACAACCTGATCGTGCTGGTCGTGATGTCGCTGACCGGGCTGCTGGTCGGCTGGCGCATCCACACCTCGGTCGGCGAGGCGCTCGCCGGGTTCGCGGTGCTGATCGTGTTCGCCTACGCGTTCTCGTGGGTGATGGCGTTCGTCGGGCTGCTGGTGCCGAGCCCGGAGGTCGTGAACAACGCGTCGTTCATCGTGATCTTCCCGGTGACGTTCCTGGCGAACACCTTCGTGCCGCTGAACTCGCTGCCCGGCCCACTGCGGCTGTTCGCCGAGTGGAACCCGGTCTCGGCGGTCACCGCGGCCGCACGGACCCTGTTCGGCAACGACGGCGCGATCCCCGCGTCGGCGTCCGCCTCGGACGCCTGGCCGCTGCAGCACCCGGTGCTCTACGTGCTGATCTGGTCGGTCGTGATCGTCGCGGTGTTCGCGCCGCTGGCGAGCCGGCAGTACCGGCGGGCAGCGAGCCGCTGACCCCGCTGCCGCCGGTCCCACTACGGTCCCCCTGCGGCGGAACGGTTCCGCCGCGGAGGGGGCCGTCGTGATCGTCGCCGGGCTGGTGCTGACCGGGATCGGGGCGCTGATCCACGTCTACATCTTCGTGCTGGAGTCGCTGCTCTGGACCACCGACCGGGCCCGGGCGACCATCGGTACGGACCGCGCGGAGGCGGAGCAGACCCGGGCGCTGGCGTTCAACCAGGGCTTCTACAACCTGTTCCTCGCCGTCACCGTGCTGCTCGGGGCCGTGGTGTTCGCGACGGGCGCCCGCAGCGTCGGCGCGACGCTGGTGTTCACCGGGGCGGGCTCGATGGTCGCCGCCGGGCTGGTGCTGCTGCTGTCGGACCCGTCGAAGCGGCGGCCGGCGTCGATCCAGCTGGGGCCGCCGCTGCTGGGCGTGCTGGCCCTCGCGGTGGGGCTGGCGGCCTGACCCCGGACGTGGGAAGGCCCTCCCCGGGCGTCCCCGGGGAGGGCCTCGTCGTCCGTCGGGACGCTCGTCGTGCGTGACCACTCCAGCGACTGCGCGGGCGCGTCGCTGCCGAGCGTCCCGGCGTCCGTCTGGGGTCAGCCGACCTGGTTGAGCCAGGCTCCGCGGCTGTTGGAGAAGTCCGTCGCGTCGTAGAGCAGGACGTACTGCCCGGTCGCGCCGCTCGGCCGGTCGAAGCAGACGGTGCCGGTCGTGGTGCCGCCGGGCGCCAGCTGGCCGGCGGAGAGCAGCGAGTCGGAACCGAGCAGCGTGGTCATCAGCGCCGCGCCGTTCGGGTCCTGGAGCTTCCAGTCGAAGCCCCCGTTGAAGGACTCCGTACCGGATCCGGTGTTGGTGTAGGTGACGTCCGAGCACAGGGTCTGCCCGATGGTCGAGTCGCCCGGCTGCAGCGGGGTGGCCGCGATCTGCAGGTTCCCGACGGTCAGCGTCTCACCTGCATCGGCGACCACGTCGTCGGCGGTCGCACCCGGGAAGGCGCCGGAGGCTCCCGACCCGGCCACGGCCGGAGTCGCCGTCGAGGAGGTCGTCGGCAGATCCGACACCGCGGCGGCGAACACCGACACGTAGAGGACGCAGACCACGAGCCCGATCGCCGAGAGCACGGTGCCCGCGATCGCGACGCCGCGGTTGTCCGCCCGGCCCCTGCTCGCCCGGACGACACCGAGCACACCGAACAGCAGGCCCAGCAGCACCAGCGGCCAGGCGATCATCCCGATGATCGGGATGAAGGAGAACAGCAGGCCCAGGATCCCGAGCACCAGCGCGGTGACGCCGAACCCGTTGCGCGGGGCGACAGCGTGGACGGCCGGGGCCGCGGTGCGCTGCTGCGGGACACCGCCGCGCCGGGCCGCACTCGGCCAGGGCTGGGCGCCGGTGGCGGCCGGGGCCTGCTGCTGCGGGCCGCGGGCCTGCTGCGGGACCCCGCCCGGGTTGGTGCGGCCGAAGGGCGGCCCGCCGAAGGGGACCTCGGGGTGGCCGTCGTAGTAGGGGTTCGGGTTCCCGCCGGAGTGCTGCGGCCGGGGCTGGTGGTGCGGTGCCCAGCCCTGCGGCGCGGCACCGCGCGGGTCCTGCGCGTACTGCTGCTGGTGGCGGCCGGGGCCATGGGGGCCCGGGTACTGCTGCGGGACACGGTGCGGGCCGGACTGCTGCTGCGGCGGGCCGGAGAGGTCCGGGGCGCCGTGGCGGTTCTGCGGAGTGGTCACGTCACGGCTGTCGCGGCGACGGCGGCCCGCGTATCAGCCGGCCCGCCCTTATCAACAAATGTGAGGACAGGTCCGTTCAGCCGTGCCGACAGTAGGCCGAACAGGTCATCCGAGGCGGTCGATCAGGGCCAGCGCGTCGGTCGGTGCGTGGACCTTCGCGTCGTTGTCGAAGTAGCAGACGACGTCGTGCCCGGCGTCGCGCCAGCCGCGGATGCGCTCCGCCCAGCCGTCGAGGGCCTCGGCGGTGTAGCCACCGGTGTAGAGCTCCCCCTGGCCGTGCAGGCGCAGGTAGACGAGGTCGGCGGTGACCTCGTCGAACACCGGCCAGGTGCCCGCGGAGTCCGACAGCACCAGGGCGACGCGGTGCTCGCGCAGCAGCGCGGTGAACGCGGGGTCGCGGAACGACTCGTGCCGCGGCTCGACCGCGTGCCGCAGCGGGCGGTCGGCGTCGGTCTCGACGAGTGCCCGGCCGTCGAGGCGCTCGTCGTGACCGGTGGCGGCGCGGGCGGCGGCCGTGGTCGTCGCGGGGAGCAGGGACAGGAACTCCGCGACCCGGTCGGCGTCGAACCGCATCCGGGGCGGGAGCTGCCACAGCACCGGCCCGAGCGCCGGGCCGAGGCCGAGCACCCCGGAGGCGAGGAAGTTCGCGACCGGCACCGCGACGTCGCGCAGCTGCTTGAGGTGCGTCACGAACCGCGGGCCCTTCACCGCGAACACGAAACCGGCGGGGACCTGCGCAGCCCAGGCGCGGTAGCTCTCCGGGCGCTGCAGGGAGTAGAACGAGCCGTTGATCTCGATCGAGGTGACCTGCCGGGACAGGTACTCCAGCTCGCGGCGCTGGACCAGCCCGGGCGGGTAGAACGTGCCGCGCCACGGTGGGTAGCGCCACCCCGAGGTGCCGACGAGCACGGTTCCGCTCACGTGCCGCCGACCAGCCCGCGCAGCGCGGCCGCGCCGGCGACCGGGTGCGTCACGGGCCCGTCGTGGCCGCCGGGCAGCTCGACGAGCCCACGCCCGAGCCGGGACGCGAGCACCTCGGCGCAGCGGTGCTCCCAGCGCCCGCGCGACTCGACCCCACCGGTGGGGACGACCCGGACCCCGCTCGCGGTGACCTCGTCGGGGTCGATGCGGACGGCCCGCACCGCGGGGACGTCGTGGAGCAGGAACCGGCGCAGCGCGGGCTCCGGGTCCCCGGACGGCGGCTCCGGCCGGTAGCCGGGCTCGACGGGGTCCTCGCCCGAGGTCAGCGCGGTCAGTAGCCGGAGCGCCCCGCCCAGGTCGTCGCGGGCCGCGAGCTCCTCGACCCGGTCCAGGCCCGCCTCGTGGTCCGGGTCGCGGACGAGGCCGGGCAGCGGTGGCTCGTGCGCCACCAGCGTCGTGACCAGGTCCGGGTGGCGGACGGCGAGCAGCAGGCCGATCACCGCGCCGACGCCCACACCCACGACGGCGGACGGCCCGGTGCCGGCCAGCAGCGCGGCGGCGTCGTCGGCGTGCGCGGCCGGCTCGACCGGGTCCGGCCCGGCCGGGCTGCGGCCGACGCCGCGCCGGTCGTAGGTGAGGACCCGGTGGGTGACGGCGAGCTCGCCGACGAGCATCCGGGCCGCACCGGCCTCGGCCGCTCCGCCCTGGACCAGCAGCAGCGGCGGCCCCGACCCGGTGGTCTCGTGGTGCAGCGGCACGGTGCCCTCCCTCGCGGTGCGCGGCCGGGTGCGGGACCCGGCGGACGCGGTACTGGCCCGATCATCGCCCGGGCGGCCGCGGTCCCGCCCGTTTGCCAGGATGGACGGCATGCGCACCCGACCGCACCTCCCGTCGTGACCGAGCTCGCCCCGGCGGTGCGCCGGGTCCTGGACTGGCCGGTCGACCATGTGGGCGCAGCCGTCGTCGCCGCCGACGGCACCGTGCTCGCCACCGCGGGCGACACCGACCGCGAGTTCGGTCTGGCCTCGGTGACCAAGCTGCTCTCGGCCTACGCCGCGCTGGTCGCCGTGGAGGAGGGCGCCGTCGACTGGGACGACGCGGCCGGCCCGGAGGGCGCGACCGTGCGCCACCTGATCGCGCACACCTCGGGCCTGGCGTTCGACACCGACGACGTCCGCGCCGCCCCCGGTGAGCAGCGGATCTACTCCAACACCGGGTTCGCCGTGCTCGCCGGCGCCATCGCGGAGGCGACCGGCATCGGGTTCGCCGAGTACCTGCACGAGGCCGTCTGCACCCCGCTCGGGATGACGCACACCCGGCTGGAGGGCTCGGCGGGCGCGGGCGCGGTGTCCACCGTGGACGACCTGGCCCGCTTCGCCGCCGAGCTGCAGGCCCCGCAGCTGCTCGACCCGCGCACCGTCGCCGAGGCGACGACCGTCGCCCACCCCGGGCTCGACGGCCTGCTCCCCGGGTACGGGCGGCAGCGGCCGAACGACTGGGGCCTGGGCTTCGAGATCCGCGACGGCAAGTCCCCGCACTGGACCGGGGAGCACTCGTCACCGCGGACCTTCGGCCACTTCGGCCAGTCCGGCACGTTCCTGTGGGTCGACCCGGACGTGCGGGCCGCCGCCGTCGTGCTGACCGACCGCGACTTCGGGCCGTGGGCGGTCCAGGCGTGGACACCGTGGACCGACGGGGTGCTCGCGGCGCTCGGGGCCGGCTGAGGACGGGTCAGGGGCCGACCCGGTCGAAGCCCCAGGAGTGCGGCGGCCGGGCCAGCAGCTCGCCGGGCGGCTCGGGCAGCGTCGTCCCGGCCGGCACCCCGACCGCGATGACGACGACCCGCCCGCCGTCGGCGACGAACAGCTCGTGGCGCTCGGCGCCGGCCAGCGCGACGGCGACCCGCTCGCGCACGTGGGCGAGGAGCTCGTCGCGCCGGCCGTCGGCGGCGCGGGCCTCCCACATCAACGTCGGGGTCACGCCCGGCGCTCCGGGACGGTCGGCACGTCGACCGCGGCGGCCACGTCCTGCGCGGTGACCCGGAACCGGGCCGGATAGTGCGCGGCGTCGCGGACGGCGGGCGGCTCGGTGTCGCGCCAGACGAAACCGCACATGCTGCAGCGGTGCACGGTCCACACCCCGGGGACCGGGGAGGTCGCGAGCACGGCGGCGCCGTCGGTGGAGCAGCGGGGACAGGTCATCACAGGTTCTCCTTCCGGTCGCCGGCGACGAGGCGGCCGAGGCGCTCGACCCAGGCCGCGGTGTCGTCGGGCGGCACGACGCCCTGGGAGTAGTGCCCGCGGTCGTCCGGGGCGGTCGGGGTGGTGGCGTCGATGATCAGCTTGTGGGTGATGCCGACCGGGTCGGACCCGGGGTCCAGCGGCAGCACCGGCATGTCGGGCAGGGTCACCAGGTCGTGCGCGGGGTGCATCTTGGTCGACAGCGCCCACATGACCTGGGGCAGGTCGAAGGGGTCCACGGTGTCGTCGACGCAGATCACGACCTTGCAGTAGCCGAGGCCGTGCGGGGTGGTCATGGTCCGCATCCCGACGGCCTTGGCGAAGCCCCCGTAGCGGTTCCGGACCGAGACGATCGCGAGCAGGCCGTGGGTGTACATGGCGTTGACCGCGCGCACCTCGGGGAACTCGGCCTGCAGCTGCTTGAGCAGCGGGACGCAGGTGTTCGGCCCGATGAGGTAGTCGCACTCGGTCCACGGCATGCCGATGTAGAGGTGCTCGAAGTAGGGCGTGGTCCGGTAGGACACCCGGTCGATGCGGATCTGCGGCATCCGGCGGCCGCCGGAGTAGTGGCCGGTGAACTCGCCGAACGGGCCCTCGAAGTGCCGCTCGCGGCCCAGGACGACGCCTTCCAGCAGGATCTCGCAGCCCCACGGGACGTCGAGCCCGGTCTCCGGACCGGTGGCGATCGGGCAGGGCGAGCCGCGCAGGGCGCCCGCCATCTCGTACTCGCTGTCGGCGTAGGCGATCGGCATGCCCGCGACCAGCGGGATCGTCGGCTCGTTGCCGAGCGCGATCGCGACCGGCAGGTCCTCGCCGCGCTCCTCGGCGCGGCGCAGCTGCAGCGCGATGTCGTGCTGCGGGACGGGCTGCAGACCGAGCGTGCGCGGCCCCTGGACCTCCATCCGGTAGATGCCCAGGTTCTGCTTGCCGAAGGACTCCGGGTCGTCGGGGTCGCGGCTGACGACGGCGGCCTTGTCGATGTAGAAGCCGCCGTCGCCGGCGTTGATGCGGAACAGCGGCAGCAGCGAGAACAGGTCGACCGCCTCGCCGGCGACGGTGTTCTCCGCGAACGGCGGGTCGGCGCGCCGCTCGACCGGGACCGGGAAGGCGTCCCAGCGACGGCCGAACTCCTCGACCTGCTCGCGTACCGGGGTCTCCGGCGGCAGCCCGAGCGCGACGGCGTGGTTGGCCCAGGAGCCGTGCGCGTTGAGCACGATGTTCGGGTCGCGGAACCCGGCGACGTCGGTGAACAGCAGCGCGGGGGCGCGGTCGCCGAGCTTCGGCGCGGCGGCACCGGCGGCGCCGAGGTCGGGCTCGGCCTTCACCTCGTCGTCGATGCGCAGGAGCTGGCCGTGCCGCTCGAGCTCGGCCAGGTAGTCGCGGAAGGTGTCCATCAGGCGCTCCTCCTCTGTCGGGCGGACCCGCCGGTCCAGCGGCGGGCCCGCGGGGCGGGCAGGTCGAACTGGTCGCAGATGCGGGCGACGACGTGGTCCACGACGTCGTCCACCGCGGCCGGGTGGTTGTAGAAGGCGGGCATCGGCGGGACGATCCGCACCCCGGTGCGGCGCAGGGCCAGCATGTTCTCCAGGTGGATCTCCGACAGCGGGGTCTCCCGCGGCACGAGGACCAGCTTCCGGTCCTCCTTGATCGTGACGTCCGCGGCGCGGGCCACGAGCCCGTCGGCGATGCCGTGCCGGATCTGCGCGAGGGTCTTCATCGAGCAGGGGACGACGACCATCCCGTCCGTGCGGAACGAGCCGGACGAGATCGAGGCCGCCTGGTCCCCGAACGGGTGCGCGGTCCCGGCCAGCGCCTCGACCTCGGGCACCGTCCAGCCGGTCTCCTCGACGATCGTCGCCCGCGCCCACTTCGAGAGCACGAGGTGCGTGTCGACCTCGGCGTCGCGCAGCGCCTCCAGCAGGCGGATCCCGAGGATCGCGCCGGTCGCGCCGGTGATTCCCACGACGAGTCGCACCGGACCACCTCCCAACTAGTTCGTATACTAACTGTTTGCATACGCACTATACTCGCGGCATGACCGATCGCAACCCGGGTGCCGACGAGGCGGTCGTCCACCTGCTCCGCCGGGTCCTGCAGTCCCACACCGCGGCCTGGCAGCAGCGCGTCCCGCAGCTGACCAAGCCGCAGTACGCGATGCTCGACGCGCTGCGCCGGCGCCCCGGGATCGACCAGGTCACGCTCGGATCGCTCGCCGCGACCGACAAGGGCACCACCACCGAACTGCTGCGCCGGATGGAACGCCACGGCTGGCTGACCCGCTCGCGCTCCGAGACCGACCAGCGACGACGGCTGGTCCACCTCACCGACGAGGGCGAACGCCTGGCCACCGGGGCCGCGACCGAGGCCCGTGCGCTGGCCGCCGAGTTCCTCGCCCCGCTCGACGACGCCGAGCGGGCCCGGTTGCGCGACCTGCTGGCCCGGCTCGCCGAGACGGGGTCCGACGCCGTTCCCGAGGGGGACGGGAGCTGAGCCGGACACCGTCGCGCGGGGCGGGAATGATCCGGGACCCCCGCCCGTTGGAACGACTGTCCGAGCCGGGCGAACCGAGTCCCCGGGCCGCAAAAGACAACCGCCGCCGTGGAGTTCCGTTCGGCTGGAGCTGCGGTGCGCCACTCGCCGCGAGGCGACCGGCGTCCGGTTCGGACCCCATACCGCCGATTCCCGAAACCCATTCGACGACGCCTGCGAGGCCGGTCACCATGGTCGGCACACGCCCGGTCCCGGGCGAGCAGGCAGACTGAACGAACGATGTCCAGCGAACCCGTCCCGTCCCCGACTTCCGCACAGCCGTCGTCGCACGACCGTCCGCGCCGACCCCGTCGCCGTCCCGGCGCCCGGGGCGACCACCAGCCGCGCGGCGGGAGCTCCGGCACCCCGCAGGACACACCTCCACACGAGACCACCTCATCGGACCTCGCCGCAGCGCAGGCCGCCCCCGGGACGGAGGGCGCCGCGCGCGGCGTCCCGGCCCGCGATCAGCAGCGCCGCCGTGCATCGACGCAGCGCCGCCGCGGGCCTCGGGGTCGGCGCGCTGCCGTCACGGCGCCCGGCCCCGACCAGCCCGGCCGTCGCGGCCCCGACCGCGACGGCCCGGACCAGGCGGGCCCCGCCCCGGACGGGGAGACCGGGGCCGGCCGCCCGCGTCGTCGCGCCACCGGCGACGGCCGCGACTCCGCCGAGCCGGTCCCCCCGCTCGACGACGCCGAGCTCACCGCCCTGCGCGAGCGACTCGACGCGCTCGGACCGGCCGAGGCCGAGCGCCTGCGCGGCCGGCTGGACCGGGCCCGCGACGGGCGTGCTCAGCAGCGGGTCGCCGACGCCGTCGCGAAGGCCGAGCACCGCGTGGAACGGCGCCGCGCCGCGCTGCCGCGGATCTCCTACCCCGCGACGCTGCCGGTCTCCGCACGCCGCGAGGAGATCGCCGACGCGATCCGCGACAACCAGGTCGTGATCGTCGCCGGGGAGACCGGATCCGGGAAGACGACGCAGCTGCCGAAGATCTGCCTCGAACTGGGCCGCGGTGTGCACGGGATGATCGGGCACACCCAGCCGCGGCGGCTCGCCGCGCGCACCGTCGCCACCCGGATCGCCGAGGAACTGGGCGTCGAGCTCGGCGGGGCGGTCGGCTGGAAGGTCCGGTTCACCGACGCCGTCGGCGACTCGACCATGGTCAAGCTGATGACCGACGGCATCCTGCTGGCCGAGCTGGCCGGCGACAAGGACCTGCTGGCCTACGACACGCTGATCATCGACGAGGCGCACGAGCGCAGCCTCAACATCGACTTCATCCTCGGGTACCTGACCCGGCTGCTCCCCCGCCGTCCGGACCTCAAGGTCGTCATCACCTCGGCGACGATCGACCCGGAGCGCTTCGCCCGGCACTTCGGCGCGGCCACCGACGGCGGTGACCCGACCCCGGCCCCGATCGTCGAGGTCTCGGGGCGCACGTTCCCGGTCGAGGTGCGCTACCGCCCCGTCGTCGACCCCGACGACCCCGACGCCGATCCCGACCGGCAGCTGGACGACGCGATCGGCGACGCCGTCGTCGAACTCCAGCGCGAGGGCCCGGGCGACGTGCTGGTGTTCCTGCCCGGCGAGCGCGAGATCCGCGAGGCCACCGAGGCCCTGGAGCGGCGCAACCTGCGGAACACCGAGATCCTGCCGCTCTACGCCCGGCTGTCGACGGCCGAGCAGCAGCGTGTCTGGGCGCCGCACGCGGGCAACCGGGTGGTGCTCGCCACCAACGTCGCCGAGACCTCGCTGACCGTGCCCGGCGTCCGCTACGTCGTCGACACCGGCACCGCGCGCATCTCGCGCTACTCGCGCCGGCTCAAGGTGCAGCGGCTGCCGATCGAGAAGATCTCCCAGGCCTCGGCGAACCAGCGGTCCGGGCGCTGCGGCCGCACCTCCGACGGCATCGCGATCCGGCTGTACGCCGAGGACGACTTCGACGCCCGCCCCGAGTTCACCGACCCGGAGATCCTGCGGACCAACCTGGCGTCGGTCGTGCTGCAGATGATCGCGCTGGATCTGGGCGAGATCTCGGAGTTCCCGTTCGTCGAGCCGCCGGACCGGCGCGCCGTCGCCGACGGTCTGGACCTGCTGCACGAGCTCGGCGCGCTGCGCCCGGACCGGCGCTCGCTGACCGCGGTCGGACAGTCGCTGGCGCGGCTGCCGGTGGACCCGCGGCTGGGCCGGATGCTCGTGGAGGCGCACCGCAACGGCTGTCTGCGCGAGGTGCTGGTCATCGCCGCCGCGCTGAGCGTGCAGGACCCGCGCGAGCGGCCCACCGAGCAGCGCCAGGCCGCCGACGACAGACACCGCCGCTTCGGTGAGGACGGCTCGGACTTCCTGGCCTACCTGCGGCTGTGGGACCACCTGAACGCCCGCCGCGACGAGCTGTCGGGCAGCCGGTTCCGCCGCGAGCTGCGTGAGGACTTCCTGCACTACCTGCGGGTGCGCGAGTGGTGGGATCTGCACGGCCAGCTCCGCCAGGCCGCCCGCAGCTCCGGCCTGGATCTGAACGACCACGACCCCGAGTGGCCGCGGCACGCCGACCGGATCCACCAGTCCGTCCTGGCCGGGCTGCTGTCGCAGGTCGGTATGCAGGACCCCCTCTCCGAGAAGGCCGCAGGGAAGCGCAGGGGGGACGGTGGAGACGGGAAGAAGGAGAGGAAGGGCCCGAAGGACTACCTCGGCGCCCGCGGCGCGAAGTTCGCGATCTGGCCCGGCTCGGGACTGGCGCGCAAGCCCCCGCGCTGGGTGATGGCCGCCGAACTCGTCGAGACGACGAGATTGTGGGCGCGGACCGTCGCACCGGTCCAGCCGGAGTGGATCGAGCCCCTCGCCGGACATCTCGTCAAGAAGACGTATTCGGAACCGCGCTGGTCACGCACGCGCGCGTCCGCCGTCGCGACCGAACGGGTCACCCTGCACGGGCTGCCGCTGGTGGCCGACCGCAGCGTCGCCTACGGCCGGATCGACGCCGAGGTGAGCCGCGACCTGTTCCTGCGGCACGCCCTGGTCGAGGGCGACTGGGAGACCCGGCACCCGTTCTTCCACGCCAACCGGGAGCTGCTCGACAGCGTCGAGGAACTCGAGCACCGGGCGCGGCGCCGCGATCTGGTCGTCGACGAGGACACCCTGTTCGCCTTCTACGACGAGCGGGTCCCCGCCGACGTCGTCTCCGGTGCGCACTTCGACCGGTGGTGGAAGAAGGAGTCGAGGCGGGCCCCGGACCGGCTGACCTACACCGAGGAGATGCTCGCGACCGAGGCCGCGAAGCAGGTCGACCGCGCCCACTACCCCGACCACGTCGAGGCGGGCGGGCTGACCCTGCCGCTGTCCTACGCGTTCGAGCCCGGCCATCACGAGGACGGCGTGACCGTCGACGTGCCGGTGGCGGCACTGAACCAGGTCGACCCGACGCCGTTCACCTGGCAGGTGCCCGGGCTGCGCGAGGAGCTCGTCACCGCGCTGATCCGGACGCTGCCGCGGAACCTGCGGCGCAACTTCTCCCCCGCCCCGGACCACGCGAAGGCGGTGCTGGCCCGGCTGCGCGGCGAGACCGGCCGACGTCCGCTGCTGGACGTCCTCGAGGACGAGCTCGGCCGGATGCGGGAGGTGCACATCCGGCGTGAGGACTGGGAGCTGGAGCGGCTGCCCGAGCACCTGACGGTGACCTTCCGGGTGCTCGACGAGTCCGGCGCCGAGCTGGCCCGCGACACCGACCTGGACCGGCTGCGCCGCGCCCTCGCCCCGAAGGTCCGCGAGGAGCTGGCCGCCGCGGGCAGCGACGTCGAGGCGACCGGGCTGACGTCGTGGACGATCGGCGACCTCCCCCGTGAGCTGCCGATCCGGCGTGGCGCGCACACGGTCACCGGCTACCCGGGCCTGCGCGACCGCGGCACGAGCGCCGACGTCCGGGTGTACGCGACGGCGCCCGAGCGCGACCCCGCCCACCACCGCGGCGCCCGGCGGCTCCTGCTCCTCAACACCACCCACCCGGGTAGGCAGGTGCAGCGCGGCCTGGACAACCGGGCGCGGCTGGCCCTGTCGCGCAACCCGCACGGCTCGCTCGACGCCCTGCTCGACGACTGCACCACCGCCGCGGCCGACCACCTGATGGCCCGGGGCGGCGGCGACCCGTTCGACGAGGCGCAGTACGCCCGGCTCGCGGAGCTGCTGCGGATGCGGCTGCCGTCGACGACGTCGCAGGTCCTCGACGCCGTACGCGGCGTGCTGGAGGTCTGGCACCGGGTCGGTGCGGCGCTGGCGGACCTGCGCGGCCCCGCCACCCGCGACGGCGTCGCCGACGTGACGGCGGTCGTGGGCCGGCTGACCGCGCCGGGCTTCGTCACCACCGCCGGGGCGACCCGGCTCGGCGACGTGAAGCGCTACCTGCAGGGCTGCGAGCTGCGGCTGGAGAAGCTGCGCGCCGACCCCGCCCGCGACGCCCGGTGGACCGCCGAGATCGCACCGGTCGAGGCGGAGTACCGCGGGCTGCTGGCCGCCCTGCCCGAGCACACGCCGCCGTCGGCCGCGCTGCGCGAGATCGGGTGGATGGTCGAGGAGCTGCGCATCTCGCTGTACGCGCACCCGATGAAGACCCGCCATCCGGTGTCGGTGCAGCGGATCGAGCGGGCGATCGATGCGCTCTGAGGCGTGACTGTCGGGGGTCGCAGGCACACTGCCCCCATGACCGATGCACCCGTTGCCAGGTTCGCACTGTTCGCGCTCGACTGCCCGGACCCGCTGGAGCTCGCCCGGTTCTACTCCGCGATCACCGGCTGGCCGGTCACGGGGCCCACCGACAGCGACCCCGACTGGGTCGAGCTGGACGCGGGCGGGGCGGGCGCCACCCTGGCGTTCCAGCAGATCTCCGAGGGGGAGTTCACCCCGCCGGAGTGGCCGGGGCAGGTGCGGCCGCAGCGCGGGCACGTCGACTTCGACGTGCCCGACCTCGACGCCGGGGAGGCCGCGGTGCTGGCGCTCGGGGCCACCAGGCACGAGGTCCAGCCCGCACCGGAGAGCTTCCGGGTCTTCCTCGACCCGATCGGGCACCCGTTCTGCCTGGTGCGGGCCTGAGTTCCGCCCGGCGGAACCCCGGTGATTCTGTGAGGATCAGGTCTCCGTCGACGGCGAGGGGCCCGCGATCATGACCGCACCGACCACTCCGTACACCGAGCTGGGCGAGGCCCTGGGCACCGACTTCTTCTCGGTGCGCGACCAGTTCACCGACGAGCAGTGGCAGCGCTTCGCCGACACCCGCACGTTCGTCGACACCGAGGTCCTCCCCGGCATCAACGACTACTGGGAGCGCGCGGAGCTGCCCTGGCACCTGTTCCGGCGCCTGCCCGAGCTCGGGATCGTCGGCGAGGACATCCAGGGCTACGGGGCGGCCGGGATGAGCCCGCTCGCGCTCGGCCTCGTGCACATGGAGCTGCACCGCGGCGACGGCTCGCTCGGCACGTTCCTCGGGGTGCACGCGGGCCTGGCGATGAAGGCGATCGCGATGTGCGGCTCGGAGGAGCAGCGGCAACGCTGGCTGCCGTCGATGTCCACCATGGACAAGTTGGGCGCGTTCGCGCTGACCGAGCCGATGCACGGTTCGGACTCGGTCGCGCTGGAGACCACCGCGACCCGCGACGGCGACCACTGGGTGCTGCGCGGGTCGAAGCGCTGGATCGGCAACGGCAGCGTCGCGGACCTGGTGGTCGTGTGGGCGCGCGACACCGACTCCGGCGAGGTGCTCGGGTTCGTCGTCGAGACCCCGGCGGAGGGCTACGAGGCCACCGTCATCCCGGGCAAGGTGTCGCTGCGGGCGCTCTGGCAGGCCGACATCGAGCTGGACGGGGTCCGGGTGCCGGAGGAGAACCGGCTGGCGCAGGCGCGGACCTTCGCCGACTGCGCCGCGGTGCTGGCCACCACCCGGGGCACCTGCGCCTGGATGGCACTGGGCCACGCGACCGCCGGCTACGACGCCGCCCTGCGCTACGCGCTGGAGCGCGAGCAGTTCGGCAAGCCGCTGGCGAGCTTCCAGATCGTGCAGCAGCGGCTCGTCGCGATGCTCGCCGACCTGACCGGCATGCAGCTCTACTGCATGCAGTCCGCCCGGCTCGCCGAGGTGGGCAAGCTGTCGCCGACCGTCGCGGGGCTGGCGAAGATGCACAACACCCGGACCGCCCGCAAGATCCTCTCCGAGGCGCGGGACCTGCTCGGCGGCAACGGGATCCTGCTGGAGCACCACGTCGTGCGGCACTGGGCCGACATCGAGGCCATCCACACCTTCGAGGGCACCGAGACGATCCAGACCCTCATCGTGGGCCGGGACGTGACGGGGATCAGCGCGTTCACCTGATCCCGGCGGGCGGGGTCAGGCGGCCAGGTCGCGGGGGCCGGGCGTCTCGCGGCCGAAGCGACGGGCCAGGTCGGCCTCGACGCGGCGGTCCGAGCGGCGCTCCAGCCACCGCCGTCCCCGTGCGGTCCGCGCGACGAGCAGCGACTCGACCAGGTTGCGCAGCACCTGCGACGGCCACATCCACGCCGCGGTCACCGGCAGGTCCAGGTCGCGCAGGCCCTCGGCGCGCAGGAACACCCGCAGCAGCGACAGCAGCCGTCGTCGCTCCCAGGCGCCGCGGAGCCGGTCGGCGGGGCCACCGGTCCGCTCGCTGCGCAGCCCCTCGACGAGCGCGCCCGCGAGCAGCGGGCCTGCCGGGGTGACGTCGCCCTGGGCCAGCACGATGTGGTGGTTGAACGCGTTCTGGGCGCGCTCGGTGTCGAACAGCCAGTCGTCGTCGACGCCCATCAGCCACCCGACGTAGCGCCACAGGTGCATGATCGCGTCGCCGTCGGCGCGCGGGACGTGCCGTCCGAGCAGGCGGCAGCCGAGGATCGCGGTGCTGTTGAACAGCCCCAGCGTGGCCGCGGCGTCGGCCTGGTTGATCGGCAGACCGTGACCGGCGACGTCGTAGCGGTCGCCCCGCTCGAACCGCTCCGCGACGAGGGCGTGCATGGCGCGCACGTGCAGCGTCGCCGCCCAGCCCGCACCGCCGGGCACCATCCCGCCGGGACGGCTGACGGCGAACGCCCACGCCTGGGTCTCACCGAGGCGGCGCATCGCGCCGGCGCCGGTGAGCCCACCGGTGCGGACGAGCAGCTCGGTGGGGCCGCCGTAGCGGTAGCCGCCGATCAGCGAGAGTCCCAGCAGCACGTCGTCGCGGCTGCGGCCGAGCCTGCGGTAGGCGCGGGCGCCGCGCTCGAGCAGGTCCCGGTCGAGCCAGTCCGGGTCCGGGGTGACGGCGGCGAGGAAGTCCCGCAGCGCGGGCGGGGCGTCGGCCGGCGCGGCGCCCGCGGCCAGCGCGGTGTGCAACGCCCGCATGGTCACACGGCCGCTCCCGGAGTGGCCGGTCTCGTCGCGGTCGCGTCCCATCGCGCGGGCCAGCGCGGCGCCGGTCTCGTCGCGGGTGAGCATCCGGCGGCCGATCTCGGCGAGCAGCGCGGGGTCGGGGTCGCGGACCCCGGCGACCAGGCCGAGCGGACGGGCGATCCGCGCCGCGCGCTCGGGCGCACTGCGGAAGCGTCGCGGGGCGACGGGCGGCTCTGCCAGCATGGACCGATGCTGACACGAGCGAATGCTCGCTTTCAACGCGCGTTCCGGGGCGACCGGTGAGCGGGCGCGGGGCCCGGCGGCGCGAGCCGCGCCAGGAGCGGTCCCGGGCGATGGTGGAGCGGATCGTCGCGGCTGGCCGGGACGTGCTGGTCACCCGCGGGTACGACGGCGCGTCGACGAACCGGATCGCGGCCGCCGCCGGGGTGTCGCCCGGGTCGCTCTACCAGTACTTCCCGGACAAGGACGCGGTGCTGACCGAGGTGCTGGATCGCTACCTCGACGCGATGGAGGCTCGCGTCTCGCGCGCGTTCCTCGACTCGGTCGCCGCGGCCGGGCCGGGGGCGGGCACCGCGCCGGCGGTGCGCGCGACCCTGGAGGCTCTGCTCGACACGTTCGGCGAGGAGCCGGACCTGCTACGGGTGATCGTCGAGCAGCTGCCACGCTCCCCCGGCGGGCGCCGGGCCGCCTTCGCCGGCCGGATCGACGATCTGGTCACCACGGTGCTGCTCACCCGCGGCGCCGGGCGCACCGACGCGGCGCGGGCCGCGGCGTGGACGGTCGTGCGGACCGTCGAGCACCTCACCACCGGGTTCGTGCTGGAGCGGCCCGGGTTCGCGCGGGCGGTCGTCGTCGACGAGCTGACCGCGCTGGTCGCGGGCTACCTCGACGCGCGCCTGTCCGGCGGACGGGTGGCGTCGGACGGGCCGTCCTGACCGGCCTCGACCGGGAGCCCGGCCGCGGCCCAGGCGCGGAAGCCGCCGTCGACGTCGGTGGCCCGGTGCAGCCCGATGTCCTGCAGCGACGCGGCGGCCAGGCTGGAGCTGTAACCCTCCGAGCAGAACAGCACCCAGGCGACGTCGTGGTCGACGGCCTCGGGGACGCGGGCGTCGGAGGTCGGGTCGAGGCGCCACTCCAGGTGGTTGCGCTCGATCACCAGCGCGCCCGGGATCTGCCCCTCCTCGCGACGCTGCCACCCCGGCCGGGTGTCGACCAGGTGCGCCCCGGCGCCGGCGAGCTCCGCGGCACGCCGCGGGTCCGGCCGGTCGAGCCGGGCGCGGGCGGCGGCGAGCAGGTCGGCGACGGTGCGGCTCATCCGACGCCCTGGCCGGGTTCGACGAGCTCGGTGCGGGTGCGGCGCAGCCGCTGGTGGCCGGTGGTGCCCGCGACGTCCTCGACGTCGTAGTAGGACATCGCCGACAGCGGCGGGGAGTAGGCGTGCACGCTCACCGCGGGGGCGTCGGCGGTGTTGGCGACGTCGTGCACGTGGCCCAGCGGGAAGCCTGCGCCGCGGCCGTGACGCAGGGTCCGGGTGCGCAGCCCGGACGGACCGCTCCAGCGGCGCTCGGTCAGCGAGCCGGACACCACGGTGAGGGCACCGAGGGAGCCCGCGTGGTCGTGCAGCTCCGCGATCTGCTCGGTGGCCCAGCTGATCAGCCAGACGTCGACGAAGCCGTCACTGCGCAGCAGCCGGTACCAGCGGCGCTCCGGGTCGACGACGACCTCGTGCCGCCCGGAGCGCACCTCGGCGGCGATCTCACGGGTCAGCTCCTGCAGGTCCTCGAGGCCGTACGGGGTGGGCGCGGTGACGGGTCGTGCGTGCGGGACGCGCAGGCGGGCGGGGCGGGACGCGGGGACGGAGGCAGGCGCGGACACGGTGGTGCTCCAGGGGACGATCGGGCGAGCGTGGTCGGGGGACTCAGCTCGGGCGACAGCCCTGGTCGAAGTGGTCGGCGCGACGGGTACCCCACAGGGGTCCGAGGGTCGCTGCCTGACTCATGCCGGAGATGGCATCACAGCGGTGGGCACGGTTTCAACCCGCCGTCCGGCCCGCGGGAGGGCCCCGCGCGTGTCCGGACAGGTCGGCGGGTCAGGCGCCGTCGTCGTCGGACATGCCGATGACGGTGTCGAGCCCCGACAGCACCAGCGAGCGGCGGGCCTGGCTGCCCGCCGGCGCGACGAGGGTGAGCGCCGCGCCGTTGGTCCGCATCCGGCGCGCGACCTCCGACAACAGGGCCATCCCGGCGCTGCTGACGAACGCCTCCCCCGGGAGGTTCAGGGTGATCGGCAGCCCGCGGTCGACGTGCTCCATCAGCGGGGCCCGGATCGCCGAGACCCCACCGAGGTCGAGGTCGCCGACGATCCCGATCCGCACGCCGTGGGCGTCCGGGACGGCACGCAGCCGGGCCCGGACGGTGCTGTCGTCGCCGTCGCCGGACGGGGTGTCGATCCGGTCGCGGTCCGGTTCGGGCTCCCCGGCGACGAACTCCACCGGCGGTCCCGCGCCCGGGGTGCCCACCTCGACCGGGATCGCGGGCAGCAGGAACCGCACGGTGGTGCCGGAGTCCGACGGGTCGATGTGCACGTCCCCGGCGAGCTCGCGGATGAGCGCGATGCCGCGGCCGCGGTAGCCGGGGTCGGGCGGCGGGGGCCGCCAGCGTCCGCCGTCGGTGACGCGCACCGCGACCGAGCCGTCCGCGGTCAGCGCCAGGTCGAGGTCGACCCCGGCGCGCCCGTCGGTGTCCTCGGGCAGATAGGCGTGCTCGATGGAGTTGGTGGCGGCCTCGCCGACGGTCAGCTGCAGGTCGCTGACCGCGTCCGGGCCCATCCCGCACTGCGCGGCCCAGGCGGCCACCGCGCGACGCAGCGGGGCGAGCCGCTTCGGGTCGGCCTCGATCGCGATCCGCAGCGGCGGCGGCATGAGCCGCGCGACGACGACGACCGTGTCGTCGGGGATGACCGTCCCCTCGGACATGCGGTGCAGCAGCGTGTCCGCCATGTCGCGGGGCTGGGCGGCGGACAGCTCGTCGAACGCGGCGGACAGCCGGGCCAGGCCGTCGTCGATGACCTCGTTGCGGCGTTCGAACAGGCCGTCCGAGCAGAGCAGGATCGTCTCGCCGGGCTCCATCCGGTCCACGGCCTCGGGGAACGGGGGCCGCCCGGAGATCCCCAGCGGCACGCCGCGGCCCTCGGACAGGGTCCGCACCCCGTCCGGGCCCGCGACCAGCGGCGGCGGGTGGCCGGCGCTGGCGTAGCGCATCTCGCCGGTGCCGGTGTCGATCGTCGCGATGGCCACGGTGCTGGCCATCGCGCCGCGCACCCGCAGCGCGTACTGGTCGAGCTGCTCCAGCGCCCGCGCCGGGGGCTGGCCGTTGACCAGGTTCGACGCGACCGCGGACCGCAGCTGGCCCATCACCGCGGCCGCCGCCGGGCCGCGGCCGACGACGTCGCCGACGACGAGTGCCACCAGGTCGTCGCCGAGGTCCAGGACGTCGAACCAGTCGCCCCCGGCCTCGGTGCCCTGGGTGCCGGGGCGGTAGCGGGTGGCCAGCGACAGCCGTTCGATGTCGGGCAGGCGCTGGGGCAGCAGGCTGCGCTGCAGGGTGACCGCGACCTCGTGCTCGGCCTGGTGCAGCTGGGCGCGGACGATCGCCTGCGCGCACTGGTTGGCCAGGGTCAGCACGAAGCTGCGCTGCTCGGGGGTGAACACCGGTTCGGTCTCGAAACGCAGCCCGATGACGCCGATCGGGCGGGCCGCGACCATCAGCGGCACCGCGGTATGGATCGGGTAGCGCAGCACCTCGCCGCCGGCGGGCCCGCCGGCGTTCCAGATCGGCTCGCCACTGCTGACCGCGCGGCTCAGCGGGTGCGCGCGGCCGGGGGTGCGCATCGGCGGGCCGTCGGCGGGCCAGCCGGTCTCCCGGAGCAGCGAGAGCGCACCGCCCTCGTCGACGACGAGCACCGCGACCGCGTCGGCCCCGATCGAGATCCGGCCGTGCTCGACGACGACCTCGGCGACCGACTCCAGGTCGGTGGCCCGGGCCAGCCCGGTCGCGACCGCACCGAGGCGTTCGGCGAGCCGCCGGGCCTCGGTCTCGGCCTCCAGCATCGAAGCCCGGTCGAGCGCCTGTGCGGCGAGCTCGGCGACGGCGACGGCCGCCTCCTTGTCCGCGTCGGACAGCCGTCGCTCGGTCAGCATGGCGACGGCGAGGACCCCCAGCGAGCGCCCGCCGGCGACGAGCGGCAGGTAGCCGATGGTCTGGGCGTGGTCCGGTGCGATGCCGATGGCCGCGGGGTAGCGCGTCGCCCACTCGTGCGCGGTGGTGAACCACATCGGCTCGTGCCCGGACAGCACCTCGGTGAACGCCAGCGGCGCGTCGACCCGGATCCGGGCGGCGCGCTGCCACATGTCGCGGTCCCACCCGTGGCCGGTGAGCGCCTGCAGCCAGTCCCCGCGGATCTCCCAGAGCCCGGCGTGGTCGGCGTCGAGCAGGTCGACGATGTGGTCCGCGGCGATCGCGGCGACCTCGCCGGGGGTCGCCGCGGCCGACATCTTGGCGGTGGCGCGGTGCAGCAGGCCCAGGCGCTGGGCCGAGGCTCGTTCCTGCTCCAGCAGGCGGGCGTTGTCGACGGCCAGCCCGGCCCGGCGCCCGATCTCGGACAGGAGGTCCAGGTCGTCGTCGGTGTAGGGGTCGCCCGACTCGGTGCGGACGACGGTCAGCACGGCGCTGGTGCGTCCGCGGGCGGGCAGCGGCACGACCATCGCCGAGGTCATGCGCAGCCGGGTCCAGGCCCGGCGCTGGGTGGGCGCGAGCCGGCCCAGTACCTCGTCGAGGTGGTCGGCGCCGAGGATCTCGGGGCGGCCGTCGTCGTCGGCGGGGACCAGCGGGGCCAGCCGCCACAGCGAGGGCTCCAGCGCCGAGCGCTGCGCGGAGACGGCGAGGGTGCCGGTGCCGGTGACCGCGTCGGCGTCGTGGACCACGGCGATGTCGGCGAGCCGGTCCTCGACGACGGCGCGGACGAGCTGGTCGGTGCGCCCGGTGCGGGTGATCTCCCGTTCCAGGGACTCGGCGACCTCGGAGTAGATGCGGTGCCGGCGCTGCTCACGGTGCTGGACGTCGATGTCGAGGCAGCCGCCGACGTAGCCCGCGGAGCGTTCGCCGTCGCGGACGGGGGCGCCGCGGTCTAGCACCCAGCGGTAGCGGCCCGCCCGGTCCAGCAGCCGGTACTCGACCTCGAACGGCGCATGCGCGCGGGCGGCGGCGGAGGTCACCGAGCGGTAGCGCTCGCGGTCGTCGGGGTGGATGCGGCGGCGCCAGTCGTGGCCCAGCTCCTGCGCCGCGTCCTCGACTCCGGTGAAGTCCAGCCAGCCCCGGTTGACGAACAGCCGGTGCCCGCCCGGGTCGTCGACCCAGATCAGCGCCGGGGTGGAGTCGGCCATGGCCCGGAACTGCAGCTCGGCGGCCCGGCGGACCCGGCCGAGCTGCAGGTGGTTCGCGACCCGGGCGAGCAGCTCGCGGGCGGAGAACGGGCGGACCAGGTAGTCGTCGGCGCCGGCGGCGAACCCCTCGACGGCGGCCTCCTCCCCGGCCCGCGACGACAGCAGCACGACCGGGACCCCGACCGTGCGGGGGTCCGACCGCAGCGCCCGCAGGAGCTCGATGCCGCCGTTGCCGGGCAGCGCCGCGTCGACGACGACCAGGTCCGGCGGGTCGGTGCGGGCGGACTCCAGTGCGGCCGCACCGTCCGCGACGACCCGGACGGTCCAGCGTTCGACGAGCAGGTCGCGCAGGTAGCCGCGCATCTCGCGGTCGTCGTCGACGACGAGGACCCGGTCGCGGTGGTCGACCTCCAGACCGTCGACGACCGACCCGTCCACCGAGCGGCCGCGGGCGAGGACCGGTGCGGCGGCCGCGGGCTCGGGGGCGTCGGGCAGCCAGCGCAGCGCCTCCGCCACGTAGGGCGCGGCGAGCTGCGGTGCGGCGCGGGACCCGACCTGGGCCCGGACGAGGCGTTCGGGGGGCAGGTGGGCGAAGCCCAGCGGCAGCCGCACGGTGAAGGTGCTGCCCGCGCCGGGCTCGCTGGTCACCCCGATGGTGCCGCCGTGCAGACGGACCAGCTGGCGGATCAGCGGCAGGCCGAGGCCGCTGCCGTCGCCGCTGCGGCCGTGCCGCCGGGTGGGACGGTGGAAGCGGTCGAACACCGCGTCGAGCTCGCCGTCGACGATGCCGGCGCCGGTGTCGGAGACCCGCAGGACGACCTGCTCGCCGTCCTGGGCGAGGTCGACGGTGATCGTGCCCTGGCGGGTGTACTTGACCGCGTTGCTGAGCAGGTTGAGGACGATCTTCTCCCAGGCGTCGCGGTCCACCCAGACCGGCCGGACCTGCGGCGGGCAGGACACCGCCAGCTCCAGCCCGGCCCGCTCGACGACGGGCGCGAACGCGTCGACGAGCGCCGCGGTGGTCTTCCCGATCTCGGTCGGGGCGAACAGGCCGTCGTGCTTGCCGGTCTGCAGGGCGGAGACGTCCACCAGCCCGTCGACGAGCTTGAGCATCCGCTGCGCGTTGCGCTGCGCGAGCTCCACCTGGGTGCGGACGGCCGCGTCGTCGTGGTCGCGCAGCCGCTCCAGCGGTCCGAGGACGAGGGTCAGCGGGTCGCGGAACTCGTCGCCGAGGCCGGCGTAGTACTCGGCGCGGGCCTGCTCGATCAGACCGGCGTCGTCGCGCCGGTCGCGCTCGCGGTCGCGGGCGAGCGCGGCCGTCAGCAGGCCGCCGACGGTGCCCGCGACCAGCCGCAGGAACGAGCGGTGGTCCTCGTCGAGCGGGAGCAACGGCGGCGCCCCAATGACGACGGCGATGCCGGCCGACCCGTCCGGGGTGTGCACCGTCGCCCGGACCACGTCGGTGACCGGGACGCCGTCGCCGCCGTGGACCGCGACCGGGTCGACGGCGAGGAACTCGACGTCGGCGGCGTGGTCGGGGTCGAGGTCGTCGGGGAGCCAGCCCGCGGGCGGCGCGTCGATGCGGACGGTGGCCAGCGGACCGGGGTCGGCGCCGACCGTCGTCACCACGGCGCAGCCGACGTCGTCGGGCAGGTCGGTCAGGACCGTGGTGAGCCGTTCGACGGCGATGTCCAGCGTCGGTGCGTCCCGGGCCACCTCGCCGAGCGCGGCCAGGAGCGCCATCCGCCGGCCTCCGACGACCTGCGGGGTGGTCTCGGCCGTGAAGACGATCAGGCCGAGGACGCCGCCGTCGGGACCGCGGACCGGGGTGGCGGAGTAGGTCCACCACGTGACCTCCGGGGTGTCCCAGCGCCGCAGCACGATCCGGTCGTCGCTGCGGTAGATGCCCTCGCGGTCCCCGGAGAGCAGCTCGTGGAGGTGGCTCCCGAGATGCGCGGTGATCTCCGGCCAGCCCTCCCTCAGAGGCTTGCCGAAGGACCGGGGGTGACGCAGGCCGGAGTGCCCGGCGAACTCGTCGTTGTAGAACAGGACGAGCTCGGGCCCCCACCACGCGACGAGCGGCTGGCGGCTCTCCAGCATGAACCGGAGGGTGTCCTCGAGCTCGCGGTCCCACGTGTCGCGCACGCCGAGCGGGGTCGCCGACCAGTCGATCGTCGCCAGCAGGTCGCGGACGGGGACGTACTCGTCCTCCGTCCGCCGGTCGAACCGCTCCACCGTGCGCGCCACCCCGTTCCGCCGTACCGGCCCCAGGATCGCACCACCGGGGCGGGTCCGGCGCGGTGAGGCGGGGATCGGTCGGGTCAGGTCGCCTGACGGGCCGCGTCGCGGTGCCGGTCGAGCCAGTCCCGCAGGTCCGCGAGCGGGGTCGCCCGGCCCGGTTCGTGGTAGATCTCGTGCCAGAAACCGTCGTACCAGAGCACGGTGGTGTCGGCCGACCCGGAGCGCTCGTCGAGCAGCCGGGTGCCCGCCGGGTCGGTCAGCCGGTCCGCGGTCCCGTGCTGCACGAGCAGCGGGATCCGCAGCTCGGCGGCCCGGACGGGCAGCTCGGCCATCTGCCGGTAGATCTCCGCGCCGAGGGCCAGGGTGGGGCGGCCGTGGTGCACGAGCGGGTCGGCGTCGTAGTCGGCGACGACGGCCGGGTCCGAGCTGATCGCGGAGGTGTCGATCCCGACCGGGCGGACCGTGGGCAGGACCTTCGCGACGACCGACAGCAGCGGCACGAGCGCGGCCGGGACGGCGTCGGAGGCCAGTGCGGGCGCGGACAGGACGAGCCCGTCGAGGCGGTTCTGGTGGCGCAGCGCGTAGGCGAGCGCGATCTGGCCGCCGAGGCTGTGCCCGAGCAGGAACACCGGGACGCCGGGGTGGCGGGCGATGGTCTCGCGGCGGAACGTCTCGAAGTCGGTGAGCAGGTCGTCGTAGCGGCGGACGTGCACCCGGGTGCCGCCGGAGCGGCCGTGGCCGCGGTGATCGAGGCCGTACACGGCCCAGCCGTCCGGGACCAGCGTGTCGACGACGGCGTCGTAGCGGCCGGAGTGCTCTCCGATGCCGTGGCTGACCAGCAGGACGCCGCTCGGGTCGCCCTCGGGGAGGCGGCCCTGCCAGAACAGCTCGACACCACCGACGCCGGGGAGCCGGCCGTGGACCTCCGTGGTGCCGGTCACGAGCCCGCCAGGTCCCGCCGCTCGTCGCCACCGGGGACGAGGTCGACCTCCACGCCCGGGCCGTCGCCCGCGGCCAGCAGGTAGCGGCCGGGGTCGAGGTCGGCCAGGCGGTAGGTCCCGTCCGCCGCGGCGGTCGTCGAGGCGACCGGTTCGCCGTCCTGGGAGAGCACGACGCCGGTGCCCGCGGGCGCCGAGCCGTGGACGGCGGCGGCAGCGGCCAGGCGCAGGGTGGTACCGGCGTCGTCGTCGCCGACGGTGCAGGTCGCGACGCCGGGCAGGTGTCCGTCGGCGCGGGCGACGACGACGAACGCCCCGGCGCCCGGCGCCGTGACGTGCGCCGTGCCGTCGGCGTCGGTGGTGGCGGAGCCGATCGGCCCGCCGGAGCGGTCGCGCAGCGCGACCTCGGCGCCGGGCAGCGGGGCGTCGGTGGCGTCGACGACGCGGACCTCGATGTCCTGTGGTGCCGTGTCCGGCACGACCGCCGACGGCACGGGCCCGGTCCGGAGCACGGACAGGGAGACGTCCTCGGCGCGGTCGGGGCGGGTGGCGGTGGTCGGGCCGGCGTGCACGGGTGTCTCCTCGGCCTCCGGCGCGGTGGCGGACCGCTCCGGGGTGGTGGGGTCCGGGGTCGGGGCCTCGGCCTGCGGGTCCTGCTCCTGCAGCCCCTGGTCCCTCGGGGCCTGCTCCTGCGGGGCCTGGCGGGGCGGGGCCGGGTCCGTCGCATCGGGGGCGGCGGTCGCGGCGTCGTCCGTCGTGGCGTCGTCCGTCGTCTCGGCTCCGGCCGCATCCCCGGTCGGGGTCTCGCGCTCGCCGGTGCCCGGCACGGAGGCGTCGGTGTCCCCCGCCGGACCACGGACGTCGACGGCGTCGACCGCACCGGCCGCGCGGTCGGTGGTCACCGTGCCGCCGGAGCCCGCCTCGGAACCGGCGTCCCCGGTCTCGCCGGACACGACGGTGTCCTCGCCAGGAGCGGTGCCCTCGTCGGGGCCGCTGTCGGTCGCGGACGTCCCGCGCAGCGACGGGGCGAGGTGCCGTGGTCCACCCCCGGGACGCGCCGACCGCAGGACCCGCGGGGCGGGCCGCGGCGGCGGCTCGGGGCTGTCAGTGGTCTCGCGCGTGGCACGGGCGCCGGAGGCGGCGAGCCCGATCGACGGGATCCGGCTCACCGGCGGGGTGTCGCCGGCCGTCTCGGGTGCGCCGGCCTGCTCGGGGACGCGGCCCGCCCAGGTGTGCGGGGTCGAGATGCGGTCCCGCGCCTCCCGGAACTCCCGCTCGGTGTCCGGGTCGGCCGGAGCGCGGACCGACGTGCGCTCCGACGGCAGCGCCGTGACCCGCCGGACCAGGTCCGGGTCGAAGGGCGCGCGGGACGGGGTCGTGGCGGCGGGCGGGGCCTCGTCGACCGACTCGTCGGCCTCCTCCCCGGCGGAGGCGGTGTCCCCGACGGACGCGACGTCCCCGGTGACGCCGGTGGACCCGGTGACGCCGGTCGACGCGGTGACCCCGGTCGACGCGCCGGCGGGCGCCCCGGACGCGGTCGTCGACACCTCACCCACGACCGCGGTCCCGGAGGTGGGCGTGCTGATGTCGGGCGCCGAGCTGTCCGGGCCGGTGCCGGTGGCCGCGGTCGCCTCGTCGGCGGTACGGGCAGCGGGGTCCGCGACCGGCCGTCGTCGCACGAAGGGCGTCGGGGCCGGGGTCCGCCGGGCCGGTGCCACCTCGACGGGCTCGAGCGGTTTGCCGTCCTTGAACCCGCGCGACCACGGCGGGCCGACCGGGCCCGCGCTCACGTCGGGCGTGACCCGCGGGACCGCCGGCAGCTCGTCGGTGGGATCGGCCGTGCCGACCGCCTCGGTGATGTCGGGCGCCGACGACGACGGCCCGACGTCCGGGGCGGTGTCCTCCGCGTCGGGGGGCCGTGGGCGCTCCTGCTGCGGACGGACCGCGGCGACGGGCGTGGTCGCGGCGACCGTGTCGTCGGGAGCGTCGTCCGCCGCGGCGGCGGACCCGGCGGTCTCACGGTCCGCGGCCGGCTCCTCGTCGACCACGGGCTCCGGGGCATCGGCGACCGGAGGCGCCGGAGAACCCGGGGCCGCCGGGGGCACGGACGGGTCGGGCGCGGGCCTGCCGGGCCCGTCGTCGAGGCCGCGGGCGCGGCGGTCGACGAGATCGGCGACGGTGCGCGGACGGTCCCCTTCGGACGACGCGACGTCGTCCTCCCGGCCCCGCCCCCACCGCAGGAATCCGGCGATCCCGACGGCCACCAGCACCACCACCACAACCAGCCCGAGCAGGGCCCACGTCGACATCTGGAAGTCCTCCTGCCGGAGCTGCGCGAACCGTCGTCCACGACAGGGTGCGGCCCGGGAGGAGGTGCCCGTCGCCGGGCCCGCCGCCCGGCCGGCCACGGTGACCCGGTCGGCGCATCCGGCGACGCACCGTAGCACCGCGGCCCCCCTGACCGGGGGTGATCGGAGGCGTCCCGCGTGTCGGTCGCGGCGGTTGCCCGTATCACCCCGGGCGGCCGGGCCGGGCGTCCGCTCATCCGCCAGGATCGACCCATGACCAGCGACCCGGTGACCCCCGAGCTCGCCGAGATCGCCGACGCGTACGGCGTCGCGACCTCGTACCTCGACGGCAGCAGGACCGAGCAGCCGATCGACGCGGAGGTGGTCCGCACCGTCCTCGGGCTGCTGGAGGTCGACGTCGCCTCCCCCGAGGCGCAACGGGTGGCGCTCGCCGGGGCCCGCGAGCGCGCCGGCGCCGGGGCGCTGCCGCCGACGATCGGACTGCGCAGCGACCGTTCCCGCACCGTGCCGGGCCGTGGTCGCCTCACCGCCGTCGACGGTGCGCGTGGCGACGAGGGATGGGCCCGCGACATCGACGGCGAGCTCCCCGCCGGGCTGGAGCCGGGCCGCTACGCGTGCGAGACGACGGCCGGGCGTGCCCACGTCGTCGTCGCGCCGCCCAGGCTGCCCGACCCGCCCCGGACGTGGGGCTGGATGCTGCAGCTCTACGCCCTGCACTCGCGCGACTCGTGGGGCATCGGCGACCTGGGCGACCTGACCACGCTGATCCGCGGCGGGCACGGCGCGGGCGCGGTGCTGCTCAACCCGCTGCACGCGATCACCCCGGTGCCGCCGGTGCAGCCGTCGCCGTACACACCGTCGTCGCGCCGCTACGCCACCCCGCTGAGCCTGCGGGTCACCGATCTCCCGGCCTATGCCGCCGCCGACTCGGTCACCCGAGCCGAGGTCGACGCCCTGCGCCCGGAGACGACCGGCGACCGGATCGCGCACGACCGGGTCTGGGCGGCGAAGCGGTCCGCGCTGGAGGCGCTGTGGCGCAGCGCCGGGTACCCCGACGGCGCCCCGGATGCCGACCTGCGCGACTTCGCGACCTACTGCGCGCTGGCCGAGCGCTTCGGCGGCCGCTGGTCGCTGTGGCCGGACGACCTGCGTCGTCCCGACGCCCCCGGCGTCGCCGCCGCCCGTGCCGAACTGACGCCGCGCGTCGCGTTCCACGCCTGGGTGCAGCGCCAAGCCGAGGCGCAGCTGGCCGGGGTCCGGGCCGCGGCGCAGGACGCGGGGATGCCGGTCGGTGTCATCCACGACCTCGCCGTGGGCTGCGACCCCGAGGGCGCCGACGCGTGGATGCTGCAGGACGTGCTCGCGCTCGGCGCGACGGTCGGTGCACCGCCGGACGCGTTCAACCAGCGCGGCCAGACGTGGGGCCTGCCGCCGTGGCGCCCGGACCGCCTCGCCGACACCGGTTACGCCGCGTTCGGCGACATGACCCGCGCACTGCTCGCGCACGCCGACGGCCTGCGGATCGACCACGTCATGGGGCTGTGGCGGCTGTGGTGGGTGCCGTCGGGGCAGACGGCCGACCGCGGCACCTACGTCCACTACGACGCCGACGCGATGCTCGCGGTGCTGCTGCTGGAGGCCCACCGCGCGGGCGCGCTGGTCGTCGGCGAGGACCTGGGCACGGTGATCCCGCGGATCCGCGAGGACATGGCCGAGCGGAACCTGCTGGGCTCGACGGTGCTGTGGTTCTCCCGCGACCCCGACCCGGTGACCGGCGGCGACGACGGCCCGCTGCGCCCGCCGCGTCGCTGGCCCGAGCGGTCGGTCGCGACGATCTCCACCCACGACCTGCCGACCGCGCCCGGGTTCCTGGCCGGTGAGCAGGTGCGGGTGCGCGCCGAGCTGGGGCTCCTCGACGACCCGACGACCGAGGAGGCGAAGGCCGGAGCCGAACGGGACGAGCTGCTGGCGTTGCTGACCTCGGAGGGGCTGCTCGACTCCCCGGACGAGACCGACGAGGACACGATCGTCGTCGCGTTGCACGCGCTGCTGGCGTCGGCGCCGTCGCGGCTGGTCCTGGCGTCCCTCTACGACGTGCTGGGCGAGACGCGGCAGCCGAACCTGCCCGGCACCGTCGACGAGTACCCGAACTGGCGGATCCCGCTGCCGGTGTCGCTGGAGGACGCGCTCGCCGACGACCGGGTCCGCCGCGTCGCCGAGGTGCTGCGCGCCCGGACCGGCGACGACGGCTGATCCGCGGCCCTGGCAGGATGCCGCCCCGATGAGTGCCGAGAACAGCTCCGCGGGCATGGACCCGACCGCCGTCGACCTCGTGCGGGCCGACGGCACCGCCGGCGCGTTGTGGCAGGCCTGGACCACCGGCGAACGGATCGCCGCGCTGCCGGAGCTGCTGCGTCCGCGCAGCCTGGCCGAGGGATTCACCGCGCAGGGCAGGTTGTCGGAGCGGGCCGGGCCGTCCTACGGCTGGAAGCTCGCGGCGACCGCGCCCGCCGGGCAGGCCCACATCGGGGTGGACGCCCCGCTGCCGGGGGCGCTGTTCGAGCGGTTCCGGCACTCCCCCGGTGACGTGGTGCCCTCCGACGACCTGCACATGGCCGTCGCCGAGGCGGAGTTCGCGTTCGTGATGGGTGCCCCGGTGGGTGCCGACGCGACCCGTGAGGAGCTGCGCGCCGCGGTCGCGGCCGTGCACGGGGCGGTGGAGCTGCCCGAGTCGCGGTTCACCGACTTCGTCGCCGCGGGGGCGCCGTCGCTGATGGCCGACGCCGCGTGCGCCGGCCGGTTCGTGCTGGGCCCGGAGCTCCCCGGCGCCCTCGACCTCGACCTCGCCGCGACCCCGACCACCCTGCGGGTCGACGACGAGCAGGCGGCCGGATCCGGCGCGGCCGTCCTCGGGGACCCGTGGACCGCGTTGGCGTGGCTCGCCGACGTCCTGCCCGGCTACGGCCTGCGGCTCGAGGCGGGCGCGGTCGTCACCACCGGGACGACGACCGTCCCGCTGCCCGTGCACCGCGGCGCCCGGGTGCGGGCGAGCTTCGGCGACGACCTCGGCGCGGTGGAGTTCACGCTCGCCCCGTGAGCACGGCGGGGGTCAGCGCACGACGTTGAGCGCCCCGGCCGCGCAGCGGACGCGGATCGCGGTGCCGCCGGCGACCTCGTCGACCTCGCCGTCGATCTGCACCGGCATCGGCCCGCACGCGGTGAACCGGAAGTCCGAGGTCGCGGGCTGACGGCCGAGCCCGGAGAACGCCGCCCGGGCCGCCACCCACAGCTGCTTCCACTTCGGACGGTGCTCCAGCAGCACGACCTCGAACCGGCCGTCGTCGGGACGGCTCGTGGCCGACAGCTCGGCGACCTTGGCCATCTCGCCGATGTTGGCGAAGACCAGGTTGTCGATCCGGCGCCGGTCGCCGCGGGAGAACTCCACCTCGAACGGTGTGAACGCCCAGAACGCCCGCACCGTGGTGATCACCTCGCGGATGCTGCCCTTGCCGCCCTTCTCGATCTGCAGCGCGACGACGGGGGTGAGCCCGAAACCGATGTAGGAGTGCGCGTAGTGCGGCGGGTCGTCGTCGCGGTGCATCTCGAGCAGGTCCATCGGCTCGGGGCGGCCGTCGAGGATCGCCTCGGCCAGCGGACGGCGTGCGGTGACGCGGTCGTGGTCGTTGGCGTTCCCGGCGGCGAGGACGGCGGCCGAGGCGTCCGTGCCCGGGACGTCCATGATCCCGTTGACGACCTCGTTGTAGCCGCCGTCGCCGGACGCCGACACGATGAGCGGGCGCCCGCCCGCGGACGCGGCCTCGCGGGCGATGACGCGGGCGTGCCCGGCGTACTCGGTGGGCACCAGCCGCACGGTCAGCTCGGGCCGGGCGGTGCCGAGCTCGTCGCGCAGCTGTTCGGCGAGCACGTCGGCGTCCCCCGTACTGCCCGGGTTGAAGACCACCAGCACGGAGTCGATCGGCTCAGCCACGCGCACACCGTAGACGCCTGCGGTCCCGGCACGGTTGCGGCACGGTGGGAATCATGGATCTGCAACTGAACGGGCGCCGGGCGATCGTCACCGGTGGGAGCCGCGGCATCGGGTTGGCGACGGCCAGGGCGCTCGCCGCCGAGGGCGCCCGGGTGGCATTGTTCGCGCGCGACGCGGGCGTCCTGGAGGCCGCAGCGGCCGGACTGCGCGCCGGGGGCGCGCCGGAGGTGCTGGCCGTCGCCGTCGACACCACCGACGACGACGCGGTCCGCCGCGGCGTCGCCGCCGTCGCCGACCGGTTCGGTGGGGTGGACGTGCTGGTGAACGCCGCGGCGCGGCCGGCGAGCGCGGGCCCGCCGACCGACCTGGCCTCGATCACCGACGACGCGGTGCGGGTCGAGCTGGAGACGAAGGTCCTCGGCTACCTGCGGTGCGCGCGGGCGGTCGCGCCGCTGATGCGGGCGCAGGGGTGGGGGCGGATCGTGAACGTCAGCGGCCTGAACGCGCGGAAGTCGTCGTCGCTGGTGGGGTCGGTGCGCAACGTCGCGGTGGCCTCGATGACGGCGGCGCTCGCCCAGGAGCTGGGTCCGCACGGCATCAACGTGACGGTCGTGCACCCCGGAGTCACCGAGACCGAGCGGACGCCCGACGCCGTCGCCGCGCGGGCGGAGTCGGCCGGGATCACCGGGGCCGAGGCCCGCGCGGAGCTGGACGCGACGACGACGATCGGCCGCATCACGACCGCCGCGGAGGTCGCCGATGTCATCACGTTCCTGTGCTCGCCCCGTTCGGTCGCGATCACCGGCGACGCCGTCGCCGCGGGTGGGGGAACACCGGGCGTCGTGCACTACTGAGGCCCGGACCGCCGTCCCGGATGGCACGATGGTCCGATGGAGGGGACCCGCGTGGACCGGTGGCTGTGGTCGGTGCGCCTGGCCAAGACCCGTGCCGACGCCGCGACGGCGTGCCGGGGCGGGCACGTGCGGATCAACGACCGGCCCGCGAAGCCGGCGGCGACGGTGCAGGTCGGCGACCGGGTGCGGGCGCGGGTGTACGACCGGAACCGGATCGTCGAGGTCACCCGGGTGATCGAGAAGCGGGTCGGTGCCCCGGTCGCGCAGGAGTGCTACATCGACCACACCCCGCCGGAGCCGAGCACCGCGGGGCAGCCGTTGTTCGCCCACCGCGACCGCGGCGCCGGCCGCCCGACGAAGCGCGACCGCCGCATGCTCGACCAGCTGGGGCTGTCCCGCCGCACCTCCTAGGCCGGTGTGAGGATGGGGGCATGTACGACGCCCTCATGCGCCACGTGCTCCGGCACGTCCCGTCCGAACCCGCGCACCGGATGGGGTTCGGTGTGGTCCGCGCGCTCGGGACCGCACCCGTCGTGGGTGAGCGGGTAGCGGAGCGGTTCGCCCCGTCGGACCCCGTGCTGCGCACCCGGGCGCTGGGTCTGGAGTTCGCGGGCCCACTCGGCCTCGCCGCCGGTTTCGACAAGGACGCCGAGGGTGTGCTCGCGCTCGGCAGGCTCGGGTTCGGCGCGGTCGAGATCGGCACGGTGACCGGCCGGGCGCAGCCCGGCAACCCTCGGCCCCGCCTGTTCCGGCTCGTCGACGACGCCGCGCTGGTCAACCGGATGGGCTTCAACAACTCCGGTGCCGGGACCGTCGGGCCCCGCCTCGCCGCGCTCCGGGCCCGCTCCGGGCCGGGGATGCCGGTGCTCGGGGTCAACATCGGCAAGAGCAAGGCGGTACCCGCCGAGGACGCCGCGTCGGACTACCGTGCGAGCGCCGCCGCGCTGGGCGCCTACGCCGACTACGTCGTGGTCAACGTCAGCTCCCCGAACACCCCCGGTCTGCGGGACCTGCAGCAGGTCGACGTGCTGGAGCCGCTGCTCGTCGCGGTCCGCGAGGAACTGGACCGGGTGTCCCGGGACCGTCGTGTCCCGCTCCTGGTGAAGATCACGGTCGACCTCGCGCCGGAGGATCTCGACGCCGTCGCCGATCTGGCCCGCCGGATGCGGCTCGACGGGGTCGTCGCCACGAACACGACCGTCTCCCGCGACGGTCTACGCACTGCCCCCGACGTCGTCGCCGCCACCGGTGCGGGTGGGCTGTCCGGCCGTCCGCTGACCGAGCGGGCCCGTGCCGTCGTGCGGCAGCTGCGGACCCGCCTCGACGACGACCAGGTCGTCGTCTCCGTCGGCGGGATCGCCGACGCCGAGGAGGCCTACCGCCGGATCCGTTCCGGCGCGGCACTGGTGCAGGCCTACACCGGTTTCGTCTACGGCGGTCTGCTCTGGCCGGCCCGGGTCCACCGCGAGCTCGCGGCGCTGTTGCGCGGCGACGGCTTCTCGTGTGTCGACGACGCCGTGGGCGCCGATCTCTGACGCCTGCGGCGACCGGTGTTCCCGCCGGTCGCCCTCCGCGCATCCCACGTCGCACATGTTTCTGTGACCTCGCAGGCCCTCAGAGGGTGCGAGGTCACAGGAAGGGGTGCGAGGTGCGGCCGGCCCACCAGCAGGACCGGACCGAGATGCGACTCCCGACTCCGCCGGGGGAGCGGCACGCCCCCGACCAGCAACCCCTCAGGGACCCGCACCAGCGCTCGGGGACGGACACACCGACACCCGGCCCGGAAACGAGATATGCCCCGGACTCGGAAGTCCGGGGCATATCCCATGAAAGTTGAATGTCGGCGGCGACCTACTCTCCCACACCCTGGCGAGTGCAGTACCATCGGCGCTGGAAGGCTTAGCTACCGGGTTCGGAATGGGACCGGGCGTTTCCCTACCGCAATGACCACCGACAACACTATCCAACTATCACCCCACCCCGAACCCGGGACGAGGGTCGAGCACACAAACCGACTCCACACCTGCCCCGGGCGTACCCGGGGACAGTGTGGATGGTTGTGGACTCAGGGTCACACAGTGGATGCGAACAACTCGTTGTGGCAAGCCCTCGGCCTATTAGTACCGGTCAACTCCACCCCTCACAGGGCTTCCATCTCCGGCCTATCAACCCAGTCATCTACTGGGAGCCTTACCCACTCGAAGGTGGTGGGAGACCTCATCTTGGAACAGGCTTCCCGCTTAGATGCCTTCAGCGGTTATCCCTCCCGAACATAGCCAACCAGCCGTGCCCCTGGCGGGACAACTGGCACACCAGAGGTTCGTCCGTCCCGGTCCTCTCGTACTAGGGACAGCCTTCCTCAAGTCTCCAACGCGCGCGGCGGATAGGGACCGAACTGTCTCACGACGTTCTAAACCCAGCTCGCGTACCGCTTTAATGGGCGAACAGCCCAACCCTTGGGACCTACTCCAGCCCCAGGATGCGACGAGCCGACATCGAGGTGCCAAACCATGCCGTCGATATGGACTCTTGGGCAAGATCAGCCTGTTATCCCCGGGGTACCTTTTATCCGTTGAGCGACACCCCTTCCACAAGGTGGTGCCGGATCACTAGTCCCGACTTTCGTCCCTGCTCGACCCGTCAGTCTCACAGTCAAGCTCCCTTGTGCACTTACACTCAACACCTGATTGCCAACCAGGCTGAGGGAACCTTTGGGCGCCTCCGTTACTCTTTGGGAGGCAACCGCCCCAGTTAAACTACCCACCAGGCACTGTCCCTGAACCAGATCATGGCCCGAGGTTAAGACACCCAATTCGACCAGAGTGGTATTTCAACAACGACTCCACCACCACTGGCGTGGCGATTTCACAGTCTCCCACCTATCCTACACAAGCCGAACCGAGCACCAATACCAAGCTATAGTAAAGGTCCCGGGGTCTTTCCGTCCTGCCGCGCGTAACGAGCATCTTTACTCGTAGTGCAATTTCGCCGAGTCTGTGGTCGAGACAGCGCCCAAGTCGTTACGCCATTCGTGCAGGTCGGAACTTACCCGACAAGGAATTTCGCTACCTTAGGATGGTTATAGTTACCACCGCCGTTTACTGGCGCTTAAATTCTCCGCTTCGCCCCGAAGAGCTAACAGGTCCTCTTAACGTTCCAGCACCGGGCAGGCGTCAGTCCGTATACATCGTCTTGCGACTTCGCACGGACCTGTGTTTTTAGTAAACAGTCGCTTGGGCCTGGTCTCTGCGACCGGCCGTCCCTAGCCCGCAAGGAGCCTCAAGACAACCGGCCCTCCTTCTCCCGAAGTTACGGAGGTATTTTGCCGAATTCCTTAACCACAGTTCGCTCGATCGCCTCGGTATTCTCTACCTGACCACCTGTGTCGGTTTGGGGTACGGGCCGCAACAGCACTCGCTAGAGGCTTTTCTCGACAGCATGGGATCACCCTCTTCGCCTCAATCGGCTACGCATCACCTCTCACCCTTCACGAGCCCCGGATTTACCTAGGACTCGGGCTACAGGCTTACACCACGACAACCACCGCGTGGCGGAGCTACCCTCCTGCGTCACCCCATCACTTGCCTACTACCAGATCGGATCCCACGCTCCCCCACAAACAACACTCCCGAAGGAGCGAAGGTGGGTTCGGATGGTTAGCATCACCAGCCTCGGCATGGACGCACTATCACGAGCACGGGAATATCAACCCGTTGTCCATCGACTACGCCTGACGGCCTCGCCTTAGGTCCCGGCTCACCCTGGGCGGAACAACCTGGCCCAGGAACCCTTGGTCATCCGGCGGCAGAGATTCTCACTCTGCATTCGCTACTCATGCCTGCATTCTCACTCCCACACCCTCCACCCGTAAATCACTCCCGGGCTTCACCAGATGCAGGACGCTCCCCTACCCAACAACACACAAGTGTCATTGCCACGGCTTCGGCGGTGCGCTTGAGCCCCGCTACATTGTCGGCGCAGGACCACTTGACCAGTGAGCTATTACGCACTCTTTCAAGGGTGGCTGCTTCTAAGCCAACCTCCTGGTTGTCCGGGCGATCCCACATCCTTTCCCACTTAGCGCACGCTTAGGGGCCTTAGCCGGTGATCTGGGCTGTTTCCCTCTCGACCACGAAGCTTATCCCCCGCAGTCTCACTGCCGCGCTCTCACTCACCGGCATTCGGAGTTTGGCTGACTTCGGTAAGCTTGTCGGCCCCCTAGGCCATCCAGTGCTCTACCTCCGGTGAGAAACACACGACGCTGCACCTAAATGCATTTCGGGGAGAACCAGCTATCACGAAGTTTGATTGGCCTTTCACCCCTACCCACAGCTCATCCCCCAGGTTTTCAACCCTGGTGGGTTCGGGCCTCCACGACGTCTTACCGACGCTTCACCCTGGCCATGGGTAGATCACTCCGCTTCGGGTCTACACCCCGCGACTATGGCGCCCTATTCGGACTCGCTTTCGCTACGGCTACCCCACACAGGTTAACCTCGCCACGAAGCATAACTCGCAGGCTCATTCTTCAAAAGGCACGCCATCACCCCGAAAGGCTCTGACGGCTTGTAAGCACACGGTTTCAGGTACTATTTCACTCCCCTCCCGGGGTACTTTTCACCTTTCCCTCACGGTACTTGTCCGCTATCGGTCACCAGGTAGTATTTAGGCTTGACGGGTGGTCCCGCCAGATTCACAGCGAATTTCACGGGCTCGCTGCTACTCGAGAACACGCCCACAACAGAACCCAATGTTTTCGCGTACGGGGCTATCACCCACTACGGCCGACCATCCCAGAGTCGTTCCGCTAACACAGATCCTTGCTGTCCCACCCTCGGCAGAAGATGAACGACACGTCTCACAACCCCGCACCCGCAACGCCTGCCGGCTTGACACGGACACGGTTTAGCCTCTTCCGCTTTCGCTCGCCACTACTCACGGAATCACTATTGTTTTCTCTTCCTGTGGGTACTGAGATGTTTCACTTCCCCACGTTCCCTCCACGCACCCTATGAATTCAGGTACGGGTAACGCCCCATGACGGGCGCTGGGTTTCCCCATTCGGACACCCTCGGATCACAGCTCGGTTGACAGCTCCCCGAGGCCTATCGCGGCCTCCCACGTCCTTCATCGGCTCCTGATGCCCAGGCATCCACCATGTGCTCTTAACAACTTGACCACAACAAGATGCTCGCATCCACTATGCAACACTCAACCCACAACCACACCCAACCAAGAAACAACCACCACCCACACACGCAGGCGTTAGGAAGCCCTCGACCAGAGCGGCCAAAGAAAACAACCCACAGGATGTCTTCTCAGGACCCAACAGTGTGCCAAGCCAAACGGTCCGACGTACTGCGTTCCACCCAACGCACCCGACCCACGAACGAGGCCGCAAATGCGATTCAATGAAGGAACCACAGACTCACCATGAGCACAACTCACAGAGCATCGTGGTGCCCCACCACATGATGGGACTCCTTAGAAAGGAGGTGATCCAGCCGCACCTTCCGGTACGGCTACCTTGTTACGACTTCGTCCCAATCGCCAGTCCCACCTTCGACAGCTCCCTCCACAAGGGTTGGGCCGCCGGCTTCGGGTGTTACCAACTTTCGTGACGTGACGGGCGGTGTGTACAAGGCCCGGGAACGTATTCACCGCAGCGTTGCTGATCTGCGATTACTAGCGACTCCAACTTCACGGGGTCGAGTTGCAGACCCCGATCCGAACTGAGACTCACTTTAAGGGATTCGCTCCACCTCACGGTCTCGCAGCCCTCTGTATGAGCCATTGTAGCATGTGTGAAGCCCTGGACATAAGGGGCATGATGACTTGACGTCATCCCCACCTTCCTCCGAGTTGACCCCGGCAGTCTCCCATGAGTCCCCACCATTACGTGCTGGCAACATGGAACAAGGGTTGCGCTCGTTGCGGGACTTAACCCAACATCTCACGACACGAGCTGACGACAGCCATGCACCACCTGCACACCAACCACAAGGGAAGCCCTATCTCTAGGGATGTCTGGTGCATGTCAAACCCAGGTAAGGTTCTTCGCGTTGCATCGAATTAATCCACATGCTCCGCCGCTTGTGCGGGCCCCCGTCAATTCCTTTGAGTTTTAGCCTTGCGGCCGTACTCCCCAGGCGGGGCGCTTAATGCGTTAGCTGCGGCACAGAAACCGTGGAATGGTCCCCACACCTAGCGCCCAACGTTTACGGCGTGGACTACCAGGGTATCTAATCCTGTTCGCTCCCCACGCTTTCGCTCCTCAGCGTCAGTATCGGCCCAGAGACCCGCCTTCGCCACCGGTGTTCCTCCTGATATCTGCGCATTTCACCGCTACACCAGGAATTCCAGTCTCCCCTGCCGAACTCAAGTGATGCCCGTATCGACCGCACGCTCAGAGTTAAGCCCCAAGTTTTCACGGCCGACGCGACACACCGCCTACGAGCTCTTTACGCCCAATAATTCCGGACAACGCTCGCACCCTACGTGTTACCGCGGCTGCTGGCACGTAGTTGGCCGGTGCTTCTTCTCCAGGTACCGTCAATTGCTCTTCGTCCCTGGCGAAAGAGGTTTACAACCCGAAGGCCGTCATCCCCCACGCGGCGTCGCTGCGTCAGGCTTCCGCCCATTGCGCAATATTCCCCACTGCTGCCTCCCGTAGGAGTCTGGGCCGTGTCTCAGTCCCAGTGTGGCCGGTCGCCCTCTCAGGCCGGCTACCCGTCACCGCCTTGGTAGGCCATCACCCCACCAACAAGCTGATAGGCCGCGGGCCCATCCCCCACCGAAAAAACTTTCCACCACCAACCATGCGATCAGTGGTCCTATCCGGTATTAGACCCAGTTTCCCGGGCTTATCCCAGAGTGGAGGGCAGGTCACCCACGTGTTACTCACCCGTTCGCCGCTCGTGTACCCCCGAAAGGGCCTTACCGCTCGACTTGCATGTGTTAAGCACGCCGCCAGCGTTCGTCCTGAGCCAGGATCAAACTCTCCAACAAAACCCTGACTTGCAACAAACAACTGGCCACAACACCCGACGGGATCGAATGCTGCAACCAAACAAACAATTTGGCACAAAACGCCAAACCGAATCAAAATAGCTCGACACACTGTTGAGTTCTCAAAAGACACCCGCACCGCACTCACCCACCCCCCACACAAGGAAGCAGGATCCTGAAGACGGATCGCCTTGACCCACCAAGACAATCACACCGAGAAACTCGATGAACCACCGGGGGTCGCCGTCCGCGGGGCCTGTTGACCGAACCCCTCAAGGCCCGTTCTGTCCGGCTCACTCGCTGACAGGAAGAAAGTTACGGCACGGTGTCCGGGGCCGTCAAACCGGGGGGTCCCCGGGGCGAACTCCAGGCGTCGTCGCAGGTCACCGCGGTGGTCGGAAACGAACTCCTGGTTACCGACACCCTCTCACCGAGCGATACCGGCGATCACCGATCTGTGTGACGCCGACCACGGTCTCTTCGCGATGGGTTGTCCACGTGGTCTTCTCGGTGGTCGGGCCACCATCCGTTCAGGTCTCGAATCGGCCCGTGACCTGCGCTGTCAGGGTGCGGTCGGGGTGCGCCGTCGAGTGGCCGTCCGGTACCGCCGTGGTCCGGTTCCGGCCGTCGGCCGGAACCCCGTCCCGCACGACGGCCCGTGGTTACGGTGCAGGTGCCCCGCTTCCGGCCCACCGTCGGATCCGACCCGTCCTCCGCCGTCGCGAGGCAGGACGTCCACAACGGAGCGCCGGGGACGGCCTGGGCGATCGCCGGGACGGTCCTCTCGCGGGCGACCACGGAGCGGCCTCGGCCCCTCCGATCCCGGGCCGCGTGGGGCTCGGCCGCGTCGCTCCGGCCCCCACCGTCCCGGGTGGAGGGGGCTCCGTCCCGCCGTTTCGGCTCCCGGAGCCCCACCACGGACGGCGGGTGATCCCCCCGGATCGGCGCTCGACGGGCCGGACCACTCACCGATTTCTTGTCACGAGGACATGACGACGGCCCGTCTGACCTGCGGGGACGACCGATGGTGGTGTCCGGGCCCGCGTCGTCACCGCATCAGGGGGGTATCCGTGCCCGTTCCGGCGCGTTGGTCCGTCGAGTGCTCCTCGTCGGGTCCTGCAGCGCGTCGGGGGCGAATGCGCGACGCGATCCGACGAGGAGCACTCCCTTCACCCCTCCTCCACGCGCGGCGACACCGGTCGGTGTCGCCGCGCGTACGGGCTCACGGAGCGGCGGGAGCGGCCGGCGCCGCGGGAGCGGCGGACGACCCCGGGGCCGCGGGGGCAGCAGGGGCCGCGGGAGCGGCCGGGGCAGCGGCGCCGCCCTGGCGCGGAGCCGTGACACCCGGAGCCGTCGCACCCGGGGCGGCCGGGGCGGCGCCCGGAGCGGGCGGCGTCGGGGCCCCGGCAGGCGGCGCGGGCGGAGTCGCGCCGTCACGACCCGGCCCACCGGCCGGACCGCACGCACCAGGACCGGCACCGTCGGGGCCGCGGCCCGGACCACCGGTCTCACCACCGGGACCACCGGAGCCGTCGGGTCCACCGGGTCCGCCGGGGCCGCGGCCGTCGGCGGCGACCGCCGTGCGGGCGGGGCCGTCGGCGGCGACCGCCGTGCGGGCGGGGCCGTCGGCGGCGACCGCCGTGCGGGCGGGGCCGTCGGCGGCGACCGCCGTGCGGGCGGGGCCGTCGCCCGGCCCGGCGAACGCGGTCCCGACGATCAGGCCGCTCGCGGTGGCCCCGACGACCAGGCCGATCACGCCGGCCGCGACCGCGGGCAGCGCGGACCGGCGTCGCAGGGCGGCGAACCGGCGTCGTCGCGGAGGGTCACCCGCGTCGGAGGCGGCGGCCACCGTCCCCCCGCCGTGCACGCCGTCCCGGACGTGCGGTGTCGGGGTGTGGGCGGTGGGGGTCTCGTCGGCGGGGACCGGGGGCTGCCGGTCGGTGGGGCGGTCGTCGTCGTCGCGCGGGGTGCGGTTCTCGTCGTTCATGGTTCTCCTCGGACGGTGCCGTGCCCGGAAGAGGGCAGCGGCGGGTCGCGGACCGCCGGACGGCGGACCGCTGGGGGTCGGGTGGGATCAGCCGGCGGGAGGCCGCGCGGCGTCGACGACGTCGCGGGCGGCGGACGTCGTCGCGGGCAGCAGCTCCGACACCGAGTCGACGATCCGGCTGCCGCCCAGTGACTGCGCGAGCGTCGTCACGGGGGCGAGCGCCTCGGCGCTCACGACCGCGGGGACCACCCACGAGACCAGCCAGATCACCAGCAGTGCGGTCACGGCACCGGTGACGGCGCCGACGATGCGGTCCAGGAAGGACAACCTGCCGCGGGCGAGCACCCGGCTGACCAGTCCGCCGAGGAACCCGCCGACCAGCGAGCCCAGCAGCAGACCGGCGAGCACCCCGACCAGGCCCCACAACCAGGCCGAGTCGGGGGTGTCGCCGTAGCGGGCCAGGTTCGAGCCCCAGGCCGCGCCGACGCCGGCACCGACCACGAGACCGAGCAGGCGCCCGGCCCGGGCCACGCCGCCGAGCCGGCGGAACCCGCCGATCGCGGCGGCCACCACGATGATCAGGACGATCACGTCGAGCAGGGTCATCTCTTCCTCTCCGCGCCGCGGGCCGGGCGGCCCGTCGTCTCGGTGTCTGCCACGACAGTGCCCGCGGTACCTGAGACGGACCTGAAACCGGCGGGTCCTTCAGGTCCCCCTCAGCCTCGCGGCGCACCCTTGTGCCGTGAGCACACGCCAGGACGACGACAGCCGCGGCCCCACGACCCGGGTCCTGGTGCTCGAGGACTCCGACGCCATCCGCGAGTCCGTCGTGGACGCGCTGGCCGATGCCGGGCACGTGACCGAGGGCGTCGTCGACGGCGTCGCGTTCGAGGAGCGGCTCGCCGCGTTCCGGCCGGACCTCGTCGTCCTGGACGTGATGCTCCCCGGCGGGCGCGACGGGTTCGAGCTGATCGACGTCGTGCGTGGGCACGGGGACGCCGGGATCGTCATGCTCACCGCGCGCGACGCGCTGGCCGACCGGCTCCGCGGGCTCGACTCGGGCGCCGACGACTACGTCCTCAAGCCCTTCGCGCTCGACGAGCTCGTGGCCCGGGTCGCGGCGGTGCTGCGCCGCCGGGGCAGGCTGCCGTCCGCGGTGCAGGTGGGCGACCTCGTCCTCGACCCCGACGCCGCCGTCGCCTCCCGCGGGGGGACGGTGCTGGAGCTGTCCGCGACCGAGTTGCGGCTGCTCACCTACCTCGCCGAGCAGCGCGGACGCACCGTGTCCAAGGCGCAGATCCTGCGCTCGGTCTGGGGCTACGACGCCTACGACCCCAACCTCGTCGAGGTCCACGTGTCGGCGCTGCGCCGCAAGCTGGAGGCACACGGTCCGCGGTTGCTGCACACCGTGCGGGGCCTCGGCTACTCGCTGCGCGGGCCGTCGTGAGCTCGGCCGCGCAGGCCCGCACCGCCACCCCGTCGCTGCGCCGCCGGGTCACCGCGGCGGTGCTCGGGGTGGTGGCGGTGCTGCTGGTCCTGGTGGTGGTGCTCGTCGACGTCCTGCTCGGGGCCCGCCTGGAGTCCGATCTCGACTCCCGGCTGCGGGACCGTGTGGTGCAGGCCCAGCAGCTGATCGCGGCGGGAGCCACCCCGGAGGAGCTGGTCACCGGGCTGTCCGGCCAGCAGATCCGGATCAAGGTGAGCACCGCCGACGGGGAGGTCATGGGCGACCCCGGACTGAACGCGCCCGGTACCCCACCGCCGGCCGGCCGGCCGGACCGCGGCCCCGGTGGTGACCGCACCGACGACCCGAGCAGGCCGCCGTCCGCCCCGGTCCCGGCCGGACGGCCACCCGTCCCGCCGGACACCGGCAGCCGCACCGTGACCCTCGACGCCGGTGGCGGGGCGACGGTCGAGCTCGTCGCCGACGCCTCCGACGTCGCCCAGGTCCGCAACGGTCTGCGCGCGGTGCTGGCCGGATCGGTGCTGCTGACCCTGCTCGTCGCGCTCGGTGCGGTGTCGTTCGTCGTGCGGACGGCGCTGCGCCCGCTGGACCGGATGACCGCGCTCGCCGGGCGGATCACCGCGGGCGAGCGCGACGCGCGGCTCCGGCCCGATCGCCCGCACACCGACCTCGGTACCGCGGCGGCGGCGATGGACGGCATGCTCGACGCCCTCACCGACGCCGAGCGGCGCTCCCGGGAGGAGGCCGAGCGGACCCGGGTGTTCCTGGCCGACGCCGCGCACGAGCTGCGGACACCGCTGTCCGGGATCACCGCCGTCGCCGAGACGCTGGAGCGGTCCGGGCCCGACGCCGACCCCGCCCGCCGCACCCGGCGCCTGGAGCTGCTGCTCGGCGAGACGCGCCGGGCCGGGCGGCTGGTCACCGACATGCTCGACCTGGCCCGCATCGACGGCGGCACCGCGGTGGCGCCACGGGAGGTCGACGTCGCCGGGATCGCGCGCGCCGAGACCCGGCGGGCCGCGGTGCTCGCGCCCGGGCTGACCGTCGACGGCCACGGGGAGCCCGCCGCGGTGCGCGCCGACCCGCAGGCGGTGTCGCGCATCCTCGCCAACCTGCTGGACAACGCCCGCCGGCACACCCCCGACGGCGGGCGGATCGAGGTCGTCACCCGGACCGACCGGGCGGCCGGGACCGTGTCGGTCTCGGTGCACAACACCGGCACCCCGATCGCCGACGGCGACCGCGAGCGCGTCTTCGACCGGCTCGTCCGGCTCCAGGACGCCCGTGACCGGGACAGCGGCGGCGCCGGGCTCGGCCTCGCGATCGCCCGCGGCCTGGCCCGCGCGCACGGTGGCGACCTCACCTGCCCGCCCGACGACGACGGCGCCACCTTCGTCCTCACCCTGACCGTGACGGGCCCGGACGGCCCCGGCCGACTACCGTCGTGACGTCACGCAACCGTCAGTCCGACACCGTCCGATCCGGGAGGCCGCGGTGACCGAGGAACCGCGGATCCCCCGGGGTCTGGTGATCGCGTCGAGCCTGGCCTGGCGCGGTCTCCTCGTCGCGACCGCCGTCGCCGTCGTGCTGTGGCTGATCGCGCAGCTCGCGGTGCTGGTCGTGCCGGTGGTGCTCGCGCTGATCCTGACCGCGCTGCTGGCGCCGGTGGCCCGGATCCTGAACCGGGTCCCGCTGGTTCCCCGCGGTCTGGCGACGGGTGTCGTCGTCGCGGGCGGGGTGGCGGTGGCGGTCGGGGTGCTGTGGTGGGCGGTCGCGGCGTTCCTCGACGGGTTGCCGAGCCTGTCGGCGAGCATCGGTGAGACGGTCGTCGCGCTGCGGGACCGGCTGGCCGGGCCGCCGTTCCGGCTCGACGACACCCAGCTCTCGGCCGTCTTCCAGTCGCTGCTCGACACCTTGGCGCGCAACCAGGCCGCGCTGGCGAACAACGCGATCGGCGCCCTGGGGACCGCGGGCGAGCTGGCCGCCGAGACCCTGTTGATGCTGTTCGTGCTGATCTTCCTGATCCACGACGGGGCGCGGATCTGGCGGTTCGTCCTCGGCGCGGTCCCGCAGCACGTACGGCGGAGGGCCGACGTCGCGGGCCGGCGGGCGTTCGCGTCGCTGGTCGGCTACACCCGGGCGACGGTCGTCGTGGCCGCCGTCGACGCGGTGACCGCGGCGGTCGGCCTGTGGGTGATCGGGGTCCCGCTGGTCGTCCCGCTGGCCACGCTGATCTTCTTCGGCGCGTTCGTCCCGACCGTCGGCGCCGTCGTCACCGGGATCGTGGCGGTGCTCGTCGCGCTCGCCTCCGGGGGCTGGGTGGACGCGCTGCTCGTGATCGGCCTGCTCCTGATCGTGCAGAACGTCGAGGGCTACATCCTGCAGCCGCTGCTGCTGGGCCGATCGGTACGGCTGCACCCGCTCGCGGTGGTGCTGCCGATCAGCGCCGGGCTGATCGTCGGCGGGGTGCCCGGGGCACTGCTCGCGGTGCCGCTGGTGACCCTCGCCGACGCCGGTGTCCGCTCACTGCGCCGGCCCGGCGACGGGACGCTGCGCGACGCGGGCACCGTCGACCCGCTGGACCCGCGTTCGGCGCGGCCGCTGCGCGGCGAGGGCCCCGGGCCCGTCGCGCTCCCCGGCCCGGTCTGATCCGCAACCCGGATCCGGGTTTCGAGACACGGCACACCTTCGCAGGTCAGCGCGGTTTGTCCGGGAAGGCGATCGGCTATCCCCGGAGTGCCTCGCTCGACGAACGGAGGACGACGTCATGTCATCGATCGGGTCCGACGCACGCCGGCTGAACGGGTTGCACCGGATCAGCAGCCTGCTCGTCGGGATCATGCTCCTGGTGTTCGGGGTGCTGGGCTTCACGAACAACCTCGACTTCTTCTCCACCACCGGGTCGCCGGTGCTGGGGCTGTCCACGAACCTGCTGCTGTCGACCGTGTCGGTGGTCGTCGGCGCGGTGCTGGTCGGCGCCGCCGTCCGGGGCGGCCGCTTCGCCTCGACGGTCAGCGTGACCGTCGGCGCGCTGTTCCTGCTGTCCGGTGTGGTCAACGTGCTGCTCATCGGCACGCCGTACAACCTGCTGGCGTTCCGGATGCCGAACGTCGTGTTCAGCCTGCTCGTGGGCCTGGTGATGCTGGTCCTCGGCGCGTACGGGCGGTTCAGCGGCCGGCTGCCGTCGGACAACCCCTACGCGGCGGAGCAGAAGCACGTCGTCGACGCCGAGGGTGGCGACGACCGTGACCAGCGGCTGCCCGCCGGCGCCGCCGACATCGCCGCGGCCCGCTCCCTCGCCGACACCGAGCGGCTCGTCGCGAACGGTGGTGGGACCGAGGAGCAGCGCCGCATGCTCGCCGAGGTCGACGCCATCCGCGACACCGGTGAGCGCCGCGACGCGTGGAAGGCCCGCACCGAGCGCGGCGGCACACCGGCGTGACCGGCCGCCGCACGGCACCGGGCCGGGACACCGCACCGGTGCCGCCCGGCGTCGCGCCCGAGCCGGTCACCCCGGACCCGCCCGCCCCGGTCCGGCACCCGCTGCTGCACCAGTACTGGGCCGACGTGGTGTTCCTGCACTGGCGGGCCGACCCCGCCGCGGTGGCGCCGCTGCTGCCGCCCCGTACCCGTCCGGACACCCACGACGGCGTCACCTGGGTCGGGCTCGTCCACTTCCGGATGCGGCGGCTGGGCTTCGGCCCGCTGCCCGGCCTGCCCTGGCTCGGCAGCTTCGCCGAGACCAACGTCCGGCTGTACTCGGTGGACGACGAGGGCCGCCGGGGCGTGGTGTTCCGTTCGCTCGACGCCGACCGGATGCTGCCCGTGCTCGCCGCGCGGGGTGTCGCGGCCCTGCCCTACGACTGGTCGCCGTCGACGGTGTCCGGGCGGGTCGCCGAGGGCGAGGAGATCGCCTACTCCTGCACACGCCGCTTCCCCGGCCCGCGCGGCGTCTCCGCACGGACCCGGGTCCGCACCGGCGCCCCGCTGGCCGTGCCCGGGGAGCTCGAGCACTTCCTCACCGCACGCTGGGCGCTGCACACCCGGCGTCCGCTGGGCACCGTCCGCTGGCGCAACGACCACCCGCGCTGGCCGCTCCACCACGCCGAGCTGCTCGAACTCGACGAGAACCTGGTCGCCGCGGCCGGTGCCGCGCCGCCGTCGGGCCCCCCGGACAGCGTCCTCGCCTCGCCCGGTCTGCCCGTCCGGTTCGGCGGCTGGCGCCGGGTCCGCGAGCACCGGTGAGGGACACGTATCGCCGCGTCCGCGCCGCGCGCCCGGGATGAGGGCCTGTCGCGTACGCGGTACGGTAGGGCGTTCCGCGCCCCGGGTCTCCCCGGGCGCCGACGACCGGCCCGCCAGGGGCCAGGAGCTGATGTGACCGAACTGGAGCCGACGACCGGCGACGCGACCGTGCTACCGGACGCGTCGCCCGTGGTCGACCGGCGCTGGGCCGATGCGCCATGCGCCGCGCTCACCGTCGGCGCCGACGGCACCGTGCTGCAGGCCAACGGAGCAGCACGCGCGCTGCTCCCCCGGGCCCGTACCGGGGACCCGCTGTCGCGGGTCGCCCCGTGGCTGGCCACCGCGGGTGGCGCCGACCGCGGCGTCCCCACCGCGTTCTCCGACATCGTCGACGGCCGCGCGCTGGAGGCCCAGCCCGTCCGGCACGAGGACGGCTCGGTCACCTGGTGGCTGATCGACGTCACCGACGTCCGGTCCATCCGCGACGAGCTGCACCTGGAGCAGGCCCGCGCCGCTTTCCTGTCCGAGGCCTCGGCCGCGCTCCTGGGCTCGCTGAACCTGGGGCGCTGCATGGAGGTCACCGCCCAGCTCGCCGTGGGCAGACTGGCCGACGGGGCGCTCGTGATGACCCCGGGCACCCGCGGGCAGTTCCAGGTCGTCGACGCCGTCACCGACGGCCCCGTCCGGCACCGGACACTGCGCATCGACCCGGACGAGGTCCCCGGCCTGGCCGAGGCCCTGCAGGGCTTCCCGCCGGTCCCGTCGCGCTGGATCGACCCTGCCGTGGCCCCCGCCTGGGTGACGCCCGACGGGTTCGGCGAGGTCGGCTCGATCGTCGTCACCCCGCTGCCGGGGCACGGCATCCCGGCCGGCGCCATCGTGCTCCTGCGCCGCGCCGACACCGGGCCGTTCAGCGAGGGCGAGGAGGCGACCGCCCGCGAGTTCGCCGCCCGGTCCGGTCTCGCGATGTCCGCGGCCCGCATGTTCGCCCAGCAGGCCTCGATCACCGAGACCCTGATGCGCGACCTGCTGCCGCCGTCGCTGCAGCACGTCTCGGGGGTCGAGTTCGCCGGCGGCTACCGGCCCGCGCAGGACTCCGAGCGGGTCGGCGGCGACTTCTACGACGTCCACCCCGGCGCGGAGGGCTCCGACGAGACCCTCGCCGTGCTCGGGGACGTGTGCGGCAAGGGCCTGGAGGCCGCCGTGCTCACCGGCAAGATCCGCAGCGCGGTGCACGCGCTGCTGCCGATGGCCGACGACCACCTGCGGCTGCTGCACCTGCTCAACAACGCGCTGCTCTCCGACGACCATGCCCGCTTCGTGACGCTGGTGCTGGCGTCGGTGTCGCGCAGCGGGGCCGACGTGCGCCTGCGGATCACCTGCGCGGGCCATCCGCCGCCGCTGATCATCCGCGCCGACGGCCGCGTCGAGGAGGCCGCGACGCTCGGCACGCTGGTCGGGGCGCTGCCCGAGATCCACGCGTCGACCTGGGAGACCCGGCTCGGGCCCGGCGAGACCTGCCTGATGTTCACCGACGGCATCACCGAGGCCCAGGGCGGCCCGCTCGGGCGCGACCAGTTCGGCGAGGAGCGCCTGCGCCGCGCGGCCGCCGAGTGCGCCGGGATGCCGGCCGAGGCCGTCGTCGAACGGGTGCAGATGCTCGCCACCGAGTGGGTGGGGCGCAACTCCCACGACGACATGGCCGTCCTGGCGGTCACCGCTCCGCGCGGCCGGCACCTGACCGCGGTGGGTGGGTCGGGCCGGGGCAGGTACACCGCATGACGGCCGGGCGCTACACCGACCTGCTCTGGGACGCGGTGCTGCGGGGCGACGAGTACAGCGCGGTCGACGTCGTCGTCGACGCGCTGCGGGACGGCCTGGAACCCGAGGCCGTGCTGCTCGAGGTGATCGGCGCGGTGCAGCAGCGGGTCGGGCTCGAGTGGGCGGCCAACCGCCTCTCCGTCGCCCAGGAGCACGCCGCGACCGCGATCAACGAGCGCGTGATCAGCACGCTGTCGCTGACCAGCGGGCGGCACGGCGGCGAGCGCGGCCGGGTGACCGTGGCCTGCGTCGACGGCGAGTGGCACGCGCTGCCCGCCCGGCTGCTGGCCGAGGTGCTGCGGCTGCGCGGGTTCACCGTCGACTACCTGGGTGCGCAGGTCCCCGCGGCGCACCTGGTCACCCACCTGCACCGGACCGGCCCGGACGCGGTGGCGCTGTCGTCGTCGATCGCGACCCGGCTGCCGACCGCGCACGCGACGATCACGGCCTGCCAGGCCGCGGGTGTCCCGGTGATCGTCGGCGGCCGGGCGTTCGGCACGGACGGCCGCTACGCCCGCCTGCTCGGCGCCGACGCCTGGGCCCCGGACGCGCGGACCGCCGCCGAGACCCTCGCCGACGGGCTGCCCGCCCCGGCGCACCCGCACGCCCAGCCGATGGACGACCTGCCGCACCTGTCCGACCAGGAGTACACCCTGGTCACCCGCAGTGCCCCGCGGCTGGTCGCCACGGTGCTGGACCGCCTGCCCGAGCGTGTCCCGGCGATGGCCGGATACGACGACGACCAGCGCCGGCACACCGCCGAGGACGTCCGGCACATCGTCGACTTCCTGTCCGTGGCGCTCTACACCGGTGACGCGGAGCTGTTCGAGCACTTCCTCGGCTGGACCGCCGAGGTGCTCGAGGCCCGGTCGGTGCCGGTGGCCGTCCTGCGGCCCGTCCTGGACCTGCTCGGCGACGAGCTGCGCGACTTCACCCGGGCGTCGGAGCTGCTGCGGCGCGCGACCACGTCCCCGGCGCTCACCGGAGGCGCGGACACCCCCGTCCCGGCCGGCGCCGTCGCCGAGGGCGCCGACTCCACGACACTGCACCGAACCGGAAGGCCCGCATGAGTGACCCGCGAGAGCTGTCCCTCACCTGGACCAGCCCCGCGCCGGACCTCGCGACGGTGGCGCCGGCCGGTGACCTCGACTACGCCACCTCCGACGCGCTCACCGACGCCGTCGCCGTGCTGCTGACGGACCGGCCCGGCCTGCGTGAGCTGCGGATCGACTGCGCCCGGATCGGGTACTGCGACTCCTACGGTCTGTCGTCGCTGCTGATGATCCGCAGGCGGACCCGGGCCGCAGGCGTCGAGCTGCACCTCGACAACCGTGTCGGTGCGCTGGAGCGGCTGCTGCGCGTCACCAACACCCTGGAGCACCTCACCGGAGCCGACGGGCCGGCACGCGAGCAGCGGCTCGACACCTGAGCCGGGCGGCCCCCGCGGTCACCCCCGGTCGCGCAGCGCGGGCAGGTTCGCCTCGATCGTCGCCCGGTCCGGCTCCAGCCACGGCGGCAGCTTCAGCGCGCGGCCGAGTTCGAGCAGCGGCTCGTCGACGGTGAAGCCGGGCTCGTCGGTGGCGATCTCGAACAGCACACCGCCGGGCTCGCGGAAGTAGATCGAGGTGAAGTACTGCCGGTCGAGGATCTCGGTGACCTCCAGGCCGCGGGCCACCAGCTCGGTGCGCCACTGCTGCTGGGTCGCCCGGTCCGCCACCCGGAACGCGATGTGGTGCACCGTCCCGCCGGCCTGCACCCCGTGCCCGTCGACACCGCCGAGCACGTCCACGACCGTCGCGGTGTCCCCCGTGGTGCGGAAGCGGCTGCGGGCGCCGTCGTCGCCGGTGTGGGCCATGCCGAGGTCGGTGAGCATCCGCTGGGTCGGTTCGAGGTCCGCCTCGGACAGCGTCACCGCGTGCAGACCGCGTACCGCGTGCTCGGCGGGCACGTCGCCGGCGCCGTCCCAGCCCGAGCGGGTGTCGCCGGGCGCGGCGACGAGGTCGATCACCAGCCCGTCGGGATCGCGCAGGGTCAGGACCTCCTCGGCCCCCGACGACGCGTCCCGGGTGCGGGGGGTGTCGGCATCGACGCCGAGCGCGGCGAGGTGGGTCTGCCACCAGCCCAGCGACTCCGGCGGCACGCCGAACGCGGTGGCGGTCGTCAGGCCGGCGCCCTGCCGGCCGGGCTCGACGCCGGGCCACGGGAAGAACGTCAGGATGGTGGCGGGACGGCCCGCCTCGTCGCCGTAGTAGAGGTGGTGGACCTCGGGCGCGTCGAAGTTCACGGTCCGCTTCACCAGCCGCAGGCCGAGCACGGTGGTGTAGAAGTCCACGTTGCGCTGCGGGTCCCCGGCGATCGCCGTGACGTGGTGCAGCCCGTGCGGGGTGACGGTCGTTCCGGGGGTCATCGCATCGCTCCTCGGGGTGGTCGCTCCCCCACCGGATACCCGTTCCCGGGGTCGCCGACGCCGGACATGAAACCCGCCCGACCGGGGTACCCGGTCGTCATGACGACGCCCGAGAAGGACCAGCGCGGTCAGGACGAGCGCACGAGTCACCCGGTCCCGACCGAGCAGAGCGACACCCCGGTCGACGAGACCCCCGACGGCGACGGCGTCCACCTCGACGCCCAGCCCGTCGCGGAAGACGACCCCCGCACTGCGGCGTCCTGAACCACCCACCCGTCACGGAAGGACTGCACAGAACCATGGCCACGATCCGTTACACCGTCCCCGGCCTCGAGCGCGGAGACGCCGAGCAGGTCGTCGACATCCTGCAGCACCGTCTGCACGCCCTGAACGACCTCCAGCTCACGCTCAAGCACGTGCACTGGAACGTCATCGGCCCGAACTTCATCGCGGTGCACGAGATGCTCGACCCGCAGGTGGACGCGGTCCGCGGGTTCGTCGACGACGTCGCCGAGCGCATCGCGACCCTGGGCGGCTCGCCCAACGGCACCCCCGGCGCGCTGGTCAAGGACCGCACCTGGGACGACTACTCCATCGGCCGCGACCAGGCGATCGCCCACCTCGGCGCGCTCGACGTGGTCTACACCGGGGTCATCTCCGACCACCGCACCCAGATCGAGAAGGTCGGCGCGCTCGACCCGGTGACCGAGGACATGCTCATCGCCCAGGCCGGCGAGCTGGAGCAGTACCAGTGGTTCGTCCGGGCGCACCTGGAGAACGCCGACGGTTCGCTGAACACGCAGGGCAACACGGGTGAGGCGGGCGCGGCCGACGCCGCGCGCTGACCCACCCGGCCCGTTCGGCCCCCGAGGCCCGGTCCCGCCGTCGTGCGGGTCCGGGCCTTCGTCGTGCACTCGTCCGATATGACCGGAATGGTCGAATCGTGATAGGTGTCGGCGTCGCACATCCACGTCGAGGGGGAACCAGTGATCGTCCGATACCTACGGGAGCACACCAGTCCTCCCGTCTTCGTCACCTCGGCCCTCCTGGCGGTGGCGTTCGTGTCGTGGGGGGTCCTCTCCCCGGCATCGCTCGGGTCGGTCGCGGACTCGGTGAACGCCTGGATCACGGACACACTCGGCTGGCTCTACATCTTCTCCGCGACCGGCTTCCTGGTCTTCGTGATCGTGCTGATGGCCTCGCGGTACGGACGGGTGAAGCTCGGTCCGTCGGACTCGACGCCGGAGTACGGCACGGTCTCCTGGTTCGCGATGCTGTTCACCGCGGGCATGGGTATCGGCCTGGTGTTCTACGCGGTGTCCGAGCCGATCTCGCACTTCACCGCGCCGCCCACCGGGGACGGCTCGTCGCCCGAGGCCGCGCGGAACGCGATGCTCTACACGTTCTTCCACTGGGGCCTGCACCCGTGGGCGATCTACATCGTGCTCGGCCTGTCGCTGGGCTACTTCGCCTTCCGCAAGGGCCTGCCGCTGCGCCCGGCGGCCGCCCTGTACCCGATCCTGAAGGACCGGATCAACGGCTGGCCCGGCTACCTCGTCGACGTCATCGCGGTGTTCGGCACGCTGTTCGGCCTGGCCACCTCGCTGGGCATCGGCGCGCAGCAGGTCGCGGCCGGTCTCGACGCCGTCTTCGGCTGGGAGAACACGACCACGCTGCAGGTCGTGCTGATCGCGGCCATCACCGCGATCGCGATCACCTCGCTGATGCTCGGGCTCGACAAGGGCATCCGGCGCCTGGCGCTGATCAACCTGTGGCTGGCGCTCGCGCTGATGCTGTTCGTGTTCTTCTTCGGCCCCACCCGTGACCTGCTCAACAGCCTCGCCTCCAACATCGGCACCTACGTCCAGGAGGTGCCCGGCCTGTCGTTCGAGACCTTCACCGACGGCGGCAACGGCACCGCGGCGGAGTGGCAGAGCTCGTGGACGCTGTTCTACTGGGGCTGGTGGATCTCGTGGTCGCCGTTCGTCGGCATGTTCCTGGCCCGGATCTCCTACGGCCGCACCATCCGCAACTTCGTCGCCGGCTGCCTGTTCGCACCGGTCGGCGCGTTGGTGTGGCTGACCGTCTTCGGTGACAGCGCGCTGGAGCTCGTGCAGGCCGACCCGGCCGACCCGCTCGCCGAGGCGGCACCCGAGACCGCCATCTACGTGCTGCTCGCCCAGCTGCCGGTGCCCGAGTTCGTGGTCCTGCTGGCGTCGCTGCTGACGATCTTCGTGGTCGTTCTGTTCTTCGCGACCTCGTCGGACTCCGGCTCGCTGGTCGTCGACATCCTCACCAACGGCGGCGACCCGAACCCGCGCTGGCAGCAGCGGCTGTTCTGGGCGGTGCTGGAAGGCGTGATCGCGGCGGTACTGCTCACCGCGGGCGCGGTCGCCGGCACCGATGCGCTCTCGGCGCTGCAGACGGCGTCGATCGTGGCCGGTCTCCCGCTGGGGATCGTGCTGGTCCTGATGGCCGTCGGGCTGACCCGGGCCCTGCGCGACGAGCGGTTCGTCGTCGCGCTGCCGGTCGAGCCGTCACCGGCCCAGGGGCTGCGCGAGAGCAGCAGGCGGAGCACGTCGTCGTCGGAGAACGGGGAGGGGATCACCGGCTCCGACACCGGGCCCGAGACCCACGACCCGCTGCTCTCGGAGACGGCGGTGGCCGAGTTCGCCACGACCCGGGCCGCGCCGCCGGACTCCGGCGGGGAGCGTCCCCGCCGCGACCAGGACTGACCCGCGACGCCCGGGCGGGGCCGGCTCAGTCCGAGCCGGCCCCCTCGGCGGCGCCCACCCACAGGGCCATCGCGAGCGTCGGGCCCCACTCGTGCTCGGCCTCGCCCGGGGCGGGTCGGGCCTGCTCGCGGGAGCGGCGCAGCCGCACCACGAACGGCCCCTCGAAGGGCTTGCGGGCCAGCAGGTCCACCCGGTCGCCGAGCCGGACGTCGTGCGCGTCGAGGAAACGGAGCACCTCGGGGTCGGTGTCGTCGACGCGCACCAGGGTGCCGCCCTCGCCGTAGCGCAGGTCCGGCAGCCGGCGGGCGTGGACCACGGGCATCGTGCCGTCACGGGCCGGGATGGGGTCGCCGTGCGGGTCGAACCGCGGGTGCCCGAGCCGGGTGTCGATCCGGTCGAGCAGCCGGTCGGAGACGGCGTGCTCGAGCGCCTCGGCCTCCTCGTGCACCTCGTCCCACGCCAGGTCCAGCTCGGTGACCAGGAACATCTCCAGCAGCCGGTGCCTGCGCACCACGGCGAGCGCGGACGCCCGCCCGGCGGCGGTGAGCGTGATCCCGGCGTAGCGGGCGTGGTCGACCAGCCCGGCGTCGACGAGCTTGCGCACCATCCCCGACGCCGACGGCGACGAGACCCGCAGCCGCTCGGCCAGCGCGGAGACCCCGACCGACCCCTCCCACCGCTCCGAGAGCAGGAAGATGGTCTTCAGGTAGTTCTCCACGGACTCCGAGAGGCGCTCCGCGCTCATGCCCACCACGGTATCCCGGCGACGGTGGCTCAGGCGGTCCCGGCCGCGCAGAGCCGGGTCAGGAGGGCGGGGTCGACCGGCGAGCCGAGGGCACCGCTCAGGGTGAGCCCGTTGACCGCGGCGGCCAGCAGCGCACGCCGGTCGGCGTCGTCGGGCAGGAGCCGGGCGGCGGCCGCGGCGAGCGCGACGTCCCAGCGGTCCAGCTCACCGCGCAGATCCGGGCGCCGCGCGGCCAGCAGGAACAGCTCGTACTCGGCGATCGCGGTGACCCGTTCCTGACGGACGCAGTCCTCGACCAGCGCGACGAGGTCGCCCGGGACGGTGACCGCGTCGAGCCGGGCGATCCAGCGGTCGTTGACCGCGGTGAGCGTCGCGACCAGCAGCGCGTCGACACTGCGGTGGTAGTAGAAGACCGCGCTGGGCGGCACGCCGGCCTCCGCGGCGACCGCGCGCTGGCTGACCGCCGCGACCCCGCCCGCGCCGACCAGCCGCAACGTGGCCCCGACCAGCTCGCGGCGGCGCCGGTCCCCGCGGCGGCGACGACCGTCGGCCCCGGGGGTGTCCCGGCCGATCGCGTCAGGCATGCGCGGTCGCGCCGCCCAGCTCCAGGGCGAGCACCCCGGCGATGACGAGCGCGATCCCGCCGAGCTGGACCCACGTCAACGACTCACCGAGGAAGAACACCCCGATCAGCGCGACGAGCGCCACCCCGGCCGCGGCCCAGGTTCCGTAGGCGATCCCGAGCGCCATCCCCCGGCCGAGTGCCTGGGACAGCGACCAGAACGCCAGTCCGTAGCCCACCACCGTGATCATCGACGGCACCAGCCTGCTGAAACCCTGCGAGAACCGCAGCGCCACCGTTCCGGTGACCTCGGCGCCGATCGCGAGCGCGAGCCAACCCCACATCGCCGGACTCCTCCCCCTCTGTCCGTTCCCTTCCACATTGTAGAGCGTTCGCTCAGCTTTCCCGCCACCCGGACGACCGAGCACGAAATGGTTGTCATTGGCTTACGGTGGATCATCGTGACCACGCAGAGCAGTCGGACGACCGCGCCCGGTTTCCCCGCACCCCGCCGTCCCCGCGACTCCGTCGCCGCCGTCGCGACCCGCCTCGTGGACCTGCGACGACGCCTGGAGCGCACCGACCTGCGCCCCGCCCCGGACACCGACGCCGCGTTCGGCGAGCTCGTCGGGCTCTGCTGCTTCCCGCCCGCCGGCTGCACCGAGGGCGTCCTGGCGCAGGTCGCCCCGCACTCGGACGCCCTGCGGACCCTCGCCGCGACGGGCGAGGGCCACATGGAGAACCACTGGGCGCGCCGGATCGCCGCCGCCCCCGACCCGCGGGCCGAGCTGGACCGGTTCCCCTATCTGGGCAACTACCACGACCTCGTCCGGCTGGAGCTCGCCGCGCTGACCGCCGTCGGGCTGGCCGCGCCGCGGCGCGTCGTCGTGCTCGGGTCGGGGCCCCTGCCGCTGACCGGCCTGGTCCTGGCCACCGGGCACGGCGCGCAGGTGCTGCACGTCGACCGGGACCGGGCGGCCGTCGCCGCGGGGGACGCGGTCACCGCAGCCCTCGGGGCGGACGGGCGGGTCCGCAGCCTGGTCGCCGATCTCGACGACCCGCAGCTGTCCCCCGCGCTCGCCGGCGAGCTGGGCCGGGCCGACCTCGTGCTCGTCGGGGCACTGGTCGGTCCGGACGCCGCCGCCAAGGCCGCCATCACCGCCCGGCTGACCAGCGCGACCGGGCCCGGCACGACCCTGCTCGTGCGGTCCGCCGCCGGGCTGCGGACCCTGCTCTACCCGGAGATCGTCCCGGCCGACCTGCCTGCACTCGACGTACTCCTCGAGGTGCACCCGCGCACCGACGTCGTCAACTCCGTCCTGGTGGCCCGCGCCGCCACGTGAGGTGCGTCGCTCCCGCGGTTCGGAGCACCTCCGGCCGGGCAACCGGACCCCGACGAGGGGCGCAGCGACGCGCCGGATGACGACGGACCGAGGAGGTCGGGACATGATGCGGACGACGGGCGGGTTCTCCCGGCCCTACACCCCGGTACAGCCGGTCGCGGCGGCGTTCGCCGCGGCGTTCCTGCTGGTCGGAGCCCTGGGATTCGTGCCGGGCGTGACCTCCGGTGAACTCGCCGTGCTGCCCGGTGCGGGTACCGCGGTGCTGGCCGGGCTGCTGCCGGTGTCGGTGCTGCATAACGTGCTGCACCTCGTCACCGGCGTGGCCGGACTGGCCTCGGCGCGCTCCGGTGCCGCGTCGCGGGTGGTGCTCGTGGCCGGTGGCGCCGTCGCGCTCCTGAGCGCCGCCGTCGCCCTGGACACCGTGGGCGCGGCCCTGGTGGTCGTCGCCGTCACGATGGTCGGCTGCGCGACATTGCTGCGCGGCCGTCCCGTGGTGCGCCCGGCCCGCCGCGGGACAGCCGCGGCCTGAGACCTGGACGGGGCGTGACCCCCGTGGTCCGATGGCGGTGTGTCCGACACACCGTCCGCCGGGGCCCCGGTCACCGGACGACACCCCGACCACGGCCACGAGGCCGAGGTCGGCGACCCGGTGTGCTGGCTGGACCGGCTCTGCCCGGACTGCGGGGCGATGCCCTCGCCCACCGACGACGGCGGGCCGCCGCAGACCTGCTGGCGCTGCGGCGCCGCCGTCACGCACGCGTCGGGCTTGCGATCGCCTGACGATCACGCCGGGCCCGGCGCCGGGGTCGACGGGAGCGGTCCGGATCCGGTGGAATCGCCGTCATCATGAGCGAACAGGGCCGGACCCGGGTGCTGCTGGTCGACGACGACGTCCGGATCGGGCGCTCGCTCGGCCTCGCCCTGGGCGACGAGGGCGTCGATGTCGACGCGGTCCACACCGGCGAGCAGGCCCTGGTCAGTGCCGCCCGCCCGGGCGTCGACCTCGTGCTGCTGGACCTCATGCTGCCGGGCATCGACGGCCTCACCGTCTGCCGGCGGCTGCGCGAGACCGGTGACCTGCCGATCATCATGGTGACCGCGCGCTCCGACTCCGCCGACGTCATCGCCGGGCTGGAGGCGGGCGCCGACGACTACGTCACCAAGCCCCTGGTGGCCGGGGAGCTGGCCGCCCGCATCCGGGCGCTGCTGCGCCGGCGACGTCCGACCCCGGCGGCACCGCGCCGGATCACCGTCGGCGATGTCGAGCTGCGACCGGACGAGGGCACCGTGCTCCGCGACGGCGCCCCGGTGCACCTGACCCGCACCGAGTTCCGGCTGTTCGCCGAGCTCGCCGCGGCGGGCGGGCGGATCGTGACCCGCGACGAGCTGCTGTCGCGGGTGTGGGGCTACGAGTACCACGGCGACACCCGACTGCTGGACGTCCATGTGCGACGGCTGCGGCGCAAGGTCGAGCTCGACCCGGACCGGCCGGTCCTCGTGCTGACCGTGCGCGGCGCCGGATACAAGGTCGGCGACGCCGGACCGGACGCCGCGCTGCCGGGCGCCGCCCCCGCCTCGGGCCGCGGCGGGTGAGCGGGCGCGGCAGGATGCGGTCCGTGCTGGACCGACTGCCGCTGGGCCGGCTTCCGCTGCGGCACCGGATCGGCGTCGCGTTCGCCGGGGTGTCGCTGGTGGTGACCGGGCTGTTCGCGACGGTCACCTGGAACCTCGCGTCGTACTACCTGGTGGAGCAGCGGGTGGAGAGCGCGACCCGGCAGCTCGCGGTGAACCTCCAGCTCGTCGAGCGGGCGATGGCCGACACCGCCGACGTCGGCGGGCTCGACGACCTGTTGACCGGCCTCGCGGGCACCCCGGACACCACGGTCGCGCTGCGCCGCGACGGCGCCTGGACGACCAGCGGCCGCGAGGTCGACCCCGACCTGCTGCCGGCGGGTGTGCTGGCGCTGGCGGAGAACGGGACCGGGGCGCGGCAGCGGGTGATGGTGGCGGGGATGCCGAGCGTCGTCGTCGCGGCGCCGATGCCGGGCGGCGACGTGTTCGTCGAGGTCTTCCCGATGCAGCGGCTCGACGCCAATCTGAGGTTCCTCAGCGTCGTGCTGTTCACCGGGGTCGCGGTGAGTGCCCTGCTCGGGCTCGCGCTGGGCCAGTGGGCCGGGCGGCGCGCGCTGCTGCCGCTCACCGCCGTGACCCGGGCCGCGGCACGGATCGCCGGGGGCGACCTGACCGCGCGGCTGCCGTCGAGCACCGACGCCGAGCTCGCCCCGCTCGTCGCGACCTTCAACCGGACCGCCGACGACCTGGAGCAGCGGGTGTCGCGCGACGCCCGGTTCGCCGCGGACGTCTCGCACGAGCTGCGGTCGCCGCTGACGACGCTGGTGAACGCGGCCGCGGTGCTGACCCGGCGGCGCGACGAGCTCGCACCGACCGCGCGGGAGGCGGTCGAGCTGCTCGACGGCGAGATCCAGCGCTTCCGCCGGATGGTCCTGGACCTGCTGGAGATCTCCCGCAGCGACACCCTGCAGCGCGAGGACGGCGAGCTCGGCGCGCTGGTCCGCGGGCTCGTCGCGGTCCGCGGCGGGGAGCACGTCCCCGAGGTCGACGCCCCGGAGCCGGTGACCGTGCGGGTCGACCGCCGCCGCCTCGACCAGATCCTGGGCAACCTCCTGGACAACGCCGACGCGCACGGCGGCGGCGCGCGGCGGATCGGCGTCGCGCCCCGGGGCCGGTACGCCCGGATCGAGGTCGACGACGCGGGCCCCGGCATCCCGCCCGAACAGCGGCTGGCGGTGTTCGAGCGGTTCGCCCGTGGCACCCTGGCCGGCAGCCGCGGCGACGGCGGAGGCACCGGTCTCGGCCTGTCCCTGGTCGCCGCGCACGTGCGCCGGCACGACGGCCGGGTGTGGGTGGAGGAACGACCCGGCGGCGGCACCCGGGTCGTCGTCGAGCTGCCGGGGGTGCAGGCATGAGGACACGGCTGTGCATCGCGCTGCTGGGGCTGCTGGTCGTCGCCGGGTGCGGGGTGACCCTGGAGGACGAGCCGGAGCCGCTGGACCCGGCCACCGGGACGCCGTCGCCGACCCCGACGGTGACCGTGCTCCCGCCACACACCCCCGATCCCGGCACCGTGCCCCCGCCGCAGCGCACAGCCGCCGGGCAGCCGGCTACCGGCGGCGGCGCCGGCGCGGGTCCGACGCACAGCTGATGCAGGTGTCCGCGGCGGGCAGCGCCTCCAACCGCTCCGGGGCGATCGGACCGCCGCAGACGCTGCACCGCCCGTAGTCGCCGTCCGCCATCCGGTCGGCCGCCCGGTCGAGGTCCCCGCACTCGCGCTCCGCCGCGGCGAGCAGGCCCTGCAGCTGCGCGCGCTGCACGGCGATGGTGACGCCCTCGGGGTCGTGCTCGTCGTCATGGCTGGTCAGGGCCTGCTGATCGGCGAGGGCGTCCAGCTCCCGGCGCAGCGACGCCACCCACTCACGGGCGTGGGTGCGGGCGGCGGCCAGGGCGGTGGGGTCCACGGGACCAGGATGCGCCCCGGCAGACTGTCGTGGTGGCCCTGTCGCGTCCGAAGTCCGGTGTCGGTGTCGTCCTCCAGCGCGACGACGGCGCCGTCGCCGTCGGGCACCGCGTCACCGCCGGGGAGACCCCGAGCTGGTCGTTCCCGGGTGGGCACCTGGAGGGCGGGGAGCCGGTCGTCGCGGCCGCGCTGCGGGAGCTGGCGGAGGAGACCGGCGTCGTCGCGGCGGCCGGGACCCTGTTCGCGGTGTGCGTCCGGCTCGACGGCGCGGGGGTGACCTTCGCGGTGCACGTGCCCGCGCCCGCCGGGGCGGAGCTGCGGGTGACCGAACCGCACGCGATCGACACCTGGACCTGGGCCGACCCGGACGACCTGCCCGGACCGGTGTTCGCCCACACCGCCGCCGTCCGGCACGCCTGGCGTTCTCCGGGCGTCGCCCTCGACGGCTGGGACCTGCACCGCGTCGCGCACTGAGCCCCCGTCGATCAGTGCGGGATCACTGTCCGGGCGGGCGTCGACGACACCCGTGTACTGATCGATCGGCGGGGGACGGCGGTCATCCTCCCTGCGGCGCGAAGCCGGGCTTCGCCTCGACGAGGGTCACCGCGTTGCCGTCCGGATCGGTGGCGGTGCCGAACGCGACCCTCGCCGACGAGGTCGCGTCGACCTCGAGCGCGATGCCGGCGGATTGCAACCGTCCCGCGACCGCGGTGATGTCGTCGACCTGCAGCGTCAGCAGTCCGCCCCCGGCACGGTCGGGATCCAGCACCAGCTGGACCGTGCCGGCCGGGTCGAGGTACCAGTCGGCGAGCACCGGCATGGGACGGGCACTCGGCTCCTCGCCGAGCACGACGCTCAACCAGGCGATGCCGCGGTCGATGTCCGAGGTGGGGAGCCCGGCGAGGACGCCGAGGACGGGACCGGTGCGGGGCATGTCGTGTCCTTCCGTGCGGAGCCTGTCGGAAGTGGTGACCGCGCCGGGGCCCCGGGCTCATCGGTCTACTCCCCCACAGCACCGGTCGCGAGCTCGACGACGATGTCGAGGTGCCCCAGGTGACGGGCGTACTCCTGCACGACGTGCAGCAGCGTCCGCTCGATCGTCCCGGGGGCGGCACCGCGCCAGCGGGCGCTCGGCAGCCCGACCGCGCCGGCCCCCACCGACTCCGCGATCTCGCGGGTGCGCCTGCCCTGCGCCGCGAGCGCGTCCGCGAGCCCGTCGGCGGTGACACCGGGTGGGAGCTGCCACCGGCCGTCGACGTGGTCGGCCCAGGGTCCGGGAGGTCGGCGTCGACGAAGCCCCACTCCAGCCAGCGGCGCTCCATGCAGCACAGGTGGTGCACGAGCTCGGCGGGCGACCAGTCGGTCGGGAGGCGGCTGGTCGTGCGGTCGGGCGAGGAGAGCTCGGCGTACTTGGCGAGGACGCGGGCCCGGAAGAAGTCGACGTAGGTGAGCAGGAGGGCGGTCGTGGAGGGGGCCGGGTCGGTGGGCTCGGGGAGGCGGGACGGGTCCCTGCGCAGGTGCAGCAGCGGGAACGGGCGCCCCCGACCGTCGCGGTCGGACCGTCCGGTCCGGACGAACCCGTGGCGCTCGTAGAAGGCCAGCGCGGACGGGTTCTGCTCGTTCACGTCCAGCTCCACCTGTGCGAGTCCGTCGGTGGCCGTCGCCAGCAGCATGGAACCGACGCCGAGACGGTGCGCCGAGGGATCGACGAACAGGGCCTCCACCCGGCCGCCGTGCACCCCGATCCAGCCGACCGGCGTGCCGTCGTCCCGCTGGGCGACGGTGACCGCGAGGGCGGGCAGGGCCGCCGTCCGGACCTCGTGCTCGATCTCGTCGACGTCGGCCGGGGTGAGGAAGGTGTGCGTCGCCTCGACCGCGCGACGCCAGATGCGGACGAGCTCCGGATGGTCGGCGGGGGTGGCCGTGCGGACGGTCGGGGAGCTGCTCACCGGGACAGGATCGCAGCGGTGTCGACCGGGTTCGCCCGTCGCGGGCCGGTGTCCGCGACGGGCGGCGGCCCGGATCACGGTCGACACCGGAGCCGGCGCCGTCGACGATCGCCCCGTGACCGTCCTGGACGTCCTCCTGCCGCGGCTCGTCGCGTTGCCCGGGGTGCTCGCCGTGTCGCTGGGCGGCAGCCGGGCCCGGGGCACCCACCGGCCGGACAGCGACTGGGACCTCGGCGTCTACTACCGCGGCGGGTTCGATGCCCGGGCGCTCGGGCGCCTCGGCTTCGCCGGGCACGTCGCGCAGCCGGGCGAGTGGGGACGCATCGTCAACGGCGGGGCGTGGCTGACCGTCGAGGGCGAACCGGTGGACGTGCTGCTGCGCGACCTCGACGTCGTCGACGCCTGGCGTGCCGACGCCGACCACGGCCGGTTCGAGATCGACCAGGTCGAGGGTCATCTCGCCGGGCTGCCCACGTACACCCCGCTCGGCGAGATCGCCGTGAACCGGGTGCTCGCCGGGCGGCTGCCGGCCGTCGCCTACCCCGCGGCCCTGCGCGGGGCGGCGCAGGAACGCTGGCGCTGGAATGCCGCGTTCTCGCTGACGATCGCCGAGCAGCACGTCCGCCGGGGCGACCGGACCCTCGCGCTCGGCATGATGACCCGCGCCACCGCCCAGGCCGCGCACGCCGTCATGGCCGGGCGGGGTGCGTGGGTCCTGGGCGAGAAGGGGCTCGTGGACGACGCCGGTCTCGGCGCCGCCCGCGACGTCCTCGGCGACGACCGGCCCGACCCGGCCGAGGCGCTCCACGAGCTGCGCGCGCTGCTCGACGCACCCCGGCCGCAGGAGCTCCGCAGCCACCGCACGCGGGCACGGACGGTCCGCCTCCGGCCCGCCGACGCCGGCGAGGTCCTGACCCTGCAGCGGGCGGCCTACGTGCCGGAGGCCCGGGCACACGAGGACATCGACCTGCCGCCGCTCACCGAGCACCTGGCGGAGATCCGCGAGCAGCTGGCCGACGGGTCGGTGACCGCCTGGGGTGTCCGCGACGACGGCCGGCTGGTCGCCGCCGTACGGATCACCCGGTCGGGGAGCACCGCCGTCGTGAGCCGGCTGGTGGTCGCTCCGGACCGGCAGGGCGAGGGTCTGGGGTCGGGCCTGCTCCGCCACGCCGAGGAGCAGCTCGACGACGGCGTGTCGGTGATCGAGCTGTTCACCGGCGAGCACAGCGTCACGAACCTGCGGCTCTACGACCGGCTCGGGTTCCGGGAGACCCACCGGACCGACGCGGGGACCTACGCGCTGGTCCACATGGCGAAGCGCCGGGGTAGCGGGCGGGGTCGGTCCCCCGGCTGACCTCCGGCCGGCTCAGAGCGACCGGAGCGTGGTCATCGCCGCGGTCTCCACGTCCGCGATCCGCAGCAGCAGCCCGGCGGCCTCGGTCAGGGCGGCCGGGTCCTCCTCGAGCCCCGCCCGCTCGACGAGTCCGGCGACGCCGGTCCACAGCGTCGCCGACTCGGCGAACAGGTCCCGGCCCTGTTCGACCGAAGCGACCCGCGCACCCGGGCCGGCGTCGTCGAGCAGCGGCAGGCAGGCGGTGAGGAAGTCGCGGTACAGGTTGCGGAACAGCGCCCCGCCGGTGCCGGCCCGTTCCATGAGCATCGCCATCTGCGGCAGGTCCCGGGGCGGGTCCTCGACGCGGCCGAGCCAGGACGGGGCGCGCGTCGCCGTCGTCCGGATGCCGCGGTGCCCGATGTTGGCGATCGGCGGGTGCAGGAACGCCTCGGCGCACTCCACGATCGCCGGCACGATCGCGGGGACGGGGTCGACCGGTTCCCGGAGCCGCCCGAGGGTGAACGACCGGTGCGGTGCGGACATCGGCCCGCGTGCGGCGCGCGCCCGGGCCAGGCTCTCCAGGCTCGTGCTGACCCGGCCGCCCTGCTGCGCGGTGTCGAGGAGGTACGCGGACTCCTCGTCGTAGCCGAGGAGGGCGACGACGTGGCCCGCGAAGTGGACCCGGGAGCCGAAGTAGTCCAGGTCGTGGCTGTCGAGCTGCAGCCCGACGGGCACGCCGTCGTCGACGAGAGTGCGCACCTGGTCCCACCCCCGGCGGGCGGACGAGGTCTCCTGCACCCGCAGGTCGAGGCCGAGACGGCGGGCGAGGGTCCGGGTCAGCTCGAAGGGCTTGACCCGCCCGCCCAGGAACGGCACCGACTGCCGCTTCGAGTCCCAGTACACGAACGACAGCCCGGAGCCGAGCCCGAACAGCACCGGTTCGGTGAGATGAACGCCGGCGTGCCCGAGGAGCGCGCCGAGCGTCGTCGTCTCGCAGTGGACGCCCCCCGTGGCCGGGACGCCGGTGGATGCATCACTCATCGGACACCTGGACCCGCTCGGCGAGCCACGACCTCTCCGCACGGAGCTGGGACAGGGAGAACGAGAAGACGTCGCGCGCCTCCGACGGGAGTGGCTCCTGCGCGGACCGAGCGGCGGCGACCGCGTCGATGCGGGCGTCGAGGCCGACCAGCCGGGTCCGGAGCGCCGCGTCGACCTCGTGTGCGGGGAGCAGGCCCGCGTGGGCGAGGCCGGCGACGAAGGAGCGGGCGGGGACCCCGGCGTCGGCGAGCAGCTCGCGGACGTCGGCGGCCGCGGTACGGCGCCCCCGGTCGGTGATGCGCACGACGCGGCGGGCCTTCGGGGAGGGGCGGTCGTCGTCGGCCGCGGCCAGGCCGCGGGCGGTCAGCTTGTCGAGCAGGTAGTAGATCGAGGAGAAGCCGATGTCGGTCCAGCGGCGGACACCGCGCTGCTCGACGACCTGCTCGATGTCGTAGCCGTGGCGCGGGCGCTCGGCCAGGGTCCCGAGGACGACCAGCTCGCCGAGGGTCAGCTCCACGACTGTATTCTAGCACTGGAATAGCGCTCCGGACCGCCTCGCGTGCGACCTCCCCGTGCGAAACACGACGACACCGGCGCGAGACGCCGCCGCAACGTGCCGCTCCTAGCGTCTCCACCTGCTGTATCCAGCCCTGGACACAGCAGGTGAGGAGGCTTGTCGATGTCGAGTGCCGTCGACGAGGCGGGGACGCCGCCGCTGCGCGAACGCGTCTACGCCGTGCTGCGGGACGACGTCGTCAACGGCGACATCGGCGCGGGCACCCGCCTGACCGAACCGAAGCTCGCCGCGCGGTTCGGCATCTCCCGCACCCCGGTCCGCGAGGCCCTCGGCCGGCTCGTCGCCGACGGTCTCCTGCAGCGCGAGGAGGACTACGGCTACTCGGTCGTCGTCCCCGACCTGGCGGGGGTGCGTGACCTCTGGGAGGTCCGCATCGCGGTCGAGCTGCGCGGGATCGACCGGTGCCGGGAGAACCCGGGCACCGTGCACGACGCCGGAGCACTCCGGGCGGAGCTGGCCCGCTGGCACCGGATGCTCGAGGAGCCGCCCGCGGCGGGCCCGGGCTTCGTGCTGGAGGACGAACGGTTCCACAGCACGCTGCTCGCGGCGTCGGGCAACCCCGAGCTCGTCGCGGTGCTGGCCGACGTGCACCGCCGGATCCGGCGGGTGCGGATGAACGACTACGTGCTCCCCGGCCGCGTCGAGGCGGCCGTCGCCGAGCACGTCGCCGTCGCCGAGGCGGTCCTCGCCGGACGGCTCGACACCGCGCGCCACCTGCTGCACCAGCACATGGGCGCCTCGCTGGAGATCGTCACCGAACGCGCCGGCCGCGCCCTGCTCGCCACCGACACCCGGGGCCGCCGCCGCGGCCCGGCCACCCTCGACGTGAGGACCTCATGAGACTCGCCGCGATGAAGCATCCCGCCGTCCTGATCGCGCTCGCCGCGGTCGCCGGGATCGTGTTCGGTCTGGTCGCCGGCGAGTGGGCCGGCAACCTGAAGGTCGTCGGCGACGCCTTCATCCGGCTCGTCCAGATGGCGATCGTGCCGCTGGTCATGACCTCGGTGATCGCGGCCTGCGGGTCGATGACCGGGTCCGGCACCGGCCGGCTCGCGCTGCGGACCTTCGCCTGGATGATCGGCCTGTCGGTCGTGGCCGCGGTGGTCGCGGTCGCGCTCGGGCTCCTGTTCCGCCCGGGCGCCGGCATGGTCGCGACGGCCGCGCCGGACGCCGCGCTGCCGCCCGCGGCGGCCCCGGAGAGCTGGCAGGACACGGTCCTGGGCTTCTTCACCACCAACGTCGTCGAGTCGATGGCCGAGGCGGCGATGGTCCCGATCATCCTGTTCTCGCTGCTGTTCGGCGTCGCCCTCAACCGGCACGTCCACGCGACGGGCAACGCACTCGTCCTCGACGTCGTCGGGCAGCTGCAGCAGGTCCTGCTCACCCTCATCCGGCTGGTCATGTACGTCGCGCCGATCGGGGTCTTCGCACTGCTCGCCGACCTGTCCGGCCGCATCGGCTTCGCCGTGGTCGGGTCGGCACTGGCCTACCTCGGCACCAACCTGCTGGGCGTCGTCGTGCTCACCGTGCTGTTCGTGGCGATCGTCGCCGCGCGCACCCGGCTCAACCCCGCGCGCCTGCCCCGCAAGCTCGCGGAGCAGACCGCCGTCGCGGTCACGACGACGAGCTCGGCCGTCACCTACCCCACCGTCCTGCGCACCACGATCGAGAAGGTCGGCGTGAGCCCGCGGGTCGCCAACTTCACACTGTCGGTGGGGCTGACCATGGGGTCCTACGGCGCCGTCCTCAACTACACGATCGTCGTGCTGTTCCTCGCCCAGGCCGGGGGCGTCGACCTGTCCGCCGGGCAGATCGTGTTCGGGATGGTCCTCGCGATCCTGCTCAACATGGGCACGATCACCGTGCCGGGCGGGTTCCCCGTCGTGGCCCTGTTCCTCGCCACCACCCTCGGGCTGCCGCCCGCGGCCACCGGGCTGCTCATCGCCGTCGACTGGTTCACCGGGATCCTGCGGACGTTCCTCAACGTCAACGCCGACACCCTGGTGGCGATGCTCGTCGCGCACCCCGACGGGGAGATCGACCGGGACGTCTACGACGGTGCGCGCGCCGAGGATCCCGTGGAGACGGCGGTCGGGAGCGGCTCGGGAGCCTGACCGGCGGGACGACGCGTTCGCGGGCCTCGGCAGTCATGTCGGTCAGAGGCCGGACCTGCTCCGCAGTCCGATACGCCCCCGGCAGCGACCTCACCCGGGCCGGGAGGGCGTTCGACCCGCCGGGCGGACGCCATCCGGGGGGGGGCGGCGTCAGCCTGCGGCCTTCTCGACGAGTGCGGCGACAGTATTCGTGGCGTCGTCGTTCAGCGCGGTCACGGCGAACGAGGTGGGCCACAGGCCGCCGTCGTCGAGGCCGGCCTCGGGGGTGAAGCCGAAGGTCGAGTAGCGTTCTTTGTCGTCGTGGCCGCTACGGAAGAAGCACACGACCTTCCCCTTCCGTGCATAGGCTGGCTGGCCGTACCAGAGCTTCGGTGACAAGCCCGGGGCGCTGCTGGTGACGATGGCGTGGATGCGTGCGGCGATCGCTCGGTCCGGATCGGCCATGCCCTCGATCTTCGACAGCACGTCGGCCTCGTCGGCGGCCGCCTTGTTGCCCGGCCCCGGCCCGCCTGCGTCCTCAGCTCGGCCGCGCGTTCCCGCATGGCGACACGCTCCTGCTCGGTGAACCCCCAACTGTCGTCGGCGGTGGTCTCGTCGGACGTGGATCCCATCTCGGCTCTCTCCTGTGGTCGGGGGCTGTGTGCTGTGTGGACGAACGCTACGGAGGTCGGCGGCGGCGGGGCTTCTCGAATCGTGATCGATATCGAGGTACGGGCGGCCGGCCCGTGGATGCGACGATGCCGAGGTGGCTCCTGGTCGCGCGCAGGCGCAGCGGTTGCGGGACATCGTGGTGATCCGCCGGGTCCGGGACCGGATCGACCGTGAGTACGCCCAACCGCTGAAGCTCGAGGCCCTCGCCCGCGGCGCGAACATGTCCGCCGGCCACCTGAGCAGGGAGTTCCGCCGGATCTACGGGGAATCGCCCTACGCATACCTGATGACCCGGCGGGTCGAGCGCGCGATGACGCTGTTGCGTCGCGGGGACCTCACCGTCACCGAGGTGTGCTTCGCGGTGGGCTCCTCGTCGCTGGGGACGTTCAGCACCAGGTTCACCGAGCTGGTGGGCGTGCCGCCGAGCGTCTACCGCCGCGACCACTCCCGAGCCGCCGAAGGTATCCCGCCGTGCCTCGCCAAGCAGGTCACCAGACCGATCAGGATTCGAGAAGCTGAACCTCCGCAGCCGGATCTAGCGTGAGTGGCATGGACATCACCATTCACTACGCCTTCCTCCCGCACACCGATGCCGAAGCCGCGCTGGGGTTCTATCGCGATGCACTCGGTTTCGAAGTGCGTGAGGACGTCGGCTACCAGGACATGCGCTGGATCACCGTCGGCCCGGCCGGGAAGCCGGACACCTCGATCGTGCTGCACCCCCCGGCCGTCGACCCCGGTATCACCGACGACGAGCGCAGCACCATCCTCGAACTCATCGCCAAGGGCACCTACGCCGCGATCACCCTGGCCTCGGACGATCTCGACGGCCTCTTCGAACGGCTCGAAGCAACCGGGGCGGACGTCGTGCAAGAGCCCACCGATCAGGACTACGGCGTCCGGGACTGCGCCTTCCGCGACCCCGCCGGCAACCTCGTCCGGATCAACCAGCTGCCCTGACCCGGCAGGCCCGCCGCAAGCACCGTACGGCTGGGTTCCAAGGAGTCATCCACGTGGCACTCTCACTCGACATCATCGCGCTCGGCACCGCGCACCCGCAGACGGCGAACTCCTTCTACAGCACCGCGTTCTCACCTACGACCACCGGCGACGGCCTGGACCTGCACGGCACCGGCCGGCTCACCTTCCGGCCGATCGGCGAGCTTGCCGGTGAAGCCGGCACAGACCCGGCGACGTCAGGGTTCCGCGGCTACGTCCTGTCGGCCATCGTCAACCAGCCCGACGAGGTCGAAGCCCTGCTCGACCTCGCCACCGCGAACGGCGCCACCGTCGTCAAACCCGCCAAGAAGAAGCTCTTCGGCGAGTTCACCGCGGTGTACCGGGCACCGGACGGCGCGCTGTGGAAGCTGGCAGCGGCCACGAAGAAGAACACCCGCCCTGTTCCTGATCCGATCGCGCCCTCCGAGACGGCGATCTACCTCGGCGTGACCAAGCCGACGGCAGCCAAGACGTTCTACGAGGCGCTGGGCATGCGTGTCGAGAGGGACTACGGCGACACGTTCATCGACTTCACCATCGCCCCCGGGGTGTGCCGCCTGGGCCTTCTCCCGCGCAAAGCCCTCGCCAAGGATGCCGGCGTCGACGAGCACGGCGACGGTTTCTCCGCCGCCGTGCTCACCCACACCGCCGCCTCCAGAGACGACCTGGACAGCCTTCTCAAAGCCGCAGACGCCGCCGGGGGCACCATCGCGAGGCCGGCGACCCGAACCGACGAAGGCGACCACGTCGCCCTGTTCACCGACCCCGATGGCTTCCACTGGAAGATCACCGCGCCGGCGTGACCACGGCCCGGTGCAACACGCGAGCGCGTGGCAGAACAGAGCTCGAACGCGACGCCGGGTACGAGTGGTGGCCTCCCACGTCTATCGCACGACCGTGGCGACCCTCCTGGCCGAGGCCGCCCCCACCGCGCGCCGGGCCGCCGACCAGCTCGGGCACGCCACGATCTCGATGACCCCGGACTACTACTCCGGGCGCACGGTCGCCCAGACCGGGGCCGCCCGCGGGGGCTTCTCCCCACATGCCCGGCCTGCTGGTGATCTCCTCGGGGCGCGGGCTCGTCGCTCCCCGGTCCGGCTGCCATCTCGGCGCGCCGCGAGGAGGTCACCAGCCCTGCCGGCTTCCCTTGATCTCCGAGCGGTGTCGGGTTCGGGCGGAGCCCGGCCGCCGGAGGCGTCCGACACTCCACCCAGACCGCCGGGCGGACTCGAACGCGACTGGCCCCGCTTGATGACACCGTCGACCTGTGGGTGGCACTCACGCCAGCCACCCGGTCGCCACCCGCGTGGTCCGGGCCTTCGGGCGCAGCACAGAAGGGCCAGGCCCCGGCCAAGCCCCATGACGTGAAGCGGGGCCCAGCCTGATGGCTGGGCCCCGCTTTCACAGAGACAGATTCTACTGATCCAGATGTCCGGAGGCTTCTCTAATGATCACCCTCCCGCTCGTCTCGATCCTTCGCCGTCCCTCTGGCGTTCAGGCCGTCCAAGTTCGAGTGAGAAGGTAGGTATCGCTGCCGCTCGCGTCAAGCCCCTCTTCCGAAGTCCGTCTCTGCGGTGATCCTGCCCCCGGTGACGCCCTGATCGCAGTCGCCGAGCAGGACCGCTCTCTCCGCTGCTCCTGAGGGTTGGCCATCCACTCTTGGGCGTCCCCAACCACACGGCCGACCGGCTCCGGTGCGTGTGTACGCCGCCTCGTCGTTCCCGGGGTCGACACGACGTTGCCGCCGAAGCAAGGCCCCGGACGACGGACTGAACAAGGCGACGCCTCGGGGATGAACAACCGCGTCGAGATGTGCCACGTCAACGACCGGGCCGCCGGGATCGTTCAGGGGTCCATCACGGAGCAGGGCCGGACAGCCTGCCCCGACGCCGCGGACGGGCGGGAGGTGTAGTGGGCGAAGCGGCGTAGCCGGCCTGCGCCGCCGCAGGCGGCGCCTTGACGACTCGCACGTCCCTTCCGAAAGATCAGCGACCAGCTCGGTCACGCGAAGATCAGCATGGCCCAGGACCGCCATCGCGGGCGGCGGCTCACCGACCGTCAGACCGCCGACGTCCTGGAGGACATGTTCGCCGAGGACACGAAAACTGTCCCAAAAGCGTACTCTGATCTTGAAGGCGAGCCGGACACATCGCTCTCACCTGCGGATTGTGTGGGCCCCCGGGGGATCGAACCCCGAACCCGCGGATTAAAAGTCCGCTGCTCTGCCGATTGAGCTAGAGGCCCCTGACCGCCCCCGGACACCCCGGGCCCGGCCCGCCACCGGTTACCCCCGGCCGGTCGTGGCGAACCGGACGCCACCTTACCCTCCGCAACCGGGCATCTCGTCGTCGCGACACCATCACCGTGTCGGGTGTCGCTCACCGCGTCGCTCCCTCGAACGACCGGATCCGCTGTCACAGAGCGGTTCCCGGGCGGGGCGGGCGGCGTCGCGGGCACGTGCGGGCCGCGGGGCCGCCTGCGGGGAGGTACGGGAACCGGGCGTGGCCGCCACACGAACCGGTGGAACCTGCCTCGATGTCCGTTCTCGCAGTGCCCACCCCGGCCCGACGAACGATCATCGTCGACATGATCCACGTACGCTCCGTAGCCTCGATCGCCCTGCTCGGCGCCGCTGCGCTCGTCCTCACCGCCTGCGGCGGCAGCGGCGGGGACGAGCAGCCGCAGAGCGCCGCGACCCGGGTCTCCGCAACGTTTGCCCAGGGCGGCGAGGGACCCGCCCACACCTACGACGCCGCGCTGGTCCCGGCCGGCTCGACCGTCGAGGTCACCAGCGCGGAGCAGGACGGCTCGACCGTCACCGTCCTGAAGGTGACCGGTCTGCAGCCGAACCGCACCTACGGGGCGCATGCGCACACGAAGCCCTGCACCGCGGCCTCCGGCGCCGACGCGGGCCCGCACTACCAGTTCTCCGAGGACCCGGTGACGCCGAGCGTCGACCCGTCCTACGCCAACCCGATGAACGAGATCTGGCTCGACGTCACCACCGACGCGAACGGCGCGGGCGAGTCGACCGCGACCGTCCCGTGGGTCTTCCCGGACGACCGGCGCGCGGAGTCCGTCGTCCTTCACGAGAAGCCGACCGCCACCCACGCCGGGCACGCCGGCACCGCGGGCGGACGCCCCGGCTGCGTCACCGTCGACTTCTGACCGACGCCCAGGTCGGCGCCGCGACGCCGGCCTGGGACACTGGTGGGCGTGACCGTGTTGGACAGCGTCCGCGACGCGCGGACGGACACCCCCGCCCGCCGTGACCGCGTGCTGCCGCCGTTGCGCATCGGCCCGTTCGAGGTCGACACCCCCGTGGTGCTCGCGCCGATGGCCGGCATCACCAACCCCGGGTTCCGCCGCCTGTGCCGTGAGCAGGGCGCCGGCTACTACGTCTGCGAGATGATCACCGCTCGCGGGCTGGTCGAGAAGAACCCGCTGACGTTCCGCATGATCGCCTTCGACGCGGACGAGCACCCCCGCTCGATGCAGCTCTACGGCGTCGACCCGGTGTCGATGCAGCGGGCCGCGGAGATGATCGTCGAGCGCGACCTGGCCGACCACATCGACATGAACTTCGGCTGCCCGGTCCCGAAGGTCACCCGTCGTGGTGGCGGGGCGGCGCTGCCGTTCAAGCGGGAGCTGTTCCGTCGCATCGTGCGGGCCGCGGTCACGGGCGCCGGGGACCGCCCGGTCACCGTGAAGATGCGCATCGGCATCGACGACGAGCACCACACCCACCTCGAGGCCGCGCGGATCGCCGTCGACGAGGGCGCCGTCGCCGTCGCGCTGCACGCCCGCACCGCCGCCCAGCGCTACTCCGGCACCGCGGACTGGGACGAGATCGCCCGGCTGCGCGACGCCGTCCCGTCCCACGTCCCGGTGCTGGGCAACGGCGACATCTTCTCCGCGCAGGACGCCCTGGACATGGTCGCCCGGACCGGGTGCGACGGCGTCGTGGTCGGCCGGGGCTGCCTGGGCCGACCCTGGCTGTTCGGGGACCTGGAGGCGGCGTTCGCCGGGCGCGAGCTGCCGGCCGCCCCGAACCTCGGTCAGGTCGCCGCGACGCTGCGCCGGCACGCCGTGCTGCTCTGCGAACACATGGGCGACCACAAGGGCATCCGCGACGTGCGCAAGCACATCGCCTGGTACCTCAAGGGCTTCCCGGTCGGCCCGGAGCTGCGGCGCAGCCTCGGGATGGTGGAGTCGATCGACCACCTCGACGAGCTGCTGTCCGGGCTGGACCCGGACGAGCCGTTCCCGGCCGACGCCGACGGTCCACGCGGGCGCCAGGGGTCCCCCGGTCGCGTCGTGCTGCCCGAGCACTGGCTCGACGACCCGGACGACCCGTCGATCCCCTTCGGGGCGGACGTGGAGCACTCCGGAGGTTGATCACGGCGACCCCGGGGCGAACACGCGTTACCCCGACCCGGGGGAACAAGGGCGCCGAACGGGTGCCGACGCCCCGTACGCCTCAAGCGTCCCGGGGGTGTCACCGATGAACAGTCCCAGTGGCCGAACGGCTCGACGACGGGGAGGTGGACCATGACCGACACCGCATGGACGGTGCGCAGGCTCGTGCGGTCCGCACGCCGTCTCGACCCGTCGCCGCCCGCTCCCAGACCCGACACGCCGGGCGACGACGTCGCCCCCGCCTCCCCCGCGGCCCGCGCGGCCCTGCACACCGCGGCCGCCGAGCGGCTCGCGGAGCACCGTCGCTACGAGCAGGCCTACCTGCACCTGCGCGAGGCCGTCCGGCTCCTGCACGGCCTCCACGCGCCCAGCCCCGCCGACGAGCTCGACCGGCTCCGCCGCGAGCACGCCGAGGCCCGCGAGCAGAGCCGCCGCGACAGCCTGACGGCGTCGTACAACCGCCGGTATCTCGACGAGCGGCTGATCGACCTGCTCGCCGCGGGCACGGACCTGCCGGTCTGCCTGGCGCTCGCCGACATCGACCACTTCAAGCTGGTCAACGACACCCACGGGCACCCCTTCGGGGACCGGGTCCTGCAGCGGATGGTGCTGGAGCTGGGCCGGGCCCTGCCGCCCGGGGCGTTCTGCGCCCGCTACGGCGGCGAGGAGTTCGCGCTGGTGCTGCCCGGGCTGACGGCCGAGGAGGGCGTCGCGGCCTGCGAGACCGCCCGGGAGAGCGTCGCCGCGCACGACTGGAGCGACCTGCACCCCGACCTGCGGATGACGATCAGCATCGGCGTGGCCCGGTCCCGTCCCGGCGACGACGACGTCGAGGCCCTCGTCACCGAGGCCGACGTGCTCCTCTACACGGCCAAGCAGGCGGGCCGGAACGCCGTCGCCCACCGCGACGCCGACGGCCGGGTGAGCCTCGCCGGCGCGGCATCCGGACGCCGGTCGATCCCCCAACCGGAGCAGGGTGCGTCGCGCCCCGCGCCACCCGCGCCGAACCGGGCCGAATAAGATCCACGGTGCGGTCCCCGCGACCGCACGATCCCGGAAGGGCGCGCTCCCCCGACGTCGCGCCCGTCACGCGCTTCCGCTCCGGCGGTCGCGACGAGGAGGCCCGGTGCAGGACGGCGACGACGAGGTGCGCCGGTCCCGGCGTACGCGTCGGCGCCCGGACGACGCGGGCCCGCCCGCGCCCCCCGCACCGCAGGGCCCTCCCGGGGCGCAGGTCCCGCCGCCCGGAGCGCACCCGTCGGGCCCGCACGGGCGCGCCGGCGCACATCCGTCCGGGCCGCAGCCCCGTCCCGCCTCCGGGACCCACCCCTCCGGGCCGCAGCCGCGCCCCGCCACCGGAACCCGGCCCGCGGGGCCGCAGCCGTCGCAGCCGCGGGTCGCCGACGTCCCGCCGCCGGGACCGGTCCCCCCGACCGGTGTGCGTCGCGTGCGCGGCGGACCCGTGCCCCGCCGTCCCGGTGAGCCGCCGGCGCCGCAGCGTCCACGCCCGCGCGACGGTGCCCCGTCGCGGACCACCCCGGTGCCGCCCGCAGGGGCCACCACCCGTCCGGGATCACCCGGTGGCCCCGGTGCACGGCCCGCCCACTCCCCCGTGGAGGACCCGGCGAGCGCGCGCGCCGTCGGCCCGGCCGCCGTACCCGCCCCGGCCAGCGGGGCCGCACCGGCGCCCCGGACCGGCCGCGCCCCGGGGACCGCAGCGGCCACCGCCGACCGTCCGGCCGCGGACACCGGCACACCCTCGGCCGCGGCAGCACGCCCGGACACCGTGCCTCCCCGGAGCACAGCCGGCACCCGGACCACAGGGGACGCCGGAAGCACCGGATCCGGCCGGGACACAGGGAGCACCCGGGATCCGGGCAAGACCGACGACACCGGAGCCACCGGGAGCGGCCGGACCGATGACGCGGCGGAGGCCGGACGGGCGGGGGCAGGTGCCTCGCCGCCGCGGCCCGCCCGCCGCGGCGCCGCGGACTCGCGCGTCACCGAGGTCTTCGACGCGCTGGTGCCGCGCCGCCGTCGTCGCCGCTACCGGGACGGCCCGCCCGTCGAGGACACCACCACGGCGCAGGAGCCCACGCCGGAGGCGGACGCTCCCGGGGGCGCGGAGCCGGGACCGGCCGGGGCCCCGCCACCGGCCCGGCTCGACCCACGCGCCCGCGCGCTGCGGATCGGCGCAGCGGCGGCCGCGGTGCTCGTCCTGGTCACCACCGCCTACGGGTTCGCCGGACGCAGCGAGGTGCACGACGGCGTCCGCGACGTCGCCGCCCTCGCCCGGGACAGCGACGCGATCCTCGACGCCGACGTCCAGGCCGGCGACCGCAACGTCCTGGTGCTGGGCCTGCAGGCCGACCGCGCGGGCACCGCGGAGTCCGCGCGCACCGACACGGCGGTGCTGGTCCACCGGCCCGCGGGCGGCGGCCCGGCCGTCACCCTGTCGATCCCCGCGACGCTGGAGGTGTCCCGGCCGCCGTGCCGGCGCTTCGACGCCGCCACCGGCACCTACGGCGACACCGTGCCCGCGGAGTCCCGCACCGCCTTCGCCACCGCCTACGACGTCGGCGGCCCGGCCTGCAGCGTCGGCGTCGTCCAGCAGCTGACCGGCATGCCGATGAGCGGCTTCGTCGCGCTCGACCTGGCCGGGACCCCGCAGCTGGTCGACGCCGTCGGCGGGATCGAGGTCTGCACCGAGCGTCCGGTCGTGGACCCGGTGCTCGGCCCGGTCGTGGAGGGGTCGGGCACCGTGGAGCTCGACGGGCCCACCGCGGTCCGGTTCGCCTCCGCCGCGGGCACCGCGGACAGCTCCCCGGCGAACCGGGTCCGGCGCCAGCAGCGCGTGCTCGCCGCAGCGCTCGGCGACGCGCTCTCGACCGCCTCGCTGCTGACCCCGGGTGCGCCGGGCCGCTCCGCGGCCGGGGTGTCGTCGGCGCTGTCGGCGGACGGAGCCGACGCCGGCGAGATCCTCACCCTCGCCCGCGGCCTCGCCCGGTCCGGCGCCGCCGGCGACGCCGACACCCCGGTGTTCCTGTCCGTCCCGGTCACCGAGACCCCGAACACGCGGGGCCAGCTGGAGCTGCGCCGCTCCGAGGCCCGCACCCTGTTCTCCGCGCTGCGCGAGCACGAGCCGCTGCCCGAGAGCGCGACCGCACCGGCCTCCCGGTCCGCGGCCGCCCCGGCGCCGGGCACCGTCGTGAACCTGGTCGACGCGACAGGACGTCCCGGTGCGGCCGACCGGATCGCCGCGGACCTGCGCGAACGCGGCTACGAGATCGGCACCGTCACGCCCGGTCCGGCCGCTCCCGGCGCGCAGGTCCGCTACTCCCCCGACAACACCGACGCCGCGGGCACGCTCGTGGAGGCGCTGCCCGGCGCGCGGCCCGTCCCGGACCCGACCGGGAGCCGGGTGCTGGAGCTGGTCGTCGGAGCCGGTGACGCGGCCCCGGTGCAGGCCGAACCCTCCGACGGCACCGACTGCGACTGAATCGCCCATACCCCCCGAACGGGGGATGTCGCCCAGCGTTCACGGCGGGTTCACCCGCTGCAGCTGAACCTTCCCGTCCGGGGGCCTAGGCTCGGGACATGCGCGACACCTATCAGGAGCAGCTGGACGAGCTGGCCTCCGGCCTGGCAGACATGTGCGACGACGTCGCACGTGCCATGGCGCGCGCCACGACAGCGCTGCTCGAGGCCGACCTCCAGCTCGCCGAGCAGGTCATCTCCGAGGACATCAAGATCGACGACGTCCGTGCCGCCGCGGAGCACCGGGCCTTCGGCCTGCTCGCCCTGCAGGCGCCGGTCGCGACCGACCTGCGGGTCGTCGTCGCCGCGATCCACGGTGCGGGTGACATCGAGCGCATGGGCGACCTCGCCCTGCACGTCGCCCAGGCCGCCCGTCGCCGGCACCCGCAGACCGTGCTGCCCGACGAGGTGAAGTCGTACTTCGCCGAGATGGGCCGCGTCGGTGTGGAGCTCGCGGAGAAGGCCGGGCGGGTCATCCGGACCCGTGACCTGGACGCGGCGAACGAGCTCGAGGCGGACGACGACGCCGTCGACGACATCCACCAGCACATGTTCACCGTGCTGATGGACCGCAACTGGACCCACGGGGTGTCCGCCGCGGTCGACGTCGCACTGCTCGCGCGCTTCTACGAGCGGTACGCCGACCACGCCGTCGCCGTCGCTCGCCGGATCGTGTACGTCGTGACCGGCCAGATGCCCGGTCCGCTCGCTGTCTGAGAGCGCTGTTGCCCCGTTCGACGTAGTCGATACACCCCGCTCGGCGAACGGTCTACCGATCGAGTTTGACGGTGCGACGCCGGGGGCACGTCTGCGTCATGGAACACGCGGGCTGCGTCGTCACAGAGGTCGTCGGGACCTCGGACGAGAGCGTCGAGGCTGCGATCCGGGACGGCATGAGCCGGGCCGGACACGCCCTCGAGTGGTTCGAGGTGACCGGGGTCCGATCGACCGTCCTCGGCTCCACCGAGCGCTTCCGGGTCGGCCTGCGCGTCGGCCTGCGGGCCCGCGCCGCCTGACCCGGCGTTCACCGAGCATTCACCGGTCCCGTGCCGTAGCCGTCATCGACTCCGATCTAAGGTCGTCGCCATGCGCAGGGAGACGCTCGACGACAACCTGACGCAGCTCCGGGCCATGCTCGACGAGATGGGTCCGCTCGTCGCCTCCGCGTTCCGCAACGCGTCCGAGGCGCTCCTGTGCCACCGCCCCCGGCTCGCCGAACAGGTCGTCTCCCGCGACCCCGTCATCGACGGCCATCGCGACGCGATCGAGCTGCTCGCCGTCGAGACCATGAACATCCACCAGCCGATGGTCGCGCCGCTGCGCTCGGTGATCACCGCTCTGCGGTGCGCCCAGCAGCTGGAGCGGATGGGTGATCTGGCCCGGCACGTCGCCGCCACCGTCGTCCGCAACGCGGACCGTGCGGTGCTCGCCGAGCAGGCCCGCCCGCTGTTCCGCGACTACGGGAACCGGGTCGCGGCCATGGGTGACAAGGCCGTCGAGGCGCTCCGCACCCACAACGTCGTCCTCGCCGCCGAGCTGCGTGACGACGACGACGTCGTCGACGCCCTGCACCGCCAGGTCTTCGAGCTGATGTTCGGCCCGGACTGGACCGCGGGGGTGCCCGCCGCCGTCGACGCCGCGCTGCTGGCCCGCTTCCACGAGCGCTACGCCGACCACTGCGTGCACCTGGCCGACCACGTCGTCTACGCCGTCACCGGCGGCACCGTGGACGAGCTGCCCGCGCTCTGACCCCACCCGCGACGACGACGGCCCCGGCCCGCGTGCGGGGATCCGGGGCCGTCGTCGTGCTGCGGGGACTCAGCCGAAGCGACCGGACACGTAGTCCTCGGTCGCCTTCTGCTTCGGCTGGGAGAAGATCGTCTTGGTCTCGTCGAGCTCGACCAGCTTGCCGGGCTTGCCGGTGCCCTCGATGTTGAAGAAGCCGGTGAAGTCGCTGACCCGCGCCGCCTGCTGCATGTTGTGGGTCACGATGACGATCGTGTAGTCGTTCTTCAGCTCGTTGATCAGGTCCTCGATCGCGAGCGTGGAGATCGGGTCCAGGGCCGAGCAGGGCTCGTCCATCAGCAGGACGTCCGGGCGCACCGCGATCGCGCGGGCGATGCAGAGCCGCTGCTGCTGACCACCGGAGAGACCCGAACCGGGCTTGTCGAGCCGGTCCTTGACCTCGTTCCAGAGGTTGGCGCCGCGCAGCGACCGCTCGACGGTGTCGTCGAACTCGGACTTCGAGGCCTTCTTGTTGTTGAGCTTCATCCCGGCGATGACGTTGTCGTAGATCGACATCGTCGGGAACGGGTTGGGCCGCTGGAAGACCATGCCGATCTGGCGGCGGACGCCGACCGGGTCGACGTTCGCGCCGTAGAGGTCCTGGCCGTCGAGCTCGAGCCGGCCCTCGACGCGGGCGCCGGGGATGTTCTCGTGCATCCGGTTGATCGACCGCAGGAAGGTCGACTTGCCACAGCCGGACGGGCCGATCAGGGCCGTCACCGTCTTCGGCTTGATGGTCATGTTGACGCCCTCGACCGCGAGGAACGCCCCGTAGTAGATGTTCAGGTCCTTGGCTTCGACACTCTTGCCCATGTCGGGAGTCCTTATCGGGTCTTCGGGGCGAAAATGCGGGAGATGACGCGGGCGAGGATGTTCAGCACCATGACGATGAGCATCAGCACCAGGGCCGCGGTCCACGCCCGGTCGATGAACGCCTCACGCGGGATACCGGGCACCGCGTAGGAGTAGTACGAGAAGACGGGCAGCGTCGCCATGGGCCCGGAGAACGGGTTGAGGTTGATCCCGAGGGCGGCACCGACCGTGACCAGCAGCGGCGCGGTCTCGCCGATGACCCGGGCGACCGCGAGCGTGATGCCGGTCGCGATACCGCCGGCGGTCGTCGGGATGACGACCTTCAGGATGGTCCGCCACTTCGGGACCCCGAGGGCGAAGGCGGCCTCACGCAGTTCGTTCGGGACGATCTTCAGCATCTCCTCGGTGGAGCGGACCACGATCGGGATCATCAGCACGGTCAGGGCGACCGCACCGACGAACCCGAAGCGGACCCCGGGCCCGAGCAGCAGCGCGAAGAGCGCGTAGGCGAACAGGCCCGCGACGATCGAGGGGATACCGGTCATCACGTCGACGAAGAAGGTGATGGCCCGCGCCAGGCGCGAGTTGTTGCCGTACTCCACCAGGTAGATCGCGGTCAGGATGCCGATCGGGATCGACATCAGGGCGGCGAGCCCGGTGATGATGAGCGTGCCCTGGATGGCGTGCAGACCACCGCCGCCGACACCGACGATGCCGCGCATGGACTGGGTGAAGAAGGTCGCGTCGAACCGTGCCCAGCCCTCGGAGACGACGGTGTAGAGGACCGACACCAGCGGCAGCATGGCCAGCAGGAACGCCGTGGTGACCACGACGGTGACCAGACGGTCGGTGGCCCGGCGACCGCCCTCGACGACCCGGGACACGACGTAGGTCGCGACCGCGTACACGACGGCGGTCGACACCACCCAGAGTCCGACGCCGGAGCCGAGGAGGGCGACGAGCCCACCCGTCAGGACCGCGGAGGCCACGAGCAGCGCCCACGGAGCCCAGTTCGGCAGGCTTCCCGTACGGCGCAGCACCGTGGGCGTCGCAGCGGGGGTCTCCAGACCGGTACTGGTCACGGGTACCTCGGTGTCGGTGCGGTTGCGTTCGGTTCCGGTGGACATCTCAGTTCGCTCCGGAGAAGTCGCGGCGGCGCTCGACGATGTAACGGGCGAGCATGTTCACCAGCAGCGTGATCACGAAGAGCACGAGGCCGGAGGCGATCAGGACGTTCACGTCGAGCCCGGAGGCCTCGGGGAACTGCAGGGCGATGTTCGCCGCGATCGTCGACGGGTTCTCGCTGCTGATCAGGTTCAGCGTCACCGCACCGGAGACCGACAGGATCGTGGCGACCGCCATCGTCTCCCCGAGCGCGCGCCCCAGACCCAGCATCGCCCCGGAGATGACGCCCGAGCGGCCGAACGGCAGCACCGCGAGCCGGATCATCTCCCAGCGGGTGGCACCCAGGGCGAGCGCGGCCTCCTCGTGCAGCTTCGGCGCCTGGAGGAAGACCTCACGGGCGACGGCGGTGATGATCGGCAGGATCATCACCGCGAGGACGACACTGACGACCAGCATGGTCCGGCCGGTGACCGAGGGCGGCCCGGCGAACAACGGGATCCAGCCGAGGTAGTCGTTGAGCCAGACGCTCAGCGCCACCGACGCAGGGGCGAGGGTGAAGGCACCCCAGAACCCGTAGACGATCGACGGGACCGCCGCCAGGAGGTCGACGACGTAGCTCAGCCCCTGTGCGAGCCGGCGGGGCGCGTAGTGGCTGATGAACAACGCGACACCGACCGCGAGCGGCGTCGCGATCAGCAAGGCGATCACGGCACCGAGGACCGTGCCGAAGATGAGCGGGGCGATGTAGGCGGCGAGCCCACCGTGCACCTCCTCCGCCGGAGCGACGAGAGCGGGTGCGGCCTCGGAGACGAGGAACGCGGCGACCCCGGCCAGGACGACCAGGATCAAGATCCCCGCACCCTTCGCCGAACCGGCGAAGATGCGGTCACCGAGCTGGCCCGGAGGCTTGCCCGATACGGGTTCGGGCTTCGTTTCCGTGGTGGTCACAGTGATCCCTGTGGGTGCGATCGTGCGCTGGGCAGGGGAGGACGGCACCGGGGAACCCCGGGCTCGGTGTCCATGATGAACACGGCCCGGGGCCCCTGGCTAGATGACATCCGACTCAAGCCGACGGTCAGCCGGCGGCCTTGATCTGGTCGATCACCGGGGTGATCTGGCCACGCAGGGTCTCCGAGAGGGGCGCCGAGCCCGCGTTCTGCGCCGCGGTCTGCTGACCGTCCGTGCTGACCACGTAGTTCAGGAACGCCTTGGTGGTGTCGGCCTGGGCGGCGTCGGGGTAGGTCGGGCAGGCGAGGAGGTACGACACCAGCACCACCGGGTAGGCGCCTCCGGTGGCGGTCCTGTTCAGGTCGAAGGCGAACGAGGTGTCGCCCTGGCCCTCGACGCGCGTGGACTCCTCGAGGATCTTGGCGGCGGCCTCGGCGGTCGGCTCGACGTTCTGGTCGCCCAGCTTCACCTTGGCCTTGCCCAGCTCGCCCGCCTGCGACGCGTCGGCGTAGCCGATCGTGCCGTTACCCGCGTTCACCGCGCCGACGACACCGGACGTGCCCTGGGCGGCCTCGCCGCCCTGGATCGGCCACTCGCCGTCGCCCTCATCGGTCCACACCTGCGCCGCGGCCTTGTTGAGGAAGTCGGTGAAGTTCTCGGTGGTGCCCGACTCGTCCGAGCGGTGCACCGGGGTGACCGCCGTGGCCGGAAGCTGCACGCCCGGGTTGTCCGCGGCGACCTTGGGGTCGTTCCAGGTCTTGATCTCGCCCTTGAACAGGCCCGCGATGGTCGCCGGCGACAGGTTCAGGTCCTGCACGCCGTCGAGCTTGTAGACGATGGCGATCGGCGAGACGTAGTTCGGGATCTCGATGACCGAGCCGCCGCAGCGCTGCCGTGCCTGGTTCAGCTGGTCGTCCTTCAGGTACGCGTCCGACCCGGCGAACTGGACCGCCCCCTGGACGAACTGCGTACGGCCACCGCCCGAGCCGACCGGCTGGTAGTTGACCGTCGCGCCGGGGTTCGCGCCGGTGAAGCCGGCGATCCAGGCCTGCATGGCCGCCTGCTGGGAGCTCGCGCCCGCACCGGCGATCTGGCCGGTGACGCCCGAACCCTGGGCGTCCGAGCCGCCGCCCTCGTTCGCCGCACCGCAGCCGGCGACGAACAGCGCGCAGGACGTGGCGATACCGACGGCAGCCAGGCGCGCCCGGGGCGCACGCCGCTTGGTCTTCACTGCAGTTTCCTCCGAGTCGGCAACGAGCCGGTTGCGGGACGGCGGTCTGGGTGACCACTCGGCCGCAGACGCTAGGAGTCGACGTTGGACGCCACCCCCACGGAAGATGAACGTGGGATGAACAGGGTCGGCGACCGGGTGGACCTGCGTCACACGTTCGAACGAACCCGTCGCCGGTCGTCGAACGGTGACCGGGTCTCACCGGGCGTAGTTGACGTCCGCGGCGTGCACGGCGAACCCGAGGCGCTCGTAGACGGCCACGGCGGGGGCGTTGTCGGCCTCGACGTAGAGCAGCACGGTGTCCAGCCCGCGGTCGTGCAGGTGGTGCAGCCCGGCGAGCGTCAGGACCTTCCCGAGTCCCCGTCCGTGGGTGGCCGGGTCGACGCCGAGGACGTAGACCTCGCCCAGGGCCCGCTCGTCGCCGGTCGCCGGGTGGACCTTGGTCCAGTGGTAGCCGAGCAGGGTGCCGACGCCGTCGACGGCGAGCAGGAACCCGGCCGGGTCGAACCAGTCCTCGGCCTCCCGCGCGGCGAGTTCGGCGCCGGTCCAGCCGCCCTGCTCGGGGTGCCAGTCGAAGGCGGCGTTGTTGACGCGGAGGAACTCGTCGTCGTCGCGGCCGGGCTCGAAGGCGCGGATCGTGACGCCGTCGGGGACGGTCAGGGCGGGCAGCGGGCCCGCCGCAGGGGTGCGGCGCATCTGCCAGAGGACGCGGTCCCGGCGGTAGCCGCGGCCCGCGGCGAGCCCCTTCGCGGCGTCGAGGTCGCCGTGCGCCCACACGTGCGGGTCGGCGGTGACCTTCTCGACCGCGGCGACGAGCGCGCCGCCGATCCCCCGCCGCCGCGCGCCGGGGTGCACCGCCAGCTCGGCGTAGGTGCCGTCGACCTGGGCGTAGCCGGCCACGGCTCCGTCGTCACCGGGGACGACGAGGTGCGTCACACCGTCGGCGGGGGCGTCCGGGCGCAGGTGCATCAGGAACTGCTCGGAGAGCGGTTCGGCGCCGTCGGCGGCGGTCGCCGCCCTCAGCAGGTCCTGCACCGCGGAGACGGTGGCGGCGTCGAGACGGGCGTGCTCCTGCGGGTCCACGAGCGCCGACCCTAGGTCACCGCGGCACCCACGCTCCACGTCCCGGGCCGGTCGGGGGCCGGGCGCCGGGCAGGCGACGGTCCGGGACGGGCTCGGGGTCCGCGTCGTCCTGGTCGGGCGGCGCGGACAGCCCGCCGCGCGACGGGCGGACGAACTTGTAGCCGACGTTGCGCACGGTGCCGATCATCTGCTCGTGCTCGCCGCCGAGCTTGGCGCGCAGCCGCCGGACGTGGACGTCGACGGTGCGGGTGCCACCGAAGAAGTCGTAGCCCCAGACCTCCTGCAGCAGCTGCGCCCGGGTGAACACCCGTCCCGCGTGCTGCGCGAGGTACTTGAGCAGCTCGAACTCCTTGTAGGTGAGCTCCAGCAGCCGGCCCTTGAGCCGCGCCGAGTACGTCGCCTCGTCGATGACGAGCTCGCCGAGGACGAGCGCGCCACCCCCGGACGCGGATTCGGCGCCGGGACGCGACCGCAACAGCCGCAGCCGCGCGTCCACCTCGGCCGGGCCGGTGTCGGGGAGCAGGATCTCGTCGACCACCCACTCGCCGGACACGGCGACCAGGCCGCCCTCGTTCAGCACGGCGATCACCGGCGCGTCGGTCCCGGCGCTGCCCAGCAGCCGGCACAGGCTGCGCGCGGCGACCAGGTCGGAGCGGGCGTCCACCAGGACGGCGTCGTGCGGACCGGCATCGAGCAGTGCCGCCACCTCGGGCGCCGCGGTCCGCACGTTGTGCGGCAGCAGCGACAGGGCGGGCAGTACGGCTGCCGCATCCGGAGCCGTGGTCAGCAGGAGCAGTTCCATGGACTCCCCCTTCTCGCGATACGCGGACGATACCGGGACGTCACCCCACGGTCAGCCGCAGAGCGACGGGTTTCACGCCACGAACTGGATCGTTCCGGTCGGGGACCGGGACCGCTCCGGGGCCCCGGGGCCGCCCACCGGGCCGGCGACCGGGCTCTCTACCCTGGTCAGGACGTATCCCGATCCTGTGGAGGCCCGGTCGTGGGACGCCCCGTCCGTCGCGTGCTCGCCACCGTCCTGGCGGTGGCCGCCGTGCTCGTCGTGGGCGACCTCACCACCGGCGCGGCGGTCGAGTCGGGCGTCTCCCGTGCGCTGCGCGACCGGCTCGACCTCCCCGAGGACCCGCGCGTGCAGGTGCACGGCTTCTCGGTCCTCGCCCAGGCCGCGACCGGCCGCTACGACCATGTCGAGATGACGCTGCAGCGGGTCCCGGTCGGGCCGCTGCGCACCCCCGAGCTCCAGGTGCAGATGTACGGCCTGCGCGGGGACCTGTCCGACCTCGCCGGGCCCGGACCCGCCCGGTTCCGCGCCGCGGCGGCCGAGGGGATCGTGCAGGTCAGCCCGAACGACATCCGCCGGATGGTCGTCGACGCCGGCGGGCCGGCCGCCGGGGTGACGCGGCTGTCGGTCGAGGCCGTCGACGCCAACGCGATCGACTCGGTGATCCAGGCCGGCGGCGACCCGACGCTGCGCGGGCTCGACCCGCGCAACGCGGCACGGTTCGTCGCGGAGATGCCGGTGGACGGGGCCGACGCGCAGGTGGCCGTGCTGGCCGTGCTCCTCGTCGACCACGGCACGATGCGGATCGTCCCGCGGGACGTCCGGATCAACGGCTCGGACGAGCCGGTGCCGGACGCGGTCCGCACCTCGATGCTGCGCGCGCTCGCCGTGGACATCGACCCGGGTCTGCTGCCGCTGGGCGTCACCGCGACCTCGGCGGGCGTTCCGGAGTACAACGTCCTGCAGGTCGCCGGGTCCGTGCGCGACCTGAGCGTCGGCGGAGGACCGGGCACGTCCCGCTCCGCGGGCTGAGAGGGGGCGGCGGTGGACGTCACGGGTGCGGTGGTGCTGGTCGTCGTCCTGCTGGTGGCGACGCTCGCCGGGCTGGTCCTGCGCAGCCGTTCGGGGCGGCTCCGGCCCTCCCTCGACGACGGCGGCGCGCCCGCCGTGGCCGGGCCGGGCTGGGAGCTGGCCGGGACCGAGCCGGAGGGGCGCCGGGCGCTGCTGCTGCAGCTGTCCTCACCGGTCTGCGCGCCGTGCCGGCAGACCGCGCGCGTCCTCGGCGACCTGGCCGCGGCGGATCCGGGTGTGGCGCACGTGGAGGTCGACGTGGCCGAGCGCGTCGACGTCGCCCGGGCGCTGGGCGTGCTGCGGACCCCGACGACGGTCGTCTTCGACGCCCGCGGCGCCGAGGTCCTGCGGGTCTCCGGGGTCCCGCGCACCGACGAGCTCGTCGCCGCCCTTCCCACCGGCTGAGAACGTGTGTGTGATGTCCGGTGGGCGCCGACCGCTGGGCTCGGCGCGGATCGTCGGCTAGGCTCGGCACCGTGAACTGGCCGCTGACCCGACGCCGCACGGTCGATCTGTGCCGCCTCGCCGGCTGCCTGTGTCTGGACTCCTGACCCGCGTGTCCTGAGCCCCGGCGTCCCGCGACGCCGAGGTTCCCGCCCCGGTTACTGGAGTCCCATGTCCGTCACGGACCGCGGATCCGCGCTCGTCGAGCCCCGGCTCGACCCGCGCGGGGTCCGCTTCTCCGCCGCGGTCACCACCGTCGTCCTGGCGCTGGTGCTGCTGTCCGGCAGCGGCCTGCTCGTACTCGCGCAGGCCGTCGTCTTCGCCGTCGGCGCGTTCGCCGGCATGCGGTTCGCCCCCTACGGCGTCGTGTACCGGCACCTCCTCGCGCCCCGGCTGGGTCCGCCCGCCGAGCGCGAGGACGCCGCCCCGGTCCGCTTCTCGCAGACCGTCGGGCTGGTGTTCACCGTCGTCGCGGCGGTCGGCTACCTGTCCGGCCTGACCGTGCTCGGTGTCGTCGCCACGGCGGCGGCCCTCGCGGCGGCCTTCCTCAACGCGGCCTTCGGCTTCTGCCTCGGCTGCGAGATGTACGGGCTCCTCGCCCGCCTGCGCGGCACCGCCGCGCAGTCCTGACCGTTCCACGACACACGATTCGGGAGAGATCGACATGAGCCGCGAGGACGTCCTCGTCACCGCCGACTGGGCGGAAGAGAACCTGGAGACCGACGGGGTGGTGTTCCTCGAGGTCGACGAGGACACCACCGCCTACGACGGGGGCCACATCCCCGGTGCGGTCAAGGTCAACTGGACCGACGAGCTGCAGGACGCTGTCCGTCGCGACATCCCCACCAAGGAGCAGTTCGAGCAGCTGCTCTCCGCCAAGGGGGTCTCGAACGACGACAAGGTCGTGCTCTACGGCGGGAACAACAACTGGTTCGCCGCCTACGCGTACTGGGAGTTCAAGCTCTACGGCCACGACAACGTGGTGCTGCTCGACGGCGGCCGCAAGAAGTGGGAGCTCGACGGCCGGACCCTGACCACCGACGTCAAGGACCGCCCCGCGACCTCCTACACCGCCAAGGAGGCCGACACCTCGATCCGCGCGTTCCGCGACGAGATCGTCGACGCGATCGACGCCAAGAACCTGGTCGACGTCCGGTCGCCCGACGAGTTCTCCGGCAAGATCCTGGCCCCGGCCCACCTCCCGCAGGAGCAGAGCCAGCGGCCGGGCCACGTGCCGAGCGCGATCAACATCCCGTGGTCGAAGGCGGCCAACGAGGACGGCACGTTCAAGTCCAACGACGAGCTCGCCTCGCTGTACAAGGAGGCCGGCTACGACGAGGGCAAGGCGACCATCGCCTACTGCCGCATCGGCGAGCGCTCCAGCCACACCTGGGTCGTGCTGCACGAGCTCCTGGGCCACTCCGACGTCAAGAACTACGACGGCAGCTGGACCGAGTACGGCTCGCTGATCGGCGTGCCGATCGAGCTGGGAGCGAAGTGACATGTGTGCCGCACCCGACCAGAACCTGACCCTGCCCCCGAACACGGACCTCTCCAAGGAGACCGTGCTCGCCGGCCGCGTCGTCGCTGCCGGCGACCCGGTCGCCGGGGCCTTCGTCCGGCTGCTCGACGGCACCGGGGAGTTCACCGCGGAGGTCGTGTCCTCGGCCTCGGGTGACTTCCGGTTCTTCGCCGCCCCGGGCACCTGGACCGTCCGGGCGCTGTCGCGCTCGGGCAACGGGCAGTCCGAGCTCGTCGCCGACGGGCCGGGCCTGCACCAGGCGGAGATCGCCGTCGCCTGACCGGTCCCGGGGCTCGCCCCGGACCACCGCACGTCCTCACGAACGGGCCCCTCGTACGAACCTTTCGTACGAGGGGCCCGTTCGTGCACGGGGACGGGTGGGCGCGGCCCCCGGTGCACGCCCCGGGGGCGGCGGTAGAGTCGCCGGTCGTGCACTGGTTCTCCACCGGGCTGTTGATCGCCCTGTCCGCGGGAACCGCCGCCTGGGCCGGCTGGTTGCTCCGTCGCCTGTTCGTCGTCGAGCCCGCCGCCGCGCCCGGGCCGGGTCCCGATCCCGAACGGGACCCCGACGACCACCACACCGAGGAGCAGACCCCGTGACCGACCCCGAACCCGCCGCAGCGTCCGACGAGGAGCTGCAGACCACGATCACCGGTCCGGAGAACGCGGCCCCGGACTCCCCGCAGCGCAACCGGCCGCAGTGGCCCGACCTGCCCGTCGACGACGACACCGCCAACCTGCGCCAGGGCCCCGACCTGCACGAGGCCTGCCTCGGCCTGCTGCCGCTGGTCGGTACCTGGCGCGGCACCGGCGAGGTCGTCTACCCGACGATCGAGGGCCCGTTCCACTTCGGCCAGCAGATCACCTGGGCGCACGACGGGCGACCGTTCCTGTCCTACGAGGCCCGGTCCTGGCTGCTCGACGACGACGGCGGGATCATCCGCCAGGCCGCCCGCGAGACCGGGTTCTGGCGCCCCCAGGAGGACGGCTCGATCGAGGTCCTGATCGCGCACCACACCGGGATCGTCGAGGTCTACTACGGGCCGCGGGGCGACATGCGCTCCTGGCAGATCGAGACCGACGCCATCGCCCGGACGCCCTCGGCCAAGGAGGTCACCGCGGCGAAGCGGCTCTACGGCCTGGTCAACCAGGGCGACCTCGCCTACGTCGACGAGCGCGCGATGGTCGGGCAGCCGATGCAGCCGCACATCTCGGCCGTCCTGCACCGCGTGGTCGGCTAGTTGGTCGCGGTCCGGGTCCGCCGCTGCGGCGGGCGGGCGGTGCTGCTGGAGGTCGACGACGCCGCCGGGGTGGCGGCCGTCGTCGCCGCCGTGCGGGACGCCGCGCTGCCCGAGGTGCGGGAGCTGGTCCCGGCCGCCCGGACCGTGCTCGTCGAGGTGGCGCCCGGAGCCGCCACCGAGCGGGTCGTACAGGTCGCACGGGCCGCGGACGCGGCCGCCGGCGGGGCGGGCACGGGCACCGTCCACACGCTGCCCGTGACCTACGACGGCGAGGATCTCGCACTCGTCGCCGAGACCGCGGGCCTGTCCGTCGACGAGGTGGTCGCACTGCACAGCGGCGCCGAGTACCGGGTGGACTTCTGCGGATTCGCGCCGGGCTTCGGCTACCTCTCGGGGCTCGCGGAGCCGCTGCGGCAGCCACGCCTGGAGAGCTCGCGGACCGCGGTGCCCGCCGGCTCGGTCGGGATCGCCGACGTCTACAGCTGCGTCTACCCGCGGCGCTCCCCCGGCGGCTGGCGGCTGATCGGCCGCACCGACACGGTCCTGTTCGACCCCGACGCCGACCCGCCCGCGCTGTTCACCCCCGGCGACCGCGTCCGGTTCGAGCCCCGGTGAGCGCGCTGCTGGTGGTGCGGGCCGGGCCCCAGGCGCTGGTGACCGACCGCGGACGTCCGGGGCACGCACACCTGGGGGTGCCGCCGTCGGGAGCGCTGGACGGGCCGGCCTACGAGCTGGGGAACCGTCTGGTCGGCAACGACGACGGCGCCGCCGGGCTGGAGCTGCTCGGCGGCGGGCTGCGGGTGCGTGCCCTGGGGGGCCGGGCCGTCGCCGTCACGGGGGCGCCCGCGCCGGTGTCCGTCGACGGCATCCCGGCCGCGTCGCACCGGGCACTGCACCTGCCCGACGGCGCCGAGCTGACGGTCGGGACGCCGGTCGGCGGGCTGCGGTGCTACCTCGCCGTCGCGGGCGGGCTGGCGCTCCCGCTCACGCTGGGCAGCCGCAGCACCGACCTGCTGTCCGGGCTGGGGCCCGACCCGGTCGCCGACGGCGACGAGCTGCCGGTCGGCCCGTGGTCCGGCGGGATCCCGGTGTCCGGGCCGGTCCCGGTGTCGCTGCCCGGTGCCGTGGTCGGGCTGCGGGTGCGCCCCGGCCCCCGCGACGACTGGTTCGCCGACCCGCACGCCGCCCTCGCGGGTCCGCTGTGGACGGTGACGGCCGACGGGAACCGGATCGGGGTCCGTCTCGACGGGCCGTCCCCGGAGCGGCTCCCGGAGCTGCGCGACCGGGAGCTGCCGAGCGAGGGGATGGTGACCGGCGCGGTGCAGGTTCCGCCGGACGGGCCGCCGGTGGTGTTCCTCGCCGACCGTCCGACGACCGGTGGCTACCCGGTGATCGCCGTCGTCGAGCGCGCCGACCTGCCGCTGCTCGCCCAGGCCCCGCCGGGGACGGGCGTGCGGTTCACCGTGCTGCGCTGAGGCTCAGCGCTCGGCGTCCTCGCCGTCGAGGATGGTGCGGACCTCGTCGACGGCCATCCCGGACAGCCGGCCGATCTGCGCCGGGTCGAGGCCGCACTCGTGCAGGTGCCGGACGGCGCCGGCCAGGTCGTCGCGGCGGCGACGCAGGACCTCGTCGAGCTCGGCGATGCGGTCGCGGGTGTCGTCGAGCCGTTCGGTCGCGTCGACGGCGCGGGCCGGGTCCTCCAGGAGCACACCGAGCAGCCGGTCCTTCGTGTCGCCGGCCGCCGGGGTGCGCGCCCCCGAGGTCGGGACGACGGCGAGCGGCAGCTCCTGCTGCTCGCCACCGGGGGCGTCGGGCTGCGGGTCGACGACGGCGTCGGTGGCGCGCAGGCGCGCACGCTGCACCGCGCGGGCCGCGAGGGCCTGCTGCACGGCCCGGGAGACCGGCTCGGGGGTCGGCCGGGCCGTGATCCCGGACCCGGCGGGCGGGGTCGGCGCGGGGGGTGGCGTCGCCGGGATCCCGGACGTCGCGGGGAGGTCCTCGGCGGCCGGCTCCGCGCGCTCGGCCGACCAGGGCGGCAGCGGGCCGGCCGCGGTGTCCTTCGGGGCGGCCGGAGTCTGGTCCGCGGCAGGGGGCACGGTGTCGTCCCCGGCGGCCGGGTCCTGCCCGGCTGCGGCGGGCGTGGCGTCCGGGCCGGGCGCGACGGCGTCGGTGACGTCGTCGACGATGCGCAGCCGTGCGACCGGCCACTCCGGCACCGGCGGCGTGGCCGGGTCGTCGGGGGTGCCCGCGGCGTCCCGGGCCGCGGTGGTGTCGGTCGGGGCCGCGTCATCGGCCCCGGCGGCGTCGGTCGCGGCAGCGGCGTCGGTCGCGGCGGCGTCGCTCGAGACGGCGGCGTCGGCCCCGGACGGATCCGCGGCACGGAGCGTGTCGGAGGCACGGCCCGGGCCGGCGGTGTCGGTCCCGGTCCCTGCGTCCCGGACCCGTCGCAGCCCGGTCGACCGGGGGCGCGGGGTCGGCCGTGGCCGGGGCAGTGGCTCCGCCTCGGCACCCGGCGCCCCGGTTCCCGACGCGGCACCCGGAACCGGCGACGCCGCGGCGAGCGACACGGCGGCCGTCGCCTCCGGGTCGCGCCCCCGGGCGAGGGTGGCCGCGTCGGGCTGCTCGTCGGCCGGGGCGAACAGCGCCTCCAGGGAGCCCTCGGTCCCGTCGTCGTCGGGGGCGGCGTGGCGCCCTGCACCGGAGGCGACCACGGCGCCGGCGTATGCGGGTACCCGGGGCAGCGGACCGGTGTCCGCGCCGCGCTCGGCGACCACGTCCGCGACGGTCCGTGCACGGGCCGGGCGCGGCGGGTCGGCCGGGCCACCGGCCGCCTCACCGGTCCAGTCCGCAGAGGACGGCTGCGGGTCCGCGGCCGCACGCGGGGGCTCGAGCGGCAGCGGCCCGGGCGCGGGGGTGCGGCGCACACGCCACACACCCCACAGGACCAGGACCACGAGCACGCCCGCGCCCAGCACCGCCACGAGGGGCAGGACCGGGACCGTGAACGAGCCGAGCTGCATGGGCCCGGACCTTATTGGGGTCCCGGGCCCCGCGCGGGGAACCTCAGCTGCTGCGCGTCCCCGTCGACGGCTGCGCCGCGCCCGTCCGGCCCTTGTCGCCGGTGGCCGCACCGGAACCGTTGCGGGTCGCGCCGTTGCCCTTCTCGCCACCCTGCGACGACGGCTCGGACGCCGACGACGCACCGTTACGACCGTTCTGACCGTGGCCGGCCTGGCCGGAGCCGTTGCGGGCCCCCTCCGGACCGGGTCGCGCCGGGCCGCGCCCGGCGGCCGGGTTCGCGGTCGTCGGCGGCTCCGCGTCGGCCTTCGTGCCCTCGGCCGCGGTGCTCTTCTCCCCCGCCGGCGGCTTCTGCGAACCATCCGTTGGGGTGTCACCGGAACGGCGGACGGCGCCGACCGCGACCGTGCGCTCGGCGTCGCCGCCGGGCGTCGGACGCGGGTCCTGGCGCGGCACGGCCGACGTCTTCGGCTCCGCCTCGGCCGGGCGGGACTCCGACGCGGGCCGGAACAGCTCGGCGGGCTCGGGCTCGTCCCCGGGCCGGACGGCGGTGGTGCGCTCGGCACCGCCCTGCTGCCCGGTGGGGGCCGGCGACGGGCGCGGGCCCGGTGCGGGCCGCGGACCCGGGCGCGGGCCGGCGGGCTTGTCCCCGTCGGTACCGCCGGGGCGCGGGCCCTGGGCGTCCGTCCGGGCGGGCTGCGGTGCCCCGGCCGGGCGGTCGGTACCCGACCCACCGGTGCCGGGCTTGGCCGGACCGGAGTCGGGCCGGGACTGGGACCCGGAGTCCTGGCGCGCCGGGGCGGGCCCCGGCTGCGGACGCGGACCGGGCCGCGGCGCGGGTGCCGCGTCGCCCGACGGCGACGCCTGGGCGGCGGCCGGTCGGGCACCGTTCACCCCGGCACCGTTGACACCGGCCGCCGGGGCCTGCGGGCGGCCGTTCGGGGCGCCCTGCGGACGTGCGGGCCCCTGATCCTTCTGACCGGGACGCTGCTCGGACCCCGGGCGCTCCTCGGCACCGGACCGGGCACCGGGGCGCTGCGGCTCCGGTGCACCGGGGCGCGGCCCGGGACGACCGGACCGCTGGTCCGCGGAGTCGGGACGGCCCTGGTCGGAGCGCCCCTGGTCGGGACGCCCGGGCCGGGCGTCGGCCTGCCCCGGGCGCGCGGAGGCGTCGGCACCCGTACCGGCGGCAGCGGCGGCCGGCGTGGCGCCGGCACCGGACTGCGGGGCGGGCTTGGCACCGGCACCGGACTGCGCGGCGGGCTTCAGCCCGGGGCCCGGCTGACCGGCGGGCTGGGCGGCACCGGGCTGCCCGGTGCCGGGCCGCTCGCCCGCGGCGGGCTTCGCGGAGCGGTCGTCGGACGACCCGGTCTCGCCGGACGGTCCGCCGGGCTTCTGACCAGGACCGGGGACCGGCCGGATCTCGTGGCGGGCCTTGTCCGCGGCGGCCGGGGCCTTCCCGACCTCGGCGCGCAGCTCGTCGCGACGCCGGGTCAGCTCCCCGACCTCGGTGCGGAGCTTGTCGCCCTGCTCACGGGCCCGGTCGGCGTCCGCGCGGGCGCGGTCGACCTGCTTGCGGGCCTCGGTGACGACACGCTCGGCGTCGGCACGGGCCTTGCTGCGGATCTCCTCCGCCTCCTCCTCCGCCTTCTGCAGGATCGCCTGCATGCGGTCGGAGAAGTTGTCGACGGCACCGTGCCGGTCGGAGTCCGAGGGTCCCGGGCCGGGACGCGGCCCCGGACGCGGTGCCGGACGCGGCGGCCCGCCGGCCGGACCGGCGGCGAACCCACCGGGCGGCGGCACCGGCATCGGCGGCGGCATCGGCCGGCTCCGCAGTGCGTCGATGTCCGCGCGCATCCGGCCCATGAGCCGCTGCATCTGGACGATGTGCTCGTCCACCTGCCGACGGTCGTAGCCGCGGAGAACGACGTCGAACCGCGGGGAACCGCCCGGGCGGTCCGCCCCGTCTGCCGTCATCGCCTCTCCTCAGGTCGTCGACATGGGTGCCCTCGGGGGGCACGTACGAGGTCGGCGGACCGACGGTTCGGCGCGACCTCGCCGGTCAGGGTAGTCACGACGACGGGGTCGCGGCGAACCACGCAGCGTGCAACGGTCGTCCGTCGGCGTGGCGGGCCCCGCGACGGACGGTTCCGTGACACGATGTGCGGTCACCGTCCTCGTGGCCCGAGCCTACCGGGCCGTACCGAATACCATCGGCGGTGTGGACAGCACACTGAAGGGCACGTTGCACCGGCGTGGGCTCCGGATGACCCCTCAACGCCAGCTCGTGCTGGACGCGGTCCGGGAGCTGGGGCACGCGACACCCGAGCAGGTGTGCAGCCGGGTCCAGGCGACGGCGCCGGCGGTGAACATCACGACGGTGTACCGGACGCTGGACCTGCTCGAGGAGCTCGGCGTCGTCCGGCACGCCCATCTCGGGCACGGTGCGCCGACCTACTCCGAGCACCAGCACCGCCACGTCCACCTCGTCTGCCACCACTGCGGCCGGGTGGACGAGGCGCCGACCGAGCTGCTCTCCGATGTGGCGAGTCGCACGCTCGCCGACCTGGGCTTCCACCTGGACGCGACGCACGTGGCCCTGTCCGGCACGTGCGTCGACTGTGCGCACGACGACGACGAGGACTCCGCCGACGGAGCCCCCGAGCAGGACGACACGGCGCCCCAGGAGGGCGCGGAGGGAGACCGGTGACCGTTCCCGGATCCGAGCAGGACCCCGACACCACCGACAACGCCGAGGACACGCCCCCCGACCGGGACGACGTCGTCGCCGCGCACCACGGCGACCCGCCGGCCGAGCAGCGGGCGATGGCCCGCTCCGCCGCCGTCGTCGACCGCGGGCACCGCGAGGTGCTGGCGGTGACCGGCGAGGAGCGGCTGTCCTGGCTGCACCTGCTGCTCACCCAGCACGTCAGCGAGCTGCCGCCCGGCACCGGCACCGAGGCCCTGGTGCTCGACGCGCAGGGCAGGGTGCTGCACCACATGGCCGTCGCGTCGTCGGCGGACACGGTCTGGCTCGACACCGAGCCCGGCGAGGGCGCGGCACTGCTCGACTACCTGACGAAGATGGTCTTCTGGTCGAAGGTGGAGCCGCGTGACGTCACCGCCGAGCTGGCGGTGCTGTCGGTCGTCGGTCCGGAGACCCCGGCCGTGCTCGCCGCGGCGGGGCTGCCGGTGCCCGATGCGCCGAACGGCGTCACGGCCCTGCCGGACGGCGGCTTCGTGCGACGGATGCCGTGGCCGGGCCGGGACGCGGCGGACGTCGTCGTCCCCCGTGGGACGACGGACGCCCGCTGGGCGGACCTCACCGCGGCCGGGGCGCGGGCCGCCGGGACGATCGCGTTCGAGGCGCTGCGGGTGGAGTCCCGCGCACCGCGCCTGCACCGCGACACCGACGACCGCACCATCCCGCACGAGGTCGGCTGGATCGGCTCCGCCGTGCACCTCACCAAGGGCTGCTACCGGGGCCAGGAGACCGTCGCCCGGGTCGCGAACCTGGGGCGCCCGCCGCGGCGCACGGTGCTGCTGATGCTCGACGCCGGCGACGAGGACCTGCCGCGCACCGGCGACCCGGTGGTGCGCGACGGCCGCACGGTCGGCCGCGTGGGCACGGTCGTCCAGCACCACGAGCTGGGCCCGGTGGCGCTCGCGCTGCTCAAGCGGTCGGTCCCGGTGGACGCCGAGCTGACCGCGGGTGTCGACGACCGGGTCTCCCCCGCGACGATCGACCCGGACTCCTACGAGCCGGACCCGGACACCCCGCCGCCGGGGCGCGCGGCCCGGGAACGGACGGGTGGCGCCGCGCGTCGCGGATGACGCGCGGCCCGGCCGGACCGCCGTGGGGCGACCACCGGGTGGACACACGGGGCCCCGCGCCGGTCCGGGGCCGGGTCCGCCTGTGACGACGGCGGTGCCGCGTCGCATGTTCCGGGGTGAGCAGGGTACGGTTGTTTTCACGACATTGATGAGACGAGAGGGGCCGCCGGGTCGTGCGCAATGACCGGCCGCCCCTTCCCTGTTGTAAGGGGGACCTGCCATGGGGCGTGGACGAGCCAAGGCCAAGCAGACGAAGGTGGCCCGTGAGCTCAAGTACAGCTCCCCTTCTATGGATCTCGACGCCTTGCAGCGGGAGATCGGTAGCGCGACGGCGGTGACTACCGACAGCCGCGAGGACGACTACGGCGAGTACGACGACCTCGCCGCCAAGTACAACGACGAGGACGACGACCCTCGCCGTTGACGGCCACCCCGGCGCCCGGCCCCCGTCGTGACACGGCGGTTCGGGCGCCGCGGCACGTGCCGACCCGGGCGGTTTCCCCCGGCCGGTCGGATAGGGCAAGATCATGACCAGTCTCCTGTGGGAGGCTTGGTCACCGATCCCGTCACGTCCGAGGTGTTCAGCAGATGCGCGGCAACCTGTTCGCGGTCGCCGTCAACCTCGTCGTGCTGACCGTGCGGTCGGACCGTCTGCACGTGCTGCTCATCGAGCGGGGTGAGCCCCCGTTCCTCGGGAACTGGGCGCTGCCCGGTGGTTTCGTCCGCCCGGAGGAGGACCTCGTGCACACCGCCAGCCGGCGGTTGGGCGAGGAGACCGGGACCGACACCGGCAGTGCCGTGTGCGGGCACCTCGAGCAGCTGGCGAGCTACGCCGCACCCGACCGCGATCCCCGTGGCCGGGTCCTGTCCGTGGGCTACCTCGCGCTGCTGCCGGACATGCCGGAGCCGACGCCGGGTGGCGGGGCCGCCGCGTCCGCGTGGTGCGCCGTCGACGACGTGCCGCCGCTGGCGTTCGACCACCAGCGCATCCTCGCCGACGGCGTGGAGCGGGCGAAGTCGAAGCTCGAGTACACGACGCTCGCCGTCTCGTTCTGCCCGGACGAGTTCACGGTGACCGACCTGCGCCGGGTCTACGAGGCCGTCTGGGAGACCTCCCTGGACCCGCGCAACTTCCAGCGCAAGGTGACCTCCACCGACGGCTTCCTCGTGCCGACGACGACGCTGGTCACCGGCGGCCGCGGGCGGCCGCCCCGGTTGTTCCGCCGCGGCCCGGCGACGGCGCTGCACCCGCCGATGCTGCGTGAGTCGCACCGCGCCGGGAACCGGCAGCCGGCGTCGCACGACACGGAGCTGCACCACTCCGTCGAGTGAGGGCGGACGGCGCGGGACCGCCTCAGAAGCGGGGGTGCTCCCCGCGCAGCTGCACCCGGGCGCCGAGCTCACCGGAACCGGCACCGTCGACGTCGCCGATCCGGCCGACCTCACCCAGGATCCAGGCGGGGACGTGCCGGGCGGTGAGGACGGCGAGGGCGCGGTCGACGTCCTCGGGCGGCAGCACCGCGACCATCCCGACGCCCATGTTGAACGTCTTCTCCATCTCCGCGCGCTCGACCCGGCCGCGGGACTGGATCAGCTTGAAGATCGGGGCCGGGGTCCAGGAGCCGCGCTCCACGGTGGCCGCGAGGCCCTCCGGCAGCACCCGCTCCAGGTTGCGGGCCAGCCCGCCGCCGGTGATGTGGGAGAACGTCCGCACGCCGGTCTCAGCGGTGATCGCCAGGCAGTCCTTGGCGTAGATCCGGGTCGGGACGAGCAGCTCCTCACCGAGGGAGTGGTCGAACTCCTCCAGCTCACCGGCCAGCGGCAGCCGGGCGATGTCGAGGAGCACGTGGCGGGCCAGGGAGTAGCCGTTGGAGTGCAGCCCGGAGGAGCCGAGCGCGACCAGCACGTCGCCGGGGCGGACGCGCTCGGGCCGCAGCATCTTCTCGGCGTCGACGACACCGACACCGGTCGCGGAGAGGTCGTAGGCGCCCTCCTCCATCAGCCCGGGGTGCTCGGCGGTCTCGCCGCCGAGCAGCGCGCAGCCCGCGGTCTGGCAGCCCTCGGCGATGCCGCGCACGATCGTCGCCACCCGGTCGGGGACGATCTTGCCGATGGCGATGTAGTCCTGCAGGAACAGCGGCTCGGCCCCGCAGACGACCAGGTCGTCGACGACCATCGCGACGAGGTCCTGGCCGATGGTGTCGTGCTTGTCCATCGCCTGCGCGATCGCGACCTTGGTGCCGACGCCGTCGGTCGAGGCGGCCAGCACCGGCTCGGAGTACTTGCCGAACTTCGCCGCGAACAGACCGGCGAAACCACCGATGCCGCCGCGCACCTCGGGCCGCGTGGCCTTCTCGGCGAACGGACGGAAACGCTCGACCGCCTGCTCCCCCGCATCGATGTCCACCCCCGCGGAGGCGTAGCTGGCGGGGCCGGGCTCGGTCGAGGGCATGCGTGGTCTCTCCAGGTCGGGACGGGGTCGTGATCGGGTGCCGCTACGGGCGGGTCAGCGCTTCCCCGGCACCGTATCCGACGGACAGCGGGCCGGGATCGCCAGAGGCGGCGCCGGACGCCGTCGGCTCCGGGACGTCCTCCAGCAGGTGCTTGCCGAGCTGGGCCTCCTCCGGCAGCGGGATCGGGTACTCCCCGTCGAAGCAGGCGCAACACAGCCGCGAGCGCGGCTGCTCGGACGCGGCGACCATCTGCTCGACCGAGACGTAGCCGAGGCTGTCCGAGCCGATCGAGCGTCGGACGCCCTCGGTGTCGGCGCCGTTGGCGATCAGCTCGGCCCGGCTGGCGAAGTCGATGCCGTAGAAACAGGGCCAGCGCACGGGCGGCGAGGCGATCCGCACGTGCACCTCGAGGGCGCCGGCCTCGCGCAGCATCCGCACCAGCGCGCGCTGGGTGTTGCCGCGGACGATCGAGTCGTCGACGACGACCAGCCGCTTGCCCCGGATGACGTTGCGCAGCGGGTTCAGCTTCAGCCGGATGCCGAGCTGGCGGATGGTCTGGCTGGGCTGGATGAAGGTGCGCCCGACGTAGGCGTTCTTCACCAGGCCCTGGCCGTAGGGGATGCCGGAGCCCTGGGCGTAGCCGATCGCGGCCGGGGTGCCGGACTCCGGGACCGGGATGACCAGGTCGGCCTCGACCGGGTGCTCCTCGGCGAGCCGGCGGCCGATCTCCACCCGGGTGTCGTAGACCGAGCGGCCGGCGATGGTGGTGTCCGGGCGCGCCAGGTAGACGTACTCGAACACGCAGCCCTTCGGCTCCGGGGCGGCGAAGCGCTGGCTGCGGATGCCGTCGGCGTCGATCGCGATGAGCTCGCCCGGCTCGACCTCGCGGACGAACGAGGCGCCGACGATGTCCAGCGCCGCCGTCTCCGACGCGACGACCCAGCCGCGCTCCAGGCGGCCCAGGACCAGCGGGCGGACGCCGTGGGAGTCGCGGGCGGCGTAGAGGGTGCTCTCGTCGGCGAAGGTCAGCGAGAACGCGCCGCGCAGCCGCGGCAGCAGCCGCATCGCGGCCTCGTAGACGCCGAGGTCCGCGGCGCCCGCGGCCAGCAGCTCGGTGAGCAGGTCGGAGTCGGTGGTCGCGCGCAGCCCGGACCGCTTGCGGTTCTCCAGCTTCGCGACGTCCTCACGCAGCTCGGCGGTGTTGACCAGGTTGCCGTTGTGGCCCAGCGCGAGGCCGGAGCCCGCGGCGGTGGTGCGGAACGTCGGCTGGGCGTTCTCCCAGGTCGTCGCGCCGGTCGTCGAGTAGCGGCAGTGGCCGACGGCGAGGTGCCCGCGCAGCGAGGACAGCGTCTGCTCGTCGAACACCTGGCTGACCAGGCCGAGGTCCTTGAACACCACGGTGCGGCGGCCGTCGGACACGGCGATGCCGGCGGCCTCCTGGCCGCGGTGCTGCAGCGCGTAGAGGCCGTAGTAGGTCATCTTCGCGACGTCCTCGCCGGGGGCCCAGACGCCGAACACACCGCACTCCTCGCGGGGTCCTTGCTCGTCGGGCTCGGCGGCGGGGGGTGCGACGGGGGTGAGGGAGAGGGTTCGTTCAGGGCTGACGTGCTCGTTCCGGACGGAACTCAACGCGGCGCTCCTCGGCTGGCGGCGTACCGGGACCAGGGGACGACTGTACGCCCCGAGATCACGTATCCCCAGGTACGGGGACAGGGGTCACGTCGCGGTCGCACACCGCACCCGTCCGGTCACGGCGTGCGGAGCGGCAGGAACGCGGCGATCTCGCCGGCCCGCGACCCGGACGCCGACACCCGCCCGGCGGCGAGCGCGTCGTCCCAGCTCAGGCGGCCGACGGCGAGCGCGATCCAGGTCCGCGGGTCGGCCTCGACGACGTTCGGCGGGGTGCCGCGGGTGTGCCGCGGCCCCTCCACGCACTGCACCGCACCGAACGGCGGGACCCGTACCTCGACGCTGCGGCCCGGCGCGCGCCGGGCCAGCTCGTCGAGCGACGCCTTCACCGCCGACTTCCGTGTCGCCCGGTCCGGCTCGACCCCGTCGTCGACCCAGTCCAGGAGGACGTCGGACATCAGACCGAGACGGCGCCGAACCGCGCCGGGAGCGTGCCCTCCCAGGCGGCGCGCAGCTCGTCGAGCGCCAGCGTGCCGAGGGCGTCGCCCAGGTCGAGGACGTCGCCGCCGGTCTCGCCGAGCCGCAGCGCCGGGACACCGGCCTCGGCGGCGCGGGCCAGGAACGCCTCGGCGCCGTCGGCGGGCACGGTGACCAGCACCCGTCCGGCGGACTCGGCGAACAGCGCGGTGAACGAGTCCTCGTGCACCCCGGCCAGGTCGACGCGGGCGCCCCGGCCCCCGGCGAGCGCGGCCTCGACCAGTCCCTGGGCGAGGCCGCCGTCGGACAGGTCGTGGCTGCCGGTCAGCGCCCGGTCCGCGGCCGCGGCGGCGAGGAGCTGCGCGAGGCGCCGCTCGTGCTCCAGGTCGACGGCGGGCGGCCGTCCGCCGAGGTGCCCGTGCACCTCGTGCGCCCACTCCGACCCGCCGAACTCGGCGGCGGTGGTGCCGAGCAGGACGACCGTGTCGCCGTCGGCGCCGGCGAACCCGGACCGGACCGCGGTGGTGACGTCGTCGATCACGCCGAGCACGCCGACCACCGGGGTCGGCAGGATCGCCGTCGTCCCGGTCTGGTTGTAGAAGCTGACGTTGCCGCCGGTGACCGGGGTACCCAGCACCGCGCAGCCGTCGGCGAGACCGCGCACGGCCTGCTCGAACTGCCACATGACGTGCGGGTCCTCCGGCGAGCCGAAGTTCAGGCAGTCGGTGACGGCGAGCGGCACGGCGCCGGAGGTCGCGACGTTGCGGTAGGCCTCGGCCAGCGCGAGCTGCGCGCCGAGGTACGGGTCGAGCGCCACGAAGCGGGCGTTGCAGTCGGTGGCGACGGCGATGCCGCGGCCGGTGGACTCGTCGACCTGCACGACCCCGGAGTCGGCGCCGTGCGCGGCGACGGTGTTGCCGCGCACGTAGCGGTCGTACTGGTCGGTGACCCACGAGCGGGACGCGAGGTTCGGGGCGGCGGCCATCCGCAGGATCTCCGCGCGCAGCTCGGACGGGGTCTCCGGGCGGGGCAGCGCCTCCGGCGAGTCCGCGTTCAGCGCGTCCTGCTTCGCGTCGTCGCGGGTGACCGGGCGGGTGTAGACCGGGCCCTCGTGGGCGACCGTGCGCGGCGGCACGTCGACGACGGTCTCGCCCTGGGAGGTGATCACCAGGCGGTCGCCGTCGGTGACCTCGCCGATCACGGTGGCGATGGTGTCCCACTTGCGGCAGACGGCGAGGAAGGCCTCGACGTTCTCCGGGGTGACGACCGCGCACATCCGCTCCTGGGACTCCGAGGAGAGGATCTCGGCGGCGGTCATGCCGGTGGCGCGCAGCGGGACGGCGTCGAGGTCGACGTGCATGCCGCCGTCACCGGCGGAGGCGAGCTCGGAGGTCGCGCAGGACAGCCCGGCGCCGCCGAGGTCCTGGATCCCGACGACGAGCCCGGCCGCGAACAGCTCCAGGCAGCACTCGATGAGGACCTTCTCGGTGAACGGGTCGCCGACCTGGACGCTCGGCAGCTTCTTCCGCCCGGTGCCGCCGCCGGCGGAGTCGAAGGTCTCCGACGCCAGCACGGACACGCCGCCGATGCCGTCGAGCCCGGTCGTCGCACCGAACAGGATGATCTTGTTGCCGGTGCCGGAGGCGAACGCGAGGTGCAGGTCCTCGGTCTTCAGCGCTCCCACGCACAGGGCGTTGACCAGCGGGTTCCCCGCGTAGGACGGGTCGAAGACGACCTCGCCCGCGACGTTCGGCAGGCCGAGACAGTTCCCGTAGCCGCCGACGCCGGCGACGATGCCGGGCAGCACCCGGCCGGTGTCGTCGGCGTCGAGCGGGCCGAAACGCAGCGGGTCGCCCACCGCGATCGGGCGCGCGCCCATCGCCATGATGTCGCGGACGATGCCGCCGACACCGGTCGCCGCGCCCTGGTAGGGCTCGACGTAGGACGGGTGGTTGTGCGACTCGACCTTGAAGGTGACCGCCCAGCCGTCGCCGACGGACACGACACCCGCGTTCTCGCCGATCCCGGCGAGCATCGTCGAGCGCATCTGTTCGGTGGTGGTCTCACCGAAGTAGCGCAGGTGGACCTTGGAGGACTTGTAGGAGCAGTGCTCGCTCCACATCACCGAGTACATCGCCAGCTCGGCGTCGGTGGGCCGGCGGCCGAGGATCTCCCGGATACGGGCGTACTCGTCGTCCTTGAGCCCCAGCTCCCGGAAGGGCTGCGGCTGCTCCGGAGTGGCCTCGGCGTGCTTGACGGAATCGACCGGCACCTGGGACTGCGTCACGGGGTCAGGGTAGACGGGGCTCCCCCGCCCGCGTCCCCGCACGGTGCCGGGGCCCACAGGCGGGGTTCCCCACAGCGGGGTGAAACGCACCCGCCGCCCGCGGCATCCCCTCGTGCACAGGCCCACCGGGCCACGGACGAGGGGAACACCATGAGCGACTTCGACACCACCGCCACCGTCGACGACGTGCGGGCCGCCGACCTGGACCACGACGGCTACCAGGAGTCGGTGCTCGCCGACACGAACGGCGACGGCGAGATCGACCTGGTCGCGAGCGACACCGACGGCGACGGCGCGGCCGACTACGGCGTGCTCGACACCGACTACGACGGCGCCGCCGACACCGAGGTCCGCGACACCGACGGCGACGGCGCGTTCGACGCCGGCCGGACCGACACCGACGGCGACGGCCACCTGGAGAGCGCCGCGGTGTTCACCGACACCGACGGCGACGGGGTCTTCGACACCACCACCGTCGCGATCGACGGCGACGGGGACGGCAGCGCCGACGACGTCGTCTCCTCCGGCGGGACCGGCAGCGGGATCTTCTCCGTCGCGTGACCCGCGGACCGGAGGTCGTGCGGACCGGGGAGCCACCCGGTCCGCACGGCCGGGGCTCAGCGCCCGAGCTCGGCCGCCAGCCGGAGCCGGCCCCGGTGGACCCAGACCCGCACGCTCGCCGGGGTCGCCCCCATCAGGGCCGCGATCTGCTCGTAGGACAGGTCACCGGCCCGCAGGAGCAGGGCCTCACGGTGCTTCTCGGGCAGCAGGCCCAGCGCCCGCTGCACGGCGTCGACCTCGGTGACCGCCCCGGCGAACGGGTCGACGGCCCCGCCGACCGGTTCGAGGTCCTCGACCGGCTCGGGGCGGCGCGACCGGGCCCGCAGGACCGACCGGGCGGCGTTGCGCGCGATCGCCTGCACCCAGGCGGTGAACGGGCAGCGGCCGTCGAAGCGGTCGAGGTTCTGCCAGACCGCGATCTGGGTGTCCTGCAGCGCGTCGTCGGCGTCGGCCCGGTTGCCGGTCAGCCGCAGGCACAGCGCGTGGGCCTGGCGGTGGGCGGGCGCCCACAGCGCGCGGAAGGCCTGCTCGTCGCCGGCCCGGGCCCGCTCCAGCAGCTCGGTGGTGTCGCCCGGGTGCAGCGGGCGGAGCAGGGTCGTCGCGCCGGTCGTGGTCGTCATCGTCGGTGCCTCTCGTCCGTGGTGTCCGCTGCACCGTCGGACCACGGGCTTGCAAGCGACTTGCAGCGGACTGTCGAGGAGCGCGAGATGGACCTGAACGACGACCGTGAGCTGCAGCGACTGCTGCTCGGCACCGTCGGGCCGGACGACCCGGCGGCCGAGGAGAACCGGTTCGCGACGACGTTCGCCGCCGCGTACCGGCCGGAGCTGGCGGCACTGCTGCCGGGCGGGGTCCTCCCCGGGCCCGACGACACGACCCCGGACGGTGCGGCGTGACCACCGCGACCGCGCTCGTCGACACCCGGGCGCTGCTCGGGCTGCCCGACCCGGCCGTCGTCCTGCGGACCGCGTGCCGCACCGCGGCCGGTCGGGCCCACGACCCCGGCCTGCGCGCCGAGCTGACCCGGATCGCCGACACGCTCGGCAGGCCGCTGCAGCTCGCGGTCGCCGGGGCGGTCGGCGCCGGGAAGTCGACGCTGATCAACGCGATCCTCGGCCGCCCGGTCGCCCCCGCCGACGCGGGCGAGTGCACCCGGGTCGTCACCTGGTACTCCTACGGCCCCGACGACGGGCTGGTGGTCGTCGAGCGGCGCCACGGCGCTCCGGTGCTGCGCCGGCTCGTCGACGGCCGGATGCCCGGGGACCTCGGCTGCCCGGTCGCCGAGGTGCTGCGGGTGCGCGTCCTGCTCGACGACCCGCGGCTGCGGGTGCTCACCGTGATCGACACCCCGGGCGTCGACACCGTCCGTGCCGCGACCGAGGAGGCGACGCGGCGGCTGCTGTTCGGCGACGACGCCGCCGGGCACGCCCAGGCGCTCGTCTACGTGCTGCGCCACCTGCAGCGCTTCGACGCCGACGTGCTCGCCGAGTTCCGCGCCCTGTCCGGGGCGGCCGGGATGACCGCCGTCGACACCGCCGCCGTGCTCAGCCACGTCGACCGGGTCCCGGGCGGGGACCCCTGGCCCGACGCACGCCGGGTGGCCGGGCGGGCGCGGGCGGCGCTGCGCGGGGTGGCGCTGGACGTCGCGCCGGTGTCGGGCCTGCTGGCCGAGACCGCACGCTGCCGGGTGCTGGGCCCCGCCGAGCTCACCGGGCTCCGCGCGCTGGCCGCCCTCGACGACGACCTGCTCGACGACCTCCTGCTGGACCTCGACGACTTCACCGGGCACGGCGCGGCCGACCTCACCGCGGACCTCGGCGACGGACCCGCCGCCGCCCTCGACGCGGCCCTGCCCGCGCCGGTCCGGGCCGCGCTGACCGGCAGGCTGCACCGCTACGGCATCCGGGTCGCGGTCGACCTGCTGCGCTCCCGGCCGGACGCCGGGCCCGACGCGCTGCACGCCGCGCTGCTCGCCGCCTCCGGCCACGACGACGGGCTCGGCCCGGCCGTCGAGCGGTTCCGGCGGCACGCGCACCGGCTCACCGCGCACGCCGCGGTGGCCCGGATCCGCCGCCTCGCCGCACAGCCCGCACGGCACCCGGCGGACCGGGCCGCCGTCGCCGGGCTGCACCGGGTGGTCGACGCCGACCGGCGGATCGCGACCGAGCTGCGGGCACTCGCCCTGCCCGCCGCCGGCGCCGCCGTCGCCCGCGGGGAGCTGCTCCTGGACGGACCGATGACCGACGAGCTGATGCGGATGGTCCGGGAGGACGAGGCCGCCGCCCAGCTGGGGCTGCCCGCGACCGCCGGTGCCGGGGAGGTCGTGGCCCGGGCGCGGGCCGCGGCCGCGCGCTGGCGGGCCGTGGCCGACGCCGCGGGCCGGACGGTCGGCGGGCGGCGGGCCCGCGACGTGCTCGCCGTCCTGGAGTCGATCGCCGACTCCCTGGGCGGCCCCGCCGCGCCCCGCCCCGGACCGGCGCCCGGCGGCTCACCGCTGGACCGGGGCCGGCTGCTGGCGCTGGCCGCGCACCCCTCGGTGCCCCAGGACGACCGGGACGCGCTCACCCGGCTGGCCCGCTCCCGCACCGTACACCGCGCGGTCGGGCTGCGCGGCGCGACCCCCGACGAGCGCCGGGCCGCCGCCGCGGGCCTCGCCACCCGGCTGCGACGCCTGGCCGCCGCCCCCCTGCCCGGCCCCGAGCGGGCCACCCTGCACGCGGTCTGCGACCTCTACGACCGGATCGCGGGCCCCCGACCCCGGGAGACCCCGTGACCGCCACCCCCACCGACACCGTCACCGCGGTGCTGACCCTGGCCAACCGCGCCCACACCGAGGCCGCCGACGCCGGCCTGACCGACTGGCGCGACGCGCTCGCCGCCGCGGCCGGGCGGTGGAAGGACGACGTGCTGACCGTCGTCGTCGCGGGGGCGCAGAACCGCGGCAAGAGCAGGCTGCTCAACGCGCTGGGCGGGCACCGCGACCTGCTCCCGGTCGACGCCGACGTCGCCACCGGGGCCCGGGTCCACCTGGAGTACGCCGACACCCCGGCCGTGACCGTCACCCGCCACGACGAGGCGGGCCGGCCGGTCCGCTCGGTCGTCGCGGCGGACCGGGTCGCCGCGCACGTCGCGGTGGACGGCGCCGACCGGGCCGGGGTGGTCGAGGTCGTCGTCGGCGTGCCCCGGGAACGGCTGCGGGGCCTGCGGCTGGTCGACACCCCCGGCGTGGACGGCCTGACCCTCGGCCACCGGCACACCACCGTCTCCGCGCTGCACGCCGCGGACGGGTTGCTGCTGTGCGTCGGCGCGCAGGACCAGCCGGTGCTGCGGCACGAGCTGGAGTTCGCCGCCGAGGCCGCCGCCCGGGTGCCGTCGGTCGCCTTCGTCCTCACCAAGATCGACGACTCCGCGGCCTGGCCGGAGCTCCTGGCCGGGAACCGGGCCCGGCTCGCGACCTTCACCGCGGCCGCCGTCGCCGACGGCAGGCTCGACGCCGCGACCGCGCGCCGCCTGGAGCAGGCCCCCTGGGTGCCGGTGAGCGCGGCGCTGGCCGAGGCCGCCGACGACCTCGCCGCCCGCGGCCGCGACGCCCGGGCCGGCACCCGCCGTGAGCGCAGCGGGCTGCCCGCGCTCACCGCGCTGCTGGGGAGCTGGTCCCGGCGACGACGCGTGGCCCGGGCCGCCGCCGTCCTCACCCTGGTCGAGGGCGTCGCCCGCGCACTGGACGACCTGGCCCGCGACGAGGCCGCCGTCGGCTCGGGGGACGACGACGCGCTCGACCGGCGCCGCGCCGGCATCGACGACGACCTCGACCGGCTGCGCGAGCTGCGCCGGGCCCGGCGTCGCAGCGGCATCGACCAGCAGTTCCTCGGCCAGGAGGCGGCCCGCCGCGCACGGGTGCGGATGGAGGGCCACCGGCGGGCGTACGAGATCGAGATCGCCGGGCTGCACTCGCTGCGGGAGCTGCGCCGCTACCGGGAGCGGCTCCCGGAGGCGTTGGAGGGCACGCTCACCGCGGCCTGGGAGGAGATCGCCGCCGACACCCGTGACCTCGCGGCCACCGGACTGGCCGAGCACGTCCGGCGGCTCGGCCTGCCCCCGGTCGGGCTCGACACCGGGCTGCTGGACCGGCGGCCCCGCCCCGACGGCGCGGTCCGCGTCACCGACGGCCCGGCCGCGCGGGGCGTCGACGTGATCGCCGACGGGCTGCCGTCGGTGATGATGGCCAGCAGCATCAGCTTCGCCTCGGCGCACCTGCTGGGTCTGGGCGTGGGGCTCGCGTTCGCCGGGCCGGTGGCCGTCGGCGTCGCCGTCGCCGGGGTGTTCCTGGTCCACAAGCGACGGCTGACCGAGGCCGCGCACACCCGGACCGCGCTGACCAAGGGGGTGAACGACGTCGTCGGTGCGGCCGCGGGCGAGATGGTGCTGACCGCACAGCAGGCCGTCGCGACCTGGCGGTCCACGGTCGACCAGACCGTCGACGAGCTGCTCGACGCCCGTCGCGCCGAGCTGGAGCAGCGGCGCGCGGCCGTCGCCGAGGAGCACCGCCGCGACGCCGGACGCCGCCGTGACGCCACCGCCCGTGCGGAGCGGCGGGCCGGCGCGGTGCGGGAGCTCACCGGGCGGGTGCAGCAGCTGCGCAGCGCGCTCGACGACCGGCTCGCCGCCCCGCCGACCTGCTCCGTCCGGGTGAGGTCCGGGACGGGTGTCGTCGTCGCTGAAACGCCGGGCGCGCGCCCGGCATCCCCCTCCCCGACACGGTGACGACAGCACCGCGACGACGGCACGGGTGGAGGTGGGCGCGGTGGCGGAGATGTTCGGCCACTACCGGATCGAGGGGGTCCTCGGCCGGGGCGGCATGGGGGAGGTCAGCCGGGCCTACGACACGCGCACCGAGCGCGTGGTCGCGCTGAAGCGGCTGCGCCCGGAGCTGGCCGACGAGCCGGAGTACCGGTCGCGGTTCCAGCGGGAGTCGAGGGCCGCGGCACGGCTGTCGTCGCCGCACGTCATCCCGATCCACAACGTCGGCGAGATCGACGGCAGGCTGTTCATCGACATGCGGCTGGTCGCCGGGCGCGACCTCGCCGAGGCCGTCCGGGAGTCGGGGGCGCTCGACCCGCACCGGGTCGTCCGGCTGCTCGGGCAGGTCGCCGACGCGCTGCACGCCGCGCACGCCGACGGCCTGGTGCACCGCGACGTCAAGCCGTCCAACGTCCTGCTCGCCGACGGCGACCGCGACTTCGCCTACCTCGTCGACTTCGGCATCGCCAAGTCCACCGACGCCGGCACCGGGACGGCGCTGACCGGGACGGGCACCGCGATCGGGACGCTGGCCTACATGGCCCCCGAGCTGTTCCTCGGCGCGGCCGCGGACCGGCGGGTCGACGTGTACGCGCTGGCCTGCCTCACCTACGAGGCGCTGAGCGGCGCCGCCCCGTTCCGGGCCGAGGGGCCGGCGCTGATGTACCAGCACCTGAGCGCCGAGCGGCCGCGGATCTCCGCGGTGCGCCCCGAGCTCGCCGATGCCGGGGACGTCCTGGTCCGCGGCATGGCCGTCGACCCGGACGAGCGGTTCGCGACGGCACCGGAGTTCGCCGCCGCGCTGGCGCAGGCGCTGGGTGCGGATCCCGAGCGGTCGACGGCCTCCGGACCGACCCGGGTGCTGTCCGGCGTCCCGTCCCAGGCCCCGGCGCCGGGCTCCGGGCCGGTCCGGGTCGCCGCCCCGGGGTCGGGGCCGGTCCCGGTCGCCGCCGGGGCCGCGGGCGCGGCGGGCACGGTGCACGCCGCGGCGGGGGTCGCGGCGTCCGTGGGCGCGGTCCCGGCTCCGGCCGGGACCGCGCCCGGGGCGCAGGGGGGCACCGGGCCCGGCGGGACGGCCGCGCTGTGGGGGCAGCCGCCGTGGGGACAGGCGGGACACGACGGCGCGGCCCACGGCCCGTGGGCGGCACCGGCGACCCCGCCCGGCGGCCACGGCGTCCCACCCGGCCTCGCCGCCCCGGCCGGGCTCGGCGGCCCGTACTCCGGGCCGCAGGGCCCGTGGGTCCCGCCGCAGCCGCGGCGGCGCACCCACCCGGCGCTGGTCGCGGTGACCGCGGTGCTCGCCACCGTGGTGCTGGGCTTCGGCGCGCTGATGGTCGTCGGCACCGCCCTGGAGGACCCGGCCGGTGGGACCGCTCCCCCGGTCCCCACGGCCGCGCCCGCCGCGGCACCCACCACGGCCCCCGCGGCGGCACCGGAGTCGGCGGCACCGGCCGCGACCACGCCGATCCCCAACCGGGAGGCCGACCTCACCGTGCTGCGGCAGGTCTTCGGCTCCGCGGCCGCGCCCGGCTGCGTGACCGTCCCCGCGGACGACACCGGCTACGCCTCGATCGCCTCGATCCGCTGCGAGGACCCCGCGAACGGCGCGACGGTGTTCTACGACATGTGGTCGGACGCGGGCGACGCCCGCGCCTTCTACGACCACGTCCGCGCGGGTGCCTCGCTGCCTCCGGGCTCGGACACCTGGAGCTCCGGCGACGACGCCACCGTGCAGGGGCCGTTCTTCTCCCGCGGACCGACGCTGAGCCGCAACGCGGTCGCCGTCGCGCTCTGCGCGGACACGCGGTTCTCGATCTACGTGGTCGCGCCCACCCAGGAGCAGGCGCAGGCCGGCTTCGCCGCGACGACGACCGCCCCGGCGTCGGAGATCCCGGGCTGAACACGGGGACGGCCCGGCCGGTGGTCCGCGGGCACCACCGGCCGGGCCGTGCCTCGTCGGCGGGTCAGGCGGTGACCCGGGCCAGCACCGAGGTGAACAGGCCGAGGCCGTCCGCGGACGGGCCGGTCAGCTCGCTGGTCGCGTGCTCCGGGTGCGGCATGAGGCCGACCACGTTGCCCGCCGCGTTGGTGATGCCGGCGATGTCGCGGGTCGAGCCGTTGGGGGCGGGCTCGGCGTAGCGGAAGACCACACGGCCCTCGCCCTCCAGCTCGTCGAGGGTCGCGGCGTCGGCGACGTAGCGGCCCTCCTGCGACTTCAGCGGGATCGTCAGCCGGTCCCCCGCGGTGCAGTCGCGGGTCCACGCGGTCTGCGCGTTCTCCACGGTCAGCTCGAGGTCGCGGCACAGGAAGTGCATCCCGGCGTTCGCGACGAGCGCGCCGGGGAGCAGGTGCGCCTCGCAGAGGATCTGGAAGCCGTTGCAGATGCCGAGCACCGGCAGACCGCGCCCGGCGCCGGCCACGACCTCGGTCATGATCGGCGCCAGGCTCGCGATCGCGCCGGCACGCAGGTAGTCGCCGTAGGAGAACCCGCCCGGCACGACGACGGCGTCCACACCCTGCAGGTCGTGGTCGCCGTGCCACAGCGGGACGGCCTCGGCGCCGGCGCGGCGGACCGCGCGGGCGGCGTCGACGTCGTCCAGGGTGCCCGGGAAGGTGATCACACCGACGCGGGTGCTCACAGCCGGGTCACCGTCCAGTCCTCGATCACCGGGTTCGCCAGCAGGGAGCCGGCGAGCCGGTGCAGGGTCTCGTCGTCGACGCCGTCCGCGACCTCGAGCTCGAAGTGCTTGCCCTGCCGCACCCCGCTCACGCCGGACACACCGATCCGGTCGAGCGCCCGGGTCACGGCCTGACCCTGCACGTCGAGGATCTCGGGCTTGGGCATCACGTCCACCACCACTCTGGCCACGGGGTCAGCCTACGGTGAACGGGGCGGACAACTCGACGTGCGTGCCCTCACCATCGGCGCATGCGATTCCTGGTGCTGGGTGGGACGGTCTTCCTCTCGCGCGCGGTCGCCGCGGCCGCACTGGCGGCCGGGCACGCGGTGACGTGCGTGTCGCGGGGTGTGTCCGGGGCGCCGCCGGACGGCGCGGAGGTGCTGGTGGCGGACCGCTCGCGGCCCGGGTCGCTCGCCGCGGCGCTGGACGGGCGGACCGCCGACGCCGTCGTCGACGTGGCGACGATGTCCGCGCCCTGGGTCCGCGACGCCCTCGACGCCCTGGACGGCCGCTTCGGGCACTGGACGTTCGTGTCCTCGATCAATGCCTACGCCGACCCGGCGGTGCGTGGCGGGACCGTCGACCAGCCGACCCTGGCGCCGCTGCACGACGAACCCGGCCCGGAGCGGTCCCGCACCGATCCCGACGTCTACGGCGCGGCGAAGGTCGGCAGCGAGCACGCGGTGCGCGAGCGGGCGGGCGACCGTGCGCACGTCGTCCGCGCCGGGCTGCTGTGCGGGCACGGGGACCGGCACGACCGCTACGGCTACTGGGCGAGCCGGTTCGCCCGCGGCGGCCGGGTGGTGGTGCCGGACGCGCCCGCGCAGCCGATGCAGGTGGTCGACGTCGACGACCTGGCGGCCTGGGTCGTCGCGCGCGCCGAGACCGGCGCCACGGGCACCCACGACGGCACCGGCCCGCGGTCCACCCTGGACCGGGTGCTCGCGGCGACCGCGGAGGCCGTCGGCGCCGACGACCTCGAGCTGGTCCGCGTGCCCGGGGAGACCCTGCGGTCGCTGGACGTCGCGATCTGGGCGGGCCCGCGGTCGCTGCCCCTGTGGCTGCCGGAGACGCACTGGGGCATCGCCGACCGCGACGTCACCGCGACCGTCGCCGCCGGGCTGGAGACCCGCCCGCTCGCCGTCACCGCCCGGGCGACGCTGGCGTGGGAACGCGAGCTCGGTCTCGACCGCGGACGGGCCGCCGGACTGACCGCCGCCGAGGAACGGGCGGTGCTGACGGCGCACACCGGGGGCTGACGCCGTCGGCCGGGAAGACCGCTCGGCCGGGCAGCTCGCGCAGCCGGACCGCGAACTCCGCCGGCGTGCCGGGCCACCCGAACTCGTCGGCGCGGCCACCGGCGCCGCGCCGCCGCGAGGCGGGATGCTGTTCCCATGAAGCTGACGCACTACGGCCACGCCTGCGTCCTGGTCGACACCGGAGCCGCACGCCTGCTGTTCGACCCCGGTGCCTTCTCCTCCGGGTTCAGCGGCCTGGAGGGCCTCGACGCGATCCTCGTCACCCACCAGCACTTCGACCACGTCGACGCCGACGCGCTGCGCACCCTGCTGCGCGCCAACCCCGACGCCGCCCTGGTCACCGACGGCCAGACCGCCGGGCAGCTCGACGGCATCGACGCCCGCACCGCCGCCCCCGGCGACGTGCTGGCCCTCGGCGGCGCCGAGGTGTCCGTCGTCGGGTCCGGGGACCACGCGCAGATCCACCCGGACATCCCGCTGGTCGCGAACAACGGCTACCTCGTCGACGGCGCGCTGCTCCACCCCGGCGACGCGTACGTCCCGCCGGGCGTCGACGAGCTGGCGACGCTGCTGCTCCCCACCGGCGCACCCTGGCTGAAGGTGTCCGAGGCCGTCGACTACCTGCGGTCGGTCGCACCACGGACGGTGGTGCCGATCCACGAGGGCACACTCGCCGACCCCACGCTCCACTACCGGTTCTTCGACAACCTGGGGCCCGACGCCACGACGCTCCTGGTCCCCGACCGGGAGACGGCGGTCGACGTCTGATGGCCCTGCAGTGGGAGCAGGTCGTCGTCGACGCCCGGGACCCGGTCCGGCTCGGCCGCTGGTGGGCCGAGGCCCTGGACTGGACGGTCGTGAACGCCTCGGCGTCGGAGTTCGAGATCCAGCCCGCCGAGGGCGTCGTCCCGGGGCTGATCTTCGTGCCGGTCGCGGAGGGGAAGCGGACCAAGAACCGCCTGCACATCGACCTGCGGCCGGACGGCGTCCGTGACTCCGAGGTCGCCCGGCTGCTGATGCTGGGTGCCACCCGGGTCAACGTGGGCCAGCACCGGGCCCCGGCCGACGAGGTGTCCTGGACGGTGCTCGCCGACCCCGAGGGCAACGAGTTCTGCGTGCTCGGCGAGCGGCGGGCCTGACACCTGTCCACAGGTGGCACCGGTTGTCCACAGGAGAGCACACACTGTGGACAACCGGGCCGATCGCCGGGGAGCTCCTAGGCGGCCGGGGCCGCGGCGGGGAACAGGGTGCGGTGCACGGCGCCGACGGCGCCCGCCCCGCGCGCCGCGTCGACGGCGGCCAGCGCGGCCTCGACGCGGTGCTCGCGACGCAGGTCCTTGGCCCGCAGCGCGAGCCGGACGAGCCCGCCGCGCTCGGCGGTGCGCACGGCCTGCTGCTCCAGTGCCCGTCCGCGGCGGCGCTCCCCGGCGCGGCGCTCGCCCCGCCAGGGCTCCGACGCCCGGAAGGTCAGCACGCGCGAGCGCAGCACCGGACCGCCGGTCACACGGACGGTCGTCTCGTCGGCGCAGAGGCCGAAGCCGAGGTCGGCGAGCGCGTCGAGGGTGCCCTCGGAGGCGATCCAGCCGGGCGGGGCGAAGCCGTCGGTGGACAGCCCGGTCGCGAGCAGGATCCGCCGGGCGCCGGTCAGCCGCAGGCCCGCCTCGTGCCGGGGCAGCGCCCCGAACTCGGTGCGGCGCCCGATCCGCGGCACGGAGCCGTTCTGCCAGGCGCCCACCGGGTCGCTCGTGTGGTCGAAACCGTGCAGGAGCAGGTCGTCCCCGGCGCGGACGCGGCCGGCGATCCAGCGGACCAGGTCGTCGCCGCGGCGCAGCGGCCCGTCGGGCCCCTTGGGCTGCACGAGGTGGGTCAGCGGCACGGCGCGCCGGTCCAGCTCCGCGGCGAACGCGGCGGCGCGGGCGCAGTCGGCGTCGTCGGAGTCGGTCAGGCCGGACAGCGAGACCAGCAGCGTGCTCATGGCCCCATCCGACCCGACCGAGGTGAACCCCGCGTGGAGCCGCCGGATCGTGCGGACGACGATCGGCGGGCGTTCGGCAGCCGTCCTCAGCGGGCCGTGAACCCGCCGTCGACCCGCAGCTCGGCGCCGTTGACCATCGCGGCCTCGGCCGAGGCCAGGTAGACCACGGCCGCGGCGATCTCCGACGGCTCCGCGAACCGCCGCGCCGGGATCTCGGCGCGGTGGGCGTCCCCGGCCGGGTTGTCCCACGCCGCCCGACCCAGGTCGGTGAGCACGACCGTCGGCGACACCGCGTTGACCGTCACCCCGTGCGGCCCCCACTCGACGGCGAGGGTGCGGGTCAGCCCGGTGATCCCCGCCTTGGACGCGCAGTAGGCCGCGTGCTGCTCCAGCCCGCTGCTCGCCGCCTGCGAGGCGAGGTTCACGATCCGCCCGTACCCGCGCTCCACCATGACCCGGCCCGCGGCCCGCGCCATCAGCCAGGACCCGGTGAGGTTGACGTCCAGGGTGCGGCGCCAGTCGTCGACCCCCAGCTCCAGCGCCGGGGCGAGCAGCGCGATCCCGGCCGAGTTGACCAGCACGTCGACCCGGCCGTGCCGGGCGACGACCTCGTCGACGCAGGCCCGGGCCGCGTCGGGGTCCGCGACGTCGACGACGTGCGCCGACGCGCAGACCTCCGGGACGCCGTCGGTGCGCAGGTCCGCGCCGGCGACCACGGCGCCCTGCCCGGCGAGCGCCCGGGCCGCCTCGGCGCCGATGCCCGACGCCGCGCCGGTGACCAGCGCGACCGAACCGGTGAGATCGAACATCAGCAGTCCGTCCCGACCGTGCCCGCCTCGGCGAGCCGGTCGCCGTCGCGGCGGTCGTAGGAGTCCAGCGCGGCGACCTTCTCCGCCGAGGCGCTGCCCGGGTCGAAGCGGTGGTCGAGCCAGCCGTCGACGAGCGTGCGGGCCAGTTCCAGCCCGACCACGCGCTGGCCCATGCAGAGGACCTGCGCGTTGTTGGACTTCACCGAGCGCTCGACGGAGAACGGGTCGTGCGCGGTGACCGCGCGGACACCCGGCACCTTGTTCGCCGAGATCGCGACGCCCAGCCCGGTCCCGCAGATGAGCAGGCCGCGGTCGGCCTCGCCGTCGGCGACCCTGCGTGCCGCGGCGACACCGATGTGCGGGTAGGCGGTGTGCCCGTCCGCGCCGACGCCGACGTCGACGACCTCGGCGACGCGGTCGTCGGCCTCCAGGTCGGCCTTCAGCGCCTCCTTGTACTCGTACCCGGCGTCGTCCGCGCCGACGACGATGCGGAGCTTCTCGCTCACGTCTGCTCCTCCTGCGGTGTCAGGACGTCGGCGACGGCCGTGACGATCAGGCCGAGGCTGACCGCCCCGGCGTCGGGTGTGCCCACGCTCTTCTCGGCCAGCGGGCGGGCCCGGCCGATCCGGGGCCGCAGGTCGGCGGTGTCCCGCGCCCGGGCCGTGGCGACCTCGGCGGCCGCGGCCCACGCCCCGGCGAGCGGATCGCCGTCGCCGACCCGGCGCTCCAGCTCGTCGACGAAGGGGAGCAGCGCGTCGAGCAGGGTCTTGTCCCCCGCCCGTGCGCCGCCGAGCTGCTCGATGGTCGTCGCGAACCCGCGGACGCCGGCGGCGACGGCCGCGGCCGGGTAGCCGTCGGCGGTGTCACCGAGGTGCCGCCCGAACGCCTCGAGCGCGGCGCCCCACAGCACCCCGGAGGTGCCACCGGCGCGCTCGGCCCAGGCCTGCCCGGCCTGCTGGAGCACCCAGCCGCCGCCGACGTCGTCGCCGAGCTCGCCGACCCGGGCGGTGGCGGCGGTGATCCCCTTGAGCATGCCGCGGCCGTGGTCGCCGTCGCCCGCGACGGCGTCGATCCGGCCCAGCTCGTGCTCGTGGGAGCGGATCGTCGACTCCGCCGCCGCCAGCGCGGCACGGACGGTGCCGGCGACATCCCGGGCCGCGTCGCTCGCCGCGGGCGCGGTGACGACGGCGTCGGCCTCGGCGAGCTCGTCGGCGGTCGGCTCGCGCAGCGCCGCCAGCGGTGCGGCGGTCTTGCGGTAGGCGGGGGTGTAGGCGTCCGCCCGCCACAGCGGTTCCAGCTCGTCGTCGAGCCACATCAGGGTGAGCGAACAGCCGCCCATGTCGAGGCTGGTCACGAGCTCGCCGACCTCCGGGTCGACGATCTCGTACCCGGCGTCGCGCAGCCGCGGCGCGACGTGGCGCCACAGCAGGAACAGCTCCTCGTACTTCGTGGTGCCGAGCCCGTTGAGGATCGCCCCGATCCGACCGGGCGCTCCCGTGGGTGCGTGCTTCAGCACGTCGTCGACCAGCAGCTCCGCCAGCTCGCGGGCGGGCAGCATCGGGACGTCGCGGATGCCGGGCTCGCCGTGGATGCCCAGGCCGAGCCCGAGGTGTCCCTCGGGCACCGAGAACAGCGGCTCGTCCTCGCCGGGCATCGTGCAGCCGGTGAACGCGACGCCGAGGCTGCGGGTGGCCGCGTTGGCGGCCCGGCCGAGCCGCTCGACCTCGTCGATGTCCGCACCGCGCGCGGCGGCGGCGCCCATCGCCTTGAACACGGTGAAGTCGCCCGCGATCCCGCGGCGCCGCGACTCCTCGTCGGCGGAGGCGACGTCGTCGGTGACGACCACGATGCGGGTGTCGATGCCCTCCTCGCGCAGCCGGTCGGCCGCGATCCCGAAGTTGATCGTGTCGCCGGCGTAGTTGCCGAAGCTGAAGACCACACCGCGGCCCTGGTCGGCGGCCTTCGCGACCGAGTACGCCTGGGCCGCCGACGGCGAGGTGAAGATGTTGCCGACGACGGCGCCGTGCGCCATCCCCGGCCCGACCGTCCCGCAGAAGGCCGGGTAGTGGCCGGAGCCGCCCCCGATGACGACGGCGACCTGCGGGCCGCCGTCGCCACGGTGGGCGACCACGCCGCCGTGCACCCCTCGGACACGGTCGGCGTAGAGGTCGAGGAAGCCGTCGAGCTGGTCGTCGGCGAACGTGGCGGGGTCGTCGTAGATCCTGGTCACGAGGTCTCCTTCACCGGGGTCGCGACGGCGGCGCGCGGCTCGGGGGCGTCCTGCGGGACGTTCAGGAACGAGACCATCACGAAGGCGGCCGCGTAGAGGGCGACGAAGGCCCACACGACACCGACGTTCCCGGCCCCGACCCCGAGCATCAGCGCGACGACGCCGGACCCGAGGAACGCGGCACCGCCCGCGGCGGTCGTGTACATGGCCATCGCGGCGCCCTTGTGGTCGGGTGCGAGCGCGGGCATGATCGCGCCCATCGGGACGAAGCCGGCGAGCAGGCAGCCGAACACGCAGCCCGCGGCGACCGAGACCCAGAAGCCCCAGGTCGAGCCGGCCGGGACCAGCTGCGGGACGTACCACCACAGCAGCAGGCCGACGGCGGAGCCGAAGACGCCGAACCACTGCACCGTGCGGCGCCAGCCCCACCGGTCGCCGACGGCCCCGAACACCGCGTTGACCAGGATGTTCGTCGCGTAGACGAACACGGTCATGGTCAGCCAGCGGCTCTGGCCCCAGCCGAGGTCCACCGCGATGACGGTCGGCAGGATGATGAACATGCCGTACTGCGGCGCGGTGTTGATCAGCCGGACCAGGAAGCCCATGAGGATCTTCGGGTTGGCCGCGGTGAGCCGCAGCCCGGCGCTGAGCACCTGGCCGGTGGTCTCCCCCGCCGGCGCGAGCCGACGGGTGGCGTGCGGCTCGTGCACCCCGAAGCGGGCGATCAGGTACCCGGCGACGACGAGCGCGGTCGAGCCGACCATCGCGGCCGTCTCGCCGCCGGTGCCCCCGCCGAAGGCCGGGATCATGCCGAGCGCGAACAGCGAGCCCAGGGTGGGCAGGCCGCCGGTGAACATGACGTAGAACCAGCCGACGGCGACGCCGTTGCGCGAGTACGGCGTGACGACGTTGATCCACACCAGGAACGCGAACGCGAAGAGCGGGAAGCCGAAGCCGCGCAGGAAGTAGGTGGCGGCGACCAGTGGGAGGCTGCCGATCTGCAGGCTCAGCAGGAACAGCACCTCGAACACGACCCAGACGGCGACGCCGAGGGTCATGACGCGGCGCGGACCCCACAGGTCGGCCAGCGCGCCGGACAGGTAGCTGGCGACGAGCACGGCCAGGCTGTAGCCGGTGATGATCGTCGCGACGGTGGCCTCGGGCGAGCCGAGCACCGCCTCGATGTGCGGGGAGATGAAGTTGGACTCGGTCCCGTTGCCGGTCATGAAGACCAGCACGCCGAGGAAGCCCCAGCGCAGGGAGTGCGGGATGCCGATGCGGTCGAGGAAGGTCTCGTGCTGCGGAGCGGCGCTGCTCATCGTCGACCCCCTCAGGCGTTCGGGAGGATCGAGACCTTGACCGACGCACCGGAGGTGTCGCCGACGAGGTCGAGGGCCTTCTGGAACTCCGCGAGCGGCACCTGGTGGGTGCAGATGTCGGAGATCGGGAGCTTGCCGTCCTCCAGCATCTTGATCGCGGCGGGCCAGCAGTGCGGGCCGAGGTGGGCGCCGCGGACGTCGAGCTCCTTGTCGTCGGAGATGATCGACCAGTCCACGGTGACCTCGGACCCGAAGACCGAGTACTCGACATAGGTGCCGAGCTTGCGCAGCAGGTTGAGCCCCTGCGCGACGGCCGGGACGGCGCCGGAGCCCTCCAGGTAGACGTCGGCGCCGTAGCCGTCGGTGAGTTCCTTGACCTTCGCGACGGCGTCCTCGCGGGCGATGTTGATCGTGAGGTCGGCGCCGGTGCGGCGGCCGAGCTCCAGCTTCTCGTCGTCGAGGTCGAGCGCGATGAGCAGGCGCGGGTTCTTCGCGCGGGCGCCGGCGATCAGGCCGAGGCCGATCGGGCCGCACCCGGCGACGACCACGACGTCGTCGAACCCGATGGTGCCCCGCTCGACGGCGTGCAGCGCGCAGGACAGGGGCTCGGCGAACGCGGCGTGCTGCGGTTCCAGGTCCGGCGAGACGCGGTGCACCCGGGCGCGCGTCGGGACCAGCATGTACTGGGCCATCGCGCCGTCGAAGTTCCGGAAGCCGAACATGTCGTGCGGCCCGCACATCCAGTACTGGCCGCGCAGGCAGTAGCGGCACTGCTCGCACGGGACGATCTGCTCGCAGGCGACGCGGTCGCCGACGGACACGCCGTGCAGGGCGAGGCCCTCGTCGTCACCGGAGACGATCCGGCCGACGAACTCGTGACCGGGCGTGACACCGGTCTGGGCCCAGGCGGGCCGGTTGTCGTCGCCCCAGAACTTCGCGGCGCCGTGGTAGCACTTCAGGTCGCTGGCACACACGCCGACGGCCTCGACCTGCATCAGCAGCTCGCCGGGGCCGGGCCGGGGGACGTCCACCTCCTCCAGCCGGTAGTCCTCGGGGCCGTGCACGACGACCGCCTGCATCCGGGTCGGGATGTTCTCTCCCACGGCGAAACCTCCGTTGGTGCCATGCGGGGTGCTGCATGCGACTGGCCTTGAGCATGCGTTCCGGTGTGAACATCCGTCAACACATCGGTTCCGACTTGAACAAACGTGCAGTACGCTTGACTGGTACCGATCCGGACCGGCGGAGGAGGTGGCGATGGCGCCGCACGACGTCTCCCGGCGCGACCTGGGGCTGATGCACCGGGCCGCGCGGCTGTACTACGTCGACGAGCTCAACCAGGCCGCGATCGCCGACCGGCTCACCGTGTCGCGTCCGACCGTCTCCCGGCTGCTCGCCGAGGCCCGCCGGGTCGGGATCGTGCAGATCACCGTGCACGACCCGGACTCGCTGCACACCGGCGGCGACGACGCACCCCGGCTCGCCGCCGCGCTCGGGCTGGACCGCGTGTGGCTGGCCCCGCGGCCCGCCACCGACCTCGGTCAGTCGCTCGCCGAGCCGGTCGGCGAGGCGCTGCGGGAGGCCGGGCTGCGCGCCGGCGAGGTCCTGCTCGTCTCCTCCGGGCGCACCGTGTGGGAGCTCAGCCACACCGCGCTGCCCGCGCTGGCCGGCTGCGAGATCGTGCCGACCGTCGGCGGGGTCGCCGAACCCGAGGCGTGGCACCAGACCAACGAGATCGTCCGGTCGGTCGCCGAACGCGGACACGGACGCCCGCACTTCCTGTTCACCCAGGCCATGCCGTCACCGGCGATGAGCCGCACGCTCGCCGAGGACCCGGAGTTCCGGCGGGTCACCGGGTTCTGGATGCGCGCACAGGCCGCGCTGGTCGGTGTCGGCGCCCCGCCCGCGGGCCGCGCGTCGATCTCGACCTCGGTCCCGCTCGACGACGAGGGCCTCCAGGACGGCGTCGGTGACGTCTGCCTGAACTTCTACCGCGCCGACGGCCGCCCGATCGCCTTCCCGGGCAGCGACCGGATGGTGCGGATCTCCCCGGAGCAGCTGCGACGGGTGCCGCGGACGATCGCCGTCGCCGTCGGGGAGGAGAAGGTGCCGAGCATCGTCGGCGGGGCGCGGGCGGGCCTGTTCAACCGCCTGGTGACCGACGCCCCGACCGCCCAGGCCCTGCTGGACGCCCTCGGCCCCGGCTGACCCACCGACGACGTCAGACGGCGGCGAAGGTGCCCGGTGAGCCGGGCGAGTCCTCGCACCGCTCGGCGCGATCGGACGGGAGCACACCGCGCCGTCACGTCGAGCTTCTGCCCTTCCGCCGATTCGCTTACCCGGTAAGCGGATTCCGGAGAGCGGGCGCTCGGGTCGGACCGTCGCCCGGACGGCCATCCCACGGTCCGCCGTGGTCGGCCGACCGCACGGCCGGTCTCACCGACGGGCCGATCACACCCGACGTCCACACCCCTCGTCCGACGTCCACACCCGTCGCGAGGGGTGTGGGGGCCGACGAGGGGTGTGGCCGCGGCGGGTCAGGCGGTCGGCGAGGTCCAGGGGGTGCCGGTGATGCGGCGGTAGACCTCGGCGTAGCGGTCGTGGACGACCTTCACGACCTCGTCGGGGACCTCGGGGCCGGGGGCGGTGCGGTCCCAGTCCAGCCCCGCGGACCAGTCGCGGACGTACTGCTTGTCGAAGGAGAACTGCACCCGGCCGGGCTCGTAGGAGTCGGCGGGCCAGAACCGCGACGAGTCCGGGGTGAGCACCTCGTCACCGAGGACGATCTCGCCGGAGGTGTCCCGGCCGAACTCCAGCTTGGTGTCGGCGACGATGATCCCGCCCTCGGCCGCGGACTCCGCGCCGCGCCGGTAGACCTCCAGGGTCAGGTCCCGCAGCCGGGTCGCGGTGTCGGCGCCCAGCTGCGCCACGACGTCGTCGAAGGTCATGAACTCGTCGTGCTCACCGACCGGCGCCTTGGTGGTCGGGGTGAAGATCGGCTCGGGGAGCTTCGAGCCCTCGACCAGGCCGGCGGGCAGCGTGACGCCGGAGACGGCGCCGGTGCGCCGGTACTCCTTCAGCCCGAGCCCGGTGAGGTAGCCGCGGGCGATGCACTCGACCGGCAGCATCTCCAGCGGACGGCAGCGGACGGCGCGCCCGGCGAACCCGGCGGGGATGTCGTCGGTGCCGATGACATGGTTGGGCACGAGGTCGCCGGTGCGCTCGAACCAGTACAGCGACAGCGCGGTGAGGATCGCGCCCTTGTCCGGGACGGGCGTCGGGAGCACGACGTCGTAGATCGAGAGCCGGTCCGAGGCCACGAGCAGCAGCTGGGCCGGGTCGCGGGACTCGTCGAGGTAGAGCTCGCGGACCTTGCCGGAGTGGACGAGCCTCACAGGATCCCTCCGGGGGTGTAGGCGGCGGCCTCGGGGTGCTTCGCGGTGATCGCGGCGATCTTCTCCGTCACTGTGGCCACCTGCGCGGACGCGGCGCCGGTGAACCGCAGCGGGTCCTCCAGCAGCCGGTCCAGCGTGCCGGCGGGCAGGCCGAGCCGGTCGTCGCCGGCCAGCCGCTGGAGCAGGTCGTTGTCGGCCTGGCCCTGCTCGCGCATCGCCAGTGCGACGGCGACCGCGTGCTCCTTGATGACCTCGTGCGCGGTCTCCCGGCCGACCCCGGCGCGGACGGCGGCCATCAGCACGGCGGTCGTGGTGAGGAAGGGCAGGTAGCGGTCGAGCTCGCGGGCGATCACGGCCGGGTAGGCGCCGAACTCGTCGAGCACGGTCAGCGTGGTCTCGTAGAGGCCGTCGAGGGCGAAGAACGCGTCCGGCAGCGCGACGCGGCGCACCACCGAGCAGGAGACGTCGCCCTCGTTCCACTGGGAGCCGGCGAGCTCGGCGGTCATGACCGACAGGCCGCGCAGGATCACCATGAGGCCGTTGATGCGTTCCGCGGAACGCGCGTTCATCTTGTGCGGCATGGCGCTGGACCCGACCTGGCCGGGGGCGAAGCCCTCGGTGGCGAGCTCGGCGCCCGCCATCAGCCGGATCGTCGTGGCCAGCGACGACGGCGCCGCCGCCAGCTGCACCAGTGCGGTGACGACGTCGTGGTCGAGCGAGCGCGGATAGACCTGCCCGACGCTGGTGAACGCCTCGGCGAACCCCAGGTGGGTGGCGACGCGCTGCTCCAGGTCCTCGAGCTTCACCGAGGCTTCGGTGTCGCCGCCCAGTAGATCCAGCATGTCCTGGCTGGTGCCCATCGGGCCCTTGATGCCGCGCAGCGGGTAGCGCGAGCGCAGGTCCTCCAGGCGGGCGTGCGCGACGAGCAGCTCGTCGGCGGCGGAGGCGAACCGCTTGCCCAGGGTGGTGGTCTGCGCGGCGACGTTGTGGCTGCGCCCGGCCATGACCAGCTCGGCGTACTCCGACGCGCGACGCCCGAGCCGCGCCAGGACCGCGACGGTCCGGTCGGCGACGAGCTCCAGCGACAGCCGGATCTGCAGCTGCTCCACGTTCTCGGTGAGGTCGCGGCTGGTCATGCCCTTGTGCACGTGCTCGTGGCCGGCGAGGGCGTTGAACTCCTCGATGCGGGCCTTCACGTCGTGCCGGGTGACGCGCTCGCGGGCGGCGATCGAGCCGAGGTCGACCTGCTCGACGACGGCCTCGTAGTCGTCGATGACCGACGACGGCACCTCGATGCCGAGGTCGCGCTGGGCGCGGAGCACCGCGATCCACAGCCGTCGCTCCAGCTGGATCTTGTACTCCGGAGACCAGAGGCGGACCAGCTCGGGGCTCGCGTAGCGCGCGGCCAGCACGTTGGGAATCACGTGGCGCGATGATAATGGCTGGTGGGGGCCCTGTGACCGGCGGGAGCGCGGCCTCACATCCGGGGCAGGGACTCCAGCACCTCGTGCAGCGCCTCCCGGCCGACCGCGCGCGGGTCGGGGTCGGCCTCGATCAGCGCGGTGAGCACGACGCCGTCGACGAGCGCGGTGAGCCTGCGGACCTCCCCCGGCCCCGGTCGACGGCCGGTCGCGCGGGTGAGCGCCTCGTCGAGCAGGGCGTCGAACTCGACGCGCTGGGCGCGCAGCAGCCCGGCCAGGAACGGGCGCCGGCCGGACCCGATCAGCCGCTCGAACCGGCACAGGACGGCGTCGAGGCCGCCGGTGCGCGAGCGCGGCCCGAGGAGCAGGTCGAGCACGATCTCGGCCGGGTCGTCGCGCCGGGCGAGGCAGTCGTGGGCGTCGGCCAGCTCGGTGTGCGCGAGCCGGTCGAGCGCGGCGGACACCAGGTCCTCCAGCGAGGAGAAGTAGTAGGTCGTGGCCGCCAGCGGCACCCCGGCGCGCTCGGCGACGGCACGGTGGCGGATCGCGTCGAACCCGCTCTCGGCGAGCAGCTCCGCGGCCGCCGCGACGAGCAGGGCGCGGCGACGCTCACCCTTCTCGGTCTGCTTCGGGGCCGCCATCGCCACATAGTGCCAAGACGGGACCCGTCCGGACGAGTGAGATACCGGACTCGACGCCCAGGTCGGACGGGGTGACCGTGACCGTTTCGTGACCCTGCCGTTCTCACCGCCGCGGCGATGGAACACACTGGTGAAGTGCGTCCGTCACCCAGAAGCCGCTGGTCACCGCGCGGTGGTGCGCGCGGGGCGGCGGCCGCCCCGGCCCCCGGCGAGCCCGTCGACCTGCGATCGGACACCGTCACGCTGCCGACCGAGGCGATGCGCCGGGCGATGGCCGAGGCCGAGGTCGGCGACGACGTGCTCGACGGCGACCCCACCATGCGCGAGCTGGAGGAACGGGTCGCCGGCCTGCTCGGCGCCGCCGACGCGTTGTGGACGCCCACCGGCTCGATGGCGAACCTGATCGCGCTGATGAGCCGGCTCGGCCGCGGCGACTCCTTCCTCGCCCCCCAGGGCGCGCACGTGCTCGACTTCGAGCTGGGCACGGCCGCGTGGCTGGCCGGCGGGATGCCGCGGCCGCTGCCGCACGACGCGGGACCAGGCAAGGTCACCGCGTCCGCCGTGCGCCGGGCCGCCGCCGACGACGGCTTCTACGCCTCCCTGCGCCCGGTGCTGCTGTGCCTGGAGAACACCCACAACTCCGCGGGCGGCACCGTGACCGCACCGGAGGAGCACGCCTCCGTCGCCGCCGCGGCGCGGGCCGCCCGGCTCTCGGTGCACCTCGACGGCGCCCGGCTGTGGAACGCCGCCGTCGCGCTCGGGGTCCCGCCGGGCGCGCTGACCGTCGGCGCCGACACGGTCGCGGTGTGCCTGTCCAAGGGACTCGGCGCGCCGGTCGGGTCGGTCGTCGCGGGGTCGGCGGAGTTCGTCGAGCACGCCCGGCGGCTGCGCAAGATGCTCGGCGGCGGCGTCCGGCAGGGCGGGGTGCTGGCCGCGGCCGGCCTCGTCGCGCTGGAGGACATCGACCGGCTCGCCGAGGACCACGACCTCGCGACGCGGCTCGCCGCCGGACTGCGCGAGCGCGGCTGGCGGGTCCGCGAGCCGCAGACCAACATCGTGCTGGTGGACGTGGCCGACGTGCGCGGCACGATCGCCGCGTTCGCCGAGGCCGGTGTCCGCGCCGGCGCCATCGCGGGCAAGCTGCGGCTGATGACCCACCGCGACGTCGGCGACAAGCACATCAAGGCGGCGCTGGACCGGATCGGCGAGGTCGGCCCGTCCAGCACCGGCTCCCCCGGCGGTCCTGCCCCGCTGCCCCGCACCGCCCTCGGCGGCTGAGTCCCCGGTCCCGCGCCGCGCCGCCCTCCACCGGCGCGCCGGGTCGCCTCCGGCCCGGCGCCGGACGTGCCCGCGGCACCCGGGCCGGGCGCCCCGGGCGTCCCTCGTCGCCGCCGTCACAGTGTCGCGCCCAGTCAACTCACTGTCGTCCGAGGTCAAGTCGGCCCGCACGATCGGGTCCACACTGGGCGACGGCCGGACGCCGGAGCAGGCGTCGGCCTAGGCTTCCGCCGCCGTCGCGCCCGTGCGTACGCACCGCCGGGCGCCGGTGGCTCCGACCCACGACCGGTGCCGGTGAGCTGCGCGGACCCGCGATCGCCGGGTGTCGCGCGGCCCGGGGCGCCCAGGACAGCAGGACCGTCATGACCAGCTCCGCCCCCTCGCCCGCCCCCGCCCCCGAGGCCGCCCTCGTCGCCGAGGACGTCGCCGTCGACGGCACCCACGGGGTGCTGCTCGCGCCGACCTCGCTGCGCGCCGTCCCCGGCTCGGTGCTGCTGGTCGCGGGTACCCCCGGCTCCGGGCACACCGCGCTGGCGCTGGCGCTGGCCGGGCGGATGCGGCCCGACCACGGCACCGTCACCCTCGACGGCGACGACGACCCGCGCCGCCTGCGCCGCGCCGTCGCCGTCGTCGACACGCCCGGCGTCAGCGAGCCGGAGCCGGTGCTGCCGCTGCGGACCGTCGTCGGCGAGGAGCTGGCGATGGCCGGTCGCGGCACCACCCCGCGGGCGGTGACCGAGTGGCTGGGCGCGCGGGGCGCGCAGAGCTGGGTGCGCTCGCGGTTCGAGGACGTGCCCGCGCCCGTGCGGATCGGGCTGATGACCGCGCTGGCCGCGTCCCGGCCCGGGGCGCGGGTGCTCGTGCTGACCGCGCCGGACCGGCACGGCGGCACCCCGGTGACCTGGTGGCAGGTGGCCTCCGAGCACGCCCGCGCCGGGTTCGCCGTCGTCGTGACCTGCACCGAGGGGTCGGCGACGCTGCTGGGGGTGCCCGCGGTGCGGCTCGGTGGCAGCGACGCCGGCGCGCTGCCGGCGCCCCCCGGGCGGCACAGCAGGCCCGAGGACCCGACGGGGCCGCTGACCGTCGTCGCGCCGCAGGGGGCCGACGACCTGCCCCAGGGCTGGACCCGGCGGCTGCTGCGCCGCCGCCCCGCCGGGACCGCGGATGCTCCGCCGCCCGGCACCGGGGAGCCCCCGCAGGACGCGGGTACGGCGATCCTGCCCGGGCCCGACCCCACCCCCGGGACCACCGACGGCGACGAGAGCACGGAGCGGACCTCATGAGCGCGATCCGGATGGCGATCAGCGAGCTGCGGCGGATCACCGCCGGGCGCCTGCCGGTCCTGGCCGTGCTCGCGCTGCTGATGATCCCGATGCTCTACGCGGGCTTCTACCTCTACGCCAACGGCGACCCCTACTCCCGCCTGAACCAGGTGCCCGCCGCACTCGTCGTCGACGACGCGGGCGGCACCGACGCCGACGGGAAGGCACAGAACGTCGGCCAGGACGTCGCGACGGAGCTGACCGACTCCGGCTCGTTCGACTTCCACCGGGTCTCGGCCGCCGAGGCCGACCGCGGTGTGCGCGACAACGTCTACACCTTCGCCGTGACGATCCCGCGCGACTTCACCGCGGCCCTGCAGTCCTCCGGCGAGTTCACCCCGCGCCAGGGGATCCTCGTGCTCACCACCAACGACGCCAACAACTACCTGGCCCGCACGATCGCCGACACCCTCACCACCCGGGTCCGCGAATCGGTCGCCAAGGAGGTCGGGACGCAGGCCGCGGACCGGTTCCTCACCGGCTTCTCCACCATCCACACCAGGACCCAGGAGGCCGCGGACGGCGCCGGGAGGCTCGCCGACGGCGCGGCCACCGCCCACGACGGGGCCGCCCGGCTGGCGTCCGGCGCCGGTGAGCTGGCGACCGGGCAGCGCACGCTCCTCGACGGCGCCCAGCAGCTCTCCGGCGGCGCGGGCGAGCTCGCGACCGGGGCCGGGACCCTCGCCACCGGGGCGGGCACCGCCGCGTCCGGCGCGGACCGGCTGTCCGCGGGCGCCGGGGAGCTCGCGACCGGGCTGGGCACCCTGCGCCGGGCCACCGCCGACCTGCCCACGCAGTCGCGGCGCCTCGCCGACGGCGCCCGCCAGGTCGCCGACGGCAACGCGCAGCTGGCCGCGGCCGGGGACCGGGTCGCGCAGGAGAGTGCCCGGCTGGCCGACCAGCTCGACGCCGCCGACGGCACCATCGCGGCGGGCCTGCGCGAGCGCGGGTTCACCGACGAGCAGGTGCAGCAGGCCCTGGCCGCGCTGGCGACCGCGAAGCAGCCGCTGGTCGACGGCAACGCCCGCGTCCAGCAGGTGTCCGGGCAGCTCGACCGCCTCGGTTCCGGCGCGGGGCAGGTCGCCGACGGCGCCGAGCAGCTCGCCGCGTCGGCCCCGCAGCTCAGCCAGGGCATCGCGAGCGCCGCCGACGGCGCCGGGACCCTGCGCGACGGCGCGTCCGAGCTGTCCGGCGGCGTCCGGAAGCTCTCCGACGGCGCCACGCAGCTGTCCACCGGCGCCACGGCGCTGCGGACCGGGGCGGACCGGCTCGTCGCCGGGGAGCGCACCGCGGTCGACGGGACCGACCGGCTCGCCGACGGGGCGCGCCGGCTCGACTCGGGCACCGGTGAGCTCGCCACCGGCGCGACGCAGCTGCACGACGGCCTGGCCTCGGGCCTGGACGACATCCCGAACCCGGCCCCGGGCGTCCGGGAGGCCACCGCCGCGAACATCGGCGACCCCGTCGCCACCCGCGACGTCGCCTACTCCCGGGCCGACACCTACGGCGCCGGGCTGGCCCCGTTCTTCATGGCACTCGCCACCTGGATCGGCGGCTACGTGCTGTTCCTGCTGGTCCAGCCCCTGTCCCGACGGGCGATCGCCGCCGGGCAGAGCCCGCTGCGGATCGCGCTGGGCGGCTGGATCCCGGCCGGCCTGCTGGGAGTCGTGCAGGTCACCGGCATGTACGCGGTGGTGTCGCTGCTGCTGGGGATCATCCCGGTGCACCCGTTCGCGACGCTGGCGCTGCTGTGGCTGACCTCGATGACGTTCACCGCGATCGTGCACGCCCTCAACGCCCTGCTCGGCGCGGTCGGGCAGTTCCTCGGGCTGGTCCTGATGGTGCTGCAGCTCGTCTCGGCAGGTGGCACGTTCCCGTGGCAGACCATCCCCGGGCCGCTCTACCCGGTGCACCACGTGATGCCGATGGGCTACGCCGTCGACGCGCTGCGCCACCTGATGTACGGCGGTGAGCTGGCCGGTGTCGTCGGGACGGCGGTGCCGGTGCTGCTGGCCTGGTTCGTGGGGGCCCTGGCGCTGGCGACGTTCGCGGCGTACCGCAAGCGGGTGTGGACGGCGACGGCGGTGAAGCCCGAGCTGGTGCTCTGAGGCCCGCTCAGACCCAGGCCCGCAGCCGCTCCAGCGCCTCGGTGATGCCCTCGGGCGTCCCGGCGCCGGAGAAGCGGATGTAGGCGCCGCCGTCGACCGGGTCGAAGTCCTGCCCCGGTGCGACGGCGATGCCGGTGTCGGCGAGCAACCGGTAGGTCAGGGCCATCGAGTCCTCGCCCTCGCGCAGCAGGTGCGCGATGTCGGCGTAGACGTAGAACGCGCCGTCGGCGGGCGCGAGCCGGGTGATCCCGAGCCCGCGCAGGCCGTCGAGCAGCAGGTCCCGGTTGCGGCCGTAGCGCACGACGTGGGAGTCGGCCTCGGCGTAGCTCGCCTCGTCGAACGCGGCGAGCGCCGCGTGCTGGGGCAGCGCGGGTGGGCAGACGGTGAAGTTGCCGGCCAGCCCCTCCACGGTGCGGCGCAGCCGCGGCGGGCACACCAGCCAGCCGAGCCGCCAGCCGGTCATCGAGAAGTACTTCGAGAACGAGTTGACCAGCACGGCCTCCCGCGAGGTCTCCCAGGCGCTGCTCGTCGCGGGACTGCCCGGGAACGTGATGCCGTGGTAGATCTCGTCGCTGACGAGCTGGATGCCCTGCTCCTCGCAGTACGACGCGAGTGCCGCCAGCTCGGCGGGGTCGAGGACGGTGCCGGTGGGGTTCGCCGGGCTGGCCACGACCAGGCCCTTCACCGGCTCGTCGAGCGCCTCCAGCATCTCCACGGTGGGCTGGAACCGGGTCGCCGGCCCGCACGGCAGCTCGACGACCTCGCAGCCCAGCGCGGCGAGGATGTTGCGGTAGCAGGGGTAGCCGGGGCGGGCCATGGCGACGCGGTCACCCGCGTCGAACGCGGCGAGGAAGGCCAGCAGGAACCCGCCGGAGGACCCGGTGGTGAGCACGACGTCGCCCGGGTCGACCTCCAGCTCCCGGGTGCGCCGGTAGTGCCCCGCGACGGCCTCGCGCAGCTCCGCGATGCCGGGGGCGACGGTGTAGCCGAGCACCTCCGACTGCACCGCGGCGACGGCGGCCGCGCGCACGGGTTCCGGCGCCGGGGTCGACGGCTGCCCGGCCGACAGGTTGATCAGGTCGCCGTGGGTGCGGGCCCGTTCGGCGGCGGCCGCCCAGACGTCCATGACGTGGAACGGGGCGACGGCGGCACGGGCGGCGACGGTCAGGCGGGTCACGCCGCCGAGCCTAGGCGGCGGCCCCGCACGGGACCGGACCGCGCGCCCGGGCGGGAGCCCACTCCCGGGCGCGCGGTCGGTCACGAACCGGGGCGGGCGCGGGGCCCGCCCGGTGTCACTCGGCCTCGAAGCCCAGGGCGTCGACGACGGCGCCGATCTGCGCGTCGGTGTCGGCGACGGTGTCGTCGAGGTACTCGGCGACCGGGGTCAGCTCGGCCGCCTGCGCGGTGCCGGTGAGCGCCAGGGCGGCGAGCGGCGCGGCGACGACGCCACCCACGAGGGCGAGGGCGCGACGACGACGGGCCTGCTGGGGAGCGTGGGCCATGGTGATCCTCCTGTGGTTCAGGGACACGGGCTGTGTCCCTGTGCCACAGGACGATTCCCCGACGGACCGGTGGAGATCAAACCCTGGTGTCCGGTTTTACCGGCTCTTCATGATCATCGAACAACCGGCTACGGAGGGCCAGGTCAGGCCATTCGGACTATCGGGGGTTACGCCATACGGCGGTAACACTCGCGCAACATCAGGCCTGCGCGACGGGCACGCTGACCTCTCCGCGCTCGGCCTTGAGCCCGATGTCGGTGCGGTGGTGCGAGCCCGCGAGGCGGACCGGCCCCAGCCGGGCGTAGGCCTCGGCCCGGGCGGCGGCGAGGTCGGAGCCGGTGCCCACGACCGACAGGACGCGCCCGCCGGAGGAGACGACCGCGCCGTCCTCGCGGCGACGGGTACCGGCGTGCAGCACGCCCTCCCCCTCGGCGCCGGTGATGACGTCACCGAGCCGCGGGGTGGCCGGGTAGCCCTCCGCGGCGACGACGACCGTCACCGCCGCCCCGTCGGCCCACTCGATCGCGGGCTGGTCGGCGAGGGTGCCGGTCGCGGTGGCGAGCAGCAGCTGCGACAGCGGGGTGCGCAGCAGCGCCAGCACGGCCTGGGTCTCCGGGTCCCCGAAGCGGCAGTTGAACTCGATGACCGCGGGGCCCTGCGAGGTCAGCGCGAGACCGGCGTAGAGCAGCCCGGTGAACGGGGTGCCGCGGCGCACCATCTCCTCGGCGACCGGCGCGACGACCCGGGCGACCAGCTCCTCGGCGAGGTCCTCGCCCGCCCAGGGCAGCGGGCAGTAGGCACCCATGCCGCCGGTGTTGGGGCCGGAGTCGTCGTCGCCGACGCGCTTGAAGTCCTGCGCGGGCAGCAGCGGCACGACGGTGGCGCCGTCGACGAGGCAGAACAGCGACGCCTCGGGCCCGTCGAGGAAGGACTCCAGCAGCGCCGGGTGGCCGGCGTCGAGCAGCCCGAGGGCGTGCGCGCGGGCCACCTCGATGTCGCCGGACACGACGACGCCCTTGCCCGCGGCCAGTCCGTCGTCCTTGACGACGTAGGGCGGGGTGAACACCGACAGCGCGGTGTCGAGGTGCGCCGGGTTGTCGACGACGACCGACGAGGCCGTCGGCACCCCGGCCGCGCTCATGACGGCCTTCGCGAACGCCTTGGACCCCTCGATCCGGGCCGCCTCGGCGCTCGGGCCGAAGCAGGGGATGCCGGCCTCGCGCACCGCGTCGGCCGCACCGTTGACCAGCGGGCCCTCCGGCCCGACGACCACGAGGTCCGCCTGCCAGGTCCGCGCCAGGTCGACGACGGCGCCGTTGTCGGTGACGTCGAGCCCGAGCTGCTCGGACACCGCGGCCGTCCCCGCGTTGCCGGGGGCGACGGCCAGCGCCGTCACCTCCGGGTCCTGCGCCAGAGCCACGGCGATGGCGTGCTCACGCGCACCGCTTCCCACGATCAGGATCCGCACGGTGGCCGAGCGTATCCGTGCACGTCGGACGACGGGGAACCGGTGTCCGCTCAGCCGTCGCAGCGTTGCAGGTGGGCCCCGATCAGCGCGGTGACGTGGGTGGGGTGCTCCTGCTGCGGGAAGTGCCCGGTGGCCGGGAGCGTGTGGTGGGTCAGCCCGGCGCCGGCGAACCGCTCGTCGCCGCGCATGGTGGTGTCGAGCACGCACGGGTCGTCGGCGCCGTGCACCTGCAGCACCGGCACCCCGACCGGCCGGGAGAGCTCGCGGGCGAACCGGCGGCCGTCGGGGCGCACCTGGGAACGCATCGACCAGCGGTAGTACTCGAGGCTGCAGTGGGCGACGGTGGAGATCCGCATCGCCTCCGCGTTGCGGGCGACGGCGTCGGCGAAGTCGGTGGTGGCGACCCACTCCGGACCCGCCCAGGCCCGCATGATCCGCCCGACCCGGGCGCCGCCGTCGGCACGCAGGGAACGCTCCGGCAGCCGCGGCAGCTGGAACCCGGCCATGTAGCGGCTCGCGCGACCCTGGCCGAGCGGGTCGCGCAGCACCGCGTCGCGCATCACGACCGGGTGCGGCGCCCCGAGCCCGGTGAGCGAGACGACCAGCCGCGGGTGCAGCGTGGCCACCGTCCAGCCGATCGCGGCACCCCAGTCGTGCCCGACGACGTGGGCGCGCGGCTCCCCCAGCGCCCGGATCAGCCCGGCGCAGTCGCCGGCGAGGGTCCACAGGTCGTAGCCGCGGGGGGTCTTGTCGGTGTCGCCGTAGCCGCGCAGATCGGGCGCGACGACCCGGTAGCCGGCGTCGCCGAGGGCGAGGAGCTGGTGGCGCCAGGTCCACCAGAACTCCGGGAAGCCGTGCAGCAGCACGACCAGCGGGCCGGTCGGCGGGCCGTACTCGGCGAGGTGGATGCGGATGCCGTTGGCCGACACCGCGCGGTGCGTCCACGGACCGGGCACCCGGACGACCGAGGGGTCGGGCGGGGTACCGGTCGCCGCGGACACGCCGGGTCAGCCCGCGGCGGCGTGCCGCCCGGAGGTGCCGTCGGCGATCTCGCGGACGTTGTCGCGGTCGCCGCGGTGACCGCGCTGGGCGAGCACCTGCGCGGAGTCCTTGAGCGAGTCGATGGTGCGCTCGGGCTTGCGGATCTTGCGGACCCGCAGGTAGCCGAGGAAGCCGAACAGGCCGGCGACGAGCAGCATGAACAGGAACGTGATCCCGAAGCCCGCGGCGCGGTTGAGCCACAGCGACAGGAACTCGGCCAGGGTGAAGAACAGGTAGAACAGGCTGAACAGCCCGATCACCGCGGCGATCACGAAGAAGACGCTGCCCTGCACGCCCTTCTTCACCTCGGCCGTGACCTCGGCCTTGGCGAGCTCCACCTCCGACCGGACCAGGGTGGAGAGGTGGGTGGTGACGTCCTTCGCGAGGGCACCGAGGGACGCGTCGCGCGGCCCCGGCTCGTTCGTGAGCGGGATCGAGGGCAGGACCGGCGGAACCTCCGCGTTGCCCGACTGGCTGTTGCTGGCCACCGTCTTCCCTCCTGCTGGTGCACTCGCCTACCCGGGGCGCTGGGGCTCCCCCGGACGGCCGTCGTTCGGTGAGCCGCCATCGTGCCACGGGGCCCGGCGACCCGCTCGGCTGCGCCACGCCGGGGACACGGCCTCACTCGTCCGGGCGGCCGCGCAGTTTCTTGATCTGTCCGCGCCGGTTCTTGGCGTCGAGCCTGCGACGCTGCGAACCGCGCGTCGGACGGGTCGGGCGACGGGTGCGCGGGCCCGCCGCGGTCGCCTCGCCGAGCAGGGTCGCGAGCCGCCCGCGGGCGGCCTCGCGGTTGCGGAGCTGGCTGCGGTGCTCGGAGGCGACGACGGTCAGCACGCCGTCGACGAGCCGGTTCGCCAGCCGCGACAGGGCGCGGTCACGCAGGTCGTCGGGGACGCTCGGCGAGGCCGCGAGGTCGAAGGACAGCTCCACCCGCGAGTCGGTGGTGTTGACGCCCTGCCCGCCGGGCCCCGAGGCGCGGGAGAACCGCCAGTGCAGCTCGCGGGCGGGCACGACGAAGCCCCGCCGCACCTCGATCGGGTCGTCCACACCGACCAGTGTCGCCGATCGGCCCCGGGCCCCGTGCGGTGAGCACGGACCCGGGGCCGCCGGGACCGGAGGGTCAGTCCTCCTTGGACTCGCTCATGCCGGACGAGATCAGGTCCATCACCGACGAGTCGGCGAGGGTCGAGACGTCGCCGACGTCCCGGTTCTCGGCGACGTCGCGCAGCAGGCGGCGCATGATCTTGCCGGAGCGGGTCTTCGGCAGCTCCTCCACGACCAGGATCTGGCGCGGCTTGGCGATCGGGCCGATCTCCTTGGAGACGTGGTCGCGGAGCGCCTTGATGGCCTCCTCGCCCTTCGCCTCGTCCTTCGACGCGCTCCCGCGCAGGATCACGAACGCGACGATCCCCTGGCCGGTGGTCTCGTCCGAGGCGCCCACGACCGCGGCCTCGGCGACGGTCGGGTGGCTGACCAGCGCCGACTCCACCTCGGTGGTCGAGATGCGGTGCCCGGAGATGTTCATGACGTCGTCGACGCGGCCGAGCAGCCAGATGGCGCCGTCGTCGTCGTACTTGGCGCCGTCACCGGCGAAGTAGTAGCCCTGCTCGGCGAAGCGGGACCAGTAGGTGTCCTTGTAGCGCTCGGTGTCGCCCCAGATGCCGCGCAGCATCGACGGCCACGGCTTGTCGAGGACCAGGTAGCCGCCCTCGCCGTTGCCGACCGGGGTGCCGGTGTCGTCGACGACGGTGGCGGAGATGCCCGGCAGCGCACGCATGGCCGAGCCCGGCTTGGTCGCGGTGACGCCCGGGAGCGGCGCGATCATCTGCGAACCGGTCTCGGTCTGCCACCAGGTGTCGACGATCGGGCAGTTCTCCTTGCCAATCTTCTCCCGGAACCACATCCAGGCCTCGGGGTTGATCGGCTCGCCGACCGTGCCGAGCACCTTCAGCGAGGACAGGTCGTACTTCGCGGGGATGTCCTCGCCCCACTTCATGAACGTGCGGATCAGCGTCGGGGCGGTGTAGTAGATCGAGACCTTGTACTTGTCGACGATCTCCCAGTGCCGGCCCTCGTGCGGGGTGTTCGGCGTGCCCTCGTAGATCACCTGCGTGGCGCCGTTGGCGAGCGGCCCGTAGACGATGTAGGTGTGCCCGGTGACCCAGCCGATGTCGGCGGTGCACCAGTAGACGCTCTCGCCCGGCTTGTGGTCGAACACCACGTTGTGGGTGTAGGCGGACTGCGTGAGGTAGCCGCCGGAGGTGTGCAGGATGCCCTTCGGCTTCCCGGTGGTGCCCGAGGTGTAGAGGATGAACAGCGGGTGCTCGGAGTCGAAGGACTCCGGGGTGTGCTGGTCGGACGCGCCGTCGACGGCGTCGTGCCACCACACGTCGCGGCCGTCGGTCCACGGCACGTCGGTCTCGGTCCGCTTGACGACGAGGACCTTCTCGATCGAGGTGCCCTCGACGGCCTCGTCGGTGTTCTCCTTCATCGGTGCCGGCTTGCCGCGGCGGTACTGGCCGTCGCTGGTGATCAGCACCTTGGCCTCGGCGTCCTCGATGCGCGCCTTGAGCGCGCCCGGGGAGAACCCGCCGAACACGACGCTGTGCAGCGCGCCCAGGCGGGCGCAGGCCAGCATCGAGAAGACGGCCTCGGGGATCATCGGCAGCTGGATGGCGACCCGGTCGCCCTTGCCGACGCCCAGCTCGGTCAGCGCGTTGGCGGTCTTGGAGACCTCGCGCTGCAGGTCGGCGTAGGTGATGGTGCGGGAGTCGCCGGGCTCGCCCTCCCAGTGGATGGCGACGCGGTCGCCGTTGCCCTCCTCGACGTGCCGGTCGGCGCAGTTGTAGGCGACGTTGAGCTCGCCGCCGACGAACCACTTCGCGAAGGGGGGCTCCCAGTCGAGGACCCGGTCCCACTTCGTCGTCCAGTGCAGACGGTCCGCCTGCTCGGCCCAGAAGCCCTCGCGGTCGGCATCGGCGCGGTCGTACCACTCGGCGGTGGCGTTCGCCTGCGCGGCGAACTCCTCCGGCGGAGGGAACGACCGGCTCTCGGTGGAGAGTGCGCTGAGCGCAGAGCTCTTCTCGGACTCGGCCATGTCCTCGTGTCCTCCTCGACGCGGCGGGTCACTTCGGGCCGGTGTGGCGGCCTCGGTCGCACTCGGTGTGCGCACACGTGTGCAGTACGACGCTAGTGAAACGTCGTGGCCCGTGCACCGTCTGTCGGGACAGGTAGGGACAGGACACGACGGCTGCACCTGACCGTCCGCGCAGGTCGGGGGCCACTCCCCGGTGCCTCACGGGGGTTCGCTAGACCCTCGGCGGTGGACGGACGGACGTCCGGCGGTCGGTGGATCACCACGACCGGTCGCCGAGCGGTCCGCACCGCAGGGGTACTACCCGACGGTAACCCCCGGGTTGGGACGATGACGCCCATGGCCCGCCCCGCAGCAGCCGATCCGCTCGCCCCGCTCGCCGCCCTCCCCGGCGTCCCCGAGGCGGTCTCCCGCGCCCGCGACGCGGCCACCGAGGTGCACAACCAGCCGGTCAACCGGCGCGGCTGGCCCGCGACGGCGGCCGAGGCCGCCCTGCGCGCGGCCCGCTCCTCCGCCGCGGTCGACGGTGCCCCGCTGCGGCCGGTCACCGCCGACCACGTCTCGGACCCGGTCCTCGCCGGCGCCGTCCGGATCGCCGACGAGCGCGCGAAGCTCCTCGACACCTGGGGGCGCGCACCGCTGCAGGGGCTCGCCCGGCTGCACGTGCTGGCCGCCGGCGACCTCGTGCCCGCCGCCGAGCACGAGCAGGTGCTGGGCAGGCCGCGCCCGGCGACGTCGGGACGGCTCGCGGCGCTGGCCGACCTGATCGGCGGGGGCACCTCCGTGCCGGCACCGGTGCTGGTCGCCGTCGTGCACGGCGAACTGCTGACCCTGGCCCCGTTCGGCACCGCCGACGGCGTCGTGGCCCGGGCCGCGGCCCGGCTGACCGCGATGTCGACCGGGCTGGACCCGCGCGGTCTGTCGGTGCCCGAGGTGGGGTTCCTGCGCCGCACCGCGGAGTACCGGGAGGCCGCGGCGGCGTTCGCATCCGGGACGCCCGACGGTCTGGCCCGCTGGATCGTCCACACCTGCGCGGAGTGGGAGGCGGGCGGCCGGGAGGGCCTGTCGATCGCCGCCGCGCAGTCCGGCTGAGCCCCGCACTCGGCACGGGCCTCGCGCGCCCTCGGTCGAGCCGCTGCACCCCGGTCGAGGCGCTGCCCCCGGCCGGGCTCCCGCACTCCGGCCGGGCTCGAACACGACAGAGCCGGGTGGTGCCCCGAGGGGCGCCACCCGGCCCGACGTGGGAACCGGCGTCCTGGCGTGCACTACGTGTCGTGTTGTGCGGCCTCGGCGCCCGGCGTCCCGGTTCGCAGGCCCACGACGACATGCCTCCCGCGGCGTGCTCGGCGTGGACGTGATCCGGTTCCCACGTACGGAGCCCGGTCAGGGGAGACGCCTCTTCTCCTCCGAGACGCCCCTGGCCCGGCCGGGGTCCGTGCCTCCTTCGTAGACCCGGAACGTGATGCGGGCAACCCTCGCACCGGGATGCACCGGTTCAGCAGCACAGGGTGACCGTCGACGGCCGCCGGGTGGGTGCACGACGACGCCCGGACGGCGGTCGCGCGCGGCATCCGGGCCGCTTCCGGCCCGACACGGTCGGCGCCGGGTCGCCCCGCTACCCGCACAGCCGCCCCGCTGCCCGCACCGGCACGGCCGGCCCCACCGCCCGCACCGGCCGCATGCCGCCACCGAGCCGCACGGCTCCGTCGATCAGTGCATCAGCGCTGCCCGACGGCGGTCGTGCAGCAGTCGTGTACTGATCGACAGTCGCCCCTCGGGGCGCTCCGCACCGTCCCGCGCCCCGCCACCCGGCAGTCCGCTCACCGCCCTGCCCGCAGGTCGGCCATCGCGTCAGCGGTCCCCGCGGGTGGACCGGGTGACGGCGGCCCCCGCCACCAGCGCCGCGAGCACCCCGCCGACCGCCGCCGCACCGAGCAGCGCCGGGTCCCGCCACGGCCCGACCGCACCGACCCCACCGGTGTCCTCGCCGGCCCCCTCGGTCGCCCGCCCGGCGTGGACACCACCGCGGGCCCCGGCCGCGAACCGGTCGGACAGCCGGTCGCGCAGCCGGAACAACCGGTCCCGGCGGGAGGCGGCGCGCACGAACGCGAGCACCGGCCACCCCCGCTCACGGGCGATCGCCCGCAGCTCACGGTCCGGGTTCACCACGGACGGCTGCCCGACCGCCTCCAGCAGCGGCAGGTCGGTGATCGAGTCGGTGTAGGCGGCGCACCGCGCGAGGTCGAGTCCCAGCTCCTCGGCGATCTCCCGGGCGGCGACGGCCTTGCCCTCGCCGTAGCAGTAGAACGCGATCTCCCCGGCGTAGCGGCCGTCCTCGACGTGCATCCGGGTCGCCCGGAAGCGCGTGATCCCGACCAGTTCGGCGATCGGCTCGACGACCTCCAACCCCGACGCCGACAGCAGCACGATCTCCGCCCCCTGCGCGCGGTGGTGCTCGATCAGCCGGACCGCCTCGGGGTAGACGAGCGGGCCCACGATCTCCTGCAACGTCTCGGCGACGATCGCACGGACCCGCGCCACCTCCCAGCCCTGACAGATCAGCACCATCCGCCGGCGCAGTGTGTCCATCGTGGACGCGTCCGCGCCGGCGAGCACGAGCAGCAGCTGGGCCCACGCCCCGCGCAGGACGGTCGCGCGGTCGATCAGACCGGCGCGGGCGAACGGACGCGCGAACGCCAGCGCACTCGACCCGGCGATGATCGTGTTGTCGAGGTCGAGGAACACCGCCCGGGGGACGGCGGCACCGGCGGTCCGGTCCGGCGCGACGGGGGTTGTGGAGGACTCGGGCACGACGTCCAGCCTGCCCGAACCGGGACGCGCCTCGTCCGTGGTCCCCGGATCCGTCCACACCCCGCCGACCGTCGGCCCCACGGTGGGCGCCGCCCGTCCCCGCACCGCCCGGCCGGGGGTACGAGCACTCCGGTGACCGGCAGCGGAGAGTGATCGACCGTACGCGACCGGTCGCCCGGACGCGCTCACCGGTCAGTGGCGCAGTTCACCCCGTCGGGGTCGAGAGCGACATCGCCGCCGGTACCGGTCGGCGCAGGCCACGGCCGGAGTATGGGCGCGACCGGCATGTTCCGGCTACAGTTGACCGAGCTCGGACGTGGTCCGAGCGGGTTCAGCTCGACCCCCCGGGGCTGAACCGCCCGACGGCCCCCGCCAATCCCCCCTGGCGGGGGTCGTCCTACGTCCGGGGTCGACGACACGGTCGTGTCGGTCGCCCGTCTCCCCGGCACGCTCCCCGCCGCTCCGGTTCTGCTCCTCCGTGGCGCGCACGCGAGGGCCCTCCCCCGTGCTCCATCCTCCCGCACGACACCGACGGAACCGGTGGGTTGTCCACAGGTCGGGCCGTTTCCACCACGTTGTCCACAGGCCCGCGATCGGGGCCGGCGGGGCCCTCCCGGGACCGCACGCTCGACACCGGGGCCCGCACCGGCGGGCCGGTGTGGAGGACGACGCGATGGACCGGCGCTGCCTGATCGTGGCCGACGATCCCGAGCTGCTCGACGCGCTGCTGCGACTCGCCGCGGCAGCCGACATGGACGCCCAGCGCGCGGTCGACGCGGCCGACGCCCGCCGTGCCTGGACCCGCGCACCGGTCGTGCTGCTCGACCGGGCCGGGGCCCGGCGCTGCGGCGAGGCCGGTTTCCCACGCCGCGACGGCGTCGTGATCACCGTCCCCGGAGAGCCCGCCGCGGAGGACTGGCGGATCGCGGTCGCCCTCGGCGCGGACCGGGTCGTGCAGCTCCCCCAGGGCGAGGCCGGGCTGGCCGGGATCCTCGCCGACGCCCGGGAGCGCGCGGCGGGCGACGGGCGGGCCGGCCGGGTGCTGGCCGTGGTCGGCGGCAGCGGTGGGGCGGGCGCCTCGGTGCTCGCCACCGCCGTCGCGCTGACCTCCGCGCGGGCCGGGGAGTCCGCACTGCTGGTCGACTGCGACCCGCTCGGCGGCGGCCTCGACCTGATGGTCGGGCTGGAGCAGGAGGCCGGGCTGCGCTGGCCGGAGCTGTCGGTCGGCGACGGCCGGGTGCGCGCCGCGTCGCTGCACGCCGCGCTGCCGCGGGCCGGGTCCGGGCGCACCGCGTTGTCGGTGCTGTCCTGCGCGCGCTCCCCGCACGGCCCCGAGCCGGCCGCGGTCACCGCGGTCCTCGACGCCGGGCGTCGCGCGGGCGGCACCGTCGTGTGCGACCTGCCCCGCTACCCCACCGACGCCGCACTCACCGCTCTCGGCACCGCCGACCTCACGGTCCTGGTCGTCCCCGCCGGGCTGCGTTCCTGCGCCGCGGCCGCCCGGGTCGCCGACGTGCTCGCCGAACACGCCCGGGCCGTGGAACTGGTCGTGCGCGGGCCGTCCCCCGGCGGCATCACCCCCGACGAGGTCGTCGCCTCCCTCGGGCTACCGCTGCTCACGACCATGCGCCCGGAGCGGGACCTCGCCGGTGCCCTCGAACGGGGGCGGACCCCCGGCTCCGGGCGGGGCCCGCTCGCCACCGCGGCCCGGACCGTGCACGAGCGCCTCTCCGGCTCGGCCGGCCCCCGGCGGGCGGCGTCGTGAACCCGCTGGTCGACCGGGTGCGGGCCCGGCTGGCCGACGCCGGCGGCGAGACCGGGCCGGCCGCCGTCGCCGCGGCGGTGCGGGCCGAGTCCGGTGGTGTCGCGTCCGATCTGGACGTCCTCGCCGCGCTCCGCACCCTGCGCCAGGAGTTCACCGGAGCGGGCCCGCTCGACGCGCTGCTGCGCGATCCGGCGACCACCGACGTACTGGTCACCGCGCCCGACGCCGTCTGGGTCGACCGCGGCGACGGGCTGCGCCGCACCGGCATCACCTTCGCCGACGAGGCCGCGGTCCGGCGGCTCGCCCAGCGCCTGGCGCTCGCCGCGGGCCGCCGGCTCGACGACGCGAGTCCCTGCGTCGACGGCAGACTCCCCAACGCCGGGGTCCGGCTGCACGCCGTCCTCCCACCGGTGGCGGCCGCCGGGACCGCGATCTCGCTGCGGGTGCTGCGCCCCGCCGGACACGACCTGGCCGCGCTCCGGCGGACCGGCACCCTCGACGCGACCGGCGAGGCCCTGCTGCGCGCGATCGTCGCCGCCCGGCTGGCCGTGCTCGTGGCCGGTGGGACCGGCAGTGGCAAGACCACGCTGCTCAACGCGCTGCTGGGTGCGGTCGACCCGGGCGAGCGGCTCATCACCGTCGAGGACGCGGAGGAGCTCTCGCCGCGCCATCCACACGTCGTGCGGCTGGTCGCCCGGCCGCCGAACATCGAGGGCTCGGGTGGCGTGCCGCTGCGCGAGCTGGTGCGTCAGGCGTTGCGGATGCGTCCGGACCGGCTGGTCGTCGGCGAGGTCCGCGGCGCCGAGGTGTGCGACCTGCTGGCCGCGATGAACACCGGTCACGACGGCGGCGGCTGCACCGTGCACGCCAACTCGGTCCGCGAGATCCCGGCCCGGATGCGCGCGCTCGCCGGGCTCGGCGGCATGTCCCCCGCCGCGCTCGACGGGCAGCTGACCGCGGCCGTCCAGGTCGTACTGCACATGCGACGCCGCCCCGGCGCCGGCCGGACGCTCGACGAGATCGGCGTGCTGGGCCGCTCCGACGACGGCACCCCCCGCGTCACCGCCGCCTGGAGCCGCGGCAGCGGGGCCGGACCGGGCCGCGACGAGCTCGCCACGCTGCTGCGCGAGCGCGGGGTCGGTGTGCCGTGCTGAGCACACTGCCCGGGACAGCGCAGGGCGTGGCGGTCCCCATCCTGCTCGCGCTGGCGGTGCTGACACTGCCTGTGGTCCCGGGCCGATCCCGGTGGCGGGCCCTGACCGGCACCGCGGCCGGCCTCCCGACGGCCCGACTGCTCGCTCCGCCGTTGCCCCTGCTCGCCGCACCGCTGGGGTGGCTGCTCCTGGGCCCCGCCGGTGCGGTGTGCGCAGCGGGGGTGGCCTGGGGTGTGCGGCGCCGGATCGCCGCACGCCGCGCCGCGGAACGGGCCGGGGCGACGGCGGCCGAGCTCGCCGACGCGCTCGCCCGGATCACCGACGAGCTGCGCACCGGCGCGCACCCCGCGGCCGCACTGGCCGGGCACGTGCACGACGGGCCGCTCGCCCGCGTGCTGCTCGAGCCGGCGGCCGTCGCCGCGCGGATCGGTGAACCGGTACCGGAGGCACTGCGCCGGACGGCGCGAGGGCCCGCCCGGCGCGACGTCGAACGGGTCGCAGCGGCCTGGGAGCTCGCCGACACCCACGGCGCCCCGCTCGCCGACCTGCTCACCGGGCTGCTCGACGACATCCGCTGGCGGATCGCGCACGGCGCCCGGGTAAGGGCCCAGCTGGCCGGACCCCGGGCGACGGCGTCGGTGCTGACCGGGTTGCCGTTGGCCGGGATCGGTCTCGGGCAGCTCATGGGTGTCGCGCCGCTGACCGTGCTGCGCACCGGCCTGCACGGGCCGGCGCTGCTGCTGACGGGGGTCGTCCTCACGGTCGCCGGGGCGGCGTGGGCCGACCGGATCCTGCGTGCGGCGGTGCCGACGTGACCGCGGCCGCGCTCGGGCTCGCCGCGCTCGCCCTGGCCGTCGGCGGCGGGCGTCCCGGGCCGGGGCGGCTGCGCGGACTGCGTGCCGCCGTCGGCACGGCTGCGGCCGCGGCGCCGCCCCGCACGGCGGTCCTCGCACTGCTGGTCCCCGCCGGGGCCGCACTCGGCGGAGCCCTCGGCGGGGCGGGTGGCGCGGCCGTCGGCGCGGCGACGGGCGGCGGGCTGCTGTGGCTCGCCCGGCGGGCGGCCCGCGGGCCGGCCGCGCCGGTGGACTCCGCGGACCTGGCCGCTGCCTGGGACCTCCTGGCGACGTGTCTGGCCGCCGGTCTCGCCGTCGCGGACGCCGTCGGAGCCGCGGCCCGGCGGCTCGACGGCCCGGCTGGTGAGGCGCTGCGCCGGGTCGCGGGACTGCTCGCCCTGGGCGCCGACCCCGACGACGCCTGGGCCGCCGCCGCCCCGGTCCCCGAGCTCGCCGGGTTCGCCCGCGCGGCGGGCCGGTCGGCCCGTACCGGTGCCGCCCTCGGACGCTCCGCCGCGGCGGAGGCGGCCCGGCTGCGCGCCGGTCTGGCGGACCTCGCCGAGGAGCGGGCGCAGCGCGCCGCGGTCCGCATCACCGCCCCGCTGGGGCTCTGCTTCCTGCCCGCCTTCCTGGTCCTCGGCATCGTGCCGGTCGTGATCGGGCTGGCCGGGGAGGCGTTCGCGCGGTGGTGACCACCGCCGCGCGGCGACCGGGTCCGCACCCCGCGGGCCCCCGACGAAGGAGACACCGATGACCCCCACCCGTTCCCAGCTGCACCGCCGGCTGCACGCACTCGCCTCCGACGACGACGGCATGTCCACCGTCGAGTACGCCGTCGGCACCGTCGCGGCTGCGGCGTTCGCCGCGCTCCTCTACGCGATCGTCAGCGGCGGCGACGTCCTCGCCGCCCTCACCGGGATCGTGCAACGTGCGCTGTCCACGACGCTCTGACCCCCACCGCACCGGCCGCGGCGGTCACCGCACCGTCGGCCGGGGTGCAGCCGTCGGCGCCACGAACGGCCTGGCGAGTCGCCCGGCGGACGACGACGGTGCGGTCACCGTCGAGGCGGCGCTGGCGCTCGGCACCCTGGTCGCGGTCACCGCGGCGGCGGTCGGAGCCGTCGCCGCGGTGGCGGCAGGGGTCCGCTGCACCGACGCCGCCCGCGAGCTGGCCCGCCAGGCCGCACGGGGCGACACCGAACGGGGCCGGGCCGTGGCCGCGCAGCTGGCCCCGGCCGGGGCCGAACCGGAGCTGCGTCTCGACGGCGATCTCGTCGTCGTGACGGTGCGGGTCCGGCCGGTCGGGCTGCTGCCGGTCACGATCAGCGGCACCGCGACCGCCGCGGTCGAACCCGGCGTCACGACCGGCGCGGCCCGGTCCGGGGCCCAGGCGTCCCGGCCCGGCGTCACAGCCGGGTCGGCCCCACCCGGCGGCGCGTCATGAGCCGCCCGGTCCCTCCGCGCCGGGGCGACGACGCGGGCGTCGCCTCGGTGTGGGCCGCGACGGCGGCGGCGGTGCTGCTGCTCGTCGGCATCGTCGGCGTCGACCTGGCCGCCGCCACCCGCGCCCGGCACGTCGCCTCCGCCGCCGCGGACCTGTCCGCCCTCGCGGCCGCCGGCCGGTCGGTGGACGGCACGGCCGTCGCCTGCGCCCGTGCCGCCGAGCTGGCCACTCGCAACGGCGCCGAGCTCCTGAACTGCCGGCTCGACGGCTGGGACGCCATGGTCGAGACCCGGGTCGCCTGGTCGGGGCTGCTGCCGCTGCGCGGTCCCGCGCGGGCGAGGGCACGTGCAGGCCCGGCTCCCGTGGACACCGGCCCGCCCCCGGCGAGCGGGACCGTGGACGGTTCCGGCCCCACCGCGGAGCCGTCGTGAACTCCCCCGGACGTGATCACGATCTCGGTGAGCGGTCCACGCCCCCGGATGAACGGACGGCGAACCCCGGAACACACCCTCATCACGAGTGCTTACGACGAACGTCCCAGCGCGACCGCGTTTCGTCGTGGGGGTCTGACCGATCACCGACGTCGCGCGGCCCACATCTGGTCACCGTCGCGACACTCGGGCCTACTGGGAGTCGCAGGGACGGGCAGGGTCCGGTCCGCTCCCGCCACGAAGACCACGCTCCCCAGACAGCGACGACGTCGGAGCGCCCCTGGCGCCCCCGTCCGATGTCGTCGCACGTGGTTGCCACCGGCCCGCCCCCGCCCCCGACGGGCGGGCCGGTGGTACCCCGCCCGGTTCCGCGATCATCGCGAACCGGTCGGGGCGCCGCCTTCCAGCGCGGCGAGGACCAGGTCCAGCACCTGCACCGCCCCCGTCTTGTCCAGCGGGTTGTTGCCGTTGCCGCACTTCGGGGACTGCACGCAGGACGGGCAGCCCGTGCGGCACTCACAGTCCCGGACCGCGGCGCGGGTCGCCGCCAGCCACCGCCCCAGCACCTCGTGGCCACGTTCGGCCAGGCCCGCGCCGCCCGGGTGCCCGTCGTGCACGAACACCGTCGGGAGCCCGGTGTCGGGGTGCAGCGCGGTGGACAGGCCGCCGATGTCCCAGCGGTCGCAGATCGCGAACAGCGGGAGCAGACCGATCGCGGCGTGCTCGGCGGCGTGCAGTGCGCCGGGGAGGCGTGCCTCGTCGATGGCGGCGTCGGCGAGCGCGTCGGGGTCGATCGTGTACCAGACCGAGCGGGTGTCCAGGCTCTGCGGCGGCAGGTCCAGCGCCGTCTGGTCGAGCACCGTCCCGTCCGGGGTGCGTCGCCGGTAGGCGACGACCTGGCTGGTCACCGTGGTCGCGCCGAAGCAGACCTGCACCGGTCCGTACCGGCGGTGCTCCATCACCTCGAGCACGGTGACGTCGGAGACCGACTGGGCCTCGGTGCGCCAGTCCGGGTCCTCGGCGTGGACGAGCGCGACGCCGTCGTCGAGGTCGAGCTCGTCGACGACGAAGCTGTCGCCGCGGTGCAGGTACACCGCACCGGAGTGGATCGTGCCCGGGGCCGAGCCGCCGTCGACGGTGCCGAGCATCCGCCCGGTCGCCGCCTCCACCACGGCGACCTGCCCGAGCCCGGAGCCCCGGATGTCGACGTGCGCGGCGGGGGCGTCGCCGGTGTCGGGCCAGAACCAGCCGTGCGGTCGTCGGCGCAGCACGCCCTCGTCGACCAGGGCGTCGAGGACCTCCACCGCGGGGGCTCCCCCGAAGATCTCCTCGACGTCGACCGTGGTCAGTGGCATCTCCGCGGCCGCGCACGCCAGCTGCGGCGCGAGCACGTACGGGTTGACCGGATTGAGCACGCAGCTCTCCACGGGCGCCCCGATCAGCGAGCGCGGGTGGTGCACGAGGTAGGTGTCGAGCGGGTCGTCGCGGGCGACGAGCACGACGAGCGCCTCGTCGGCGGCCCGTCCGGCGCGCCCGGCCTGCTGCCAGAACGACGCGCGGGTGCCCGGGAAACCGGCCTGCACCACGGCGTCGAGCCCGGAGATGTCGACGCCGAGCTCGAGCGCGTTGGTGGTCGCGACCCCGAGCAGCTCGCCCGACATCAGGTCGGCCTCCAGCGCGCGGCGTTCCTCGGGCAGGTAGCCGCCGCGGTAGGCGGCCACCCGCGCGGCCAGCTCCGGAGCGATCTCGGCGACCTGGCGCTTCGCACCGAGCGCGGTGAGCTCGGCGGCCCGCCGGGACCGGACGAACGCCAGGGTGCGGGCGTCGGTCAGGACGAGGTCGGCGAGCATCCGGGCGACCTCGGCCCCGGCCGAGCGGCGGACCGGCGCCCCGTTCTCCCCGGTGATCTCGGCGAGCAGCGGCGGCTCCCAGAACGCGACGGTGCGTCCGGCGTGCGGGGACCCGTCCTCGGTGACGGCGACGACGCCGCGTCCGGTCAGCCGGGACGCGAACTCCTCCGGGCGGGCCACCGTCGCCGACGCGAGCACGATCACGGGACGCGCGCCGTAGCGCGCGGCGAGGCGCAGCAGCCGGCGCAGCAGCAGCGCCACGTGCGAGCCGAACACCCCCCGGTAGGTGTGGCACTCGTCGACCACGACGTAGCTCAGCCGGCGGAGGAAGGTCGTCCAGCGTCCGTGCCGGGGAAGGATCGACCGGTGCAGCATGTCCGGGTTGGAGAACACCCACCGGCAGTGCCTGCGGACCCAGTCGCGCTGGTCCATGGGGGTGTCGCCGTCGAACGCGGCGGGCCGGACCCCGTCCGGGGCGAGCCCGTCGAGGGACCGCAGCTGGTCGGCCGCGAGTGCCTTGGTCGGGGCGAGGTACAGCGCCGTGGCCCGCGGGTCCTCGGCCAGCCCGGCGAGCACCGGCAGCTGGTAGACCAGCGACTTCCCCGACGCCGTCCCCGTCGCGACGACGACGTCGGCGCCGGAGTGCACCAGCTCCGCACCCTGCGCCTGGTGCGACCACGGGCGGGTCACGCCGCGGGCCGCCCAGGCCGTGCGCAGCGGCTCGGGCGTCCAGCCCGGCCAGTCGACCGGGTTCCCCGCCCGCGCCGGGATCCGCACGACGTGCCGCAACGGGTCGTCGACGGCGCCGACCCCGTCGTCGACGGCGCCGCGGGATTCGTGAGGACGGTCGGAACCGCGGAGACCGTCAGGACCGTCGAAGCCGTCCTGCGCGGCGAACGTCCCGGCACCCGGCCCCGGCCCCGGCGCGTCCGTGTCGGCGGCACCGGACGCCCATGTGGTGTCGGCACGGGCCGGGTCGAGCCCCGAGCCCGCCAGCACGCGACGCAGCAGCTCCACCCCGCGCTGCGACCCGTCCGGGCCCTGTGTGCTCTCCGCCGTCGCTCCCACGACCGACCACGATGGCACAGATGTTCGAACGCTCCGCCGTCGCTCCCGGTGGCCGACTCGGGCCGCCGGGCCGCGGCCGGTCGGATCGCGGAAGTCGTTGCACCGCAGTTGATCTGCAAGTTCCCGGATTGCGTCGCAACATCGTGTGGGATTGATCACTTTTGCCAGTTCGTTACATCTTGTGATCCCAATCGCACTGAGGGATGCACCACACTCCTAGACTGCACCAGCCCGGTCACCGGTGGACGCCGCCCGGGCCCAGTCGACGCCGACGAGGCCGTCGCCGCCCGGACGGGCCGAGCCACACCGGCCCGTCCCGGCCGCCGGGGACCTCGCCGGCCGGATCCTTTCCACCGGGAGGACACGGATGTCCCAGCCCACCTACCTCGCCCAGGGCCTCGAGCTCGGCGGCGGGGACCTCGCCATCGTCGGCGTGGTCGCGGTGGTCGCCCTCGTCGCCCTGGTCGTCGGCGGTCTCCTGTTGCGGGAGGTGCTCTCCTACGGCGAGGGCACCCCGAACATGCAGGAGATCGGCCGCGCGGTCCAGGAAGGCGCCACGGCGTACCTCAACCGTCAGTTCCGCACGCTCGCGATCTTCGCCGCGATCGTGTTCGTCCTGCTCTTCGCGCTCCCCGCCGAGGACCTCGGCGAACGCATCGGCCGGTCGATCTTCTTCGTCGTCGGCGCGGTCTTCTCCGCGATCATCGGCTACCTGGGCATGTGGCTCGCGACGCGCGCGAACATCCGGGTCGCGGCCGCCTCGCGCGAGACGGGCGGCCGCGAGAAGGCGACCCGCATCGCGTTCCGCACCGGCGGCGTCGTCGGCATGTTCACCGTCGGCCTCGGCCTGTTCGGGGCCGCGATCGTCGTGCTCGTCTACGCCGGCCAGGCGCCCCGCGTCCTGGAGGGCTTCGGCTTCGGCGCGGCACTGCTCGCGATGTTCATGCGGGTCGGCGGCGGCATCTTCACCAAGGCCGCCGACGTCGGCGCCGACCTGGTCGGCAAGGTCGAGCAGGGCATCCCCGAGGACGACCCCCGCAACGCGGCCACCATCGCCGACAACGTGGGCGACAACGTCGGCGACTGCGCCGGCATGGCCGCCGACCTGTTCGAGTCCTACGCGGTGACCCTGGTCGCCGCGCTGATCCTCGGCACCGCGGCGTTCGGTCTGCAGGGACTGCTGTTCCCGCTGATCGTCCCCGCGATCGGCGTGATCACCGCGATCCTCGGCGTCTACCTGACCAAGGCCCGTGCCGGGGAGAACACCCTGCGCGCGATCAACCGCAGCTTCTACCTCTCGGCGCTGTTCGCCGGGGTGCTGTCGATCGTCGCCGCCTACGTCTACCTCCCGGGCACCTTCGGCGAGCTGCTGAACCCGACCGACACCAGCGTCGTCGGCCTCGCCGGCGACCCGCGCCTGATCGCCTCGGTCGCGGTCGTCATCGGCATCGTGCTGGCCGCGGTCATCCTCAAGCTGACCGGCTACTACACCGGCACCGAGGACCGTCCGGTCAAGGACGTCGGCGAGTCCTCGCTGACCGGCGCGGCCACCGTGATCCTGTCCGGCATCTCGATCGGCTTCGAGTCCGCCGTCTACACCGCCCTCGTCATCTCCGCGGCCGTCTACGGCGCGTTCCTGCTGTCCGGCTCGATCGTCGTGTCGCTGTTCGCGGTCGCGCTGGCCGGTACCGGCCTGCTGACCACGGTCGGCGTCATCGTCGCGATGGACACCTTCGGCCCGGTCTCGGACAACGCCCAGGGCATCGCGGAGATGTCCGGTGACGTCGAGGGCGAGGGCGTCGACATCCTCACCGAGCTCGACGCGGTCGGGAACACCACCAAGGCGATCACCAAGGGCATCGCGATCGCGACCGCGGTACTCGCCGCGACAGCGCTGTTCGGCTCCTACCGCGACGCGATCAGCCAGGCCCTGGCCGGGGTGAACATCGCCGCGCAGGACGCCGGGACGGCCTTCGCCTACGAGGTGTTCAGCCCGAACACCCTGGTCGGCGTGATCATCGGTGCCTCGGTGGTCTTCATGTTCTCCGGCCTCGCGGTGAACGCCGTGACCCGCGCCGCGGGCGCGGTGGTCTACGAGGTGCGCCGCCAGTTCCGCGAGCACCCCGGGATCATGGACCGCACCGAGCGCCCGGAGTACGGCCGCGTCGTCGACATCTGCACCCGGGACTCGCTGCGCGAGCTGGCCACCCCCGGCCTGCTCGCCATCTTCGCCCCGATCGCGGTCGGGTTCGGTCTCGGTGTCGGCCCGCTGGCCGGCTACCTGGCCGGTGCCATCGCGACCGGTGTCCTGATGGCGATCTTCCTGGCCAACTCGGGCGGCGCCTGGGACAACGCCAAGAAGCTCGTCGAGGACGGCAACCACGGCGGCAAGGGTTCCGACGCCCACGAGGCGACGATCATCGGCGACACCGTCGGCGACCCGTTCAAGGACACCGCGGGCCCCGCGATCAACCCGCTGATCAAGGTCATGAACCTGGTCTCGGTGCTGATCGCCCCGGCGGTCGTGGTGCTGTCCACCCCCGACGCCAACCCGGTGATCCGGATCGTCATCGCGATCGTCGCCGTGGTGATCATCGCGGCCGCGGTGGTGGTCTCGAAGCGTCGCACCTCGGCGATCACCGACGCCCCGGCCGAGAGCTCGGTCGGCTGACCGACACCTCGCAGGACCACGGCGGCCGCTCGTCCCATCGGGACGGGCGGTCGTCCTGCGTCGCGGGACGATTCGGATACTCTCCGCCGGACGGCAGTGATCACCCCGACGGAGGAGCGATGCGGACATCGCGAGGTCTCGCCGGACTCCTCGTCGCCCCGGCCGTCCTGCTGGCGGGCTGCGGCCCCTCCGGGCCGACCGTCGAGCACTGGACCGAGTCGATGTGCGCGGCCGTGCTGCCCTTCGTCCGCACCGCCGTCGACACCCCCGGTGAGACCCCGGACCCCGCCCAGCGGCTGCGGGCCCTCTCGGACTACCTGACCCGCACCACCCAGGCCGCCGACGGCGCGCTGGGCGACCTGGACCGGCTCGGCCCGGCCCCCGTCGACGACGGCGAGGCCCTCTCCGCACGGCTCCAGGGCGGGCTCGGCGAGATCCGCTCGGCGTTCTCCGGGGCGCGTTCGCGGGTCGACGCCATCGACCCGGCCGACCCGGCCGCGGTGCAGCGCGACCTGCCCGCCGCGCTGGAGCCGCTCGCCCGCCTCGGCGGCACCACCGGCCCCCTCGACGAGGTCACCGGCAACCCGGCGATCGCCTCGGCGTTCCGGGCCTCGACAACCTGCACAGATCTCACCCGGTCGGCGGAGCAGGCCCGCGCCACACCACCGCCCGGCGCACCCGCTGCTGCTCCGAACGGGCCAACCGGGGAGGGTGGAAGCAGCTGACCGGCGACGGCGTCCTACCGTCGACCACTGTCCGTGCCCCGGGCCCCGACGGGCCCCGACCCTGGAGCCCGACGATGGCCACCCCCCGCCCGGCGCGAACCGCCCGGGTCCTGCTCCCCACCCTGCTCGCCGCGCTCCTGGCCGGCGGCTGCGCGTCGAGCGTGGCCGGCACCCCCGCGGCGGACCCGGCCCCGCGGCCGACCGCGGGCGTCGGCGCCGACCCGGTCGCCTGGGGCGACAAGGTCTGCGGCGCGACCCTGGCCTACTACCAGCCGCTCAACACCCCTCCGAACTACGACGGCGCCGACCTCGCCGGCATCAAGACGCGGCTGTCGGAGTACCTCGGCAAGGTCGCGGCCGGCATCGACACCGGCAAGAAGCAGCTGACCGCGGCCGGCGAGTCCCCGGTGAGCGGCGGCGACGCGTGGGCGACCGCGGTGCGCGACATGCTCGACCGGTCCGGCACGACGATCGCCCAGGCCAAGAAGGACGTCGACGCGATCGACCCCAACGACGTCCAGGGCTTCAAGGGCAAGCTCGACGGCGCCCAGCAGAAGCTGCGGACGATCTCCGGTGCCCAGGGCCTGGACAAGATCGGCCCCACCCCGCGGTTGGACAAGGCGTTCGCGACCGCGCCGAAGTGCGTCGCCCTCAAGAAGATCAACGGTCCCGCCTGACCCGGCGCGTCACCCGTCCGGCGCTCCCTGCTGGGCAAGCTCGAACATGCGTTCTATGCTTCGCGGGTGCCGCAGATGTCGCTGTTCTCCGCGGAGGCCCGGCCGGCCGGGCTGACCGACCTGGCCGGGCTGCTCTGCGGGCCCGGGCGGATCGAGCGGTTCGGCGCCGGTGACACGGCCCGGTTCGACGTCCCGCTGCCGATCGAGGGGCGCGAGACGGCGCTGGCCGCGCTGGCGGCGGCCCGCGGCGTCACCCTCGCCCCCGGCGCGTCGGGGATGCGCAGCGCGTTCCGGCGCGACCTGGTCCCGCTGGCCCGCGCCTGGTGCACGCCGGACGGTCGCAAGCAGATCCCGCCGGACTTCCAGCTCGACGGCGCCACGCTCCGGCTGTGGGCGCTCTCCGCGGGCACCCCCGACCTGCGGGGCGGGCACCTGCTGCTGCTCGATCCGCAGGCCCCGTGGACGCACGGCCCGCTGATCGCCGCCGCCACCCGGGCCGGCCTTCCCCCGGCACGGCTCGCCCCGGGGGAACACGGCGCGCCCGGCCCGGCGTTGCGTCTGCACGGAGCGCGCCGACTGGCCCGACTGGTGGAACTGGTGGGCCCCGCGCCGCGGATGACGAGCCCGACCGAGTGGCCCCGGCACCACGGCCGACCGGCCGCCTGACCTGCCGAACCACGGCCGGGTCTACGCTGGCGGCTCGCCCGCTCCCAGTGGCACGAGCCACGACACGGGGCGACGACGGTGTGAGATCGTGCGATCGTCGACCCCGAAGAAGACGCTCAGCGCAACCGTCCCGGCACGCTCCGGGACCGCACGGTGTAACAGTGCGGGGTCGGGAAACGGCTACGACGTCGCAGGGACCGCGACGCAGCCGAGGAGATGAGGTAGGACCACGTGGCAGCAGCGACAACGGGAACGACGGGTTCGGCACGCACGTCGGGGGGCAGCACGCGCAAGCCGACCTCGACGGCGAACGCATCCGGCCGCCCGACGCGCCGCCTGGTGATCGTCGAGTCCCCCAGCAAGGCGAAGAAGATCCAGCCCTACCTGGGCAACGACTACGTCGTCGAGTCCTCGGTCGGTCACATCCGTGACCTGCCGCGCGGCGCGGCGGACGTCCCGGCCAAGTACAAGGGCGAGTCCTGGGCGCGGCTCGGCGTCGACGTCGACAACCAGTTCAGCCCGCTCTACATCGTCACGCCGGAGAAGCGCAGCACCGTCTCGGAGCTGCGCGAGGCGCTGAAGACCGTCGACGAGCTCCTGCTCGCGACGGACCCCGACCGTGAGGGCGAGGCCATCGCCTGGCACCTGCTGGAGACCCTCCAGCCGAAGGTCCCGGTCCGGCGGATGGTCTTCCACGAGATCACCGAGTCGGCGATCCGCGCGGCCGCCGAGAACACCCGCGAGCTCGACCAGCACCTCGTCGACGCGCAGGAGACCCGCCGCATCCTGGACCGCCTCTACGGCTACGAGGTCTCCCCCGTGCTGTGGAAGAAGGTCATGCCGAAGCTCTCGGCGGGCCGCGTCCAGTCGGTCGCGACCCGGCTGATCGTGCAGCGCGAGCGGGACCGCATCGCCTTCCGCTCCGCGGAGTACTGGGACATCGCCGCGACCCTCGACGCCGGGGAGAAGGCCACCCCGCGCTCGTTCGGTGCGCGGCTGCTGCAGGTCGACGACAAGCGCGTCGCCACCGGCCGCGACTTCGACTCGCTCGGGCAGCTGAAGAAGGGCTCCGCGGAGGTCGTCACCCTGAACGAGGCCGAGGCTCGCCGCCTCGCCGAGGGGCTGCAGGACCGCCCGATGGAGGTCGCATCCGTCGACTCCAAGCCCTACACGCGCAAGCCGTACCCGCCGTTCATGACCTCGACGCTGCAGCAGGAGGCGGGCCGCAAGCTGCGGTTCTCCTCCGAGCGCACGATGCGCAGCGCGCAGCGTCTGTACGAGAACGGCTACATCACCTACATGCGTACGGACTCGACGACGCTGTCGGCGACGGCCATCGAGGCGGCCCGCTCGCAGGCCCGTGAGCTGTACGGCGACGCCTACGTCGCGGACTCGCCGCGCCAGTACACGCGCAAGGTGAAGAACGCCCAGGAGGCCCACGAGGCCATCCGTCCCGCCGGCGAGACCTTCCGGACCCCGGGTGCCATCGCGCGCGAGGTCGACGGCGACGACTTCCGCCTGTACGAGATGATCTGGCAGCGGACCATCGCCTCGCAGATGAACGACGCCCGCGGGACCACCGTGAGCGTCCGGATCGCGGGCACCGCGGGGACCGGCGAGAAGGTCGTGTTCGCGTCCTCCGGCCGCACGATCACCTTCCCCGGCTTCCTCAAGGCCTACGTCGAGACCCTCGACGACGGGGCCTCGGGCCAGCAGGCCGACGACGCCGAGTCCCGGCTGCCCGAGCTGACCGAGGGCCAGCCGCTGACCGCCACCGAGCTGGTGCCCGACGGGCACTCCACCAGCCCGCCGTCGCGGTTCACCGAGCCCGCGCTGGTCAAGGCCATGGAGGAGATGGGGATCGGCCGGCCGTCGACGTACGCGTCGACGATCAAGACGATCCTCGACCGCGGCTACGTCTGGAAGAAGGGCTCCGCGCTCGTCCCGTCGTGGGTGGCGTTCGCCGTCGTCGGGCTGATGGAGCAGCACTTCGGCCAGCTCGTCGACTACGACTTCACGGCCGCGATGGAGGACGACCTCGACTCCATCGCCTCCGGTGACGACTCCCGCGTGCACTGGCTGTCCGGGTTCTACTTCGGCACCGACGGCGCGAGCAGCGGGTCGGAGATCGCCCGGGCCGGTGGGCTGAAGAAGCTCGTCGGGTCGAACCTGGAGGAGATCGACGCCCGCACGGTGAACTCGATCCCGATGTTCGCCGACGCGGCGGGCAACGACGTCGTCGTCCGGGTGGGGCGCTACGGCCCGTACCTGGAGCGGATCGTCGACGGCGAGTCCCAGCGCGCGAACCTGCCCGACGACCTGGCCCCGGACGAGCTGTCCGAGGAGATCGCCGAGAAGCTGTTCTCGGTGCCGCAGGAGGGCCGCAAGCTGGGCACCGACCCGGTCACCGGCCACGAGATCGTGGCGAAGGAGGGCCGCTTCGGCCCCTACGTCACCGAGCTCCTGCCCGAGCCGGAGGTGCCCGAGGGCGCCAAGAAGAAGCCGGCCAAGCCGAAGCCGCGCACCGGCTCGCTGTTCAAGTCGATGACGGTCGACACCATCACCCTCGAGGACGCGCTGCGGCTGCTGTCGCTGCCGCGGATCGTCGGCACGGACCCGGACTCCGGTGACGAGATCACCGCGCAGAACGGCCGCTACGGCCCGTACCTGAAGAAGGGCACGGACTCGCGGTCGCTCTCCGGCGAGGAGCAGCTCTTCACGGTCACCCTGGAGGAGGCCCTGGAGATCTACAAGCAGCCCAAGCAGCGGGGCCGCGCCGCCGCGGCGCCGCCGCTGCGCGAGCTGGGCGAGGACGCCTCGACGAAGAAGAAGATGGTGATCAAGGACGGCCGGTTCGGCCCCTACGTCACCGACGGCGAGACCAACGCCAGCCTGCGCAAGGGCGATTCGGTCGAGGAGATCACCGACGAGCGGGCCTCCGAGCTGCTCGCGGAGCGTCGGGCGAAGGCCCCGGCGAAGAAGACGACGACCCGCAAGCCTGCGGCGTCGAAGAGCACGGCGTCGAAGAGCACGGCGGCCAAGGGCACCGCGACCAAGACCGGGACCCGCACCGCCGCGGCGAAGAAGACGACGACCCGCAGCACCGCGGCCAAGACCACGCCCACGAAGTCGACCGGGACCCGGACGCGCAAGACCCCGACGACCTGAGTCCGGTGACGACGACGGGCCCCGCTCCGGATGATCCGGTGCGGGGCCCGTCGCGTCGGCGGGGCCGGTCAGCCCGCGGCGAGCGCCTTCTTCACGGCGGCGGCGACGCGGCCGCCCTCGGCGCGGCCCGCCGCGGCGGCGTTCGCCTTCTTCATGACCTGGCCCATCTGCCTCATGCCGGGCTTCTCCCCGGTCTCGGACTCCACCTCGGCGACGGCGGCGGTCGCCAGGGCGGCCACCTCGTCGTCGTCGAGCTGGGTCGGCAGGTACCGGGCGAGGACCTCGCCCTCGGCGCGCTCACGGTCGGCGGACTCGGGGCGGCCGCCGTCGGCGAAGGCCTGGGCGGACTCGGCGCGCCGCTTGGTCTCCTTGGTGATGACCGCGCGGACCTCGTCGTCGGAGAGCTCCCGGGCGGTGTCACCGGCCACCTCGGCGTTGCCGATCGAGGTCAGGACGGATCGCAGGGTCGTCCGGACCAGCTCGTCCCTGGCCTTCATCGCGGTGGTCAGGTCGGCCCGCAGCTGCTCCTTGAGGGTGCTCACGGGTCGCCACGATAGTCCCGCGACGTAGGCTGGATCGCGTGAGTACCGCCGGGACCCTCGTCCGTACCGCCGCCGGCGCCGCCCTGCTCGGAGCGTCGGGCATCGGGTACGCGGCGGGGATCGAGCGGCGGCACTGGACGCTGCGCCGGGTCGAGCTGCCCGTCCTCGACGAGGGTGCGCGGCCGCTGCGGATCCTGCACCTGTCGGACTTCCACCTCACGCCGGGCCAGCGCAGCAAGATCCGGTGGATCGCGGCGCTGGACGAGCTCGACCCGCACCTGGTGATCGACACCGGGGACAACCTGGCGCACCCCGACGCCGTCCCGGGCGTACTGACCGCGCTGGGGAGGCTGTTGGAGCGGCCGGGCGCGTTCGTGTTCGGCAGCAACGACTACTACGGCCCCACCCCGAAGAACCCGGCCCGCTACCTGCGTCGCGGGGACACGAAGCGGGTGCACGGGGCGGACCTGCCCTGGACCGACCTGCGCGCCGCGTTCCGCGAGCACGGCTGGGTCGACGCCACCCACGCCCGGCACGTGCTCGAGGTCGACGGCCGGACGGTCCGGATCGCGGGTGTCGACGACCCGCACCTGAACCTGGACCGCTACCCGCGCATCGCCGGCCACGACGCCGACGCCGACCTGCGCATCGGGCTGACCCACTCCCCCGAGCCGCGGGTGCTCGACGGCTTCGCCGCCGACGGCTACGACCTCGTCCTCGCCGGGCACACCCACGGTGGCCAGCTGCGGCTCCCCGGCTACGGCGCGCTCGTCACCAACTGCGGGATCGACCGGTCCCGGGCCCGCGGGGCGAGCCGCTGGGGCAGCCGGATGCGGCTGCACGTGTCGGCCGGGCTGGGGACCTCGCCGTACGCGCCGGTGCGCTTCGCGTGCCCGCCGGAGGCCTCGCTGCTGACCCTCGTCCCCCGCACGACCGGCCCCGATGCGCGGACGGGAGCCCCCGCGCAGGCCTCGGAGGGCATCGGGTAGAGTTCTCCACGGCTCACGGGGAGACCCGGGTGTCCATCGGGGTGTGGCGCAGCTTGGTAGCGCGCTTCGTTCGGGACGAAGAGGTCGCAGGTTCAAATCCTGTCACCCCGACAACACGAAGGCCCAGGTCCGGCGGACCTGGGCCTTCGTCGTGTCCGGGACGGAACTACGTCCCGACGAGCCCCGCGAACCCGTCCAGGGTCCGCGCGAGGCCGAACTCCCACGCCCGATCCGCGTCCCAGGCGCTCCCCTGGGCCGCTCCCACCGCGGAGCCGACCCGCACCGCCAGCGGGAAGACCTCCGGGTCCAGTACGCGCCCGAGCAGCGGCGCGTTGACCGCCCACCACTGCTCGTCGGTCTGTGACGACAGCAGGGCGGCCGCACGCGCCTCCTGCTCCGCGAGGGCGTGCTGCCGGACGAAGGCCAGCAGGTGCGACAGCGCGCTGTCCCGGTCCAGGTCCGACAGCCCCAGGTCGTCGAAGGCGTGCAGCTCGTACTCGTACTTCGCCATCTGGCCGGGCCCGAGGGACGGCCGGTGCGTGGAGACGGTCGCCGCCCACCGGTGCGCCCGGTGGAACGCGCGGTTGCCGTCGGCGAGCGAGGTGATGCGGTCACGCCACGGCCGGCCGGTGAAGTCGGGCATCGGCATCCCGCGGTAGGCCGCGTCGAGCATCAGGTCCAGCAGCTCGGCCTTGCCCGGCACGTAGGTGTAGGTCGTCATCGTGGAGACACCGAGCGCATCGGCGACCTTGCGCATGCTGAGGGCGGGCAGACCGTCCCGGTCGGCCAGGGCGACGGCCACCTCCACGACCCGGTCCAGCGAGAGCGACTGCCGCGGTCCGCGGCGCGGGACGGCCGCGGGATCGCGCCAGAGGAGGGCGAGTGTGCGGTCCGGGTCGCCGGCGTTCGTTCGCGTGGGAGCCACGGGACGATTCTCCTCCACTCTTTCGCGTACGCTGTACAATGTACGCTGTACAGAATCGAGGAGCCCCATGCACATCACCGCCTCCGCTGTCTCGCTGAACGTCGAGGACGTCGCCGCGTCGCGTTCCTTCCTGACCGAGCACTTCGGGTTCGAGGTCGCCATGGCGGCGGACGGGTTCGCCTCGCTCACCCGCGACGACGTCGGCATGAACGTGATCTACCTGCGGCGCGGCCTGGCGACGCTCCCGGACGACCAGCGCGACGTCCACGCGGCCGGTCAGATCCTCGCGTTCACCGTCGACGACCTGGAGGGCGAGCTGTCGCGCCTCGTCGCCGAGGGTGTCGCGATCACCATGCCGCTGACCACCGAGGAGTGGGGCGAACGGGCCTTCCAGGTTCGCGACCCCAACGGTGTCGTCGTCCAGCTCGTCGACTGGAACGGGGCGACCTCCTCCCGGTAGCGGACGGCCTCCGGGTGCACGATGGACCCGTGATCGGTGACCGCTGGGGCGTGAGCGCCGCCGAGACCACCCGCCCCTACCCGTGCGACGAGTTCGTCCCGGCCCCCACGCTGCAGGCGTGGCGGGGCGTCTCCGTCGCCGCGCCGGCCGCCGCCGTCTGGCCGTGGGTCGCCCAGATCCGGCTCGCCCCGTACTCCTACGACTGGGTCGACAACCTCGGACGCCGATCTCCGCGGGAGCTCGTGGGACTCCCCGAACCGCAGGTCGGGGACACCTTCACCGCGACCGGCGGACGGCGGATCGGCCGGATCCTCGCGGTCGACCCCGGGGTGCAGCTCACCGGCAGCGTCCTGGGCGCCGTCATGTCCTACGTCCTCGCGCCGCAGGGGGCCGACACGACCCGCCTGCTGCTCAAGGTCGTCATGGGCGGCACCCGCGCGCTCGCGCCGCTGGTGTCGGTCGGGGACCTCGTGATGGCCCGGCGTCAGCTGCTGAACCTGGGACGGCTCGCCGAGGACCACAGCCGGCCACCGGGTCGTTGACGACACACCGGGCATGGTGGGGTGCGACGACGGGGTGTGATGCGCGATCCTGACGGGATGAGTGAGAACCCGGTAGCGCTCGATCTCGACGACGCGGGACTGGCCGGTGGCCTCCCCCGCCCGGCGCACCAGCTCGACGGGATCCAGGACGTACCGTTCCGCCCGGTCCAGTTCCGCGACAACGACCTCCCGACCGCACTGGAGCGCGCCTCACAGTGGCTGCGGGAGACCCAGTCCTGGCTGGGTGAGCCGGTCGACGTGATCGCCATCCACCTCGACTACAACGAGGCGTCCGAGGCGGCGTACTACGAACTCAAACTGCTGTGCAACGAGGAGGACCTCGCCGGGGCACCCATCGCGGTGCGCCAGCGGGCCGCCGCCGACGCCTGACCACACCACGACGGGTCGTCGCCCCGGCACCGACCGTGCCGGGGCGGCGCCCACCCAGTGATCAGAGTCACGCCGAGCGTGACGATCAGCAGGTCGCGACCCTCCGGAACGTCTGCGGGGGCGCCGCGGGGGGGAGGGCTGCTTGGCCGACACCGCGCCCTGCGGTAGCGTCCTCCTCGGTCACCGTAGTTCTGAGTTTCGTGTCTCAAGCGCGCTCGCAGAATGATGATGCGGGCGGATCCGCTGTCTTTGGTGTAGCTGAAGCTGGCTGCCGTCTGGGAATTCCTCTGACCCGGGCAGCCGCACGACGTGGTTGTTCCGTCCGAAAGCTGCATGACAAAAGGAGTCACCATGACCAACGGAACCGTGAAGTGGTTCAACGCCGAGAAGGGCTTCGGCTTCATCGCCCCCGAGGACGGCGGCGCCGACGTGTTCGTCCACTACTCGGCCATCGAGGGCTCGGGCTTCAAGGAGCTCCAGGAGAACCAGGCCGTGTCCTACGAGGTCACCCAGGGCGCCAAGGGCCCGCAGGCCTCCTCGGTGTCCCCCCGCTGACACCCCGCCCGGCCGTGCGGCCGGGCACTGTTCCTCCGTCCGATGGCGGCATCCCCACGCGGGATGCCGCCATCGGCGTCTCCGGGGCCGCTACCGTGGCGGAGTGCCGCTGTCCGCCCGCCAGACCGCACTGCTCGCGGACCGGCTGCCCGGGCACGAGGTCGTCGCCGACCACGGCTGGGGTCTGGTCGGGACCACCGTGCTGCAGATCCGCCACGACGGCGCCGACCTCATCGTGAAGGCCGGCGACGACGCCGACACCCACATCGCCCGTGAGCTGCGCGCCCACCGCGAGTGGCTGGCCCCGCTCGTCGCCCGCGGCCGCGCGCCGGAGCTGCGCCACGCCGACGCCGACGCGAAGCTCCTGGTCACCCGCTACCTGCCCGGGGCCCTGGTGCAAAACACCCCCGCCGAGCACGAGCCGTCGACCTACCGCGGCGCCGGGGAGCTGCTGGCGCTGCTGCACGACCGGCCCGCCGTCGTCGACGAGGGGTACGGCACCCGGCTGCGCGACACCGTCCTGACCAGGCTCGGGCGTCCGCACCGCATCGCCCCCGGACTGCTCACGCGGCTCCGGGCGGAGGTGGCCGGCTGGCCGACCCCGGCGGCCCGGCTCGTCCCCACCCACGGCGACTGGCACCCGCGAAACTGGCTGGTGCACGACGGGGTCGTCGCCGTGATCGACCTGGGCCGTGCGGCACTGCGCCCGGCGTCCACCGACCTGGTGCGTCTCGCGGCCCGCCAGTTCCGGTGGGACCCGGCGCTGGAGGCGGCCCACCACGACGGCTACGGCGGCGACCCGCGCGAGCCCGGCCCGTGGCGCCGGGAGTGGGTCGCCGAGGCCGTCGGCACCGTGACCTGGGCCCTCGAGGTCGGCGACGAGCCGTTCGAGGCCCACGGACACCGGATGCTCGCCGAGGCGTTCCCCGACTAGCCTGCGCCGGTGCCCCTCGTCGTCGGTCCGGCCACCTCGTTCGACGACCTCGCGATCCTGCTGGGCCCGAAACGCGACCCCGACGCGTCGGTCTGCTGGTGTCTCTCGCACCGCCTGCCCGCGGCGACGCACCGCGCCCTGACCGGCCGGGCCCGGGGCGAGTACGTGCGGGAGCTGACGGCCCGCGCGGTCGCACCCGGCGTCGTCGCCCACGACGACGGCGAACCGGTCGGCTGGGCCGCCGTCGCGCCACGCTCCGAGCTGCCGTTCGCCCGCTCCCGCACCATCCCGCACGTCGACGACCTCCCGGTCTGGTCGGTGTGGTGCTTCCGGGTCCGTGCCGGGCACCGGGGCCGCGGCATCGCGCGGGCCCTGCTCGCCGGAGCCGTCGCGTACGCCCGGGACCAGGGGGCGACGGCCGTCGAGGGCTACCCGGTGGACAACCGGGGCGCCCGGGTCGACCTGACGATGGCCTACGTCGGCACCCGCGCGTTGTTCGAGGCGGGCGGGTTCACGTTCGCCGCGGCGACCACCGGGGTGTCCGGCGGGTTCCCGCGGGTGGTCATGCGCCGCGCGCTGACCGGCTGACCCGGCACCGCCCCGGATCGCGCAGATCCGTGACGGCGGACCGCTCCCGTTCCCGGCAGGCTCGCCCACGTCCTGACGAGCCTCCGGTCGCCGCCGGAGGAGCACCGAGACGGAGGAGCGATGATCGTGGTCATCGTCGTGGTCGGCATCTTCTTCCTGCTCATGGGCGGGTACGCGCTGGCCGCGCCGGCCGCGCTGGTCCGGCCGTTCGGGCTGGTGGCCGACGGCCCGGAGAGCAGGTCGGAGGTGCGCGCCGTCTACGGCGGGTTCGGCCTGGCGATCGCGGCCGTGCTCGGGCTGGCCCTCGCCGTCCCCGGGCTCCGGATCGGTGTGGTGCTCACCGTCGCCTTCGCGCTCGGCGGGATGGCCGTCGGGCGCGTGCTGTCCCGGCTGGTCGACCGGCCCACCGCGTTCTACCCGATCTGGTTCTACGGCCTGGTCGAGGCGGTCGCGGCCGGGGCGCTGGTCGTCGTCGCCGTGACCTGACCGGGCACGACCCGGATGTCGAGCCCCGACCGGAGGAGCCGCCCGGGCGGCAGGCCGAACATCCGGCGGAACGCCAGCCCGAGGTGCGACGGCGTCGCGAAACCGGCGTCGGCCGCGGCCCGGGTGAGGTCCCCGCCGTCGCGCACGACGCCCGCGACGATCCGCATCCGCGCCCACCTGCGGTAGGCCCGCAGACCGGCACCCGTCTGCCGGGTGAACAGGCGCGCGAAGTGCCCCGGCGACAGCCCGGCCGCCGCCGCGAGGTCACCGGTCGGCAGGTCCGGGCCGCCGGGCCGGTGCAGGGCCGCGATCGCCCGCGCGATGCGGGCGTCGGGCTCGGCGCGGGCCCCCGGCGCCGTACCGCTGTCGACCAGGATCCGCCGCAGCCCCGGCCCGTCGCCGTCGACCGCGCAGGCGACGAGGTCGGGCTCGGCCGGGTGCCCGGTCACGATCCCGGCGGGCCCGCGACCGGGCTCGAGGAACACGAAGGCCGCCCGGTGCGCGCCGCCGGTGATGCGGTGGCGCAGTCCGGCCGGGACCAGCAGCGTCCGCGCCGTGCGGTCCGGCGCACCGTCGACCCGCACGGTCAGGTCGTCGTCGACACCGACCGCGAGGCACGCCACCGCACCCCGGTGTGCGTCGAGTCCGAGCATCGGCCCCAGGTGGACGGCCCAGCAGGGCCCCACCCACAGCCGCGCCGGGCCCGCCGCCGCGGTCACCGGACGCCCGCCCGCCGGCGTCGCCATCCGAACCCGGCGGCCGCCGCGAGCAGCCCGGCGAGCGCCAGACCGTGCTCGAACCACGCCCCCCAGCGGGTCGCGAACGTCAGGTCGGTGCGCAGCGGCACCTGTTCGACCAGGGTGTCCGCGGTGTACAGCCCGGTCTCGGCGACGACGGAGCCGTCGGGCCGGATCACCGCACTCGCCCCGGACAGCGCCGCGACGACCGCGGCCCGCCCGTGCTCGACGGCCCGCAGCCGTGACATCGCGAGGTGCTGCCAGGTCATCTCGCCCCGCCCGTACCAGGCGTTGTTCGTCGGGATGACCAGCAGCGAACCGCCGTCGGCGACGCCGTCGCGCAGCACGTGGTCGTAGGCGGTCTCGTAACAGATCGCCGTCGCCACCCGGGTGCCCGCGACGGGCAGCACCGCGGGCGCCGTACCGGGGGTGAAGTCGGCCAGCGCGACGAACGGGGTCAGGTACTGCGTGACCGCGCGCAGCGGGATGCGCTCGCCGAACGGCACGAGCTCCTGCTTGGCGTAGCGCGCCCCCACCCCGGTCCCCGGGTTCCAGACGGCCACCGCGTTCTCGGTGCCGGTCGCGCCCGCCTCGTAGTTGGTGCCGACCAGGAACGGCACGCCCAGCGCGTCGACGACCCGGTCGACCGCCGGGTCGACGCCGTCGGTCGACAGCGAGCTCTCCGGCCACACGACGAGGTCGGGCCGACCGACCGCGCCGGACCGGACGCGGTCGATCAGCACGGAGGTCTCGGCGAGGCTGTTCGCGCGCAGGGTCCGACCGGCCGTGAACAGGCCGAGCCCGATGTCGGGGGCGTTGCCCTGCACGACCGCGACGGTGCGGGTGCCGTCCTGCGCGTCGACGGGCGGGGCCGGCACCGCGAGCAGCACGAGCACGACCGCCACGACCGGGACGAGGCCGACGACCCGGCGGGGACGCTGCAGGAACGCCGCCACGCAGAACCCGGCCGCGACCACCGCGACCGACACCAGCGGGGCCCCACCGATCGCGGCGAGCGGCAGGAACGGCCCCTCGACCTGCCCGAACGCGACCCGGCCCCAGGGGAAGCCGTTGAGCGGGAACCGGCTCTGCAGCCACTCCTGCGCGGCGAAGGCCAGCGCACCCCACACCGGCGCGGCGGGCAGCCGGGCGGTGAGGGCGACGAGCGCACCGCCGAGCGCCGGGAACCCCGCCATGACCAGCGACAGCCCCACCCACGGGAACGGGCCGTAGTCGCGGCCGAGGAAGTCCTGGATCCACATCAGGTGCGCCAGGTAGAAGGCGAACCCGAACACCGCACCGAGCAGCGCGGCGCGGCGCACCCGGACCCCGGACAGGGCCCACCAGAGCAGCGCGAACGCCACGATCGCGGTCCACCACACGGTGCGCGGCGGGAACGCCAGGTGCAGCAGCACCCCGCCGACGACGACCGCCGCGATCCGCAGCGCGAGTGCCTTCACCACACGGTCAGCATGATCCGGCCGCGGCGCGGGCCCGCGCGCGGGTCCCGGCGGCCACCGCCCCCACCACCGCGACGACGAGCAGCGCGCCCGCGTAGGCGGCGACGAGCTGCATCGGCCGCCCGGAGAAGTCCCCCGCGAGCGGCGGCACCAGCACCGCGAACAGCGCCACGACGCCCGTCAGCGCCGCCCGCGCCCGCGGCGGGAGCGGCACGCAGGCCAGCGGGGCCAGCGCCCACAGCAGGTACCACGGGTGCAGCACCGGCCCGAGCACGACGACGGCGCCGAGCACCAGGCCGAGCGCCGTCGTCGCAGCGGTCCGGCCGCGGGCCTGCGCGACGAGCACCCCGGCGGCGAGCAGCGCGGCGAGCACCGTCCCGGCGGTCCGCGTCGCCGTCAGTGCCGTGGCCGGGTCGGCGCCGAGCACGCCCGCGACCGCCGCGGCCCAGTTGGTGGGGGCCATCCAGCTGAACAGCTGCCCGGGAGCGGAGACCGCGCCGAGCCAGCTCCCCCCGCCGGCGTCGACGGCCGACACCGCGACCGCGACCGCCGCGGCCACCCCCGCGACCAGGACGACCGCCCCCCACCGGTGGGTGCGGCCGGGCGCGGACCGGGCCGCGGCGACCGCCAGGACCACGAGCCCGGCCGCCGCGGGGGCCTTCACCAACGCCCCCAGCACGACGAGCGCGGCGCCCGCGGCGAGCGCCGCCCACGGCCCGCGCAGCCCGACGGCGAGGCCCACGAGCAGCAGCGCGAGCATCGGGCCGTCGTTGTGCATCCCGCCGACGACGTGCCAGAGCACCAGCGGGTTCGCAACCCCCCACGCCAGCGCCGTCCCCGGTGGGATCCCGTGGGCACGGGCCAGGCGCAGCACCGCCCACCCGGTCCCCACCACCGCGACGACGGCGAGCAGCCGGTACGCCGCCACCCCGGCGACCACCCCGTCCCCGGCGACGGCGGCGACCGCCTTCTGCCACAGGTCGGTCACCGGCCCGTACGGCGACGGCGTCTCCCGCCAGTAGCCGTCGACCCGCGCGAGGACCGGCGACCCGACGGGCAGCCCGGCCGCCGGACCGGTCCGGTGCGGGTCGGCGCCGCCGAGCGCGACCATCCCCTGGGCGAGGTAGCTGTACACGTCGCGGGAGAACAGCGGCGGTGCGACGAGCAGTGGCGTGGCCCAGGCGAGCAGCGCCCGCACCGCCTGCACCGGGAGCACCGGACCGCCCACCAGCAGCAGCCAGGCCACGACGACCAGCCCCGTCCCGGCCACCGCGGCGCCGAGCGCCACCGTCGACCCGGGGCGGAGCACCACCGCCCAGGCGCCGCCGGTCAGCAGCACCGACCCGGCGGCGCCGAGCGCGGTCGGTGCCGTGACCGGGCGGCGTCGCTCCCCCACGGCCGGGGTCAGGCGGTCGGGGCCGCCGGGCCGTCGGAGGCCTGGAGTGCACCGGCGGGGAGCCGGTCGGCGCCCCAGCTGCGTTCGATGTAGCCGACGATCGTGGCGATGTCCTCCGCGGGCACGCGCTCGGGCTCCCCGTGCTCCAGCGGGTCGCCGTGGAAGATGTAGAGCCGCGACGCGAACTGGTCGAACGGCAGCGACGCCTCGCCGAAGCGCTCCCCGTTGCCCGCCGTCGAGACGACGACGCCGTCGCCCCAGTCCTGCCCGCTGTCGTTGTTCGGGTTGTAGAAGTACACCCGCATCACGTCGTTCGGGTCCGGCGCGACCCGCAGGATGGCGATGGCGTGCCAGCCGACGTAGCGGGCGGCGCTGTCGGTGACCGCGATCCCGGCGGGCTGCGGGTGGATCAGCGGCTGGCCGCCGTTGTACCCGGGGTGGTAGCCGGCGTGGAACTGACGGAGGAAGGCGTCGAGGTCGGTGAGGTTGCCGGTCCCGACGTCGACGTTGATGTGGAAGCCGCGGGCCGCCCACCAGCCGTGGAACTCGGGGTTGACCCAGCGGTGCGGGTCCCCGGGCCGGTCGGAGCAGCGGCGGCCCATCTCGGCGTAGATCCGGTCCAGGTGCGGGACGACGACCAGCGACACCGGGTCGAGGTCGATCGGCAGCTTCTCCGCGACCCCGGCTCCGCTCTCCTGCGACGAGATCCGCTGCCCCTCGAAGTGCATGACGATCTCGTCGTCGCGGGCCGCCCAGACGACCATCTGCAGCAGGTAGTCCGGGTCGTTGTAGGCCCACATCGACAGGGCGCGGGCGGACTGGCAGGTGGGGTTGTCGCCCTGCCCGACGCCGAGCGGCTGACCCAGCATCGACAGCACACCGGCCAGCAGCCGCACCTCGGGTGCGGGCTCCTCGCCGAACGCGGCGACCAGGCGCTCCCGCGCGGCCGGGCCGATCTCGAGCGCGATCTGGCGCCACAGCCCGGGCACGACCGGCGGCTCGTAGAGGATGCCGCGGTCGAGCAGCAGCGCCAGGCCGTAGATGCACTGCGCGGTGTGCGGGGTGACGGCCTCCTCGATCAGCCGGTGCACCAGGTCCCGGAAGCGCAGCAGGCAGTTCTTGCCGGTGTCGGACAGGCCGAGCGCCTCGGCGAGCAGGTAGTCGCTCTCGTGGCGCAGGAACTGCAGCAGCTCCGCGTGGTACGGCGACACGAGCCCGGTGTCGTGCATGGCCCGGGCGAACCCGGCGGCCTCGTACTGCAGGCCTCCGGTGTCCATCGCCTCCAGCCGGGAGCGGAAGACGTCGATGCCCGGGTCCTCGCGGCTCGCCTCGGTGGTCCCGAACAACGCGGTGATCAGCCGGTCGAGTCCCTGCCCGGAGGACAGGTCCACGCTCGGGTCACCGCGCCACACCGACAACCGGGTGATCAGCGACGACACCTGGTCGACCTGGATCGGGCGCTGGCGCAGGATCCGCCAGATCTCGTCGACCAGCTTGTCGAGGACGCTGTCGTAGCCGATGCCCTCGGCGATGTGGCGGAACAGGTCGCGGATCATCTGGGCCGTCCGGCCCTCGTGGACCCGCTCCGCCTCGGTCGGCGGGGTGAACAGCAGCTCGAGGTTCATCGCCAGCACCTGGGACAGGAACTGACGGGCCTCGTCGGCGGAGATCGCGGGGTGGTCGTACTCCCCGAGGGCGACCGCGAGCATCCGCAGCTCGCTGGTCGCCTCCATCACCACCGTGTCGGCGACGCCGCTGTGCAGCCCCGCCCCGACCAACGCCGGGACCAGGATGTCCGGGTGGGCCCAGTCGGTGCCGGCGAACACGCCGGCCTCCTCCAGGTCCCGGGCGCGGGCCTGCACGGCGGCGGGGCCCCCGTCCTGCAACAGGACGCGACGGAGCTGCTCCAGAACCCTGCGGATCTTCGTCGTCTTGCCGAAATCCGGGGTCCGGGCCAGGTCCCGGGTGGCGTCGTCGAGCGAGACCAGGCGCCTGTCCAGCACCGAGGTCCCACTCGCGACGTCGACGGTCGGTTTCACACGGCTTCCCTCGTTCGGGCTCCACGGCCGTGGGCGGGTACCCGCCCTCAGACGTAGAAGTCGAGTTCTTCCTGCTTCTTCAACAGATCGCGCATCCGGTAGGGGTCGTCCCCGAAGAAGTAGAGCAGACCCCAGTGCGTGCCGAACGCGGTCCTCTTCGTCACGGTCTCCTCGACCGGCGACGTGAGGTCGTGCGACTCGTAGTAGTCGTCGTCCTCGGTCTCCTCGGGGATCCGCAGGCTGCTGACGACGCGCCGGCGCGGGTAGACCCCGAAGCAGCCGGCCACGCCGGAGGCCCCCTCGACCTCCTTCGGGAAGAAGGCGTCGATCTCCTCCTCGGTGGTCTTCGGGTCGAACGCCAGCACGAGGCCCTGGTAGGCGTTGAAGCCGTAGGAGCGCTCGAGCAACTCGAAGACCTTGAAGCCCGGCGGGCGGTAGGCGACCTCGCCGAAGTACATCTCGCCGTCGGAGGTGACGAAGTACTCCGGGTGGACGAAGCCGAACTCGATGTCGAAGGTCTTGATCAGCTTCTCGATCTGCGCGGTGATCGCGGGCCGGTACTTCTCCAGCTCCGGGGTCGCCGGCACGAACACCGAGTAACCGAGGGTGACGTACTCGGAGATGTTGAGGAACTTGATCTTCCCGTTGTGCACCCACGCCTCGACGGCGAACTCCCACCCGTCGAGGTGGGACTCCATCAGGAGCGGGAACTCCTCGTCCGGGATGTTGTCGATGTCCTCGTAGGTGCGCACCACGCGGTGCCCGAGGCAGCCCGCCTTGTCGAACGCCTTGATGTGGATGGGGTCGTTCGGGTCCCCGTCGAGCTTCAGCAGGGTCTGGTTGACGCGCTTGAGGAATCGGACGATGTCGTCACGGTCGTGGGCCTCCTCGAAGATGCCCACCCGGATCCCGCCGAGCTGTGCGCGACGCTTCATCAGCGCCTTGTCCCGGAGCAGCATCGCCTGCCCGAACAGCCGCGGGTTGTCCAGCAGCACCGAATTGATCGCGCCGGCCCATTCGACGGTTTCCTCGAACAGCGGGATGGCGACGTCGACGCCCATCTCCTGCAAGGTCTCCGCGATCTCCATCGAGCGGTCGTTCAGCCGCTCGAAGTTCCACGGGACGTACGGGATCTCGTGCTCCTTGCAGTACTCCTCGGCCCAGTCCGGGGCCACGACGACGTAGCGGCGGTCGAAGCGGTCGATCGCCTCCACCGCATTGAGACTCCACCCGAGAAGCGCGACGTATCCCTTTTCTGGATTCTTGGTGGCCGAGTCGGACCGAGGCATGGAAAAGCAACCTCCCGATTTAGACGAATTTAGGCGGCGAATGCTTGAGTCCACACCGTACCCCGAGTACGCCGCAGCGGCGGATCGTGGCGGCGGGACTCAGTCGTCGTCGGGTCCGGCGACACCGGAGAGCCGGACCAGCCTGCGCAGCCGCCCGGCGACGGTGTCCTTCGTCAGCGGCGGGTCGGCGAGACGGCCGAGCTCCGCCAGCGACAGCGACGGGTGCTCCAGGCGCAGCAGCGCGGTCTCCCGCAGGTGAGGGGCGACGTCGTCGCCGAGCGCGCGCAGGGCCGTCCGGACCCGCTCGGTCGTCGCGGCGGCGGCCGTCGCCGCCCGGCGGGCGTTCACCGTCTGCAGCGACCCGTCCGCGGTGGTCGCACCCCGCGGGGCGACCGGGACCCGGCTCAGCACCTCGGCCACGCCCGGCGCGCCGACACTGCGCAGCAGCGCTTCGGCGCTCTCCGGGTCCCGCACGACGACGCGGTGCTCGCTCACCGTCTCCTGCGGCGCGGCCAGCACCCCGAGCCCGCGGGCCGCCCCGACCAGTGCGAGCACGACGGCCGGCCCCGGGCAGGTGACGACCAGGCGGACCCGCCCGGCCGGCCGCACGACCCGGCCCCGCGCGATCAGCGCCCCGCGCCACACCCCGGCGGCCACGGCGGGCCCCGCCGCGACGACGGCGGGTGGCAGCCCGAGCACCGGCCGTCCGGTCCGGTCGACCAGACCCGTCGCCCGGGCCAGGTCGGTCCCCGGCGCCGTCACCCGCACCTGGTAGCGCAGGATCGCCCCGCCACCGGTCACGACCTCGGCCCGCAGCCCGCCGCGACCGTGCAGCGCCCCGAGCTCGGAGCGCATCCGCAGCGCGGGGGCCGGGGCGTCGAACTCGGCGTGGATCGTCGTCCTGCCGTCGCGGACGACGACCTCCCCCGCCAGGCGCAGCTGGGTGACGAGCCCGGCATGCCGGGCACCGGGGCGCTCCTCGCGGACCGTGCCGAGCTCACGGTGCAGCTCTGCGGTCACGCGCTCCAGGTCGAACACGATCGTCTCCTGCGGATGGGAGGCGGCAGGGCGGGGACACATCCCCCGAGGTGAACCCCGCCCTGCCCGGAAGGGCGGAGCGCCGGGGCGCCCCACCGTGGCGGGATCAGTCCTCGGACGGGTCGGCGTGCATCGGGCAGCGCGGATCGATGCAGGGCCTGCTCTCGGCCCCGGCCCGGAACGCCGCGTTCGCCAGCACCGAACACAGGCAGCCCTGGGCCTTCGCCCGCGGCCCGCCCGGCGCCAGCTCGTCGACCGGAGCCGGTCTCGGACCCGACCGGCCCCCGCTGTTCGCCTCCTCGGGCATCGCTCCCCCTCCGCACGACTGCGCGCCCGGAGTTCCCCGCCGACGGGGCCCGTGCGCAGATACATCCGGCGGCCGCCACCAGGGTCCTCGACCCGCCGCGGCGACCGGCTCGCGACGGTACCCTATACGCGGGGTAACGCCTATTTCGGCTCGACGCGCACAGGGAGTGGCGATTCGGGACTCACCGTGACCCCGTGCCGCCGGGCCAGCCCCTCGATCTGCGCCCAGATCAGGTCCGTCAGGTGGGTCGCGACGACGTCCCGCCCCGGGACGTCACCGGTCGCCCGGCCGCGCAGCCACCACTCCGCGGTCGCCTGCACCGCGCCGACGAGCGACTGCGACCACACCCGGACCAGGTCGGGCTCGTCGACGTCGAGCATCAGGGCGTAGGCGCCGAGCAGGCCGGTCAGCGCGGAGGCGATGAACTCCCGACCCGCGTCCACGACCTCGCCCCGCTGCCCGGGCAGGCGACGGCGGAACAGGAGGTCGACTCCCGGCGAGTCGTCGAGGAAGCCCAGGACCGCGTCCACCGAGTCGTGGATCCGCGTCCACGCCGGGCTCTCCCGGTAGATGGCGGGCATCAGCCGCTCCATGAGGCGGTCGGTGGCCCGTTCGGCCATCGCGTCGAGCAGCGCGGCCCGGTCGCCGAAGTGCCGGTAGATCACCGGCTTGGTGACGCCGGCCGCCTGCGCGACCTGGTCCAGGCCGAAGTCCTGCCCGTCCCGGCCCAGCACGATCAGCGCCGCGTCGACCACCTGCTCCCGACGGCGCGCGCGGTGCGCGTCCCAGCGCGTACTGCGGCCGTCGGACCGGAGGTCGTCCGCGGCCCCGGGTCCCGTGCGGTCGGACGACACGCCCACCATGCTCCTCCCTCGGCGGGCCCGGCGGGAGGAAGGCCGGACCCCGGGCGACAGTGGATCACGAAGGCCGCCGGCCGACTCAGTGCGGCGCGGTCATCCCCCGTGCGACGAGCCGGGCGAGGGCCGCCGCACCCTCGTCGTCGATCGGGCCGCCGTGCACGGCCACGCGCCAGAACGGCACGCTGCCGAGCAGGTCGACGACGAGCTCCGCCTCGACCCCGCCGGCCTGCTCCGGCGTGATCTCCCCCCGCGCGACGGCCCGGGCGAGCACCTCCCGTGACCGGTCCCGGCGCGGCCCGGACAGCCGCTCCCGGAACGCCTCGGCCAGCCGCGGCGACCGGCGTGACTCGGCGAGCAGGTCCGGCACGATCGACGCCAGCCGGGGGTGGTCGAGCCAGTCCCGCATCCCGACGACGAGCGCATGCAGGTCCCCGACGAGCGTGCCCGTGTCCGGCGGCGGCTCGGCCGGGACCCCGAACCGGCCGACGACGTCCATGACCATCTCGTCCTTGCCGGGCCAGCGGCGGTACAGCGCGCTCTTGCCGACCCCGGCGCGTGCCGCCACCCGCTGCATCGACAGCCGGCCGTGGCCGACCTCGGCGAGCTCGGCCAGCACGGCGTCGACGACGGCCTCGGTCAGCTCGGGCCGCAGGACGGCGGCTCCGGACGGGGCACGGCGCGGCGTGGACACATCCACAGCATAGCGACTGGACGGGACGGTGCCGTCTCGTCCATAGTCGTCGGGACGGAACCGTATCGACGCAACGGAGAGACCGATGGACGACGACGCCCGACGCCGGCGCGCCCACGCCGCCGTGGACGCGGCCCTGGACCGGGTCCTGGCCCACGACATGGCGGGCTTCGCCGCGCTCTGGGCCCCCGACGGCACGATGACCTTCCCGTTCGCCGCGCCCGGCTCGCCGCGCGCGCTCACCGGGCGCGACGCCGTCGCCGACTACGTGGCCGGGTACAACGACCTGCTGCTGCCCACCGCCGTCGTCGACGAGGTGCGGCACACGACCGGCGACCCGGACACCGTCGTCGTGGAGTTCGGCGTGCGCGGCACGGTCGTCGCGACCGGGGCGGACTACGCCCTGCACTACGTCGCGGTCGTGACCGTCGGCCCGGACGGCATCACCGGCTACCGCGACCACTGGAGCCCGCTGGAGGTCCAGCAGGTGCTCGGCCGAACGGGGCTGGCGGAGGCCACCCGATGACCGTCCTGGTCACCGGGGCCACCGGCACCACCGGGCGGCGGGTCGCCGCGCTGCTGGAGTCCGCCGGGGCCGACGTACGCCGGGCCGCCCGGTCCACCTCGCCGGGGTTCGACTGGCTGGAACCGGCGACCCACGACGCCGCGTTCGAGGGGGTGGAGCGCCTGTACCTGCTCCCGCCGCTCGCCACCCCCGACCCGGCCCCCGTGGTCGCCCCCGCTCTGGAGCGGGCGGTCCGGCGCGGTCTGCGCCGGGTGGTGCTCCTGAGCGCGGCCGCCGTCGAGCGCGGCACACCCGGGCTGGGCGTGGTGCAGGACGTCGTCCTGGGCACGGTCCCGGAGCCGTCGGTCCTGCGACCCTCGTGGTTCACCCAGAACCTGCTCGGTGACCACCTCACCGCCCGCGGGCTGCGCGCCGGCGAGGTCGTCACCGCGACCGGGGACGGCCGGGTCCCGTTCGTCGACGCGGGGGACATCGCCGCCGTCGCCGTCGCACTGCTGCTCGACCCGGTACCGCCGGAGCCGGACGTGCTGGTCACCGGTCCCGAGGCGCTGTCCTACGACGACGTGTGCAGGATCTGGACCGAGGTCACCGGGCGGCCGGCCCGGCACCGCCCGGTGGACGTGGCCGCGATGGCCGAGCGGCTCGTCGCCGACGGCATGCCCGCCGACTACGCCGACGTGCTCGCCGGGCTCGACGGACTCATCGCCACCGGGGCCCAGGCCCGCACGAGCGACGCGGTGCGCCGGATCACCGGGCGCGACCCGCGCAGCGTGCGGGACGCGCTGCGGGAGGCCTGCCCGGCCCGGTCATGACCGCGGCCACTCCGACGATCACCGCCGGGCACCCGCGTGCGAGGCTCGCCCACGGACGCAGTGGACGACGCGAGGAGGCGTGGTGCGACGGGTGGTCTGCCGGGAGTTCGCCGATCCGGAGCGGTTCGAGCTGGTGGAGGAGCCGGACCCGGAACCGGGACCGGGCGAGGCTCTCGTCGCCGTCGAGGCCGCCGCGGTCAGCTTCGTCGACGGGCTGATCGCCCGCGGCGGCTACCAGCTACGACCGCCGCTGCCGTTCACACCCGGCACCGCGGTCGCCGGGACCACCCCGGACGGCAGGCGGGTCGCCGCCCTGCTCACGAGCTTCGGCGGGTTCGCCAGCCACGTCGTCGTCCCGGAGGACCGCCTGGTCCCGGTGCCCGACGCGGTCGACGCGGGCGTCGCGGCCAGCTCGATGGAGAGCCACGGGACGATCGCCTTCGCCCTCCGGGACCGGGTCTCCGTCCGCCCGGGCGAGTGGGTCGTCGTGCTCGGGGCGAGCGGGGGGATCGGGCAGGCCGCGGTCGACCACGCCCGCGCCGCCGGGGCGCGGGTGCTCGCCGTCGCGTCCACACCGGACAAGCGCGCGGCCGCGCTCGCCGCCGGAGCCGAGGCCGCCGTCGGCTACGACGCCCTCAAGGACACGATCCGCGAGCACACCGGCGGGGGCGCGGACGTCGTGATCGACCCGGTCGGCGGCGACGCGGCGGAGGCCGCGCTGCGGGCGCTGGGCGCCGGCGGCCGGTTCTGTGTGCTGGGCTTCACCTCCGGCGCGATCCCGAAGCTGCCCGCGAACGTCGTGCTGCTGCGGAACCGGACCGTCGTCGGCGTCGACTGGGGCGACTGGTCGCGCACCGACCCCGCCGCGTCGCGGGACCTGGCCGAGGACGTGCTGCGCCGGATCGGTGCCGGGGAGCTGCACCCGGCCCGCCCGCGGGCCCTGCCGCTGGCCGACGCGGCCACCGCGACCCGCGCGTACGCCGAGCGCTCCGCGGTCGGGAAGCTCGTGCTCACGCCCTGATCATCAACCCTGATGACGGGCGGTAATGGCCGCGTCACACCTCTCGATAGGCCGTTCGTCGGAGCGGGAACAGCTCCGGTCGGGCCACTACGAGGGGACCAGTCATGACCGCCACCCAGCCCTGGACGACCGTCGCCGAGCCGGTCCCGGCGACGCGCGGGAACACCCCCGCCACTGCCGGCTTCTGGCTCTCGGTGCTGGGCGTGGTGGTCGGGTTCGTACCGGTGTTCGGCCTGCTGGTCACGGTGCCCGCCGCGCTGCTGTCGCACGCCGGCCGCGCCCGTTTCCGGGCCGGCGGGGCATCGACGCCTGGCCGCTCGACGGTCGGCATCGTGCTCGGCTGGACGGCCACCGCGCTCTGTGTGCTCATGACCGTCGTCGGGATCGTGGGCGCGGCCACCGCTCCGGTGCGTCCACTCGCGGCGGCCCCGGCCGCTCCCGCCGCCCCTGCGGCGCCGGTGCTGCTGACGGTGCCCAACGTCGTCGGGATGACCGACGTGCAGGCGCGCGACACGCTCCGTGCCGCCGGGTTCACCCGGGTCGTCCTCGGCCCGTCGACCGGCTCGGTCGCCGGGGTCGCCGCCGGGACCGTCACCACCCAGCTGCCCGGCCCCGCGGCGCTCGCCTCCGCCGGTGACCCGATCACCATCGGCGAGGCCGCCGCCCCGCCGGTCCCGCCCGCTCCGGTCGTGGTGCCGCAGAGCGCCCCGGTCTCCGAGTCCGCCCCGCCGGCCGCACCGCTGGTCGCCGAGACCGACGTCGACCGGCCCTACGTCCCGGCCGCGCCGCAGCCCCTGGTCTCCTCCGGCTCGTCGTCCTCCGGCTCGTCCGGCGGCGGCTCGGCCTACTACAAGAACTGTGCCGCGGCCCGCGCCGCCGGGGCGGCCCCGCTGAGCAGCGGCGACCCGGGCTACCGCTCGGCCCTCGACCGTGACGGCGACGGCATCGCCTGCGAGTGAGCCGACCCACGTGACCCGGTGCCCGGCGGGGCCGCCCCGCCGGGCACCGGCGCGTCTCAGGCCGGCCGGGCCGTCACCCCGGCCCCGCCGTCGCCGGACACCGGAACCGGGTCCCAGCCGTTGCGGCGGAGCCCCGCGGCAACGGCCGCGGGTGGGGTGCCCTCGTAGAGCACGTGCAGCACCCCGCCCGGCGCGAGCACCCCGCGCAGCACCGCCAGCTCGGGCCCGGGGTCGCGGGTCCAGAACAGGTTGACGTTCAGCGTGAACGCGACGTCCACCGAGCCCGCCGCGAGCCGCAGCCCGGCCAGGTCCGACCGGAGCACGGTGAGCACGCCGTCGTCGACGGCGGCCGCGCAGCGCTCGGTGGTCCGCGCGACGGCGACGGCCGAGCGGTCCACCGCCCACATCGCGCCGCCCGCGACCCGGTCGAGACGGGGGCAGACCAGCGACGCCACGGCACCAGGCCCGCAGCCCACCTCCAGCACCCGGGTGCCCGGACGCGCGCCGACGACGGCGGCCGCGAACCGCGCCCGCGCCGGGACCGCCCTCGCCGCCACAGCGGTCATCCTGGCACGGACCGGGCACCGACAGGCATCATCGAGGAGGTGGACGAGGTGGTGGGACCCGAGCAGATCCGTATCTCCGACGCCGAACGCCAGGCCGTCGCCGACCGGCTGCGCGCCGCCCACGCCGAGGGCTACCTCGACCTCGCCGAGTACGACGAGCGCGTGACCGAGGTCTGGCGGATGCGCACCCGCGGCGACCTGGGCCGGGTGACCCGGGACCTGCCCGCCTCCTCGGCCCCGTCCCGGCGCGACGGCGTGCTGTTCTCCGCGACGGCCGGGGGCGTCGCGATGCGGGTCCTGACGGTCGTCTGGCTGTGCATCACCGCCGCGGCCGCCGCCGGGACCTCGGTGCTGGCGTTGCTGACCGACCTGAGCCCGTGGTGGTTCCTGGTCTTCTCCGCGCCGTCCGGTGCGGTGCTGCTGACGTTGTGGGTCGCGGGCGCGGGGCGCTCGCGGCGCGGCGGCCGGTAGCCGCCGCGCCGGAGCCCGTCAGCCGCCCGCCCTCTCCTGCTCGTAGCGCTTGGTCATGGTGTCGACGGCGTCGAGCTGGCTCTGGGCGTGCTTCTCGCGCGTGGAGCTGGCCCGGTCCTTGGCCGCCAGGGTTCCCGCGGCCTGCCCCTGGAACTCGGGCACGACGTACTGGGCGATGAGCTCCCAGGAGCGCTTCGTCGCCTCGGGGTTGGCCCACTCGTGGCCGAGCAGCAGCATCGCGCCGAACCCGCCGGACTGGTCGACGAGCTTCTGCACCTGCGCCTTCGCGTCCTCGACGGTGCCGATCGCGCCGATCCCGGCGTCGTTGATGAAGTCGATCATCTCCTTGACGTCGCCGCCCTCGACCGCCATCTGCGGGAACGCCGCGACCTTCTGGAAGTAGCGGAACCAGTGCTCGATTCCGTACTCGACCTCGCGGTAGGCCTGTTCCCGGGTCTCGGCGACGTGCATGAGGCCGACCAGGCGCCACTTGCTGCGGTCGGGCGCGGGCTGCCCGTGGTGGGCGGCGCGCTCCTCGACGACGCTCCAGTGGTGGGCCAGCGCGTCGAAGCCGTCCTGGGTGAGGGTGGCGCCGATGGACAGCAGGCCGATGCCGTGCTGCCCCGCCATCCGCGGCCCGGTCGGGGACGCGACGGCGGCGACCGCGATGTCGAAGCACGGGTCGCTGTAGGGCGCGAGCTGCAGCTGGGCGTCGATCAGGTTGTGGGTCCTGGTCTCGGCGTTCACGACCTCGCCGCGCAGCAGCCGCATGATGATGTCGAGGTTCACCTCGAGCAGCTCACGGGTGTCGGTGGGGTTCAGGCCGATCATCGACGAGTCGGTGGGCAGCGAGCCGGGCCCGCAGCCGAGCATCGTGCGACCGCGGGTGAGGTGGTCGAGCATCACCATGCGGTCGGCCACCCACAGCGGGTTGTGGTAGCTGATGGAGGTGACGCCGGTCCCGAGCCTGATGTTCCGGGTCCGCTCCGCCGCCGCGGCGATGAAGATCTCGGGCGAGGCGATGATCTCCGAGCCCGCGGAGTGGTGCTCGCCGATCCACGCCTCGTCGAAGCCGAGCCGGTCGAGGTGTTCGACGAGCTCCAGGTCGCGCTGCAGCGCGAGGGTGGGGTTCTGCCCGGGCTGGTGGAACGGGGCCAGGAAGGTGCCGAATCGCAGTCTGCTCACGGTGACTCCTCGTCGCTCCGGTGCCCACTCCGTCGAGGACACCGCCACGACAGTCCTTACCTGCCGTGACCGGCGTCACGCAAGTGTTGCACGACAGTGGCAGACCGGGTGAACGGCCGGTGTACGGACGTCCGTGACGACCCGATAGGTTCCGCGATCATGGGACACCGCGAGGAGCTTCTGGACGGGGCCGCGCAGTGCCTCTACGAGAAGGGGTTCGGCCGCACGACCGCACGGGACGTGGTGGCCGCGTCCGGGACGAACCTGGCCTCCATCGGCTACCACTTCGGTTCCAAGGACGCCCTGCTCACCGAGGCCCTGCTGCGGGCGACGACGGCCTGGGGCGAGGAACTCGACCGGGCGCTCGCCGAGCCCGCGGGCGGGACCACCGACCCGCAGCGCCGGGTCGAGGAGACCTGGAGCCGGGTGGTCGGCCTGTTCTCCACCCAGCGACGCCTGTGGGCCACCCACGTCGAGGCGCTCGCCCAGGCCGAGCGGCTGCCGGAACTGCGCGCGAAGCTCGCCGAGGCCCAGCGGGAGGTCCGTGAGGGCCTGGCCCTGACCTTCCACACGCTGCCCGACGACCCGGCCGCCGCGGACCGCCGCGTGCACGTGCTCGGATCCGTCTACCAGGCGTTGCTCACCGGGCTCATGGTCCAGTGGATGCTCGACCCCGACACCGCGCCGTCCGGTGTGGACATCGCCGAGGGCCTGCGCGCCATCGCCGACCGGGCCGACGCCTTCGCCTGATCCCCCGGCGGGTCAGTGCCAGGGCTCGACCCGGCCGATGATCGTCCCGCCGCGGACCGCACCGGGCTCGGCCACCCGCACGGTGAACGTGCCCAGCGCGAGGAAGCGCAGGGTGACCGTGCCCCCGGCGCTGACGTCGACGGCGCGGCCCTGCTCCGGGACCAGCACCCGGCGCGCGACGTCGCTGCCGACGGTGAGCACCACCGTCGTCCCGCGGCGCACCCGCACCGTCGGGACGGCGGGCTCCGGATGCGTCGCGGAGTGGTCGAACCGGACCGCGGTGAGGCCGTGCGAGTCGGCCTGGGCGGTGACCGTCGGACCACTCACGACGGTGCCGGCGGTCGATCCGGCCGCACCGCAGCCCGCAGCGGCCGGGGAGAGGACGAGCACCCCGGCGAGCAGCAGCCGGGCCGGTCTCCGCATACCTCCATGCTGCCGGATGCGCGTCCGACGACCCCGCCCGGTGCACCCGTTCGTGGCGTTCGGCACGATCGGGGCGTGAGCCCGCACCCCAGCGCACCCGTTCCCCCGACGCTCTTCGACGACGAGCGCGAGCAGCGCTGGCGGTCCCGGTTCACCGCGGCGCGCATGTCGCGTCCCGGCTGGGCCCGCGACGCACCGGCCCGCTCGGTCTACGTGTCCAACGCGACCGGGACCTTCGAGATCCACGCCTGGGACCGCGACTCCGGGGAGCACCGCCAGGTCACCGACCGGCGCAACGGCACCACCTCGGCCGTGCTGCCGCCGGACGGCGGGGACGTCTGGTGGTTCGCCGACACCGACGGCGACGAGTTCGGCCACTGGGTCGCCCAGCCGTGGTCCTCCGCGGCGGGCACCGACACCGTGCCCGCCGTCCCCGGCGCCGGCGACGGCTACCCGGCGGGCCTGGAGATCGGCCGCCGGGTCACCGCGATCGGGGTGTCCACCGACGACGGCACGGTCCTGTCGGTGCACGAGCGCGGCTCCGGCATCGACGCCCGGGAGATCTACCGGCACACCGAGGACGCGGGCGTCGGCGCGCTGTCGGAGGACGAGACGCTGCTGGCGATCTCGCACTCCGAGCACGGCGACTCCCGCCACCCGTCGCTGCGGGTGCTCGACGTCGCCACCGGGGACACCGTCGCCGAGCTGCACGACGGGCCCGGCCGCGGCCTCGCCGCGCTGGAGTTCTCCCCCGTCGCGGGCGACCAGCGGCTGCTCGTCGGCCACGAGCGCCGCGGCCGCGACGAGCTGCTGGTCTGGGACCCGACCACCGGTGAGGTCACCGAGCTCGCGGTCGACCTGCCCGGCGAGCTGGTCGGCGGTTTCGTCCCGGACGCCTCCGCGCTGCTCCTCGCGCACACCCACGCCGCCCGCACCCGGCTGTTCCGCTACGTCCTGGCCTCCGGCGAGCTGACCGAGCTGCCCACCGCGCCCGGCTGCGTCGGGTCCGCCGAGGTCCGCGACGACGGCACCGTCGAGTACTCCGCGTCGTCGGCGGCCACCCCGTCGCAGATCCGGGCACTGCGCCCGGACGGCACCGACGACGTCCTGGTCGCCCCGCCCGGGGAGCGCCCGCCCGGCTCGGTCGCCGTGCGCGACGTGTGGACCGACGGACCCGGCGGCGCCGTGCACAGCCTCGTCGCCGAGGCGCCGCGCACCGCCGACGGCCCGGCCCCCGCGGTGTTCGTGTTGCACGGCGGCCCGCACGCCGCCGACGAGGACCGTTTCGACGCCGGCCGCGCGACCTGGGTGGAGGCCGGGTTCACCGTCGTCGAGGTCAACTACCGAGGCTCCACCGGCTACGGCTCGGCCTGGCGGGACGCGATCGAGGGCAGGCCCGGACTGACCGAGCTGGAGGACGTCGCCGCCGTCCAGGACGCGCTGGTCGCCGACGGCACCGTCGACCCGGCCCGCTGCGCCGTCGACGGCTGGTCCTGGGGCGGGTACCTGTCGCTGCTCGCCGCCGGGACGCAGCCGCAGCGGTGGGCCGCGGCCGTCGCCGGGGTGCCGGTGGCCGACTACGCCGCCGCCTACGCCGACGAGATGGAGCAGCTGCGCGCGTTCGACCGGGCGCTGTTCGGCGGCTCCCCCGACGAGCTGCCCGACCTCTACCGGGAGGCCTCGCCACTGACCTACGTCGACGAGGTCCGCGTGCCGGTCCTCGTGCTGGCCGGGGAGAACGACCCGCGCTGCCCGATCCGGCAGATCGACAACTACCTGGACGCGCTGGCCGGGCGCGGGGACGTGACCTACGAGGTCAGCCGGTTCGACGCCGGGCACGGCTCGCTGGTGGTGTCCGACCAGCTGGACCTGATCGCGACCGAGGTCGACTTCGTGCGGCGGGCGCTGGGCTAGTCGCCGAGCAGGCCCAGCACGTTCTCCGGCGGCCGGCCGACGACGGCCCGGTCTCCGTCGATCACCACGGGCCGCTCGATCAGCCTCGGATCGGCGGCCAGCGCGTCGAGCAGGGTGTCCCGGTCGGCGCCGGCGAGGCCCTGCTCGCGGAACGCGGGCTCGCCGGTGCGGGTGATCGCGAGCGGGTCCTCGGTGCCGAGCGCGGCCAGGGCCCGCTCCAGCTCGGCGCGGGTCGGCGGGTCGTCGAGGTAGCGCCGCACCGTCGGTCCGACGCCGCGGTCGGTCAGCAGCGCGAGGGCGGCGCGGCTCTTCGAGCAGCGCGGGTTGTGCCAGATCTCCACACCCGGAGCCTAGGACGCACGACGGCCCCGGGGGTGTCCCCGGGGCCGTCGGTCGGGTGCGCGGAGCGGTCAGCCGCCGTCGCGGACGGCCTGCTCGATCCGGTCGCCGATGTTCTTGTCGACGTTGCGCCAGTACTCGAAGGCGCGCTGCAGGACGGGCTCGGACACGCCGTCGAGCAGGTGCCCGGCGACGTTGCCGACGAACCGTTCGCGGGCGGCGTCGTCGAAGACCTCGCGGACCATGATCCCTGCCTGGCCCCAGTCGTCGTCGGACTCGCGCAGCGAGTACGCGCTGCGGACCATGTCGCCGTCGGCGTACCAGAGGGCCTCGGAGACCCGCTTCGGGTCGGCCGCCGGGCCGCCGTAGGAGTTCGGCGCGTAGATCGGGTCACGGGTGTTCGTGATCCGCATGGCGCCGTCCTTCTGGTAGTTGTTCACCTCGCTGCGGGGCGCGTTGACCGGGATCTGCTTGTAGTTCACGCCGAGCCGGGCGCGGTGGGCGTCGGCGTAGGAGAACCCGCGGGCGAGCAGCATCTTGTCCGGCGACAGCCCGGTGCCGGGCACCAGGTTGTTCGGCTCGAACGCGGCCTGCTCCATCTCGGCGTGGTAGTCCTCGACGTTCCGGTCCAGCGTCAGCTTCCCGACCTTGATCAGCGGGTAGTCGCTGTGCGGCCACACCTTGGTCAGGTCGAACGGGTTGTACCGGTAGGTCTTCGCGTCGGCGAACGGCATGACCTGCACGTACAGCGTCCAGGACGGGTGGTTGCCCGCCTCGATCTCGTTGTAGAGGTCGGCCTGGTGGTAGTCGGGGTCCGAGCCGGCGAGGGTGTCGGCCTCGTCCTGGGTCAGGCACTCCACGCCCTGGTCGGACTTGAAGTGGTACTTCACCCAGACCATCTCGCCGGCCTCGTTGATCCAGCTGTAGGTGTGGCTGGAGTAGCCGTTCATCTGCCGCCAGGTCTTCGGGATGCCCCGGTCGCCCATGAGCCAGGTGACCTGGTGCGCCGACTCCGGCGACAGCGTCCAGAAGTCCCACTGCATGTCGTGGTCGCGCAGGTTGTTCGCGACGCGCCGCTTCTGGCTGCGGATGAAGTGCTGGAACTTCATGGGGTCGCGGACGAAGAAGACCGGCGTGTTGTTGCCGACCATGTCCCAGTTGCCCTCGGTCGTCCACAGCTTCAGCGAGAAGCCGCGCGGGTCGCGCCAGGTGTCGGGGCTGCCGCGCTCACCGGCGACGGTCGAGAAACGGATCACGCCACGGGACTCGACGCCCGGCTGGAGGAACGCGGCCTTGGTGTACTGCGAGACGTCTTCGGTGGTCTCGAACCGCGCGAACGCCCCACCGCCCTTCGCGTGCGGCTGACGCTCCGGGATGCGCTCCCGGTTGAAGTTCGCCATCTGCTCGATGAGGTAGTGGTCGTTGAGCAGGAGCGGGCCGTCGGGGCCGATGGTCAGCGAGTGCTCGTCGCTGGCGACCGGGCTGCCGGAGTCCGTGGTGGTGGGCTTGGGCTGGTGCGACGTGGTCACGGCCGAGCCTCCTCGTGCGCGTGGTGGGTGGGGCGGGCGGGGGGTGCCCCGCCGGGTCGACCGGGACGCTCCCGCGGCTGCGCGGCCGCGTCGCGGTCGGCGGTGTTCGGTCCTCAGGGACTTCCCGCAGGGTCCCGGACGAAACCCGGAACCGGTGCGCGACGACGACGGGGCGCGGGCCAGGATGGGGTCGTGCCCGACACCGCCGCCACCGCACCCCGCGCCGGCCCGGGTGCGTTCGCCGACGTGCTGCGCCTGCCCGGGGTCGGTGCGATCACCGCGATCGGCATGGCCGCCCGCATCCCCGCGACGGCCGTCGGCGTCACCCTGACCCTGCACACCGTCACCACGCTCGGCTACGGCTTCGGCGCCGCCGGGCTCGTCGCCGCCGCGGTCCCCACCGGCATGGCGATCGGCGCCCCGCTGCTCGGCACGATGGTCGACCGGCACGGGCTGCGCCCGGTCCTGGCGCTGACGATGACGGCGGGCCTGTTGTTCTGGTCGGTGGCGCCGCTGCTGGGCTACGCCGGTCTGCTCGGCGCCGCCTTCGTCGCCGGCATCCTGACCCTCCCGGTGTTCTCCCTGGTCCGGCAGGTCATCGCGGCCGCCGTCCCGGCCGGACGACGCCGTCCCGCGTTCGCGCTGGACTCGATGACGGTCGAGATCTCCTACATGACCGGGCCCGCCGTCGGGTCGCTGCTGACGGTGTGGCTGGGCTCGGCGACGACGATGCGCGTGATCGGCGCCGGGTTCGTCCTGGCCGGGATCGCGCTGTGGCGGCTCGACCCACCGGTCCGCGCCGACGGCGACGGGGCCGCCCGCACCGGCCCCCGCCCCCCGCTGCGCAGCTGGCTGACCCGGCCGCTGGTCGGCGCGCTGCTGGCGGTGACCGCCGCGGTGATCGCGATCATGGGCACCGAGTTCGCGTTCATCGCCGCCCTCACCTCCTCCGGGCAGGCGTGGGCGATCGCGCTGGTCAACGCCGTGTGGTGCCTGGCGTCACTGGTCGGCGGGTTCCTCTACGGCAGCGCCCGCCGCGGCCTCCCGCTGCCGCTGCTGCTCGCCGCGCTCGGGCTGGCGACGCTCCCGGCGGCGCTGGCCTGGTCGTGGTGGAGCCTGCTGTTCCTGCTGCTCCCCGCGGGTCTGGCGACCGCGGCGACGCTCGCGGCGGGCAGCGCCGCGATCGGGGACCTCGCCCCGGACCGGGTGCGTGGCCTGGTCACCGGCCTGCAGGGCTCCGCGACGACGCTCGGCATCGCCATCGCGACCCCGCTGGCGGGGGTTCTGGTCGACACGGCCTCCCCCGGCGTGGCGATGCTGGCCTGCGGGTCGGTCGCGGTCGTCGCCGCCGGGGTGGCGGCGCCGCTGCTGCGCGCCCGCGCCTGACCGGTCGGGATCGCACGGCCGTCGGCGTCTCCGCGATGCACCTGCATCTCGACGTGCGAGCGGTCGACGAGCGGTCGCGCAAGTCGGACACTGAGAGCGCCCACAGACGATCGGCGCAGGGCACCGTCCGGATGCGGCGGGCAGGTGTGCCCCTCGGGCAGACTGGATCGAGTGAGCGCACCGCCCCGCCCCGACTCCGAGACCCAGCCCATCCCGAGTGGGCGGCCCCGTCGTCGGGGAGGTCGGGTGCGCTGGGGGTTCGCGCTGGTCCTCGGTGCCGCCGCCGCGCTCGCGACGCTGCCCGACCTCGTCGGTCTCGACGCCCATTCGCCGTTCGCGCAGGTCATCGCCTTCCGGCCGCTGATGGTCGCCGCGCTCGGCGTGCTGGTGGTGGTCGGCCTGCTGATCACCCTGGCCGCCCGCCGGTTCTGGCCGGTGCCGGTCGTCCTCGCGCTGGTCGCGCTGGTCGGCGCCGCGATGGTGCTCCCCCGCACCGTGGCAGGCCCCGCCCCCACCGGCGGGACCCCGCTGAAGGTGCTGGCGCTCAACGTCTACGAGGGCAACGCCGACACGCAGTCGCTCGCCGCCCTCGTCGCCGCGGAGAACCCCGACGTCGTCTCGATCCCGGAGGCCGGCGGCCGCTACGAGAGCGAGATCGCGCCGCTGCTGGAGCCGCTGGGTTACCGGACGGCGTCCAGCGTCGACCGCTGGGACCGCGACGTCACCGGCAACACCGTGGCCTGGTCGGACCGGCTCGGCGACGTCCGCACCCGGATCGGCAAGGACGTCCGCTTCGACTACATCGAGATCACCGGCGGCGGCCTGGGGAACCTGCGCTTCGTCGCGTTCCACTCCGTCGCCCCGGTCCCGCGCTCGGTCGGACAGTGGCGCTCGGACCTGGAGACCGTCGCGAAGTGGTGCTCCGGGGCGAGCCCGGCGATCGTCGCCGGCGATTTCAACGCCTCGCTCGACCACTCGGTGTTCCGGGACGCGATCCAGGGCTGCGGCGACGCGGGCTCGCAGACCGGCAACGGGCTGGCCGGGACCTGGCCGACCTGGGCGCCGTCGTGGCTGGGGCCGCAGATCGACCACATCGTCTACAACGGCGGGATCGCCGCCGAGTCGTTCGGGACGCGGCTGGTGCCCGGCACCGACCACCGCGCGATCGTGGCGACGCTGCGCCTGCCGTAACAGTCAGTCCGGAATGTCGAACTCTCCCGCCTTGACCCCCGAAAGGAACGCCGTCCACTCATCCGGCGTGAAGATCAGCGTGGTGCTTCGGCTCTTGCTGTCCCGCAACACGATGTCTGCTCCCGCGGCGATCGCCACCTCGACGCAGTTCTCGGTTCCGGAGTACGAACTTTTCCGGAAAGCGACCTGATCAAGGTCACGGTGGTCCGTCACCCGCGTCGGCCCCCTCGTAGTGGCGATGTGCGACGGAGTGTAGCCCGCGAACACGGAGAGGTGAACACGATCGACTGAGAGGTCGTCCGAGCTAGTCAGCCCTCGTTCGCGATGATGCCCTCGATGAGAGCGACCGCTTGACTGTCATGCAGAGCCGAACCAGCGAGGACGTCGAACTGCCTCTGGTAGCTGGCGACGTCTGCGGGGTCGCGCAGGTAGGTCGAGCCCGCTCGACCCTCGATATAGACAACGTCCTGGTCCCGATCGTCGAGAAAGGTCATGACGACGAACGGCCCGCCGATCGCGGCCGGGACGGCAAGTGCGGCAGGTACGACTCGAACCCGCACGGTCTTACGACCGTCGGTGATCTCATCGGCCAACGCCTGCAGCTGTCCCTTCATCGTCTCGGCGGATCCGAAGCGACGACGCAGAGCGATCTCACCCAGCACGACGTCGATCTCCAAGGGGTGCGGTTTGTCGAGATGCCTCTTGCGGAGCATCCGGAGTTGCACCAGGCGTTCCCGCTCCTGCTGATCGCGCTCCGGAAAGAAGGCATCGACGACAGCGGTGGCGTACTGCGGAGTCTGCAGAAGACCAGGGACAAGGTCCGGCTCGAACGACACGAAGCCGGCCGCGAAGCTCTCGTACTCCATGTACGTGCCCACATGCTCAGCAGTCATGTCACTGTTGATCACGTCGCGATACGGCTTGAACCACTCCTGACGCCTGCTGTCTGACAGCAGCGACAGCAGGCTCTCGCGAGTGGAGGCGTCAATGGTGGCGTATTCTGAATAGATCTCCAACAGCTTCTCGATGTCGACGACACGAGCCGGCGTAGTGCCGTTTTCCAGCCGACTCACCGTCGCCTGCGACCGCTGCAATCGTTGACCGACATCCGACAGGCGCAGACCGGTCTGCTCCCGCAGTCGACGAAGCTCGACGCCCAGCCGCCTCCGCGCAGCCGAAGGGCTGACCCGCCCGGCAGAAGAGAGTGGGGGGTGGGCGTTCGGCTGACTTGAGTCAGACACGGGACTCCTCGGAGGGGCACGACGCTCGACCGAAACATCGTCGTGAAAATTCAGTGGGCAACCGTGTAATCGACTAGTCACCACCCAGAGGTACGGCTCACACTCATCTTCAAAGCGAACGGTGCCAGACGAGCGACAGGTGGACGACCCTTACATTGTCCACCCCCAGACAGGACACGCAGCAAGGCAAGCGGTCAAGGTGATGAGCCGAGCGGTCGTTGGCCAGTGCTGATGCCTGGGATCTAGGACGCCCGTGCCACGCCAGACCCACGAGGTTCGAGCGCTCGTCCGCCAAGGCGGCTCGACCGCTACCCACACCACCTCGACCCCTGTCGCAGGACGTCGGTCCAGCCCTACCCACTCCTGACGACCTGACCGACTTAGGTTGTGAAATTTCATGAAGCGATCCCATAATGGCTTCACACTGTCCATACGGGTCGGGTGGTCACCGTGCTGTGGAGCGTCGTCGTCACTGGAATCCTTATTCTCGCCGGATTGGCTGTGATCGTCGGCCTGCTCGATGACCATGCGACGCGGACGGCCTGGCATGGCATCTCGATCGCCCGTCGCCGGAACGGGGACGTCTCTCGGGCCCAGTACACGCGGCAACAGGAACTCGAGAAGTGGGAGGACGATCTCACAGCGTGGGAGATCGAGTTGCGCGCCTGGGACGGGCGACTGCGAGCCACCGCGGATCGCTCGCCTCCCGACCCCGGACCGACTCCGACCCTGCCCGGGCAGGTGGACTTCGAGACCGAGGACGACCGTGAGGCACGCACGGAGCCGTTCCGGGCCGAGCCCGAGGAACCCGGGAACGAGCAGACCGCCTGATCGCACTTCTCGCGAGACGATTCGGCGAACCTGTCCGGGCCCGCACACGACGACGGCCGCCACCCCGGGCTCCGGGACGGCGGCCGTCGTCGGTACGGAGGAGGTCAGCCGGCCGCGGCGACCGTCTCCGCCACCTCGTAGGTGTTCAGGGCGGCACCCTTGCGCAGGTTGTCCCCGCACACGAACAGCTCCAGGGTGTTCGGGAAGTCCAGCGACTGCCGGATCCGGCCCACCACGGTCGGGTCCCCGCCGACGGCGTCGGCCGGGGTCGGCCACTCGCCCGCGGCCGGGTCGTCCTTGACGACGATCGTCGGCTGCGCGCCGAGCACCTTACGGGCGGCGTCCACCGGGACCTCCGAGGAGAAGGTGGCGTGGATCGCCAGCGCGTGCGTGGTGACGACCGGGACGCGCACGCAGGTCGCGGAGACCTTCAGGTCCGGGATCCCGAGGATCTTGCGGGACTCGTTGCGGACCTTCAGCTCCTCCGAGGACCAGCCGTCGTCCTTGAGGGAGCCGGCCCACGGCACGACGTTGAGCACCAGCGGCGCCGGGAACGGCGAGTCGCCGCCGACCGGGATGCCGGCCTCGGTCAGGACGGCCGCGACGTCGCCGGCGGCCTTCCCGAGGTCCTTGCCGGCGACCGCGGACAGCTCGGCCTGCAGCTGGTCGATGCCGGGCTGGCCGGCACCCGACGCGGCCTGGTACGACGACACGACCAGCGCCTCGAGCCCGAACTCGCGGTGCAGCGCACCCATCGCCGCCATCATCGACAGCGTCGTGCAGTTCGGGTTGGCGATGATCCCCTTGGGCCGCTCGGTCACCTTCTCCGGGTTGACCTCGGGCACGACGAGCGGGACCTCGGGGTCCATCCGGAACGCGCCGGAGTTGTCGACGGCAATCGCGCCGCGGGAGGCGGCGATCGGCGCCCACTCGGCGGAGACCTCGTCGGGCACGTCGAACATCGCGATGTCGACGCCGTCGAAGACCTCGGGCTTCAGCTCCAGGACGGTGATGTCCTGGCCGCGGACCGTCAGCACCTTGCCGGCGCTGCGGGCCGAGGCGATCAGGCGGATCTCGCCCCACGGCACCGACTCGCGGGAGTCGATGATCTCGATCATGGTGGTGCCGACGGCACCGGTCGCGCCGACCAGCGCGAGAACGGGCTTGTCCATGGCCATGTCAGCTCACCGGCCCGTTCCGGCGGCGACCACCGCGTCGTCCTCGGCGCCGAGCTCGAACGCCTCGTGCAGCGCCTGCACCGCGTCGTCGAGCTGGTCGGAGCGGCAGATCACCGAGATCCGGATCTCCGAGGTGTTCATGGTCTCGATGTTGATCCCGGCGTCGGAGAGCGCCTCGCAGAACTTCGCGGTGACGCCGGGGTGGTTGCGCATGCCCGCGCCGACCAGGGACACCTTGCCGATGTCGTTGTCGTAGATCAGCTCGGCGAACCCGATCTCGTCCTTCGCGCGCTCCAGCGCCGCGACGGCGGTGTCACCGTCGGTGCGGGGCAGCGAGAAGGTGATGTCGGTCTTCTTGTCCGACACGTTGGAGATGTTCTGCAGCACCATGTCGATGTTGATCTCCGCGTCGGCGACCGTGCGGAAGATCTTCGCCGCCATGCCGGGGGTGTCCGGCACCCCGGTGACGGTGATCTTGCCCTCGGACCGGTCGTGGGCGACGCCGGTGATGATCGGATTCTCCAACGGGATCTCCTCGATCGAGCCGGAGACCAGGGTGCCCGGCTTGTCGTTGTAGGAACTGCGCACCCGCAGCGGGACGCCGTAGCGGCGGGCGTACTCGACGGCGCGCAGGTGCAGCACCTTGGCGCCGGACGCGGCGAGCTCGAGCATCTCCTCGTAGGTCACCGTCTCGAGCAGGCTCGCCTTGGAGACGATCCGCGGGTCGGCGGTGTAGACGCCGTCGACGTCGGAGTAGATCTCGCAGACGTCGGCGTTCAGCGCGGCCGCGAGTGCGACGGCGGTGGTGTCCGAGCCGCCGCGGCCCAGCGTGGTGATGTCGCGGGAGTCCGCGCTCATGCCCTGGAAGCCGGCGACGAGCACGATGTGCCCCTCGTCGAGGGCCTCACGCAGGCGCCACGGGTTCACCTCGGTGATGCGGGCGTCACCGTGCTTCGAGGTGGTGAGCATGCCCGCCTGCGAGCCGGTGAACGACCGGGCCTCCGCGCCGAGGGCGTGGATCGCCATCGCGACGAGTGCGTTCGAGATCCGCTCACCGGAGGTGAGCAGCATGTCCATCTCCCGCAGCGGGGGCTTCGGGGAGATCTGCTCGGCGAGATCGGTCAGCTCGTCGGTGGTGTCCCCCATGGCGGACACGACGACGACGACATCGTGGCCCTCCTTGCGGGTACGGACGATGCGCTCGGCGACCTTCTTGATCCGCTCCGCGTTCTCGACCGACGAACCGCCGTACTTCTGCACGACGAGGGCCACGCCGACCTCCAATCCTGGCTCCGCGGTGGGAGCCGTCGGGTGCTCTCTCTTCGACCGCCGGGATGCGCAGGTGACGCATCGGCGGCGTTGGTCGGAACGGAACAGTACCGGCGAGCGCCGTCCGTTTTCAGGATCTGGACGGTCACCGATGACCCAGACCACACGGGCTCGCCCGCGGACCCCCCGCTCGGGTATGCGCGCGGGCCGCTCGGCCCCGGACCGGGGGCTCAGGCCCGGGCGGGCTGCTGCCTGCCGCGGTGCCGACGGACCGCGTCGGTGTTGCCGCAGCGTGCGCTGCAGTACCGCTGCCGGCCGTTGCGGGAGACGTCGGCGTAGACGCGGGCGCAGCCCTCGGCGGCGCACCGGCCGAGCCGGTCCATCCCCCGGGTCGCCAGATGGGTGGCGGTGCCGGTCGCGAGCAGGGCGCGCAGCACACCGGCCAGGCCCAGACCGTCGTCGCGGTGGTGCAGGTGCCAGTGGCCGTCGTGGTCGGTGAGGCGTGGCGGCCCGGTCGACTCGGCGAGCAGGGCGTTGAGCAGCCGTGCCCGCTCCGCCCCCGGCTCGGCGTCGACGACCCCCTCCCACCGGCGCAGGAAGTCGAGCACCGTCGGCAGGTCGGCGCCGACCGGGTCCCAGTCGCGCGTCACCCCGGCGGCGAGACAGCGCGCGACGAGCTCCCCGGTCGACGACGGCGGCGCGTTCACCAGGTCGGCGGCGAGGAGCACCGGATCACGGCCGTAAGGGTTGATGTGCACTGACCCATTACAGCAACGTCGTCGGCGTGAGTACACCCCTGGACCACGAGTGGGAGACGACGTCGCGGCACCGCACCTCCGACGGCGTCGTGAGCTACCAGCGCTGCCGGTGCGGGGCGTGGCGGATCCGGCTACGCCCGGACCGGGCGGGCGGACCGCGGACCCTCGCCCCGGCCGAGCGCGGGTAGGCCCCTTCAGGCGGCGGGACGCGCCAGGCGCTCGACGGCCGCGGCGATCTCCAGCAGGGCGCGGTCGGCGCCGTGGCGCGCGACGAGCTGGACCCCGACCGGGAGCCCGTCGGGGGTCCGGCCGAAGGGCACCGAGACGGCGGGGCAGCCGGTCACGGTGATGAGGTACGCCGAGCGCATCCAGTCCAGGTAGGAGGCCATCGGGACGCCGTCCACGGTGGCCGGGAACTCCTGGTCGGCCGGGAACGGCGGCACCTGCGACACCGGCAGCACCAGCACGTCGTGCTCGGTGAAGAACTCCCGCATCCGCTGGGCGAGCGTCGTGCGGCGCTGGTACGCGACGGCGACGTCAGCGCCGGTCAGCGCCTCGCCGGCCCGGATGTTCGCGGCCAGCGAGGCCTTGAACTCCTGCGGGTGCACGGCGAGCTGCATGCCGAACCGGGCCTGGAAGTGCCAGGCGCGCAGGGTGCGGAAGCACTCGTCGGCGCCGGTCAGGTCGGGCGCGGTGCCCGACACCGCCGCCCCGGCGCCGGACAGTGCGTCACCGGCCGCCTCGACGACCGCGGCGACGGAGCGGTCCACGGTGAACGCGCCACCGAGGTCGGCCGACAGCGCCACGCGCAGCCCGGCGAGCGGGACCGGGCGCAGCGGCGGGGCGAAGGTCTCCCCCTGGTCGCCCAGTGCGTGCGGGGCGCGCGGGTCCGGACCGGCGAGCACCGACAGCAGCAGCGCGGCGTCGTCGGCGGTGCGGGCCATCGGCCCCCCGGTCGACGTGGTCTCCCACATGTTCGACGACGGCCACTCCGGCACCCGTCCCCACGAGGGCCGCAGCCCCACGACCCCGCAGAACGACGCCGGGTTGCGCAGCGAACCGCCCATGTCCGAGCCCTCGGCCAGCGGGACCATCCCGGCCGCCAGCGCGCACGCCGCGCCGCCGGACGACCCACCCGCGGACCGCGTCGGGTCGTGCGGGTTGACCGTGGTGCCGAAGACGCGGTTGAACGTGTGCGAACCGGCCGCGAACTCCGGCACGTTGGTCTTGCCGATCGGCACCACGCCGGCGGCCCGGATCCGCTCGACGATCAGGTCGTCGGTGTCGGGGACGTGGTCGGCGAACAGCGGCGAGCCGTAGGTCGTCCGCCACCCCGCGACGGCGTGGGTGTCCTTGAACGCGAACGGCAGCCCGTGCAGCGGCCCGACCGGCGCACCGGAGGCCAGCCGCTCGTCGGCGGCGGCGGCACCCGCCCGCGCGCGCTCCACGTCGAGGGAGACGACCGCGTTGAGCTCGGGGTTGCGGGCCTCGATCCGGGCCAGGTGCAGGTCCATCAGCTCGCGGGCCGAGATCTCCCGGGCGCGCAGCGCCGCGACCTGCTCGCGGGCGGTCGAGGCGACCGTGACGGTCACCGCGACCGCACCCGGACGGCCCCGACGCCGGCGGGTCGGGTAGTGCTCATGGGTGGTGCTCCTCCGGGCCGGACGGGTCCGGCGTCGCGGCGCCGGTACGTCCCGGCATCCTGCCACCGCACCCGCGCCCGGCGGGGGGACGTGTCAGACCCGGCGCAGCAGCCGCACGACCACCGTGGTGATGATCAGCCACAGGATCGCGGCGACCCCGTAGTTCAGCGTGACGGCCATCTTCGGCTGGGACGGGGTGAACAGGTCACCGAGACCGAGGTTCAGCTGGGCCGCCCAGGAGGACACGAACTCGGTGAGGAAGTTCGCCGGGTTGGCGTCGAGCAGGGTCAGCACGATGTGCGCGACCAGGATGGCCACGATCACCAGGCCCACGATCCGCACGATCGTCGCGATGATGCCCATGCCCTGCCGCACGGTCGTACCCACGGTTGCCGCCATCACAAACCCCTTCGTCACGGACGGCGTCATGGTTGCACCGCCGCACCCTCACTGCCCTTCCAACGAGGGGAAACGCCGCTGGTTGTGATCACTTCGTTGCGAGCCGGGACTCGGGGGCCGGGTTCGACCGTGCGGGTGGTGACTTGCCGCGCAACGGGGGTTCGGGTCTACGGTGGGAGGCATGGCGCGCCTGCTCCTTCGCCGCCGCGGCGGGGTCTGAACCGACCGGCCCCTCGTCGCGGGGTTTCGCGTGTCCGCCGGTCGCCACGACGGCACGACGACGGAGCATTCCCGTGACCACCTCTCCCGACGCCTACGAGGCCCGCGCCCGCAGCAACGTCCGCACCCCCGAGGGTGCGCCGCACGCGGCCCAGCCCGCCTGGAACCGCCAGCGCGGCTCGCAGATGCCGGTCCACCGGTACAAGCCCTTCCATCAGCTGGTCGAGCCGGTCTCGCTGCCCGACCGCACCTGGCCGGACAAGGTCATCGACACCGCGCCGCTGTGGTGCGCGGTCGACCTGCGTGACGGCAACCAGGCGCTGATCGACCCGATGAGCCCGCTGCGGAAGCGGCGCATGTTCGACCTGCTGGTACGCATGGGCTACAAGCAGATCGAGGTCGGCTTCCCGGCGGCGAGCCAGACCGACTTCGACTTCGTCCGCGAGATCATCGAGCAGGGCGCGATCCCGGAGGACGTGCAGATCCAGGTCCTGACCCAGGCCCGCCCGGAGCTGATCCAGCGGACCTTCGAGGCCTGCGAGGGCGCGCACTCGGCGATCGTCCACCTCTACAACTCGACGTCGATCCTGCAGCGCCGGGTCGTCTTCCGCTCCGACCGCGCGGGCATCACCAAGATCGCCACAGACGGTGCGGAGGAGGTCAGCGCGTTCGCCGAGAAGTACCCGGCGACCGACTGGACCTTCCAGTACTCGCCGGAGTCCTACACCGGCACCGAGCTGGAGTACGCCGTCGAGATCACCAACGCGGTGAGCGCGATCTGGCAGCCGACGCCCGAGCACCCGATGATCGTCAACCTGCCGGCGACGGTCGAGATGGCGACGCCGAACGTCTACGCGGACTCCATCGAGTGGATGCACCGCAACCTGGCCCGCCGCGACTCGCTGGTCCTGTCGCTGCACCCGCACAACGACCGCGGCACCGGCATCGCCGCCGCCGAGCTGGGCTACCAGGCCGGCGCCGACCGGATCGAGGGCTGCCTGTTCGGCAACGGCGAGCGCACCGGCAACGTCGACCTGGTCGCGCTGGGCATGAACATGTTCACCCAGGGCGTCGACCCGCAGATCGACTTCTCCGACATCGACGAGATCCGCCGCACCGTCGAGTACTGCAACCAGCTGCCGGTGCACGAGCGCCACCCGTGGGGCGGCGACCTGGTCTACACCGCGTTCTCCGGCTCCCACCAGGACGCGATCAACAAGGGCTTCGCCGCGATGGAGACCGACGCCGCGGAGGCCGGTCACCCGGTCACCGACCACACCTGGGAGGTCCCGTACCTGCCGGTGGACCCGAAGGACATCGGCCGCACCTACGAGGCCGTCATCCGGGTCAACAGCCAGTCCGGCAAGGGCGGCATCGCCTACATCATGAAGACCGAGCACCAGCTCGACCTGCCGCGCCGGCTGCAGATCGAGTTCAGCCACGTCATCCAGGCCTTCACCGACACCGAGGGCGGCGAGGTCGAGCCCAAGGCCATGCGCGACGCGTTCGACGTCGAGTACCTGGGCCGCGAGACCCCGCTCAAGCTGGTGCGCCACCGCATCCACAGCGACGGCGAGGGCCGCGACGAGATCGTCGCGACCGTGCGTGTCGAGTCCGACCTGCACGAGATCGCCGGGTCGGGCAACGGGCCGATCGCGGCGTTCGTCGACGCGCTGGCCGGGATCGGTTTCGACGTGCGGGTGCTCGACTACCACGAGCACGCGATGGGCGGCGGTGACGACGCCCGCGCCGCGGCCTACGTCGAGTGCGCCGTCGAGGAGAAGGTGTTCTGGGGCGTCGGGATCGACAGCTCGATCACCAGCGCCAGCCTCAAGGGCGTCGTGAGCGCGATCAACCGCGCCCTGCGCTGAGTCCGCGGACCCCTCCCCGCCTGCCCCCAGGGTCACCCTCGTAGCGCTCTAAGCCACGAGAGTTCCCCTGGGGGCACCGCGGGCCCGGGGTCAGCGGCCGATCGCGTCGCCGAGGGTGATCTGCTGGTCGGGGACCTCCGGGCCGCCACCCGGACCGACGGCGGCGTCGGCCTCCTCCGCGGTCACCTCGTGCGGGGTGATGCGCCCGTCGCGGATCGCCTCGGCGTGGTGGCAGGCGACCCGGTGCCCCGAGGTGTCGCCGTCGAGCACGCGCAGCTGCGGGCGCTCGGTGGAGCACCGGTCGTCCTGGCGCCACGGGCAGCGGGTGTGGAACCGGCACCCGGACGGCGGCGCGGCGGGCGAGGGCAGGTCCCCGGACAGGAGGATCCGCTCGCGGGTGTCCTCCACGGTCGGGTCCGGCTGGGGCACGGCCGAGAGCAGCGCCCGGGTGTAGGGGTGCAGCGGGCCGTCGTAGAGCGCGCGGGCGGGCGCCTCCTCCACGATCGACCCGAGGTACATCACCCCGACCCGGTCCGACACGTGCCGCACGACGGCCAGGTCGTGCGCGATCACCAGGTAGGTCAGGCCGAGCTCGCGCTGCAGCGAGCGCAGCAGGTTGAGCACCTGGGCCTGCACCGACACGTCCAGCGCCGAGACCGGCTCGTCGGCGACGACGAGGTCGGGCTCCACGCACAGGGCCCGGGCGATCCCGATGCGCTGACGCTGCCCGCCGGAGAACTCGTGCGGGTAGCGGCGCAGCGCGGACTCCGGCAGCCCCACCGCGCGCATGAGCTCGGCGAGCCGGTCCGGACCGGCCTCGATCCCGTGCGCGGCCAGGCCCTCGCGCAGCAGCGACCCGACCGACTGGCGCGGGTCCAGGCTGGACATCGGGTCCTGGAACACCATCTGGAACCGGCGGCGCATCCGGCGCAGCGGCTCCCCCTTCAGCGCGGCGACGTCGGTGCCGTCGAAGGACACCGTGCCCGCGGTCGGCTCGGTGAGCTTGAGGATCGCTCGCCCGAGGGTCGACTTGCCGCAGCCGGACTCGCCGACCAGGCCGTAGGTCTCGCCGCGCTCGATCCGCAGCGAGACGCCGTCGACGGCCCGGACGTGCCCGACGGTGCGCTGCACCAGCACACCCCGGGTGATCGGGAAGTGGACCTGCAGGTCCTCGACCTCCAGCAGGGGGCTCATGCCGTCGCTCCGATCGGCTCGGGATTGTGGCAGCGCAGCAGCCGGCCCGCCTCGTCGTCGGCCACCGGGGTGACCGAGGTGCAGGTCTCCAGCGCCCGCGGGCAGCGCGGCGCGAACGCGCAGGCGTGGTCCCAGGGCAGGTTGTCCGACACCGACCCGGTGATCGCGGGCAGCTCCGCGGCGGGGTCGGAGTCCAGCCGCGGGATCGACCGGATGAGCCCCGAGGTGTACGGGTGGCGCGGGTCCCCGAACAGGGCGTGCCGCTCCGCGCGTTCCACGACCCGGCCGCCGTAGAGGACGTTGACCCGGTCGCAGAGCCCCGCGACGACGCCCAGGTCGTGCGTGATCATGATCAGTGCCGTTCCCGTCTCGGCGACGAGTTCGCGCAGCAGCTCCAGGATCTGGGCCTGGATGGTGACGTCGAGGGCGGTGGTCGGTTCGTCGGCGATGAGCAGCTTCGGCCGGCAGGCGAGCGCGATCGCGATCAGCGCGCGCTGGCGCATCCCGCCCGACATCTGGTGCGGGTAGGCCGACACGCGTCGTGCCGGGTCGGGGATGCCGACCCGCTCCAGCAGGGCGACGGCCTCCGTACGCGCCTCGTCCTTGCTCATCCCGCGGTGCCGGGTGAGCGCCTCGGTGATCTGGACACCCACCGGGACGACCGGGTTCAGCGACGACAGCGGATCCTGGAAGACCATCCCGATGTCGCGGCCGCGCCGCTCGCGCAGCTCGGCGTCGGACAGGGTGAGCAGGTCGACGGACTCGTCCCCGGAGGAGAACAGCACCGAGCCGCCCACCCGGGGGGTACGGCCCGGCAGCAGTCCCATGATCGCCAGGGAGGTCACGGACTTGCCGCAGCCGGACTCGCCGACCAGGCCGACGACCTCGCCGGGGCGGACGTCGAACGACACACCGTCGACGGCGACGACGTCGGCCTCGCCTTTGCGGACGAAGCGCACGGACAGGTCCTGGACCTGCAACAACGGGTTCATCGGAGGTGTGGTCATCTCCGGCCTTTCGGGTCGATGGCCTCGCGCAGCGACTCGCCGAGCAGCGTGAACCCGAGCGCGACGACGATGATCGCGATCGCCGGGTAGACCGCCAGCCCCGGCCGGACGTCGAGGTAGGGCTGCGCGGAGGCGAGCATCAGGCCCCACTCGGCGCGGGCCGGGTCGGCGTCGCCGAGGCCGAGGAAGGACAGCGCGGCCGCGTCGAGGATCGCCGTCGCCAGGGTCAGCGTGGCCTGCACGATCACCGGGCCGATCGCGTTGGGCAGCATGTGCCGCAGCACGACCGCCCGTCGCTTCACGCCGAGCGCGGTGGCCGCGAGGACGTGGTCGGAGTCGCGCTGGGCGAGCATCGACCCGCGCAGCAGCCGCGCGAAGATCGGCACGTTCACCAGCGCGACGGCGATGATGACCGTGGTCTGGCTGGGCCGGGCGGCCAGCGCCGCGACCGAGATCGCGAGCAGCAGCGACGGGATCGACAGCAGCACGTCGGTGACGCGCATGAGGACGGTGTCGATCCAGCCGCCGAACGCGCCGGCGAGCACGCCGATGACCAGGCCCGCCGCGAGCCCGAACACGGTCGCGAGCACGCCGACGAGCAGGGTCTGACGCGACGCCAGGATCATCCGGGAGAACTCGTCGCGGCCGTTCTGGTCGCTGCCGAGCAGGAAGCCGGGCTGCGGTCCGGGGATCGAGCCGGGGCGCAGCTGGTCGAGCAGCTGCGGGAACGCCTGGGCCGGGTCGTGTGGGGCCAGCAGCGGCGCGAACACCGAGACCAGCACGAACACCCCGATGATCACCGCCCCGACGATCGCGGTGGGGCTGCGGCGCAGCCGGCGCAGTGCGTCCGCGGACAGGCTGCGGCCGGCGGTGTCGTCGATCCGGTCCTTCCGCCGCTGCGCCCAGGTGGTCGGTGCGCTCATCGCAGCCTCACCCTCGGGTCGATCACGGCGTAGGACAGGTCGACGAGCAGGTTGACCAGCACGTAGATGAGTGCGCCGAGCAGCACCACGGCCTGCAGCCGCGGGTAGTCGCGGCGCTCGATGCCCTCGGCGATCAGGGTGCCGATGCCGGGCCGGTTGAACACCTTCTCGGTCAGCACCGCACCGGCGAGGAGCAGGCCGGTCTGCAGACCGATCGTCGTCGAGACCGGCAGCAGCGCGTTGCGCAGCACGTGCCGGCCGCGGACGGTGCCCGGCGCGAGCCCCTTGGCGTTGGCGGTGCGGACGAAGTCGGACTCCAGCACGTCGAGCACCGAGGCCCGGGTGATCCGCACGATGACGGCGAGCGGGATCGTGGCGAGGGTGACGGCGGGAAGCACGAGGTGCAGCAGCGAGTCCCAGCTGGCGTCGAACTCGCGGGTCAGCAGGCCGTCGAGGGTGGGGAAGCCGGTGACCGAGGTGGCGTCGATGCCGGTCGACTGCAGTCCGGACGGCGGGAACAGGCCGAGGTCGACGGCCAGGAACTGCTTGAGCACGTAACCGAGGAAGAACACCGGCACGGCGACGCCGACCAGGGTCCCGACGATGGTCAGGTTGTCCCAGATACCGCCGCGGTGGCGGGCGGCGAGGTAGCCCAGCGGGATCCCGAGGGCGACGGCGAGCAGCAGCGCCGACAAGGACAGCTCGATCGTCCCCGGCAGCGCGCGGCCGAGCTCGGTGATCACCGGGTCACCGGTGACCAGCGAGGCGCCGAAGTCGCCGGTCAGCGCCCGGCCGAGGTAGTGCAGGTACTGGATCGGGATGGGCTGGTCCAGGCCCAGCGTCTTGTTCAGTGCCGCGATCGACTCCGGGGTCGCCTTGTCTCCGAGCAGCGCACCGGCCGGTCCGCCGGGCAGCGAGCGCAGCCAGGCGAACAACAGCACGGACAGGATGAGCAGCGTCGGGACGACCTGGAGCAGGCGGCGCGCGACGAAGCGCAGCATGCGTGGATGTCCTCAGTGGTGGGAGGCGGGACACGCGACCGGGCGCCGCGGGGTCACCGCGGCGCCCGGGGCACGGTCAGTTCTTGCTGACGGAGACGAAGCGCTCGTCGGTCAGCGGCGACGGGATCACGCCCTGCACGTTCGGTCCGACGACGATCGCCGGGCCGGTGGTCAGGATCGGCACGGCCGGCAGGTACTTGGCCATGATGTCCTTGTTCGCCTGCTGGTACGCGGCGGCGTGACCGGCCGGGTCCGGGATGGAGTCGGCCTTGGCCAGCTCGGCGAACATCGCCGGGTCCTGCGGCCCGAACTCGGCCTTCTCCCGGCCGAAGAACGTGCCGACGAAGTTGCCGGCGTCGTTGTAGTCGCCGGTCCAGCCGAGCATGTGCAGGTCGTGCTTGCCCGCCTTCTGGACGTCGTCCTTGTAGCCGCCGTTCCACGGCCGCGCGACGGGGTTGACCGTGATGCCGACGGCCTTCAGGTTCGCCGACATCGCCGAGAACAGGTCCGCCGGGTTCGGCATGTAGGGCCGGGTGATCTCGGTCGGGTAGTAGAAGTTCAGCGTCAGGTTCTGCGCGCCGGCCTCGGCGAGCAGCTGCTTGGCCTTCTCCGGGTCGTACGGGTACTGGGTGACGTCGTCGGCGTAGCCCGCGACGGTCGGCGGCACGAACTCCTTCGCGACCGCGGAGCCCTCGGGCATCTTGGTGCGGACCAGCGACTCGCGGTCGATGGCGTACGCGAGCGCCTGGCGGACCCGCAGGTCCTTGAGCTTCGGGTTGTTCTTGGTGTTGATGCCCATGTAGAGCAGCGAGAACGGCTGGCGGATCAGCACCTGGTCACCCTGGTCCTTCAGGGTCTGGTAGTCCGCCGGGGACGGGTAGTCGTAGCCGTCGATGGTGCCGGCGGCCAGCTCCTGCTTGCGGGCGTTCTCGTCGGGGATGATCTTGAAGATGAGCCGGTCGAGCTTCGCCTTCTCGCCCCAGTACTGGTCGTTGCGGACCAGGGTGATCGTGTTGTTCGCCTTGTCGAAGCTCTCGAACTTGAACGGCCCGGTGCCCGTCGGGTGCTCGTTCGCATAGGCGGGGTAGGTGAAGGAGTCACCACTCTGGGTGACGGCGTCGGCGTCGTACTGCTTGAGCGCCGCCGGGCTGGAGATCGAGAACGACGTGAGGCCGAAGGCGGCCGGGAACGCGCCCTTGAACTTGTTCAGCGCCAGGACGGCGGTGTTCGGGCTCTGTGCCGTGCAGGACTTGTACAGCGGGGCGCCCGAGGCGTCGCCCTCGTTCTTGGCGAAGCCCTCGAAGACGTCGCCGTAGTAGATCATCTGGCTCTGCGCCGCGGCGCCCTTCATGGTGAACCAGCGGTCGAAGTTCGCACAGACCGCGGTCGCGTCGAGCGGCGTGCCGTCGTGGAACGTGACGCCCTCGCGGAGGGTGAACGTCCAGGTCTTGCCGTCCGGCGTGGACGTCCACTCGGTGGCCAGGCCGGGCTCGAGCTCGGTGGTCCCGGGCTTGTAGGTGATCAGCGTGTCGAACATCTGCCGGGCCGGGCGGAAGCTCTCGCCGTCGTCGTTGAAGATCGGGTCGAAGTTCTTCGGCGCACCCGCGGCGCCGAACACGAACGTCCCCCCGGCGGCGTCGCCACCCGCTCCGCGCTCCGAGCTCGCGCAGGCGGTCATGCCCACTGCGAGCACGCCCGCCATGACCGCCGTCATCCACCGTCTGCGCATTCCGGTCCCCTCGTCGGCAGAGGCGTCCACCCGATGTGTGCGTGCGGACACCTGATGACGGGGAAACCTATAGCGGTCCGTTACCAACCGGTAGACCCTTGCGTCACGATAGTGCTACGAACTGGTACGCACGTCCCGTTCGCCCGGACCGTCGTCGACGGCCGACCGGTGCGCGTCCCGGTGGGCCGACACCGCGGCCCGCGAGGCGTCCTCGCCGAGCGCGGCGGCCCGGACCTCGTCGAAGACCTCGCGGTAGGTACGCAGGTCGGCGGGCGACTCCAGGAACGACTCCCCCGCGTGCCCCTCGGTGTGGACGACGTCGGGGCCGAGCTCGTCGGGGACGGTCAGGATCGCGAAGCGGCCGGCGTGCGCCCGCTGCGGCCCGGCGCCGAACGGGAGCACGCGCAGCGTCACGTCGGGCAGGCCCGACAGCGTGAGCAGCCGGTCGAGCTGCTCGGCCATCACCGCGGGGCCGCCGGTCGCGCGGGCGAGCACGGCCTCGTCGACGACGGCGTCGAGCACCAGTGGCGGCGTCGCGGTGAGCGCCTCGTGGCGACGTCCGCGCAGCCGCACGAGCTGGTCGATCTCCCAGTCCGGGCGCCCCGGGAGCCGGGCACGCAGCGCGGCGTGTGCGTAGGCGGGCGTCTGGAGCAGCCCGTGCAGCACGGTCAGGTCGAACGCGGCGACGGCGGTCGCGTCGGACTCGGCGGCGGCGTAGCGCCCCGGCGACGGCAGGAAGTGCGGGTCACTGCGCAGGCCCTCGGTGAACGGCTCCCACCAGCCGCGGGTGCGGCTCTCGGTGACGAGCCGCTCGAGCATCTCCGCCTCGACCCCGGCGACTCCGCCGTAGACCTCGACCAGCGCGGCGACGTCGGCCGGGCGCGGCACCCCCTTGCCGTTCTCCAGCCTGCTGATCTTCGACGTCGAGCAGCCCACGCCACCCGCGGCGTCCTCCAGCTTCAGACCGGCGTTGACGCGCAGCCTGCGCAGTTCGGCACCCAGCCGTCGTCGCGCGCCGGTCGGCTCCTGCTCCACCTCGCGCTCCCTCCGTGGCCCCGCCGTGCAATCTACAGTTCTGTGCAATTCCCTGTGTCTGCAATTGCACAGACCCGTGTCGTCGTGCATCCTGGACTCACCCGGACGTGACGGCGGACACACCGATCGTGGCGACCGGGGACCATGGACCGACCGCGACACACGAAGGGAGATGGACATGATCCGCAGGACGCAGGTGCCGCACACAGGCACGCACCACAGCGCCCGTACCGGGCAGTGGTCGCCGTGATCGCGCTGGTGGTGGTGGCCCTGGCCGGGCTGGCCACGCTGGTCGTCTCGGCGATCGTGATCGGGGTGACCGAGCGGCGCCGGAGCGAGGCGTGGCGCCGGATCGCCGAGCAGCGACGCCGGGAGTGGGAGCGCAGGCAGCGCCAGCTCCACGGCCGGCCGCACCACGTGGACGCGTGGGGCGACGAGGATTCCGACTGACACCGCTCTCGGGACCCACCGGGAAGGAAGGACGGCGCAGCGGCGGGGGGTTGCTGCGCCGGGTGGCCGGTCACGGCCGGGGCGACGCGCCCTGGACGGACCGGCCCGTTCTGTGTCCGGGGGCTAGAGGGCCCGCCGGCCGGCGAGCGCGCGGCCGAGCGTCATCTCGTCGGCGAACTCCAGGTCGCCGCCCATCGGCAGGCCGGACGCGAGCCGCGTGACGCTCAGGCCCGGGAAGTCGCGCAGCAGCCGGACCAGGTAGGTCGCGGTCGCCTCGCCCTCGGTGTTGGGGTCGGTCGCGATGATGACCTCGGAGATCTCGGTCTCGTCGGTCGCCGGACCGGTGCCGCCGAGGCGGGCGAGCAGCTCGCGGATCCGCAGCGTGTCCGGGCCGATCCCGGCCAGCGGGTCGAGCGCACCGCCGAGCACGTGGTAGCGCCCCTTGAACTCCCGGGTCCGCTCGACGGCCAGGACGTCCTTGGGCTCCTCGACCACGCACACCAGTGTCGGGTCGCGTCGCGCGTCGGAGCAGTAGCGGCAGCGGGTGTCCGACGCGACGTTGCCGCACACGTCGCAGAATGCGACGCCCTGCTTGACCGTCTGCAGGACCTCCTGGAGCCGGTTGATGTCGGCCGGGTCCGCGGCGAGCAGGTGGAACGCGATGCGCTGGGCGCTCTTCGGACCGACCCCGGGCAGGCGTCCCAGCTCGTCGATCAGGTCCTGGACCGGTCCTTCGAACACCTCAGGCGCCCGGGAGGCCCAGGCCGCCCATGTCGAGACCGCCGGCGAGCGGACCCATCTTCTCCTGCTGCAGCTCCTGCGCACGGCGGACCGCGTCGGCGAGCGCGCCGGCGACGAGGTCCTGCAGGGTCTCGACGTCCTCGGGGTCCACGACCTTCGGGTCGATCCGCACCGAGCGCGGCTCCAGGCCCGCGGTGACGGTGACCTCGACCAGCCCGTTCCCGGCCTGGCCGGTGACCTCGGCGGTCGCGAGCTCGGCCTGGGCCTGCTGGAGCTGCTGCTGCATCTTCTGGGCCTGCTGCAGGATCATCTGCATGTCGGGCTGACCGGGTTGCACGCGTACCCCTCGCTGTCGGGTCCGGCTCGCGCGATCGGGGGCTTCCCCGGCGCGACCGGCGCGGACGTGTCCTTCTCCCAGCGTAGACGTGTCAGGCTGACCGACCGTGCGCGCCCTGATCCGTTCCGCCACAGCCGTCCTCCCGGCCGTCGTCGCGCTGCTGTGCGCCGGCTGCGGCGCAGCGGCACCGGCTCCGCCCTCGGTCGACGCGACCCCGGTACCGGCCGCGACGACCCGTTCGCTGCCCACCACCCCGGCGCCGGTCCCCGCCCCCGTCGTGCTGCTCGACCCCGGGCACAACGGCGGCAACGCCGCGGACCCGGCCGCGGTGAACCGGCCGGTCCCCGACGGGCGCGGCGGGACCAAACCGTGCAACACGACCGGCACCTCCACGAACGCCGGCTACGCCGAGCACACCTTCACCTGGGACCTGGCCGGGCGGGTGCGGTCCCGGCTGGAGGCCGCCGGTGTGCGGGTGGTGCTCACCCGCTCCGACGACGACGGCGTCGGCCCCTGCGTCGACGCCCGCGGTGCGGCGGGCGGCCGGGCCGGTGCGGCGCTGGCCGTGTCGCTGCACGCCGACGGCGCGGCGGCCTCGGCCCGCGGGTTCCACGTCGCGTACGCGGAGCCCGCGGTGCACGGGACCGGACCGGCGTCGCTGCGCCTGGCCACCGGGCTGCGGGACGCGCTCCGCTCGGCCGGGTTCGCCCCGGCCGGTTACATCGGCCGCGACGGTCTCGACGGCCGCGAGGACCTGGCCGGCCTGAACACCTCGACCGTGCCGACCGCGCTGGTGGAGGCGGGCAACATGCGCAACGCCGGCGACGCCGCCGTGCTCACCGACCCCGCCGGGCGGGACCGGATCGCGGCGGCGGTGGCCGCTGCGGTGCTGGCACAGCTGCGCCGCTGACCATCTGCGCCCCGGCCACCACCCGTCCGGGCCGGGGGTCAGCGCGGGTCGATCGCGCGGGCCCCCAGGTGCGAGGTGAGGATCTCCAGCGCGGCGGCCTCGGGGTCCCGACGGGAGCCCGGCGACGCCGCCTCGGCCGCGGCCTCGGCGAGCATGTCCTCCTCCTCGGCGGCCTGGTTCCGTACCGGGGCGGGTCGTGCGCCCGGACCGTCGCCCCCCTGCGGTCCGGCATCACGAGGGTCCGGCGGTGCGTCCTCCGGCGGCGGCTCCGGCGGCAGCGGGACGTCGGGGTCCCCCGCGGGACGGCGGGTGGGCCGCCCGCCCTGCTCGCGCTGCGGGGCGTCGCGCTGGGAGGGGCGCTGCGGCACCGCCCGCTGCGCGCGTTCCGGTGTGGCGGCGCGACGCGCGGTCGCGGCCTCCCCGGTGTCGCAGTGGACCCGCCACTGGACCCCGAGGACGGCGCGCAGCGCATCGGCGATCACGTCGGTGTTGCGCGCCTCGGACAGCCGCCGGGCCAGCGGCGGGGCGCCGATCGCGAGGACCAGGGTGTCGCCGTCGACCGCCCGGACGGTGGCGTTGACCAGCAGCGCCTCGGTGCTGCGGCTGCGCTGACGGACGGCGGCGAGGATCTCCGGCCAGACCCGGCGGACCGCCGTCGCGTCCAGCGACGACGCCGACGACACCGGCTGCGCCGACTCCGGCGGTACGGCGTCGGCGGGGGCACCGTCGCGGGGCGGGGCGGGGCGACGGGCCGGGGCCTCCTGCGCGGCGGGCTCCTCGGTCCCGCCCGCTCCCGGCCCGTCCGCCCGGCGACCGTCCGCCTGCCGCCCCTCTGCGGCCGGGCCGTCCGTACCCGGGCCGTCCGCAGCAGGTCGGTCGGCAGCCGGGCCGTCCACCGGGGCCGGGCCGGCGGTCGCCGGAGCGCGTTCCGCGGAACGCTCCGCGCCGGACTCCGCACCGGCGGAGGGAGCAGCGGGCCTGCCCGAGGACGCCGCCTCCGTCGCGGCGCCGCCCGGTCCGCGTGGCCCGGTCGCCTCCTCGGCGTGGGGTGCCGTGGCGCCCACCGGACGGTTCCCGGCATCCGCGGACGCGGGGCCACGACCGGAGGCCTCACCGCCCCGGTCCTGGGGGCCGGCGCCCTGGCGGGCACCGGGGGCCGTTGCCGGGGCGGCAGCGGTGGCCGTGGCCCGGCCGTCGTCGCGTTCCGCGGAACGCCCCGCGTCCGCCTCCGACCCGGTCCCCGCCGGCTCCGGGGCGGTGGGTACCGGGGCAGAGGCGTCCGGGGCGGGCTCGGCGGGCCGCGGCGGTGCCGGGGCGGGCACGGCCATCGGGGCCCCTGCCTCGCGTTCCGCGGAACGCGACGGTGCGCCGCCGGTCGGCTCCGGGGTGGCCGGGCGCTCGCTGGGCCGGACGAACCGCTTGGCGCCGCCGCCGTCGTCGGCCGGGCCGGCGGGGCCGGGCGCGATCGCGTTGCGCCGCTCGATGCGCTCCAGACGTTCGAGCAGCCCGCCGTCGGAGGTCGTGGCCGCCGGGAGCAGCATCCGCGAGACCAGCAGCTCCAGCAACAGCCGCGGGGCCGTCGCCCCGCGCATCTCGATCAGACCCTGGTGCAGGATCTCGCCGTAGCGGGTGAGGGTGGCCGGGCCGAGCCGGGCGGCCTGGTCGGCCATCCGGGACAGCTCGTCCGCGGCGCCGTCGACCAGTCCCTGCTCGGCGGCGTCCGGCACGGCCTGCACGAGCATCAGGTCGCGGAAGCGCTGCAGCAGGTCCGAGGCGAAGCGACGGGGGTCGTGTCCGGCCTCGACGAGCCGGTCCACCGCGCCGTAGACGGCCGCGCCGTCGGCCGCGGCGAGCGCGTCGACGGTGTCGTCGATCAGGCCGGAGTCGGTCACCCCGAGCAGCGCGACCGCGCGCTCGTAGGTCACCCCCTGCGGCCCGGCGCCGGCGAGCAGCTGGTCCAGCACCGACAGCGTGTCCCGGGCCGAACCGCCCCCGGCCCGGATGACCAGCGGGAACACCGGCGGCGCGACGGTCACCTGCTCCTCGCCGCAGATCTTCTCCAGCAGCACGCGCATCGTGCCGGGCGGGATCAGCCGGAACGGGTAGTGGTGGGTCCGCGACCGGATCGTCGGGAGCACCTTCTCCGGCTCCGTCGTCGCGAACACGAAGACCAGGTGTTCCGGGGGCTCCTCGACGATCTTGAGCAGCGCGTTGAAGCCCTGGGTGGTGACCATGTGCGCCTCGTCGACGACGAACACGCGGTAGCGCGACTCGGCGGGCGCGTAGAACGCCCGGTCACGCAGCTCGCGCGCGTCCTCGACACCACCGTGCGACGCCGCGTCGAGCTCGACGACGTCGATGCTGCCCGACCCCTCGGGGGCGAGCGCGATGCACGAGTTGCAGACGCCGCAGGGATCCGGGGTCGGCCCCTGCTCGCAGTTCAGCGAACGCGCCAGGATGCGGGCCGAGGACGTCTTGCCGCAGCCCCGCGGCCCCGAGAACAGATACGCATGGTTGATCCGCCCCGCGGTGAGGGCGGTGGCCAGGGGCTCGGTGACGTGCTCCTGCCCCACGACGTCGGCCAGCTTGGCCGGGCGGTACTTGCGGTACAGAGCCAGAGCCACGAGGGGAAGGCTACCCAGGGGGTCCGACACTCCGGGGACCCGCTCGGAGACAGAAGGGGACCCCGCGCACCCGCCAGAGCCTGTTGACCCTTGCTGCCTTCCGGCCCTGGGGGAGTTCACAGGATGGACGCCGCACGGGGTCCACGGACAGTGTGCCACGGACGGCGTCGTCGGGCGGCGAGGGGGCCGCGTCGGATCGCCGAGGGCGTCGCGTAACCTCTTTCACGGAGGATTCGCCTAGTGGCCTAGGGCGCACGCTTGGAAAGCGTGTTGGGAGCAATCCCTCACGGGTTCAAATCCCGTATCCTCCGCCAGCCTGAACAGGCAGAACGCCGGGCGGCTCCCACGCAGAGCCCCCGGCGTTCGGCGTTCAGTCTCATTTGTAGTCTCACTCGTCATCCGGCCGACCCCAGAGCAGACCGCCCACGCGCTGGGCGACGTCGCTGCGCACGACCCCGGTGATGTGCTGGTAGCGGGCCGCCATCGCGGTCGTCGACCAACCCATCAAGCCCATGACCGCGCGCTCCGGGACGCCGAGGATCAGCAGCACCGTCGCCGCGGTGTGGCGGGCGTCGCGCAGGCGTCCGTCACGGACCCCGGCGTCGCGCAGGAGCTTCTTCCAGTGGTGGTAGTCGGTGTTCGGGTTGAGCGGTTCGCCGCGCTCGTCGGTGAAGACGTAGCCGGAGTCCCGCCAGAGCTGCGCAGCCGCGTCTCGCTCGCGGTCCTGCTCCTCGCGGTGGGACTTCAAGAGGGCGACCAGCTCGTCCGGGAGGCCGATGGCGCGGCGTCCGGCACGCGACTTCGTCCCGTCGGTCTCCGGCCGGTCCGCGAGCCGCTTCGGGCAGTAGCCGGCCTTCTTCCCACACGAGCCGCCGCACCCGTGCCGGTAGCGGGGACGGAGTCGTCCGCGACGGACGACGAGCGTCCCGGTGTCCAGGTCGACGTCGGTCCAGCGCAGCCCCAGGACCTCACCCTGACGAAGACCGAGCGCGAGGGCGATGGCCCAGCGGGCGTGGTTCCGCCCCTCGGCGGCGGTGGTGAGTAGCCGTCGGACCTCGTCGACCGAGTAGGGCTCCACCTCCGTCTCGCTGACCCGGGGTGCCTTCGCGAGCGCGGCCGGGTTCCTGGTGATCCGTCCGCGCCGTTCGGCCTCCCCGAGCGCGGTCCGGAGCGTGCGGTGCGCCTGGTGAGCGGTGCCGGGCGAGCTGCCGTTGCGGATCATCCGCGCGTACAGCTTCTCCAGGTGCTCGGGCTGCAGCCGGTCGAGCCGGTGGGCGCCGATCCCGGGGACCAGGTGCGTGCGGATCGCGACGCGATACCCGGCGAGCGTGTTCTCCCGCACCACCGCGGCGGCGATGTTCTCCACCCAGTGCTCCAGCCACTCCCCCACGGTGCCGACCCGGCCGGTCGCCTGCACGGTTGCCGAATCGCGGTCGCGCTCCAGCTTCCGGACCGCGCGGATGGCGTCCGCCTTCAAGGCGCCGCCTCCGGCGGCGCGCCTGACCGGCTACGCCGGCCCCGCCACCCGCGCGCTCCTGCCTCCGGCCCGCGCGCGGGCGCCGTGTCCGTCTACCCGGCCACTCACGCACCGGGCGGACGACCGATCTCAGAACGGCGACGGGCAACGGCTCGACGACGCCCAGGACGGGAACCGCGAAGTACCCCGGGCTCCGCCCGGACCCGGCACCGCTCAGAGATCGGAGACGTGCGGACGGCAGTGATCTCCTCACGGCGCGCCGGAGGCAGCCAGCGCCGCGAGGAGATCACCTCGAAATGGCTGGAATCAGAAGAATCAAACCCGCCCAGGATCCTGCATCAGATCGATCTCCACAACCCTCGATCCGGTATCCAACTCGGCAAACTTGTTGGTGTAGACGTTGCGAGAACCGCGGCGAAAGTTCGCACCCGTTAGAGGATTCTTCCGCGTCAAACGCTTCTCAAGTAGACCACTATTAAGAAAACTTCGGAGTCCGCGATCAAGGGTTGCAATAGAGAAAGGAATCTTCACGTGACCCTCACCCCGATAACCCTCCTTGTCCGCAAACCAGGTCAACGCCTGGAACCACTCGCCACCACCCGGCAGCGATGATTGCTTCGAAAGGAACCGGTGATGCCGCTCTGCAATCATTGCCGCAAAGTAAAAGCTGACCTCGGGAGTCCCCCAGTCGCGTACCGCTTTCGACGAGAACACGCTGCCCAACGTCGTCAGGTAGGAGCTTCCAGCGGTCCCCGACGGGTCGTCCAGGTCCTTGCCCGATCCATCATCCCGTCTGGCTACTAACCTCGGCCGCCCACCACTCTCATGCACGACCCGCGATACAAGCTTGAGCTCTTCGAGCTTCTCGATTTGCTCGCGAATCCATTCGCGCTTGAGCTTGCGCTGCTGCGCATCGTCGTAGTCATACGGACTTTCGGGAGTATTTGAGTACAAGTCCGGACTACGGATCAGATCGTGCAGATCCTCGTAAGATGCATATGGCGACACCCTCCCAATAGCCTCCCTTCTGCCGCCAGTATGCTCCGGCAATAGCGCAATACCTCGCAGGAGAAGATCCAGCTTTACTGCGCCAACTGCGCCCTTTTTCATCAATGGCACGTAGTGATCTCGAACATGGGATTCGCGAATCCTGTATAGCGTCTTGCCGACGATGCGACCCGCATAGATGAGGCCCTTCTTTTCCGCCTCACCTTGGTCACCCTTGACGACAGAACCGTCCGCCGTGGTCACATCGGCCCCCGTCCAACTACTTCCAGTTCGGATGCATCTCTGGAACGGAGGCAACCCTGGAGACGTGAGGTTACATGCCCCCGCAGCAGAGGTGATGCCTGCCCCCGTGACAGATGCAGGTACAGGAGGCAAAGTGCTAGGGAAGCGAACGCGCAGGGGACTCCACGAGCTACCTCTGGCTCGGGGGCAGAAGGAGGACAAGACCCACCGCGGGTCCTCAAGCTGGGGGTCGTCACGCCGACCCGAGGCGTGCGGCCAGATGAAGTTGGAGAGCGAGTCATGGGCAAGCACCGTCACAGCGGACCCGCACCGGAGAGTCCGGAACCGACCTGCGCCTGCGGGTGCAGCAAGCCGAAGATCCGGGGCGTCTGGATCGTGATCGGCCTGCAGCTGCTGTCGCGCGTGTTCGAGTTCTTCAAGGACGGCTGACGGCGCAGGGCCGCCGAGAGGCACGACCTACCTCCCGGCGCCGACAGTCTCAACGGCAGTCTCGTTCGTGGCCGTCCGCGCAGGTCCACTGACTGGTGATCCGTCACTGCGTCCAGGCCACGGACGCCGACGAGACCGAGCGGACGGCCAAGATCAGACTTGGAAAGCGTGTTGGGAGCAATCCCTCACGGGTTCAGATCCCGTATCCTCCGCCAGCAGGAAGGCGGAACGCCGGGCACACCCCCGCGGGTGGCCCGGCGTTCGTCGTTCCCGGGCCTGCTCAGTGACCGGCCGCGCGCACCAGCCGCAGCTGCCCGACCTCCGCGACGTTCTTCGCCAGCTCGGTGTTCACCCAGGCCAGGGTGTGTCCGACCGTCATCTCCGGATCCCCCTGCCACGGGAACGTGGCGACCGCGACGAGGTCGTCGTCGGACAGTCCGTCCAGGACGTCCGCCCATTCCCCACGCAGTGCGCGCATCCGGGCGACGGTCGACGCGGCGTCGCCCGGCCACACCACGTCGGTGCGGTCCCGCGGGGTCCGGCCGCGGAGGTGGTCCAGCGTCACCGACCACCACCAGTCGATGTGCCAGGTGACCCACGCGATCGTCGGGACGGGGACCGGGTCGGGTTCGGAGTCCGCCCAGTCGGGCCGCCACGTCCCGTCGTCGGACGGGTGCACCGTCCAGCAGACGCGCGCCGGCCGCCACAGGGTCTCGTCGTCGTCGAGCCGGTCGAGGTGGTACTCGAACAGGGCCCACGTCAGGTCGAACTGCCACCGCAGGAGCGCGACACGGGATGCGGACATCGTCCGAGCCTGGCATCGGACGGTCCCGGCCGAAAGTACGAGGCCCCGCAGGCGGAACCGGCCTGCGGGCCGATCCGCGAGCCCCGCACGGTCGCCACGCTGGACCGGTGCACCGAACAGACGTGAGCGCTCCCCCGGATCCGACGGCCACCGCCCCCGTCCGGGTCGACGCCCTCGACACCCTCCGCGGGCTGGCCCTGTGCGGGATCCTGCTCGTCAACATGCCTGCGATCGCCGGGCTGCCGCCCGCCGCGGGGTCCTGGACCGGCACCCTGCCGCAGTGGCTGGAGCTCACGGCCCACCAGCGCTTCTTCCCACTGTTCTCCTTCCTGTTCGGACTCGGCACCGCCCTGTTCCTGGACGGGGCCGCCCGGCGGACCACCCGGCCACGGCTCGTGCTGCTGCGCCGGCTGCTCGTGCTCGGCGTGCTCGGCGCCGCGCACCATCTCCTGCAGCCCGGTGAGGCGCTGCTCCCGTACGCGATCGTCGGCGTCGTCGTCCTCCTCCCGGCCTCCTGGCTGCCGCGGCCGGTGATCGCGCTCGGCGGCGCGGCCGCGACGGGCGTGGCGCTCGCGTTCACCAGCGGCGGGCTCCTCCTCGTACCCGGGCTGTTCCTGCTCGGTCTCGCCGCCGCCCGGTACGGCCTGCACCACCGGATGGCGGCGCCGAACCGGGCCGTGTGGACGGCCGTGCTGGTCGGGGCCGTCGTCGTCGCGGTGCCGCTGCTCAGCATCCAGGTCGGCACGATCGAGCACAGCGGGTTCGACCGGGTCTCCTCGACCGCCGGGCTCGTCATGGCGATCGGGTACGCGAGCGCACTGGTGCTGCTGACGGCGTCCCGGGTCGGGCCGTGGGTGTCGTCCGTGCTCGCCCCGCTCGGCCGGCTCGCGCTGACGAACTACCTCACGGCGACGCTGCTGGTCGTGCTGCTGACCACGGCCCCGGCGTTCTCCGGCCCGGGCGGGTACCGCGCCCTGCTCCCGCTCGCCGCCGCGATCCTGGTGGTCCAGGTCGTCGCGAGCCGCTGGTGGCTGCGGCGCTTCCGGTACGGGCCGGTGGAGTGGTTGTGGCGCAGCATCGTCTGGTGGTCACCCGCTCGGATGAGATGAGCCGACGGCGGTCACACGGACGCGCGGACCTCTCGTCGGACCGGTGGACGAATCGCCATGATCGGACACATCACGGCTCGGGCACGCAGTCGTCGCGACGAGGGGGACCGATGACCGGCCAGGACGACGGACAGAGTGTGGACGGCCGGTGGGGGCGCGCGGCGGTGGCGACGGCCGTCGTCGTGGCGGCGGTGTTCGCAGGCCAGTTCCTCTGGACGGCGGTGCGCCCACCGGCGCCCCCGTCGGACGGGATGCGGTTGTGGCAGGCGACCGAGCTGATCGTCCCCTTCGGTGTGTCGCTGGTCCTGCTCGTGCTGTGGCTGCGGCTGCGGGAGAGCCGGGGGCTGTCGGATCTCGGGGCCCCCGTCCGCCGGCGGGTCCGGGCGGTGCTCGGTGCGGGGATGCTGGCGCTGCTGGTCCTCGCGGTGGCCTCCGTCGCCGGTGCACTCGCCGCCGGCGACGACGGCGCCGGCGGCGGCGGACCGACACCGGAGGGAGCCACCGCGTTCCCGGGAGTGCTCGCCGTCGGGCTTGTGCTCGCCGCCACCGCGCTCCAGTCCTCGACCGAGGAGCTGCTGTTCCGCGGCTACCTGCTCGGCGCGGTGCGCACCGGGTTCGGCAGCGGCGCCGCCGTCGCGTTCAGCTCGGTCGTGTTCGGTCTGTGCCACTCGTTCAACTCGGGCGCGACCGTCGTCTACGTGGCGACGACCGTCGCGCTGGGCGCCCTGCTGGGGGTCGTCTCGCTCGGCCGGGGCGGTCTGTGGGCCGCATGCTCCTTCCACACCGTGTGGGACGTGGTGCAGAACATCCAGGCCGACCCGACCGCCCCGGCCCGGGACACCGGGTCGACCGCGGTCGACGTCGCGGTCCTGTTCGCGATCGTGTGCTGTGTGGTCGTCGCGGTGTGGTTCCGTCGCCGTCGCCCCGCCCAGCAACGCCCGCAGGTGGCCCGGTGACGGCTGCCGGAGTCCTGTCTGCCCTGGCCGCACTGTCGGCGACGCTGTGCGTCGTCGGCGTTCTCGTCGAACGGCGGCGGTTCCGCAACGCCGTGGCCGGTGGGACGACGGTGGTCCTGCTCCTGATGGCGTCGATCGCCGCGATCCCCCGGGTCGACGTCGGCGTCGTCGACCTCGTGACGGCGCTGGTCGCGGCGCTGCTCATCGTGTTCGTGCTCGTGCTGACGGGGTTCCTGCTCGTCAACGGCGTCGTGATGATGCGACGGGAGGGGCGTCGGCCGGCGAACCTGCTGTCGCTGCTCGCGGGTCTGGCCTGTCTCGCGGTCGTGGTCCTCGTCCCGCTCACGCTGCAGCTCGAGAACCGGTTCCTGACCACGGTCACCTACGTGACGCTGCTGCTCGCAGCCCACCTCGGCCTCCTGTTGTGCAGCCTGCTGGCCTACTCCTTCGTCTACGGGCGGATGGGGGTCCGACCCGGGGTCGACTTCGTCGTGGTGCTCGGGTCGGGGCTCATCCGGGGTGCGGTGCCGCCGCTGCTCGCCGCCCGCCTGGACCGCGGAGTGGCGCTGTGGGCCCAGGAGCGGGAGCGGGGCGGGGACCCGATGCTGGTGACCTCGGGTGGACGCGGTCCCGACGAGCCGGTCGCCGAGGCCGTCGCGATGGCCGACTACCTCGTGGCCCGCGGTGTGCCGTCGGAGAGGATCCTGCGGGAGGACCGGTCGAGGACGACGCGGGAGAACCTCGTGTTCAGCCGGGCGCTGATGACCGAGCGGGCGCCCGACCACCGGTGCGCCGTCGTGACCAACAACTTCCACGCCTTCCGGGCGGCGCTCACCGCCCGCCGGGCCGGGGTGAACGGCCAGGTCGTCGGTTCGCCGACCGCCCGCTACTACTGGCCCAGCGCCACGCTGCGCGAGTTCGTCGCGATCCTCGCCGAGCACCCGGTCCTGAACGGCGCGATCTGCCTCGCGCTGGTCGTCCTCGGGGTCCTGGTCGGCCTCGACCGGTAGCCGCCGACTACTGCGACGACCCCGTCGCCGCCACCCCGACGCCGAGCCCGATCATCGCGAGCCCACCGGCACCGCCGACGGCCGCGATCCGCCTCGGCGACGACGCGAACCAGGCCCGGGCCGATCCGGCGGCGAGGGCCCACACGCTGTCGAGCACCAGACCGATGGCGACGAAGAACGCCCCCAGCAGCAGGATCTGCGTGGCGACCGGCCCGCGGGCGTCGACGAACTGGGGCAGGAACGCGACGAAGAAGACGACGGACTTGGGGTTGAGCACGCCGACCACCAGACCGTCGACGACGCTGCGGGCCGGACCCACCTGCCGGGCGTCACCGGCCGAGCGCTGCATCGCGCGGACGACGTCGTGCCGGTGCCGGAACGCCGTGATCCCCAGGTACACCAGATAGGCGGCACCCACCAGTTTCAGGACGGTGAACGCCGCGGCGGACTGTGCGACGAGGTGCCCGAGGCCCACCGCCACCGCGACCACCTGCAGGAAGACGCCGACGGCGTTGCCGACGACCGTCGCCAGCGCGGCGGACCGGCCGGCCGCGAGCGCGCGGCCGACGGTGAACACGACGCTGGGTCCGGGGACGACGATGACGACCGCCGCTGCGGCGGCGAACGCGAGGAGTCGATGGTCCACGGTGGAAGCGTCCGCCGACCGGCCTCCGGTGTCGAGCCCGTTCCCGATCAGCCTCGGGGCGGTGCGCGGCGGTCCGACCGGTCACCATCACTCGACCCGGGCCCGGCGGTCCGCCATCCTGGTACCGGACCGCCCACCCGGCGGCTCCCCGGACGAGACGCGCCGTACCCGGAACGCCAAGACGACGCATCCTTCCGGGAGGAGCTCGTCATGGCATGGATCTACCTCGTGGTCTCCGGTGTGCTGGAGACGGTGTGGGCCGCGGCGCTGTCGCAGAGCCGCGGCTTCAGCAGGCTCGGCCCGTCGCTGCTGTTCGCGGGCGCGCTGGCCCTGAGCATGGGCGGGCTGGCCCTGGCGTTGCGCGACCTGCCGGTCGGCACCGCGTACGCCGTGTGGGTCGGCATCGGCGCGGTCGGCACCGCGCTCTACGGCATGGCCGCCCTCGGCGAGCCGGCGACGACGGCGCGGCTGTTGTGCCTGCTCGCGATCGTCGCCGGTGTGGTGGGGCTGAAGGTCCTGCACTGAGTCCCGGTACGACGACGGGGCCGGCACCCCGTGAGGAGTGCCGGCCCCGCCGTCCGGGAGCCCCTTACTCGAAGGGTCCGTCCTTGACCAGCCCGCCGGCCGGACCCTCGACGAAGCGCGGGTCGGCCTGCGGGAACTCGGTGTCGGTTCCGTTGACGCCGTCCGGACGGTTCGTCGGCGAGAAGGTGTCCGCGGCGTCGAGGAAGCTGTAGCCGAACGTGTCGGTCAGCTCCAGCACCGAGTCCACGCCCTGGGTCGGGCTCTGGGTGCTGGGGTAGCCGTGCCCGTCCTCGGTGTCGGCGGCGGCGATCCCGGCCAGCGGGAACGCCACCGCGCCGAGCGCGCCGACGGCGATCAGGGAGCGTCGCATCCGGTTCTTCATCGAATCCGTCCTTCGGTAGCGGGGAGCAGGCCGTTCACACTAACGGCCCAGCGTTGTGCGGCGTGCGGAGCACGCCGCACGGACGTCACATGTTGTCAGCGCCGGCCTTGATCGCCTCGCGGATGCGGTTGTAGGTGCCGCACCGGCAGATGTTGCGGATCTCGTCCAGGGCGTCGTCGTCGATCGAGCGGCCCTCGGCCGCACACCGCTTGACCAGGTCGATGGCGGCCATGATCTGGCCGGGCTGGCAGTAGCCGCACTGGGCGACGTCGTTGTCGATCCAGGCCTGCTGCATCGGGTGCAGCTCCTCGCCCTTCGCGATCCCCTCGATGGTGGTGATCTCGTCGGACTCGGAGATGGCGCCGACCGGCACCGAGCAGGGGTTGAACGCCTTGCCGTTGATGTGGCTGGTGCAGGCCTTGCAGACGTTGATCCCGCAGCCGTACTTCGGACCGGTCACCCCGAGCAGGTCGCGCAGGACCCAGAGCACGCGGACGTCGTCCTCGACGTCGACGGTGACCTTCTCGCCGTTGACCGTGAAGGTGTGGGAAGGCATGTCAGTCTCCTCAGCGGACGAAGTCGAGGCCGTTGGTCGGCGACGGCGGGACGGGCGGCACGGTCGGGTACGGCTCGAACGGCAGCGGCTCGTTGTGCAGGATCGGGAACTCGGTCGGGACCTTCCCGGTGGCGCGGGCGTAGGCGCAGGCGATCGCGCCGCAGGTGGCCGCCACGCCGAACTCGCCGGCACCGCCGGGCTCGGGGGCCTCGGAGTCCTCGATGACGATGATGTTCATCTCCGGCGGGGTGTTCCACTGCCGGGTGTAGAAGTAGTTGTCCCAGCTCGCCTCGACGAAGTGACCGTCGACCAGGTGCAGGCCCGCGGTCAGCGTCATCGCGATGCCGTCGTTGATCCCGCCCATCATCTGGGCCTCGAGACCACGCGGGTTGATGATCAGCCCCACGTCGACGACGTAGGTGACCTTGGTGACGCGCGGCCCGGTGCGGGCGGAACGGATCTTCCGGTTGACCGTCTCGGGGCGGCAGTCGAGCTCGACGACGGCGCAGGCCACGCCCTTGTACTCGACGTGCATCGCGATGCCCTGGGCGGTGCCCTCCGGCATCGACTTGCCCCAGTCCGCCTCCTTGGCGGCCCGGTCGACGACGTCCTTCCAGCGGGTCAGCTTGGTGTACTCCGACCGGAACTCGTAGGGGTCCTTGCCCATCTTGGCCGCGACCTGGTCGATCATCAGCTCGCGCGCGGTGGCCGTGTCGGGCGAGTAGATGTTGCGCATCGAGCAGGTGTTGAAGCGCATGTCGACCTCGTTGAGCAGCGAGGTCGCGACACCGACGTTGTACGGGTTGGTCTGGGTGGTCACGTAGATGCTCTGCGAGATCGTGTAGTTGCCGCCCGGGGCCTTGTTCGCCGCGGCGGTGATCGCCTCGGACAGACCCGGGTTGATCTCGGTGGCGACGCTGGTGTGGCGGATCTCGAAGCTGGACACCGCGTCGCCGGAGACCTGCGCCCGGACCCGGGTGGTCGCCATCGGGTGCGTGCGCCCCTGGCGGGAGTCGTCGGCGCGGGTCCACATGAGCTTGACCGGCTTGCCGAACGCCTGCGAGCACTCGGCGGCCTCCTCGAGGCCGTCGAAGAACAGCCGGCGCCCGAACGAGCCGCCGCCCTCGGTGACGTGCACGGTGACCGCGTTCTGCGCGATCCCGAGCTTCTTGGCGATCTCGGCCTGCGCGGCGATCGGCGACTTGGACGGTCCCCAGACCTCCGCCGAGCCGTCGCGGACGTCGGCGATGGCGCAGTTGGTCTCCAGCGCGGAGTTGCTGCGGAAGTAGAAGGTGAAGTCGCCCTCGACGGTCTCGCCCGGCACCTGGGGCACGGCCAGCGGCAGCTCGCCCCGGCGCAGGGCCGCCAGCACGGACTCGTCGTTCTCGCCCTCGACCGTGCCGCCGTCCCAGTCGACGCGCAGCGCGTTGACCGCGTCCACGGCCTGCCCGAACGTCTTCGCGCGGACCGCCACGCCGGTCGGGACCTGCTCGACGTCGGTGACGCCCGGCATGTTCCGGACCTCGTCGATGTTGCGGACACCCTGCGGGGCCGAGTTCAGGTTCGGGCCGCGGCAGATGACGGTCGGCAGCGCGTCCGGGATCTGCAGGTCGGCGAGGAACTTCTTCTTCCCGGTCACCATGGCGCGCGCGTCGGACTTGGTCCGCGGCTTCCCGATGACGGTGAACTCCTCGCGGTCCTTCAGGACGACGTCGACGGCCTCGTTCACCGAGCTGGACGCCAGCTCGGTGAGCTCGCCGAAGGGCAGCTGCTCGCCGTTGTTACCGGTGATGAGCCCCTGACGGCTGCGCAGCACGTTCACGTCCTGGCGCAGCTCGTTCGCGGCCGCGTCGAGCAGCCGCTTCTGCGCGAGCGCCGCCGCGACCCGGATCGGGGTGTAGGTGGAGAACGTGGTCGTCGAGCCACCGGTGAGCTGGTTGAACACCAGCTCCGGGCGGGCGTCGGCCAGGGTGACGATCACCTGGTCGGGGTCGAGGTTCATCTCCTCGGCGATGATCATCTGCGTCGAGGTGATGATGCCCTGGCCGTTGTCCGAGCGCGGCAGCGCGAACGAGACGGTGCCGTCGCGGTTGACCTCGATGCGGATGAGGTTCGCGGTCGGGCGCGCGGAGTCCCGGATGACGTCGAGGAGGTCGTAGAGCTCGGCCGGCAGGGGCGGCGACGGGATCGCGGCCGCGTTGGCCTGCGGGACGCCGGGGAAGTAGGTCTGGCGCCCGATCTCGGCCGCGACGACCAGCGTCGGGGCGGCGACCAGGTAGCCAAGGAACCGCCGGCGGCTGACGTTCTTGCGGTCGTCTCCGGACGCCGGGCGCTCGGGGGCGGTGGCGCTGTGAGCGGGCATCGTTGTCCTCTCGGAATGTGCTGCGGTGCGCGCCCGATGCGACGTCCGGTGCGGGGAGCGGGGACGGCTGCAGGGCATTCGGGCGATCAACGACGTGCCTGATTCGACGGATACGCGTCGGTACGCGCGGCACGCGTAGGGCGAAATCCGCTGGTCACACTGTCGGAGATCCAATGATTCGCAGGTCAACGAGTTGACATTCAGGGTCCCCTTACCCGCAGATGCGGATGACTCGCCGTCGCATACTCCGCAGGATGGGGTTGCGCTACCGCCGAACAGACCACTCGTACGGGTGATCCGGTGGAGAGCACCCGAACCGGGACCGGGTGTCGACCGAAGGGGCCCGCGCCCGCCGCCCGGGGTCCCGGTGCGGCGGGCGCGCGCCGTCACATGGCGTCGGCGCCGGCCCTGATCGCCTCGCGGATGCGGTTGTAGGTGCCGCACCGGCAGATGTTGCGGATCTCGTCCAAGGCGTCGTCGTCGATCGAACGGCCCTCGGCCGCACACCGCTTGACCAGGTCGACCGCCGCCATGATCTGACCCGGCTGGCAGTACCCGCACTGCGCGACGTCGTTGTCGATCCAGGCCTGCTGCATCGGGTGCAACTCCTCGCCCTTCGCCAGACCCTCGATCGTCGTGATCTCGTCCGACTCCGAGAGGGCGCCCACCGGCACCGAGCACGGGTTGAACGCCTTGCCGTTGATGTGGCTGGTGCAGGCCTTGCAGACGTTGATCCCGCAGCCGTACTTCGGCCCCGTCACGCCCAGCAGGTCCCGCAGGACCCACAGGACCCGGACGTCGTCCTCGACGTCGACGGTGACCTTCTCGCCGTTGACCGTGAAGGTGTGGGAAGACATGGGGGGCTCCTCAGCGGACGAAGTCGAGGCCGTTGGTCGGCGACGGCGGGATCGGCGGCACGGTCGGGTACGGCTCGAACGGCAGCGGCTCGTGGTGCAGGATCGGGAAGTGGTCCGGCACCCGGCCGGTGGCGCGCGCGTAGGCGTTCGCGATCGCCCCGCAGGTCGGGGCGACGCCGAACTCGCCGGCTCCACCGGGCTCCGGCCGCCCGTTGTCGACCAGGTGGACCTGCAGGTCGAGCGGGGTGTTCCACTGCCGGGTGTAGAAGTAGTTGTCCCAGCTCGCCTCGACGAAATGACCGTCGACCAGATGCAGGCCCGCGGTCAGCGTCATCGCGATCGCGTCGTTGATCCCGCCCATGATCTGGGCCTTGAAGCCGAGCGGGTTGATGACCAGACCGCCGTCGACGGCGAAGACCGCCTTGGTCACCCGCGGCCCGGTCCGCGCCTGGCGGACCTTGCGGTCCACGGTCTGCGGGCGGCAGTCGATCTCGACCAGGCAGGCGGCGAAGCCCTTGTACTCGACGTGGAACCCGATCCCCTGCGCCGTGCCGTCGGGCATCGACCGGCCCCAGTCGCCCTCCTCGGCGACCTTGTCGAGCACGGCGCGCATCGCGTCGTTGCGGAGGAACTCGCGGCGGAACTCGTAGGAGTCCTTGCCCATCTTCTCCGCGATGCGGTCGACGATCAGGTCCCGGGCGGTGCAGACGTCGGGCGAGTACACGTTACGCATCGAGCCGGTGTTGAACCGCATGTCGACCTCGTTGAGCACCCGGGTCTGGGCGCCGAAGTCGTAGGGCGTGGCCTGGGTCAGCTCCCAGATCGCCTCCGCGACCGAGACCTGGCCCAGCGGTGCCTTCGCGGCGGCCGCGGTGACGGCGTCACCGAAGCCGTGCCCGAAGTCGCAGCTGACACCGGTGTGCCGCTGCTCGAAGCTGACGACGGACTCGCCGGCGACGACCGCCCGGATCCGGGAGGTCGCCATCGGGTGCACCCGGCCCTGGCGGGAGTCGTCGGCGCGCGACCAGATCAGCTTGACCGGCTTGCCGAGCTTCTGGGAGATCTCGGCGGCCTCCTTGGCCGCGTCACCGAAGAGACGACGGCCGAACGAGCCGCCGCCCGGGACGATGTGGATGGTGACCGCGTTGACCGGCAGCCCGAGCTGCTCGGCGATGTCGTGCTGCACGGTGATCGGGATCTTCAGCGAGGTCCAGATCTCGCAGCGGCCGTCCCGGACGTCGGCGATCGCGGTGTTGGTCTCCAGCGCCGAGCTGCTGCGGAAGTAGAAGGTGAAGTCGCCCTCGACCGTCTCCCCCGGCACCGACGGGACCGCCAGCGGCAGCTCGGCCGCCCGCACCTTCTGCAGCACGGACTCGTCGTTCTCGCCCTCGACGGTGCCCGCGTCCCAGCGCACGCGCAGCGCGTTCACACCGTCGACGGCCTGACCGTAGGTGTGTGCCCGCACGGCGACGCCGGTCGCGCACTCGACGACGTCGGTGACGCCCGGCATGGAGCGCACCTCGTCGGCGTTGGCGACCGAGACCGGGGCGCAGTTCAGGTTCGGGCCGCGGCAGATCACCGTCGGCAGCGCGTCGGGGATCCTCATGTCGGCGATGAACTGCTTGCGGCCGGTGACGATGTCGCGGGCCTGCGCGTTGCGCCGGTCGGTCCCGATGACCGTGAACTCCTCGCGCGGCTTGAGCACCACCTCCACCGAGCGGGTGGCGTCGACGGCCGCGGCCTCGGTGAGCTCCCCGAACGGGATCGCGCTGCCCCCGGCACCGGTGATGAGCCCGGCGCGGCTGGTGAGGGTGCCCACGTCCTGCTGGAGGAGGGCGGCGGCCGCATCGAGCAGCCGGCCCTTCGCGATCGCCGCGGCGACCCGGATCGGGGTGTAGGTCGAGAACGTCGTGCTGGAGCCGCCGGTGAGCTGGTTGAAGACCAGCTCCGGACGCGAGTCGGCCAGCGTGACCGTCACCTGGTCCGGGTCGAGGTCCATCTCCTCGGCGATGATCATCGCGGTCGAGGTGATGATCCCCTGCCCGTTGTCCGACCGCGGGAGCTGGAACGACACCGTGCCGTCCCGGTTCACCTCCACCCGGATCAGGGCCGAGGTCGGCCGGGAGGAGTCGCGGATGGCGTCGAGCAGGTCGTAGGCGTCGGCCACCTGGGGCGGCGACGGGATCGCGGCGGCCGAGGCCCCCGGCGGGGCGAACAGCTGCTGGCGGCCGACCTCCGCCGCGACGACGAGGGTGGGGGCGGCGACCAGGTAGCCGAGGAATCGGCGACGGCTGACATCGCGGCGTTCGGTGCGTGCACGTGTCGGGGCAGACATCGTTGTCCTCTCCTTCGCTCCGTGGCCCGGGGGGAGCGGCCGGCGGAGTCCGTTGGAGAGCGGAACGAGGGGGCAGTGGTCGTGATGCGCTCGGCGCTGTGACGCACGGAACCGGGCGAGATCCGCACACCGCCGACGATCGGCGAGAACGTATCCGCAGATGCGGATACGTTGTGTCTCACAGGTCCGAATCAGGAGGTTGTGCGCCGGATATTCCGTTCACCTGTTCGAGCGAGCGTCACTACCAACTTCAGTGGGTACGCCGGCCGGCGCGCAGCAGCTTCACGAAGGTCCAGGGCAGGACGACCAGCGCACCCAGGACACCGACGATCCCGGCGACGACGATCGCCCAGTGCCCGGCACCCGGCTCCGGGGTCGCCACGAGGCCGGCGACCAGCACCAGCGCCGGGACGGCCACGATCCCCGGCCACACCAGGGTGCCGAGCCACTTCTCCCCGACCGTCCAGGAGCGACCGGTCCACAGCATCACGACACCGGCGAGCCAGCCGACGACGGGCAGCACGAAGCCGCCGAGCATCAGCATCAGGACGGTGAGGACGGGGTAGGCGTCCGGGTCGCCGGGGCGGGCGGGCTCCGGGGTCGCGTGGTCGTGCGGTGTGGTCATCGTGGTCATCTCCAGCTCCTCGTGTCGGGGTGTGCACCCACTGTCGCGCCGGACGGGAGTCGGCCACATCGGAGCCGGGAATGATCCACGGCGTCGGACCACGGTCGGAGACGGGACGCGCTCACCCCGCCCGCGCGAGTGCCTCCGCCCCGGGACCGGTGAGCGCGTCGTCCCCCGGCGGCCGGCCCGAGACCGCGAGGAGCAGGGCCAGCGCGGTCCCCCGCACCTCGGGGCCGCTGCCGACCACCAGGCCGGTGTCGGTGGCCGACAGGCGGAGGCCGGCGACGGTCTCGCGGGCACCCCCGAACGAGGTGGAGGTCCGGACCTGCAGCGCGAGCGCGCCGGCCACCGCCGCGGGGGCGTAGGTCCGGACGATCCCGAGTGGACGACGGACGTCCTCCCCGTGCACGACCATCTCGACCAGCCGGGTCGCGAGTGGGGCCGGCGGTGTGGCGGTCATCGGCACGCACTCCGCGAACCGGCGCAGGGTCTCCGCCGGCGTCGCACCGCGTGCGCGGGCGATCCCGTGCTCGTTCTGCCGGTCGAAGTCCATGCGCGCCCGCAGCATGCCGACGACGAACCGGCCCCGGGTCGTCCGGGCGGTGTCGACGAGGTGGGCCAGCACGTCGTGGACGGTCCACCCGGGACAGAGCGACGGGGTGTCCCACCGGTCGCCGGACACGTCCCGCAGGTCGGCGACGAGCGCCGCGCGCTCGGAGTGGACGAGCTTCCAGACCTCGGTCACGGTGGTCCTCCCGGGCGTCGCGCGGATGGTCGGCTGCTCCTGGGGACCGCCCGGCGGCCGTGGACTCATCGGCCCGACGACAGAGGGCCGGACCCCCGACTCGGGGATCCGGCCCTCTGACCAGCGGTAGCGGTGGGATTTGAACCCACGGAGGCGTGAACCTCACGCGCTTTCGAGGCGCGCTCCTTCGGCCGCTCGGACACGCTACCGCCGACAAGGCTACAAGAAGCTCAGTCGCGGTCGGCGCACGGGGTCCGGCCGAAGAACTCGCGCATCAGGGCGGCCGCCTCACCTGCGCGGACCCCGCCGACGACCTCGGGCCGGTGCGCGAGCCGCCGGTCGCGCAGCACGTCCCACAGCGAGCCCGCGGCACCGGTCTTGGGCTCCCACGCCCCGAACACGACGCGCTCGACCCGGGCCAGCCCGATCGCGCCGGCGCACATCGTGCACGGTTCGACGGTGACGGCGAGGGTCGTCCCGGTCAGCCGCCACTCCCCCACGACGGCCGCGGCGGCGCGCAGGGCGAGCACCTCGGCGTGCGCGGTCGGGTCACCGGTGGCCTCACGGGCGTTGCAGGCCGCGGCGAGCTCGGTGCCGTCGGCGGCGAACACGACCGCGCCGATCGGGACGTCCCCGGTCGCCTCGGCGTCGCGCGCGACGTCGAGGGCACGGCCCAGCGCGAGCCGATCGGCCGGGCGGAACAACTCAGGAGCCGACGAGCTCGTCCAGCGCGGCGGCGAACCCGCAGCGGCGGGCGATGGTGTCCAGCTGCTCGTCGGGGTACAGCTCGAGGTCGGAGACGAGGATCTCCAGCTCGTCGGCGGGCAGGCCGAGGTCGGCCAGGATGCCGAGGTCGCCCTCCGGCCAGGCGTCGTCGAGGGCGTCGTCGTCCGGGGGGAGCTCGACGCGGAGCAGGTCGAGCACGTCCGCCGCGATGTCGTAGTCCAGCGCGGCGACGGCGTCGGAGATCAGCAGCCGCACCCCGCCCGCGGACGGGCGGAGGAGGACGAAGAACTCGTCGTCGACGTCGAGGAGGCCGAGCACCGCACCGGTGGAGCGCTGCGCGCGCAACGCGGTGATCGCCGCGTCGAGATCCACGAGCGCTTCGGAGTCCAGCCGGACACAGCGCCAACGGCCCTCCTCCCGGATCGCGGCGACCGCGAATCCGGGCAGGGCGGCGCCCCGGGTGTCCGGGGCTGCCTCGACGCTCTGTGTGGCCACGCACCAACGGTACGTCGCTCCGGGGCTGTGAGTCACGCCACGACCAGGTACGCGTGGTCACACCGGGCCCGCGGGCGCCGGACGGGCTCCGGTCAGCGACGATCGGTCCATGCCCATCACGCCCGCCTCGGTCGCGGGGCTCCCCGGCGGCCTGCTCGAGGCCGCCCGCGTCCTGCAGCCGCGGACGGTCGCGCTGCGCCGGGAGCTGCACCGGGCACCGGAGCTCGGACTGCACCTGCCCCGCACCCGGGACGCGGTCCTGCGGGCCCTCAACGGGCTGCCGCTGCGGATCCGCACGGGCGGGTCCTGCACCTCGGTGACCGCCGTCCTCGACGGCGACCGTCCCGGACCGACGGTGCTCCTGCGGGGCGACATGGACGCGCTGCCGCTGCCCGAGGACAGCGGACTGGACTTCGCCTCGGGCACCGACGGCGTCATGCACGCCTGCGGGCACGACACCCACGCCGCCATGCTCGCCTCGGCCGCGCGCCTGCTCGCGGACCGGCGGGACCGGATCGCCGGCCGGGTGGTGTTCATGTTCCAGCCGGGCGAGGAGGGGTTCCACGGCGCCCGGCACATGATCGACGAGGGCGTGCTGGACGAGGACCCCGAGCTGGCCTACGCCCTGCACATCACCTCGACGGTGCCGACGGGGCAGCTCCACCACCGGCCGGGCCCGATCATGGCGGCCGCGGACGTGCTGCGGGTCCGGGTGACCGGCCGCGGCGGGCACGCCTCGGCCCCGCAGGACGTTTGCGACCCGGTCCCGGCCGCCGCGGCGATGGTCGGCGGCCTGCAAACCCTGCTGACCCGCCGGGTCGGGCCGCAGGAGTCCGCGGTCCTCACGGTGTCCCGGATCGAGGCGGGCACCACCGACAACGTCATCCCGGAGACCGCGGAGCTGACCGGGACACTGCGGACGCTGTCGCAGCCGGTGCGCACGCTGCTGCACCGGGCGGTCACCGAGCACTGCCGACACACCGCGCTGGCCTACGGCTGCACGGCCGAGGCCGAGATCGTCCCGGGCTACCCCGTCACCCGCAACGACGACCGCGCGACCGCCGCGCTGGTGCGCGTCGCGGAGAAGGTGCTCGGCCGCGGCGCCTGCGTGGCGATGCCGGACCCGCTGATGGGGTCGGAGGACTTCTCCTACGTGCTGGACCGGGTGCCGGGCTCGCTGGCGTTCCTGGGGGCGCGGCCGCCGTCGGTCGACCCGGCCCTCGCCCCGCCGAACCACTCGAACCGGGTGGTGTTCGACGAGGCCGCGTTCCCGGCGGGGGTCGCCGTGTACGCGGGACTCGCCCTGGCCGCGACGGGTTGAACGCGCGACGGCGCCGCACCCCCGGACGGGGACGCGGCGCCGTGGACGCGGACGCTCAGACGGTCTCCTCGACCTGCTCGGCCGGGGCCAAGCGGCCGTAGCCCTTCCAAGTGCGCTGGGCGTAGGCGGCCAGCGCGGAGGTGACCGCCAGGCCCACCCCCGTGCTCGCGATGATCGACAGGAAGACGGCGTTCGACACAGCCATGACGGCTCCTCCTCACACGGGCACGCGCCGGGTCCGGTGACCGGGTCCGGATGACCCGGGCGGAGTCGCGACGCTTGCGAGTCCCACGGGCGCTACCTGCGCCCGCCGACCACGGTCCCACGTCGGAAAAGCGCTGTCCCGCCTGCGGAACCACCGAATCGAATGACTCCGCTCACAGACACATCGGTGCCTCATCCGGCACCGGGGGCGACGTCTCGTTAACGTCGGGAAGAACTATTCAACGAAACGGACAGAACGACACGGATCGACAGTTTCCCGACGAAAGCTTCATCCGTGGCGTGCACTGTCGCCAGGGGGAACGCGTGGACGACACAGCAGAGGGGACGGTCGACGGCGTCACCGTCACCGATCCCGCGACCATGCGGCGCGCTGTTGCGGCGGCCGCGGTCGGCAATATCACCGAATGGTTCGACTTCGGTGTCTACGGTTATCTGGCCACGACCATCGAGGCCGAATTCTTCCCACCCGGGCCGCTGTCCCAGGTGGCGGTGTTCGCGACGTTCGCGATCGCGTTCTTCTTCCGTCCGCTGGGCGGGCTGTTCTTCGGTCCGCTGGGCGACCGCATCGGCCGGACCAAGGTCCTGTCGATCACGGTCATCCTGATGGCGCTGGGCACGTTCCTGATCGGTCTCATCCCGTCCTACGCCTCGATCGGGCTGGCCGCGCCGATCCTGCTCGTCGCCGCCCGCGTCCTGCAGGGCTTCTCCACCGGCGGTGAGTACGCCGGCGCCATGACCTTCATCGCCGAGTACGCCCCCGACCGTCGTCGCGGGTACTTCGGCAGCTTCCTGGAGCTCGGCACGTTCGTCGGCTACGCACTCGGCGCCACCATCGCCTCGGTGCTGCCGCTGGTCCTCAGCTCCGAGTCCATGTCGAGCTGGGGCTGGCGGATCCCGTTCTTCGTCGCGCTGCCGCTGGGCATCGTCGGGGTGTACCTGCGGGTCAAGCTGGAGGAGACCCCGGCCTTCCAGACCCTGCTCTCGGAGTCCGAGGAGCGCGAGGGCACCCAGGTGAAGGACGGTCTCAAGCTGATCTTCACGAAGTACCTGCCGACCTTCGTCATGGTCGGTGGCGTCGTCGTCGCCTGGAACGTCACGAACTACATGCTGACCAGCTACATGCCGACCTACCTGGAGACCACGGTCGACCAGCACGGCGGCACCTCGATCGACTCCACGACGTCGTCGTGGCTGCAGATCGCGGTGCTGTGGCTGGCGGTGTTCATCATCCCGCTGCTCGGGCGGCTCTCCGACCGCACCGGGCGCAAGCCGATCATGTGGGTCGGTGCGGGCGGGCTGATCGTGCTCGGCATCCCGATGATCCTGCTGATGCAGAACGGGTCGGTGCCCGCGGTGTTCCTCGGCCTGCTGGTCATGGGGCTGCTGCTGATCTGCTTCTCGGCCACCGGGCCGTCGACGCTGCCCGCGCTGTTCCCGACACAGATCCGCTACGGCGGACTGTCGATCGCGTTCAACATCTTCGTGTCGGCGTTCGCCGGGACCGTGTCGCTGGTGATGTCGGCGCTCGTCCTGTCCACGGGCGACCTGCTGTGGCCCGGGTACTACCTGATCGCGGCGGGGGTCATCGGCGTCGTGACGCTGCTGTTCCTCCCCGAGACGGCGAACCGGCCGCTGCGGGACTCGCAGCCGTCGGCGGGGTCGGCGGAGGAGGCGCGCGAGATCGCGGCGACGATGTCCGCCGCGCGCTGACCACCGGTTGTCGGAGTCGGGGAGCGACGGCACGCTGAGCGCGTGCTGCCGCTCCCCGATCTGTTGCGGGCCCTCGACTCCGGGGAGCTCTCCCCCTCCGAGCATGTCGACGACGTGCTGTCCCGGCTCGGGTCCGACACCACGAACTGCGTGGTCGCCCTCGACGCCGACCGCGCCCGCGAGCGCGCCGCCGAGCTGACCGCGCTGTCCGCCGCGGGACGACGGCTGGGCCCGCTGCACGGCGTCGCCGTCGGGATCAAGGACCTGGTCGACGTCACCGGGCTGCCGACCCGGTGCGGCTCGCGGCTGCTGGCCGACGCCGCCCCCGCGACCGCCGACGCACCGGTGGTGACGATGCTGCGGGCCGCGGGGGCCGTGGTCGTCGCGAAGCTCCACACCCACGAGTTCGCCTACGGCCCCACCGGCGACGTCGCCGCCACCGGCGCGGCCCGCAACCCGCACGACCCGGCCCGGATCACGGGCGGCTCGTCGTCCGGGTCCGCCGCGGCCGTCGCCGCCGGGCACCTCGCGCTGGCCGTCGGGACCGACACCGGGGCGAGCGTGCGCACCCCGGCCGCACTGTGCGGCGTCGCCGGGCTGAAGCCGCGGCGCGGGGCCATCCCGGGCGAGCGGGTGTTCCCGCTCGCCGAGTCGTTCGACACGGTCGGGCTGCTGGCCGCCGACGCCGCCTCGCTCGCCGTCGCACGCACCGCGCTCGGGGAGCCCGGCGCGTCGGCCGCGGCGGTGCTGCCCCGGATCGGCGTCGCCGACGACGACTGGTGGCGTCCGCACGACCCGGTGATCGCCGACGCCGTCCGGGCCGCGGCGGACGCGCTCACCGCGCTCGGCGCACCCGTCGCCGCCCAGGACACCCCCGGCGTGGCCGAGCTCGCCGCCACCTACCCGGTGATCACCGGCGCGGAGGCCTACGCGACCCACCGGCGCTGGTTCGCCGAGCGCCGCGACGAGTACCAGCCCGCGACGGCCGCCCGGCTCGCCCCGCACGCGGAGGCGCCGGCGCACCTGTACGTCGACGCCCGGCGCGAGCGCCGCCGGGTCGGGCGCGCCCTGCTCGACCGGCTCGGGGCCTCCTGCGACGTGCTGCTCTGCCCCACCACCCGGCTGCGGGCCACACCGATCGGCGCGACCGAGCACGACGGGGTGCCGGTGCTGCCGTCGATGCTGCAGCTGACCTCGCCGTTCAACCTGCTCGACCGGCCCGTCGTCGCGCTGCCGGTCCCGGTGCCGGGGCTGCCCGCGGGGGTGCAGCTGGTGGGGGTCACCGTCGGGGAGGACGTGCTGCTGGGGCTGGCGCGGGCGCTGGAGAGGGCGTTGCGGTGATCCTCCCGGTGGCGGTGGCACGCGGGGTCGCCGCGGGCGAGGTCGACCGCGTGTACCGCCGCTGGGCGCGGTCGCGGGTGGCCGTGGGCTCGACGCTGCGCACCGCCGCCGGGGTGGTCGAGGTCGTCGCCGTCGACGAGGTGGACCCGGACCGCATCACCGACGACGACGCCCGCGCCGCGGGCGAGCCCTCCGCCGACCGGGTGCGCCGCGCGTTCCGCGGAACGCGGTCCGACCCGGTGTTCCGCATCGGGCTGCGCTTCGCCGGGGCCGACCCGCGGGAGTCGCTGCGGGACGCGACCGGGGACCTCGACGACGTCGTCGCGACCCTCGACCGGATGGACCGCCGGTCGCGCCGGGGGCCCTGGACCCGGCCGACGCTGCGGCTGGTCGCCGAGCTGCCCGGGGTACGGGCCGCCGAGCTCGCGGAGCGGGCCGGGCGGGACACCCCGGCGTTCAAACGCGACGTCCGCGCGCTCAAGGAGCTGGGCCTGACCGAGAGCCTGGAGGTCGGCTACCGGCTCTCCCCCCGCGGGGCCGCGCTGCTCGCCGGACCATGATCACCGGTTGTGGGGTCCGGAGTGCGCTGTCCGTGCCTCTGCGCTCCACAACCGGTGATCACCGGGTCGGGCGGTGCGACGAGCGGAGTCCGCGCGGGGCCGGGAACCGCGGTCTCTACCCTCGTGACGCATGCGAGCGGTGTGCGTGCTGGGGACCGGACTGATCGGCGGGTCGCTGCTGCGGGCCGCGGCCCGCGCCGGTCGTGAGGTGTGGGGCACCGCCGCGTCCGAGCCCACCGCGGCTGCCGCCGTCGCCGACGGGTTCGACGTCACCACCGACACCGACGCCGCGCTGGCCCGGGCCGCCGAGGCCGATGCGCTGGTCGTCGTGTGCGTCCCGCTGACCGCGCTGGAGGCGGTGCTGCGCCGCGTCGACGCGGTCGCCCCCACCTGCCGGCTCACCGACGCGGTGAGCGTGAAGGTGCCGGTCGCCGACGCGGTCGCCCAGTTCGCACCGCGCACCCGGTTCGTCGGCGGGCACCCGATGGCCGGCACCGCCGAGTCCGGCTGGCCCGCCGGGTCCGCGGACCTGTTCGCCGGCGCCGCCTGGGTGGTCGCCGCCGACGACGGCCTCGACGTCGAGGTGTGGCGCGACGTCGCCGAGCTGGCCTGGGACTGCGGGTCCCGGGTGGTGCCCGCGGCCGTCGACGAGCACGACGTCGCCGTCGCCCGGATCTCGCACCTGCCGCACCTGTTCGCCGCGGTGCTCGCCTCCGTCGGCGCCGGTGAGCAGGGCGACGACCTCGCCCTCGCCCTCTCCGCGAGCTCGTTCGCCGACGGCACCCGGGTCGCCGGGACCCGGCCCGAGCTGGTCCTGGCGATGTGCGAGGGCAACCGGGGCGCGCTGCTCGCCGCCGTCGACGACGCCCTGGGCAGGCTCGGCGCGATGCGCGGGGCGCTGGCCTCCACCGGTGGGCTGGCCGCGACCGTCCGCTCCGGGCACGAGGCGCGGATGCGGTGGGCCTCGACCCGCGAGCCGCTGGAGGTGCCGGTCGACCTCGGCGCGCCGGACGTGTTCGCCGAGCTGCGCGAACTCGGCCGCCGCGGCGACGTCGTCGAGCCGGTGAAGCGCTAGAGCGTCACCCGGGACGCGATGCCGGGGTAGTCGAGGACGAAGCCGTCGTCGTCGACGGTCATGTCGGCGGCGAACGAACCCGCGGCGAAGCCGACGACCGCGGGCGTGCCGGGCGACCCGGCCGTCACGGTGCGGTAGGTCTGCTCGGTGTTCTCGACGGTCAGTGTCGGGAGGTCGACGAACAGCATCGGCAGCACGTGCTCGGCGGGCTCACGGTGCAGGGCGAGGCGCCGGACCGGGAGCGCGTTGAACACCGGGCTGAAGGCGAGGTCGACGTCGCGGGCGCCGCCGAAGTGGCCGCGGCTGCCGCCGGAGCCGTCGTCGACCAGCCAGACGCCGTCGGTGCTGCGCGACAGCGTGAGCTGCTGCTCCCCCTCGGCGGTGGCGACGTCGACGGCGAGCCGCGACAGCGTCCCGTCGCCGGCGACGACGAGCCGGTAGGACGCGGTGAGCACCCCGCCCTCCCCGCCGCGGATGATCCGGCCGACGGCACGGAACCCGCCGCCGTTGGTCGTGATGCGCGCCGACTCCATGCCCGCGGCGCCGTCGGTCTCGGGGTCGGACCGCCAGGTCAGCATGACCGCCACGCGCGTCACCTCCGGGTCGTCGATGTCGGGCACACCGAACCACACCGCCGCGCGGACCACGCGAACGGGTGATGATCGGGCGTCCTCAGCGGGGTTCCCGGCGGACGTCGGCGGCGTCGACGTCGTCGCGGATCCCGCGGAAGACCGGCTGCCGCAGCCGGCCGGCCGCCGTCCACCCGAGGTGGGCGACCTCGGCGACGACCGTCGGGGAGCACCAGCGTGCGCCCGCGGCGTCGACCCGGGGCAGGACCTGCGCGAACGGCGACTCCGGTGCCCCGGTCAGCCGGGCGGTGAGCAGCTCCTGCACCGCCGCCCCGGCCAGCCCGGACCCGACCCGGCCGGCGAACTCCAGCCCGTCCGGCCCGGGGACGCCGAGCAGCAGCGCCCCGATCCGCCCCGCACCACCGGACCTCTCGGGTCTCCAGCCGCCCACCACACAGGACTGCGAGTGCCGGTGGGCGATCTTCACCCAGTCCGGGCTGCGCCGGCCCGGCCGGTACCGCGAGTCCGCCCGCTTGGCGACGACGCCCTCCAGCCCCCGCGACGCCGTCACCTCCAGCAGGGCGGCCCCGTCCGGGTAGAGCGGCGAGGTCTCGACGTGCGGGGTCGCGGACAGGTCGAGCCGTTCCAGGGTGGCCCGGCGCTCGGCCAGCGGACGGTCGAGCAGCGGCACCCCGTAGAGACGCAGCACGTCGAACACCATGAACGTGACCGGGCGGCCGCCCGCGGGGCCGTGGATCCGGTGGGCGAGCGCGGCGAAGCTGGGGACACCACCGTCGAGCAGCACCACCTCGCCGTCGAGGAGCACGTCGGGGGCCAGGTCCACCAGACCGGCGAGTTCGGGGAAGTTCGCGGTGACATCGCGGCCGGAACGGGTACGCAGGCGCAGTGCCGGCTCGCCACCGCCGTCGGTGACCTCGGCCAGCACGCGCATGCCGTCCCACTTGACCTCGAACGACCAGCCGGCCCCGGTCGGCAGGGGTCCGGGGGTGGCGAGCATGGGCTGCACACCGTCATGCTGTCACTTCGGACGGCACGCGAGGGGGAACCGCATGCGCGCGATCTGGAGCGGGGCCGTGTCCTTCGGGCTGGTCAGCGTGCCGATCAAGGTCTATTCGGCGACGTCCAACCACGACGTCCGGTTCCACCAGGTGCACGGTGAGGACGGCGGCCGCATCCGCTACAAGCGGACCTGCGAGGTGTGCGGCGAGGAGGTCACCTACGCCGACATCGTGAAGGGCTTCGAGACCCCCGACGGCGAGCTGATCACCCTCGACGACTCCGACCTCGCGTCGCTGCCCGTGCGGACGGGGCACGAGATCGACGTCATCGAGTTCGTGCCGAACGACCAGATCGACCCGATGCTGTTCGACAAGAGCTACTACCTCGAGCCGGAGACCAAGGCCGCCAAGCCCTACGCGCTGCTGCGCGAGGCACTCGAGGAGACCGACCGCACCGCCGTGGTGAAGGTGGCGCTGCGCCAGCGCGAGACCGTCGCGCTGCTGCGGGTGCGCGGCAAGGCGATCGTGCTGCAGACCCTCATCTGGCAGGACGAGATCCGCGAGCCGGACTTCGACATCCTGGACAACGAGGTCGACCTCAAGCCGCAGGAACTGAAGATGGCGTCGTCGCTGGTCGAGAGCATGGGCGCGGACTTCGACCCGTCGGAGTTCCACGACGAGTACCGCGACGCGATGGCCGACCTCATCGAGGCGAAGCGCTCCGACGGCGACGCCCGCCCGGCGCCCGCCGCGGAGGCCGCCGACGACGGCGGGGACTCGATGAGCGACCTGCTGTCGGCGCTGCAGGCCAGTGTGGACGCGGCCCGGTCGACGAAGTCGGACTCCGGGTCGGGGTCCGGGTCGGCGGAGAAGAAGACCCCGGCCCGGCGGTCGTCCTCCCGGACGAAGAAGACCGAGGAGAAGGACGCCGAGACCGGCACCGACGACGCGAAGCCCGCGAAGCCGGCCACCACACGTCGGCGGTCGACGAAGAAGACCGCCTGACCGGCGCCCTCAGGGCCCGAAGCTGGACTCCGGCGGCGCCTGGTCGTTCTGCAGGGCGCCGAACAGCGCCTGGGCCCGGGTGCGGTCCCAGCGCAGGTTCGACCCGCCCGCGCTGCCCCCGATCGGGACGGTCGTCTGCACGCCGTCGCCGCCGGAGACGCCCTTCATCCCCCAGGCCAGGCCGGCGAGGTTCCAGATGTGGTCGGAGTCGTCGACGGTGATCGTGCCGGTCACCGCGGACGCCAGCGGGACCATCCGGAACGGGTTGATCAGCGTGAGCGGGCTGGTGGCCTTGCCGAGCAGCGCGGAGAGGAACTCGCGCTGGCGCTGGACGCGGTCGAAGTCCGAGCCGGGCGTCGCGCGGGTGCGGACGTAGCCGAGCGCCGTCGTGCCGTCGAGCTCCTGACAGCCCGCCTGGATGTCGAGGCCCGCCTTCGGGTCGTCGATGGCGCCGGGGACGCACATGTCCACCCCGCCGACCGCGTCGACCGCGCCGACGAACCCGCCGAAGCCGACCTCGACGTAGTGGTCGATGCGCAGGCCGGTCGCGGCCTCGACGGTCTCGACGAGCAGCTCCGGGCCGCCGAACGCGAACGCCGCGTTGACCTTGTTGCTGCCGTTCCCGGGGATCGGGAGGTACGAGTCGCGCGGGATGGAGACGAGCACGCTGCCGGAGCTGCCCGTGTGCAGCAGCATGATCGTGTCGGTGCGCTGGCCCGCCGCGTCGCCGGTGGCGAGCCGTTCCTCGTCCTCGGCGGAGAGGCCCTCGCGGCTGTCCGAACCCACGATCAGGTAGTTCGTCCCCGACGACGACGCCTGGGAGTCCGCGGGCAGTGCCTGCACCCGGGTCATGTTCTGGTCGAGGTAGACGCCGAACCCGACGAACGCGACCAGCAGCAGGATCAGCACGGCCTTCCAGCGCCCGCGGGTGGCACGGCGGACGCGGCGCCAGTCCGGCATCGACGGGCCGCGGGTGACCCGGCCGTCGCGGGGGGCCTGCGACGCGGGATGCACCCCGGCCCCCGCTCCCCCGGCTCCGGAACCGGCACCGGCGGGACGCGGCATGACCGGACCACGCGGCGGCGCGGCGGCCCGGGTCGGTGGCGGCGCCCCGGCGGCACGGCCGGGCGGCGGCTTGCGCAGCGGTCCGTGGCCCCCGCGCGACGGCGGGGTCCCGGGCGGCTGCTGCGGCGGGGACGGCGGCGGGAGCGGACGGCCACCGTGTCCGGGAAGCGGGTTGCGGGGCTGGTTCGTCCAGCCGGGGCTGCCGGGCCGCGCGGGACGGCCGCCGCGCGGCGGCTCGCCCTGCGGCGGACGCCCGCCCGCGGGGGGCGGGCCGCGGAAGTCTCCGGCCATGCCTGTGCCACCCTCCGATCGGCCCGGATCCTGGGCATCCGTGGCCGACGATACTGCGCGCCGTCGTCCCCGGGACGCCGGGCGAGAGGGTCACCCCGCCCACCTGCGGTGTTCCACCCGGCCGGGTGCGCGGGGGATGATCGTCGACGATGGACCTCCCCCTGCACGAGGACGACCTGGACGCCGAGGGCGTGATCCGGGCGTCGGCGATCACCCCGCTCCGCCCGGACATGCCGGCCGCGGCGGTGCTGTGCTGGTTCCCCGAGGTCGTCGAGGACCTCGGGACCCGCTCCGAGACGGTGACCGTGCTGCGCAGCGAGCTCGGCCGCAGCCCGGTGTGGCGCACGACCGGGCCCGGCGGGACACCGGTCGCGGTGCTGCACCCCGGCGTCGGCGCGCCGCTGGCGGCGATGTTCCTGGAGCACCTCGCGGCGCTGGGCGTCCGCACCGTCGTCGGGGTCGGCGGGGCCGGGGCGCTGCGGCACGAGCTGACGCTGGGGCACGCCGTCGTCCTGGGCAGCGCGCTGCGCGACGAGGGCACCTCGTTCCACTACCAGCCGCCGTCGCGGACGATCGACGCCGACCCGGACGGCGTCGACGCGGTGGTCCGGGTGCTCGACGGCGCCGGGGTGCCGCACGTCGTCGGACGGTGCTGGACCACCGACGCCGTGTTCCGGGAGACCCCGGCGCGGGTCGCGCGGCGCCGCGACGAGGGCTGCGCGGTGGTCGACATGGAGGCGTCCGCGCTGGTCGCGGCCGCGCGCCGGATCGGGGTCGGCTACGGCCAGGTGTTCCTCGCCGCGGACTCGCTCGCCGGGCCGGAGTGGGAGCACCGTGGCTGGACCAGTGCCCGCGAGGCCCGGGCGGGGCTGTTCGGCCTGGCGCTGGCCGCGGCCGAGGCCTGGGACGGGAGCCGCGGCCCCGGGGCCGGACCGCGCGACGACCCGGCCGGCGCCGCGGAGGGGGACGGGCGGTGGGCGCGCGGGACCGGTACGCCCTAGCGTCTGCGGGCATGCGCGTCCTCGTCACCGGCGGTGCCGGATTCATCGGGTCCCACGTCGCCGACCGCTTCGTCGCGGACGGCCACGAGGTCGTCCTGCTCGACGCGCTGCTGCCGCAGGCGCACGGCGGCGAGGCACCGGAGCTGGACCACGAGCTGGTCCGCGGCGACGTGCGCGACGCCGACACCCTGTCCCGGCTCCTGCCGGGGGTGGACGCGGTCTGCCACCAGGCCGCCATGGTCGGGCACGGTGTCTCCCCCGCCGACGCCCCCGACTACGCCTCCCACAACGACCTCGGCACCGCGGTGCTGCTGGCGCAGATGCACGCCGCGAAGGTGGACCGGCTCGTGCTGGCCGGGTCGATGGTCGTCTACGGGGAGGGCCGCTACGACTGCCCCGACCACGGCGTCGTCCGGCCCGGGCCGCGTGCGCTCGACGACATCGACGCCGGCCGCTACGAGCCCCGCTGCCCGGAGTGCGGCAAGGACCTCGAGTCCGGCCTCGTCCCGGAGTCCGCGCCGGTCGACCCGCGCAGCACCTACGCCGCCACCAAGCTCGCCCAGGAGCACCTCGCGAGCGCCTGGGCCCGCCAGACCGGCGGGACGGTGTGGTCGCTGCGCTACCACAACGTCTACGGCCCGCGGATGCCCCGCGATACCCCGTACGCGGGCGTCGCGTCGATCTTCCGGTCCTCGCTGGAGCGCGGTGAGGCACCGCGGGTGATGGAGGACGGCCGGCAGCGCCGGGACTTCGTGCACGTCACCGACGTCGCGGCCGCCAACGCCGCCGCACTCGTCGCCGACCCGGAGCCGACCGGCTTCGGCGCCGCGAACGTCTGCTCCGGCGAGCCGCACACCATCGGCGACCTCGCCGCCGAGCTGGCCCGCGCGATGGACGGACCCGAGCCCGAGATCGTCGGCGGCGCCCGGCCCGGCGACGTGCGCCACGTCGTCGCCGATCCGGCCTACGCGGCGGCCCGGCTGGGCTTCCGCGCCCGGACCACCTTCACCGACGGGGTGACGGCGTTCGCGACCGACCCGCTCCGTTCACCGATCACCACGAACCGCTGAGGGGCGCCGTTCGAACCTCTCGCGGGACCCTCCCGCATTCGGCGGGCGGCGGACCGGCGGAGAGGTGAAGATCGCGACGTGCACCCGGAGATCGTGCTGCCGTGCCTCGACGAGGCGGAGGCGCTGCCGTATGTCCTGAAGCGGATGCCCGACGACTGGCCGGTGATCGTCGTCGACAACGGGTCGACCGACGACACCGCGGCGGTGGCGCGCGGGCACGGGGCGCGGGTGGTCGTCGAGCCGCGTCGCGGCTACGGCGCGGCCGTGCACGCCGGGCTGGAGGCGGCCACCGGTGAGCTCGTGGCCTTCCTCGACGGCGACGGCTCCCTCGACGCCGACGTGCTGCCCGGCATGGCCGAGACCGTCGCGTCCGGCCGCGCCGACATCGCCGTCGGACGGCGGGTCCCCGACACGGTCGGTGTGTGGCCCTGGCACGCCCGCGCGGCGAACGCGGTGATCGCCGGGATGCTGCGGACCCGGGGGGTCCCGGTGCACGACATCGCCCCGATCCGGGTCGCACGCCGGCAGGCGCTGCTGGACCTGCGGGTCGAGGACCGGGCGTTCGGCTACCCGCTGGAGCTGCTGCTGCGGGCGGGCCGGGCGGGCTGGCGGTTCGACGAGATCCCGGTCGCCTACTCCCGGCGGGCCGGCGGGCGGTCCAAGGTCTCCGGCTCGGTCAAGGGCACCGTCCGGGCCGGGCGCGACATGATCCGGCTGCTGCGATGACCGGCCCCGTCACCACCGTCGTCCTGGCCAAGGCCCCGGTGCCGGGCCGGGTCAAGACCCGGCTGTGCCCGCCCGCGACGCCCGAGCTCGCCGCGGCGATCGCCTCGGCGGCGCTGCTCGACACCCTCGACGCCGCCGCCGGGGTAACCGGCGACACCGTCGTCGCGCTGACCGGGGACCGGGCCGCCGCCGTCGGCGCGGCCGATCTGGCCGCCGCGCTGGACGGGATCGCCGTCGTCGCGCAGCGCGGGGAGGGACTGGCCGCGCGGATCGCCGCCGCGCACGCCGACGCCGCCGCGCTGCACCCGGGCCGCCCGACCCTGCAGGTCGGGATGGACACCCCGCAGGCCACCGCCGAGCTGCTGTCCGACTGTGCGGACCGGCTCGCCGAACCGGGTGTGGACGCCGTCCTCGGTCCCGCGACCGACGGCGGCTGGTGGGTGCTGGGCCTGCGCGACCCGCTCGCCGCCGCCGCGCTGCACGGCGTGCCGATGTCGACCGCCGAGACCGGCGGCCGGACGCTGGACGCGCTGCGGGCCGCCGGTCTGCGGGTGGCCCTCGCCGAGCCGCTGACCGACGTCGACACGGCGGCGGAGGCCGTCGCCGTCGCCGCGCAGGTCCCGGGGAGCCGCTTCGCCCGCGCCGTCGCCGAGCTCAGACTGCGATGTCCGGAGGTATCGGTGTGACCGTGACCGCCGAGGGCTTCGACATGCCGCTGTCCGGCGCCCCCTCCCGTCTGCTCTGCGACGACGGCACCGAGATCGCGCTGGACGTCGACCGCTGGGCCGACGCCGCCGGTGGCTGCGACGACTGGCTGCTGCGCCACTGCGCGGGCCCCACCCTCGACCTCGGCTGCGGACCCGGCCGGCTGCTCGTCGCGCTCGCCGCGCGCGGGATCGCCGCCCTCGGCGTCGACGGTTCCGCCGTCTCCCGGGTGCTGTGCCGCCGCCGCAGCGTCGCGATGGTCCAGGCCGACCTGTTCGGCCCGCTGCCCGGCGAGGGCAGCTGGTCCCACGTGCTGCTCGCCGACGGCAACATCGGCATCGGCGGCGACCCGGTCGCCCTGCTCACCCGCGCCGCGCGGCTGCTCACCCACGGCGGGACGGTCCTGGTGGAGGCCGACCCGCGCCCCGAACACGCGTGGCGCGGTACCGCCCGGGTGCTGTGCGGCAGCGGTGCGGGCGAGCCGATCCCGTGGGCCGCCCAGGGCGCGGTGCCCCTCGCCGTGACGGCCGGGCGTGCCGGTCTGCGGGTGACCGACGTGCACCTCGGCGCCCGGGTGTTCCTGGAGCTGACCGGGCCGTGAGGCGCGTGGTGCGGTGGCGCAGCCCGATCCGGGGCCCCTGGCTGACCTCGATGTTCGCGCTGCCGCTGCTGGTGGGACTGCCGGTCGTGGCGTTCACCGGGCTGCTCGACCGGCTCGCCTACGGCCGGGAACAGGCCATCCCGGCCGCCGACGCCGTCGGCGGGCTGCAGCTGCCGTGGTGGGACTGGCCGGCGTCACCGGCCTGGCTGTTCCGGCTCACCGAGGGCCTGCACGTCGGGCTCGGGATCGTGCTGGTGCCGCTGGTCCTGGCGAAGCTGTGGTCGGTCATCCCGAAGCTGTTCACCGCACCCGAACGCAACCCGGTGAAATTCCTGGAACGGCTGTCGCTGGTGCTGCTGGTCGGCTCGATCCTGTTCCTGATCGTCACCGGCCTGCTGAACGTCCAGTACGACTACGTCTTCGGCTTCTCGTTCTACGACGGCCACTACGCCGCGGCCTGGGTGTTCCTGGCCTCGTTCGCGCTGCACGTGGTCACGAAGCTCCCGACGATGGTCCGCTCGCTGCGGGGCCGATCGCTGCGCACCGAGCTGGCCACGCCGCTCGCCGCCACCCGGCCCGAGCCGGCACACCCGCTGGTCGCGCCGGACCCGGACCCCCCGACGATGTCGCGGCGCGGCGCGCTCGCCCTGGTCGGCGGCGGGATGCTGTTCGTCGCGGCGCTGACCGTCGGACAGTTCACCGACCGGCTCCGGTCGACGGCGCTGCTGCTGCCCCGGGGCCGGACGACGGCGCCCGACAGCACCGAGCGGGGCGGCCCGAACGACTTCCCGGTGAACCGCACGTTCGTCGCGTCCGGCATCGCCCCGGCCGCGGTCGGGAGCGCATGGACGCTGACCCTGACCGGCGGCACGGCACCGGTGGTGCTCGACCGGGCGGCGCTGGCCGCGCTGCCGCAGCACACCGCGGAGCTGCCGATCGCCTGCGTCGAGGGCTGGTCGACCTCGCAGGTGTGGACGGGGGTGCGGCTGACCGACCTGGCCCGCGCCGCGGGGGTGACCGACCCGGAGACCGCGGAGGTGCGGTCGGTCGAGGTGGGGAGTCCGTTCGCCCGCTCGCTGCTCAACCGCGGCCAGACGCTGTCGCCGGACTCGCTGCTCGCGCTGCGGGTCAACGGCGCCGAGCTGTCACCCGACCACGGGTACCCGGCGCGGCTGATCGTCCCGGCGCTCCCCGGGGTGCACAACACCAAGTGGGTCGCGACGATCGGGTTCTCCCGTGCTGCTCCTCGGTAGCCGCCTGCTCGCCGCCCTCGGCTGCTTCGCGCTCGCCGGGTGGGCGGTGCACGCGATCGTCGGCGGCTCCCCGGACCTGGTCACGATGGCCTGGTGGTTCGCCGGCGCGGTCCTGCTGCACGACCTCGTGCTGTTCCCGCTCTACGCCGCCGGGGACCGGCTGCTGCTGCTCGCGCTGCCCCGCACCCGGGTGCCGCTGGTCAACCACGTGCGGATCCCGGTGCTCGGCTCCGGGCTCGCGCTGCTGATGTTCCTGCCCGGGATCATCCGGCAGGGCGCGCTGAGCACGCTGAACGCGACCGGGCTGGACCAGGAGCCGTACCGGATGCGGTGGGTGTGGCTGACCGTCGTGCTGTTCGCCGTCTCCGCGCTGGTCTGGACGGTGCGGACACTGCTCGCCCGCCGGGCAGTATCGGAGCCATGAGCGAACCCGTCTTCGACAAGCGCGACCAGCTCGACAAGGTCGCGGCCGGCCTGCTGGAGGGCGAGCGGATCATCGCCGTCTACGACGCGATCGGCGCCGGCACCGGCTTCCTCGGCCTCACTGACCTGCGGGCGGTCCTGCAGGACAACTCCTTCGTCGGCAAGCGCACCGCGATCACCTCGATCCCCTACGGCCGGATCTCCTCGGTGTCGTTCGTCGCCGACCGGAACCTGCTGGGCCGGTTCGCGAGCTCCAGCCAGATCGCGATCACCGTCGGGGCGGCCGTGCACGAGGTGGCCTTTCGTGGCGACGACAAGGCCCGCCACGCCCACGACGTGATCCTCTGGCACCTGACCCGGTCGTGACCGGGGGCACGCTCGGCGGCGGCCGCCCGGCCGGGTTGCGACACTGGGGTCATGAGCACCGGCCCCGTCCCGCCCGCCACCACTCCGGACTCCACCGACGTGCTCGTCGTCGGGGCGGGACCGGCCGGGTCGGCGGCGGCGGCGTGGGCGGCACGGCACGGGCTCGACGTCGTCCTCGCCGACTCCGCCACCTTCCCCCGCGACAAGGCCTGCGGTGACGGGCTGACCCCGCGCGCGATCGCCGAGCTGGGGCACCTGGGCCTCGGTGGCTGGGTCGACTCGCACGGCACCAACCAGGGGCTGCGCGCGCACGGGTTCGGGCAGGTCCTGGAGCTGCCGTGGCCGGGCGGGTCGCTGCCGGCGCACGGCTCGGCGATCCCGCGCACCGAGCTCGACGCGGGCATCCGCCGGGTCGCCCTGGAGGCCGGCGCGACCCCGATGGAGGGCGCCAAGGCCGTCGACGTGACGTTCGCCGGGGGCCGGGTCGACTCCGTGCTGTTCGACGACGGCCGCTCCGTCCGGTGCCGCAGACTCGTCGTCGCCGACGGGGCGCGCTCCACGCTCGGGCGGGTGCTGGGCCGGGAGTGGCACCAGGACACCGCCTACGGCGTCGCCGCCCGCGGCTACGTCACCTCCGGCCGGCACGACGACCCGTGGATCAGCTCGCACCTGGAGCTGCGTGGCGAGGCCGACGAGGTCCTGGCCGGGTACGGCTGGCTGTTCCCGCTGAACGACGGCCGGGTCAACATCGGCGTCGGCACCCTGGCCACCGACCGGCGCCCGGCGAACATCAAGCTGCGCGGCCTGATCGACCACTACGCGAACGCGCGCCGCGCCGAGTGGGAGCTCGGCCCGGAGGTCGATCTGGTCCGCTCCGCGCTGCTGCCGATGGGCGGGGCGGTGTCCGGCGTCGCCGGACCGAACTGGGCGCTGGTCGGCGACGCGGCGGGCTGCGTGAACCCGCTCAACGGGGAGGGCATCGACTACGGCCTGGAGACCGGCCGGCTGGTCGCGGAGCTGCTCGCGTCGGGCGCCGACCTGGACCGCGCCTGGCCCGCGACCCTGCGCTCGCACTACGGCCTGGCGTTCTCGATCGCGCGGCGGCTCGCCGGGCTCATCACGATCCCGCGGCTGCTGCCGCTGGCCGGGCCGGTCGGGATGCGGTCGCGGGCCCTGATGACCGTCGCGCTGCGGGTGATGGGCAACCTCGTGACCGACGAGGACCGCGACCTGACCGCCCGTGCCTGGCGGGCCGCCGGGAAGCTGTCGGTCCGTCTCGACGACCGGCCCCCGTTCCCCGCGGCCGACCTGCGCACACCGGTCACGGCGCGCTGAGGGCTCCGGGGCGGGAGGATCACCGGGTGGTGGCAGCGTGCCGTCCACCGGGGTGACCGGTTCCGGACGGTACGGTCGCCGCCAGGAGGTCCGCCACGACGGCGGACGGCCGGTGCACGCGCCCGCGGCCCGGCTGTACCAGCAGACCGGGAGGGCCCGTGACCCGCGGCGACGATCCGGAGCGCACCCGCAGGGATGCGTCCGACCCGTGGCGGACGGGGAACCGCCGGCAGCGGCCGCCGGGCGGCCCCGGGCCCGACCCCACCCGTCGCGTCGGCGGGGCCCGGCCCGCGCCGCGGCGCGCCGACGACGACCCGGCGACCCGCAGCAACGCGCCGGACGCCACCCGCCGGGTCGGCCCGCCCCCCGGCCCCGGCCGCCCGGGCCCCGGTGGACCGGGTGCCCCCGCGGACGGCACCCGGCGCCTCGGGCCCGGAGAGGCCCCGACCCACCACCTCGGCGCCCCGCCGACCGCCGCCCACGGCGCGCCGCGCCCGTCGCGCCCGGACGCGACCCGGATGATGCCCGCCCCCATCACCGAGCCCGAGCTGCTCGGCGGCCGGTACCGGCTGGAGGGGCTGCTCGGCCAGGGCGGGATGTCCGACGTGCACCGGGCCACCGACACCCGGCTCAACCGGCCGGTCGCGGTGAAGATCTTCGGTGCGGCCGACGATCCGAGCGCGGACCAGCGCTTCGAGCAGGAGGCGCAGGTCATGGCGAACCTGCGCCACCCGGGGCTGGTCGCGGTCCACGACTTCGCCGTCGAGGCCGACCGCGCCTACCTGGTCATGGAGCTCGTCGACGGGCCCACGCTCAAGGACGTCATCGCCCGCGAGGACCTGCCGCCCGAGGACATCCGCCGGATCGGCACCGAGGTCGCCCAGACCCTGGCCTACGTCCACTCGCAGGGCGTCACGCACCGCGACATCAAGCCGTCGAACATCCTCGTCGACTCCGACGGCCGGGCCCGGCTCGCCGACTTCGGCATCGCCGCCCTGCTCGGCGCCGACGGCCACACCGCGGCCGGCGAGATCATCGGGACGCCGGCGTACCTGTCGCCGGAGCAGGTCCAGGGCCGACCGGTCGGGCCGCCGACCGACGTGTACGCGCTCGGCCTCGTGCTGCTGGAGGCCTGGACCGGGCGGCAGGAGTACCAGGGCCAGGGGCTGCAGGGCGCCGCCGAGCGCGTGAACCGCGCCCCGGTGGTGCCCGCGGACGTGCCCGAACCGGTGCGGACGGCGATCGACCGGTCCACCGCGACCGACCCGCAGCGACGCCCGGACGCCCGCCGCGTCGCCGAGATCCTCTCCGAGCCGGCCGCCGTCGCTCCGCCGGTCGTCGCGCCGGAGCCGGAGCCCGAACCGCGTGACCTCGGCTCGTCGGGGATCGGCAAGTGGATCGCGATCGGCGCGCTGGTCGTCGCGCTGCTGGTGCTGCTCCTCGGGTTCCTGCTGTTCGGCAACGGCGACTCCGACACCCAGGCCCCGCCGACCACCGAGACCAGTGCACCGCCCACCACCGAGACGACGACCGAGGCCCCGACCAGCGAGAACGACGGCGGCATCCAGCTGCCGAGCAACATCCCGGGTCTGCCGTCGGGTCTGCCCTCTCTCCCGTCGAACCTGCCGTCACTGCCGAGCGAGCTGCCGTCGCTGCCGTCGAACCTGCCCGACCCCGGCCAGATCGGTCAGGACGCGCAGGGTTTCTGGGAGTCGATCCAGCGCTGGTGGTCCGGGATCACCGGGAACTGACGTGACCCGCCCGACCCGGTGCGGCGCGCGCCGGGCCGGGCGGGGACCATCGGAGGCGACACGGGCGCGGTACGTGCCCGGTGACCACCTGCGGAGGGGTTCTCGGTGAGCGCGAGCACGGAGCAGGCGACGACCGATGCGGCCGGTGGTGCGCAGCCCGCACCGGCGGCGCCGGCGCGGCGCGACCGCCGTGCCCTCCTGACCGCCCTCACGGTCGCCCTGGTGCTGCTGTGCGCCGGCGTCGCGGTCGCCGTCTCGATCGGCGACGACGGCTTCTGGCGGCAGAGCGGGCTGCCGGTGCCCGAGCCGGGCCTGAAGGCCGCGACGGTCGTCGCGAAGGTCCTGGCCGTCGCCGCGACCGCACTCGCCGCCGGGTCGCTGCTGGTCGGCGGCCTGGTCGCGGCGCCACAGGGGTCCGGGACGGTCGACGTCCACGGCTACCGTGCGCTGCGCCGGGGCACCCTGGCCGCCACCGTCGCCGGGGTGTCGGCGATCGCCGCGGGCTGGCTGTCGGTGGCCGACATGACCGGCAACTCCCCCGGCGTCCTGGCCTCGGTGGGCCCGTTCGGGTGGCTCGGCGCCGCCGCGACGATCGAGGAGCCGCTGGGCTGGGCGCTCGCCGGGGCGCTGCTGCTGCTCGTCGCCCTCGCGTCGGCGTTCTCGCTGAGCTGGAAGGCCGTCGCCGCGCTCGGGCTGGTCGCCGCGTGCGCGATGGCGGTGCCCGCAGCGGTCCACCCGGCCGCGACCGGAGCCGGGCACGACTGGAGCGGCGATGCGAACGTGCTGCGCGCCGTCGCCGGGACCGCCTGGCTCGGGCTGGTCGCCGCTCTGGTCGCGTTCCGCGTGCACGGCGGCGTCGTCGAGGGACGTACCGCGGGCCGGATCCGCGGGCTGCTCGCCGTCGGCGGGGTCGTGTACCTGGCGGGTGAGATCCTCTTCCAGCTGGTGGTGACCGACGCCGGTCCGCTCGGCGGGTCGGCCTACGTGCGGGTCGCCGTGGTCGTCGCGGTGCTGCTCCCGGCCCTGGTCCCGCTGACCGCGCTGCTGGTCCGCGGGCTCGTCACCGCCCCGGGCGGGCCGGCGCCGGGCCGGCTGCTGCCGGTGGTCGCGGTGCTGGGGGCGGTGGTGGCGACGCTGGGCGTCGCGAGCATCCGGCTGGTGCCGCCGCGGTTCGTCGTCGCCGAGGACTCGGCGCTGCAGACCCTGATCGGCTGGGACATCGACCGGCCGTTCTCGGCGCTCGCGGTGCTGACCGACTGGCGCTGGAACCTGCTGTTCGGCACCGGGGCGCTGGTGCTGGCCGGGCTGTACCTGATGGCCGTGCGCCGGCTCGCGTCCCGCGGGGTGGTGTGGCCGGTCGGGCGCACCGTCGCCTGGCTGCTGGGCTGCGCGACGCTGCTGCTGGCGACGTCGTCGGGGCTGGGCTTCTACTCCCCGTCCATGTTCAGCGTCCACATGATCAGCCACATGACCCTGAACATGCTCGCGCCGATCCTGCTGAGCCTCGGCGGCGCGGTCACGCTCGCGCTGCGGGTGCTGCGCCCGGCGGGGCGCGGCAACCCACCCGGCCCGCGCGAGTGGCTGCTCGCCGCGGTGCACTCGCGCGTCGCGAGGGTCATGACCCACCCGGCGTTCGCGGCGGTGCTGTTCGTCGGCTCGTTCTACGTCCTGTACTTCACCCCGCTGTTCGACGGGGCGCTGCGGTTCCACTGGACCCACCAGCTGATGAACCTGCACTTCGTGCTGGCAGGCTACCTGTTCTTCTGGCCGCTGATCGGCGTCGACGCCGCCCCGCACCGGCTGCCGCACCTGGGGCGGCTCGCGGTCATGCTCGCGACGATGCCGTTCCACGCGTTCTTCGGCGTCGCGGTGATGAGCTCCTCGACGGTGCTCGGGGAGAACTTCTACCGCCAGGTCGGGCTGCCGTGGCTGGACCTGCTCGACGACCAGCGCACCGGCGGCGGCATCGCCTGGGCGACCGGCGAGATCCCGATGCTGCTGGTGATGGTCACGCTGGTGGTGCAGTGGTCGCGCGACGACTCCCGGGAGGCGGCCCGCAAGGACCGGCAGGCCGAGCGGGACGACGACGCCGAGCTGAAGGCCTACAACGCGATGCTGGAGCAGATGCGCCGGGGCGGCTGAGCGCCGGTCGCGCTCACGCCGTCGCGGCGGTCGTGCCGGTGGACCGGCTGCTCGGCGGGGACCTCGCGTCGACCGTAGCGGGATCCGGACGCTCGGTCTGCTCCGCCGGACGATCCGATGGGCCGACGACCGTTCCATGGCGAAACCTGGGGGCATGACCGACACCCTCGTACCGACGACCCGCTCCGGGCGCACCGCCTGGGGCGCGGTCGCTGTGATGGCGATGACGAGCTTCGTGCTCGTCCTCGCCGAGTTCCTCCCGCCCGGCCTGCTGACCCCGATGGCCGCCGCGCTCGGGATCACCGAGGGCCAGGCCGGGCAGGCCGTGTCGGCGACGGCGTTCGTCGGACTCCTCGTCGCCCCCACGATCGGGGTGCTGCTGCCCCGGCTCGACCGCCGGGCCCTGCTGACCGCGCTCGCCGTGGCCGCCGTGGTCTCCAACCTGGCGGTCGCGGTGGCACCGAACTTCGTCGTACTGCTCCTGGCGCGGCTGCTCCTCGGGGCCGCGATCGGCGGGTTCTGGGCGATGTCGCTGGCCGTCGCGGCCCGGCTGAGCACGCCCGGGCGGCTCGGCCGCGCGGTGATGCTCGTGAACACCGGGACGACCGTCGCGACGGTGGCGGGGGTGCCGCTGGCCGTCCTGCTCGGGTCGGTGGCCGGGTGGCGGGCCGTGTTCGTCGGTGTCGCCGTGCTGTCCGCGGTCACCGCGGTCGCGATCCGGTCGGCGCTACCGGCCGTGGCCCCGGACGCCTCGGACGGTCTCCGGCCGCTGCTCGACACCCTGCGGGCGCCCGGCATCGGGCGCGGGCTCACCGGCCACGTGCTCACCGTCCTGGGGCACTTCGCCGCGTTCACCTACATCCGCCCGGCACTCGGGACCGTTCCGGGTCTCGACGCCGCCGGGGTGGCCGTGCTGCTGGCGGTGTTCGGCACGGGCGGCGTGGTGGGGGACGTCGTCGTCGGGCTGGTCGTCGACCGCCACCTGCGGGTCGTGCGCTTCGCGGTCCCGGCGACGCTCGCGGCCGGCGTCGCCGCGGTCGCCGCGTTCCCGGCGGCGCTGCCGGTGGTCGTCGTCGGCGTGGCCGTCTGGGGGTTGTCGTTCGGGGCGTGGCTGACGGTGGTCACGACCTGGATCGCCCGGGTCGCGCCGACCCGCATGGAGGCCGGGGGCGGCCTGCTCGTCGCCGGGTTCCAGCTCGCCATCACGATCGGGGCCGCCGCCGGCGGGCTCCTCGTGGACGGCCTCGGGGTGCGCGCGACCCTCGCCGGTGCGGCCGTCGCGGCCGCGGTCGGCGGCCTGACCTTCGGCTCCGCCCCGCAGGACCCGCCCTACGGCGCGGGCGAGGACCGGACCGACGAGCGCCACCGGGACGGCGACATCCCGGACTCCCGGCGGAACGCCCGGGCGAACCCGAGCTCGGAGCGGTAGCCCACGCGGTGGGCGACCTCGGCGACCGTGGCGCTGCCGTCGGCCAGCAGCGCCCGGCCGGCGTCGACCCGGGTGGCGGCCAGGTAGTCCGCCGGGGTCCGGCCGACGACCTCGGCGAAGCGGGCCGCGAAGACCGCCCGCGACATGGTCGCCTCGCGGGCCATCTCGGCGACCGTCCAGGGGCGGGCCGGGTCGGTGTGGATGGCGTGCAGGGCGCGGGCGACCCGGGGGTCGAGCGCCGAGGCGAGCCACCGGTCGGTACCGGCCGGCTGCTGCTCGACCCACATCCGCACCGCGGTCACGGCGATCGTGGTGGCGATCCGGCTGCAGATCACGGTGTCGCCGCTGCGGACCCGACCGCCGACGGTGCTCCACCCGCACTCCATCCCGCGGACGAGCGTCGCCATGCCGGGCTCGGCGGGCCCGAACGCGCGGGCGACGAGTGCGGGCGGGAGCGTTCCCTCGCCGCGGGAGCGGGCCGGGGCACCGGCGAACACGACGGCGGTGAGGTCCGCCCCGTCCTCGCCGCGGACCGTCAGGTCCCCCGGCCGCGGGACCAGGACGAGGTCCCCCGCCGCGACGGCCGTCCAGCAGCCGGTCGTCGTGCGGACCGAGGCGCGGCCCTCGTGCAGGAAGACGAACCCGGCGGCGTCGCGGAGCACCGTGGCCGTCGCGCCGTCGGTCACCCGGGAGCGCCGGGACCGTTGCAGCTCCCACTCCATGCCGGCCAGCATCCGGTCGAGACGGGTGTCGATCGCATCGGGCAGGGGTGCGGTCACCCCCGGATCAGCCGCGGGACGGGTCGCCGTATTCCGGCGACCACGCCCGTCCACACCCTCCGGCGGCCGTCCACACCCGCTGCGACGGGTGTGGGGACCGGTCAGGGGGTGTGGACCGTGGGCTCCACGTAGTCGGTCGACTCCTCGCCGACCGGGGTGCGCGTCCCGCCGAGGGTGCCGTCGGCCCAGCTCGCCGCCTTCCGCAACCGCAGGCTGTTGGTGACCACCAGGAACGACGACAGCGCCATCGCGGCCCCGGCGAGCAGGGGGTTCAGCAGGCCCGCCATCGCGATGGGGATCGCCGCGGTGTTGTAGCCGAACGCCCACCACAGGTTCCCGCGGATGGTGCCCATCGTGGCGCGGGCGAGCTCGACGGTCGCCGGGAGCACGCGCAGGTCGTCGCGCACGAGCACGACGTCGGCGGCCTCCAGGGCGACGTCGGTGCCCGAGCCGACGGCGATGCCCAGGTCCGCCGCGGCGAGAGCGGCGGCGTCGTTCACGCCGTCGCCGACCATGGCGACGGTGCGGCCCTGCGCCTGCAGCGCACGGACCTGGTCGACCTTGCCGTCGGGCAGCGCCCCGGCGACGACCTCGGTGATCCCGCAGGCCCGGGCGACGGCGTGCGCCGCGGCGGGCCGGTCACCGGTCAGCAGCACCGGGCGCAGCCCCATCGCGACGAGCTCGGCCACCGCGACCGGTGCGGACTCCTTCACCGGGTCGGCCAGCGCGACCAGCCCGGCGAGGGCGTCGTCGACGTGCACGGCGACGACGGTGTGCCCGGCCGCCTCCCACTCCGCGAGCCGCGGCGCGAGCGCGCCCGTGTCCTCCGGGGGGCGCCCGACGGAGACGGTGCGGCCGTCGACGGTGCCGCGGGCGCCGAGCCCGGGCAGCGCGACGAAGTCCTCCACCGCCGGGACGTCCGGTCCGGCGTGGGCCCGGATCGCGGCGGCGATGGCGTGTTCGGACCCGCTCTCGACCGCGGCGGCGCGGGCCAGCACCTGCGCCGCGTCCGCACCCGGGAGGGCGGCGACCTCGACCACGGCCATCCGTCCGGTCGTCAGCGTGCCGGTCTTGTCCAGGACGACGGTGTCGGCGGCCCGGGTGGTCTCCAGCGCCCGGTGCCCCTTCACGAAGATCCCCAGCTCGGCGCCGCGGCCGGTCGCGACCATCAGCGCGGTCGGCGTCGCCAGCCCCAGCGCGCAGGGGCAGGCGATGATCACCACGGCGATCGCGGGCGCCAGTGCGCCGGCCCAACCGGCGCCGGCCAGCAGCCAGCCCCCGAGGGTGAGCAGCGCCAGTGCCAGCACCACCGGCACGAACACCGACGACACCCGGTCGACCAGCCGCTGCGTCGCGGACTTCTCGGTCTGCGCCCGCTCGACGGCCGCGATCATCCGCGCGAGCCGGGTGTCCGCGCCGACCTGCTCGGCGACGACGACCAGCCGCCCGCCCGAGGCGATCGTGCCGCCGGTGACGGCGTCGCCCGGCCCGACCTCGACCGGGACCGGCTCGCCGGTCATCGCACTCGTGTCGACGGCGGCCCGCCCGGTCTCGACGACGCCGTCGGCGGCGACCCGCTCGCCCGGCCGCGCCAGGAAGCGGTCGCCGACCCGCAGCCGTCGCACGGGGATGCGGGACTCCGTCCCCCCGGACAGAACGGTGACCTCGTCGGTCTCCAGCGCGGCGAGCGAGCGCATGACACGCCCGGCGGTACGGCGGGCGCGGGCCTCGAAGTACCGCCCGGCCAGCACGAACGTCGTGACCCCGGCGGCGACCTCGAGGTAGAGCGGGCCGGAGGGGTGCAGCACCGCATCCCACCCGGTGAGGGTCTGCCGGGTGTCGAGGAAGGCCATCTCCCCCAGTGACCAGGCTGACGCCGAGATCACGCCGAGCGAGACGAGGGTGTCCATCGACGTCGTCCCGTGGCGCAGGTTCAGCACGGCGGTGCGGTGGAACGGCCACGCCGCCCAGCCGACGACGGGCAGCGCCAGCGCGACGACCACCCACTGCCAGTACGGGAAGCGCAGCGACGGGACCAGCGACATCGCCAGCGACAGGTCGGCCAGCGGGATGAACAGGATGAGCGCGACGGCCATCCGGGTCCGCAGCCGGCGCAGCGCGGAGTCGTCGGAGGTGGCCTCGTCGCCGGTGTCGGTCGGGCGGATCTCGGTGGCGCCGTAGCCGGCCTTGCGGACCGTCTCGACCAAGGTCGCGACCGGGGTCGCCGACGGGTACCGGACCAGCGCGCGCTCGGTGGCGAGGTTGACGGTCGCGTCGACGCCGTCGAGCTTGCCGAGCTTGCGCTCGACCCGTCCGACGCAGGCCGCGCAGGTCATGCCGTCGATCTTGAGCTCGACCGTACGGACGTCCGTCTCCCCCACGGTCCGGTCCACGGCGCTGTCGGTACTCACGACCCCATGGTTCTACACGCGATCGAAGATCCGCCACCCGGGCCCCTGACCTGCGGGGACCGGCGCCCCGCCGAACCGTTGCGGGGCGACAGGGCGTACAACTGGTCGTCGGGAGTGGGGGTACGCGGACGTCCGAGGAGGAACCCTGATGGCCACCGGGAAGCGGAAGGCGGCGGCGAAGAACCCGCTCACCGCGAGGAAGGGACCGTCGCAGTTCACGGTGATCGCGCTGATCGTCGTGGTGGCCTTCGCCGCGGTCGTCGGTGTCGGCGTCTACTGGAAGAACTCCGGCGGCGGGATCGCGGTCCCGGCGAACGCGTCCGCGCAGGGCGTGACCGTCGGCAACGAGGCGGCCCCGAAGACGATCGACATCTACCTCGACTTCCAGTGCCCGATCTGCAAGCAGTTCGAGGCACAGGCCGGGCAGACGCTCGACCGGATCGTGTCCTCCGGCCAGGCGAAGATCGTCTACCACCCGATCGCCATCCTGGACCGGGCGTCGTCGACCCGGTACTCGACCCGTGCGGGCGCCGCGGCCGGATGCGCCGCCGCGGCCGGGGTGTTCCCGCAGTTCGAGAAGGAGCTCTACGACAACCAGCCCGCCGAGGGCGGCGCCGGGCTCCCGGACGAGCAGCTGGTCGCGCTCGGGCAGAGGGCCGGCGCGGGCGGCGACTTCGCCCAGTGCGTCGACGACCAGCGCTACGCGCCGTGGGTCACCCAGATCACCCAGCAGTCGCTGCGCGACGGCGTGTCCGGCACCCCGACCGTGAAGGTCGACGGCACCCAGGTCGACGCGACCCCGCAGGCCGTCGCGCAGGCGGTCGCCGCGGGCTGAGGCCCGGGGCCGCCGGGGTGCGACGACGGGACGCGGGTCAGGGAGCGCTGCCGCCCGCCGCACGCCACCGGCGGACGGCATCGGTCACCGCGGGACCGAGCGACCGCGACAGGTTCCGGTCGCGATACGGCGAGCGGCTGTCGCGCAGCACCGGCGCGCCCGCGTTGACGTCCTCGGCGAGGCGGCCGAGGTAGGCGTGCCCACCGGCCTCGTGTGCACGGCGCTCGCCGTCGTCGAGCTCGACGAGCATCGCGTAGCCGATGAAGCTGTGCTCGCAGTTCACATCGAGGTAGAGGCGGTCGCCGTCGCGGAGCAGGAACCACCAGTGCGGCTCGTGGTCGACGACCTCCATCACGCCCCGCAGCGTAGGGGACCCGGTCGGCCCGGGACGCCTGTCCGCAGGTCAGCCGGGCCGACGCAGCGGGCAGTCCAGCCGGGGGCAGCTGCGGAGGAGCAGCTGCCGTTCCTCCCAGCGGTCCCGGCGTTCGGCGGCGACCCGCTTCCACTGGCGTCGCTGGTTCTCGGTGTCCATCGACATGCCGATGAGCACGGAGAACCAGATGAGGGCGAGGACTCCGCCGACGAGGATCAGCGAGGTGGTCATGGTGTGCCACCTCCGCTCCGGTGCAGCGGGGTGGGGATCTCGGGACCGTGTGTGGTGCCGTCATGGTCGTGCATGGCGCACCCCCTTCAGCGGCGGTGACCGCTGTCCAGGATCTGGGAGCTGAGTATGCGGTGCGAACGTCCGGCTGCACCAGACTGAAAGCAACATCCGGTCTGCAATTGCAACCGCGATAGCATCGCCGGGGACCATCCGCAGGAATCACCGGAGGACGTGTGGTCATGACCGCGGCACACGGCCCACTCGTCATCCGCAAACGTCTGGGCTGGGCCCTGAAGCAGCTCCGCGTGGCGCGCCATCGGCAGCTCTCGGAGATCGCGAAACTCCTCGAGGTGTCGGCCTCGAAGTTGTCCCGCCTCGAGACGGGTCAGGTGGAACCGAAGTTCCGTGACGTCCGCGATCTGCTGGAGATCTACGAGGCCTCGGACACCGAACGCGACCGCATTCTCGGATGGGCGAACGACGCGAAGGCTCCGGGCTGGTGGGAGCCGTTGGGTCCTGCCCCGTCCGGGGTGGACCTCAACATGCTCATCTCGTTGGAGGCGGAGTCGCGCGCCAAGAGCACCTTCAGCATCCCGATCTCCGGACTGCTGCAGACCGAGGAATATGCACGATTGCTCCTGACCGAGGTGTTCGCCGGGCAGGAGCACGTCGAGATCGAACGCATGATGGAGATCCGGATGGGTCGTCAGAATGTGATCGAACCGGACCGGACAGAGGCACCACCCCTCGAGCTGCACGTCCTGCTCGACGAGGTCGCCCTGCACCGGTGCGCCGACGAGGAGGTGCTGCGGGCACAGATCGGCGAGCTGATCCGCCGGGGCGACCAGCCCAACATCACGTTGCAGATCCTGCCGTTCCGCGCCGGCTGGACCAGCGCGACCAGCACGTTCTCCGTCTTCACACCTCGCCATCCCGAGACGGACTGGCCGATGGTCAACGTCGAGGGCACGGAGAACGACGTCTTCATCGACACTCCACAGGCCGTCGCCGACTACCAGCAGATCTGGCAGCGGCTCCTCGACCAGGCCATGTCCCCGGACGACAGCCGGAGGATGCTGGATCGGAGATTCGCGGGACGGTCCTAACCGCGCAGGCGGTCGAGGTCGAACTCGCCGTTCTTGACCCCACGGACGAAGGCCGACCACTCGTCGTCGGTGAATCCGACGACGACCGCCTCCGCGGTCGTCGACCGGACGCGCACGCCGATCGCGTCGGCCGCGACGGCCACGCATTCACCCTTCGCACAGAAGGAACTGGTGACGAACTGACCGTCGGACACTCTCGACCTCGGCTTCGCATCTCGCCGGTCGGGGCCGGCAGCACTGTCGGTGAGGGGGAGCGACACCGACGTCTCGCACAACGAGTGGGGGCCGGGCGAGTTGTTCACTCGTTCGTTCCGGGCGCTCGGTCCGTTAGCGGCATTCCGCAGCCGTCTCCCGCCCGTCACACAGGACCGACAGCGGCAGTCGGACGACAAGGGGTTCAGCCCTGGGTGGCGATCTCACTCGGCGTCGCCGCCACCCGGTTCTCCGCCCGCCGGATCAGCACGATCCCCCCGAGGATCAGCACCCCACCGCCCACCTGGACCAGGGTCGGCACCTGCGCGATCAGCACCCAGGCCGCCAGCACCCCGAACATCACCTCGGACAGCCCCACGAACGACGCGACGCGCGTGTCGAGCCGGCGGATGGCGATGATCCCCGTGAGGTACGGCAGCGCCGTCGCGAGCACGACGAGCATCCCCAGCAGCACCGGCCAGGGCACGTCGACGCCCGCCAGCCGGCCGCTGGACTCCCCCACCCGCCACGGCGTGATGCCCAGCAGACCGGTCACGGTGAGCGCCACCGCACCCACGACCATCGCCCCGGAGATCATCAGCAGCGGCGGGACGCCGCCCTCGTCGTCGCCGCCGGGCAGCAGGAAGTAGACGCAGACGCACACCGCCGCGCCGAGGCCCCACAGGATTCCCGTCAGGTCGACGCGCTGAGGTCCGAACGGGTCGACGACCAGCACGAGCCCGGCGAGTGAGACCAGGCAGCCGACGAGCGTCACCACGGCCGGGGTGCGCCGGGTCCGCGCCCAGGTCCAGCCGACGAGCAGCACGGGCGCGAGGAACTCCAGCAGCAGCGCGACGCCCACCGACAGGTGCTGCAGCGCCTGGAAGAAGCACAGCTGGACACCGGCGACGGCGGCCAGGCCGTAGAGCAGGACCTTGCGGGCGTTCGGCGCGCTGAGCGGGTACCGGCGCAGCATCACGACCGTGACCGGGAGCAGCAGGACGGCGGCGCCCGCGATGCGCAGCAGCGTCGTGAGCCCGGGCGACCAGCCCGCCTCCAGGAACGCCGCGCCGAGCGGTCCGGAGAAGCCGTATGCGGCGGCCGAGACCAGCGCCCACATCAGCCCGCGGACCATGTGATCCCGTGTCACGACCGAAGTACCCATAGACTCCTGACACTAGGAACCGACCATGTCAGGGGTCAACATGGAATTCGCCCATGACACCCAGGTGCTGCTCGCGGCGGCCGCGGCGCTGGTGAACACCCGTCGGGCCGAGCCGGACCCGCTCGACGACGTGCCGGGCTTCGCGGCGTGGCTGGCCGAGCAGCCGTACTCGGGGCGCCGCGCCGGCTCCGACGACGAGCGCCGGGCCGTCCGTACGCTCCGCGAGCGGCTGGCCGGACTGTGGCCCGCCCACGGCGACGACGACGGGCCCGACCGCGACGGCACCGTCACGCTGGTCAACGCGATCCTCGCCGAGACCGACGCGCGCCCCCACCTCGCGCGGCACGACGGCTGGGACTGGCACCTGCACGTCACGCCCCAGGACGCGCCGCTCGCGGACCGGATGGGCGCGGAGATCGCGATGTCGGTCGTCGACCTGGTGCGCGGCGACGACCTGTCCCGGTTGCGCCGCTGCGCCGCCGAGGACTGCGACGCCGTGCTGGTCGACCTGTCCCGCAACCGGTCCAAGCGGTTCTGCGACACCGGCAACTGCGCGAACCGCGCGCACGTCGCCGCCTACCGCGCCCGCCGCGCCACCCGGACGCCCTGACATCCCGCCCGCCGTGTCGATCGGTACCTGAGCACGGTGCGCCCCGGTCGGGACCGCGCTCAGGTACCGATCGACGTCAGCTGCCGGGCAGGTGCTCGGTGAGCAGGGCGTTCACCTCGTCGGGGCGCTCGTAGTTCAGCAGGTGTGCCGAGTCGGAGACCTCGGCGTAGCGGGCGCCGGGGATCGCGTCGGCGATCTCGTGCAGCGACGACGGCGGCGTCGCCGGGTCGTCCGTCCCCGCCACGACGAGCGCCGGCACCGACACCGCACCCAGCTCGGCGCGGATGTCGAAGGCGCCGATGGCGGCGCAGCAGGCGGCGTAGCTCTCGTCGTCGGAGGCGCGCAGCATGTCCAGCAGGCGCTGCTCTCCGGCCGGGTCGCGCTGCGCCCAGGTCTCGACGTACCAGGTCCCGGGGCGGGAGCCGACCATCGCGGCGGTGCCGTCGGCCCGCACGGTCGCCGCGCGCTGCGGCCACGAGTCCGGGTTCGGGAAGCGCGCCGCCGTCGCCAGGACCGCGATGCTGCGCACCCGCTCCCCGCCGTGCACGCCGAGCCACTGGCCGATCGCCCCGCCGATCGAGACGCCGACGTAGTGGAAGTCCCCGATCCCGGCGGCGTCGGCGGCGGCGAGCGCGCCGCGGCCGAGCTCGGAGATCGTGAGGTCACCGGTGACGGGGGCCGAGTCGCCGTGGCCGGGCAGGTCGAACCGGACGCAGCGGAAGCGGTCGGACAGGGCCGCCACCTGGGCGTCGAACAGGTGCAGGTCGGTCCCCAGCGACGGGCCGAACAGCACGGCCGGTCCGTCGGCCGGACCGTCCACGACATGGTGCAGATCGAGTGCCATGTGCCCATCCTGCACCGGCTGCGGATCGCGGCCCGGGTTCGTAGGGTCACCGGCGAGGACGTGCGCCGTCGGAGCCGCTGGAGAGAGGACCGTCCATGGCCGAGCTCGAGACCTTCAGGATGCTCATCGGCGGGAAGCCGTCCGACGCGGCGTCCGGCCGCACCTTCGAGACGCAGAACCCGTTCACCGGCGCGCCGTGGGCGACCGTGCCGGACTGCGGCCCCGACGACGTCGACACCGCCGTCGCCGCCGCCCGCACCGCGCTCGACGGCGAGTGGGGCGCGATGACCCCGTTCGCCCGCGCCGCCTGCCTGCGCCGGCTCGGCGACCTGATCACCGAGAACGCCGAGGCGCTGGCCCGGACCGAGGTCAACGACTCCGGGAAGCTGTACCGGGAGATGATCGGCCAGCTGGGCGGACTCGGCGGCTGGTACCACTACTACGCCGGGATCGCCCCGACCATCGAGGGCCGCCAGATCCCGGCGCCGAACCCGAACTACCTGGTCTACACGCGCAAGGAGCCGGTCGGCGTCGTCGCGGCGATCACGCCGTGGAACTCCCCGCTGCTGCTGATGACCTGGAAGGTCGCGCCCGCGCTGGCCGCGGGCTGCACGATCGTCGTGAAGCCGTCGGAGCACTCGCCCGCCTCGACGCTCAGGTGGGCCGAGCTGATCGAGAAGGCCGGGATCCCGGCCGGTGTGGTCAACGTCGTCACCACGAACGACCGGGACACCGCCGCGCACCTGGCCGGCCACCCGGGCGTCGACAAGGTCGCGTTCACCGGCTCCACCGCGACCGGGCGGTCGATCGCGAAGGCCGCCGCGGAGAACCTGAACAAGGTCACCCTGGAGCTCGGCGGCAAGTCCCCGCAGGTCGTGTTCCCCGACGCCGACCTGGAGTCGGCCGCGAACGGGATCATCGCCGGCGTGTTCGCCGCGACCGGCCAGACCTGCATGGCGGGGTCGCGGCTGATCGTGCACGCCGACGTCCACGACGAGCTCGTCCGGCTCGTCGCCGAGCGCGCGGCGACGATCGCGCTCGGCGACCCGAACGCCGAGGACACCGAGATGGGCCCCGTCGCGAACGGGCCGCAGTACGAGAAGGTCCTCGGCTACCTGGAGACGGCGAAGGCGGAGGGCAACACCATCGCCTACGGCGGGGCCGCGGAGTCCGGGCTGGGCGGCTACTTCGTGCAGCCGACGGTGATCACCGGGGTGACGCCCGAGTCCACGGTCTACCGGGAGGAGGTGTTCGGCCCGGTGCTCGCGGCGCTCACCTTCACCGACGAGGACGAGGCCGTGAAGCTGGCCAACGACACCCCGTACGGCCTGGCCGGCGCGGTGTGGACGAAGGACGTGCACCGGGCGCACCGCGTCGCCGGACGGATCCGGGCCGGCACGGTGTGGATCAACGCCTACCGGGTGGTGGCGCCGAGCGTCCCGTTCGGCGGGTTCGGGCACTCCGGGCTCGGCCGGGAGAACGGCGTCGCGGCCGTCGAGGAGTACCTGGAGAACAAGTCGGTGTGGGTGGAGCTGTCCGGCGGTACCCGCGACCCGTTCACCCTCGGCTGACCCGGGACCCCCGGTCCGGGGACTCCTCCCAGCCCAGCCGTTCGGTCCAGCGCTCGCCGCGGTCGGCACGACGCGGGGCGGGCACGCGGGCGGCGGGGGTGTCGGTACGGGTCTCGGACGTGCTCATGGGGACCTTCCGTCGGCGGTGTGCACCGCCGTGCCCGGGGTCGAGGTCCCGGGCACGGCGGTCCTCCGGCACCGCGGCCAGGACGCGCGGGTCCGGCGACGGGGAGCGTCGCCGGATCCGGCGGCGTGTCGCGCGGCGCGGAAGTCGGGGAGCGACCACGGAACCGGTGCGGACCGCACGCTACGGACCGACGGGGGCCGCAGTTCGCGAGCTGAGACCCCGACCGGCGGACGGACCCGCGAGCGCGACGGATGGGAATGCGTTCGGCCGTCCCGACCAGTCGCGCCCGCCGTTCGCGCGCAGGGTTCTCAGCGGTCGCCGAACAGCCCGCTCTCGTGGGCGAAGGCGATCGCCCGGGCGCGGTCGCGGAGGCCGAGCTTGTCGAGCACCCGCCCGAGACGGGTCTTCACCGTCGTCTCGCCCAGGTGCAGGGCGGCGGCGACCTCGGCGTTCGACAGGCCCAGCCCGACCTCGCGCAGCACGTCGGTCTCCCGCGGGGTCAGCCGGGACAGCTCCTCGGCCCGGGCCGACGGGGCGGGGGCCTCGGCGTAGCGGGCGATCACCCGCGGCACGACGGCCGGGTCGAGGGCCCGCACCGCCCGGACCGCGGAGGCGGTGTCGTCGGCCTCCCCGACGACGTCGACGTCGGTCTCGCCGTCGAGCAGCATCCGCAGGCCCGCGCGGACCAGCGCCTCGTCGTCGCAGAGCACGACCCGGATCACGGTGTCCCCCGTTCCAGCGGGAAGCGGGCGTGCACGGCGAACCCGCCGCCCGGGCGCGGCCCGGCCGTCAGCTCGCCGCCGAACAGCTCGACCCGCTCCCGCATCCCGACCAGCCCGTACCCGGCCCGGTCCGGTCCCTGGGCGCCGGTGCCGTCGTCGTGGACGGAGACGACGAGCGTGCCGTCGGAATGGTCGACGACGACGTGCGCGGTCGCCGTCCCCGCGTGCCGGACGGTGTTGCTGAGGGCCTCCTGCACGATCCGGTACGCCGACCGGTCCAGGTCGTCGGGCAGGTCCCGCAGCCGCCCGCGGACGTCGACGACGACCGGGGTCCCGGCCGCCCGCACGTCGGCGGCGAGCTCCTCGAGCCGGGCCGGCGACGGCGCGGGCTCAGCTGCACCGGGCGCCTCCTCGCGCAGCAGCCCGACGACGCGGCGCAGCTCGTCGACCGACCGGCGGCCCAGCGACGGCGGGCCCGTCAGGCCAGGACCACCTGCCCTCCCTCGACCCGCACCGGTCGCGCGGTGAGCGGGGCCCGGGCGGGGCCGTCGAGCGGGGCCCCGTCGGAGACGGCGAACAGGCTGCCGTGGCAGGGACAGGAGATGCCGGCCGGGGAGACCTGGTCGACGAGGCAGCCCTGGTGCGGGCAGGTCGCGTCGAACGCCAGGACGGTGTCCGCGGCCGGGCGGGTCACGACGACCTTCTGCTCGGCGAAGACCCGGCCGCCGCCGACCGGGACGTCGTCGACGGCGGCGATGCCGGCCGGTGCCGCGGCGGCGCTGCTGCTCGGGGTGGCCGCCGCGGGGGCGGGGGTGGTCGGTGCGGGCGCGGCGGGGGCCGTGTCGCGCGGGGTTCCGTAGGTGGCGCAGCCCGCGGCGCAGCAGGCCACGGCGGACCCGGCGCCGGCGAGGAGCCGGCGGCGCGGGATCGGGGACACGGGGGACCTCCGGGGGACGGTGGGAGCGGTCGGGGGGTCAGAACGACAGGCCGTGGCCGGCGAAGAACCACAGCGCCGAGGTCAGCCAGACCCCGGCGAGGACGGCGAGCAGCACCCCGCCCGCGACGGCGAGCAGCCACCCGGGCGCGCCGGGGCGGCGCAGGAGCAGCATCTTGGTGACGAACGCGCCGTAGAACAGGCAGCCGAGCGCGGAGTGCAGCAGCGCCGACGTCGTCGCGCCGGACCAGCCGAACGCGTAGAGGCACTGCACGGCGACGGGCACGGTCACCAGCACCGCGGCGCGGCCCGACCAGCGGTGCGCGACCGCGGTGACCGGGTCGGCGTAGCCGCGCATCATCATCCGGCCGGTGACGCCCTGGACGATCGCGAGGACCAGGGCGGCCGAACCGAGCCACGCCTTGGCCGCGGCGCCGCTGGAGAAGCCGGCGAGATTGACCGCGACGCCGGTGCCGACGTGCTGGCGGGCCCAGACGCCGAGCGCGACCGCGACCAGCGACCCGACCACGACGGGGACGGCGACCACCCGCCACGACAGGCCCTCCGCCGGGACCGCGACGTCGGGGGCAGCCTCGGCGTCGGGGCGGCGACGGGCGCGCGCCGGGTCGGGTGCCGTCCCGCGGGACCGTCGACGGCCGGGGCCGCGGCGGTCCTCGGCCGGGGCGCCGGTGCGGACGTCGGCGCCGGCGGTCGCCCCGTCGCCCGTCCCGTCGTAGCGGCCGGGTTCGGCGTAGCCGGCGAGCGGTTCGTAGGCGTCGGGGTGGTCGGCCGTGCCTGCCGGCCGGCCACGGTGGTCGGCGTGGTCGGCGTGGTCGGACCAGTGCAGCCGGTCCGCGCCGGCGGGCCGGGAACGGCCGGGGGTGCTCCCGGACCAGGCCGTGTCGTCGGCGCCCTCGGACCATCCCGAGGGCGGGTCGTCACCGGCGGCCCGGCGCGGGCGGCCGGGACGCGCGGCCCCGGCGGCGGGCGCCGGGCGGCGCGGCGTGGTGACCCCGTGGGCGCCCGAGCCGCCGCCCGGGGGCGGGGTGAGCGGGCCGGTCGGGGTGAACAGGTCCCCTGCGACGGCGTCGCGGCGACGGTCGGCGGTGCCCGCCCACCGGTCCGCGCCGCCGTCGGGGTCGTGGTCGGGTGCCCAGGACGGCTCCGGGACGGCGGCCCAGCCGCCGCTGTGCTCGGGGCCGCGTGGGCTCGGGATGTCCGCGGGGACCGGGGCGAACCCGACCGGGTCGGTGAGCTCGCGGTCCGCGTGCCGCGCGCGGGGGGACATCAGTACCCACCGCCGTAGCCGCTGCCGCCGGTGGACGGGGCCGGCGCCTGGGCCGGGGCCTCGGCGGGTGCGGGTGCGGGGGCCGGCGTCGCGGCCGGGGCCGGGTCGGAGGCGTCGGTCCGGGTCGCGGTGAAGTCCCAGGACCTCCCGTCGGCGCGGGCGGTGCCGGTGGCGACGCCGTCGGCGACGGTGTACTCGACCTCCGCGCCGTCCTTTCCGGTCAGGCGGGTGGTGCCGCCGGGGGTGGCGGTGCCCTTCGTCCAGGACTCGATGCCGCGGTTGTCGCAGACGTAGGCCTTCACGGCGCCGTCGGTGACCCGGATGTCGACGGTGACCTCCCCGTTCGTCGACCGGCCCTTATAGACGACCTCGCCGGTCGCGGCCGGTGCCGGGGCGGCCGTCGGAGCGGGCGCCGCCGGGAGGGCGGACGAGCCAGCGGCCTGTTCGACGGCGGCGGGGGCCGCCGCGGGCAACGGTTCCGGTTCCGCGGTGAGCACGACGTTGGCCGTCGCGGCCCCGGCGGCGACCGCGCCCACGGCGACCATGGTCACGAGGGGTCCGGAGAGTCGCATGTCAGCCCACCTCGATCCGGACCGAGTCGAACGCGGGCGTCTGGTTGGCCCGCTGCATCATCGGGGTGCGGTGCGACCCGTCCCCCGCCCACGACGAGCACTGCAGCTCGCCGGTCTGCTCGACCCCGGGCACGTCGATCGTGACGCTGTCCGGCTGTGCCCCTCCACCGCCGTCCTCGGTGGCCTGGAAGAACAGCGGATCGGGCGACGAGTCCGGTGCCTCGCCCGGGTCGGGCAGGATCCGGCAGGCGGTGTGGAAGTGGCCGCGCTGGAGTCCCTGGCCGTTGAGCAGGGACGCCTCGGCGTAGTAGCCGCCCTGGGCCGCGGGGAGGAACCGGTCGCGGACCAGGTTCCGGGTGCTGACGGTCAGGCGGAACGACTCCCCGGGCCGGACCGTCGTCGGGGCCTGGGTGATGAGCAGCGACGGGCTGCGGTCGGCGTCGGCGACCTCGCCGAACGCGGTGGACACGCAGCGGGGCGCCTTCTGGAAGCCGTCGTGGGCGGTGAGCCGGCTGCCGGAGCAGTCGACGGCGAGGATGTCGAGCGCCGACTGCGCGCCCTTCTTCTCCCCGTCGCCCGCGTCGGGCTCGTCCCCCGCGCCGCCGGAACCCTGGTCGGCCGAGCCGCCACCGGCCCCGGCCCCGGCGCCGTCACCGGAGCCCGATGAGCCGGAGCCCGTGTGCCCGGCGTGGTCGTGCTCCCCGCCGCCCCCGGAGGAACTCCCGGATCCGGAGGCACCCTCGGAGGAGCCGGAACCTCCGGACGAGCCTGTCGAGTCGGACGGCCCGGAGGCGACGTTCGCCGGCCGGTCGCTCCGGTCGGCGGAGGCAGCCCCGGCGGCGTAGGCGGCGGGCCCGGCGACGAGCAGGCCCAGGGCGAGCGCGGTGACCGCGATCGTCCTGCTGCGGCTGGTGGTGGATCTCATCGGTATCGGCTCCTCGGGGCGGTGCGGTGCGCTCCGGTGGTGCGGGAGGGCGGTGCTCCGGTGTCGGTATCCAGGTCGAGGTCGTGGGGGGTGGCGTCGGTGAGGCCGGGCCCGGGATCGGGCTGCGGCCGGACGGGTGGCACGTGCGCCAGCTCGTCCCAGGGGTCGGGCGGGCCGACCGGCAGGGCCCGCCGGGCGCCGTCGCGGGGGTGGCGCGGGGCGGGGACGAGGGCGGCGGCCGGGCCGGGGGCCGGGCGGCCGCGCCGGTGCAGGGTCATGAGCAGCCCGCCCGCGGCGAGCAGCGCGACCCCGACCACCAGCGCCGGCACGACGACGTCGGACGCGGTGCGGGTCCCGGTCGGCACCGGGTCGGGCGGGGCGGGCAGCGCCGCGTAGTCGACCAGACCGGTCGACTCCAGGTAGCCGATGTGCCGGGTGACGTACACCGACGCCTCGTTCGCGAACTGCCGCACGAGCTCGTTGCGGGTGCCGACCTTGACGTCGGTGATCACCGGCAGGACCGAGCCGTGCGCGGCGCGCAGGATCTGCACGAACTGGCGGTCGTAGTCGGTCCCGGTGCGGGCGGTCAGGTCGTTCATCCAGCCGATCTGCTGGTCGTTGGGCCTGCTGGGCAGCAGGACCCCGAGCTGTTCTGCGGTGGAGCGGACCAGCTCGTCCAGGTCGTGGTGCTCGACGCCGAGTTTGCGGGCGACCTCGCGGACGGCGGGCGAGGTGGCCTGCTGCTCGCCCTGCTGCCCGGTCGGGGCCTCCCAGAGACCGGCGAGGCGCACCTTCTGCAGCAGGTCGCGGTCGGCGGGACCGAGCGGACCCCACCGGGTCTGCGTCCACCCCTGCTGCTGGTCGGTGGCGGCCGACGTCGCCACCCAGTACTGGGCGAGCACGACGGCGGCGACCGCGGCCAGTGCGGCGAGCACCGACCAGCGGAGCGGGCCGGGGATCCGGCGGGACATGGGTTCTCCTCCCCTTCTCAGACCTGGGCGAACTGCTCGGTGTGCACCCGGTCGTCCGGGACACCGAGCGCGGTGAGGGTGGCGAGGACGTCGCCGACGAGCTGCGGTCGGCCGCAGACGAAGTAGTCGAGCCGGCGGGCCGGGTCGTCGAGGTCGGTCAGGACGGCGGCGAGCAGCGCGGTGTCGATCGGCCCGGTCGCCCCGGACCAGTCCGCCGACGGGCGGCGCAGCACCTCGGTGACCTGCAGGTCGATCAGCGTGCGCAGATGCGCGAGCTCGGCCCGGAACAGCAGGTCGGCGCGGTCGCGGGCGTGCACGACCAGCCGGTACGGCCGCCGGTCGCCGCGGTCGGCGGCGGTGCGCAGCATGCTCATCATCGGGGTGATCCCGACGCCGCCCGCGATCAGCACGAGCCCGGTGGACGGCACCGAGTCCGGGGTGAACGAGCCGTACGGGCCGTCCACCCAGACCGGGTCGCCGCGGCGCAGCTCGCGCAGCCGCCCGGCGAAGTCACCGGTGTGTCGCACGGTGAACTCGACCCGCCCGCGGTCCGACGCCGACGACGCGATGGTGAACGGGTGCTCCTCCACCGACATCCGCTCCAGCCGCAGCCAGGCGAACTGGCCGGGCCGGAACCACGGTCCGGCGTGCCGGCCGGGCCGGGCGAGGACGAGCGTCGACACGGTCGGGCTCTCCGGGCGCACGACGTGCACCCGGAACTCGCCGGTCGCCGCGCGGGCGCCCCAGCGCAGCACCAGCACCGCGACCAGCAGCAGGCCGAGCCCGCCCAGCACGGGCCCCATGACGGCGTCGCCGACCAGGTTGTTCAGCCACAGCACGTGCAGCGACGACGCGCCGACGACGACCGCGGCCAGGCTCAGGTGCAGCCAGCGCCACACCTCGTGCGAGCCGGACCGGACACCGCGCAGTGCGAGCACCAGCAGCACGACGACCGCGATCGTCGCGAGGGTGGCGGCCTGGCCGCGGGCCGGTGCGGCGAGCGGCACGAGCAGCCCGACACGTTCGGGGTGGTCGGCCACCACGCAGGCGAGGTGCAGCGCGACCAGCACCCCGGCGAGCACGCCGAGCCTGCGGTGCAGGCCGAGTAGGGTCTCCAGGCCGAGGGCGCCGGAGAGCCCGCGCACCCGGGACGGCAGCACCGCGACGATCACCATCGCCGACAGCGCGAGCAGCCCGGTCAGCACCGAGAGCTGGTGCAGCAGCGGCTGCGGTCCGGAACGGAGCATCCAGATCAACGACGGGCCGACGAGGACCGTGACCAGCACGGATCCCCACACCGTGCGGGCGCGGCGGTGCGCCAGCCAGGCGTCGGCGGGCGGCGGGGTGTCCCGCCGCAGGGGTGCGGTGACCGGATGCGGAACCGGGCGGGTCACCGGTCACCGGGCGTGCGCCCGGCCGGTGAGGGTGCCCGCAGCGGGCGGGGGTGGTGGGTGCGCGAGCGGTGGACCGTCACGGACCGGCCTCGGGCCGGTCGCGGGTGCGACGCTACGGTCGGGCGGACGCCGGGGGCGCGTCCGCGCAGGGCGGGGCGGGTCATCGGATCACTCCGGTTCGTGGAACCGGCCGGGTGGGGAGCCCCGGCCACCGCCGCGGCATCCAGGGGGAGCGGGCCGCGGTGCGGTGACACGAACATAGGAACCCCACCGGGACGGGGTTGCGTTCCTGAGAACACGCACCGCCGTCCGGTCGTCGGTGTCCGGCGGGCGGGGACCGATCGCTCCGGTCGGAGTACGGACGTACGACCGACCGGCGCGATGACTCTCAGGGACACGACGTTCACCGCGCGCGACCACCGCTGGTCCCGCGCAGTCGGCCTCCGGCGGCGCGATCGGGCACGCCGGCACAGCCGGAGACGGCAGCCCCGGGCACCCCGGAGCCCGGCGGGACCGCTGCGGACGGCCGGTCGATCGGCCGGTGGCCGGCCGGGAGCTGCGACCGACGGCCCGACGACACACGACGGCCGCGCCCGCCCACGCGGGGCGGACGCGGCCGGTGGAGGAGGGTCAGGCGGAGACGCGCTCCGCGGCGCGGACGCCCTCGGCGAGCTCGCGGGCGAGCGACTCGACCGCGGACGGCCCGCCGGACTCCAGCGCCTGCACGAACGCCGTCCCGACGATGACGCCGTCGGCGTAGCCGGCGACGTCGGCCGCCTGTTCGGCGGTGCGGACGCCGAGGCCGACGCACACCGGCAGGGTCGCGACCTCACGGGTCCGGGCGACCAGGTCGCGGGCCTCGACGCCGACCGAGCGGACGCCGGTGACGCCCATCAGCGACGCCGCGTAGACGAACCCGCGGCTGGCCTCGACGGTCATCCGCATCCGCTCGGGGGTGGTCGTCTGCGCGACGAGGAACACCCGGTCCAGGTCGTGGGACTCCGAAGCGGTCAGCCAGTCCTCGCAGTCGTCGGGCAGCAGGTCCGGGGTGATGAGCCCGGAGCCGCCGGCCTCGGCGAGCTCGGCGGCGAACCGCTCGACGCCGTAGCGGTCGATCAGGTTCCAGTAGGTCATGACCAGCGCCGGGGCGCCGGCGTCGACGACCGCGCGCACGGCGGTGAAGGCGTCCCGGCTGCGGGCGCCGTTGTCCAGCGCCTGCTGGGTGGCGCGCTGGATGACCGGGCCGTCCATCAGCGGGTCGGAGTAGGGCAGGCCGATCTCGACGACGTCGACGCCGCCCGCGACCATCGCCCGCATCGCCTCGACCGAGCCCTCGACGGTCGGGTAGCCGACCGGCAGGTAGCCGACCAGCGCGGCCCGGCCCTCGGCGCGGACCTGCTCGATCCGCTGCGCCACGCTGCCCATCAGACCGCTCCGTCCGTCACGGCGTTGCCCTCGTCGTCGATCAGCTGGAAGTACTTCGCGGCGGTGTCGACGTCCTTGTCGCCGCGGCCGGACAGGTTGACCAGCACGACCTTGCCCTCGCCCAGGCGCGTCGCCTCGCGCAGCGCACCGGCCAGCGCGTGCGCGCTCTCGATGGCCGGGATGATGCCCTCGGTGCGGCAGAGCAGGCGGAAGGCCTCCATGGCCTCGGCGTCGGTGACCGACTCGTAGCGGGCGCGCCTCATGTCGTGCAGCCACGAGTGCTCCGGGCCGACGCCCGGGTAGTCCAGGCCCGCGGAGATGGAGTGCGAGTCGCGGGTCTGGCCGTCCTCGTCCTGGAGGATGAAGCTGCGCGAGCCGTGCAGGACGCCGACGTCACCGCCGCCGATCGACGACGCGTGCCGCGGGGTGTCGACGCCGTCGCCGCCGGCTTCGAAGCCGACCAGCTCGACGGAGGTGTCGTCGAGGAACGCGTGGAAGATGCCCATCGCGTTGGAGCCGCCGCCGACGCAGGCGCAGACCAGGTCGGGCAGGGCACCGGTGAGGTCCTGGACCTGCTGCCGCGCCTCGACGCCGATGATCCGCTGGAAGTCGCGCACCATCGCCGGGAACGGGTGCGGCCCGGCGACCGAGCCGATGAGGTAGTGCGTGTCGGCCACGTTGGTGACCCAGTCGCGCATGGCCTCGTTCATCGCGTCCTTGAGGGTCCGCGTGCCCGAGGTGACCGGGCGGACCTCCGCTCCCAGCATGCGCATCCGGGCGACGTTGAGCGCCTGGCGCTCGGTGTCGACCTCGCCCATGTAGACGACGCACTCCAGGCCCATCAGGGCGGCGGCCGTGGCCGAGGCGACGCCGTGCTGGCCCGCACCGGTCTCGGCGATGACCCGGGTCTTGCCCATGCGCTTGGTGAGCAGCGCCTGCCCCAGCACATTGTTGATCTTGTGCGAGCCGGTGTGGTTCAGGTCCTCGCGCTTGAGCAGGATGCGCGCGCCGCCGGCGTGCGCGGCGAACCGCGGCGCCTCGGTGACCAGGCTCGGGCGGCCCGAGTAGGTGCGGTGCAGCTCGGTGAGCTCGGCCTGGAAGGCCTCGTCGGACATGGCCGTGTGATAGGCCTGCTCGAGCTCGTCCAGTGCGGCGACCAGCGCCTCCGGGACGTAGCGGCCGCCGAAGCGGCCGAAGTACGGGCCGGTCTGGTCGACCAGCCGCGCCGTGTCCCCGGCCGGGGGAAGGGCGGTGTCGGTCACGAGTACTCCCTGACGGATCGAGGACCCCGATCTCGGGCCGCCGCCGGGCGGGGATGCGCCGGGAGATCGGGCGGTCACGACGGTACACCGGGCCCACGACGACGGCCGCGGCACCGGGGGCTCTCATATATCAGCGCCCCGGCGCCGCGCGGGCGGGACTCAGACGTAGCGCGGGCGTCCCGCGACCCAGCCCAGCACCATCTCGGCGACGATCACCGCGCCGAGCAGCACCAGCGACGGCGTCCAGGACCCGGTGAGCCCGTGCAGGATCCCGAACAGGAACGGGCCGGTCGCGCCGATGAGGTAGCCGAAGCCCTGCGCCATCGCCGACAGGTCGGTGGTCTCGGCGGCCTCGCGGGTGCGGAGCGCGATCACGCCGAGCCCCAGCGGGAAGACCGCCATGCCGACGCCGAGCAGGACCGTCCACAGCCAGGGCGCGGCGGCCGGGGCGATCGCGAGCCCGGCGACGGCGGCCAGCGAGCAGCAGGCGAGCCCGACGATCCAGCCCGACTGGGACGCCCGGTTCAGTGCGATCGGCGGGATGACGAAGCTGAGCGGGATGCCGATCAGGTTGATCAGGGCGAGCATCAGCCCGGCGTCGGTGCGGGTGACCCCGACCGAGACGAACAGCTCCGCGAGCCACCCCATCGCGACGTAGGCGACACAGGCCTGGAGCCCGAAGAACGCGGTGACCACCCAGGCCAGCGGCCGGCGCACCATCGGGCGCCGTTCCCCCGCGTCGGTGCGCACGACCGGCTCCGGCTCACCGTGCCGGGCCCCGATCGTCCAGACGACCAGCGCGGCCAGCGACAGCAGCGCCCACGCCCCGACCGCACCGCGCCAGCCGCCGAGCAGCGGCTCCAGCGGCGGCGTGAACGCGGCGCCGATCCCACCGCCCGCGGCCAGCGCGGCGGTGTAGACGCCGGTGACCCGGCCGACGGCGTGCGGGAAGGACTGCTTCACCACGACCGGGATCAGCACGTTGCCGATCGCGATGCCCGCCGCGGCGACGAAGGTGCCGCCGAGCACGACCCACGGGCCGTCGACGACGCGCAGCACGAGCCCGGCGGTCAGCACCGCCATCGCGAGGCCGATCGCGCGGGCCATGCCGAGCCGGCGGGAGAGCAGCGGGGCGGCGATCGCGGCGAGGCCGAAGCAGATGGTGGGCACCGCGGTGAGCACACTGGTCCAGACCGCGGAGGCGCCGAGGCCGTCACGGACCTCGCCGAGCACCGAGGACATCGAGGTCACGGCCGGGCGGAGGTTGGAGGCGGCCAGTGCCACCCCCACGACGAGCAGCGGAGTCCCGACGAGCGCACCGCGGCGCGACGGCCCGGTCTCCTCGGCCCGTCCGGTGGCGATGGTCTCCTCCGCGCGTGTCTCCTGCTCAGCAATGCTCACGAAACAGTATTGTTACAGACATAGGATGTTCGGATGGAAGGATGATCCGGTGCCTCTCGTCACAGCGCGCCGCGGTGGCCTGGTCGACCAGGTCATCGACCAGCTCCGTTCCGCCATCACCGGCGGGGAGTGGCCGGTCGGTGCCCGGATACCGCCGGAGTCGGAGCTCGCCTCGTCGTTGGAGGTCGGCCGCAACACCGTCCGCGAGGCCGTCCGCGCCCTCGCCCACGGCGGCCTCCTGGAGGTACGCCAGGGCGACGGCACCTACGTGCGGGCCACCACCGAGCTGTCCGGGGCGCTGCGCACGCTGTGCGGCCCGGAGCTGCGCGAGGTGCTGGAGGTCCGCCGCACCCTGGAGGTCGAGGCGGCCCGGATGGCGGCCGCCCGCCGGACCGACGCCGACCTGACCGTCCTGCGGGCGGCGCTGGCCGGGCGCGACCGGGCCGTCGCGGCCGTCGCGGCGTACGGCCGTCGCGGGGAGGAGCCGGACACCGCGGACCTGGAGCGCGCGGCCCGTGCGGACACCGACTTCCACGTGGCCGTCGTCCGGTGTGCGGGCAACGACCTGCTCGTCGAGCTCTACCGGGGTGTGGTGGAGGCGGTCGCGGACAGTGTGAAGACCACGATGCCCGGCACCGCGGGCACCGAGGACGACATCTCCCACACCGGGATCGTCGAGGCCATCGCCGACGGCGACGTGGACCGCGCCGCCCGCGAGGCCGGGGACTTCCTGGACCGGCTCATCGCGGCCCGCCCGGTCACCCCGCAGGGCCCCGCCGGGGAGCGCGGCCCGGACGCCGGGGCCGGGCCCACCGCCTGACCCGCGACCCCGCACCCGGGCCGCCCGTCGACCGGCGCGTCCCGTCCGCCGCGCCGGGCCGCACCGTACGGGCGCAGGCCCGGCACGGAGGTCACGGTCCGGTTAGCCTCCTTCGCCGGACCCACCCCCGCCCCCGACCCGATCTCGAGGAGTGCTCCGGCGTGCTGAAGGGCTTCAAGGAATTCCTGCTGCGTGGCAACGTGATCGACCTGGCGGTCGCCGTCGTCATCGGTGCGGCGTTCACGGCCGTGGTCACCGCCTTCACAAAGGCGTTCCTGGAGCCGCTGCTCCGGCTGTTCTCCGGCGGGGAGAACGCCGTGCCCCCGGGCACGATCCCGCTGACCGACGAGGTGCAGCTCGACTACGCGAGCTTCCTCAACGCCGTCATCACGTTCCTGATCACCGCCGCGGTCATCTACTTCCTGGTCGTCTTCCCGATGAAGTGGCTCCAGGAGCGCCGCAAGCGCGACGCCGAGGACCCGGCCCTGGAGACCGACCTCGACCTGCTGAAGGAGATCCGCGACCTGCTCCGCGACCAGGCCGAGCGGGACCGCGAGCGGGCCCTCGCCCCGGCACCCCGCGCCGTCGGGCAGCCGCCGGCGCCGCCGATGCCGCCCGGCCCGCCGCAGGGCCGTCCGGCGCCCCCGCCGCAGCCGCCGCAGCCCGGCCCGGTCGACGACGGCTCCCCCGAGCCCTACCCGGACACCCCGCGCCGGCCCCGGCACCGCGGCTGAGCCTGCTCACTCCGGGTCGTTGCCCGACGGCCCGCCGACCCGGTACGGCGTGGCCACCCCCTCGTACATGAGGTGCGCCGTCAGGCCCTCCGACGGGTGCGTCAGGTTGTGGCAGTGGTCCATCCACACCCCGGGGTTGTCGGCGACGAAGGCGATCTCGTAGCTGTCGCCGTCGGCGACGTCGAGCGAGTCGATCCACCAGGGGCTGCCCGTCGCGGGCACCCCGTTGCGGGACAGCACGACGGCGTGGTGCCCGTGCAGGTGCATGGGGTGCACCTCGCCGCTGCCGTTGGCGATCCGCATCCGCACCACGTCGCCGCGGGCGACCATGAACATCGGCACGTCCGGCCACATGTGGCCGTCGACCGTCCACCACAGACCGGGCACGCCGTCGACGAAGCCGGGGCGGCGGCCGATGTCGTAGTCGAAGCGGCGGTCCGCGGCGGCCGGGTCGAACCCGAGCGGCGCGGGCGTGCCGTAGCCCAGCGGGTCGAGCACGCGGTCCGGCCGTGGTGCCGCCGCCGGGCCGGGGCCGTCGCCGAGGACGACCGCGGCGTTGCCGCCGATCTCCACCCGGGCGCCGCCGGGTGGGACGGTCACCTCCAGGTCCAGCCGGCCGCCCGCGGTGAGCAGCACCGACTCCCCCGTCACCGGGGGCGGGTCGTGCACCTCGGTCCCGTCGATCGCGACGAGCCGGTACGGCGCCCCGGTCACCCACGCCGAGGTCGGGCCGTTGTCGGTGTTGACCATCCGGACCCGGATGCGGGTGCCGGGCGCGGCGGGGACGGGCAGCACGGCGCGGCGGCCGTCGAGCAGGCGTGCGCCCTCGTGGACGTGGGCGGCGGCGACCACGTCCGGCCCGGTGGGGCCGTCGCGCGGCTCGACGACCAGCACCCCGTACAGGCCGCGCTGCACCTGGGTGTTCGCGACCTGGTGCGAGTGGTACCAGTAGGTCCCCGCGTCGCGGGCGACGAAGCGGTAGACGAACTCCCCACCCGGTCCGACGGCGTCCTGGGTGACGCCGGCGGTGCCGTCGTCGCCGTTCGGGACGTCGACGCCGTGCCAGTGCAGCGTGATGCCGTCCGGCACGTCGGCGTTGACCAGCCGCACCTGCAGCACGTCGCCCTGCCGGATCCGGATCAGCGGGCCGGGCGACGTCCCGTTGAGGGTGTAGCCGTCGAGGGTGCGGCCCGAGGGCAGCGGGATCGCCTGCCTGCGGGCGGTGAGCGTCAGCGACACGGCGGGGGCGGCCGTCGAGGTCTCGCGCAGGGTGTCGACGCCCACCCCGTGGTGGTCGTGCGTCTCCGTGGCCGGGGCGCCGCCGGTGTCGACGTAGCCCATCTCGGTCACCGCGTACGGGGTCGGCAGCAGGCTCCCCCACCACATCCGGCCGATCGGGGCCAGCAGGGCGAGCGTCGCGAGCACCGCCACCAGCACCCGACGCCGCCCGGGCCGCGGCGGGGCGGGCGGACCCGGCCGCGCGGGCGGGCCGTCGGACGGCCCGGGCGGCAGCTCCGCCGGTGGACCGGGCGGCCCACCGGGCTCCGGCCGTGCCGTGGGGACGGGGTCGGCGGCGATGGCGGCGCTCCCGGGCTCAGGCGACCCGCTCGCCGGCCGTCGCGGCGGCACCGGACCGCGAGCCGGCCCGCTGCCCCGCGAACACCGCGCAGGCGAACAGCGCGAGCGCGCAGAGCCCGTGCAGCGCCCCGAGCCCGGTCACCGAGTGCCCGAGGATGCCGAGCAGGACCTGCAGCGCGACCAGCCCGACGACGATCCCCGCCCACCGCACCCCGCCCGGGACGCGGGCGAAGAACGCGACGACCAGCAGCGCCAGCGCCAGCACCGGCACGACGATCTGCCCGTTGATCCCGTGCAGCGCGAACCCGCCGACCCCGGTGAAGTCGGTCGTCTCGCTCTCCATCCCGGCTTTGTCGAGGACCCCGCCGCCCTCGATCCAGGTGCCGAGACCGAACACGGCGTAGGCGATCGCGGCGGCCTGGATCAGGACCTCCAGCGCGACGAGATGGGCGATCACTCGGTAGGCGGTACGCACGGCGACCTCCGGCTCCTGCGGCGAGCGGACGCCGGACAGTGAACGCCACGTGAGCGGGGTCACACATGCTCAATCCAGATGAAACACTCCACCCTTTCGACTCGACACGGCACGAACCCCCCACCAGGCTGAGCCGGTCGCGGGCGGCACGGGCCGCCGCGGAGGGGAGCGCACCACGATGGCGGACGCCACCACGTCGACGGCGGAGGACGGCCCCGCACTGAAGCGGGTCATGGGGCCCAAGCTCCTGCTGCTGTTCATCATCGGCGACATCCTGGGCACGGGCATCTACGCCCTGGTCGGCCAGGTAGCCGAGGAGGTCGGCGGGGCGGCGTGGGTGCCGTTCCTGGTCGCCTTCGCCATCGCCATGATCACCGCGTTCTCCTACCTGGAGCTCGTCACCAAGTACCCGCAGGCGGCGGGCGCGGCGCTCTACACGCACAAGGCGTTCGGCATCCACTTCCTGACGTTCATGGTCACCTTCGTGGTGATGAGCTCGGGGATCACCTCGGCGTCGACGGCGTCGCGGGCGTTCGCGGCGAACCTGAACGAGGGCTTCGGGCTGGACCTGGGCAACGGCGGGATCGTCCTGATCGCGCTCGGCTTCATGCTGCTGGTCGCGCTGGTGAACTTCCGCGGCGTCGGCGAGAGCGTGAAGCTGAACGTGGTCCTCACCCTGGTCGAGCTGTCCGGGCTGCTGCTGGTGATCCTGATCGGGATCTACGCCATCGCCGGCGGCGACGCCGACTGGTCGCGCGTGGTCGCCTTCGACACCCCCGAGGACAAGGGGGTGTTCCTGGCGGTCACCTCGGCGACCTCGCTGGCGTTCTTCGCGATGGTCGGCTTCGAGGACTCGGTGAACATGGCCGAGGAGTGCCACGAGCCGCGCCGGATCTTCCCCAAGATCATGATCACCGGGCTGACCATCACCGGGGTCATCTACGTGCTCGTCGCCGTCTGCGCGGTGGCGCTGGTCCCGGTCGGCCCGCTGGCGGCGAGCGAGACGCCACTGGTCGAGGTCGTCCGCGCCGGGGCGCCCGGCATCCCGGCCGACCAGGTCCTGCCGTTCATATCGATGTTCGCCGTCGCCAACTCGGCGCTGATCAACATGCTGATGGCCTCGCGGCTGCTCTACGGGATGGCCAACCAGGCCGTGCTGCCCAAGCCGCTGGCCCGGGTGCACCCGTTCCGCCGCACGCCGTGGGTGTCGATCATCTTCACCACGCTGATCTCGTTCGCGCTGATCAGCTACGTGTCACTGGACTCGGACTCCGACGTCGTCTCCGCGCTCGGCGGCACCACGTCGCTGCTGCTGCTCGCGGTCTTCACCGTCGTCAACATCGCGGTGCTGGTGCTGCGCCGCGACCGGATCGCCGAGGACCACTTCCGGGCCCCGCCCGGGCTGCCGGTCGTCGGCGCCGTCGCGAGCCTGTACCTGGTCCTGCCGTTCTCCGGGCGCGACACGATCCAGTACGAGCTGGCCGGGCTGCTGCTCCTGCTCGGCCTGGTGCTCTATGCGATCACCCTGCTGCTCAACCGCAGGCTCGGGGTGAAGAAGGCGACCCTGGACCCGTCGAAGCTGGACGGCTGAGACGTCCGATCAGGGCCGCAGGACGATCTTCCCGACCTGGGCGTTGGACTCCAGGTGCTCGTGCGCGGCGACGACCTGGTCAAGGCCGTCGAACACCCGGTCCACCTGCGGGGCGAAGTCCCCACCGCGCATCCCCGCGGCGACGAACGCTGCCGCCCGGCGCAGGCGTTCGGCGTCGCGGGTCATCGCGAACAGGGTGAACGAGCGGACGACGAGATCGGGCAGCGTCGCCGTCGGGAAGATCGTCGGCTCACCGGAGAGCCTGCCGTGGATGACGATCGTGCCGTCCGGGCGGACCGCGTCGGCCATCGTCTCGACGGCGGGTCCGGCGACGGCGTCGAACACGACGTCCAGGCCCCGGCCGCCGGTGATCTCCCGGCAGCGCGCGACGAGGTCCTCCTCCCCGGTGGCGACGACGTGTGCGGCGCCGGCGTCGAGCAGCGCCTGCGCCTTGGCGCGGCTGCGGCTGGTGGCGATCGGGACGGCGCCGATCCGGTTCGCGGTCGCGATCGCCGCCAGCCCCACGCTCGACGACGCCGCCGTGACCAGCACGTGGTCGCCCGGCTGCAGGACGCGCGGTTCGAGCAGCCCGGCGTAGGCGACGAGGAACGGCATCCAAGTCGCGGCCCCGGTCACCGCGTCCACCGGCCGCGGTACCAGGGCACGGGCCGGGACGAGGGCATGGTCGCCGTAGACGGTGTGGTCGTTCATCGAGAACGCCGGGACGATGCTCACCGGGTCCCCCGCCGACCAGCGGTCCACGCCCGCGCCGACGGCGGCGACGGTGCCCGCGGCCTCGTAGCCCAGACCGGCCGGGAGCCGGGTCGGCTCGATGTACTCACCGCGCCGGAACATCGACTCGGCCCGGTTCAGCCCGATCGCCTCGACGGCGACGACGGCCTCCCCCGGCCCCGGCTGCGGCACGGGCTCCTCGACGACCGTGAGCACCTCGGGCCCGCCGAGCTCGGTGAAACGAACGACCCTGTTCATGCCCTCCACCCTGCCGGTCGGGCCGGTCCGCGCACCCCGTCCGACCGGCCGGGATCGCTCAGAGCGCGCGCAGCCGGCCCGCGAGCTCACCCTCGTAGAAGGCGAAGAACTCCTCGACGTCCGGTCCGGCGCTGATCAGCGCGAGCCGGTCGTAGCCTGCGTCGGCGAAGCCCTTCACCGTCGCGACGTGGGTCTCGACGTCCGGGCCCGCCCCGAACGCGTCGGCCATGTCCTCCCTGCGGACGAAGGCCGTCGCAGCCTCGAAGTTGCGCACGTTCGGCAGCTCGGCCTGGATCTTCCAGCCGGTCGGGCCGAACCGGAACAGCCGGTGCGCGGACTCCAGCGCGGCGTCGACGGTGCCGGCGTAGGCCAGCGGGACCTCGGCCCAGCGGGAGCCGGTGCCACCGGCCGCGGTGTAGGCGTCGATCAGGTCGGTGCGGGGCTCGGTGGCGAACAGACCGTCGCCCAGCTCACCGGCGATCCGGGCCGCCTTCGGCCCACCCGCGGCGACGACGATGTCCGGCAGCGTCTCCGGCAGGTCGAACACCCGCGCGTCCTCGACGGACAGGTGGGTGCCGCGGTAGGTGCGGTAGCCGCCGCTCCACAGCAGACGGATGATCTCGAGTGCCTCGCGGAGCATGGCGTGCCGCACCCCGACGACCGGCCACGGGTGCCCGGTGACGTGCTCGGACAGCTGCTCGCCGGAGCCGACGCCCAGGGTGAACCGGCCGTCGGACAGCAGTGCGGTCGTCGCCGCGGCCTGGGCGATGATCGCCGGGTGGTAGCGGATCGTCGGGCAGGTCACCCCGGTGGCCAGGCCGATCCGCTCGGTCCGCATCGCGATCGCGGCGAGGATCGACCAGGCGAACCCGGAGTGCCCGTGGCTCTCCAGCCACGGGTGGTAGTGGTCGGAGATCTCGACGAAGTCGAAACCGGCCTCCTCCGCCCGGACGGCCTGGCGGACCATCTCCTGCGGCGTGTGGGCCTCGGCGAAGAGCTTGAAGCCGATCTGCACGACGGGTGTCCTCTCCTCGGGGGTGCCCCGGCGGGGTTCCCGGCAGGCGTCGGATCACTCCTGCGGCAGCAGGACGATCTTCCCCGCGGTGTGCCGCTTCTCCAGCTCGGTGTAGGCGTCGCGGACCCCGTCGAGGGGGTACCCGGCCGCGATCGGGACCTGCAGGGCCCCGTCGGCGACGAGCGCGCCGAGCGCGGCGAGGTCGTCGCGGCCCGCGGAGTCGGCGGTGCCCCGGGTGGCGGCGCCGTGGGCCTGCGCGCCCTCGAAGTCGATGATCGTGTTGATCCGCTCCGCGGGGACACCGAGCTCGCGGGCGAGCGCCACGTAGCCGCCGCCGAAGAGGTCGACGACGGCGTGCACCCGGTCCGGCGTCGCGGCGCGCAGGTTCGCCAGCGTCTCCTCGGGCGAGGACCCGTAGGCGACCGGGGTCACGGCCAGCTCGCGGAGCCGGTCGTGGTTGCGCTCGGAGGCGATCCCGACGACCTCCACGTCGCGCAGCGTCAGCAGCTGCACCGCGATCTGCCCCACCCCGCCCGCGGCACCGGCGACGACGACCGTCTCCCCCGGCTGCGGATCCACCGACGCGACCGACGCGGCCGCGGCCGTCCCGGCGATGTAGAGCACCCCGGCCGTCGCGACGTCGAGACCGGCCGGGCGGCGCAGGACCTGCTCGGCGGGCACGTCGACGTGGGTGGCCTGGGAGGCGCGGTCGTCGGTCCAGCCGAAGACGTCGTCGCCGGGCTCGACGTCGGTGACGCCCTCCCCGACCGCCGCGACGACCCCGGCCCAGTCGCTGCCCTGCCCGCTGGGGAACGTACTGGGCCAGGACTCGGCGAACACGCCTTCGCGCAGCGCGGTCTCGCCCGGGTTGATCCCGGCCGCGTGCACCTCGACCAGGACGCGGCCCGGACCGGGGTCGTCGAACCCGACGCCGGCCACGTACAGCTCGTCGACGCCGCCGTAGCGGTCGTACCGCACGGCCCTGCCCTCACGTGTGCTCATGTCGGGCAGCGTTCCCGCTGCGCGACGGCCTGCACCGATGAGCCGGGTCACACCGGTGGGTGCAGCTCCACGGCCGCGCCGGTGACGGTCCGGCGACCGCCCTTCAGCACCCAGCGGACCGGTGCGACGGCGGCTACCGCCGTGCCCGGGTCGGGCGCGTCGAGGCAGACCAGGTCGGCCGGGGCCCCCGCGACGACCCCGGTGGCGGCGGCCGGGGTGCCGAGCACCCGGGCGGCGCGCGGGCCGACCAGGTCCAGGCAGGCCGCCAGCTGCTCCGGCGACGCCTGGTGGGTCAGGTTGGCGTAGAGGTTCGCCATCCGGACCAGGGAGCCGTCGCCGTAGGGGGTGAAGGCGTTGCGGACGTTGTTCGTGGCCACCGCCGCCGGGGCGTCGCGCTCGACGAGCCGGTCCAGCACGACGACCCCGCGCGGCGCCCCGGCGCCGGTCTCCCGGCCGGTGAGGAACAGGTCCGTCGACGGCAGGGAGACCACGCCGACCCCCGTCCCGGCGCACCGGTCCAGCACCGCGGCGCGTGGCTCGGGCTCCAGGAACGACCACGCCGTGCCGTGGCCCGCGGTGACCCGGCCGCCGAGCCCCGCCCGTTCGGTCAGGTCGCACAACGTGCCGATCAGCGCGCCCTCGGCGGTGCCGTCGAACAGGTCCAGGTGCAGGTCGACGTCGGCGTCGTGGTCCGCCGCCAGCCCGAACACGCGGTCCAGCTGGCCCGCGGGGTCGTCGTCGGCGTAGGGGGCGCCGCCCACGACCGCGCGCCGGCCCGCCGCCCGGGCCCCGCCGAGCGCCTCGTCGAGCAGCCGGGCCGTCTCCGGCGAGCCGGTCAGGCCGTCCTGGGCGAACACGCAGACCTCGACGTCGACGGCCCAGGCCCAGTCCGCCGCGGCCGCCAGCACACCCTCCAGCCCGCGTCGCCCGACGGTGGGGTCGAGCTCGACGTGGGTCCGCACCCGGGTGGTGCCGTGCGCGACACAGGACGCCAGGACGGCCCCGGCGCGGGCGGCGACGTCGTCGACGGTGAAGTCCGCCTTCATCGCCGCGGTCTCGGCCATCGCGTCGTCGACGGTGCCGCCGGACCACGAGCAGCGGTCCGCGGTGAGCGCCTTGTCCAGGTGCAGGTGCGCGTCGACGAGGCCGCCGACGACGAGCCGGTCCCCCGCGTCGGTACCGGGTGTCCCGGCGGGCGCCGGGGCACCCACCGACCGGATCCTGCCACCGGACACCACGATGTCGACGGCGCCGTCGTGGCCGGGGACGCGGGCGCGCCGCACGACGGTCACGGCACCGTCGTCGGCCGGGTCCGGGGGTCGCGGTGATGTGGAGGTGGTCATCCGGTGAAGACTCTCTCCCCGGACAGGATCCCGCAGGTCGACCGGTGGACAACGGCCCGGGGCCCGGTACGGTGAACCCATCGGAAACTCGGCCGTACGTCCCCGGACATCCGGCCCCGCACCATCCGTCGGGCGGGGTCGCGGGCGAGGCGTGCCCGATGCCGGGTGGCCGTCGTGACGTCGGCCGAGCCCGGTCGCCGGCGGCTCGGCCACACGGGCAGCTGGCCGGAGCCGCACTCCCGGGTGAGCCTGCGCGAGCACACCCCGGCGCCCGGTGTGACCGTCCTCGAGGTGATCGGTGACGTCGACCTCGCCGAGGCCGAGGCGATCCGGGCCCGGATGTCGGAGATGCTCCACCAGACGCGACCGGCGCGGGCCCTGCTGGACCTGTCCGGCGTCGGGTTCCTCGGGTCGCACGGCCTGACCGCGGTGGTCCGGTCCTCACGGGCGGCCGGTGAGGCCGGGGTCCGTCTCGACGGGGTCACCGGCCCGGGCAACCGTGCGGTGATCCGGCCGGTGCGGATGACCGGGCTGGACCAGGTCATCACCTGGTACCCGGATCTCGACACGGCCCTGGGGTCCTGAGCCTGCACCCCGACGATCTCGTCCGGCGCGCGCCGCGCCTGTTCCACACCACGCCCGCCGCGTCGTGGCCCGGGATCGCCACGCACGGGCTGCTGCCGGTCGCAGGGCTGCTCGACCTGTTCGGGGTGACCGGCGACGAGCGGGAACGGCGGCTGACGACGCGTCGCCCGCGGGCGGTGCGGCTGCACGCGCTGCCCCGCTACGCCGACACCGAGCACGTCGTCCTCACCGTCGACACCGCGTCGCTGCTGGCCGCGCACGGCGACCGGGTGCTCGTGACCCGGATCAACTCCGGCGCCGCGCTGTTCGCGCAGGGGCGGCGCGGGCCGGACACCTTCCTGCCGGTGGGGCGGGTGCCGTCGTCGTGGCGGCCGGTGGAGGTGGCCGTGCCCGGCGGCGTCCGGGACCTGCTCGCGCACCTGGTGGACGCCCCGGCCGTACCGGAGCGCTCCGGATGAGCCGGCCGGTCGCCGTCGTGCTCGCCGACGCCTGGACCCGGCCGTCGGCCGGCGACCGCACCGACGACACCGAGGCCGTCGCCGACCTGCTGCGCCGCAGCGGGCACGGGTTCGACGTCCGGACCGCGGGCCCGGCGGGCGACCGTCCGCTCCGGGAGGCACTGTCCGACCCGGACACGGTGCTGTTCGCCCACCCCGGTGCCTCCGGCGACGACGAGGCCGCGTTCCGGCGGCTGCGCGCGGACAAGGGCGCGATCCGTCGGTTCGTCCACGGGGGCGGGTGCTACCTGGGCGTCTGCATGGGCGCGTTCCTGGTGGAGCGCGGCTTCCTCAACCTCGTCGGCCTCGCCGTCGACGAGTACTGGTCCCGTCCGGGGGCCGATCCGTCCACCCCGGACCCGGCCCTGGTCACGGTCCGGTGGCGCGGAGCCGAACGGCGGATGTTCTTCCAGGACGGGGGCGTGATCCGGCCGACACGCCGGGCGCTCGCGGAGACCGAGATCCTGGCCACATACGCCGACGGCACGGTGGCCGCCTGCGTCACCCGGTGCGGTGACGGCGCGGTCGGTGTCGTCGGCCCGCACCCGGAGGCCCCGCCCTCGTGGTTCCACGACCACGGTGTCGACCTCCCGGCCGACCATGATCATGACCTGGGGATCGATCTCGTCGACACGCTGTTCCGGACGGTCCACGGGGCGTCGTCGCCGCCCTGACGACGGCGGGATACCTCGTCTGGCTACGCACCGCACCCGACCGGGGTTCACTGGTTTGCGAGTGACGATCGCCACGCCCGACCTGCACTTTCCGTCCCCCCGGGAAGGGGTAGGCCGGAGTCATGTCCGACGTGTCCAACCGGTCGGCCCTCACCGGTGGGGTCGACGGCGGCGACGACCGCGCCACGCAACCGGGGCAGCCCCAGGTGATCCGCCGGGACCTGCCGTACCGCCCCTCGCCGACCCGCCGTCCGGTGCCGAGCCCCCGCCCCCGCCGCGGCGCCGTGCCGCTCGACGACCGCGTGCTGGTCCCCGGGGCGACCCTGGAGGCCTCCCGGGCCCGGCCCGGCGAGCAGCTCGCCGAGGTGTTCGAGGAGGCCGTCGACCACCACCCGGACGCCGTCGCCGTCGACACCGGCGACGCCACGCTGACCTACCGCGAGCTCGACGGGCGCACCAACCGTCTCGCCCGGCACCTGCGCGGGCGCGGCACCGGCCCCGGCGACGTCGTCGGGCTGCTGCTCGACGACCCGGTGGAGAGCTACACCGCCATGCTCGCGGTGCTCAAGACCGGGGCCACCTTCGTCCCGATGGACGCGGGCTTCCCCGCGGACCGCGTGGCGTTCATCCTCTCCGACTCCGCGGCCGGTCTGCTGCTGGTCACCGACAGCGCGCTGGCGAAGGTCGGCGAGCCCGTCGGGGGCGACGTCGAGATCCTGTCGGTCACCGGTGCGGCCGCCGACATCGCCGCCTGCTCCGACGGGCGGCTCGGGCCGGACAGCCGTCGCACACCGGGCCGCGGGCACCCTGCCTACCTGATCTACACCTCCGGCTCCACCGGCCGGCCCAAGGGCGTCGTGATCGGACACCCGGCGATCTGCAACTTCGTGCGGGTCGCCGCCGACGAGTACGGCGTCCGCGCCGACGACCGCATGTACCAGGGCCTGACCCTGGCCTTCGACTTCTCCGTCGAGGAGATCTGGACCTCGTTCCTGACCGGCGCCACCCTCGTCCCCAAGCCGGCCGGGGTGTCGCTGGTCGGCGAGGACCTGCACGACTTCCTGGTCGAGCGCCGCGTCACCGCGATGTGCGTGGTGCCGACGCTGCTCGCCACCGTCGAGGCGGACCTCGACGACCTGCGCTTCCTGCTCGTGTCCGGCGAGGCCTGCCCGCAGGACCTCATCCGTCGCTGGTGGACCCCGCAGCGCCGCTTCCTCAACGTCTACGGCCCCACCGAGGCCACCGTCACCGCGACGATGGCGCAGGTCCACCCGGACCGCCCGGTGACGATCGGGCGGCCGCTGCCGACCTACGCCGCCCTCGTCCTCGACACCACCGACCCGACCCGGGTGCTGCCGTTCGGCGAGACCGGGGAGCTGGCCGTCGCCGGGGTGGGGCTGGCCGACGGCTACCTCAACCGCGACGAGAAGACCGCCGAGGTGTTCGTCCCGGCCCCGGTCGACCTGCCGAACAACCCGTCCGGGCTCATCTACCGCACCGGTGACCTCACGCGGATCAACGCCGACGGCGAGATCGAGTACCGGGGCCGCATCGACCTGCAGGTCAAGGTCCGCGGCTACCGCATCGAGCTCTCCGAGATCGAGGCCGTGCTGCAGGACCACCCCGCGGTCGCGATGGCCGTGGTGGACACCTTCGAGCCGACACCCGGGACGAAGGAACTCGTCGGCTACTACAGCCTGGTCCGCGGCGCGGAACCGCCGACCGACCTGCGGGCCCGCCTGCAGGACCGGCTGCCGTCCTACATGGTGCCCGCCTACCTCGAGCACCTCGAGCTCATCCCGATGACGACCAGCGACAAGGCGGACCGCAGGAACCTGCCCGCGCCGACCGGCAGCCGCGTGGCCGCGACCGGCCCGGTCGTGGGCCCGGCGACCGACGTCGAGCGCGGCCTGGTCGCCGAGCTCGCCACCGCGCTGCGGGTCGAGCCCGCCGAGATCTCGGTCGAGGCCGACCTCTTCGACGAGCTCGGCGCCACCTCGCTGCTGCTCGCCGGGTTCGCCGCCGCCGTGCGCCGTCGCGACGACCTGCCGTCGGTGTCCGCACGCGACATCTACCGCCACCCCACCGTGCGCCGGCTCGCCGCCGCGCTCGGCGACGTCGTGCCGACCGTGGCCGCGGAGCCGGTCGAGCCGGTGCGCGCCCGCCCGGTGGCGCATGCGCTGACCGGGGTCGCGCAGTTGCTGTTCCTGCTCGCCTCCGGGTTCGCCGCCGCCGCGGTGCTGGTCCTCGGCTACCGCTGGATCTCCACCGCGCCCGACGCGGTGTCGCTCACCGGCCGGGCCGCGCTGTGGACCGCGGGGGTACTCGTCGCCGTCGTGCTGCTGCCCGTGCTCGCGAAGTGGACGCTCGTCGGCCGCTTCCGCGAACGGACCGTGCCCCTCTGGGGCGCCGCCCACCTGCGGTTCTGGGTCGTCTCCACGCTGATCCGGACCAACCCGATGGCGCTGGCCGTCGGCACCCCGCTGTACACCGGCTGGCTGCGGCTGCTCGGCGCGCGGATCGGGCGCGGCAGCGCCCTGTTCGGAGCCGTCCCGGTCGCCACCGACCTCGTCCGGATCGGCGCCCGCACGATCGTGCACCCGGAGGCGTCGCTGCAGGGCTACCGGGCCGTGCCCGGTGCACTGGAGTTCGGCCCGGTCGGCGTCGGCGACGACTGCGTGGTCGGCGAGGCCGCCGTGCTCGACATCCGGACCTGGATGCAGGACGGGTCGCAGCTGGGCCACGCCTCGGCGCTGCGCCCCGGTGTCACCGTCCCGGCCGGCCAGGTCTGGCACGGCTCGCCCGCCGGTCCGTCCGACTCGGACTACCGCGGGCCCGACGCCGTCGGCGCGGGGCGGCTGCGCCGGGTCGTCTACTCGGCGGTGTTCGCCGGGCTGTCCTGGGCCGTCGCGACGGCGGTGTTCGCGCTGCTCGTCGGCCTGTTCGCCCGCTTCGCCCCGCAGGTGGCCGGTCTGATCGGCCTGACCGGTGCCGACATGGGCGCGCACTGGTGGTTCTTCCTGGTCGGCGCGATCGCGGTGGTGGCGCTGGTCGTGGCCGCTCTGCTGGTGGGCGTGCTCGCCGTACTGACCCTGCCGCGGCTGGCCGCGCTGTTCGTGCCGGTCGACCGCACCTTCCCGCTCTACGGCGTGCGCCACGTCGCGCAGCAGATCGTGACCGGGGTGTCGAACGCACGGTTCCTGGTGCTGCTGCTCGGCGACAGCTCGTTCATCACCGGCTACCTGAAGGGCCTGGGCTACGACCTCGACGACCTGCGCCAGACGGGGTCGAACTTCGGCACCCAGCTCCGCCAGGAGTCGCCGCGGCACGCCCGCGTCGGCACCGGGACGATGGTGTCCGACGGACTGCGGATGATGAACACCGAGCTGTCGCACGACTCGTTCCGGATCCGCCCGGTGCGGCTGGGCCGGGACAACTTCGTCGGCAACGACGTGCACCTGCCGCCGGACGCCCGGATCGGCGACGACGTGCTGCTCGCGACCAAGGTCATGGTCCCGGTGGACGGGCCGGTGCGGACCGGGGTGGGCCTGCTCGGCTCGCCGCCGATGGAGATCCCGCGCACCGGCGCCGGGCCGCACCCGAACCACCCTGCCACCGACGGGGAGCTGGCCCGCCGGCTGCGCTCCAAGAACCGCTACAACGCCTCGACCCTCGTCGTCACGGTGCTGCTGCGGGCCCTCGGCGTCGCGGTCGCGCTGGTCCCGCTCGGGATCTCGGTGGCGCTCTGGCCGGCGTGGGGCCTGTGGGCCCTCGGCCCGGCCGTGTTCCTCGGCCCGCTGCTGCTCATGGTGTGGTCGGCGCTGCTGGAGCGCGCGACGCTCGGCTTCCGCGGCCTGCAGCCGCGCACCGCGTCCATCTACGACCGCTACTTCTGGTTCCACGAACGGCTCTGGAAGCTCTACGTCCGGCCGGTGCTGGCCGGGACCCCGCTGCTCGTGTGGCGCAACCGCCTGGCCGGTCTGCGTGCCGGGAGGCGCGTCTTCGACGACGGCGCCGCCCTGCCGGAGAAGAGCCTGGTCTCCCTCGGCGACGACGTCGTGCTCAACTCCGGGTCGGTCCTGCAGTGCCACTCGCTGGAGGACGGCCGCTTCGAGTCCGGCCGGATCCGGGTCGGCGACGGCGTGGCCGTCGGCGTGCGGGCGTTCGTGCACTACTCCACCGACATCGGCGACGGCGCGACGCTGGCCGCCGACTCGTTCCTGATGAAGGGCGAGCAGGTGGCCCCGGGTGAGCGCTGGGGCGGGAACCCGGCCGAGCCGGAGGCGGACGACGCCCCGGTGCCCGACCACCGCGCGCCGGCGGAGCCCGCCGTCCCGGTGTCGGTCGTGCCCGCGGCGGCCCAGCCGTTCACCGAGGAGGTGTTCCTGTCGCGGGTGCAGCAGTACCTGGAGCTGCACGACGTCGCCTGGGCCACCAACGCCTCGGTCGCGGTGCTCGACACCCTGGCCCGCAGCCTGGGCGCGGACGCCCGTGACGACCTGGCCCGGCACCTGCCGTCCGGGTTGCGGGCCCAGGTCCCGTCGCTGACCGGCTACGGCGCGGGACACGGACAGCACGCGGTCGACGACTGACCGCACGGCCGGGAAACCGGTTGTGCACTATTGACGACACCCGCACCGCACGGGATTGTGATCGGGTCCCGACAACGGAGTGGGAGCGTCATCATGCCCGAACAGCAGTCCCTGTACGACCGCCTCGGCGGCATCTACGCGATCGCCGGGGCGGTCGACATCCTCGTCGACCGGCTCTTCGCGAACGCCTCGGTCAACGCGAACGAGGGGGTGCACGCCCACCACGGCGACCCGGCCAACGCCCCCGGCTACAAGTTCCTGGTCACGGCGTGGTCGGTGCAGGCCGCGGGCGGTCCGCAGTGCTACCCGGGCATGGACATGGTCACCGCGCACGAGACGCTGAAGATCACCGACGAGCAGTTCGACGCGGTGGCCCTGGAGATCTCCTCGACGCTGAACTTCTGCGGGGTGCCCACGCCGGAGCACACCGAGTTCATGGAGATCATCGAGCGCTACCGGCCCGAGGTGGTGCGACAGCAGCCCTCGGCCGCCTGACGGGCCGGTCCCGGGGCGTGCCCACCGCACCCCCGGGCCGGGTCAGCGGCGGGCCGCGAGACGCACCAGGACCAGCGCGGGCCCGGACGGCGCACGGCCCCGCCGCCACGCGGCGCGCAGGCGTCGCTGCAGGTCGGCGCCGCGCACCGGGACCGTCCGCAGCGTCCCGGCCGCCACCTCGGCCGCCACGGCCAGACCGCTGATCACCGCGGGCCCCGCGCCGCCCGCGACCGCGTTCTTGATCGCCGTCGTCGAGCCGAGCTCCAGCACCGGCGGCGCCACGGTCCCGAGCGCGCGCTCCAGGAACTCCCGGGTGCCCGACCCGGGCTCACGGGCCACCAGGGGCGTCGTCGCGAGCCGCGCCGCGTCGACCGCGCGGCGCCGGGCCCACGGGTGGTCCGGCGCGACGACGAGCACCAGCCGGTCCCGTCCGACGACCTGCCCGTCGAGGTCCGCGGGCAGGTCCGGGCCCTCGACGAACCCCAGGTCGGCGTCGCCGGAGCGGACGTCGTCGACCACCTCGGCGGTGTTGTGCGAGGTCAGCGTGACCGCGGTGCCGGGCAGCTCGGCCCGCAGCGCCACCAGCCAGCGGGGCAGCAGGTACTCCGCGACGGTGAAGCTGGCGGCCACCCGCAGCCGGGCCGCCCGGTCGGTGCGCAGCGCGGCGACGCCCTCGTCGAGGGCGTGCGCGGCGTCCAGCACGGCGCGTGCCCGCTCGACGACGAGTGCCCCGTCCGGGGTGAGCCGGGTGCCGCGCGGGGACCGCTCCAGCAGGGTCAACCCGAGCGCCGCCTCCAGTGTCCTGACCCGGGCGCTGACCGCGGCCTGGGAGATGCCGTGGGCCGCGGCAGCCCTGCCCATGCTCCCCAGGGTGGCGACCGAGACCAGCAGGTCGTAGGGCACGAGGTCGGCGACGCGTGGGGACAGAGCCACAACCTCCGATTATGACTCCGCAACCGGGCGACGGGTACCGGCGGGCCGCCGACCGGCCGACCGTGGAGTCGTGACGACGCACCTCCGACCCCCGGCCGCGGCCGCCCCGCCGGCGCCGCACGCGTTCGCCCGACTCGGGCTGCTGCGCGAGCTCGGCACCCCCGGTGACGCGGTCCGCTCGTTCGGGCCGAACTGGTTCGCCGCGGTGATGGGCACCGGGATCGTCGGCGGGGCGGCCGCGACGCTGCCGTTCCGCTCCCCGCTGCTGACCGCGTGGGCGACCGGGGTGTGGTGCCTGGCCTCGGCGCTGCTGGTGGTGCTCGTGGCCGCGACGGTGGCGCACCGGGTGCGGTTCCCCGAGCGGGCCCGCGCGCACACCGCGGACCCGGTGGCCGTGCAGTCCTACGGTGCCGTGGCGATGGCCCTCATGACGGTCGGCGCGGGCGCGGTCCAGTTCGGCCCGGCCGTGCTCGGCACCCCGGCCGCACTCGCGACGAGCGGGGCACTCTGGCTGACCGGGACGGCGTTCGGGCTGGTCACCGCCGTCGGCGTGCCCTACCTGATGATCACCCGGCACACGATCGGGCCGGACGCGGTGTCCCCCGCCTGGCTGCTGCCGGTGGTGCCGCCGATGGTGTCGGCCGCGGACGGGGCGCTGCTCGTCGTCCACCTCGCGCCGGGCACGGGCCGAACCACGCTGCTCCTCGTTTGCGTCGCGCTGTTCGGGATGAGCCTGTTCGCGACGCTGGCCCTGCTCCCGCAGATCTGGAACCGGCTCGTCGTGCACGGGACCGGACCGGCGGCGGCCGTCCCCACCCTGTGGATCGTGCTCGGCCCGCTCGGCCAGTCGGTCACCGCGGCCGGGCTCCTGGCGAACGCCGCGCCGGGCAGCCTGCCCGAGCCGTACGCGGGCGCCGCAGCGGTGGTCGCGGTGGTCTACGGCGTCCCGGCCTGGGGGTTCGCGATACTGTGGCTGGCGCTCGCGGCCGCGGTGACCCTGCGGACCGTCCGGCGAGGGCTGCCGTTCACGCTGACCTGGTGGAGCTTCACCTTCCCGGTGGGGACCTGTGTGACCGGCACGAACCTGCTGGTGGCGAGGCTGGGGACGCCGGCGCTCACCGTCGTCGCGACGGCGCTGTACGTGCTGCTGGTGGCGGCCTGGCTCGTGGTGGGGGCCCGGACCGTGCATGGTGCGCTCGTCCGCGGGACTCTGCTCGACCCCGCGTGAGGCCTCCCTCAGCGGCGCGGGTCGCTCCGGTCGGGGGACCCGAGCAGGTCGAGCTGGTAGCCGTCGCGAGTGGAGAAGTCCGCCCGCAGCACGAAGCGGTCGCCGCGCACCAGGGTGCGGCGCCACTCGACCGGGCGACCCTTCGCGCTGCCGAGTCGCGACACCGAGAACGCGGCGGTCGACGGGCTCCCGCCCAGCAGCCGGTGCTCGGCGGGGGTCGGCAGGATCGGCGCGATGGTCTCCTCGCCCCCGGTGAGCACCACGTCGCACAGCTCGGCGTAGCGCTGGTAGAGGGCGACCCCGGTGAAGTCGGCGTGCAGCAGCGGCGCGGCCAGGTCGTACGGGAGCCACACCCGGTCCAGCGCGAGTGGCTCACCACCGGCGAGCCGCAGCCGTTCCAGGTGCACCAGCGGCGTCGACTCCTCCAGTCCGAGCCGCGCCGCGACGACCCCGTCGGCGCGGACGTCCAGGGCCCGCACGACGCTGCGCTGCTCCAGGCCCATCGCCCGCACGGACTCGTGGATGCTGTAGAGCGCGCCCAGGCGCTGGGCGGTCTCGACCGGCGCCGCCAGCCGCGACGGCCGGCCCCGCGTCCCGACGACGCGGCCCTCGTCGCGCAGCACCTTCACCGCCTGGCGGACGGTGTGCCTGCTGACGCCGTACTCCCGGCCCAGGGCGAGCTCACCGGGGAAGCCGTGGGTGAACGCGTCGGAGTCCAGGCGGCGGCGCAGGTCCTCGAGCAGCTGCTCCCAGAGCAGCCGTCCCGCCTCGCGGCGGAGCACGGCGGGTCCGGGGACCGGTCCGGCCTCGGCGTCACGCACCCTGGTGAATGTACGGACCGGACCGTCGCGGCCCCCCGGGCAGGCGACCCGGGCCGGTGGGTCAGCGGACCGACCAGGTGCAGGCGCCGGTGAAGACGACCGCCTCGCCGTCGAGGATCCGGGCGGCGGCCGGGCCGTGCAGGACCCCGCGGGACACCTCGGCGCCGTCCGGCCCGGTGCGCGTGTAGACGCACTCCCGGCCCGGGGCGGGGCCGTCGGTGGTCCAGGTGCCCGGCGCGAGGTCGAGGCCGGCCCGGTACACGCCCTCGGCCGCCTCCCGCACCGGGACGGGCGCGGCCAGGTGGACGGCGGTCGCCTCGGCACGGTCGTCGCCGTGCACGAACACCCCGACCAGCACCACCGGCACGACCAGCGCCAGCAGCACCCACGGCCAGAGCACGGTGCGCTGACCTGCTGCGGCGCGCTCCGCGTAGTACCGCCCGTACGGTCCGGTGCCGTCCATCCACCCGCCTCACGTCCGACGTCACTCTGGTGATCGAAGCGGATACCCGTGAGTGTTACGTCCCGTCCCACGATGTGAGCGGACGTGCCGGAGCGGGGTTCGCCGGCATCCCGGGCCGAGCAGGCTCTCGCCCGACTCGGGCGGGGAGAGCCCGGGCAGGATCCGCACCATCGTCGTCCTGCCGACGCCGGACGGACCGAGCAGGACGGTCGTGCGGCCGGGTGACAGCTCGAGGTCGATCCCCTCGGGTGACGGACCCCGGGGTCGGGTGGAGCAGCGTGTACAGACATCCGCTGTGCGACCGGGGGCTACCCTGCCCCGCATGGTCTCCCCCGCGGACGAACCGCGTCCGCACCGACCCCGCCGCACGCAGGGCGAGCGCCGGGCCAGCAGCCGGGCGATCATCCTCGCCGCCGCGTTGGAGGAGCTCTACGAGAACGGCTACGCGCACTCCACGACCGTCACCGTGCAACGCCGTGCCGGGGTGTCGCGCGGGCGGCTGCTGCACCACTTCCCCAGCCGCGAGGCGCTGCTCATCGCCGCCGCGCAGTACCTGGTCGTCGAACAGATCGCCGACATGGAGCAGTGGGTGCCGGCCTCGGAGTACGGCCGCACCACCGGCCCCGGACGGTGCGACCGGGCGGTCGAGCTGCTGTGGGACACCTTCGCGCAGCCGTACTTCTGGGCGTCGATGGAGCTGTGGGCCGCCGCCCGGACCAACACCGACATCCGGAACGAGCTGTTCCCCGCCGAGCGACGCATGGGCGTCGCGCTGACCCATGTCGTCGCAACGATGTTCGGGCCGGTGCTGTCCAGCCATGCCGACTTCGACGAGTGCCGCGAGCTGCTGTTCACCAGCATGCGCGGGGTCGCGTTGACCTACGCGATCCACCCACGTGACCACCGGACCGACCCGCACCTCGCGAGCTGGAAGCGCCTGGCCCGCCGGATGCTCGACGTTCCCGACGAGGACCCGGCGGCCGGCTCCGACGGCTAGGAGACGCCGGCGAACTCCAGCGCCTCGGCCCAGCTCGCGCGCTTCGAGATCAGCCGCTTGTACTTCATGATCTGGGTGGGCCGGTCGATCGTGATCGTCCCGACCAGCCGGTCGCCGCGCCGGTAGAGCGCGAGGAACCGGTCCTCGCCCAGCTCGGAGGACACGACCCGGATCTCGTCGGCGGCCGGGCGGCCGACGAACTGGATCCGGCTGGAGTACCAGTCCGACCAGAAGTACGGCACGGTCCCGAGCCCGGTGGCGTTCTCCGGGTCGAGCGCGTTCTTCGCGGCCAGCGCGCCCTGCTCCGCGGCCGTCGTCCAGTGCTCCAGGCGCATGACCTCGCCGTCGAACAGGTGGTTCGGGAAGTGCACGACGTCGCCCGCGGCGTACACGCCGTCGGCGGCGCGCAGGGTGGCGTCGGCGACGACGCCCCGGTCCCGCTCGTGCAGCTCGACGCCGGATCCCTCCAGCCAGTCCGTGCAGGGCGACACGCCGATGCCGACGACCACGAGGTCCGCCGGGACCACCTCGCCCGAGCCCAGCCGGACGCCGGTGACGGCGCCGTCGGCGGAGGACTCCAGCCCGTCGACCGTCTCGCCGCAGCGCAGGTCGGTGCCGTGCGCGCGGTGCAGGTCCGCGCAGGCCGTGCCCATGTCCTCGCCGACCGAGCGGACCAGCGGGACCGGCAGCGTCTCGACGATCGTGGCGGACAGGCCGCGCTTGCGCGCCGAGCTCGCCACCTCCGAGCCGATGAACCCGGCACCGATCACGACGGTGCGGGCGCCGGAGTCCAGTGCGGAGCGCACGGCGAGTGCGTCGTCCCAGGTCCGCAGGGCGTGCACCCCGGACAGCTGCCCGGTGCCGGGCAGCATCCGGGCCGCTCCCCCGGTGGCGACGACGAGCGCGTCGTAGGACAGCTCGTCCCCGTCGCCGATGCCGATCAGCTTCGCGTCGACGTCCAGCGACGTCGCCGGGCTGCCGAGGCGCAGCTCCACCCCCAGTTCCCCACGCAGGTGCTCCTCGGTCCGGTAGCGCGGGTCGGCGGGCTCCTCACCGGTGTCGTCCAGGAACGCCTTGGACAGCGGGGGCCGGTCGTAGGGCAGGTGGCGCTCGGCGCCGACCAGCGTGATCCGGCCGGTGTGGCCGGACCGGCGGGCGGACTCGACGGCCCGGATCCCGGCGAGCGACGCCCCGACGACGACGAGGTGCTCCACGGTGGTCCTCCTCGGGAACGAGCAGACGCCGGGGGTGGCGGCCCCCGGCGTCTGCGGTGTGGTGTGACGGGGTGGGGTCAGCTCTCGACGAGGCGCAGGGCCTCGGTCGGGCAGGAGGCGATCGCCGCCTCGCAGGCCGCGCGGTGCTCGTCGGACGGGGTGGCGTCGAGGATGTCGAGCGACCCGTCGTCACGCACCTCGAACAGCTCCGGCGCCTCGGCCTCGCAGAGGCCGAGCCCGCTGCACTTGCTCTCGTCCAGCTCGATGCGAAGACCCATCACTTCTCCAGGGAGAATCGGAACGGCATGCGCTTCACCCCGCGCATGAAGTTGGTGCCCAGCAGCTCGGGCTCACCGACCTCGAACTGCGGGATGCGGAACAGCAGCTCGCGGAACAGCGCCTTCAGCATGGACTTGGCGAGCTGGTTGCCCAGGCAGAAGTGGACACCGCCGCCGCCGAACCCGGTGTGCGCCTTCGCGTTCGCCCGCGACAGGTCGAACTGCTCCGGGTCGTCGAAGACCTTCTCATCCATGCAGCCCGACGGGTAGAACATGACGACCTTGTCGCCGGGGACGATCTTCTTGCCGCCCAGCTCGGTCTCGACGACCGCAGTGCGACGGAAGGTCATCACCGGGCAGGCGTACCGGACGAACTCCTCGATGGCATTGCTGATCCGGCCGTCGTAGTCCTCCATGAGCCACTGCTTCTGCTCGGGGAACTGGGTGAAGGCGCGGACGGTGAACGACGAGGTGTGCCGGGTGGTGTCGGTACCGGCGACGGCCATGAGCACGAAGAACGAGCCGATCTCGAACTCGTCGAGCTTCTGTCCGTCGACCTCGGCGTTGATCAGCGAGGTGATCAGGTCGTCGGAGGGCTCGGCGGTCTTGAGCTCGATCAGTTCGGTGGCGATGTCGTGCAGGTTGGTCGCCGCCTGCACCTGCACCTCGTCGGCGGCCCGGCCGGCCAGCACCTCGTCGTCGGCCCAGGCGACGATGTCCGCCGCGTTCTTCTCGGTGGCCTCGCGCAGGTGCTCCGGGATGCCCATGATGTCGCAGAAGATCCGGGTGGGCAGGATCTTCGCGACGCGGGTGACGAAGTCGATCTCGCCGGAGGGCTCGGCGACGACGCCGTCGACGACCTCCTTCGCGGCGAGCGCGATCCTGTCGTCGATCAGCTTGATCTGCTTCGGCGTGAACGCCGAGGCGACCAGCTTGCGCAGCCGGTCGTGCTTCGGGTTGTCCATCGCCAGGAAGGACTGGGTCAGCTCGAGGAAGATCGGCGGGAGCAGGTCGAACAGCACGCCCTGGCCCGAGATGTAGGTGTCGTTGTCCCGGGAGACCTTCACGATGTCGGCGTGGCTGACCACCGCCCAGTAGCCGGGGTCGTCCGGGTCGGGGGTGACCGCGTCGTCGACGGGGCGCTGCCAGGACACCGGCTGCTCGCGGCGCAGGACCTTGAAGGTCTTCTCGCGCTGCTCGGAGGTCTGGTTCCAGAACGCCTTGGTGGAGATGTCGACCGGGTAGTGCTCGGGCTTGCCCTCGCTGGTGGCCGGGATCATGTTCACGGCGTCCGGGTCGTACATCTCCGACTCGAAGTCGGTGGCGTCGAAGGTGGCGGTCATCGGATCTCCTCCGAGCCCTGCGGTCTGCTCCGCGGGCGGAAAGCTGGCGACACACGGTCGGGGAACAGTGTGCGGAGACGGGTGGGGAGCGGGCGTCACCCCGGGAGGGCGACGTCGTACCCCCAACGGGAGAGGGAGGGGCCCTCCCCGGCACGGGCGGTTGCCGGGGAGGGCCCGGGAGGGTGCTCAGTCCTCGGCGTGGCTGAGCAGCACGTCGTACGGACGGGCGTCGCGGGTGCCGGACAGGTCGAGGTGGACGTTCTTCTCCTCGACGTAGGGGTCCAGCGCGCGCGGGCCGAGCTCGCGGCCCACACCGGACTGCTTGTACCCGCCGAAGGGCACCTCGCAGTTGATCTGGTGTGCGTCGTTGATCCAGACCGAGCCGGCCTTGATCTTCTCGGCGACGTCCAGGGCACGGGAGTTGTCGCGGCTCCACACCGACGACGCGAGCCCGTACTGGGTGTCGTTGGCCAGGGCGACGCCCTCGGCCTCGGAGCCGTAGCGGATGACCGACAGCACCGGGCCGAAGATCTCCTCGCGGGCGATCCGCATGTCGTTGCGGACGCCGGTGAAGATGGTCGGCTGGATCCAGTGGCCGCCCTCGTGCCCCTCGACGTGGGCCTCTCCGCCGCCCAGGACGGCGGTGGCGCCCTCGTCCTTGCCCGACCGGATCAGCTCGAGGATGCGGTCCTTCTGCTTCGCCGAGACGACCGGGCCCATGTCGGTCTCCCAGTCCCGGGTGTCCCCGAGCCGGATGGTGGACGCGCGGGCGACCATGCGCTCCACGAACTCGTCGTGCAGCGAGTCCGGCAGCAGCAGCCGGGTCATCGACTCGCAGACCTGGCCGGAGTACAGCATGCAGCCGTACAGCACGCCGTCGACGGCGATGTCCAGGTCGGCGTCGTCGAGGACCAGCGCCGGCGACTTGCCGCCGAGCTCCAGGGTCACCGCCTTCACCGTGCCCGAGGCCAGGCGCATGATCTCGCGCCCGACGTCGGTGGACCCGGTGAAGCCGATCTTGCCGACGCCCGGGTGGCTGGCCAGGCGCGCACCCGCGTCCGGGCCGGGGCCCGGGACGACGTTGAACACGCCCGGCGGCAGCCCGCACTCCTCGGCGATCCGGGCGAACTCCAGTGCCGACAGCGGCGTCTTCTCGTCCGGCTTGAGGATCACCGAGTTGCCGACGGCCAGGGCCGGGGCGAACTTCCAGAGGCTCAGCAGCAGCGGGAAGTTCCACGGTGCGATCGCGCCGACCACGCCGATCGGCTCCTTGCGGAGCGTCGACTGGCCGAGCACCGGGAACGTCGCCCGCGGCATGGGCGTCTCGAACTCGTAGCGCTCGGCCAGGCCCGCGAAGTACTCCAGGTGCGGGGCGCAGTAGCCGACGTGGAAGCCGGTGGCCTGCCGCACGGTGGCGCCGTTGGCCATGATCTCCAGCTCGACCATCTCGTCGAGCCGCTCGCCGAGCCGGTCCGCGATCGCCCGCATCACCGACGCGCGGTGTGCGGGGGTGGCGCGGGACCAGCCGCCGTCGTCGAAGGCCGCCTGGGCCGCGTCGACGGCGGAGTCGATGACCGCCGCCCCGCCCGACGCCGCGGTGGCGACGAGCTCGCCGTTCTGCGGGTCGCGGATCTCCAGGTGGTCGTTCGAGTCGACGTCCTCGCCACCGATCCGCATCGGGAAGTGGCGGACGGTCGTCCCGGCGGTCATGCGGTGGGGTCCAGGACGATCTTGGTGGCCTCGCGCTCCTCGAACATCCGGTACGCCTCCGTCGCCTGCGACATCGGCATCCGGTGCGAGATGAACCGGCTCGGGTCGAGCTTGCCGGCGGCGATCAGCGCGAGCGTCTCGTCCATGTAGTTGGTGATGTTGGCGACGCCCTGGGAGATGGTGACGCCCTTGAGGTAGAGGTCGCCGAACGGCAGCTCGATCGAGTCCTCGGTGTAGACGCCGGGGATCGAGATGGCGCCGCCGGAGCGCACCAGGGAGCAGGCCGAGAGCAGCGCCGACGGGTGGCCGACGGCGTCGATCACGACGTCCGCGCCGCGCCAGTCGGTGAGGTCCTGCACGGCGTCGGCCGGGTCGGTCTCGTCGGCGTTGACCGGGATCGCGCCGATGGCCTCCGCCTCCTTGAGCCGGGAGGCGACCTTGTCCACGACGACGGTCTGGGACGCGCCGAGCACGTCCGCGGCCATCGCGGCGCAGAGCCCGACCGGGCCCGCACCGACCACGGCGACGGTGTCGCCGGGCTGGATGAACTTGCGGACGGCCTCGTAGCCGGTGGCCATGATGTCGCCGACGAACAGCTTGTCCTCGTCGGTGCCCTTGCCCTCGTCGGTGAGCGTGCGCAGCGTGCGGTCGGCGTTCGGCACGATCACGTACTCGGCCTGGCCGCCGGACAGGCTGCCGAAGGTCACGCCGAGACCGAAGATCATCGTGCCGAAGCACTGGCCGGGACGGTTGCGGCGGCAGTTGTAGCAGCTCCCGCAGCTCACGACGCACGACGCGACGGCCCGGTCGCCCTCGGAGATCAGGTTGACCCCGGACCCGACCGCCTCGACGGTGCCGAGGAACTCGTGGCCCAGGACGACGTCGTCCTCGATCACGATCCGGCCCTCGTAGGGGTGCAGGTCGGTACCGCAGATCGCGGTGAGGTCGACGCGCATCAGCACGTCACCGGGGTCGGTGATCTCCGGCTTGGGGACCTCCATGACCTCGATCCTGTGCGGCTCGCGGAGCACGACCGCCTTCATGGTCGCCATCTCGTCGGCGTCCCTTCCTGTGTCGTCGGGTGGGTCAGGCGTTCGCGGAGGCGTCCTTCTCGGCGACCAGCTCGCGGTACATCGGGAACAGCGGCTTGGTCAGCGGGACCAGCTTCAGGATCTTGTTGACCGGGCCCTTGGCCTTGACCTCGCCCTTGGCCAGCCCGACGGCGAGGTTGTACTCACCACGCCAGAACTTGTCGCCGGTGTCGGCACGCATCATCAGGGTGATGTCGGCCTTGTCGTCGTCGACGCCGGTGTGCACGTCCAGGGCCGGCTCGTGCATCTTGACCCACATCTCGGTGTCGGGGTCGGTGTAGAGCACCCGCAGGTTGATGTCCGCGGCGCGCATCTTCGGGCCCGACTCCGGGTGGTCGTTGGCCGCCCGGAAGACGCCGCCGATGTACGTGTCGACCTCGTTGCTGTCGGCGAAGAAGCCCATCTCGATCTCCTCGTTGAGTGCTGGTGCCGACACCCGGAAGTGGGCGCCGTCGGTGGTACGAATGCTGTCCGGGAGCGAGGGGGGTCACATCGCTCCCGGGGGGTGGTTCCGTGCTCCCTACGGATGCACGGTGCGTGACGGACGGTTCCGCGCGGTGACCGTCGCGGCGCGTCCGTCAGACGGGGGCGACCTCGGTGTACTGCTTGCGCAGCTCGCCCTTCACGAGCTTCCCGGTGGCACTGCGGGGCAGCTCCGCGGCGAAGTCGACGCTGCGCGGGGCCTTGTAGTGCGCGATCCGCTCGCGGACGAACTCGAGCAGCTCGGCCTCGAGCTCCGGGGAGCCCTCGACGCCCTCGGGGGTCTGCACGACGGCCTTGACCTGCTCGCCCATCTCCGGGTCGGGTACGCCGATCACCGCGACGTCGTAGACCTTCGGGTGCAGGGTGAGGACGTCCTCGACCTCCTGCGGGTAGATGTTCACCCCGCCAGAAATGATCATGAATGCCTTGCGGTCGGTGAGGAACAGGTAGCCGTCGTCGTCGACGTAGCCGACGTCGCCGGTGGTGGACCAGTTCTCGTGCTCGGGGTGGCGCGCGTCGCGGGTCCGCTCGGGGTCGTTGTGGTACTCGAACGGCGGGACGTCCCGTTCGAAGTAGACGGTGCCGACCTCGCCGGTCGGGAGCTCCTTGCCGTCGTCGTCGCACACCCGGATGACGCCGAGGCCCGCCTTGCCGACGCTGCCGGGCTTCTCCGCCCAGGCCGCCGAGTCGATGAAGGTGACGCCGTTGCCCTCGGTCGAGGAGTAGTACTCGTGCAGGACCGGGCCCCACCAGTCGATCATCTTCTGCTTGACGTCGACCGGGCACGGCGCGGCGGCGTGCACGGCCACCCGCAGCGACGAGACGTCGAAGGAGTTCCGCACGTCGTCGTCGAGCTTGAGCATCCGCACGAACATCGTCGGGACGAACTGCCCGTGGGTGACCCGGTAGCGCTGGAGGTGCTCCAGGGTGTCCTCGGCCCGGAACCTCTGCGCCATGACGACGGTCCCGCCGAGGGCGTGCACGATGCCGCCGAACCGCAGCGGCGCGGCGTGGTAGACCGGCGCCGGGGAGTAGTAGACGGTGTCCTCGCCGAACCCGTACATCGGGCCGAACACCGCGGTGTAGAGATCACCGGGCTCGTCGACCTGGATGGTCGGCAGCGCGGGCTTGATGCCCTTGGGCCGGCCGGTGGTGCCCGAGGAGTAGAGCATGTCCGCACCGCGGGGCTGCTCGGGCAGCGGCTCGTCGGGGGCGAGCTCCATGGCCGAGCCGAGGGCCTCGTAGCCCTCGACCGCTCCCCCGAAGGCGAAGCGGCGCTCGACGCCGGGCGTCCGGTCCACGAGCGCCTCGGCCAGCTCACGCTCGGCGGCGGAGGCGAACAGGACCCGCGCGCCGCAGTCCGTGACGATGTAGGCGGCCTCGTCCGGGGACAGGTGGTGGTTGATCCCGGTGACGTAGAGACCCGAGCGCAGCGCGGCCCAGTAGATCTCGAAGACCTCGGGGGCGTTGTCGGAGACGAACGCGACGTGGTCGCCGCGGCGCAGTCCGGCGTCGCGCAGGACGTGGGCGATCCGGCGCGAACGGTCGTCGAGCTCGGCGTAGGTCGTGGTGCGGCCGGTCTCGGGCTGGACGAGGGCCGGGTGGTCGGGCCGGGTGCGCGCATGGGTCCCTGGGAACACGGGCTGCTCTCCCCTTCGAGGGTGGGTCGCAGCGGCGCCGGGCGAGGCACCGCCGTCGCAGCCCGCATCGTGTCGGCACGCTGCGTGACCCGGCATCCCTCCCGGGAGGGTGGTTCCTCCCCCGCTCGGGTATGCGGCCCGATCAGGCGTGACGGTGGTCCCGGTTCCGGCCCGCGAGATGCCCGGCGACCGCGCCCATGATCACCGCGGTGAGCAGGGTGAGGACCAGCTGCGCCGGGTCGAGACCCCCGGTGCCGAGGACGACCAGCGGCAGCACGAGCAGGTACCCGGCGACGGCCGCGCCGGCGCCGTGCACGCGGGGGTCGACGGCGTCGCCGATCCGGTAGCCGGCCAGCACGAACGCGACGACCGCGGTGAGGATCAGCCAGGCCGGGCCGACCACCGGGATCCGCGCGCCCAGCGGCGCGGCGAGGCCGCCGATCACCAGCACGCTGAACGCCAGTGAGGCGCCGCGGACCAGGCTGACCCAGTCCACGCGGTCGGAGAACCAGTCGAACCCCGGGACGGCCACGAGGTCTCCCTTCGGTCGGCTCAGCGCAGGTGTCGTAGCGCGGAGGGGGTCAGCAGCGGGACGGTCCCCACCACCAGCAGCACCATCGCCGGGACGGTCTCCCAGCGCCCCGCCGCGGCGAGGAGCACCACCGACACAACGGACAGGACGACCGCCGGGTAACGGGCCGCGCGGCGGCGCAGCGCCAGGCCGGCGCCCGCCACGACGAGCAGCACCGCGAGCAGGAGCAGCAGCCACGCCGGGTACGGGGCCGTCGCCCCGACCTCGACGACGGGGGCGCCCTGCCCGGCCAGCGTGCTCGCGGTGTCCTCGTCGACCGTCGACTCGGGCCGCAGCCCCGCCCACGCGACGGCCAGCAGCACCGCGCTCAGCATCCACGCGGCGGCCGACACCACCAGTGCCCACGGCATCGTGGACCGGCTCCGCACCTGCTCGCTCATGGCCGCAGGCTAGAGCGCCCGTCCGGCCGTACGGACCCCTCCACGCGCAGGGACACCCACTACGGGAGAGGGAGTCACCACCCCCGGGAGACGAGCGGCCCGCCGCGACGGCGTCCACTGGTGCGATGACGGGACCCGTGTCCGGCGAGTCCCCCCGCGGGCCCGCGATCGACTTCACCGACGTCACGACGATGATCGACGACACCCCGGTGCTGTTCCGGCTCGGCCTGCATCTGGCGCCCGGCACCGTCACCGTCCTGATGGGACCGTCCGGCTCGGGCAAGACCACGCTGGTCCGTCACCTCGCCGGGCTCGTCGCCCCGGGCCGGGGCACCGTGACCGTCGACGGCGTCGACGTGCACGCGGCGGGCGAGGCGCAGCTGCGACGGCTGCGGCGCGGCATGAGCGTGCTGTTCGGCGGGCCGTCGGTGTTCGAGTCGTCGCTGTTCGGGTCGCTGTCGGCCTACGACAACCTCGCCTACGCCCTCGACGGCCGCGGCCTGTCCCCGGAGCGGGTCGAGCGGGTCGCGATGCACCGGCTGCGCGAGATGCGGCTGCACGACCGGGCCGACGCGCTGCCCGCCGAGCTGCCCGCGCACGGGCGCAAGCGGCTGGCGATCGCCCGCACGCTCGCCGTCGAGGCCCCGGTGCTCGTCCTGGACGAGCTGGAGACCGGGCTGGACGCCGCGCACGCGGGCACGCTCGTCGCGGCCGTCCGGGAGCAGCACGAGCGCACGGGGGCGACGGTGCTGGTCACCACGCACGACATCGCGCTGGCCCGGGAGCTGGCCGACACCGTCGCGATCCTGTGCCACGGCCGGATCGTGGCCTGCGGGCCGCCGTCGGAGCTGCTGCACGGCGTCGCCGACTCCGACGACTTCGACCGCCGCTTCCGCATCTCGGACTTCCTCGGCCCGCCCGACCCGGACGCGACCCGCGCCGAGCTGGACGGACCGCGCCGCGGCTCCCGCACGATCGAGCTGGACCCGCGGCTGCTGGTGCCGGCACTCGTGGTGCTGGCGCTGGTCACCTCGTACTGCCTGTTCCTGCTGCTCACCCGTTGAGCCTCACAGCAGCGGTGCGAGCACCCCGATCACGACGAACGCGACGCCGACCACCAGGCAGGCCGTCGCGCCGCGGCGGATGACGGCGATCCGGTGCTGCTGCAGCTCGGCAGGCATCCCCGGCACGGCGCCGAGGCCCGCCGCGTGCCGGCGGCCCGCCCACCCCATCAGGGCGAGCAGGACGCCGAGACCCGCGAAGGTCAGGACGGTCCAGGCAGGACTCACCCGCCACCGCCCGTCGCGGGCGGGACCGTCTGCGGCGTGCCCGACGGCAGGCCCGGGCTCGCGCCGGTGGGGGCGGTGTCCGGGTCGGCGGGGCGGTAGTCGTCGGCGTAGCGGACGTCGCCTCCTCCCAGCGAGTCGGTCATCCACTGTCCCCAGAGGCTGATCCGGCGGTCGAACAGCACCAGCTCGCGGAGCCGGTCCTTGACCTGGTCGAAGTTCGCCGGGACCCCCGGGGTCACCGCGGCGGACCGGCCGACGTTCCAGCCGAACTGGTTCTGCACCGGACCGAACACCTGGCCGGCCGGGGCGCCGAAGGCGGCCTTCGCGTAGTCGGGCTGGAGCTGGTCGGCGCTGATCGGGCCCAGTGCTCCACCGTTCGCGCGGGTGGCGTTGTCGATGGTGCTGGCCCGCGCGACGGTCGCGAAGTCGGCGCCGCCCCGCAGGTCGGCCGCGATCTTCTCGGCGGCCTCCTTGCTGGCGACGACGATGTTGGACAGGTCGCGCTTCTCCGGTGTCCCGAGCCGCTCGGCGTAGCGCGGGAACTCGGCGCGCAGGTCGTCGTCGGTGACGGTCACGTCCTTGGTGACCCGGTCGAACAGCTCGCCCACCACCATCTGCTGGCGGACCTCGGTCATCACCTTGTCCTCGGTGGTGCCGACGTTGCCGAGGACCTTGATGAAGTCGTCGCGCGCGCCGGGGCCGTTGCCGAGCTGCTGGGTGATGTACTGGTCGAGGGTCTGGCGGACCTTCGCGTCGGCGATGCCGACGCCCATCTCGGTCGCCCGGTCCTCGAGCACCATGCTCAGCGCGACGGCCTTGGCTGCGTCCCGGCGGAAGCCGTCCATCTTTACCGGGTCCTCGACCGGGGGCTGGACGCCGTAGAGCGCCCGCAGGGTCTGCACCCGGTCGTCGAGGTCGGTGACGGTCACGACCCGGTCGCCGACGGCCAGCGCCGCGCCGTCGGGGACCTGCTGCATCTTCCACCAGACCCCGCCGCCGATCCCGGCGACGAGGGCGAGGACGAGGACGCCCGCCACGATCCGGCCGGTCCAGGTGGTCCGGATCCGGTCGAGGGCGGCGCCGGCGATCCACGCCAGTGTGGACTTCACTCGCATCACATCACTCCAACGAGCTTCTCCCGGGCGGGGGTACTCCGGGAGGGTCCGGCCGTGCCGTGCGCGGGCGGGAACGCCCGCACGACGAGGCGCGCGGCCAGGTAGGACAGCAGTACGGACAGCGCCAGCAGCAGCCCGAACTCGCGCATGAGGGCGAGGTCGGACAGCGCCAGCACGGCGAACCCGGTGCCCGAGGTGAGGGCGGCCAGGGTCACCGCGGTCCGCAGGCGCGGGTCGCGCGAGCGGACGGCGTCGCAGGTCATGACGGTGAACTCGCAGCCGACCGCGGCGGTCAGGGACCCGAGCGCGACGGTGAGCGGGTTCAGCGGGATGCCGAACGCCCAGAGGATGAACAGGTTGGCGCCCGTCGCGAGCACGGCGGCCAGCGCGGCGCGCAGCGCGTCGCGGCGGTGCCGCAGCCCGACGGCGAGCACCAGCGCCGCCGCCACCAGACCGGCGGTGCCGGCGAGGTAGCGGTCGGCCGAGACGAGCTCGTAGCCCTGCACCGCGACGGCGGGCAGCCCGGACACCTCGGCGACGAAGCCGGGCGGGGCCGGGGGGAGCTCGGCGGTGATGGCGTCGGTCAGCCGGCGGAGCCGGTCGAGGTCGTCGAGCCGGACGCCGAACGACAGCACCGCGACCTCGCCGTCGGGCCGCAGCACGGCCCCGGTGAGGTACGGCGGCAGCAGCCGGACCCCGGCGCGGATCTGCTCCTGGTCCGGGGTGGGCCCGAGGAACGACAGCAGCGACGGCGCCGACAGTGCGGGCCGCGCCTCGTCGCCGTGCAGCCGCACGATCTGCTTCTGGGCCGTGGTCATCCACTCCCATGCCTGCGGGGTGAGCACGTCGCCCGTCCCGTCGGTGGAGCGCAGGACGACGGCGAGCTCGCCGCCGGAGCCGAGGACCTGCTCGACCCGGGTGGCGTCGTCGACGGCGGGCAGGCCCGCCGAGAGCGCGTCGACGCTGGTCTGCAGGGGCAGGAAGGGCAGCGTGGCCCAGCCGCCGACCGCGACCAGCCCGGCCAGGACGACCGCGACCAGCCGCGACCGGCCCGGGCGGGTGACCGGCCCGGGGCCGTCCGGCGCCGCCGCGTCGTCGCCGGCGGGTGCACCGGCGGCGGCCGGGTCGGCGTCGGGGGCGGGCCGGTCCGGGCCGGCCCAGCCTCCGGGCCGGTAGACGAACCAGCCGAGCGCCACCGCGAACGCGACACCCAGGGCCAGGGTCGACCCGAGGTCACGCACGAACGGCAACGGCGAGAGGAGCAGCGCGCCGAACCCGGCCGCCGTCCCCGCCGCGACGACGACGACAGTCCGCGGCCGCGCCCCGCGGGCGAAGTAGGTCGGGTAGTAGCTGCCCAGCCCGACCAGCACCGGCAGGAACGCGACGACCCCGAGCGAGACCGGGCGCCCGGCCCAGCCGAGCACGGCCAGCGTCGCCGCGGTCGCGGCCAGGGTGACGGCCAGCGGGATCATCCGTCGGCGTCGCCGGGTCCACGGCACCAGGAACAGGCACAGCCCGATCGCGACGACCGCGACGGCGCCGAGGACCGGGGCCTCCCGGTCCACCGCGACACCGAGCGAGGCGGTGATCGCGGGGACGCCGGAGACGGTCGCCTCGGCGGGCAGCTGTGCCTGTGCGACGGTGTCGTTCACCGCGGCGACGAGCTGCTCGGTCCCGGCCTGGTCGAGTCCCTCACGGGGGCGGACCAGGATCGCCAGCGACCGCTGGTCGGGGACGACGTAGCGCCACTGCGGCCGCGGCTCACCGCCCGATCCCATGATCGAGTGGTCGATGAAGCGCTGGTTGCGCAGCGTGGGCAGCCCGACGGGCAGGCCCTGCACGATCAGCGGGCCGTACCGGGCGTCGAACGCGGCGACGGCCGCGTTGCCCGCGGCGACCGGGTCCTCGCCGCGCTGCTGCGCGGTGATCGCCGCGGCGCGCTGCAGCCCGTCGCGGCGACCGGTGAGCTCGGCGAGCAGCTTCTGCGACTGCGACGCCAGCTGGTTCAGCGTCGTCGCCGGGCCGTAGACCGACGCGACGTCCGGCAGCTGCGACAGCCTGCCCTCGACGCCGAGCACCTGCGGCAGCACGTCCCGGTCGAGCAGGCCGGGGGCCTGCGGGGCGCGCAGCAGCACGACGATCGGGTCACCGCCGAAGGAGCGGGCGAGCTCGGCGTAGCGCTGCACCGACGGGTCCGACGAGGGCAGGAACGACTCGACGCCGGTCTCGACCTTCACCCGGGACACGCCCACCGCGGTCAGCGCCGCCAGGACCAGCACCATGATCAGGACGAGGCCGGAACGCCCCGAAGGGCGCAGCGCCGCGGATGCGGCGCTACGCCCTTCGAGGGTCGTGCGGAGGCGGCGGATCATCCGCCCAGCCCGAACAGTCCACCACCGGACGGCTCCGGCTCCGGTGCCGGCCGGCTGCCCCGGGCGGCGTCGCCCTCGGGCTGCGGCCCGACCGTGGGAGCCGGTCCGGGTGGCGGCGACCGGTCCGCCGGTCCGGGGTCGGCCACCTGCGGCGGGGGCGCGTCGTCCTCCGGGCTGTTCTGGGTGCCCGGTCGCGGGTACGGGTTGTTGTCGTCCAGCGGCGGGATCTCGTTCAGCGGGACGGGGTTCCCCGCGAACGACTGCGCGTGGAACACCAGCATCACGCGCAGGAGCGTGCCGTTGGCGTCGCCGCGCGACACCGTCTCACCGAAGTTGGTGAAGAACTGGTAGATGTCGCCGCCGTAGGGCTTCAGGTACTCCAGCATCGGGTTGAGCTGGAGCAGGGCGCGGTCGGCCTCGGGCAGCAGGGCACGCAGGTCGTCGGAGAACTGCGGGACCTTGTCCAGGGTGACCGGGGCCTTGCCCAGGGTCGCGTCGAGCGAGGGCAGCAGCCCGCGCAGGTCGCGGGTGGTGGCCGGGAGCTCGTTGAGCGCGGCGCCCAGCGCCGGTGCCGCCCGGTCCAGGTTCGCCGCGACCGGGCCGAGCCCGCCGGCGAGCCGGGACAGGTCGTCGCTGGCGTCGTCGGCCGCCTTCAGCGTCGGCGGCAGCTCCCGGATGGTGTTCTCCAGGTCGGTGCGGCTGTTCGCGGTGACCTCGGTGACCAGGTTGGCGTCGGTCACCAGGTCGGCGATGCGACCGCGCTGGATGTCCAGTGCGGCGAGCACCGCGGCGGTGTTCTGCGAGAGCTGCTCCAGGTCCTTCGACTGCGCGGCGAGCGCGTCGAGGGCGGTGCCGCCCTCGCGGCCCAGCCGGCCGAGGCCGGCCAGGGCCCCGTCGACGCCGGCCTGGGAGTCCTTCGTGGCCGCACCCAGCGACTGCAGGGTGGAGGCCAGCGCGACGCGGCGGTCCTCGGGCAGGGTCCGGATCAGGTCGTCGAGCAGCACCGCCGACTGGACGGCGCCGTCCGGGAGCCGGCTGCCGTCGGGCAGCTCGGTACCGCGGCCGTCGACGAGGGACACGTAGGTCTCCTCGACCAGGGTCTTCGAGTTGATCCGGCCGGTGACGCCCTCGTGCAGCGGGATGGCGTTCTCGTCGGTCATGTTGAGGACCACCTCGGCGCGCCCCTCCGGGGTCGCCTCGACGGTCAGGACCTTGCCGACCTTCACCCCGTTGAGGGTGACGTCGGACTGCGGGACCAGGTTGTTGACCTTGTCGACGTGGAACGCCGTCGTGTACTGCTCCTGGGTGTATCCGGGCACGTAGCCGCCGACCGAGGTCCAGAAGAACAGGAACACGAACGCCGACGCCGCGGTGAAGGCGAGCAGGATCGTCGTCCTGATCGCGGGGAGCGCGGAATGGGGGATCTTCATCCGGGGGTCACCTCCTTACCGGGGCGTCTGGGTGAGCTCGTCGGCGCCGGGCGCCGGGATGGTGGTCGGGCCGAACTGGAGCAGACCGCGGAGGATGCCGCCGTTGGCATCGCGCAGGCTGGTGACCGACGACGTCTGGTAGACGAAGGCGTTCAGGTCCGGCAGGTACTGCTGGAGGCCCGCGGTGACCGGGTCGAGCCGGCCGGAGATCTCCTTCAGCGCGGGCAGCGTGCCGTTCAGGTCGTTCACGAACGGACGCAGGTCCGCCGCGACCGGCTTCAGCTTCTGCGCGACCGGGCGGGCCTTGTCGACGGTGGTGTCGAGCGTGTCGACGGTGTCGGTCAGCCGGTCCAGGGCGTCGGGCAGCTGCTCGGAGGCGGCCAGGACGTTGTCCAGGGTCGGGTCGAGCTGGTCGGACAGCTGCTGGACGTTGCCGGTGGCCGCACCCAGGTTGTCGACGACGCCGGGCAGCTGGTTCAGCGAGTCCCGCAGGGCCTGGCTCTGCGCGGACACCGTCCTCAGCGTGGTCGACAGCGAGTTCGCCAGGGTGGTGAGGCGCTTCTCGTCGCCGCCGACGGCGGTGGACAGCCGGCCGATCGAGGTGACGAGGCGGGCGAGGTTGTCGCGGCGCCGGTCGAGCTGGTCGACGACCGGCTTGAGCCGGTCGACCACCTCGGTGGTGGCACGCACGCCCTGCGGGAGGTCCTGCGGCGCCGTCGCCAGCGCGACGTCCGAGGCCTCCAGCAGTGACTGCACCGCGGCCAGCGCGTTCTGGTCCAGGTGGGCCAGCGCCGCGTCGATCTGCACCGGCGGCTTGGCGTTGGCGACGGGCAGCACGCCGTAGTCGTCGAGGACCCTGCCCGCCGGGGTGCCGGGGTCCATCTCGATGTACATCTCGTTGAGCGGGCTCTTCGGCCGCAGGACCACGGTGGCGTTGTCGTAGACGGGGCCGTCGTAGTCGTTGCGGTCGATCGCCAGCAGCACCCGGGCGGTGCCCTCCGGCGTCAGCTCCGAGGAGCGGATGTCGCCGACCGGGACGCCGGACATCCGGACCTCCTGGCCGCGGCCCGGGGCGAGCGCCGGGGTCTCGGAGAAGGTCGCGTAGACCATCGTCTCGTTCGCCCAGGGGGCCACGAACCGCTGCTGGGACAGGATGTAGCCCCCGCAGACGAGCCCGAGCACCATCACCACGCCGAGGGCGATGACGTTGCGGCCCAGCCCCGGCTCGTTCCGGACGCGGTCCAGACCGGAGCGCACCCGGGCGGTGAAGCCCCGCGGGGTCTCCGGTGCAGGTGTGGGAGTTGCCGCCATCATCGACCACCCGTCCCGTGGAAGATCTGCTGGAACATGTTCTCCAGGCTCACCGAGCCCAGGCCGGGCACGGTGCCGAGCCCCGGACCGGGGTGGAAGGACACCGCGTGCCCGTTGGGGTCGACGTAGGCGCCGGTCTTGTTCAGGTTCGAGAACATGTGGCCGACCTCGTCCTTGAGCGGGACACCGCGGCTGTCGACCGCGGAGAAGGGGCCCTCCCCGACGAACGGGGTGTTCAGCGAGTCCAGGACCGGACCGTTGAGTCGCTCCAGCGGAGCGGGCAGGTCGTCGAAGACCCGGGTGGCGCCCTCGCTGGCCGGGATCAGGCCCTCGACCAGCGGCCGGGTGTCGACCAGCGCGGCGCGCAGGTCGGACACCAGCGGACGGGCGTCGGCCAGCACCGGCTCGGCGCGGCCCAGGAACCCGTCGAGCTCCTGGACCGCCGGCCGGGCCGGGGCGGCGGTGTCGCGCAGCTTGTCCAGCGACACGTTCAGCCGCTTCAGGCCGGCGTCGGTGGTGTCGAGGACGCCGGGCAGCCGGTTGATCGCGTCCGCGACCGGGCCGGAGGTCTCGGCCATGACCTGCGTGGTGTCCTGCAGGTTCGCGACGATCCCGTCCAGTTGGCCGGGCTCGCGGTTGAGCGTGCCGGTGGTCCGCTGCAGGCCCCGCACGACGTCGGTCAGGTCCTTCTCCGGCTGGGTGCCGCGCAGGGACTCGATGACCCCGGCGCCCGGGCCGAGGGTCCCCGGCGCCACGGCGAGCAGCTCGTGCAGCGCCTCGTTGCCGCCGGCGTTGCCGAGGGTCTCGTCGAACTGGGTGACCGCGGTCTTCGCGCCCTCCAGGGCGTCGGGCTGCAGGCGCTCGGCGACGTCGTCGACCTCGGTGGGCAGCCGGGTGCGGTCCACCGGGATCTGCTGGGTCCACTCCGCGGTGCGGTCACCGCCGGGGACGATGTCGATGTAGAACAGGCCGGACAGCAGGGTCGTGGGCCGCAGGCGCGCCGACGGCTGGTCGCCGACGGTGTCCACGACCTCCGGGTCGACCACGACGGTCACGATCGCACCGCCGTCGGGGGCCGGGTCGACCGAGCTGACGACACCGGAGTCGACACCGGCGACCTTCGCCTTCGACGCGTCCTCGAACAGGAACTGGTTCGCGGCGAAGTGGATGGTGCGGGTCTGCGACCCGGTCAGCTTCATCAGCAGCGTCGTGACCTGCGGCTTGAACAGCCCGAGGACCAGTGCCAGCAGCATCAGGCCGATGACGGCGAGCGCGGCCACCCAGAGCGGGAGGCGGCGCCGCAGCCGCGGCGTGGCGGTGGTGCCCTGTGCGGGGGCGCTCATCAGTTACCTCCGAGAAGGCCGCCGCCGGCGGCGCTGTCGCCCTGGCCGGGCTGCTCCTGGGGGGTCCGGTTGGACGGGCCCGGGGCGGGCAGCAGGCCGAGCGAGGCGTCGTTGGGTGCCTGGCCGGGGGCCGGGTAGGGGTCGCCCGCCCGCGTCGGGTCGGGCAGACCCGCCGCACCGGCGAAGGACTCCGGCCGGACCATCAGCGTGAACCGCAGGTGGTGGCCGGCGGCGTCACCGTCGGACAGCGCGAAGCTGGCGTTGGTGAACCACTGCGCGATCTCCGGCGAGTAGGGCGCCAGCACCTGCAGCGGGGTGTTCGCGAAGCCGACTCCCTGGGTCACCTTCGGCGCGACGGGGCGCGCGTCGGCGACGGCGGGGGTCAGCGAGCCGAGCGCGGGCTCGGCCGAGTCGGAGACACCGGGCAGCTTGTCCAGCGGCTGCGGGGCCTCGACCAGCACGCCCCGCAGGTCCGGGGTGGCGTCGCCGAGCGAGCGGGCACCGGTCTGCAGCTGCGTCATCGCCGAGTTCGTCGACGCGAGCGGCTGCTGCAGGTCCTCCAGGGCCTTGCGGGCGGCGGGCAGCGCCTCGGGGGCGATGTCGAGGGTGTCCCCGAGCGCCTTGCCCTTGTCCGCGTCGATCGCCGCGAACGTGGTGTCGAGCCGGCCGACCAGCGAGGAGATCTCCTGCTCGCGGCCCTGGAAGCGGGACGACAGGCTCTCAAGGGACTGGAGCAAGCCGGTCAGGTCGCGGCCGCCGTCGACCGACAGCGACCGGGCGGTCGTGCCGAGCGAGGGCAGGATCTGCGGACCGGCCTTCGCCACGTCCGCCACGTCCTGGCCGTGTCCGGCGGCGCCGTTGCCGAGCTGCTGGAGGGCACCGCGGGTGGCGTCCTGGGTGGCCGGGTCGAAGACCTCGGCCAGGTCCAGCAGCTGCACCGCGCCGCGGGAGCGCTGGACCGGCAGGACGTCGTCCTCGCCGAGGAGGCCGGCCTGCTCGTGCCCGATGTCGAGGTCCAGGTACTGCTGGCCGAGACCGGACCGGCCGGTCACCGCGGCCGAGCCGTCCTTGAAGACCTCGGTCGCGGCGTCGTCGAGCTGCATCCGGACCTGCGGGACGCCGTCGGCGACGGTGATGTCGTCGACGCGCCCGACGCGGACCTGGCCGACCCGGACGTCGTTGCCGACGGCGAGGTCACCGGTGTCCGACACCGCGGCGGTGCGGAACTCGTGCTGGGCGAAGGGCAGCCCCTTCTGGGCGTTCAGCGCGACGTAGAGGAAGAACCCGGCCGCGACGAACATCAGCAGGCCGATCAGGCCGGACCGGAAGCGCGCGCCGCGCTTGGGCTTGGCACTCGCCATCACTGGCCTCCCAGCAGTGTTCCGAGCGCGCCCTGCTCCTGCTCGGGGCTGAGCCCGGTGGCGCTGCTCTCGGGGGTGGGCTGGCTCTGCAGCAGGGTGTTGGAGTCCTGACCCGGCTGGGCCGCGGTCCCCGGTCCCGGCTGGGACGGGGCGGGCTCGTTCACCTGCTGGTTCGGGGTGGCGTCCGGGGCGGGCGCGGGCGCCGTGTCCGGCAGCCCGCCCGGCACGAAGCCGGTGACCGGGTCGCCGTTGAGCACGTAGCTGGCCCGGAAGTAGTGGGACAGCCCGTCCTTCTCGTTGGTGGTCAGCGCCCAGTTCCGGATGAAGCCGAGGACGTTGCCGAGGTTGCCGTCGAGGTCACGCACGATCGGCTCGGCGCCGGTGACGGTGCGCTGCAGGTCCGGGCCCGCGGCCCGGAGCTCCGCGGCGACCGGCTGCGCCTGGTCGAGCAGCTCGCTCGCCCGGTCCAGGACCGGGTCGGCCGAGGCCAGCGCCGGGTCCGCCGAGTCGGCGAAGCGCTGCAGCTCGCGGCTGATGTCCACCAGGTTGTCGGTGGTCGGCCGCAGGTTGCCCAGGGTGACCGCGGTGGACTGCGCCGTGCCGGCGAGCTCGCCGAGGGTGGCGCGGGCCGCGGCCAGGGTGCCGGGGAGCTCCTGCAGGGTGCCGCGCAGCTGCGCGTCGCGGGCGGCGGTGGTGTCGAGCAGCGACGTGGTCGAGGCGACCAGGCCGTCGAGCCGCCTGCCCTGGTCGACGGCGAGTGCGCCGGTGACCGGCTCGACCTGGTCGATGACCCGGCCGAGCAGCTCGTTCTGGTCGGACAGGACGCCGACGAGCTGGTTGGTGTCCTTCATGGCCGGGGCGAGCGCGGCGAGGGTCTTCCGGATGTTCTCGCCGTTGTTCTGCGTGCCCTGGCCGAGCGTGGTGACCAGCGCGGCCAGCGCGCCGGCCGTCGGGTCGTCCAGGGTGTCGAGGATGTTCTGCAGGTCGGCCTCCTGGCCGGTCCGCTCGACACCGATCGGCGTGTTCATCGGCAGCTCGGGCGAGCCCGGGGTGCCGGTGTTCAGGTTTAGGAAGCGCTCACCGAGCAGCGAGACCGGGGCGACGGTCACCTTCGCGTCGGAGTGGATCGGCAGGGCACGCGCGTCGACGCGCAGCGGGACCTCGGCGACCTTGCGCTGCGGGTCGAACTGCAGCTGGCCCACCTCGCCGACCGTGACGCCGTTGATCTTGACCTGCTGGCCGGCGAGGATCGGGCTGACGTCGGCGAACTCCGCGATCACGATCCGGCCGGACTCGGCGTTCGAGATGCCGGCCGCGGCGCCGGTGCCCGCGAGGAGCGCGACGAGGCCGACGGCGAGGATCCGCCAGCGGGAGAAGCCCAGGGTCGAGCTCATCGCGGGCCCTCCCCGCTGGCGTCACCGAGCTGCGGCAGGAGCGGCGCGCCCGGGTTCTGCTCGCCGTTGCCGGAGGTCTCGTCGGCCGAGCCGGGGGCCGGGTTCGGGTTGGGAACGATCCCCGGCGGCGTGACGCCCGGCGGGTAGATGACCGGCGTGGCGGGGCCGGCCTGCGCGAAGATCCGCATGTAACGGCCGTTCGAGTCGAAGTTCTGGGCGGCGGAGCCCCACGTGGACAGGAACCCGACGACCTCGGGGGTGTAGGGGCGCAGCGCCTCGAGCACCGGCGCGTAGCCGCCTGCGGTCTCGGCGAGACCCGGCAGCGCGCGGTTCGAGGAGTCGAGCAGGCCGGGGGTGCGGTCGAGCAGTGCCGACGCCGCCTCGAGGGTGGGCTTGAGGTCGGCGACCAGCGGCCGCAGGTCCTGCAGCAGCGGGGCGAGCTGCTCGGACACGCCGGGCAGCTTCTCCGTCGCCGGGCGCAGGTCCTCCAGCAGCGGCAGGGCCTCGTCGGTGACGCCGGGGACCTTGTTCAGGGTGCCCTGCGCGGTGCGCAGCGTCGGGGGCAGCTTGGCCAGCGCGGCGCGCAGCTGCTCGCGCTGGGCGGCCGTCGCGCGGGCGCTGGTGCCGAGCTCGTCGACGACGGCGCCGAGGTCCTGCTGTCGCTTCGCCAGGGTGTCGACGGTGCCGTTCAGGTCCGTGACCAGCTTGGAGATCGCGGGACCGTCGGTGCCGATGCCGCGCAGCACGTTGCCGACCGCGGCGAGCGCGGGCCCGGCGGTGTTCACGGTGGCGTTGAGGTCCTGCTCGTGCCCGGTGACGGTGTTCTGCAGGGTCCCGACCAGGCTGGTCAGGCGCGCCCGGGTGGGCTCGTCAAGAGCGGCGAGCACGTCGGCGACCTCGGTCGGCTTCGGGAAGTCGCCCTGCACCATGCCGCCGCTGGGGATCTCGGCGTAGTCCTTGGGGCCGTCCTGCACGAACAGCAGGCGCTCACCGACGACGGCCTTCCACTGGACGTGGACGAACGCGCCGGCGTGCAGCGGGGCGAGACCGTCGTCGACGGTGAACTCGACGACCGCGTGGCCCTCCTCGGGCCGGACGGAGGAGATCTTGCCGGCCTGGAAGCCGTCGATGTAGATCGGCGCACCGGGGATGAGGTTCGGGTTGCCTGCCGGCAGGACGGCGCTGACCGTGTAGGGCTGCGTGCCGCCGACGGCGACGAACACACCCCCGATCACGAGCAGCGCCACCACACCGGCGGCGAGCTTGCCCAGGATTCCGCTCATCGCTCAGTCCATCCCGAGGGGTCCGGCGGACTGCCCCGCGAGGAACTGCTTGACGAACGGGTCCTGGTGCTCGAACGCCTCGTGCGCCGGTCCGTAGTGGACGACCTCGCCCTTCCAGATCAGGCCGACGTAGTCGCTGACCTTGCGGGCGGTCTTGATGTCGTGCGTGACCAGCAGGTACGTGCCGCCGTGCTGGTTGTGGACGTCCATGATGATGTCGCAGAGCAGCGAGGTGCGGACCGGGTCGAGACCGGAGTCCGGCTCGTCGAACAGCACGATGTCGGGGTTCATCACCAGCGCGCGGGCGAAGCCGGCGCGCTTCTTCATGCCGCCGGAGACCTCGTTCGGCGCCTTGTGCGCGGCCTTGGCCAGACCGACCTCGTCGAGCGCGGTCATGACCGTCTTCTCGACCTCCTTCTCCGACATCCGCGTGTGCTTGCGGAGCGGGAAGGCGACGTTGTCGTAGAGGTTCATCGAGCCGAACAGCGCGCCGTCCTGCCAGCAGACGCCGAACCGGGTCCGCATGTCGTAGCGCTCGTTCTCGCTCATCGACCAGATGTCGACGCCGCCCACGTAGACCGCGCCGCGGTCCGGGGCGAGCAGGCCGACCAGGTGCTTGATCAGCACCGACTTGCCGGTACCGGACGGCCCCAGCACGGTGGTGATGGCGTCGTGCTGGAAGTTGAAGTTGATGTTCTTGAGGATCTGGGTGCTGCCGAACGACTTGGCGAGCCCCTCGACCTGCAGGATCGGGTCGGTCCCGTACCGGAACTCCCGGGTCTCGGTCGACCAGCCGGGGCCACGGGTGGCCGTGGCCTGGGTCCCCCCGTCGTGGACGGGTGGAATCTGCTGGGTGGGGTACTCGGAGCCCGATGGCGTGTGCCGCGGCTGGTTCGGCGAGGTCACTGATCCTCCTGGACGACCTGGCGCGTGCCGGCGCGGGGGAGCCGGCACGCGGATCACGTGCTGCGGGAGCGGTCCCCGGAGGCTTCCGGGGACCGTGGACGCGGCGTACGCGTCCTGCGGTGGTGCGGGGAACGAGCACTGCGATCCGGGGAGCGGGCGCGGTGCGATGGACCGGGCGGCGGGGAGCGACGTCCGGTCCGTGGCCGGCTGGGGAGGGCCGGGCCGTGGCGGGGGCTTCGTCGGGGGCGGGGGTGTCGTCGGAGTGCGGGGCTCCGGGGCCCGGCCGCAGGGGATGTGGCGGCGCGGGCCCCGGAGGGACTCAGTTGGCGATCGGGGAGTTCGTGTCGAGCCCCCAGAAGGCCAGGGTGCCGATCGCGCCGATCGCGGAGATCAGCACCAGGTTGATGATCATCGACTTGGCGGTGGCGCGGCCCACGCCGACCGGGCCACCGGTGGCGTTGTAGCCGTAGTAGAGGCCCACCCCGACGATGACGATGGACTCGACCATGACCTTGGTGAGGGCGGCGACCATGTCGTAGGGGCTCTGGTAGAGCCAGAACAGGTACAGGAACCCGCCGGGTGAGACGCCGCCCAGGTTCACCACCGTGACCAGGTACATGGCCAGGTAGAGGATGGCCAGACCGACGAAGTACATGAACGGCACGGCGATCACGGTGGCCGCGATCCGGGTCCCGACCAGGAAGGACTTGGACTTGATGCCCATGACCTCCATGGCGTCGATCTCGTCGGAGATCCGCATGGAACCGATCTCGGCGACATAGCCGCAGCCGACCTTGGCCGCGAGGATCCAGCCCCACATGTACGGCGACAGCTCGCGCAGTCCGCAGTAGGCGTCGAACACCGCGGAGTACAGCGGGGCGCCGATCTGCTTGAGCGTGTAGCTGGCCTCCAGGCCGCACTGCCCGCCCATGATGAACATCATGAACCAGATGATCAGCGCGGAGCTGAAGATCAGGATGCCCGCCTGGCGGAACACCTCGGGCACGTAGCGGCGGAACATGTCCGGGAAGTCCCGGACGACGTCGGCGGTGAACCGGCCGATGTCACCGGCCTCGTTCAGGCCGGTCTTCAGCTTTCCCGTGATGGAGGAGAAGCTGACGTCCACGCCCTGCTTCTCAGGTGCCCGGAGCTCGGGCTCCTCGGATCCGCGGCCGGAGCCACGGTCGTCGAGCTGTGTCATGTCCTCTCCTCCCTACTTGTAGACGCTCATCTGCGGGTTCAGGCCGAGCATGGTCAGCGTGAACACGAAGTTGATGACCCAGACGCCGGCGAACGAGATGACGACCGCCTGGTTGACCGCCTTGCCCACGCCGATCGGTCCGCCCTTGGCGTTGAGACCGATGTAGCAGCAGACGACACCGATGATCAGGCCGTAGAGGGCGCACTTCGCGACGCTGCCCCAGAGGTCGACCGTGTTGAGCAGGTCGAACAGAGAGCCGTAGTAGCCGGCGTAACTGGCGTCGAAGATCGGGCCGGCCGCGACGTAGCCGCTGACCAGGCCGACGACCAGCGCCAGGATGTCCAGGACGGCGGTCATGATCGTGCAGGCCAGCACCCGCGGCAGCACCAGGGTTCGGATCGGGTCGACGCCGAGGACCTCCATGGCGTCGATCTCGTCACGGATACGGCGGGCGCCGAGGTCGGCGGTGATGGCCGTACCGACGACACCCGCGACGACCATCCCGTTGATGAACGGGGCGAACTCGCGGACCGACGCGAACTCGAAGAACGCGCCGAGCCGGTAGGGGATGCCGAAGGTGTAGAAGATCGCCCCACCGGTCAGACCGGGGGCACCGAACCCGAACCCGAACGCCGCGAGGGACATCGGGAGCCAGGTGAGCTTGAGGATGTCGAAGCACTGGTCTCGGGTATCGGCCCAGAAGCCGACGGGCTTGCGGACGGCGAGGACGAACACCTTGACCATCAGCTGCCACATCTCGCCGGCCATCACGAACGGGTCGGCGACCTTCCTGAGCACGCCCGACCCGCCGGAACCCGCCGTCCTGCGCGGTACCTCGACGGTCTCGTCGGGCGTCTGGGTGAGGGTCCCAGGCGTGGTCATAACTCTCCTTCGAGTGCGGGCCGGAAACAGTCCGGGTCCACCGATCGGAAGTGTCGCTCCGCAGGAGAGGGGGTCACACCTCCCGTGGGGGGCGGATCACCCTCCCCCTGGGGGGGTATCGGTGGTATCAGCGACCGGCTCAGCGGTGTGCTCCGTACGGAGTGCCCTGCGCTGGGCCCGACGCTGGATCAGCAGCACCGTGCCGAGGACGAGCGCGGCCGACAGGGCTCCCGCCCCGAGGCCGCCGAGCAGTGCCCCGGCCACCGGGTGGACGCCGGTCAGCAGGGGAAGCGCGACGGCGCCGGCCACCACCAGGACGGTGGCGGTCAGCGCGTCGCGGACCGGCCAGGTCGGCGCACGCCAGACCCGGACCAGCCCGATCAGCCCGGTCACCCCCGCGGTCAGCAGGGAACAGCCGAGCAGGTGCACCACCACGGGGTCGCGGAGTACCGGGGAGGTACCCCCCACGGGGGTGGGAACGAGGGCCTCGGGCGGACCGAGGCGGTCGAGGGCGCGGACGAGACGGTCCTCCGTCGGCGCGGGACCGGCGATGCGTGCCACCTCGCTCCAGACGTGCGAGCGCAGGTCCTGGCGGGCGGTGAACGACAGGTGCCGGGCGGCGACGTCGAGCCGGTGCAGGTACTCCCGCAGGGGGGTGGGCAGCGCGCCCCGCGACACCCGGGCGCCGGCGGTCACCGGTACCCGGCCGGACCGGCGGCACCCCGCCCGGAGCGGTCGTGCTCGGCACGCAGCCAGTGCGAGACGGCCTCGGCCCGGTTGGCCGCGCCGAGCTTGCGCAGGATGTGCTTGACGTGCGACTTCACCGTGCCCTCGGAGATCACCAGGCGGCCGGCGATGCGGGCGTTGGTGTCGCCGGTGGCCATCAGCCGCAGGACCTCGACCTCGCGGCGGGTGAGCGACGGGTCGACCGGCGCGGAGCGCAGGAAGCCGTCGACGACGCTGCGCTGCGGGCCGGTGTGCGTGACCGGGGCGCCCTCGGTGACCCGGCCGTTCTCGCCGTGGCCCCACCAGCCGTCGCCGAGGTCGCCCTCGCGGGCGTCGGTGACGCGGCGGGCGAGCCGGTCGACGTCCGCCCGGATCTGGTCCATCTCGTCGAGGACCATCGTGCGGGACAGGGCCTGGCCGAGCCCCTGGGCGTAGAGGGTGAGCAGGTGGCGGTCGAGCGGGTCGACGTTGCGCTGCTGGTAGTAGCAGTCGGCGTGCACGAACCCGGCGACGACGCCGTGCACCACGATCGGCGCGGCGCAGTAGCTGCGCGACATCGAGGCGTCGGCGATCGGCCGGTTCACCCCGGGACGCTCCTGCACCTCGTCGACCAGCAGGGAGGTGCGCCGGCGGACCATCTCGGACTCGACGATCCGGCCGTCGAGGGTCTGCGGGTGGGTGCGGCCCATCGCGAGGATCTCCTCGGCCCAGGCCGGGTCGCGCTCGACGTGCACGCGCTCGGGGATCCAGAGGGAGTCGGCCACACGCGAGACGATCGAGCGGTCGAAGCCGAGACCGCAGGCGGTCGAGGCGGCGGTGTCGAGCAGGGCGGTGCTGGTGCGGGCCTCGCCGAGCTGCGCGAGTGCGGCACGGACGCGCTGCAGGGCGCGGTCCTGGTGGGCGAGCTGGTCGAGCAGGAGCTGCTCGTCGATCTCCTTGACCTCGCCGAGCATGCTCACCAGCTCCGGCGACGGCGCCGTGCCGGAGCCGAGCGAGGACATGGCCTCGGACCACACCGACCGCAGCACCGCGCGGGCCGACCCGAGGTCGACGACGTGCTCGGGGTGCGGGAGGCGGCCGTCGTCGAGGAGGCGGCGGGCGGCCAGCAAAAGGTCCACCACGCGCGACGACTGGGCCCGCGGCATCCGGCGTCCCTGTCCCGGCCAACGGTCGCCGGAGTCACAGCGGCGCATGTAGGCCACACGGCTCGTGCTCTCGCCCATACCGTTCCTCCTCCTCGTCGAGGTGGCATCGACCGGACGTCGCCGTCGGGTGCGGTGCTTACCCGTGCAACGAGACGGCAACGGCCTGGATGCGAGCGTCCGCACCCGCAGCCCGACTCCACTTCCGGTCACGCATGACGGTTTCAGAATGCGACGCGGGTCACGTGTCGAGCAAATCCGCGCGGCCCGCGCCACCCGAATACCCAGGTGGATGCCACTTCCGGCCGCATCATCCGGTCACGGCGGGTGGAAAAACCGAACGCTCGGACTGTTTCTCGGAGCGCCGTGCGCCACGCCGGTCGTACCCGGCAGGTTCACCCTGTCGGGGTAGACGAGGCGGGGCCAACCGGGCCGGGCCCGCCCGGCCGCCGCACCGGTGAGCCCCGGGGGGCGCGGCCCGCCCGTGCTGGAATGGCGGAGTGAGCACCGGCCGCACCTACGCGGGCGCGTCCGCGTCGGACCGCGCCGAGGACCGTCGCCGCCGGCTGCTCGACGCGGGACTGCAGGTGCTCGGGACCGACGGCTACCGGGCGGCCACCGTGCGCCGGATCTGCCGGGAGGCGCGCGTCGCCGACCGGTACTTCTACGAGTGCTTCGACGGCACCGAGGCGCTGCTGCTCGCCGTCTACGCCGAGTGCACCGCCCGCCTCCGCGACGCGGTGCCCCCCGCACTGGCCGCGGCGCCCGGCACCGACCCGCTCACGCTGGCCCGGGCCGGCCTCGACGCGTTCCTGCGCGTGGTGGAGGACGACCCGCGGCTCGCCCGGGTGGTCTGGTTCGAGGTGCTCGGCGTGAGCACCGAGGTCGAGCAGACCTCGCTGGAGACCATGTCCGGCTTCGGGCGGCTGCTCCTGGCGCTCACCGCGGACCACGCCGCCCCCTCCCCCGCCGACGTCACCGCCACCCGGCTGCGCGCCGACGCCGTCATCGGCGGGATCAGCCACGTCGTCATGACCTGGACGGTGAGCGGGTTCGACCCGCCCCGTGACCGGGTCACGGACGCGCTCGCCCTCTTCCTCGTGGGCGGCACCGGCCTGGGATGACGCCGGTCACCCCGCCATGTGGAATCGCGCGTCATCAGATTAGGGTCGCCCACCACACCCGCTCGTGAGGAGCCGACGATGAAGTCCTTCACCGGTCGTACCGCCGCGATCACCGGAGCCGGATCCGGCATCGGGCGCGCGCTGGCCCTGCGCCTCGCGGGCGACGGCTGCCACCTCGCCCTGGCCGACCGGGACGCCGCGGGCCTCGCCGAGACCGCCGCGCTCGCCGGGCCGCAGGTACGGGTCACCACCGCCGAGCTCGACGTCGCCGACGAGAAGGCCGTCTACGGCTGGGCCGACGCCGTCGTCGCCGACCACGGCGCCGTCCACATGATCGTCAACAACGCCGGCGTCGCGCTGTCGGGCACCACCGGGGCACTGTCCCTGGAGGACTACCGCTGGATCATGGACATCAACTTCTGGGGCGTGGTCCACGGGACCAAGGCGTTCCTGCCGCACATGGAGACCGCGGGCGCCGGCCACGTGGTCAACCTGTCGAGCATCTTCGGCGTCGCCGCGCAGCCCCTGATGAGCGGCTACAACGCGAGCAAGTACGCGGTCCGCGGGTTCACCGAGTCGCTGCGCCAGGACCTCGAGCTCACCGGGTCCCCGGTGTCCGCGACCTGCGTGCACCCCGGCGGGATCCGCACCAACATCGCGAAGGCCGCCCGGGTCGACGACAGCGTCGCCGCCGCCACCGGCCGCCCGGCCGCCGACGCCACGGCCGAGTTCGAGCGGATGCTCACCACCACCCCGGACCGGGCCGCGAAGACCATCCTGGACGGCGTGCGGCGCAACCAGCGCCGTGTCCTCATCGGACCGGACGCCTGGGCCATCGATTCGATGGTGCGGCTGCTGCCCACCACCTACCAGCGGATCGTCACCGGCGTCGTGCGCTCGCGGCGCGGAAAGGGCTGATCCGGGGCGGAGTCCTCGATAGGGTCGCGGGGCCGGGTGATCCCCGGCACACGACCCGAGGAGCCCACCCATGAGCCCCGAGCAGCCACCCGTCACCGCGTTCGGCCCGGACTTCCCCTTCCCCTACGACGACTGGCTGACCCACCCGGCCGGGCTCGGCCGGGTCCCACCGGACCGGCTGGGGACCGAGGTCGTGGTCGTCGGGGCCGGGATCGCCGGGCTCGTCGCCGCCTACGAGCTGATGCGCATCGGGCTGCGGCCGGTCGTGTACGAGTCCTCCCACCTGGGCGGACGGCTGCGCTCGCAGCCCTTCGAGGGTGCCGACGGGATCGTCGCCGAGCTGGGCGGGATGCGCTTCCCCCGCTCCTCGACGGCGTTCCACCACTACGTCGACCTGCTCGGGCTGCCCACCGTGCCGTTCCCGAACCCGCTGACGGAGGCGGCCGGCAGCACGGTGATCGACCTGCACGGGCGGACGTACTACGGCCGGACCCTGGCCGACCTGCCCCCGTTCTTCACCGAGGTCGCCGACGCCTGGGCGAGCGCACTGGAGGAGGGAGCGGGCTTCACCGACCTGCAGCAGGCGATCCGCGAGCGCGACGTCGGGCGCATCCGGGCGCTGTGGGCGGAGCTCGTCGAGGTCTGGGACGACCGCACCTTCTACGACTTCGTGTCCACCTCGAAGGCGTTCTCCGACCTGTCCTTCGCCCACCGCGAGGCGTTCGGGCAGGTCGGCTTCGGGACCGGCGGCTGGGACTCGGACTTCCCGAACTCGATGCTGGAGATCCTGCGGGTGGTGCTGACCGGCTGCGACGACGACCAGCTGCTCGTCGTCGGCGGGGTGGAGCAGGTGCCGCAGGGGCTGTGGACCCGCACCCCCGGTGACCTGGTGCACTGGCCCGACGGGACCAGCCTGTCGTCGCTGCACGGGGGCGGGACCCGACCGGGCGTCGCGCGGCTGCACCGCCTCGACGCGGACACGATCCGTGTCACCGACGTCTACGGCGGCACCCGCGACGTGTCCGCGGTGCTCACCACCTGCCAGAGCTGGCTGCTGTCCACCCAGATCGACACCGACGAGTCGCTGTTCGGCCAGGAGGTGTGGATGGCCCTGGACCGCACCCGCTACATGCAGTCGACCAAGACGTTCGTGATGGTGGACCGGCCGTTCTGGCACGACGTCGACCCGGCGACCGGGCGCGAGGTCATGTCCACGACGCTGACCGACCGGCTCACCCGCAGCACGTACCTGTTCGACAACGGGCCGGACCGGCCCGGGGTGATCTGCCTGTCGTACTCGTGGATGAGCGACTCGCTGAAGATGCTGCCGTACCCGGTCGAGAAGCGGGTCGAGCTGGCGCTGGGCGCGCTGCGCAAGATCTACCCGACCGTCGACGTCGGGGCGCACGTCATCGGCGACCCGATCACCGTGACCTGGGAGTCCGACCCGCACAGCCTCGGTGCGTTCAAGGGCGCCCTGCCCGGGCACTACCGCTACAACCGGCGGATGTACTGCCACTTCGTGCAGGACGACCTGCCCGCCGCCGAGCGCGGGATCTTCATGGCGGGCGACGACGTGTCGTGGACCCCGGCCTGGGCGGAGGGCGCGGTGCAGACCGCGCTGAACGCGGTCTGGGGGATCGTCGCGCACCTGGGCGGGTCCACCCCGCCGGACAACCCCGGCCCCGGGGACCGGTTCGCCGAGCTCGCGCCGCCCGCGCTCCCGGACTGATGCGCGTCGGGCTGCTGCAGACCGTCTCCCGGCCGCACGACGTGGCCGGGAACCTCGCCCGGCTCGCCGAGGCGTGCGCCGCCGCGGACGCGGACCTGCTCGTCACCCCGGAGATGTTCCTGACCGGCTACGACATCGGCGCCGATGCGGTCGCCGCGCTCGCCGAGCCGGCCGACGGGCCGTCGGCGGACGCCGTCGCCGCGATCGCCAGGACGTCGGGGACGGCGGTGCTCTACGGCTACCCGGAGCGCCACGGCGGACGGGTCGCCAACGCCGTCGCACTGGTCGGGCCGGACGGGACCCGGCTCGCCGGGTACCGCAAGACGCACCTGTTCGGCGCGCTCGACCGGGCTTGCTTCACCGCCTCGGACACCCCGCCCGCCGTCGTGACCTGGAACGGCTGGGGGCTGGGCCTGCTGGTCTGCTACGACGTCGAGTTCCCCGAGACCGTCCGCGCGCTGGCGCTGGCCGGCGCCGACGCAGTGCTGGTCCCGACTGCGAACATGCTCCCCTACGACCACGTGCCGCGGGTGCTCGTCCCGGCCAGGGCGTGGGAGAACCAGGTGTACGTGGCCTACGCCAACTGGTGCGGCACCGAGGGGTCGCTGACCTACGGCGGGCTGTCCTGCGTCGCCGGGCCGGACGGCGCCGTGGTGCGGGCCGGCCGCGACCCGGAGCTGCTGGTGGCCGAGCTCGACCGGTCCGCGCTGGCGGTGTCGCGGCGGGCGAACCCCTACCTGGCCGACCGCCGTCCCGACCTCTACGGCTGAGGGGCCGGCCGGGGGCCCGCCAGCAGGATCCACTCCAGGCACCCGCCGGGCCCGGGGGCGAGCACCTCGACCCGGTGGGCGTGCCCGCCCGCCACGTGCACGACCTCGTCCGCGGCGAGCTCCACCGACGGCCCGCCTGCCTCGACGCCCACCCGGGCCCGGCCGGCGAGGACGACGAGCAGCCGGTCGCACGGCGCGGCCGGGGCGTGCCACGCCCCGGCACCGGGGGCGAGCGCGAACCGTTCCAGGGCGAGGTCGCCGTAGCCGTCGTCGCGGCCGACCAGCAGCTGGCGCGACACCGGGCCCGGTTCCGGCGCCGGACGGTGCGCGGCCGCCGGGGTCGTGCCGATCGTCGCGGTCATGGCCTGCCTCCACTCATCTGAGCGGTCTCAACACCGTCGAGTACACGGCCGCGGGTACGGAAGGTCAACATCACCGGCCGATGCGCACGCTATGGTGCTCAGATGAGCGGTGGTGACGACGCACCCGCCTGGGGCCCGGCCCGCCGGGTGCTCGCGGCCGAGGTGGCCGAGCAGGTACTGCTGCACGGGCGGTCCCGGATCGCGGTCGGCACCGAACTGGGGCTCAGCCGGTTCCAGGTGGCCCGTCTGCTGGACGCGGCCCGCGAGCGGGGACTGGTCCGGGTCGACATCGACCCGGGCGCGGACGTCGACGCGCGGCGCTCGTCCGCCGTCCGCGCCGCCCACGGGCTGCGCCGGGCCCTGGTCGCCCGGGACGACGGCGGGGTGCCCGCGCTCGCCGCCGCGCTGCTCGCCGAGACCGTCGGCACCGGCGACGTCCTGGGCCTGGCCTGGTCCCGGACGGTCAACGACGTCGTCGGGCTCCTCCCCCGGCTCGCGCGCTGCACGGTCGTGCAGCTGTGCGGCGCCTACTCGCTGCCGTGGCGGCGCGACGGCTCGGCCACCGCGGTGTTCCGGGCCGCCGCGCTGTGCGGCGGCGACGCCTACCCGGTGTACGCGCCCCTGCTGCTGCCCGACGCCGACACCGCCCGCGCGGTGCGGGCCCAGCCGGGCGTCGCCGACGCGCTGGCCCGCTGCGCCGCACTGGACACCGCGGTCGTCGGGATCGGGGCGTGGCGGGCCGGGCACTCCACCGTGCACGACGTGCTGACCGCCCCCGAGCGACGGCGGCTGGCCGCGGGCGGCGCGGTCGGCGAGGTCGTCGGGCTGCTGGTCGACCGCGCCGGCCGGGTCCTCGACAGCGGTCCGGCGCACCAGCTCGTCGCGGCCGGGGAGGCGGACCTGCGCTCCGCGGGCGACGTGATCGCCCTGGTCAGGGACCCGGAGCGAGCCGACGCCACCCGCGCCGTGCTGCGCTCGGGCCTGGTCCACACCCTGGTCTGCGACGCGGCGACGGCCGACGCCCTGCTCGCAGTGGACAATGGGTGATACCTGCTCAGCATCACATGATGCCGTAGTGGTGTTGGACCGGTATCGGTTCGGGTTCCTACCGTCTCCGGCAACCCCGCCGGAGGAGGACACCGATGTCTGAGAGCGACCTGGCCACGAGTGCCGAGAGGAGCCCGGCCCGCACGGCCGGACGGCGCGTCCCGACCCGTTTCCTCGTGCTCGGGCTCATCTTCATCATCACGGCGATCAACTACGCCGACCGCAGCAGCCTGTCGATCACCGGCAGCAGCATGCAGGACGAGCTCGGCTTCGACTCCGTGCAGCTCGGTTACATCTTCTCCGCATTCAGCTGGGCCTACGTGGTCGGCCAGCTGCCCGGCGGGATCCTGCTGGACCGCTACGGCGCCCGTCGCGTCTACGCCGTCAGCATCGCGCTCTGGACCCTGGTCACCTTCTCGATCGCGTTCGTCGGCCTGGTCAGCATGTCGGTGCTCGCCGTCGTCTCGGTGATCTTCGGGCTGCGGGTGCTGCTCGGCCTGTTCGAGTCCCCCGCGTTCCCCGCCAACGCCCGGGTGGCCACGACCTGGTTCCCGACCGCCGAACGCGGCCGTGCCTCGGCGGTGTTCAACTCCGCCCAGTACTTCGCCACCGCGCTGTTCGCCCCGCTCATGGGCTGGGTGACCTCGGAGTTCGGCTGGCGCTGGGTGTTCGTCGGGCTCGGGGTGCTCGGCTTCGTTCTGGCGCTGCTGTGGTTGCGCTGGATGTTTCCGCCCGCGTCGCACTCGCGGGTCACCCCCGACGAGCTGGACGTCATGCGCGACGGCGGCGCCCTGGTCGACCTCGACCGCGCGACCGGCGACACCTCCCCGCCCGCCCGCTCGGCTCTGAGCCCGGCCACCATCCGGGAGATCTTCTCCTCGCGGGCGCTGTGGGGCGTCTACGTCATGCAGTACGCGGTCAACGCTTTGACCTACTTCTTCATCACCTGGTTCCCGGTCTACCTGATCCAGGGCCGCGGGCTGTCGCTGCTGGAGGTCGGGTTCGTCGCCGCACTGCCCGCGCTCTGCGGGCTGCTGGGCGGGCTCGCCGGCGGGTTCCTCTCCGACGGCATGCTCCGCCGCGGCTGGTCACTGTCGGTGGCCCGGAAGCTGCCCTCGGCCGTCGGCATGGTGCTGGCCACCGCGATCGCGCTGTGCAGCCTCACCGACAGCACCGTGGTGATCGTCGCCCTGATGACGCTGGCGTTCTTCGGCAAGGGCCTGGGCGCGCTCGGCTGGGCGATCACCACCGACATCGCACCCCGGGAGGCGTCGAGTTTCGTGGGCTCGACGATGAACGCCTTCGGCAACATCGCCGGGATCGTGACCCCGATCGTCATCGGCTACACCGTCCACACCACCGGCTCGTTCGACATCGCACTGTGGTTCGTCGCCGCGCACGGGGTGATCGCGCTGGCCGGGCTGGCCCTCATGGGCACGATCCGGCGCATCCGGCTCACCACCGTCTGATCGCGTCCACCCCGTCCGACCGCAGGCACCTCGGGCCCCGGCACCGTCCGGGGCCCGATTCCTGTTCCACGGACCGCGACGCGGCCGTTGATAGCTTCGGGGCATGGCCTTCACCCTGGAGCAGCTGCGCGGCTTCGCGACCGTCGCCGACGAGCTGCACTTCGGGCGGGCGGCGGCGCGCCTGCAGATGACCCAGCCGCCGCTGAGCCGACAGATCCAGAAGCTGGAGCGGATCGTCGGCGCCCAGCTGCTCGCACGGGACAACCGCAGCGTCACCCTGACCCCGGCCGGGGCCGCGTTCCTCACCGAGGCCCGCAGGCTGCTCGCCCTCGCCGAGGCCGCACCGGGCCTGGCGCGACGGGTGTCGTCGGGATCGGCCGGGCTGCTGCGCATCTCCTTCACCGCCGCGTCGGCGTTCGGCGGGCTCGGTGCGCTGCTCAACGCGCTGTCCGGGCGCCTGCCGGACGTCGAGCTGGTCCTGTCCGAACGGGTCACCCGCGACCAGGTCGCGGCCCTGCAGAACGAGGAGATCGACCTCGGGATGGGCCGCCCGCCCGTCGACGCCGAGGTGTTCGACTCGCGGTTGCTGTCCCGCGAGGCGGTGCTCGTCGCGCTCCCGGCAGGACACCGGTTGCTGGCGGCCGGACGGCCGCTGACCGCCTCCGACCTCGCCGGGGAGCCGGTGATCATGCACTCGCCGCTGGAGGCCCGGTACTTCTACGACCTGGTCGTGCGGCTGGTGGACCTCGACCACCAGAACGTCGTGCACACCGTCAGCCAGATCCTCACGATGCTGTGGCTGGTCGAGGCCGGGCGCGGGCTGGCCTTCGTCCCGGCGTCGGCGCGGCGGCTCGGCATCGCCGGCATCGGGTTCGCCGAGCTGGCCGTCCCTGCCGACCTGCCCGCCGACCCGGTCGAGCTGCACCTCATCTGGCGGCGCGACGCCCGCAACCCGGCCCTGTGGTCGGCGCTGCGTGTGCTCGACGATGCCTCTGCAGCATCACACGATGCCTAAGCGATCCTGTACAGGCATCACGGAACGTTCCTAGCGTGGGTCCCGCCGTTCCGCGTCGCCGCCATCGCGACGCGGCCGCCGAGACACGAGGACGAACCACCGTGGCGACGATGCACCCCGACGAGCTGGCCGGCCGCCTGGCCGCCGGCCTGCTGTCCTTCCCCGTGACCCACTTCGACGACGACCTCGCCGTCGACGAGGAGCGCTACCGCGCCCACCTGGACTGGCAGGCCGGGTACGACGTGGCGGGCCTGTTCGCCGCGGGCGGCACCGGCGAGGGCTTCTCCCTCACCCCGGCCGAGATCGACCGTGTGGTGCGGATCGCCGTCGACGAGGTCGGCGGCCGGGTGCCGGTGCTGGCGCCCGCCACCGGGGGCACCGCCGCGGCGGTCGCCCAGGCCCGGGCCGCCGAGGCCGCCGGGGCCGACGGGCTGCTGCTGCTGCCGCCGTACCTGACCGAGGCCTCACAGGAGGGGCTGGCCGCGCACGTCGACGCCGTCTGCGCCGCCACCGGCCTGGGCGTGATCGCCTACAGCCGGGCCAACGCGGTACTGGAGGACGTCACCGTCGCCCGGATCGCCGATCACAACCCGAACCTGGTCGGGCTCAAGGACGGCGTCGGCGACATCGAGCGGATGACCCGCACCTACGCCCGGCTCGGCGAGCGCCTGATCTACATCGGCGGGCTCCCCACCGCCGAGACCTTCGCGCTGCCGCTGCTGCAGCTCGGCGTGTCGACCTATTCCTCGGCGTTGTTCAACTTCCTCCCCGGGTTCGCCCTGCGGTTCTTCGCCGCGGTGCGCGCACAGGACCGGCCCGAGGTCTACCGCCTCCTCAACGAGTTCGTGCTGCCCTACACCGGGATCCGGGACCGTCGGAAGGGCTACGCGGTGTCGATCGTCAAGGCCGGGCTGAGCGCCGTCGGCCGTGACGGAGGGCGCGTGCGCCCCCCGCTGACCGACCTCACCCCGGCCGAGCGCGACGAGCTCGCCGCCCTGATCGAGAAGGTCGCGCCGGTCGCGGCCGCCGCCTGAGTACCACCCGCACAGTTCGCGAAGGAGCAACCGTGTCCGCAAGCCTCGCCCTGCCCACCTCCGCCCCGGCCGTCCTCGACCGGATCTCCTCGGTGACCCTGTCCTCGGTCACGCTGCCGCTGCCCAACCCGATCTCCGACGCCAAGGTGTTCACCGGGCGGCAGCGCCCGATGACCGAGGTCGCGTTCTTGTTCGCCGAGATCCGCACCGAGGCCGGCCACCAGGGCATCGGGTTCAGCTACTCCAAGCGCGCCGGCGGCCCGGCCCAGTTCGCCCACGCCCGCGAGATCGCCCCCGACCTGATCGGCGAGGACCCCAGCGACATCGGCCGGATCTGGACCCGGCTGGTGTGGTCCGGCGCGTCGGTCGGGCGCAGCGGCGCCGCGACCCAGGCGCTGGCCGCGATCGACGTCGCACTGTGGGACCTCAAGGCCAAGCGCGCCGGCCTGCCCCTGGCGAAGCTGCTCGGCGCCCACCGCGATTCGGTGCGCTGCTACAACACCTCCGGCGGCTTCCTGCACGAGACGGTCGAGCAGGTCAAGGACAACGCCACCCGGACCCTCGACGCGGGCATCGGCGGCATCAAGATCAAGGTCGGGCTGCCCGACACCGCGGAGGACCTGCGTCGCGTCGCCGCCGTCCGCGAGCACCTCGGAGACGGCGTCCCGCTCATGGTCGACGCCAACCAGCAGTGGGACCGCCCGACCGCGATGCGCGTCGGCCGGGCTCTCGAGGAGTTCGGCCTGGTCTGGATCGAGGAGCCGCTCGACGCCTACGACGCCGAGGGCCACGCCGCGCTGGCCGCGTCGCTCGACACCGCGATCGCCTCCGGCGAGATGCTGACCAGCGTCGACGAACACGTCCGGCTGATCGACACGCGCGCCGTGGACATCCTGCAGCCCGACGCCCCGCGGATCGGCGGCATCACCCAGTTCCTGCGGCTGGCGACGCTCGCCGAGCACCGCAACCTGCAGCTCGCCCCGCACTTCGCGATGGAGATCCACCTGCACCTCGCCGCGGCGTACCCGCACGAGCCGTGGGTGGAGCACTTCGACTGGCTGTACCCGCTGTTCGAGGAGCGCCTGGAGATCCGTGACGGCCGGATGTACGTCTCCGACCGGCCCGGCCTGGGCGTCACCCCGAGCCCGAAGCTGCGCGAGTGGACCGTCGACAGCGTGACCGTCGACGCCCCGCGCTGAACCACGCCCCGCACCCCGTGGAGGAGGAACACCCCATGACCGACGTCGTGAGCGTCGACCCGCGGACCGGCGACCCGGTCGAGGTCGTCGCGCAGGAGACCACCCCCGCCGAGGTCGACGCCCTGTGCGCCGCGGCCGCCGCGGCCGCACCCGGGCTGGAGGCGCTCGGTCGCGACGGCCGAGCCGACCTGCTCGACACCCTCGCCGACGCGCTGGAGACGCGGCGGAGCGACGTCGTCGCCGTCGCGGACCGGGAGACGGGGCTGGGGCCGGCCCGGTTGAACGGCGAGCTGACCCGGACCTGCTTCCAGCTGCGGCTGTTCGGCGAGGTGCTGCGCGAGGGCTCCTACGTGGAGGCGACCGTCGACCACGCCGGGGACACCCCGATGGGGCCGCGACCGGACCTACGCCGGATGCTCGTCCCGCTCGGCCCGGTCGCGGTGTTCGGGGCGAGCAACTTCCCCCTCGCCTTCTCGGTGCCCGGCGGGGACACCGCCGCGGCGCTCGCCGTGGGCTGCCCGGTCGTGGTCAAGGCGCACGGCTCGCACCCGGCGACGTCCGAGCTGGTCGCGGAGGTCCTGACCACCGCCGCGTCGAAGGCGGGCGCCCCGGACGGCACGATCGGTCTGGTCCACGGTCTCGCCGCCGGTGCCGCACTGGTCGCCGCGCCGCAGATCCGGGCGGTCGGGTTCACCGGCTCGCCCGCGGGCGCGACGGCGCTGATGGAGATCATCGACCGCCGGCCCGAGCCGATCCCTTTCTTCGGTGAGCTGGCCGGGTTGAACCCGGTCGTCGTCACCCCGGCCGCCGCGGCCGAGCGGGGCGCCGACCTGGGCGCCGGACTGGTCGGGTCGTTCACCCTGGGCGGTGGCCAGTTCTGCACCAAGCCCGGGCTGACCCTGCTCCCCGCCGGGCCGGACGGCGACACCGTTCTCGACGCGATGGCCGCGGCCGTGCGGGACGCGCCCACCCCGGTCCTGCTGAACGAGGGCATCGCCGGGAACTACCGCGGCATCTCGGCCCGCCTGCGCGCGCTGCCCGGGGTCTCGACGATCGCCGAGGGCGCGGACGACACCTCCGGCGGGTTCACCGCCGCGCCGCTGTTGCTCGCCGCGGACGGGCTGCAGGACGGCCTGACCGACGAGTGCTTCGGGCCGCTCGGCGTCGTCGTCCGCTACGACGACGAGGCCGCGCTGTCCGCCCTGCTGGCGGAGCTGCCGTCGTCGCTGACCGCGACCGTGCTGTGCGGGGCGGGCGAGACGGAGCTGCCCGGCGCCGTCGCGGCGGCGCTGCGGCCGCGGGCCGGCCGGATCCTCTTCGACGCCTTCCCGACCGGGGTGGCGGTGTCCTGGGCGCAGACCCACGGCGGGCCGTGGCCCTCGACGAACACCCAGCACACCTCCGTCGGGCCGACCGCGGTCCGGCGCTTCCTGCGCCCGGTGACCTGGCAGGACGCACCGGCCGAGCTGCTGCCGCCGGAGCTCGCCGACGGGCCCGCCGGGATCCCCCGCCGGGTCGACGGCGCGCTGGTGCTGCCGTGAGCACCGGACCGACGATCGCGTCCGTGCGGGCCGTCCCGGTCGCCGGGCACGACAGCATGCTGCTGAACCTGAGCGGCGCGCACGGTCCGTTCTTCACCCGCACCGTGGTGGTCGTCACCGACTCCGACGGCCGCACCGGCCTCGGCGAGGTCCCCGGCGGCGAGGCGATCCGGGCGACCGTCGAGGAGGCGGCCGCGCTGCTGGTCGGCGCGCCGGTCGCCCGGTACGGGTCGCTGCTGCACGCCGTCGCGGGCCGGTTCGCCGGCCGCGACGCCGGTGGGCGCGGCCCGCAGACCTTCGACCAGCGGGTCACCGTGCACGCGGTGACCGCGCTGGAGTCCGCGCTGCTCGACCTGCACGGCCGGTACCTCGGCGTGCCGGTCTGCGAGCTGCTGGGCGAGGGCCGCCGCCGCGACGACGTCCCGGTCCTCGGCTACCTCTTCTACCTCGGCGACCGCACCCGCACCGACCTCCCCTACGACGACGGCGCCGCCGCCGACCGGTGGGAGTCCCTGCGCCGGGAGGAGGCGCTCGACCCGGCCGCGGTCGTCGCGCTCGCCGAGGCCGCGCAGGAGCGCTACGGCTTCGCCGACTTCAAGCTGAAGGGCGGCGTACTCGCGCCGGAGGAGGAGCTGGCCGCGGTCCGCGCGCTCGCCGACCGCTTCCCCGACGCCCGGATCACCCTGGACCCCAACGGCGGCTGGTCGCTCGACACCGCCGTCCGGCTGCTCCGCGACGCGCACGAGGTGCTGGCCTACGCCGAGGACCCGTGCGGCGCCGAGGGCGGGTACTCCGGCCGGGAGGTGCTGGCCGAGTTCCGCAGGCGCACCGGGCTCCCGACGGCGACGAACATGGTCGCCACCGACCCGCGGCAGCTCGCGCACGCGGTGCGGGAGCACGCCGTCGACATCCCGCTGGCCGATCCGCACTTCTGGACGATGCGCGGCTCGGTCCGCGTCGCCGGGCTGTGCAAGGATTTCGGGCTGACCTGGGGTTCGCACTCCAACAGCCACTTCGACATCTCGCTGGCGATGTTCGCCCACGTCGGCGCGGCCGCGCCCGGGGAGATCACCGCGCTGGACACGCACTGGATCTGGCAGGACGGGCAGGCGCTGACGACCGCGCCGTTGCGGATCGAGGGCGGCCGGATCGCCGTGCCGGACAGCCCGGGGCTCGGCGTCACCCTCGACGAGGACGCGCTGGCCGCTGGGCACCGGCGCTACCTCGACCACGGGCTCGGCGCCCGCGACGACGCCGCCGCGATGCAGTACCTCGTGCCGGGATGGACGTTCGACCCGAGCACGCCCTGCCTGATGCGGTGAGCTGCTCACCAGGCGTCGGGCTCGACCTCGGCGGTCATGTCCCGCCACGCCACCGGCTCGGCGCAGTGCGCGCAGGTGAGCCGGGGCTCGGCGGGATGACCGCAGCCGCGGTGCACCAGCCGGACCGGCGGGACGTCGACGGCGTACCGGTCGCCCCAGTTCATCAGCGCCACCAGCACCGGGTAGAGGTCGGCCCCCTTGGGCGTGAGCCGGTACTCGTGCCGGACCGGGCGCTCCTGGTAGGGCACGCGGTCGAGCACGCCCTCCTCCACCAGCACGCGCAGCCGGTCGTTGAGGACGTTGCTGCCGAGACCGAGCTTGTCGCGGAAGTGGTCGTAGCGGCGCTCGCCGCGGAAGCACTCGCGCAGGATCATCATCGTCCACCGCTCGCCGAGGACCGCCCAGGTGCGGGCCACCGAGCAGTACGCGGCACCGAGCTCGTCGTGCTTCACAGCGCCCGATACTAGGACACTTTTCGAGTCCTTCGAGCTTGCAGGGCCACAGGTGCACCGTTACCGTCGAACTCGATTCGAGTCCCACCACGGAGGTCGACGATGCCCTACTACCGCTTCACCGTGCCCACCGGGAACGCGACGCTGGCCCGCCGCGCCGAGGTCGCCGCGGCGGTGACGAGGGTCCACAGCGAGGTCACCGGTGCCCCCGCCCGCTACGTGCACTGCACCTTCACCGAGGTCCCGCCCGGCAGCGTCTTCGTGGCCGGGGAGCCGGTGGAGGGCCCGCGGATGGTCGGGCTGATCCGCGAGGGCCGCTCCCCCGAGGTCCGGGCCCGGCTGCTGCACGGGATCGCCGACGCGTGGTGCGCGGTCACCGGGGACGCGAAGTCCGACGTGGCGATCTTCCTGCACGAGGTGCCGGGCGCCAACGTGCTGGAGGACGGCGAGATCCTGCCCGAGGCCGCCGACGACCCGGTCGCCACGCACGCCTGAGCGCGGGAGCGGGCCGGCCCCCTCGGCACGGGACCGGCCCGGGGCGGTCAGGTCCCGGTGGCGAGCCGGTTCTCGGCCGAGGCGAGCGGGTCGTAGCTCGGCTCCATCAGCATCTCGTGCAGGTGCCGTCGCCGGACGCCCATGTTGCCGCCGTCGTAGACGGGGAAGCAGAGGACGTCCTGCATGATCCCCGCGATCGGCGTCTCGGTCGTGTAGGCATCCACCCCGACCAGGCGCATCGCGTCGTAGACGACGTCGACCGACCGCTCCGAGGCGTAGATCTTCGTGATGTTCGCGAGCTCACGGTCCTTGCCGCCGGTCCGGTCGAAGTGGTCGGCCGCCTTCCAGGCCAGGTACCGGGTCGCCTCGATGCGGATCTTGATGTCGGCGAGCATGTACCCGGCGTTCTGGTACTCGATGACCGGGTGCGGGCCCGACCGGTTGTCGGTCCGGGCGAACTCGTAGGCGTAGTCGAAGGCCGCCCGCATCCGCCCGACGCAGGCCGCGCCGATCGGCGCACAGGTCCAGGTGAACGCGCTCTTCACGATCTCCATGCCGTCGCCGGGGCCCCCGATCATGTTCGAGAGCGGGACGCGGACGTCGCGGAACTCGACGCGCGGCGAGTTCGCGGCGCGGTGGCCGATGGTGTCGAGCATCCCGGTGATCTCCACGCCGGGCGTGCCCCGCTCGACCATGACGACCGCGAGCGACTCCTGCGGCGGCAGTGCCGGGTCCGTACGGCAGACGACCGCGATGAGGTCGGCGCCCTGGCCGTCGAAGCCCGAGGCGTTGGTGGTGTAGTGCTTGGACCCGTTGAGGATGATCTCGTCGCCCTCGATCCGGGCGAAGGTCTGCACCCCGACCTTCGGGTCCGGCGAGTCGTAGTTCGCGCCGCCGGTGACCTCGGTGTAGGCGATCGCGGCGAGCTTCGGCTCCGAACCGCAGAAGGCCGGCAGCCAGCGCTGCTTCTGCTCCTCGGTGCCGAAGTGGACGACCGGGTACAGCCCGAGGCCGGTGCCGAGGATCGCCGTGGGGGTGTTGACGTCGACGCGGGCCAGTTCCTCGACGGCCAGCACGAACTGCAGCGAGCTGAACCGGCCGCCGCCGTACTCGGCCGGGATGAGCGCCTTCACGAACCCGGCCTCGACCATCTGCCGGTAGAACGGCTCGATGGCGTAGAACCGCTCGGCGGGCCGCGGGTGCGGTGCGATCGCCGCCTCGACGCCGGTCAGGACGGTGTCGGCGAACTGCCGGGCCTGCTCGCGCAGGGCCAGCTGCTCGGCGTCGAGGGAGAAGTCCAGTGTCATCGTCGGATACCTTCCGGTCGGGCCCCGACCGGACCGTGGGGTCAGGGACGCGACGCGATGGTCGCCGTCGCACCCCGTCCCGGGATCGAACCGGTGCGCACGGCGGCCGGTACCGGCGTGCACGGTCCGTCCGGGCCGCGGTCGACGTACTCCGACGGCAGGCAGCCGTGGTGGGCGCGGAAGACCCGGTTGAGGTGGGACAGGTCGGCGAAGCCCCAGCGGGCGGCGAGCTCGGTGAGGGTGCCGGTCCGCGCCGGGCCGGTGAGCTCGCGGGTGCACCCGTCGAGGCGGAGCGCCATGACGGTGCGGGAGAAGCTGAGGTCGGTGCCCTCGTAGAGCTGGTGCAGCTTGCGGACGGAGATGCCGAAGCGGGCCGCGACCGCGCCGGCCGAGGTGTCCCCGGTCCGCAGGTGTGCCGCCAGGTAGCGGTTGACCGCGGCCCGCAGGCCCGCGTCGAGCTCCGCGCGCCCGGTGTCGCGCAGCTCGTCGGTGCCGCCGGCCGCGGCGGCGAGCAGCGTGGTGAAGGCGGTGTCGGCGGCGTCCGCGCCGGCCGGGTCGAGCGCGTCGAGGCCGTTCCAGGTGGACAGCATGGTGGAGGCGACGATGCGGGCCATGCCGGGCGCGGTGCCGTCGTGGGTCGTCGCGGTGGCGCCGTCGAGGTCGGACACCAGCGGCAGCAGCCGGGCGCGCGGCACCCGGAACGAGACGCAGCGCCACTCCTCCGTCCGTTCGTCGGCGACGAACTCCAGCCCGTACTCGCGGGTCGTGTCGAACAGCGCGAAGCCGCCCGGTCCGACGACGCAGCGGCGCCCGGCCTGGGTCCCCACGCAGTGGCCGCTGATCTGCAGGTTCACGAACACGTGGTCGGTGACGGTGCGCCGCACCTCGGCCGCGCCGTGGGTGATGAGCTGCGTCGCCGACGACACCTCGGCACAGTTGGTGGCGGTGAGCCTGCTGGAGCGCACCCAGCTGCGGATCTCGCGCGCGTGGGCCCGGCCGGTCCGCCGCGCGCCGGGCAGCTCCGCGGCGAGCGGGGTGAACGCCTCGCAGATCACCTCGCGCCAGTAGCTGAACTGCTCACCGGCCGGGCGGTCCTCAGTGGTCCAGTAGCGCACTCGGGGCCTCCTCGACGGCTCGCATCGGCTCCGCCGGCGTCGGCGCCGTGAGCCAGGACACTATCCCGCAGGGGCCTCGGAACCCAGGTCCCGTCGGGGGTGCGCGGGGTGAGCGCGAAGCATGACCGCTCCGGGGCACATCGGTGTTTCCGCCGGTGAACTCCGGGTGACGACCCGGCTCGCGGGTCAGCAGGGCCGCGGACCCGCCGATCCGACCGGGCCGGTGACCGGACGCAGGTAGGCGTCGCCGCCGGCCCGGGCCAGCGCCGCGCAGGCGTCGCCTCGGTCGGCGAACGGTCCCAGGTAGGAGACGTAGATCGGGTTGCCCGCGTCGCTCCGGGACCGGAAGGGGACGCAGCTGCCGTCGGCGAGCAGGTAGTTCGCGCCGGGGTGGGCGCGCAGGTGCTCGGACACGTCCTCGCGGTAGCGCGCGGGGTCGACGGCCGCGCCGACGACGACCAGGTCCGCCGGCGCCGCGCAGGACACCGGTGCGAGCGGACGGCCGAGGCCCAGGTCGGCGGCGGGCAGGGTGGTCGTGGCCTCGGCGGGCCGCACCGGTCCGGTCGTCACCGTCGCACCCTGCCCGGCGGGCGGCGCGCCGGACGGAACGGTCAGCAGGGCCCAGGTCGCGCCGAGCGCGACCACCGCCCCCGCAAGGCAGGCGCCGACCAGGACCGGCAACCGCCGCCCGCCGCCACGGGGCGCGACATCGGTCCCGGGGAGGACGGGGGCGGTCGCCCGGAGGGTCGGGTCCGGCACGGGACGGTCCCCGGCGAGGGCGTCGACCGCGGCCGCGAGTGCACCTGCGGTCGGGAACCGGTCGGCGGGGTCCTTCGCCATCCCGCGGGCGACGACGTCGTCCCAGCCGGGGGCGAGGCCGGGCCGGCGCCCGGTCACCCGGGGCGGCGGGGCCATCAGGTGCGCGGTGAGCACGGCGGCCGGGTCCGCCTCCGGGAACGGCGTGCGCCCGGTCAGCATCTCGACGAGCACGCAGGTCAGGGAGTAGACGTCGGCACGCCCGTCGACCGGCGTGCGGCCCGCGAGCCGCTCCGGGGCGAGGTAGGCGAGCGTGCCGACGGTGGCGCCGGTCTCGGTGAGCGCGGTGTCCGGGTCCGGGCCGACCGCGCGGGCGATGCCGAAGTCGGTGAGTGCGGTGAAGTCGTCCCGGTCCTCGACGACGAGCAGGTTCGCCGGTTTGACGTCCCGGTGCACCAGGCCCGCGGCGTGCGCGGCGTCGAGGGCGTGCGCGGCCTGGCGGACGATCCGGGCGGCCCGGCGGGGCTCCAGCGGTGCGCGCCGGGCGAGGACACGGGCCAGGTCCTCGCCGTCGACCAGGCGCATCGAGAGGTAGAGCCGGCCGTCGACCTCACCGAACCCGTGGACCGGCACGACGTGCGGGTCGCGCAGCTCGAACGCGGCGCGGGCCTCCCGCCGGAACCGCTCCACGACGACCGGGTCCCCGGCGAGACGGGCGGGCAGCACCTTCAGCGCGACCTCGCCGCCGTGTCGACGGTCGTGGGCCCGCAGTACGACCCCCATCCCCCCGGCCCCGAGCCGTCCCCGGATCTCGAAGTCGCCCAGCACCGCACCGGCGGCCAGGTCCTCGTCCATGACCCCACCCCTCCCGCGTCGTGTGACCGTTCTACCGGCCGGCGGGGTCCCGTCGATCCGCAGCGCTACGCAGATCCGGCCTCGGGGCGCACCGTGACCAGCAGCGCCGGATGGTCGGTGGTGCCGCCCAGGTCGATCACCCGGGTCCGTGCCGCGGCCGCCGCGGGGATGACGACGACGTGCTGGACCCCGTCGTCGGCGGCCGGTGCCGACCCCGGGGGCAGACAGGACCGCAGGTCGGGGTCCTCGGCCGCCCCCAGGTTGAGGTCGGCCCCCACGACGACCGGTCCGGCGTCGGCGCGGGACCGCAGGCCCGCGACGACGGTGTCGAACAGGTACCCGCACTGGGCACGGGTGACGGCGCGGTCGGTGTAGGCCAGGTGCGAGGTGCAGACCCCGAGCGGGCCACCCGCGGTCGTCGTGTCCAGGCAGAGCCAGGCACGCTCCTCGGGGTCACGCGGGTCCTGCGCCGGGTGGATCCCGGCGCTCGCGACGCTCGACGGGGCACGCGAGACCACGCCGATGCCGTACTCGTCACCGTTCGCGCAGCGGTACGGCGCGCCGGTGTCGCGCTCGCGGGCAGGCTGGAACGCCGAGGACGTCGACGACTCCGGCGCGGCCCCGGCGAGCGCCCGCTCGATCCGCTCGACGCCCGCGCGGCACACCTCGTTGAGGGTGACCGCGTCCGGCACCTCGGTCCGCACGAGATCGGCCGCGGCCTCGACGGCTCGCCCGGTGTAGCAACCCGCGATCCCGCTGTCGCACAGGTTCATCTGGACGACCGTCACCTCCGGGCTGTCCGGCGGGCCGGGCGACGCGGGAGCCGCGGCCCCGGGCGCGCAGGCGACCAGGAGCGGGAGCGCACCGGCGACGCCCGTCATCCGCAGGCGACGGGACCACGCGGCGGGGGAACGGCGACCGGGCACTCCTGCATGATCCGCCTGAACCGGACGAACCGCATACGGACCCGCCGTTTCCCGCGCCCGCGGCGTGGTACCCGGACCCACGCCGTGCGCGACACCCCCGCGGTGGCGCAGGACAGCGGTGACCAACGAGCCGAGGAGACACCCATGGCAGCGGACGACAAGGTCGCGAACAAGACCGAGGAGCTCACGGGCAAGGCCAAGGAGACCGTCGGCAAGGCGACCGACGACGAGAAGCTCGAGGCCGAGGGCAAGGGCGATCAGGCCAAGGGCAACCTCAAGCAGGCCGGCGAGAAGGTCAAGGACGCCTTCACGAAGGACTGACCGCGCTCCTGCTCGGCCCCGGCCACTCCGGCCGGGGCCGAGGTGCATCCGGTCCGGGCCCGTCGACCGGCTCCGGGATCGTCGCGGCGTATGCCGAGCAGTCCTCGCACCGGGTGAGCAGGTCGTGCGTGCAGTCGACGACGTGCCGGAGGAATCTCTCCGCCTCCGCCAGCCGGGCGCGCTGCTCCCGGATGCGGCGCAGCCTCTCCTCGATGACCCGGGCGCGTTCCGCGTCGCCACGGTGGAGCACGAGCCGGATCTCCGCGAGGCTCATCCCGACGCCCCGGCACGCCTGCACCACGCGGAGGCGACGGACATGCTCGTCGGTGTACTCGCGATGACCCGACGCGGCGCGATCGGGAACGACGACCCCCTCGTCGTTCCAGTGCCGCAGGACGTGCGGATCGACGCCGACCCGCCGGGCGGCCTCGCCGATCCTCACCGTCCCACGTCCTTCCCGGCGTTGACCTCAGGTCGACCTGAAGTTCTAGCGTCGGCCCCATGCTGACACACGAGCCGCTGCTGCCCGACCCGATCCCGGTCGACGTCGGCGGGACCTGCGTCGCCACCCGGGTCGTGGAGCCCGCGGGGCCGGTCCGGGGAGACGTCGTCCTGTGCCACGGCACGCCGTGGTCCTCGCAGGTCTGGGGCCGCGTCGCCCGGGAGCTGGGCCGCGACCATCGTGTGTTCCTCTGGGACATGCCGGGCTACGGGGACTCGGAGAAGGGTCCGGCGGTCGCGACGGACCTCCGCTCCCAGATGGAGCGCATGGCGTCCCTCCTCCGCACCTGGGATCTCCACCATCCCCACGTGGTCGCACACGACATCGGCGGCGCGGTCGCGCTGGGAGCGCACCTCCTGCACGGGGTGGACTACGCCGATCTGTTCCTCTGGGACGTCGTCACCCTCGACCCGTGGGGTTCGCCCTTCTTCCGGCTGGTCGCCGAGAACACCGACGTGTTCGCGCAGCTCCCCCCGGACCTGCACGCCGCACTGGTGACGGGGTACATCACCGGAGCGCTCTCGCGGAAGCTGCCGGACCGGGACATCGACGCACTCGTGTCCCCGTGGACGGCTCCCGGCGGGCAGGCCGCCTTCTACCTCCAGATCACCGCACTGAGCTCCGCCGACACCCGCGCGGTGGCGGAGAGGCTGGGCGCCACGCGCTGCCCGACACGCATCGGCTGGGGCCGTGCCGACCCCTGGATCCCCCTGGACCAGGCCTACGAACTCCGGTCCGGGCTCCCCGGCGACCCCGATGTCGTCGTGCTCGACGACGTGGGGCACCTGACGCCCTACGAGAACCCCGTCGCCGTGGCCGCGGCGCTGCGGGCCTGGCTGACCGGCGCCGCGGACCGGCCCCGGGCCGGGCGGGTCCGCCGGCCGGGGGCGACCTCTGCGGACGCGACGGCGATCGACGTGTGCGCCCGAAGGGGGTCGCACCCCTGACCTGCCGCACCGTGGCCGGCGCGTGGCGCATGTCCGGAATCCCCGATACCGGTCGTTCCCCACCGGAGGTCGGCGCTCAGCCGGTCAGGTCGAGGACCGTCTTGCCCGTCGCGTGGCCGTTCTCCACGCCCGCCAGAGCCTGCGCCGCCTCGTCGAGGGTGTGGACGGCGGTGATGTTCGGGTCGAGGACCCCCTGCACCATCAGGTCCGCCACCCGCTCCAGGGTGGGACGGTCGGTGTGCCGCTCGACCACGGCGCCTCCGATCTCGACCACCGTGGGGTCTCCGACCGAGACCACCGTCGTCGCCGCGGCGGCCAGCGGTGCCACGGCGCGCAGTGAGGCCCCGCCGACGAGGTCGACGATGCCGTCGAATCCGTCGGGCGCGAACGCGCGCAGGTTGGCCTCGGCCGTCGGACCGGTGTAGTCGACGAAGGCTGCGCCGGTGGCGGTGACGGTCGCCCGCTTGGCTCCACCGGCGGTGCCGACGACGCGGAGTCCGCGGGCACGGGCGAGCTGGGCGGTGGCGATACCGACGCCGCCGCCGATCCCGTTGACGAGCAGACGCGCGCCGGGCGGGAGGCCGAGCTGATCGATCACGTCGAGTGCCGTGGTCCCCGCGACGGGGATGGTGGCCGCCCACCGGTCGGACAGCCCGTCGGGGGTGCGGGCCGTGGCGGATCCGAGGAGGACGGTCGTGCGGGCGTAGGTCCCCGCCCCGGTGAGCGCGAACCCGAACACGCGGTCGCCCACCTCCAGCCCCCGGACCTCGGACCCGACGGCGGTGACCACGCCCGCCGCCTCCATGCCGAGGACCTGCGGGAACGGCACAGCGCCGTTCAGGGCGGGCAGGAGTCCGGCGCGCAGCACGTGGTCGAGGGGGTTGACCCCGGCGACGCCGACGGCGACGGCGACCTCGTGGGCGGCCGGGACGGGGGCGGGACGGGCGAGGAACTCCTGGACCTCGAGCCCCCCGAAGGTGCGGTACCCGTATGCGTTGATCACGGTCCCGACGCTAGGACCTGACATCGGTGTCAGGTGCCAGCGATCGTGACCCGGGTCACCGCGGTGGGTGGACGTTCAGGCGGTGCGTCGTGGCGACGCGAGGGCGGCCCGGTGCTCGGAGTTGCAGGCGATGAGGCCGTCCAGGGCGTCGCGTGCGGTCGCCAGCGTCGCCATCGCGGCACTGAGCCGGTCCCGCTCACGGCACATCGTCGCGTAGGCCTCGTCGGCGGTCTGCGGACCCGGCGTGTCCACGCACGGCAGCAGGCTCGCGATGGTGCGGCTCGACAGCCCCGCCGCGAACAGCGTGCGCAGCAGCTCGACCCGCTCGGGCTCGTGGAGGGAGTACAGGCGCTGACCGCCGGTGCTGCGGGTGGAGGTCAGAAGGCCCTGCTGCTCGTAGTACCGCAGCATCCGGACGCTGACGCCGGTGCGTTCCGCCAGCTCGCCGATCTTCATCTGCTCGTCGACCTCCCCGGGCCACGGGGCCCGGCCACCATCATGGCCGAGGCCCGGCCGGTCGTGGGGCGGAGCGGGCAGGGCGCACGGGCCCGGATCGACCCCCAGGGGCGGGAAAGGAAGCGGCCCTGACCATCACCGCTGGTCAGGGCCGATCTCGATGTGTGCGCCCGAAGGGATTCGAACCCCTAACCTTCTGATCCGTAGTCAGATGCTCTATCCGTTGAGCTACGGGCGCGTTGCTGTCTCCAGCGTAGCAATCTTCAGTTGTCGGCCGGCGACCGGTGTACCCACCGCCGTGCCGGTGCGGAGGCTCCGGGATTTGAACCCGGGATGGGGGGTTACCCCAAACCGCATTAGCAGTGCGGCGCCATAGACCAGACTAGGCGAAGCCTCCCCGGTGCCTGACGGCCACCAGCGAGCGCAACACTACACGGGCGTTCCGGCCGTCCGGAACCGGGGTCCCCGTGGCCGGAGGACCCCGATCCGGCGCAGGTCAGGACCCTGCGAGGGCCACGAACGGGGTCAGCGCGTCGGGATTCTGGAGGGCGCCGGCCGACACCGCCTTCTCCGGCGCTGTGCCCGAGAGGATCTTCTTCACCGGCACCTCGCACTTCTTGCCGTTCAGGGTGCGCGGCACCGCGTCGACGACGACGAACCGGTCCGGCACGTGCCGCGGCGAGAGCTCCTTGCGCAGCAGCGAGCGCAGGGTCGGCTCGACGTCGTCGAGCGCGACACCCTCGTCGAGGACGAGGAAGCAGAGCAGGGCCCCCTCCTCGCGCTCGCCGAGCGCGGTCGTGTCGATCACCAGGGAGTCCGCGACCCCGTCGACGTTCTCGACGACGGCGTAGAAGTCGGCGGTGCCCATCCGGACCCCACCGCGGTTGAGCGTGGAGTCCGAGCGGCCGTAGATGACGTAGGAGCCGCGCGGGGTGCGGCGGACCCAGTCGCCGTGCCGCCAGTTGCCGGGGAAGTCCTCGTAGTAGGACTCGCGCAGGCGGGTGCCGTCCGGGTCGTTCCAGAACATGACCGGCATCGACGGGGTCGGCGTGGTGATGATCAGCTCGCCGACGTCGTCGAGCAGGTCGGTGCCGTCCTCGGCCCAGGACCGGACGTCGGCGCCGAGCGCCGCGCAGGACAGCTCACCCAGCCACACCGGCACGGTGGGGGCGCTGGTGAGGAAGGCGGCGCAGACGTCGGTGCCGCCGGAGACCGAGCAGATCTGGATGTGCGACCCGGCGGCCTCGCCGATCCAGCGGAACCCGTCGACCGACAGCGGCGCGCCGGTGGAGCCGAGCGCGCGCATCGCGGAGAGGTCGTGGTCGTCGCCGGGGCGCAGGCCGGCCTTCATGCAGGACTGCACGTAGGGCGCGGAGACCCCGAACAGCGACACCCGGTGCCGCGCGGCGAGCGCCCACAGCGCGCCGAGGTCGGGGTGGCCGGGGCTGCCGTCGAACATCACGATGGTCGCGCCCACGAGCAGGCCGCCGACCAGGAAGTTCCACATCATCCAGCCGGTGGTGGTGAACCAGAAGAACCGCTCCCCCGGCCCGAGCCCGTGCTGGAGACGCATCGCCTTCAGGTGCTCCACGACGATGCCGCCGTGGCCGTGCACGATGCCCTTGGGCAGGCCGGTGGTGCCCGAGGAGTAGAGCACCCACAGGGGGTGGTCGAACGGGACGGGCGTGAACTCCAGCGGGCCGGGCTCGGCGGTGAACCCGGCCCAGGTCGTCGTGCCGTCGAGGGTCGCGTCGGGGTCGAGGTAGGGCACGAGGACGGTCGCGCGCAGCGTCGGCAGCTGTCGCTGCAGGTCGGCGACCTTGTCGCGGATGTCGAAGCCCTTGCCGTTGTAGCGGTACCCGTCGACGGCGACGAGCACGGCGGGCTCGATCTGGGCGAAGCGGTCGTGCACGGCGCGGGCGCCGAAGTCCGGTGAGCAGGACGACCAGATCGCGCCGAGGCTCGCCGCCGCCAGGAACGCGACCAGGGTCTCGACGGAGTTCGGGGCGAGCGCGACGACCCGGTCCCCCCGGCCGACGCCGGCCCGGACGAGCCCGGCGCGGGCGCGGGCGACCTGGTCGCGCAGCTCGGCGTGGGTGACGGTGCGCTCCAGGCCGTCCTCGCGGACGAACTCGACGGCGATGTCGTCGTCGGCGCGGCCCGGGCCGGGGGTCAGGGCGTGCTCGGCGTAGTTGAGGGTCGCGCCCGGGAACCACTGCGCGCCGGGCATGTCACGGGAGCCGAGCGTGGCCGTGGGGCGGTCGTGGAACAGCACGCCGGAGTACTCGGCGACCGCCGACCAGAAGCCCTCCAGGTCGGTCACCGACCAGGTGTGCAGCTGCGCGTAGTCGGTGACGTCGGACAGCGGGGCGCCCCGCTCGTCACGCGCCCAGGTCGCGAACCGGACGATCTCGGTGTCCGCCACCCGGTCCGGGTCCGGGCTCCACAGGAGCTCGGGGGTGTCCGGATCGGTGACGGTCTGCGGCGACGACACGGGCGGCATGCCCCGAGCATCCCCGACGGCCCCGGCCGCGCACCAGTGGCCGGACCCCACTCCGGCCCGCCGCGACAGGGTGCCCGTCACAGGGGGACGGTCAGGCCGGGGTGCCGACGAGCGGCGGCGCGAGCCGGGCGAAGGCCTCCTGCCGCTCGTACGGGAAGTACGGGTACGGCGCAGGACGGTGCGAGGCCGCGTCCAGACGGGCGACCTGGTCGTCGTCCAGGCGCCAGCCGACCGCGCCGAGGTTGTCCTCCAGCTGCGCCAGGTCGCGGGCGCCGACGATGACCGAGCTGACGGTCGGGCGGGTCGTGAGCCAGTTCAGCGCGATCTGCGGCACCGTGCGGCCGGTCTCTGCGGCGATCGCGTCGAGCACGTCGACGACGTCGAACAGCAGGTCGTCGGGGACGGGCGGGCCCGCCTCGGCGGTGGTGTGCAGCCGGCTGCCCGCGGGCAGCGGGGCGCCCCGCCGGACCCGGCCGGTGAGCCGTCCCCAGCCCAGCGGGCTCCAGACCAGGGCGCCGACGCCCTCCTCGTGGCCCAGCGGCATGAGGTCCCACTCGTAGTCGCGGCCGACCAGCGAGTAGTACACCTGGTGCGCGACGGGCCGCGGCCACCCGTGCCGGTCGGCCAGGTCCAGGGTCCGCACCAGCCGTCGCCCGGGGTGGTTGGAGACGCCGGTGTAGCGGACCTTGCCCGACCGGACGAGCACGTCCAGCGTCGCGAGCACCTCCTCGGGCGGGGTGCCCGCGTCGTAGGCGTGCAGCTGGAACAGGTCGATCCGGTCGGTGCCGAGCCGGCGCAGGGCGTCCTCGACGGCGCGGACCAGGTGGAGGCGCCCGGCACCCGCGTCGTTCGGGCCGGGGCCGGTCGGCAGGCCGGCCTTGGTCGAGATCAGGACCTCGTCGCGGCGCTGCCGCAGCGCCGCCCCGAGGACCTCCTCCGACCCGCCGTCGGAGTAGACGTCGGCGGTGTCGAACAGGGTCACCCCCGCGTCGAGGCACCGGTCCACCATCCGGCGCGCTCCGGCGACGTCGACCGACCCCCACGCGCCGAACAGCTCGCCGCGCCCGGCGAACGTGCCCGCGCCGAAGCTCAGGACCGGGACCTGCAACCCGCTGCGACCCAACCGTCGGTACTCCATGCCCGTCCTTCTCTAAAGGGACTGTGGTTCCTTTAGAACGTAGCACGCCAAACGGGACTCGGGTTCCGTCACGGGTTAGGGTGGGCGCCGTGCCACCGGAGATGAGCAGGCCGGGCGGCCGGACCGCGCGGGTCCGGTCCGCCGTGCTGGCCGCGGCGGGCGACGCCCTGATCGAGCTCGGGCTGCCGGGCCTGGACCTCGCCGAACTCGCGCGCCGGGCGGGCGTCGGCAAGACGACGGTCTACCGCCGCTGGGGCGGCGTGCCGGCGGTGCTGGAGGACCTGGTCACCGACATGATCGAGACCTCCGCCCCGCGCGCCGACACCGGCTCGCTCGACGGCGACCTGCTCGCCAACGCCGAGCTGGTCCGATCCACCCTGGCCGACCCGCGACAGGGGCCGCTGCTCACCGCGCTGGTCTGCGCCGCCGTCGACGACGCCGGGACCGCACGCGCGCTGCGCGGCTTCTACGACGCCCGGACCGCCGTCTGGGAGCCGTGCGTCACCGACGCCGTGGCCCGCGGCGAGCTACCGGCGGGCACCGACCCGGCCGGCGTCGTCCGCGCGGTCTCCGCCCCGCTCTACCACCAGCTCCTCACCCGCGGGACGCGTCCGGACACCGCGGACGCCCACCGTGCGGCCGCGGCGACCGCGGCCGCCGCGCGCGCCGGGGTCTTCGTCAGCGCAGGTGCGCGTCGAACCAGTTGAGGACCCGCTGCCATGCCTCGGCGGCCGAGTCCGGGTCGTCGTCGAAGCGGTAGCCGGTGCTCGGGTAGATCACGACGTCGGTCGCCTTCCCGGAGGACGCCGCGGCGTCGCGCAGGCGGGCGACGGCGTCGGTGTCGGACGCCTCCGAGTAGATGCCCAACCAGGGGCAGGTCAGCTCGGGTGCGGTCTCGACCAGGGCAGGCAGGCTGGACCACGGCGACGACTCGATCCCGCCACCCGCGACCGTGATCGCCGCGCCGAGGGTGCGGTTGGCCGCGACGTGCAGCGCGACCGTGCCCCCGAGGTCGAACCCGAGCACGCCCATCCGGTCGGCCTCGATGCCGACGTCGCCCAGCCAGCCGAACGCGGTGTCGCAGTCGTCCATGACCTGGCGCGGCTCGAGGCTGCCGACGTGCTCGGCGACCGCGGCCTCGGAGCCGTCGGCGAGGTCGCCACCCGCGCCGGCGTCGCGGTAGAGGTGCGGGGCGACGGCGAGCCAGCCGTCCGCGGCGAGGCCGGTGACGAGCAGCCGGATGGAGTCGGTGACCCCCCGTGCCTCCTGCAGGACGACGACACCGCCGCGGACCGGACCGTCGGGTTCGGCCACGGTCAGGCGCAGCTCGCCCCCGTCGGTCAGCGGCACGCCCTCGGTCCGGACAGCGGTCGTCGTCATGACGTCACTCAACCAGAGCACGGGCCCGGGTTCGACCCCCGGCGGATACCGTTGCCGTCATGACGCTGATCCGTCCCGATCTGGACACCCTGCCCGCCTACGTGCCGGGTCGCACCGTCCCCGGGGCGATCAAGCTCGCGAGCAACGAGGTCGCCGCGCCGCCCGCTCCCGCGGTGCTGGAGGCCATCGCCCGCGCCGCCGCAGGTGGCAACCGGTATCCGGACCTCGGCGTCGTCGAGCTGACCGGACGCATCGCGGACCTGTACGCCCTGGAGCCCGAGCGGGTCGCGGTCGGCTGCGGCTCGGTGACGCTGTGCCAGCAGCTCGTGCAGATCGGCTGCCTGGGCCCCGGTGACGAGGTGCTGTTCGCCTGGCGCTCGTTCGAGGCGTACCCGATCGTGACCCAGATCGGCGGGGCGGAGATCCGCACCGTGCCGCTGGACGCCGACTTCCGGCACGACCTCGTCGCGATGGCCGCCGCGGTCACCGAGCGGACCCGGGTGGTGTTCGTGTGCAGCCCGAACAACCCGACCGGCCCGGCCGTGCACCGCGACGAGTTCGCCCGCTTCCTGGACGCCGTGCCGTCGGACGTGCTGGTGGTGCTCGACGAGGCCTACGCCGAGTACGTCACCGACCCCGACGCCGTCAGCGGCCGGCCGCTGCTCGACGCCCACCCGAACCTGGTCGTGCTGCGCACCTTCTCCAAGGCCTACCGGCTGGCGGGACTGCGGGTCGGCTACGCCCTGACCTCCGAGGAGATCGCGACCGCGCTGCGCAAGGTGGCACCGCCGTTCGGGGTCAGCTCCGTCGCCCAGGCGGGTGCCGTCGCCGCGCTGGAGCACCGGGAGGAGATCCTCGCCGACTGCGCCGCCGTCGTCGCGGAGCGGGACCGGGTGGCCGCCGGGCTGCGCGGGTCCGGGTTCACCGTGCCGGAGACCCAGGCGAACTTCGTGTGGCTGCCGCTCGGGGACCGGACCGCGGCGTTCGCGACGCACTGCGGCGAGCGGAAGGTGATCGTGCGCCCGTTCGCCACCGACGGGGTGCGGGTCACCGTGTCCACGCCGGAGGAGAACGACCTGCTGCTCGACGTCGCGTCGTCCTTCGAATCCTGAGAGCCCGGGTCAGCCGTCCAGCTGGTAGCCCAGCCCCCGAATGGTCCTGATCCGCTCGGGACCGATCTTGCGCCGCAGGTAGGACACGTAGACCTGCACCAGGTTGGCCGACACCGGTTCGGTCCAGGCCCGGCGGCCCAGGTCGTCGAGCGCGACCGGCTCGCCCGCCTGCTCGGCCAGCGCGAGCAGCAGCGCGTACTCGGTCGGGGACAGCGGGACCCGTCGGCCGTCGACGAACACCTGGCCGGCGTCGACGTCGACGGACAGGCCGCCGTGCCCGAGCACCGTCGGCGCGGGCAGCCCGGCGGCGGCACGCAGCCGGAGCCGGATCCGGGACGCGAGCTCGTCCGGGACGAACGGCCGGATCAGGAAGTCGTCGCGGTCGCCGCGCAGCATGCCGATCACCCCGGCCCGCCGTTCGCGCGGCACGACGGTGATCACCGGGGTCGGCGGGGACTCGGACTGCACGGCTCCGAGCAGCACCGACGGCTCCGGGCCCGGCAGCTCCATGTCGAGCACGAGCAGGTCGGCGCCGCGGGAGCGCAGGGTGTCCAGCAACTCGATGCCGTCGGCGACGACGACGAGGTCCACGCCTTCGGCGGCGAGGTCCTGGCGCAGCCCGCGGCCGAGCGAGGCGGTGCCCGCCGACGGCGGCAGGGCCAGCAGCACGCTGAGCGCGCGCATCTCGGCACGGGGCGCGGGGATCGGGAGGGACGGCGAGACGGGGGGAGCGTGATCGTTCACAGATCCTGCGGAGGTCGGGGAGCGGGGAGCTCGTGAGGTCGTGCTGGGAGCACCGGGGAGGCACGGCCACTGTTCCTCGACCGGCAGCCCGTCACAATCGGCTAACGGTGCGACGTACCGTGACCGCTTAGCCTGAACGGGTGACTCTGAGAGTCTCGTTGCTCTGTTCGGCCCAGCACTACTGCCGAAATGGCGGGATCTTGCTCTTCGGCGCTCTCCGTCGACCTGTCGGCGCGAAGACGCAACCACCCTTCTCAGCGAGGGTGTTCACACTCGGTCACTCTACCTAGAGTCCCTCCTCATGCGACGGAAGAGTTCCGCTGCGGCTGATCAGGTCGACCCCCGCGACCTGATCGCGCGACTCGCCGCCGAGCACAGCTCCCCCTCTGTGCCGTCTCCCCGGGGCAGGCATGCCGTGTCCTCCGCCCCGGCGGACGACACGGCCCGATCCGCCGTACCCGCGGCCACCCTGCTCGAGGACCGGGTGAGCGCCTCCGGGCGGCACCGCGTCCTCGACACCGGGTACGACGACACCGACCCCGACGACACCGACGACACCGGTGCCGCCGTCACGGCGGACTCCCCCACCGGTGCCACGACGGCGGACGCCGGGCGGATCACCTGGGCCGACACGGCCGACCCCGGCCCGTGGGCGCCGGGCGGTCACGCGACCGGCAGCGGCTCCCGCGCCGTCACCCGCACCGGGGCGCACGCCGCCGCGGGGGACACCGCGGTCGCCGGGGACGAGACCGTCGCCGCGGCCACCGCGGTGACCGGGACGGGCGCGCACGCCGTGCCCACCACCCGGGCCCCGGGCCGTCGCGCGCGGCGGTCCGCGCAGTCGTCGGCGGCCGGGCTGTCCGGTGTGGAGCTGTTCGGCGGGTCGTCGGGGACCGGGGAGCCCGCGTCCCCGCAGGCCGAGGTGCCCGCACCGCGCACCGAGGTCACCGGCGGGGCCATCGCCGGCCTGCACGAACCCGAGGTGTCGGGGACGGGCTCGGTCGTCGCGATCGACCGGTCACGACCCGCCCGCTCCCGTGTCCGCCGGTTCGCCCCGCTGGGCGTCGGCGCCGCCGCGGTGCTCGCCGCGACGATGGTGCTGACGCTGCTGCAGCCCGGCACCGAGGACCCGTCGCTGTCCGCGGCGATGGTGAACGACTCCTCGCGCCGGTCGGCGTCGGACACCGCGTTGTCCGCCGGCCCGGTGCTGGCCAACGGGGGCGGCTCCGCACTCGGCGATGCCGCGCAGGGCGCGTCCGGCCAGATCGGCCAGGCCCTGGCCGCGCAGGAGGCCGCCGAGCGACGCGCCGAACAGCGCCGCCGCGAGGCTGCCGAGCGGGCACGGGCCGCGGCGGACTCCGGTGGTTCCGGGAGCCCCGGGAACTCGGGCGGAGCCCCCGCCGCGGGTCCGGTCGGTGGCGCCGTCCAGGTGGCCGGCGACGGCATCCAGGCCGCGCTGAAGATGGGCTGGCAGGCCATCGGCGGCGACGAGTTCCTCGGCAACACCCTCGGCAGCAACTGGTCGCCCTACAACGGCGAGGGCCACGACGGCCAGGGCCGCCGCACCTCCGACGCGATCTCGGTGGAGAACGGCAACCTCGTCATCCGCGGCGACTCGCAGGGCAACACCGGCGGCATGGCCTGGGGCACCTCCCAGAAGTACGGCAAGTGGGAGATGCGAGCCCAGTTCCCCAAGGGGGACAAGCAGTACCACCCGGTGCTGCTGCTGTGGCCGAGCGAGGTGTCCTGGCCGGAGGGCGGCGAGATCGACTTCGCCGAGACCACCAGCGCCAGCGACGACGTGTCCTTCTTCCTGCACTACGGCAGCTCGAACTCGCAGAAGGACGCCAAGAAGCAGCTCGACATCACCCAGTGGCACAACTACGCCGTGGAGTGGACCCCGGACGCGATCGTCGGCTACGTCGACGGCGTCGAGTGGTTCCGCTCCGAGGACCCGAACACGTTCCCCCCGGGTCCGATGCACGCCACGATCCAGCTCGACTACTTCCCCGACGGCGGCTCGCCGGAGCCGTCGGAGATGCGGGTCGCCTGGATGCGCCAGTACAAGTAGCACTCCGCACCACGACCGCCCGCCGCCCGGCGCTCCCCACCGGACGGCGGGCGGTCGTGTGTGCCGGGTCAGCCGGCCAGACCGCGCCGCGCCAGCAGCGGCGCGATCTCCGGGTCACGGCCGCGGAACGCGCGGTAGGCATCCATCGCGTCGACGGCGCCGCCGCGGGACAGCACCTCGCGACGGAACCGGTCGCCGTTCTCCCGGCGCAGGCCGCCGTGCTCGCCGAACCAGGCGACGGTGTCGGCGTCGAGCACCTCGGCCCAGATGTAGGAGTAGTACGCCGCCGCGTACCCGCTGCCGCCGAACACGTGGTTGAAGTAGGTGCTGCGGTAGCGCGGCGGGACCAGCGGGTGCGCGGCCCCGGCCGCCTCCAGCGCCTGCTGCTCGAACGCGAGCACGTCGGTGATCCCGGCGGCCTCGGCCGGGGACAGCCGGTGCCACGCCTGGTCCAGCAGCGACGCGGCCAGGTACTCCGTCGTCGCGAAACCCTCGCCGTACCCGCGGGCGGCCTGCGACGCGGCCAGCAGCTCGTCGGGCAGCGGCTCGCCGGTCACGTGGTGGCGGGCGAACGAGGTGAGGACCTGCGGGTCCTCCAGCCACATCTCGTTGACCTGGCTGGGGAACTCGACGAAGTCGCGCGGCACCGACGTCCCGGCGAACGTCGGGTACTCCACCTCGGAGAACAGCCCGTGCAGGGCGTGCCCGAACTCGTGGAACAGGGTGCGGACCTCGTCGAGGGTGAGCAGCGCGGGCTCCCCGGCCGGGGGCTTGTTCAGGTTCAGCGTGTTCAGCACGACAGGCCGCGTCCCCAGCAGCGACGACTGGTCGACCAGCGAGTTCATCCATGCCCCGCCGCGCTTCGACGGCCGCGCCCACAGGTCGGCGCCGAACAGCCCGAGCGGCTCGCCGTCGCTGTCACGGACCTCCCACCAGCGCACGTCCGGGTGGTAGGCGGGCAGGTCGGTGCGCTCGGTGAAGGTGATCCCGTACAGCCCGGACGCGGCGCGGAACACGCCGTCGGTGATCACCCGGTCGAGCTCCAGGTACGGGCGCAGCGCGGCGTCGTCGACGGCGTAGCGCTCGCGGCGCACCCGCTCCGCCTCGAACGCCCAGTCCCACGGCTCCAGGTCGCCCTCGACACCGCCGGCCAGCTCCGCGGCCTCCCGGTCGGCGTTGGCGACGGCGGCGGGGACCAGCGACTCCAGCATCGCGACGGCGGCCTCCGCCGTCCCCGCGGTCGCGTCGTCGATCACGTACGACGCGTGGTCGGGGTACCCCAGCAGCGCGGCCCGCTCGGCGCGCAGCCGCACGATCGCGAGGACGGTGTCACGGGTGTCGTGCTCGCCGCCCTGACCGCGCCCGGTGGACGCACGGAACAGCTCCTCGCGCAGCGACCGGTCGGTGAGCACCGCCAGTGCGGGCTGCGCGGTCGGCAGGACCAGGGTGATCAGCCAGCCGTCGTCGTGACCGCGTTCGGCCGCGGCGGTCGCGGCGGCGGCGACCGCGTCGTCGGACAGGCCACCGAGCCGGTCGCGGTCGGTGACGTGCACGGCCGCGGCGTTCGCCCCGGCCAGCAGCGCCGCACCGAACCGGGTGGTCAGCCCGGACAGCTCGGCGTTCAGCTCCCGCAGCCGGACCTGCTCCTCGGGGCCGAGCCGGGCCCCGGCGCGCACCATGTCGCGGTGGTGGCGCTCGAGCAGCCGCAGCGACTCGGCATCGAGACCGAGGTCGTGGCGACGGGCGTGCAGCGCGTCGATCCGGGCGAACAGGCCCGGGTCCAGCGCGATCGCGTCGGCGTGGGCGGCGAGCATCGGCGCGACCCGTGCCTCGATCTCGCGCACCGCGGGTGAGGAGTCCGCCGAGACGCGCGTGTAGAACAGCCGCGCCACCCGGTCCAGCGTGGCGCCGGAGCGCTCCAGGGCGACGACGGTGTCGTCGAAGGTCGGCCCGCCCTCCCCCGCGACGATCGCCGCCACCTCGGCGCGCTGCTCGGCCGTCCCGGCCTCGAACGCGGGCAGGTAGTGCTCGTCGGTGATCCGGGAGGTGTCGGGCAGCCCCCACGGCAGCGCGCTCGGGGCGAGGAACGGGTTGCTCATGGACCCGACCCTACGGCCGGGGACCGTCAGGAACCGGCCAGTTCACGGCGCATCGCGAGGCGCGGCCACACGTCGAGACCGCGCGCGGCCTCGTGCTCCCGGATCGCGCGCAGCCCCGGGCCGGGCGCGATCAGCTCACGGAAGCCGAGCCGCACCCAGTACGGGCCGTTCCACGGCACGTCCCGGTAGGTGGTGAGGGTCAGCGCGGGCAGGCCGCGGTCCCGGGCCCAGCCCGCGAGGTGCTCGACCAGGCCCTCCCCGATCCGCCGTCCGCGTTGCGACGGCAGCACCGACACCTGCTCGACGTGCGCACAGCCGTCGACGAGGTCGGCGATCAGGTACCCGACGAGCCCGGCACCGATGCTCGTTCCGCCTGCGCTCCTCTCGGCCACCCACGCCCGCCCCGCCACCACGTAAGCGGCCAGTACCGCGGCCGGTGGCGGCTCCTCGTCGGCGACGACGTCGAGCCCGATCTCCCGGAACGTCTCCCCCGCGGCGCGCTCGATCTCACGCAGGGCGGGGACGTCGGCGACGCGGGCGGGACGGATCACACCGCGGGATCCTCCACCACCGCGCGGATGCGTTCCAGGGTCGTCCGCATCCCCTCGCGATTGGTGCGCCCGCGGGCCCACCCCAGCAGCGTCCAGTAGAGCCGGGTGCCGGCCGAGGGCTCCAGCCGGAAGGACTCGCTGACGTCGGTGCCCGCGGTGCCGTCCGGCGCGGGGGCCGGTGTGAACCGGTAGTGCCAGTGGTTGATCCGCCGGCCGCCGGGAAGGAGCACGACGAAGCCGAACTCGCGGCCCGGCTCGCAGGCGGTGATCTCGCACTCCGACCAGTAGGTCGGGCCGCGTCCGTTGCGGACGACCTTGCCGCGGAACCGGACACCGACGGCCGGACCGGTCGCGCCGCCCAGCCACTGCGCGTCGACGGTCTCGGGTGAGAACCGGCCGGTGTTGCGGATGTCGGAGACCAGCTCCCAGATCCGCTCGGCCGGCGCCGCCATGTGGACGGTGACCTCGTCATGCACGGTGTTCCCCCTCGATGCCGCACACCAGGTCGGCGGCGCGCTCCCCGATCATGATCGCGGTCGCGGCCGGTCCGCGCCGCGGCGCGCGGGGCAGGACCGAGGTGTCCGCCACCCGGAGCCCGGCCAGGCCGTGCACCCGCAGGTCGGCGTCCACGACGGCGTCCGGCCCGGAGCCCATCGCGGCGCTGCCCGACAGGTGCACCGAGGTCGTCAGGTGGTCGCGGATCCAGCCGTCGAGCCGGGTGTCGTTGCCGAGCTCCCAGCCGGCGGGGCCGCCGTCGTCGGGGCCCGCGCGGTCCCAGCCCGCGGCGCGCAGGATCTCCGCGGCGATCCGCACCGTGGCCCGCATCCGGTGCCGGTCGGAGGTGGTGCGCAGGTAGCGGAAGTCCAGCCGGGGCGGGTCGTCGTGGTCCGGGGAGGTGATGGCGAGCATCCCGAGGCTGTCCGGGCGCTGCACCGCGCACATCAGATGTGCGGGACCGCCGGGTGCGAACGGGTGCGCGAACAGCAGGATCTCCAGGTCACCGGCCGGGTCGGTCCCGGAGTCGAGGTTGAGCGCGGCCTGCGCGGCGACGGCGTCGGCGGGCGGGTCCGGCAGCCCGCTGCGCAGCGGCAGGAACACCGCGGGGTGATCCGACCAGCCACGCCCGACCCCGGGCAGCTCGTGCGCCACCGCGACGCCCGCGGCCCGCAGGGTGTCCTCCGGCCCGATCCCGGAGCGCTGCAGCAGCGCCGGGGTGCCGACCGCGCCCGCGGTCACGACGGTCTCGGCCGCGTGCAGGGTGCGACCACCGACGCGCACGCCGGTGACCCGGTCGCCGTCGAGCACCAGGGTCTCGACCGGGGTACCCCCGAACACGGTCAGCGCGTCCTTCCACTCCGCGTTCCCCCACGGCGGCGGCAGGTAGGCGGTGGCGGCGCTGACCCGGCGCCCGTCGACGGCGTTGGTCGGGATCGGACCCGCTCCGGGTGGGCCACCGGCGTTCTTGTCCGGCTCCTCGGGGTGGCCGAGCGCGAGGCAGGCGGCCAGGAACGGGTCGGTCGTCGCGGCCCGCAGCCGGCCCGAGGGCCGTGAGATGCGCAGCGGGCCGGCGTCGCCGTGCCGGTCGGAGGTGCAGAAGTCGAGGTCGCGCTCCAGCCGCCGGTAGTACGGCAGGACGTCGTCGTAGGACCAGCCCGGGACGCCCCAGTCCGCGAAGTCCGCCGGGACTGCGCGCACGAAGTAGCCGCCGTTGATCGCGCCGGAGCCGCCCAGCACGCGTCCGCGCGGCACGGTGCACTCCCGGCCCTGGCACAGCGTCGCCCGGTAGGCCCAGTTCAGGACGTGGCCGGGGGCGGTCGCGGCGAGCGAGGCGATCGGCGTCGAGTCCGGTGGGACGACGACGGCGCCCGCCTCGACCAGGGCCGTGCGCACACCGCGCCCGGCCAGCCGGCCCGCGAGGGTGCACCCCGCGGACCCCGCGCCCACCACCACCACGTCGAAGCTGTCGGTCATTGCTGCCAGGATGCCCCACGTGACCGACGCTGCACGTGATCTCGCCTCGTTCCTCACCGCGAGCCCGTCGCCGTACCACGCGGTGGCCGAGGCGGTGCGCCGGTTGTCCGCGGCGGGCTTCACCGAGCAGCGCGAGGACGAGCCGTGGGCGGACGGGCCGGGCGGGCGCTACCTGGTCCGCGACGGCACGATCCTGGCCTGGTGGCAGCCCGCGTCCGGGCCGGGCGCCCCGCTGCGGATCTTCGCCGCGCACACCGACTCCCCCGGGTTCAAGGTCAAGCCGAACCCCGACGTCGGTGTGGCCGGGTGGCGCCAGGTCGGGGTGGAGGTCTACGGCGGCGCGCTGTGGAACTCCTGGCTGGACCGCGACCTCGGCCTCGCCGGGCGCCTCGCGCTCTACGACGGCCGGGTCGTCCCGGTCCGTGTGGACCGGCCGCTGCTGCGCATCCCGCAGTTGGCGATCCACCTCGACCGCGGCGTGAACCAGGGCCTGACCCTGGACCCGCAGCGGCACCTGCTCCCGATCTGGGGGCTCGGCGACCCGGACGGCGGCGACCTGGTGGAGTTCCTCGCCGTGCGCGTCGGCGAGGACCCCGAGGACGTCGCGGCGCACGACCTGTTCACCTACGACCTGACGCCGCCGGCCACCCTCGGCCGCGACGACGAGCTGCTCGCCGCCCCGCGGCTGGACAACCTGGCCTCGGTGCACGCCGGGATCAGCGCGCTGCTCACCGCCGTCGAGCGCGACCCGGGCACCGTTCCGGTGTTCGTCGGCTTCGACCACGAGGAGATCGGCTCGGCCAGCGCGACCGGCGCGGCCGGGCCGCTGCTGGAGACGGTGCTGACCCGGCTGGCCGGCGGTTTCGACTCCCGGCACGCGGTGTTCGCCCGCTCGCGCTGCCTGTCGGTGGACGTCACGCACGCCGCGCACCCCAACCACCTGGACAAGCACGACCCGGACCACCTGTCGGTGCCGAACCGGGGGCCGTCGCTGAAGGTCAACGCGGTGCAGCGCTACGCCACCGACGCGCCGGGTGCGGCCGCCTGGAAGCGGGCCTGCCGCACCGCGGACGTGCCGAACCAGGTGTTCGTCTCGAAGAACACCGTGCCGTGCGGATCCACCGTCGGGCCGATCATGGCGACCCGGCTGGGCATCCGGACGGTCGACGTCGGCATCCCGGTGCTGTCGATGCACTCGGCGCGTGAGCTGTGCGGGGTGCACGACCCGGGCCTGCTGGCCCGGGCGGGTGTGGAGTTCCTGACCGACGCCGGCTGAGGCCCGCGGTCAGCGCAGCACGGGCTGCCCCGGCATGTAGGTGTCGCTGTCCACGATCCGCGACCCCAGCGGCAGCAGCGACACCGGGATGAGCTTCAGGTTCGCCCAGGCCAGCGGCAGCCCGACGATCGTGACCGCCAGCGCGATCGCCGTGCCGATGTGGCCGATGACCAGCCACCAGCCGAACAGCACGATCCACAGCACGTTGCCGATGGTCGACGCCGCCCCCGCGGTGGGGAGGCGCACGACGTCGCGGCCGAACGGCCACAGCGCGTAGAGCCCGATCCGGAACGAGGCGATCCCGAACGGGATGGTCACGACCAGCACGCAGGCGACGATCCCGGCGAGCATGTAGCCGAGGAACAGCCAGAAGCCGGAGAGGACCAGCCAGACCACGTTCAGGATGAGGCGGAGCATGGCTCCAGCATGCCCGAGCTGTCCGGTTCCCCCTCCGGGATGTCCCGGAGGCCGACCCCGGATCCGGTGATCGACGTGCGCTCCCGCCCCGCGCGGGGTGTCCTGGAACACATGGTGGATCACGGTCTGTTCGGCCCCCGCTCGGTGACGTGGCGGGTGCACCTCGAACCCGTGATGTGGGTCGCCGGGATGCGCGCGCTGCTGCTGCAGTCACTCGACCCGCGGGTGATGCGCGGGACGTACCAGAACTCGGCGCTGTTCGACCCGAAGAAGTCCTACGCGCGGTTCCGGCGGACCGTCGAGTTCGTCGGGACCCGCACGTTCGGACCGCGGGCCGACGTCGACCGGGCCGGCGCCCGCGTCCGCCGACTGCACGCCGGGCTGCGCGGGCACGACCCCGACAGCGGCGAGAGCTACCGGATCGACGCCCCGGAGGGCCTGCTCTGGGTGCACGCCGCAGAGATCGAGTCCTACACCGACGTCGCCCGCCGGTCGGGTCTGCTCGACGACGACTCGGCGGACGCCTACGTCGCCGAGAGCGTCCGGGCCGCCGAGGTGGTCGGCATCGACCCGGCGACCGTGCCGTCGTCGGTGGCCGAGATGGCCGAGTACATGGCCGCGGTGCGTCCCCGGCTGCGGATGACCGACGAGGCCCGTCGCGCGGCCGGGAACCTGTTCGCCCCGCAGGGCGCGGCGCCGCTGCCGGTCCGGCTCGGGATCGCGGGCCTGTCCACCCTCGCCCTGGCCACGCTGCCGCGCTGGGCCCGGCGCCTCTACGGGCTGCCCGGCCTGCCGACGACCGACTGGTCCACGACGCTCACGCTGCGCGGGCTCCGCACCGCCGCCGGGGTGCTGCCGGACGTGCCGGGGCCGCCGGAGATCGAGGAGGCACGACGGCTGGTGCGCGCCGCCCGCCGGACGGAGGCCGACCGCGCCGGGTGACCGCCGTCGGCGCCGACGAAATCTCTTGACTCTCGATGGATACCTGTCGATACTCGATAGATGTCACCGGCGCTGATCCAGACGTTGCGCGTCGCCCTCGTCCTCACCGGGCTCGGCACGCTCGCCACCCAGGTCATCCTCACGGCCACCGCGTGGAACGCGGGCCTGGCGGGGGCACCGCCGGTCCCCGGACTGCTGCACGTCGTCGCCGTCGTCCTGGCGATCGGCTGTGTGCAGGTGGGGCTGGTCGCGATCTGGGTACTGCTGTCGATGGTGCGCCGCGACGCGATCTTCGACGAACGGGCCTTCCGCTGGGTGCCGGTCCTCGCGCTGTCCGGACTGCTGGCCGGGGTGCTGACCGGGGCCGTCTGCGCGCACATCGGAGAGCTCGACGACGCCCCCGGCCTGATCCTCGTCGGCGGCGGTCTCGGCGCCGCGGGGATCGCGTTCGCCCTGCTCATGGTGGTGATGCTCGGTCTGCTGCGCAACGCCACCGCGCTGCGCCGCGAGCTGGAGCAGGTGGTCTGATGGCGATCGTCGTCGACATCGACCTGATGCTCGCCCGCCGGAAGATGGGGGTCGGCGAGTTCGCCGTCGCCGTCGGGATCAGCCCGGCCAACGTCGCCGTCCTGAAGAACGGCCGGGCCAAGGCCGTCCGGTTCGCGACGCTCGACGCGATCTGCCGGGTGCTCGACTGCCAACCCGGTGACGTGCTGCGCCACGTCCCCGACGACCTGCCGGACGCCGCGCCGGGCCGCACCCACCGCGGCGCGCACGAGGTCACGTCCGACCCGTGACCTCCTCGACGACGCTCGCCCCGGTGCCCGGCCGCGACTCCCACGCCCAGGTCTCGTGCGAGCGCATCCCACCGTCGCCGGAGTTGCTCACGCCGGCGAACCGGCGGCCGTCCACGCCGGGTGCGCTGCTCACCCGGTCACCCTGTCACGGAGGATGACGGCCGTGGAGTTCCCCGAGACGCGCCGCACGCCGCTGGTCCGGACGTGCACCGACACCGGCGAGGGCCCGTGGAACGAGCTGCTGGGGATCCTGCGGGCGACCGGTACCTCGTTCGACGTCGTCCTGGAGGACCTGTTCACCGACTGGCCGGTGGAGCGGGTGGTGACGTCCGCACTGGAGGACGGGCTGGCCGGGCGGCACCCGCTGCTGCTGGTCGTGGACGAACGTGCGCTGGCCGACCACGACTTCCCGGTGGTCGTCGCCGACCTGCGGGGTGAGCCGGGCCGGACCTTCCGGATCGCCGCCGCCGTGCTCTCCGGCTTCCCCTCGCCGCGCGCCGGGTTCGCCGACCACGCCGACCACGCGGAGCTGCAGCCCGACCGGACGTTCCGCGGGTTCTGCTGACGATCACGACCGTCGGTCCGGCGCGCCGGTGACGCCGCGTTCCGCGGAACGCGGCCGGGACCTCAGACGCCGGTGGCCCCGTCGATCCGCTCCCGGACCAGGTCGGCGTGCCCGGTGTGGCGGGCGTACTCGGCGATGACGTGGGTCAGGACCCACGTCACCGACACCGCGTGCCCGTCGAGCGTCCCGGTGCTGTCGGGCCCGGTCGCCGCGACGACCCGGCGGGCATGGGCGACCTCGTCCTCCCAGACGGCACGGGCCCCGGCGATACCGGCGTCGCCGGGCTCGAAGCCGCCGTCGTGGCCGGTCCCGGGCTCGCGCGGGTACAGCGGCGGCACGTCCGCACCGCCCAGGACCTGGCGGAACCAGTTCCGCTCGACCGCGGCCAGGTGCTGGACCAGGCCCAGCAGCGTCAGCGACGACGGCGGCACCGACGCCGACCGCAGCTGCTCGTCGGTCAGTCCCTCGCACTTCCCGACGAGGGTGACGCGGTAGAAGTCGAGCCAGGCGGTGAGCGTGGTGAGGGCGTCGGCCTGCATCGGGGGGAAGGCGCGGTCGGTCATGCCCGCGATCGTGTCAGCGGGGTCCGACACCGGGCCGCTTCCCCCGGCGCGGCGCCGGTGCTTCACTCCGCTCGTGACCGACACTTCGCCGACCGTGGTACGCAGCAGCCGCGAGATCGCCGCCGCGCCCGGGACGATCTTCGAGCTCGTCGCCGACCCCGCCCGCCAGCCCGAGTGGGACGGCAACGACAACCTCGCCGAGGCCGCCCCCGGCCAGCGGGTACGCGCCGTCGGCGACGTCTTCTCGATGCTCCTGACGCAGGGCACCGTCCGGGACAACCGGGTGGTCGAGTTCACGGAGGGACGACGGGTGGCCTGGCTGCCGTCGGAGCCGGGCAGCCCGCCGCCCGGACACCTGTGGCGGTGGGAGCTGGAGCCGGTCGACGCCGGCAGGACCCGCGTGACGTGCACCTACGACTGGACGGGCCTCGACCCGGACGACGCCTTCCGGCAGCGGCGGGCCCGGGCCACGACCGCCGACCGGCTGCGCGCCTCGCTGGACCGGCTCGCCGTCGTCGCCGAGAGGATGTGATCTGCAGCACACACACCGGACGAGCGATCATGGAGAAGTGCTGCCCTGGCGGCATGGATGCCGAACAGGTGATCGCCGTTCTCGCCGGGTTCCCCGGCACTCGGATCGTGGAGGGCAACGGGGACGCGTTCGCGATCCACGACCCGGACCACGACTACGAGCAGCGCCCCCGGCAGGGCTGGGCGACCGTCGTGCGGTCCGACGTCAACGACGCCGCGTCCGAGCTCGACCGGCCGGGCGCGTTCCGGCTCAACGTCGGGCTGCCCACCGCGCGCTACCGGGAGCTGTTCCCGACCGATCCGGGCATCGACCCGGCCACCCGCGACGTGCTGTTCCCGCATCCCGTCTACGCGGCATACCAGTGGGTGGCGGTGGTGGAGCCGGACACGACCTGGCCGCGGGTGCGGGAACTGCTCGACGACGCGAACGACTTCGCCGTGCGCAAGCACGGGAACGCGGTCCGGCGGCGGGGGTGATCGGCGACGGCCGTGGCGGAAGCGGGGGGATTCGAACCCCCGGTCCTTTCGGACGCCCGCTTTCAAGGCGGGTGCATTCGGCCGCTCTGCCACGCTTCCGCACGGGAGGGTAACGGGACCGCTCAGCGCTCCGCGCGGTAGTAGGTGACCGGCCCCATCCTGGTCGTCCCGTGGCCGACCACCGTCGCGTCGGTGAACCCCGCGGCCGCGAGCAGCTCCGGCACCGGCTGCTGCGCCCCGTGACCGTGGCCGTGGCCGCCGTCGCCGTGGCTGCCGTGATCCCTGCGGGCGCCGTGCCGGGAGCGGCGGCGGGCCGGGTCGAGGCGGGCCAGCAGCGACAGCACCCTGTTCACGGTGCGCATCCGTCCGCCGGTGCGCGGGTCGTGGTCGAGGTCGACCAGGTGCAGGCTCCCGCCCGGCGCCAGGACGCGGTGCGCCTCCCGCAGCGCCGCGACCCGGGCGTCGGCGGCGATGTGGTGCAGCATCAGCGAGGAGAGGACCCGGTCGACGCTGCCGTCGTCGAGGGGCAGGTCCTCGGCCACGCCGACCTGCAGCTCCAGCTCGACGCCGGCGTCGGCGGCCTTGCGGCGGGCCATGGCGATCGCCTCCGGGTCGGGGTCGACGCCGCGCACGGTGGCCGTCGGAACGGCCTCCGTGGCGCGCAGCAGGACGTTCCCGGTCCCGCAGCCGATCTCCAGCACGCGGTCCCGCGGGCCGATGCCGGCCTGGGCCAGCAGACGCCAGTACATCGGGACGGCGCCACCGAGCCGGGCCACGGTGTCGTAGCCGGGCAGCAGCCGCGAGCTGACGAGCGCGGGCGTGTGGGCGTGCGTGGTCATCGGATCCCCTCGGACGAACTTCGTGTTCCCCAGCGACTCTTCCTGGCCCCCGAACAGGCGACAAGGCACTATCCGTGGCCGTGATGGGACGAAGTTCGGACATCCCGCTGATCGGCTTCGCACACACGCCGGTGCCGATCGCGGCGTACCGCGTCGACGGTCCGGTGCGGCTTCCGCGGGTGCAGGGGCCGCACGCGCACGACTTCCTCACCCTCGTGCACGTCGTGCGCGGCACCTGTACCTACCAGGTCGACGGGCAGGTCTGGCGGCTCGCCGAGGGCGATGCGTTCGTCATCGCACCCGGAGCCGTGGTCGACCACGCCGCGGAGACCTCGACGCCGCCCGGCGAGCTGTGGTCGGTCGTCTTCCCCGCGGAGGCGGTCGCGCCCGCGTCCTGGCAGGACCATCCGCTGCTCGCGCCGTTCGTCGGGCGCCACCGCGGGGGCGGGCAGCGGATCGGCGTCCCACCGGCGGACCGGGCGACCTGGCGGGCCCGCCTCGTCGACCTCGACGACGAGCTGACCCGTCGGCGCGACGGTCACGCCGAGGCCGCCCGCGCCCACCTCACCCTGCTGCTGGTGGCACTCGGCCGGCTCGTCGACGACGTACCCGCCGAGTCGGGCGACCCGCTGCTCGCGGCCGTGTTCGCCGTCGTCGAGGAGCGGTTCGCCGGCCGGCTGTCGCTGCGCGACGTCGCCGCGGCCGTCGGGCTCACCCCCGGGCACCTGACGACAGTCGTGCGGCGCGGGACCGGGCGGACCGTCCAGCAGTGGATCACCGAGCGCCGGATGCGGGAGGCGCGGCGGCTGCTCGCCTCCACCGACCTCCCGGTCGCCGAGGTGGGCGCCCGGGTCGGCTACCCCGACCCCGGCTACTTCGCCCGCCGCTTCCGGGCGGCGCACGGCGTCGGCGCCGCGACCTGGCGGGCCGGCTCCGGGGCCCCCTGACGGGTGGCGGGGGACGTCCGCGCCGGTGCGGTCCGGCGCGGTGTGGTGGGATTCCCCCGGTCTCATCTCGGGAGGACGACGTGCGGTTCGACGAGAACGCCCGGCTCGACACGTCCGGTGTGGACGACCTGCGCGGATCCGGCGGTGGCCGGGGCGGCGGGGTCGGCGGCCGGGTGGCAGGCGCGGGCGGCGGCCTGGGCCTGGTCGGCGTCATCCTGTACCTGCTGCTGTCGAACTTCGCGGGCGTCGACATGTCCGGCATGGGCGCGGGCGGCGGCTACCCGGGGCTCGACCAGGTCGGCTCGGGCCAGACCGCGGACAACTCGTCACTGCAGCAGAACTGCGCCACCGGCGCCTCGGCGAACACCTCGACGGACTGCCGCGTCGTCGCCGTCGTCAACTCCCTCGACGACTTCTGGGCCACCCAGTTCTCCTCCGGCTTCACGACGCCGCGGACGAACTTCTTCTCCGGTGGGGTGAGCACCGACGGCTGCGGCTCGGCCTCGTCGGACAGCGGGCCGTTCTACTGCCCGGCCGACTCCGAGATCTACATCGACCTCACCTTCTTCCAGGAGCTGCAGACCCGCTTCGGTGCGCAGGGCGGACCGTTCTCGCAGGCCTACGTGATGGCCCACGAGTACGGCCACCACATCCAGAACCTGCTCGGCACCAACCGCAGGGCCGGCAACGACACCGGCCCCACCTCGGGCTCGGTGCGCCTGGAGCTGCAGGCCGACTGCTACGCGGGCGTCTGGGCGAACCACGCGACGACGACGCCCGGCCCGTCGGGTCGGCCGCTGATCAGCGAGCTGAACCAGTCCGACATCGACGCCGCCCTCGACACCGCGTCCCGGATCGGCGACGACTACATCCAGTCCAACCTGGGTGGCGGCCGGGTCGACGAGTCGCAGTTCTCGCACGGCAGCTCCGCGCAGCGCGAGAAGTGGTTCACCACCGGCCTGCAGAGCGGCAACCCCGACTCCTGCGACACCTTCGCCGCGCGCAGCCTCGGCTAGGGCCGCAGCCGCCCGAGCTGGTGGTCCAGCACGGCGAGCGCACCGGCACCGTCGGCGTCGCCGAGCAGGACGGACTCCGCGAGGCCGCCGGCCAGCGCGAGCAGCACGGTCGCCTCCCGGGCCGGGTCGAGCCCGGTGAGCTCACCGGCGTCGCGGGCCGCGGCGAGCCGCTCGGCGACGGCCGTGTGGACCAGGCGGTTCCCCCTCCGGTAGATCTCGCGCAACCGCTCGTCGCCGAGCGCCCGGATGAGGAAGGCGGAGCCGACGCGGGCGTCGGTGCGGGCGTCCTCGTCGAGCGGGAGCAGCGCGGTCAGCAGGGCGCGGACCTCCCCCAGCGGCGACGACGGCGTGGCCGCCGCCATCCGGGCGCGCACCCGTCCGTCCACCCGCAGCCGCAGCTGCTGCGCGGCGAAGTCCAGCAGCTCGTCGCGCGAGGCGAAGTAGTGCTGGACCCGGCCCTTCGAGACCCCCGCCTCCTCCGCGACCCGGGCCAGGCTGACCGCCTCCAGCCCCTCGGCCGCGGCGACCCGCCACAGCGCCTCCGCGATCTCCCCACGGCGCTGCCCGTGGTCGACCACCCTCGGCATCTCCACCTCGTTCCGATCCGGTCGGCTTGCACAGAGCTCCGTCCACTTTTACAGTCCGATCGTATCGCGAAATGGGGGGACGATGCGCACCGGACACTTCACCGATACCGCGGCCCGGGACCGCTTCCGCGCGCTCTACGACGACGCGGTCGCCGGCCTGGGTCCGGCGAGCAGCCGCGACATCACCACCACACACGGCGTCGTCCGCGTCCTGACCTGCCACGGACCACCCGGGATCCCGTTCGTCCTGCTGCCCGGGGCGGGCTCGCCGGGGGTGAGCTGGGCGCCGAACGTGCCCGCGCTGCGCCACCGGGCGACCGTGCACCTCGTCGACCCGCTCGGCGGTCCCGGGGCGAGCACCCAGGACGTGCCGCTCCGGTCGCTCGGCGACCAGGTCCGCTGGCTGCGCGGGGTGCTCGACGCGCTCGGCCCGTGCCACCTCGTCGGGACCTCGATGGGTGGGCGTCTGGCGTTCGAGGTCGCCCGCCGCTCCCCGGCCGGGATCCGCACGCTCACCCTGCTCGACCCGGCCCTGACCTTCGCACGCATCCCGGCCGGAACGGTGGCCGCCTCGCTCGGTGCGCTGCCCGGTGCCCCGTCGTGGCTGCGGCGCCGGTTCGTCGCCCGGGTGGGTGGCGGCGCCGACGTCGTCGACGACCCGGTCGCCCGGCTGATCGAGGCGGGCCTGTCCGGCTACGCCTCCGCGGTCCCGCTGCCACCGCTGCCCACCGCCCGGGACGTGGCCGCGGTCGGCCTCCGCAGCCTGGTGCTGCTCGGCGGGCGCAGCACGATGCTCGACGCCGGCCGGGCCCGTGCGCGGGCCGCGCTGTTGCCGCGCGGCACCGTCGAGGTGTGGCCGGACGCCACGCACGCGCTGCCCGGCGAGTTTCCGGAGCGCGTCGCCGAGCGGCTGTCGTCGCTGGTGGCGGCATCGTGAGGCGCCGGGAGCTCGCTGCCACCGTCCTCGGCGACGTCGTGGCGCCGCTGGTGCTGTTCTACGGCCTGCGGGCGGTCGGCGTCGCGGCCGGGCCGGCGCTGCTCGCCGGGGCCGCGGCCCCGGCGGCGCGGGCGCTGTGGGTGCTCCTGCGGCACCGGCGCGTCGAGTGGTTCGCGGTGCTCGTGCTGGTCCTGTGCGTGGCGAGCGCGGCGACCGCGCTGCTCGGCGGCGGCGACCGCGTCCTGCTCGCCCGCGAGGCCCTGGTGACCGCGGCCCTGGGCGTGGTGCTGCTCGCGAGCGTGCCCTCGTCCCGGCCGGTGCTGTTCACGATCGGCAGGCTCACGCTCACCGAGGCGGGCCACGGCACCGACGAGTGGGACCGCCGCTGGGCCGGGTCGGCGCGGTTCCGCGGGATCTGGCGGTGGCTGACGGCCGGCTGGGCCGCGGGCCTGTTCCTCGACGCCGCACTGCGGGTGCTGATCGCGTACACGGTGCCGGTCGACGTGGTGCCCGCGGTGCACGCCGTGCAGTGGTTCGCCGTGCTGGCGGTGCTGCTCGTCGGCGGGCAGGTGTGGCTGCGACTGCCCCGCCACCGCGAGCTGATCTTCAGCTGACCGGCGGGTCGGCGGCCAGGAACCCCGCCAGGTCCGCGGTGAACCCGTCGACGCCGAGCCGCCACCCGGGCCGCACGAACGCCTCCCGCGTGAGCAGCACCCGGTACTCGGTGACCCGGGCGTCGCCGTGGACGATCGTGGCCGTGCCGTCGTCGCGGTACCCGAGCCGGGCCGACACGGCCGCCGACCTCGGGTTGCCCTCGACGTACTCCGAGCGCGCCACGAGCGCGCCGAGGTGGTCGAAGGCGAAGGCCAGCACCGCGGCCCGCATCTCGGTGCCGTAGCCGCGCCCCTGCGCCCGTCGCACCAGGTACGAGCCGGTCGCGACCTCGCGACGCACGCCGAACCGGTCCCCCACGACGTCCTGCAGGCCGACCACCCGGCCCTCGGCGCGCACGACGAACTGCAGCGTCCACCAGTCCGGCGACGCCTTCGCGCGGTTCGACCAGACGTACTGCGCGATGCCGCGCCCCAGGTGCCGCGGGTCGGCCCGGGTCCACGGGACGCGGAACGGCATCTCCGACGACGGGTGGATCCCGCTCTCGTGCACGGCCGCGATCAGCTCCCGGACCGACGCGTCGTCCTCGACGCGCAGCTCCAGGCGCGGGGTCCGCAGGGTCAGCCCGGACATCGGCCACGGGTCGGGCACCGGGTCGATCGGCGCGGGGAGCACGTCCATCGGTCGACCGTGCCGGATCGCCGACGGGCGCGCCACGGAATACCGTCGGCTCCCATGTGGGCGATCACCCTGACCGAGTACGGCGGACCCGAGCAGATGACGTGGGCGGAGGTGCCCGACCCCGAGCCCGGCCCGGGCGAGGTCGTACTCGACGTCGTCTCCTCGGCCGTCAACCGGGCCGACCTCCTGCAGGTCCAGGGGAACTACCCGGTCCCGCCCGGCGCGTCGGAGATCCTCGGCCTGGAGTGCGCGGGCCGGATCGCCGCGCTCGGTGACGGCGTGACCGGCTGGTCGGTCGGCGACGAGGTGTGCGCCCTGCTCGCCGGCGGCGGCTACGCGACGAAGGTCGCCGTCCCGGCCCCGCAGCTGCTTCCCGTTCCCACGGGCGTCTCCCTGGAGGAGGCGGGCGGCCTCCCCGAGGTCGCCTGCACCGTCTGGTCGAACGTGTTCCTGGAGGGCCGGCTCGCCGAGGGCGAGACGTTCCTGGTCCAGGGCGGATCGTCGGGTATCGGAACGCACGCGATCCAGGTCGCGAAGGCGCTCGGCGCGCGCGTCGCCGCCACCGCGGGCCACGCCGACCGGCTGCAGTTCTGCCGCGACCTGGGCGCCGACATCGTCATCGACTACCACGACGACATCGCCGAGGAGCTGAAGAAGGCCACCGACGGCCACGGCGCCGACGTCATCCTCGACAACATGGGCGCCAAGGGCCTGGCGAACAACCTGTCCGCGCTGGCCCGCGACGGCCGGCTGATGATCATCGGGATGCAGGGCGGGGTGAAGGCCGAGCTGAACATCGGCGCGCTGCTGGCCAAGCGCGGCCACGTCTCGGCGATGGGCCTGCGCGGCCGCCCGGTCGACGGTCCGCACTCGAAGGCCGAGATCGTCGACGGGGTCCGCGAGAACGTGTGGCCGCTGTTCGCCGACGGCCGGGTGAAGCCGGTGGTCTTCGAGCGGTTCGCGATGTCCGACGCCGCCGACGCGCACCGCAGGCTGGACGCCGGTGGGGTGACCGGCAAGCTCCTCCTCGTGAACTCCTGAGCGGGCGGGTCCAGAATGGCGGGCATGAGCGACGAGCAGGAGACCCCCGGGGACCGGGTCGTGGTGGTCGGCGCCGACGGGCGCCCGGTGGGCATGGCCTCGGTTCCGCAGGACGACGAGGGGCAGAGCCCCGCGTCGATGGTGGAGCAGCCCGCGAAGGTCATGCGGATCGGCACCATGATCAAGCAGCTGCTCGAGGAGGTGAAGGCCGCACCGCTGGACGAGGCGTCCCGCGAGCGGCTCAAGGAGATCCACGAGAACTCGGTCAAGGAGCTCGAGGAGGGCCTGGCGCCGGAGCTGCGCGAGGAGCTGCAGCGGCTCAGCCTGCCGTTCACGGCGGACACGATCCCGTCGGAGGGTGAGCTGCGGATCGCCCAGGCCCAGCTGGTCGGCTGGCTGGAGGGCCTGTTCCACGGCATCCAGACCGCGTTGTTCGCCCAGCAGATGGCCGCGCGGGCACAGCTGGAGCAGATGCGTCGCGGGCTGCCCCCGGGCGTCGGCGGTGGGCCGGAGCAGGGCGGCGTCCCCGAGGGCATGGGCCGGGGAACCGGGCAGTACCTCTGACGCACGACGACGACCTGCGGTTTCGCGGTGTCCCGGCCGGGGCCTCCCCTGCCGGGCCCGCGGACGGCGTCTGAGTACCCTCACCGGGTGGCCGTGACCGTGACCGACGAGCCGGGTGACGTCGTCGACCCGTCCGAGGTGTCGAGCCCGCGCAGCTGGCGGCGGGCCTTCGCGGACCTCGCCCAGGGCTGGCGGCAACGGCCGCTGTGGGGCTACCTCGGCTGGCAGGACATCAAGCAGCGCTACCGCCGCTCCGTCCTGGGACCGCTGTGGATCTCGATCAGCATGGGCGTCATCGCCCTCGGCCTGGGGATCCTCTACTCGGCGCTGTTCCAGATCTCGCTGGCGACGTTCCTGCCGCACGTCGCCGTCGGGCTGCTGATCTGGAACTTCGTGTCCGGCTGCATCCTCGAGGGCAGCGAGGTCTTCATCGCCAACGAGGGCCTGATCAAGTTCCTGCCCGCCCCGCTGAGCCTGCACATCTACCGGCTCGTGTGGCGGCAGACGCTGTTCTTCCTGCACAACCTGGTCGTCTGGGTCGTGCTGATGATCGTGTTCCCGCATCCGCTGGGGCTGTCGACGCTGCTGGCGATCCCGGCGTTCGCGCTGCTGGCGGTCAACGGCGCCTGGGTCGCGATCCTCGCCGGGATCCTCGCGACCCGGTTCCGGGACATCCCCCCGATCATCGCCAGCGTCACCCAGCTGGTCTTCTACCTGACCCCGATCGTCTGGTCGGTCGACATCCTGAGCGACAACCCGGCCGCGCGCGAGCGCGCCCAGCTGGTCGAGCTGAACCCGGTCTTCCACTTCGTCGAGATCGTGCGCCAGCCGCTGCTCGGCCAGGAGATCGTCGGCCGGTACTGGCTGGTCACGGGCGTGATCACGATCGTCGGCTGGGCCGCGGCCCTGATCTGCCTGCGCAACTACCGCTCCCGCGTCGCGTACTGGGTGTGAACCTCTGTGACTGAACCCCGCATCCGGATCGACCGCGCCGCCGTCGACTTCCCGATCTTCGACGCCAAGACTCGGTCGCTGAAGAAGGCCGTCCTCGGCAAGGCGGGCGGCCGGATCGGCACCGACGCCAAGGTGCCGATCATCGAGGCGCTGCGCGACATCACCGTCAGCCTGGACAAGGGCGCCCGCGTCGCGCTCGTCGGGCACAACGGCGCCGGCAAGTCCACGCTGCTGCGGCTGATGGCCGGCATCTACGAGCCCACCCGCGGTCGCTCGCTGGTCCGCGGCAAGGTCGCGCCGGTGTTCGACCTCGCCGTCGGGATGGACCCGGAGATCTCCGGCTACGAGAACATCCTGATCCGCGGCCTGTTCCTGGGCATGACGCGCAAGCAGATGGAGGCGCGGATCGACGACATCGCCGCCTTCACCGAGCTGGGCGACTACCTGGAGATGCCGCTGCGGGCGTACTCGACGGGTATGCGGGTGCGGCTCGCCCTCGGCGTCGTCACCTCGATCGACCCCGAGATCCTGCTGCTCGACGAGGGCATCGGCGCCGTCGACGCGGAGTTCCTGAACAAGGCCCGCGACCGGCTCCACGAGCTCGTCGACCGCTCCGGGATCCTGGTCTTCGCCTCGCACTCCGACGAGTTCCTCGCCGACCTGTGCGACACCGCGCTGTGGATGGAGCACGGGACGATCAAGGAGTACGGCCCGCTGCACGAGGTCCTCGACCACTACAAGGGGCGGACCCCGTCGTGACCGGACCGCTCCCGCCCGGCTCGGTCGTCGGCGTCGTCGTCACGCGGCACCGGGCCGAGCTGCTCGTCGACTCGCTCGCGGCGATGGCGAAGCAGACCCACCCGCTGGCGCACCTGATCGTCGTCGACAACGGGCCGGACCTCCCCGCGCGTGACGCGGTCGAGGCCTGCCCGCTGCCGACGACGTGGCTACCCTCGTGGTCCAACCTCGGCGGCGCGGGCGGCTTCGCCCTGGGGATGCTGCACGCACTCGCCATGGGCGCGGAGTGGATCTTCCTGGCCGACGACGACGGCCACGCCGCCGACGAGTCCACCCTCGCCACGCTGCTCGACGTCGCGTCGCGGCACGGGCTCGCCGCGGTGTCACCGGTGGTCGCCGACAAGGCCGACCCGGACCGCCTCGCCTTCCCGCTGCGCCGCGGCGTCACCTGGCACCGGTCCCGCTCGGCACTGGGCCCCGACGACCTGCTCCCCGGGATCGCCTCGTTCTTCAACGGCGCCCTCTTCCGGGCCTCCACACTGGAGGTCATCGGGGTGCCGGACCTGCGCCTGTTCGTCCGCGGCGACGAGGTGGAGATGCACCGCCGGATGGTCCGGTCCGGGCTGCCCTTCGGCACCGCGCTGCAGGCCACCTACCTGCACCCCTACGGCTCCGACGAGTTCAAGCCGATGCTCGGCGGGCGGCTGCACGCCCAGGACCCGGGCGACGAGGTCAAGCGCTACTACACCTACCGCAACCGCGGCTACCTGATGTCCCAGCCCGGGATGCGGAGGATCGGCCTCCTGGAGCTGCCGCGGTTCGCCTGGTACTTCCTGGTGACGAAACACGACCCGCGCGCCTTCCTCGACTGGCTGACCCTGCTCCGCCAGGGCCGCCGCGAGCAGTTCCACCGCGCCCCCTGACCGGCACCCCTCCGGGTCGGTCACCTACCGCACCCCTCGTGAGGCCGTCGCACCCTCCGCGACGGGTGCGACGACCCCCGCAGGGGTGCGACAGCTCGCCGGATGTGGGTTGTCCACAACGAGGCCGGTTGTCCACAGGGTGGCGGGTGCGGGCGTCGTCCGGCGCCGGGGCGGCTTGAGTGGGGATGTGGACCTCCTCGACTCGGTGCCGCTCGACTCCGGTGGCCTGCTGCGGCGCGGCACTCTCCTGGCAGCCGGGTTCGGGCGGGACGAGATCGACCGGCTCGTGCGGGCCGGCCGGCTGGTCGGCATCCGGCCCGGTGTCTACCGGCTCCCCGGTGAGGCGGAGCCGACCCGTGCCGAGCTCCACCGAATCAGGGCTCGGGCCGCTGCTCCGGAGCTCGCCGCCGATGCGGTCTACGGCGGTGTGACGGCAGCCGTGCTGCTCGGTCTGCCGCTGTGGCGGGTTCCGCTGGGTCGGCTGCACGTCTTCCGGGACCGGCCCGGCGGTGGCCGCATCCGGCCGGGTACGCACGTGCACGCCGTACCGCTGCCCGATCGGGATGTCGTGGACGTGGGCGGTTTGCGGGTCACCTCGGCCGCCCGGACCGCGGTCGACCTCGCCCGCACCCTCACGACCGAGCAGGCGCTGGTCACACTCGACGCCGCGCTCCACCGGTACGTCCGCCGCAACCCGACCCTGCCACCACCGCCCGGCGCCGTCGACCCCGCGCAGCTCGACGACGTCCTCGGCCGATTCGCCGGTCGACGCGGGGCGCCGCGTGCACGACGCGCCATGGACCTCGTCGACGAGCGGACGGAGAGTCCGGGAGAATCCCGTAGCCGCTTCCACCTGCACGCCGCCGGGCTGCCCGCACCGATGACGCAGTGGGAGGTGCCGGGGCTCGGCTACCGGACCGACTTCGCATGGCCCGGGCACGGCGTCGTCGGGGAGTTCGACGGACGGATCAAGTACGGACGCACGCTGCGGCCCGGCGAGGATCTCGAGGACGTCCTGTGGCGGGAGAAGCGGCGGGAGGACCGGATCCGGTCGACGGGACTCACCGTGGTGCGCTGGATCTGGTCCGACATCGACGACCGGGGCCCGGACGGCATGGTGCCCCGCCTGAGTCGCCTCCTCGCCGTGCTGCCGCACCCCACGTGAGGTCGTCGCACCCGACGCGGACGGTGCGGCGACCGCAGCCGGGGTGCGAGAGCAGGTCAGTTCTTGAAGATGACCCAGCGCAGCATGACGAAGTTGATCGCGGTGGCGGTGCCCTGTGCGATCACCCACGCCAGCGTGACGTCCCAGGCCATCGGCGGCAGGACGTGCAGGACCAGCGAGTTGACGGCCACGTTGACGGCCAGCGTCGTCCCGTAGAGGGCCACGAAGCCGGCGAACCTCGCGCGGCCGCCGGTGTTCGCGCCGGTGAAGGTGAAGCGCTTGTTGAGCAGGTACGCCGTCGTCGTACCGAGGATGAAGCTGATGCCCTTCGCGAACGGCACCCACAGGCCCGCGCTCAGGAGCAGGTGGTAGACGCCGAAGTCGACGATCGCGGAGAGCACACCGATCGCGACGAAGCTGCCCAGCTGGCGGACGAGGCCGAGGCGCGGGGCCGGGGCGTCGGCCGGACCGGTGGCCGGGGGCTCGGCCCGGGTGGGCTCGGTGGCGGTCACCCATCGAGGGTAGCGGCGCGCGCCGCAACGACCGCGTCGACCCACCGGAGCGCCGGTCGCGCCCCTCCGACCTGCTGATCCGTCCGTGACCGTGGACAAGACAACGTACTTTGCCGTACAAAGTCGGTGACGGAGCAAACCAGTTGGCAGTGGGGGAAGCATGCAGGACCGGACGGACACCGACGTCGACGACCAGCCGCCGCGATCACCGGCCGACGCGCTCGCGATCATCGAGCGTGAGCAGGCCCGGCAGATCCCGCCGTACTGGATCTTCTATCTGATCTGGGGCGCGGCCTGGGCGGTCATCGGGCTCGCCTGGTTCACGAACGGGACCGGCGCGGTCACCGCGGTCACCGCGGGCGTCCTCACCGGGCTGGCGATCGCCGGGGGGTCGATCGGCAGCGGTCTGGTCGGCGCCCGGATGGGACGCGGCGTCGCCGGTCCGAGCCAGCTCCACGGCGCCCTCTACGGCTGGGTGTGGCCGGTGGCGATGATCGGCGTCGTCGCGCTGACGGTCGGTCTGGGCCGGCTCGGGGCGCCGGTCGGGTTCGCCATGCCCGCACTGTTCGTGTTCGTCACCGGCGGCCTGTTCGCGGTCGGGGCCGCGGTCCGGCGTGACATCCCCGACTACGCGCTCGGGCTCGGCCTGGTGGTGCTCGGCGCGGCGCTGCCGTTCGTCCCGGCGCCGTGGCACGCGCTGGCACTGGCGCTCGTCGGCGGCGGCGCGCTGGTCGCCACCGGGCTGTGGACGCGGGCGCGGGCGGTCCGGTGACCGAGCTCGACCCCGTCATCCACGCCCAGGCCCGGCTGCGGGTCACCGCCACCCTCGCCGCCCTCGCCGACGGCGACCGCATGACCTTCCCGCGGCTGCAGGAGCTGCTCGGCATGACCGCGGGCAACCTGTCCACCCACCTGCGCAAGTTGGAGGACGCGGGCTACGTCGCGATCGCCAAGACCCACCAGCGGCGCACCCCGGTGACCTTCGTCGAGCTGACGAGAACAGGCAGGCGGGCCTTCGAGGACTACACGGCCGCGCTGCGGGCACTGCTCGACCCGGCGGCCGACCCGTCGGAGGTGCGGTCGTGACCGCACCGGTGGAGCTGCACGGGGTGACCCGCCGCTACGGCGACACCGTCGCCCTCGACGACGTCGACCTCGTCCTGGAGCCCGGCAGCCTGACCGGCCTGCTCGGACCGAACGGGGCGGGCAAGTCGACGCTGGTCAACCTCGTGTCCGGGCTGCGCCGACCGGACACCGGCACGGTGCGGCTGTTCGGCGGGGACCCGCGCGACGCGGTGAACCGGGTCGCGCTGGGCACCACTCCGCAGCAGACCGGGCTGCCGGACACGCTGCGCGTCGGGGAGATCGTCCGGTTCGTCGGCGCCCACTTCCCCGACCCGGTCGGTGCCGGCGAGCTGCTGGGGCGCTTCGGCCTCGACGGGCTGGAACGACGCCAGGCGGGCGGGCTGTCCGGCGGCCAGAAGCGCCGCCTCGCGCTCGCGCTCGCGTTCGTCGGCCGGGGTCGGCTGGTGCTGCTCGACGAGCCGACGACCGGCCTGGACGTCGAGGGCCGCCGCGCCCTGTGGGACACCGTGCGCGCGTTCCACGCCGACGGCGGGACGGTGCTGCTGACCACCCACTACCTGGACGAGATCGAGTCGCTGGCCGAGCGCGTCGTCGTCCTGGCGGGCGGGCGGATCCGCGCCGACGGCGACGTCGACGCCGTCCGCGGAGCCGTCCGGGTGGGGCGGGTGTCCTTCCGCGCGGCGACCCTTCCCGACCTGCCCGGCGTCGAGCGGACCGAGCGCGACGGCGACCTCGTCACCCTGCACACCGCCGACGCCGACGAGCTGGTCCGCACCCTCGTCCGGCACGACGTGCCCTTCACCGGCCTGTCGGTGTCCCGGGCGTCGCTGGAGGACGCGTTCCTGACCCTGACCGGAGGCCCGTCGTGAGCATCGCCGCAGCGCACGCCCGCTACCTGATCCTGGAGCAGCTGCGGATCCCCGTCGCGGTGCTGTCCACCGCGCTGTTCCCAGCCCTGACCCTGTGCTTCTTCGTGCTGCCGTTCGACTGGGGCGACGACCCGGTCGCGGTGACCCGCTCGGTCGCCCAGCTCGCACTGTTCGGCGTGCTCAGCGGGTTCCTGTTCACCTTCGGTGTGGGCGTCGCCGACGACCGCGAGAAGCCGTGGGATCCCTACCTGCGCACGCTGCCCGCCCCCGCGTCGGCGCGGGTGGTCGGCAGGCTCGCGGTCGGGGTGCTGTTCGCGCTGCTCGGGATGCTGCCGGTGGTCGTGCTGGGGGCCCTGCTCACGCCGGCGTACGTGGAACCGGCGCGGCTGCCGTTCGCGTTCGTGACGCTCCTGGTGGCCGGGCTGCCGTTCCTGTTCGGCGGGCTCGCGATCGGCTACTCGCTGCCGACCAAGGCCGCGCTGCCGGTGACCCAGCTGGCGTTCTTCCCGATGGCGTTCGGTGGCGGTCTGCTGCTGCCGCCGGAGCTGTTCCCCGGCTGGCTGGCCCGCGCGACCGAGGTGCTGCCCACCCGCGGGGCCCGTGACCTGCTGCTCTGGTCGCTCGGCGGGCCGGTCCCGAGCGGTCTGGCGCTGGGCGCGTTCGCGGTGTGGACGGTCGGGCTGGCGCTGCTGGTGGGCTGGGCGTACCGCCGCGACGAGGGGCGCCGCTTCCGGTGAGCCCGGTGCCGGCGCTCAGAAGTGGCGGCCGGCGAAGGTGTAGCGGGTGCGCACCGTGACCGAGCCGGCGGCCGTCCGGCCGTAGACGCGGAAGTGCGGGCGACCGTGGACGGCCCGGCTGGGCATCTTCGAACGGACCGAGCCGTACTGGGAGACGAGGCCGTCGACGTCGGCGGTGGCGTTCTCCGGGACCAGCAGCCGGGCCGACCCGGCGCCGAGCTCCAGCTCCACCTCGACGACGGGCATGGGCAGCTGCGCGTCACAGAAGTCCAGCAGGACCGCGCCGAGCGAGGTCTGCACCCGCAGCCGGGCGGGGACCGCCCAGTCGCCGCGGCGCTTGACCCCGCCGACGCCGCCGCGCAGCACCGTGGGCGGGCCGACCGGGGTGGCGAGGACGTCCGCGGACAGGTCCAGCGGGTCCCCGGGCAGGTCGGACAGCACGGGGAGCAGCTCGGAGCCGAACCGGGCGCCGTAGACGACCGACAGCCTCTCCTGCAGCTCCTCGACCGAGATCCGGCCCTCGGCCATCGCACGGTTGAGCCGCGTCGCGGCGCGCTCGCGGTCGGCGTCGGAGATCCTGATCTCCCGACCCTCTCCGGGTAGCCGCGCACCGGTCACCCCACCAGGGTAAACACCTATCCGACGGGTGCGGCGTCCGGCAGCCGGAACAGCCACACCCCGCCGTCGAACCGGCCGGGGTCGCCGGTGACCCGACGGGTCCAGGCCAGCGCACGGGCCTCGTCGCCACCGGCGTACCCGGGGACGAACGCGACCGCGGTGATCCCCAGGTCGCGCAGCTCGCGGTGGGCGGCGGCGGTGTAGTCGTCGCTGGGGTCGTTCTTGCCGTCGGCGACCCACTGCGCCCCGATCTGGAACCGGTTCCAGCGGGACTGGATGGCGACGTCGTCCTCGGGATCGGAGGCGATGAAGTAGCCGCCGCGGATGCGGAACGACGGGCCGGAGGCGGCCTGCCAGCGCAGTCCCTGCGCGCCGTCGTCCCAGGCCGCGGTGATCCGCGGGTAGATCTCGACGACGTCGGCCGGGCCCAGCGGCGCCGCCCCGGCCGCGAAGAAGGCGGGCACCGGCGCGGGCCGGACCTCCTGGGCGTCGGCGGGCAGCCAGGACACCACCGCCAGCGCGGCCAGGGCGACGGCACCGACCGCCGTCGCCGGGGTGCCGAGCGGCATCCGGTCCACCCACAGCGCGACGACGACGGCGACGCACAGCGCCGTCACCACCTGGATCCGGACCGGCTCGACCTCCGACAGCAGCGGGACCTCGGCGAACCCGAGCCAGGGCAGCGGGATCCCCGTGTAGTCGCCCAGCAGCACGACACTGGTGCCGAGCGAGGCGACCCAGGACAGGAACCCGACCGCGGCGACGACCCGCAGCGTCGTCGACCGGACGACCAGCACCGCGACGACGACCAGCGCCAGCACGGCGACGCCGACGTAGCCGCCCTGTTCGCCGATGTGGCCGCCGAGTTCGGTGCCCGTGCCGTCGGGCACCGCCCGGACGGCGGTCAGCCGCGTCGGGACGAGCAGGTTCGCGAGGTCCGCGCCGGTGGCGTGCACGTTGCGGATCGCGCCGCGCGGGCGGTTCGGCCCGGCCAGCACCAGGTACAGCGGGTAGGCGCCGAGCACCACGAACACCCCGACGCAGGCCAGGCCGGCCCGGACCAGTCCGGGCAGGTGCGCGCGGACCCGGCGGGGGAACCGCAGCGCGAGCACCACCGCGGTGACGACCAGGAAGATCACGCCGATGGCGAGGGTCTGGGTGTAGAGGACGAGCTGCCCGACCAGCGCGAGTCCGGTCAGCGCCCCCACGAGCCACGGGCGACGCAGCGGGCCGCGCGCGAACAGGTGGTGCGCGACGAGCAGGAGCAGCGGCGGCAGCAGCGACCACGTGAGGTTGAGGTGCCCGGCGATCGCGTGCGCCAGATGGAACGGGGAGAACGCGTACAGCGCACCGGCGATCCCGCGGGCGACCCAGCCGCGGGTGCCCGCGTCGACATACGGGCCGAGCGCGGCGACCAGGACCAGTCCGGACACGACCGGGCCGAGGACCAGCCCGACGTTGAACGCGGTCACCGAGCCCGCGACCAGGGTCACCGGGGCGAGCGCCAGTGCCAGCAGCGGCACCGCGGTGTTCCACAGCGCGTTGAGCCCGTACGGCCAGTGCATCCAGTCGGTGACCAGCGGGTTCTCCCCGTGCGTCACGGCGAACGGGAACCAGTGGAGCCACCAGGCGAACATGTCGGCGTCGGCGGTGACGTGCCCGATCAGCAGACCGCCCGGGTCGGCGAGCACCCGGCGCTGCAGCCACAGCGAGACCAACAGGTAGCCGAGCCCGAGCAGCACGTACAGCCCCGCGGTCGCGCCCCGGCGCCGTGTCGGGGGCAGCGGGAGGCGGACCTGCCGCTCGTCGAGCACCCGCCCAGGGTCGCACCCGTCGTCGTCGGTGGCCCTCGCTACCCTGGCGACGATGACGGACACGACCGTTCCCAGCAGCACCAGGACCGACGCCCCGGCGCGACGGACCGCCTCCCTGCACGGCTGGGGACGGACCGCACCGACGGTCGCCCAGCTCCTCACCCCGCGCGACGCCGAGGACGTGGCCGAGGCCGTCCGCACGGCGGGCGAGCGCGGCGTGATCGCCCGCGGGCTCGGCCGGTCCTACGGCGACCCGGCGCAGAACGCGGGCGGTGTCGTCCTCGACATGCCGGGCCTGAGCCGGATCCACGCCATCGACCCGGACACCGGCGTCGCGGACGTGGACGCGGGCGTCAGCCTGGACCAGCTCATGCGCGCCGCGCTGCCGCTCGGGCTGTGGGTCCCGGTGCTGCCGGGCACCCGCCAGGTCACGATCGGCGGGGCGATCGGCGCCGACGTGCACGGCAAGAACCACCACACCAAGGGCAGCTTCGGCAACCACGTCGAGTGGCTGCAGCTGGTGACCGCGGACGGCTCGGTCCGCGAGCTGACCCCGTCCGGGCCGGACTCGGAGCTGTTCTGGGCGACCGTCGGCGGGATGGGCCTGACCGGCGTCATCGTGCGGGCCAGGGTGCGGCTGCACCGGACCGAGTCGGCGTACTTCGTCGTCGACACCGACCGCACCGACGACCTCGACGGCCTGCTGGAGCTGCTCACCGACGGCTCCGACGACACCTACGGCTACTCGGCCGCCTGGTTCGACACCACCGCGACCGGCGCCCGGATGGGCCGGTCGGTGCTGACCCGCGGCTCGCTCGCGACCGTCGACCAGCTCCCCGCGAAGCTGCGCTCCGAGCCGCTGAAGTTCGACGCGCCGCAGCTGCTGACCTTCCCGGACGTCTTCCCGAACGGGCTGGCCAACAAGCTGTCGCTGACCGCGTTCTCCGAGCTGTGGTTCCGCAAGGCACCGAAGCGCCAGCGCGGCTCGGTGCAGAACATCACGGCCTTCTACCAGGTGCTCGACGTGTTCGGGGACTGGAACCGGGTCTACGGCTCGAAGGGCTTCCTGCAGTACCAGTTCGTCGTCCCGATGGGGGCGGAGACCGAGCTGCGCCGCATCGTGTCCACGATCGCGGCCTCGCCGCACAAGTCCGGGCTGAACGTGTTCAAGCGCTTCGGCGCGGGCAACGACGCACCGCTGTCGTTCCCGACGGAGGGCTGGACGATCACCGTCGACTTCCCGATCGCGAACGGGCTGTCCCGGTTCTGCACGGAGCTCGACGAGATGGTGCTGGCCGCCGGCGGGCGGCTGTACCTGGCGAAGGAGTCGCGCACGTCGCCGGAGGCCTTCGCCGCCGGCTACCCGCGGTTCGCCGAGTGGAAGGCGATCCGCGACGGCGTCGACCCGACCGGCGTCTTCGCCTCCGACATGTCCCGCCGCCTCGCACTGACCCTCTGACGTCCGGAGCCAGCACCATCATGATCGACGCAGTCGGCAATCCGCAGAGCATCCTGCTCCTCGGCGGCACCTCCGAGATCGGCCTGGCCACCGTGCGCGCGTTCGCCGCGGACCGCCCGTTGCGGGTCGTGCTCGCCGCCCGCCCCGGCCCCCGGCTCGACGCCGCCCGCGCCGAGCTCGAGGCGCTCGGGTGCGGCGTGGAGACCATCGAGTTCGACGCCAGGCGCATCGAGACCCACCCCGAGGTCGTGAAGAAGGCCTTCGCGGGCGGGGACATCGACGTCGCCGTCGTCGCGTTCGGGCTGCTCGGCGACAACGAGAAGGCCTGGACCGACGTCGACCACGCCGTCGAGCTGGCGCAGGTCAACTACACCGCGACCGTCTCCACCGGGGTCGCGCTGGCCGAGCGGTTCCGCGAGCAGGGCCACGGCTCGCTCGTCGCGATCTCCTCAGTCGCCGGGGAGCGGGCCCGCCGCTCGAACTTCGTCTACGGCTCCACCAAGGCCGGGATGGACGCGTTCTACACCGGGCTGACCGAGGCGCTGCGCGAGTTCGGCGTGACCGTGACGATCGTCCGGCCCGGCTTCGTGCACTCGAAGATGACCGAGGGCCTCGACGCCGCACCGCTCGCGACCACCCCGCAGGCCGTCGCCGACGTCATCGTCGACGCGGTGCGGACGGGCAAGGAACTGGTCTGGGCACCGGCGCCGATGCGCTTCGTGATGAGCGCCCTGCGCCACGTGCCCCGGCCGATCTTCCGCAGGCTCCCGATCTGACCCGGGGGCGGCCTACCAGCCGTCGACGTGCAGGACGGTGTCGAGCGGCTGGCGCTTCGCGGGCTTGAACGTGTCGCCGGTGTAGTACGCGACCGGCAGCAGGACGCCCTGCCGCACGTTCTCCGGGATGCCCAGCAGCTCGGCGATCTCCTTCTCGTACTGCAGGTGCAGCGTCGTCCAGGCGCTGCCCAGGCCGCGGGCACGCAGCGCGAGCTGCAGGCTCCACGCAGCCGGGAGGAGCGACCCCCACATCCCGGCCTGGTTCGACGCCGGCAGCTCGGCCTTCGCGTCCATCGCGCCGATGACCAGCACCGGGACCTCCCCCATCCGGTCCGCGAGGTACTGCGCGCTGTCCGCGACGCGGAGCTGGGTGGCGTCGCGGTCGGCGTCGCCGTGGGAGCGGGTCGTCGGGTACTGCGAGGAGTTCCGGTAGGCCGTGAACGCCTTCCGGTAGTACTCGCCGACGGCCTTGCGCTTCTCGGCGTCGGTGAGCACCAGCCAGTGCCAGCCCTGCTGGTTGGAGCCGCTCGGGGCCTGCAACGCGACCTCGAGGCTCTCCCGGACCACCTCCAGCGGGACCGGGCGCTCCAGGTCCAGGCGCTTGCGGACCGATCGGGTGGTGGTGAGCAGCTCGTCGGGCCCGAGTGGCAGCACATCGCTCATGCCCTGCACGCTACGGCGCCGCCGGCCTCCTCGCGATGATCACCGCGCGCTCCCCTGCGCCCACCTCGCACGTGAGGCGCCCCACGGACCGCTGCGCACGGGTCGCGGCCAGACGCGGGTCGGCCCAGGTGGGGACACCGCCATAAGGGCCGCGGGTCAGCCCGTCGGAGCCCTCCCGGACGATCTCGAACCCGGCGTCGACGAGGATCTCCCGGATCCGCAGGTGCCCGCGCGGGACGCGGGGCGGCACCCAGCGGGCGCCGGCCAGCTCCCGGCCGCGGCCCTCGGCGTCGGCGGCGACGACGAGTGCGCGCCCGCCCGGCTCGAGCGCCCGGAACCAGCCGCCCGGGCCGAGGTCACCGGCCAGCGCCGCGTCCGGGAGCCGGTCGAGCACCTCCACCGCGGTCAGCGACGCGACCGGCCCCGGCAGGGCATCCAGGGTCAGGTGCACGGGGCATCCCGGCGCGCCCGCACGCATCGCCCGGGCCTCGGCCTCCGAGCCGGCCAGCCCCGAGACCGGGCCGAGCCGGGCCAGCCCGGCGAGCAGGACCCCGCCGGCACCCGCGACGTCGAGGTAGGGGCCGCGGCCCAGGTGGTGGCGGGCCAGGCGCAGGTACCAGTGCAGTGCGGCCCGCTCCGGCGGTGCGGCACCGGCGGGCTCGGGCAGGTCGGCGAGGGGCGGGGTCGTGGGGATCATCGGTCCATCGCGTCGGTGGGCGGGGCCCGTCCTGGTCGCGACGGGCGGGCCCGTCCATTGTCACCGACGCGGCGTGCCGCGGTGCCCGGGCGCCGGCGTCACGTCCCGGGCACCGGGATGCGGCGGCACCGGACCGCTCCCCGGTGCGTGGACCACCGCCGGGCGGGCACCGCCGGTCTCCCCGTCCCGCGGGACCGGATCCGGAGCGGGTCGGCGGACGCGGCCGTGCCCCCGGACCACGGTGGTGGTCCGGGGGCACGGCCGTGTCACCCGCTCCCCAGCGGAGTCTCAGGCCCCGTGAGCCGGCTTCTTCCGGCCGCGACGGGCCGCGGCGGCACCGGAGGCGGCGACGATCGGTGTCGCGGCGCTGGCGTGTGCGTCGTCGCGACGACGGCCGGCCCGCCCGCAGTTCTCGGCGCCGGTCCGCGTACCGGGCAGCGCCGACGCGGAGCGCATCGCCCGCGGTGCCGGGACGACACCGCGGTCGTCGGCGAGCCCGCGCGCCGCGATGTGCAGCGACCGCAGCCGCTCCATCCGGTCGACCCCGGTGGTGGTGCCGGTGCCTTCGACGACCGGGGTGAACAGGTCCCCGCCGGTGCCGGCGCCGCCGCTGCGCATCCGGGCGACGGCGACCAGGTCGGCGGACAGGTCACCGTGCCCGGCGCCGTCGAAGTCGGCGGCACGGGCCGCGGCCAGACGCTCCAGCACCCAGCGGGCCGAACCGGCCGGGGCCGGGACGTCGATCTCGGCTGCGGCGGGCACGTCGGCGGGGTCGGCCTCGGGACGTCGCGGTGCCCGGGTGGGCAGCGCGGGCGCCGGGACGACGATCGGGTCGGCCGGGGCCGGCTCGGACGCCGGGGCGGTGGGCTCGGGCTCGGCGACCGGCGCGGACGGGGCCGCGACGGGCGGGACGACCGGCATGGCGGCGGTCCGCGCGTCGTCGGCCGGGGCCTGCTCCGGCGCCGTGGTGGGGGTCCAGCCCGACGTCGTGGCGACGGCGGGGCCCGCCGAGCGGCGGCGGACCACCGGCAGCGCCTCCGTCACCGAGGGCACCTCGCCCTGCTGGACCGGCGCGAACGGCTGCGCCGGGGCCGACGGCTGCGACGGCACGGACCGCGGCGCCACCCGCCGGGCGGGCACGGCCGGAGCCGCTGCGGCGGGACCGGCGGTGTCCGGGGCGGCGGACACGACCGGCAGCACCGAGGTCACCGGCTCGTCGGTGATCATCGGCAGCACGGAGGTCTCCGGGTCACGGCGCGCCGCGTCGTTGTCCACGACGCGGCGGGCGGCCGGGACCGGGTCGGGGGCGACGACCGCCTCGACGGACTCGGGGGCGGGCCGGGTCCGGCCCCGCATCCACCGGCGCGCGGGACGTTCGACGAGCGAGTACAGCAGGTGTGCCACGGGCAGAGTCCCCACGAAGACGGTGAGCGCGATCAGGTGCCCCGTCTCCCCGCCGCGGGGGAGGACACCGGAGTCGCTCAGGAACCAGAAGATCTCGAACATCGGGATGTGGACCAGGTAGAGGGCGTAGGAGATCCGCCCTCCGTGCACCATCGGGCCACGGGTCAGCAGGTGGTGCACCGGCCCGCGGTCGGCGAGCGCGAAGGCTCCGACCAGGACCGGGAAGGCGACGACGGCCAGGCCGTGCAGCCCGCCGCCGACGACGGACCCCGCCAGGAGGACGAACGGCACCGCGGCGACGGTCGCCGTCGCCGTCGCCGCGGCCGCGGAGCGGACCCGCTCGGTGGCGCGCAGCCGTCGCACGGCCAGCATCGCCAGGACACCGGCGGAGAACCCGCCGAGGATCCGGACCAGCCAGCTGTACGGGTAGTACGGCGACCCGACCACGAGGAACGCGGCCGCCATCGGCGCGGTGCACAGCAGCGACCCCGCCGCCAGCACCGCGAACGGCAGGTTCCGCAGCCGGAAGAACCCGAGCGCCAGCAGCGGGAACAGCAGGTAGGCCAGCCACTCGGCGCTGATCGACCACGTCGGGCCGACCCAGGACGCGCCGTCGAGGTACTGCTCGTCCCACATCTGCACCAGGAACAGCTGCTCGAGCCACGCGCCGACGCCGAACGACGGCTGCACCGCCTGGTAGGCGACGTCGGTCGTCGACCCGAACAGCAGTCGCGCCACCAGCCACACGCCGAAGAGGTGGAACACCACCGCGTAGGCGGGCCACATCCGCGCCGCGCGGGCCCACACGAACCCGCCCGCGTCCCGCAGTCGCAGCCGCGGGCCGAGCCGGTCGAGGTAGGTCCAGGCGATGACGAAACCGCTCAGGACGAAGAACAGGTCGACGCCGAGCGCACCCTGTGTGATCAGCGGTCCGAGCCAGCCGTTCACCGTCTCCACACCCGCCATCGGGGTGAAGTGGAAGTGGAACGCGACGACCCAGAGCGCGGCGACGATCCGCAGCCCCGTCAGCGCGAGCACCTCACCGCCGCCATCTCCTCCACATCGGACGGACGAACCACCCTGTTCGGGGATGGTTCCGCCGGCGGCGGGCGCGGCGGTGGCCGGGTCGTCGGCCGTCGCTCGCGAATCGGTGCAGATGCTCACACCGGGGCCAACGAGGCGAGATCACCACCGTCACCGGTGACACCCGAACAGTGCCCGAATGTCGCAGCTGGTCACACACGGTGATCAGAACCCGGAGTGACCGACCTTGAGACCCCGGGTGGGTGGACTACGCCGGACGGGTGGACGGCCGGGGGTCACGGGGGGATCACAGTTGATCACCGGGTGGCGTCTAGCCTCGGTCGCGTGCTGACCGCCGACACGGAGGCGGATCCCCGTCCGGGATCCGGCCCCACCGACCGCCGGTCGCGTCCGACCGACCGCCTGCTCGCCGCCGCGCTGGGCCTGCTCTCGGCAGCGCTGGCGCTGGCGATCCCGTTCCTGCCGGTCGTGCAGAACACGGCGACCGTCAGCTGGCCGAACGCCACGACCGGCACCGCGCCACTGAACGCCCCCCTGGTCGCGTACCGGCCGGAGAGCCTGACCGCGACGATCGGCTGCGACGCGATCCGCAGCCTCGACGACCGCGGGCCCGGCCGCGCGACCGTGCTGTCCACGACGCCCACCGGCGCCCCGGACGGCGCCACGGTCGGGCTGCGCATCGCCGTCGCCGACGGGGTGGTCACCCTCGACAACCGCGGTCAGCGCATCGCCACCGCACCGCTGCCCCCGCCGGGCGCGCCCTGCGCGCTCAGTTTCACCTCGGACTTCGACGCGACGACGGCGACCCTGGGCGGGGCCACGCTCTACGAGTTCGCCGGCGACGGCCGTCCGCAGCTCACCGGGATCCACTCCGACCTCGACGCGGCCCGCGACCCGATGGGCGGCACGAGCGTCCGGTTCGACACCGACAACCGCTACGACACCGACGCCTCGACGCTCAAGCTCGTCGCGGGCGGCGTCGCGATCGTCGCGCTGTTCGGCTCGCTGTTCTTCCTGCGCCGGATCGACGACGCCGACGCCCGCCGCGTCGTGCACGGCCGCCGGCTGGCGCGCCGGCTGCGCGGGCAGGACGACCTGCGCGACGCCGTCGTCGTCGGCGTGCTAATCGTGTGGGCCCTCATCGGGTCGATGACCAGCGACGACGGCTACATCCTCGACATCTCCCGGGGCAACGACACCGCCGGCTACATCGGCAACTACCACCGCTGGTTCGACGTCCCCGAGGCGCCGTTCGGCTGGTTCTACCAGCTGTACTCGCTGTGGAGCGGGGTCTCGGAGTCGGTGCTGTGGCTGCGCGTCCCGGCGCTGGCGATGGGCGTCGCGTCGTGGTTCCTGATCAGCCGGGCGCTGCTGCCGCGCCTCGGCACCCGGGTCCGGCGCAGCCGCTCCGCGGGCTGGGCCGCGGCCGGGGTGTTCCTGTGCTTCTGGCTGCCGTTCAACAACGGGCTCCGCCCGGAGACCGTCGTCGTGATCGCGGCGCTGGTGTCGTTCGTGATGCTGGAGCGCGCCCTGGCGACCCGGCGGCTGCTGCCGGTCGCGGGGGCACTCGTCGCGGGGGCGTTCGCCGTCGCGGCGACGCCGACCGGTCTCATCGCGCTGGCCCCGTTCCTGGCCGCGGCCCGGCCGCTGCTGCGGCTGTTCACCGAGCGGATCCGCACCACCGGGTGGACGGCCACCCTCGGCCCGCTGCTCGCGGCCGGTCTGATCGTGCTCACCGCCGTCTTCGGCGACCAGACCCTCGCCACCGTCGCCGAGGCCACCCGGGTCCGCCAGGACATCGGCCCGAACCTGCCCTGGTACCAGGAGCTCGCGCGCTACGACCTGCTGTTCAGCGACAGCCGCGACGGCTCGCTGCAACGCCGTTTCCCGGTCCTGCTGCTGTGGCTGTGCATGATCGTCTCGACGATCGTGCTGCTGCGCCGCGGCCGCATCCCGGGCGCCGCGCTCGGGTTCTCCCGGCGACTGCTCACGAGCACCGCGCTGTCGTTCGCGGTGCTGGCCCTGACCCCCACGAAGTGGACGCACCACTTCGGCGCGTTCGCCGCGCTCGCCTCGGGCGTCGCGGCGCTGGCCGCGCTGGCGACGAGCACCGGTGTGCTGCGCTCGCGACGCAACCAGGCGCTGTTCCTCGGCGCGGTGCTCGCGGTGACCGGTCTGGCGTTCCGCGGCCCGAACACCTGGTGGTACGTCTCGAACTGGGGTGTGCCGTGGTTCGACAAGCCGGTGTCGGTCAGCGGGATCCAGGCGACCACGGTGCTGCTGGTCCTGGCGTTCCTGTCGCTCGTCGTCGCCGGGGTGGAGCACCTGCGCTCGACCTCGGGGGTGCCGCGCCCGGTCCGGCGGACCCTCGGGCGTCGGCGCGGCCGGATCGGCACCGTCCAGGCCGTCCGGCTCGGGTCGGCGCCGCTCGCGGTGATCTGCGCGTTCATGGTGCTGTTCCAGGTCGCCTCCCTGGCCAAGGGCATGGAGAAGCAGGCGGGCTCCTACTCGCTGGGCGCCGACGTCCTGACCGACCCGACCGGGTCGCGCTGCGGGCTCGCCGGGCGCATCCAGGTCGAGACCGACCCGGCCGCGAACGTGCTGCCCGTCGCGCCGGAACCGGTCGGCGTCCCCGACCCCGGTCCCCTGGCCGAGGGCTTCGCGCCCGACGGCCTGCCCCCGACCGGACCGGGGTCGCTGCGCGACAACAGCGGCGACGGCGACGACCGGCCCGGCGTCACCGGTACCGGCCCGCTGGGTGGGCCGGTCACGGGCAGCTGGTCATCCGATCCACAGAACACCGGTGACTACAGGTCAGCGTGGTACTCCCTGCCACAGGCGGCCCGGAACGGGGCCGCACCCCTGGTTCTCGGCATCGCTGGAACGGTGGGCGGAGGCAACACCCTCACTCTGCAGTTCGTCCGCGACGGGCAAATCGTCGACGAGGTCGAGCCCGATGGCGCGCTGGGGACGGTGACCACGACATCAGACTTTGCGGGCGGCGCGGCGGCCGGACGGGGTTGGCGGGACGTCCGGATGACCCTGTCCGGCCGTCCCGCCGCGGCCGCCGATGTTGTGCGAGTCGTCATACGGGATCGCGGTCTCGGGCCGAACTCCTGGATCGCCGTCGCTCAGCCACGGGTGCCGCGGCTGACTCCGCTCACCGAGCTCACCGGCGGTGGTACCGCCTATCTGGACTGGGCGACCTCGTTCGTACACCCCTGCCTCAAGCGCTTCGGTGTGCATCGCGGCATCGCAGACATCCCAGTTTTCCGGATGCTCGCGGACCCGCAGCAGCGCACCGTCGCCGATGAGTGGGGACGCAGCTATGCCGGAGGCCCGCAGGGCTGGCTGATCCGCACCGGAGTCCAACGGTTCGTGCCGTCGTACCTCCCCGGCGCATGGGACTTCGATTGGGGGCAGATCCGACTGGTGGAGCCCTACGATCCGCGCGCGCTGGAAGCGCCGGTTCAGGCCGGCAGCCGCACGCTGTGGGGCTGGCAGCGGGTCGGAAGGGCCGGCTCTGCCTCCGCCGACCCCGCGTCGCTGCCCTGAATGAGGTTCGGGACGATGGGTCCGGACCGAGTGGGCGACCGAAAGGCACGAGTCAGCGATGTTGAGTACGACGGAGTACGCCTCGGCGACTGATCGGCGGCCCACCTCGACCGATGAGAGTGCCGGATCGCTGACGGTGCAGCGCGGTCACTTCACCGGTCCTGGACGGATCGTCCCTGATGACCTTTACGCCGAGGTACTCACCGGGGTCGCGCGACGCGAGCGCGACCGGCTGCATCTGGTCGCGGGGACCCATGTCACCACCAATACCTACTGGGGTCGGCTGCACGCGACTTACTGGCAACGCTGGACCGCCGTCTCCTCGGTTCGTGTTCGCCTTCACGTCTCGGGCGCCGGCTGTGTCTGGCTGATGGCATCCGACGCCAACAAAGTCGGACGCGCGGTGGCTCAGGCCACGGTGCAGGGGTCGGATGAGACCGTCGAGGTGGACGGACCGGTCGACAGGTTCCTCGACGGCGGCGGGATGTGGCTCGAGTTCGCCACGGAGACCGATGAGATGACCGTCTCTCAGGTCCGGTGGATCGTCGAACCGGTCGCACCGCAGCGCCCGGTCGATCTGACCATTTGCTCCTACAATCGGGTCGACGAGTGCCTGAACACCCTGAGTTCACTGATCAGTGACCCCTACGCGCTGGACCGGATCGCGGTGATCCGCGTGGTGGACCAGGGGAGCGACCCGCTCGAGGACAATGTCCGTTTCGCGGATGTCGCTGATGCCCTCGGCCATCGGCTCGACTATCGACGGCAGGCGAACCTCGGGGGGGCGGGCGGCTTCACCAGAGGTCTGTTCGAGGCCACGTCGGGCGCTCCAGCAGACGACCATGACGTCCTGCTGATGGACGATGACGTGCTACTCGATCCCGAGATCATCGTGCGTCTCACCGGCTTCGCCGCGTGCACCGGCACGACCACCATTGTGGGCGGACAGATGCTCAATCTGCTCCACCCCGCGCATCTCCACCGCTCCGCCGAGTTCGCCAACCCGGAGGAACTCGAGAACGGCAACTGCGTACCGGGCGGGGTGGAGGAGGGCTTCCTCCTCGGCCGGGATGAACGGCTGCTACCAAATGTTCTGGATCGACGTGTGGACACCGTCTACAACGGATGGTGGTCCTGTTTGATCCCTGCTCCGGTCGTCCGGGCGATCGGTTACCCGCTGCCGTTGTTCTTCCAGTGGGACGACGTCGAGTTCGGATACCGCGCCCGAGCGCACGGGTTCCCCACGGTATCCCTCCCCGGCGCCGGCGTCTGGCACTCCGACTTCGGCTGGAAGGACTGGGACGAGTGGCACCGGTACTTCAACCTCCGCAACGGATTGATCATGGCGGCACTGCACACGCCATTCGACGTTCGGGTGGTCTGCAGAACCGTCACCAAGTTCCTCCGCGAGTATCTGGTCGCGATGCAGTACGGGCTCGCGGCGACTCTGCTGACAGCCGTCGAGGACTTCCTGCGTGGTCCAGAGATTCTCGACGACGGTTCTGCGTCCGCTGCGGCCCGGATCCGCGAGATCCGAACGGCCTACCCCGAGACGCGCTGCGTCCCGATGCACGAACTGGAACTCGACTTCCGGGAGCTCGTCGTGCAACCGGCTGCTCCGAGGCCCAGCCGTGAACTCCTCGTCTGGGCCAAGCGCACCGTTGCCCAGGCGACCGGCCGCACCCGGATCCGGTCGGGCATGGTCACGGCTGGCGAGGCTCACTGGTGGCATGTGTCACAGTTCGAGCGCGCTGTCGTCACCGACATGGGGGAAACCGGCGTCCGTGTACGAACCCGTGACACGCAGCGACTGAAAGAGCTCTCCCGCCGCGGCCTGGGTGTGGTGCGGCGGTTGTACCGCGAGGGTCCGGTCGTAGCACGACAATGGCGCGATGCGGCCCCGCGTGTCACGTCACGGGAGAACTGGACTCGGCTCTACGACGCCTGATCTGTGCGACTGACGGAGGTGGACTACGCCTGGGTCTGGCCGGTGGTCTTCTGGCGGAGCCTCTCATAGGGGTTCTGTCCGCCGAGGCCGCCGTGGGGGCGGTGGTTGTAGTAGTCCTTCCATTCGCGCAACTTGTCGTCGAAGGTGCTGCTGTCGTCGATGACGACGCCGTCGAGGAGCCGGTAAAACTCCTCGGCGTCGATGCGGTGGGAACGCTCCACCTTCCCGTTGAGCCGCGGGGTGCGGGGCTTGATGTAGGTGCGCTAAATGCCCTTGTCGAGAGCGTGCCAGTGGAAACCCGACCAGAACTCCGCGCCGTTATCGGTCTGGATCACGTCGACCCTGAACGGGAGGCGTCCGAGGACGTGATCGAGGAACGCGACCGCGGTGTTCTGGTCGACTTTCGGGTAGATCTTGAGCACCCGTAGCCGAGTGCAGTCGTCGCTCGCAGTGAACTGGTAGAAGCGCCGCCGGCGGCGCCGGGCCAGCTTCGTCGGCTCGCCCATCGGGTTCCCGGCCTGTACTTCGGGGCCGGTCTTGGACCTTGCAGGGGTGTTGTCAGCTGCGGGCGGTATGGCTTCGGCGAACATGACGTCGATTTGGATCCGGTGTCCGGGTTCGGCTTTCTCGTAGCGCTTTCACCGCGGTCGCGGCGCTGGTAGCGCTGGGAGGCCGGAAGGCGGTTGAGGTCGAGGCGCTTGAGGATCCGCCGCACACCGGACGGGCTGATCGTGACGTCGTGGTCGCGGGCCAGGTACATAACGATCTTCGCCGGGCCGAAGTGACAGGTCCGGCGCAGGTGCACGATCTTGTCGATGACCTCGGTCGGGGTGGCGCTCGGGCTGTGGTGTGGCCGGTGGGAGCGGTCGCGCAGCCCCTCTGGGTCGTCGGCCTCGAAGCAGCATAGCCAGGTGTAGTGGCACTGGCGGCTGATGCCGTAGTAGCGGCACGTCATCGCGACGTTTCCGCTGATCTCCTCCGCGTGGCGCAGCACCGCCAGGCGGCGACGGACCTGACGGTCATGCAGTGGATCACACACGAACAGGTCTTCTAATGATCAAGAGATCCAGGTGTCAACGCCCTCCGCCAGTTCTAGATCTACGACGTCTGATCAGGGTGTCCACATCAGCGGTGGACGCCCCGACAGGCCCGAAACGGTCGTCATCCCCCGGGCCACCGTGGGCGGCCGGAGCGGCTCACGCGGCACCAGGCGCAGTGCCTCGGCCCTCCAGGTGGTCGGCATCCCGTCGACATAGGTGGGAACCGGCTGGAGACGATAAGCCTGCAGCAGCCCCGCGAACGGCCCGCCGGCCGACCGGGCCATAGCCTCGGGCAGGTCGCGTCCGGGGGTCACGACCACGTCCGGGACCTCGGCGATGCCGCCTGCGAGTGTGGCCTGCCGCCGGCAGGTCAACAACGGTGCGATGGGCCAGTCCAGGAGAGCCGGGGCAGTCGCCGGAACGAGCGCGCTGAGCGGGATCGTGCGCGGGACGCGCGGCCGAGAAACAGTCAACCAGGAGTCCGGTTCGGAGACCTCCTGAACCGCGACCACCCGCACGAGGTCAGCACCGGGTGCCGTGGCGATCGGGTCGAACCGCGCCGGGGAGACCCGAGGTTGAAGATCCACAAGTATGTCCGCGATCACGGTGGGGCCGGTCGGCGTGCTGCGCCCGAACTCGACCGTCACACGTCCGCGGCCCGACCCGCCGACCTCGACGACGACCGGACCCAGTGCGTCCGCCGGTAGGGCGTACCAATCGCTGCGCAGGGACCCCGGACTGCCATCGTCGATCGTCCACATATCGGTGGCGGGCAGTCCTTCCCGGCTCGCGTGCTCGACACGGTCCGCAGGACTGCGCATTCCTCCGGTCGACACGGCGGCGCCGTCTCGACCCGCCGCTACGGGGAGCAGACCGAGGACTGGGTCGGGTTCCACCCGCAGGTACGGATCCAGTCCGCAGTCGTCGCCGACGAGAGCTGCGGCAGTCGTGCGAGGCTGGGAGTAGCCGGAGGTCAGTACGGTCGCGCGCACGAGACCATACGTCTGCAGCACGGTGGTTCCGATCAGCAGCGTCACCACGGCCAGGCCGATGGGCGGGACGAGGTACCGCAGGAGCTGCTGGCGATCGCGCAGGACGATTCCGACCAGGAGCCAGGCCACGCCCAAAGAGAGAGCGATCGTGGCGAGCCGGACGCCGAGCACCTGAGGCGGAATGTCCCAGAAGGTCACCTGCTCCGCGGACGCCATCCACCACATGGCGGACCCGTTCAACGCGAGGGCCGCCGCGAGGGCGATCGCGGACAGAATCAGCGCCCGGTCCGCCTCACTCCGGACCGCACGGCAACCGATCCACGTCACCACAACAACGAGCACGGTGAGGTGGCCGGCAAACCCCCCGAAGTGATGGGACCACTTGGTGGGGACAAACGCCAGGGCGGCGAGACCTGCGGCCGTGGCTGCAAAGAACCGGACCAACCGGTCGTGGTGGGTACCCACGATGCGTCTCCGACGCACGAGCACGGTCGTCGACACCACCAGCGCCGTGACGAGCAGCAGAACCGCGGCGCGACGCCCGAACGCGCCTTCGACCTGCAGTTTCAGTAACGCCTGATAGCGCGTCCACTCGTCGGACCAGGAGAAGTTCGGGCCGATCGCGGTTCGTATGGCCGTCCCGGCGCGTACGGCACCGACAGTCTGGTCGGCGAACATGACCAGGACGACGATACCGACCGATCCTGCGACGGCGCCGACCGTCACCGGTACGGCCCCGCGCCGATGCAGCATCAGGCGTAGAACCGCGGGTGCCGCGACCAGGAGGACGACGATTGCGACCAGACCGGTCGGCGCCGTGGTCAACGTCAAGCCTGCCAAGAGCGTGGCGAGCGCGATCGGCAACAGGCGGCGCGCGGCGATGCCGTGCTCGACCAGGCACCAGACGGCCACGGTACCGACCGCGACGTAGGGCTCCGACCGCAAGCCGACGTTGAACGGTAGCCACCCTGCGAGGAAGGCAACCGCTGCCACCCATGGCACCCAGCCCATGCGGCGCCCGCCGGGCAACAACCGGAACACAACGATCCGGGACAGCATCCACCAGGCGAGCAGAGCCAAGAGGAGCGCAGGGAGCCGCATCCACAACAGCGGCGTTCCCTCGCCGGCCCACCATCGATAGACCTCGTAGAACGATCCGAAAGGCGCCTCGGGCGAGTTCAGCCAATGGTGGTAGCCGCCGACGAATCCGCTCCGGGCCGCGTCGGCGACCATCGTGGTGGTGTAGCCGTCGTCGACGGTAACCGGGCCGATCACGGTCCAGAGCAGAATCAGGACGACGACCGGTAGATCGGCACCCATTAGCTTCCGCGGTCGAGGGTGCGCGGCCGAAACCCGGCGGGCGTGCCGCCGATCGTGCAGCCCTGCGACGAGCAGAGACAGAACCGCACACGTCGCGCACACCACCGCCAGCGCGATCTTCGTGCCCGACGCAGCAGTTTCGAACCGGGTGTCGGCGGTGACCGTGGCCGATAGCCCGGCCGTCGATGTCGCAGGGGGAAGCTGGGAGAAGAACCCCGCAACGTACGGGCGGACGTCCCCGGCACCCTGAGCGAGAACATCCCCGCTCCGCGCGATGTGCCAGTCATCCGGGCCGATACGGACGGAGAGGTCACAATCAGGGCCGCTAAACAGGGTCCGCCCCGCGGACATCACGCTCACCGCGCCGGGCTTGACCGCACCGATCCACAGACCGTCCGGAGAGGTACCCGTGAGACCGGGCTCGGCGGTGGTGGAGAGCACCGCTCCGCCAGCAGGCAGGGCGGTGAACTGGGCACACGATACCGACGCCTCGACACCCAACGGTCGGTACGCCGTCAGGGGAACCGGGTTGGCGACCACGCCGGCAGAGGTGTCCCAGCTGTAGTCCACCATCTGCTGCACGACAGGGGCCACAGCGAACACTGCGGATAGAAGCAGGGCCGACAATCCGAGGATCGCTCCGGCGAGCGCGCTTCGCCGCCTCACTCGAAGATCTGCTTCCAACCGTCCTTGCCGGTCAGCACGGGCGCCGCCGCCCGGTAGCGGGCGCGCAGGCCGTCCCAGTCCGCCGCGACGGCGCGGTGCAGCCGGAACGACTCCGCGACCATCTCCTTGAACATCGCCGGGTCACGACGGCGGAAGGTCACCCCGCGGCCGTCCGGGGTGGACACCGTCGCGGAGTCCAGGCCGGCCAGCACGAACCACTGGGCGTTCTTCCACGGCACGTTGCGCTGCGGCCGCTCGCGCAGCGCCGGGTCCGGGGTGCGCAGGTTGCGCAGCACCCCGCGGGCGAGCCCGACCGCGGCCTTCGCCCGGCCCACCGGGGGCTTCGGGAACAGCTGGGCGCCCAGCGCGTCGAGGTCGGCGAGCGGCACCTCGGTCGCCGAGTCGAGCGGGCGGCCGTCGTCGTACTGCGCCCGCAGGGCCCGGATCTCGTCGAGCACCACGGGCAGCTTCGGGAACAGCGCCTCGGGCCCCGCCAGGAAGTCGGTGAAGCCCTTGATCTGCAGCGCGACCGCCGAGTACTCCATGAGCATCAGGTGGCGCAGGGTCCGCTTGAAGGTCTCCTTCAGCATCGCGCGCGGGTCGTCCGGGCCGTGCAGGGCCGCGGCGACGAGCCGGTTGCGGTAGTGGAAGTAGGCCTGCCAGTCCGAGGAGTCGTCCTTCTCGATGAAGGACATGTGCCAGATCGCGACGCCCGGGACGGTCGCGGTGCGGAACCCGGCGGCGCGGGCGCGCAGGCCGTACTCGGCGTCGTCCCACTTGATGAACAGCGGCAGGGGCAGCCCGAGCTGCTCCGCGGCCCGGCGCGGGATCAGGCACATCCACCAGGCGTTGTAGTCGACGTCCACACGGCGGTGCAGCCAGCGGGTCTGGCGCAGGGTGCGGGCGGCGAGGTCGTGGTGGGCCTCGGTGTCCGGGGCGGGGCGCCACAGGAACTGGTTGCGGTCGACGACCTCGCCCATGGTGGACAGCTGCGAACGCGCCTGCAGCGACAGCATCTGGCCGCCGACGAGCATCGGCTCGCGGGCGAACCGGCTGAACGCGATCGCGCGGAGCACCGACTCGGGCTCGAGCAGGATGTCGTCGTCCATGTACAGGATCTGCTCGCAGTCGATCCCGCCCGCGTGCGGGCCGGTGCCGTGCAGGACCTCGTACATGATCCGGGCGTAGCCGCCGGAGCCGCCCAGGTTGGGCTGGTCGATGATCCGCAGCCGGTCGCCGAGCGCGGCCGCGGCCTGCTCGTAGCCGGCCTCGTCGCGGACCTTGCGGGTGCCCTGGTCGGGGAGGATCACCGCGGTGATCGCCTCGAGGACCTGCGGGTCGGAGCCGAGCGCGGTGAGCGTGGCGACGCAGTCGGCGGGCCGGTTGAACGTCGGCATCCCGACGACGACCGCGGCCCGACCGGGCGCGTCGTGCGGGGCGTGCCAGCCGCCGCCGTGCAGGGTCAGGTCGGCGTCGTCGGTGGACAGGTCGAACCAGTACCAGCCGCCGTCCTCGAAGGGGCGCAGGTCCAGTTCCAGGGTGACCCGGCGGCGCCCGGAGACCACCTCACCGGCGACGACGATCTGCGACCCGTCGGCCTTGGTGCGGTAGACGTCGACGCGGCCCGAGCCCTCCAGGTCCAGGCGCAGCTCGATGCTGGTGAGCGTGGACCAGGCCCGCCAGTAGCCGGCGGCGAAGGCGTTGAAGTAGGCGCCGAAGGAGACCTCGGTGGCCGCGGGGACGGTGGCGCTGGTGCGGTCGAGGATCCGGGTGCGGCGGCCGCCGATGGTCGACACGGTCAGCGAGAGCGGACGCGCGTCCTCGTCGGCCAGCGGCTCGACCGGGGCGAGCGTGGTGCCGGGGCGCTCGTCGAGGTAGAGCGCGCGGACGGCGGTCGGGTCGGCGGGCCGGGGCAGGACCACCCGCTGCAGCAGCGTCTCGCCGCTGGTCGTCGCCGGAGTGGTGGGGGACACCTGACCTCGCTGGTCCGTCGTGGTCATCGCAGGAGCTGCCTCTGTCGTCGCGGGGGCGCGGGGGTCCCGGGCGGCGGCGCTGCCGGTCCGCCCGGGTCCGGGTGGAGTCGTGCGCGAGCGTAGCCGCGGGCGGTGCGGGAGCCGGGAGGCGGGCGGCCGGTGGCCGCCCGCGGGCGGTCTCCGACCTCGACGTGGCGGCCTGGTGGCGGGACGACGCCCCGGCCTCGTTCGAGGTCGACCTCCCCGACGACGTGGACCTGCTCGTCCTGAACTCCGCGCCCCTGGAGCTCGCCCGGTCGGGTGGCGATGGACGGCGAGCTGCTCCTCGACGACGACCCGCCCGCACGGGTGCGCTGGGTGGCGACCACCCGCAAGATCTACGCCGACGAGCTGCCGCGGATCACCCGCGCGCACCGGGAGTTCCTCGATGCCGTGCGGGGCGGGCATGGTCGATGAGGCGCGGGTGGCCCGGCTGCTCCGGTCGGTCGACGACGACATCGTCGTCGCCCGGCTCGCGGACCTGTCGGACCTGGACGCCTTCGTCGCCGCGGTCGCCGCCCGGCTCTGAGCCCTACCAGGCCGCGTCGAGGATCTCCCGCACGTCGTCCTCGGTGGGAGTGCGCGGCGCGTTGGCCGTCACCGGGTCGACGACGGCGGCGGCCGCCAGCACCGGCAGCAGCTCCCGGTCCACGCCGAGCTCGTGCAGCGGGCGCCGCACCCGGATGCCCTCGACGAGCGCGGCGATCCCGGCGACGGCGTCGGCGGTCCCCAGCGCGGCCCCGGCGCGGGCGTACGCCTCCGCCGCCGCGTCGGCGCTCCAGCGCATGACCTGCTCGTTCACCGACGCGAGCGCGACACCGTGCGGGGTGCCCGTGTGCGCGGTGACCGCGTGTGCGATGCCGTGGACCAGGCCCAGTCCGGACACGGTCAGCGCCTGGCCCGCCAGGTGCGCGCCCAGCAGCAGCTGCGCGCGGGCCTCCAGGTCGGCGCCGTCGTCGACGGCGACCGGCAGCCACCGGCCCACCAGCGCGACGGCCTGGGCGGCGGCGGCCTCGGAGACCGGGTTCGCGCCGCGGGAGGCGAGCGACTCGACGCCGTGGACGAGCGCGTCGAAGCCGGTGGCGGCCGTCGCCGCGGGCGGCAGGCCGACGGTCAGCTCCGGGTCGAGGACGGCGACGCGCGGCCGGACCGAGGCGTGGCCCAGGTAGACCTTCCGCTTGGCGCAGGTGTCCTCGACGACGCCGAACCCGTTGGTCTCCGCGCCCGTCCCGGCGGTGGTGGGGACCGCGATCAGCGGCAGCCCCGCGACCGGGGAGGACCACAGGTCGTCGGTCGCACGGGCGCCGAGGTGGGTGGCGAGCAGCGCGATGCCCTTGGCCGCGTCGAGCACCGAGCCGCCGCCGATCGCGACGACCACGCAGGAGCCGAACGCGCGCAGCGCCGTCGCGCCGTGCTCGACGGCCGTCGTCGACGGGTTGGGGCCGATGCCGTCGAACACCTCGGTCCACAGCCCGGCGGCGGTGAGGTCGCCGACGACCCGGTCGACGATGCCGGTGGCGCGCAGCCCGGCGTCGGTGACGACGAACGCCGCCGGCCCACCGAGGCCGTCGACCAGCGCGGGGACCCGGGCGACCGCGCCGGGACCGAACTCCAGGGCGCAGGTCGCCTCGACCGTGAACCCGTTCACCGGACCCGCCACCGTGCGATCGCCTCCTCGTCGAGGGTGAACCCGAGGCCGGGGGCGCTCGGGACCGCCAGCATGCCGTCGTCGCCGACGGTCAGGGGTTCGGCCAGCGGGAAGTCGCGACGCGCCGGGGTCCAGTCCGGCGGGTCGTAGGGGAACTCGAAGAACGGGCCGCCGCCGACGCCGGCGGAGACGTGCAGGTTCGCGAGCACGCCGATGCCGTTGGTCCAGCTGTGCGGGGTGAACGCGCGGTGGCGCAGCAGCGCGAGCTCGGCGAGCGTGCGGACCCGGCTCATCCCGGCCGCGAGGACGACGTCGGGCTGGTGGACGTCGAGGACGTCGTCGTCGAGCAGCCGCAGGAGCTCGCCGAAGGAGCGCTGCATCTCCCCCGCCGCGATCCGCAGGCCCGGGTTGTCGGCGCGCAGGGTGCGCATGCCGTCGGTGTCGGCGTAGGGCAGCGGCTCCTCGACCCAGAAGACCCCCAGGTCGGCGAGTCGCCGGACAAGGCGGCGGGTCGCGGCGAGGTCGGTCGCCGGGGCGACGTCGCCGGCCATCCGCCACGCCTGGTTGAGATCCACCATGATCGCGAAGTCCTCGCCGAGCGCCTCCCGGACGGCCGCGACGGCGCCGATCCCCTCCTCGACCCGGTCCCGGTCGATCCGGATCTTGACCGCACGGAAGCCCTCCTCCGCGACCCGGTGCGCCACCTCGGCGCGCTCGGCGGGCGGGCGCAGCACGCAGAACGACGCGTAGGCGGGCACGGCGTCGTGGGTACCGCCGAACAGGGTCGCGACGGGCAGGCCGGCGACCTTGCCCGCGAGGTCCCACAACGCCGCCTCCAGCGGCCAGTAGTGGCCGCCGTGCAGCGCGCAGGTCTCGATCGCGCGGACGTGCCGGGCGATCGCGAGCGGGTCGGTGCCGACGAACAGGTGCCGGTAGGCGTCGAAGCCGTCCATGGTGTCGCCGGAGCCGATGCCGACGACGCCGTCGTCGGTGTGGACGCGCACGATCGTCGCGTCGAACACGGTGCGGGGCTCGGGGTCCCAGGCGGCGCGCAGCGGCGGGTCGAGCGGGAGGCGCACCCGGTCCAGCATGATGTCGGTGATCTTCATCGGGTCCGGGTGGTGTCGGGAGCTGGTTCCGGCTCGGGGCGCGATCGGGGGCGGTGCACCCCGAGCCGGTTGGTCCCCGAATGTAGGAAGTCGGCACACCCGCGGCCAGGGGCGAACGGGAATCGAGATCATCGTTGCGCTGAGGGCAACCGGGACTAGCGTCACCGGTGTGCACAACGGCTACGGGCTCGGCCGCGACGTCGCGCTGCTGGAGGCGCTCGCCTCGGACGAGGCCGTGCGCACCGACGGGTTGGGCGTCGTCGCCGTCGCCCGGCTGACCGGGCGGGAGAAGAGCCAGGTCTCGCGCGCGCTGCGGGCCCTCGCCGACGCCGGGCTCGTCGAACGGGACGAGGACACGCTCGTCTACCGCCTGGGGTGGCGGCTGTTCTCGCTCGCCGCGCGGGGCACCGACAGCCGGCTGACCGCCGTGGCCGAGCCGGTGCTGCACCGGCTGGCTGCCGAGACCGAGGAGACCGTGCACCTGTGCGTGCTCCGCGACGACGCGCTGCTGACCGCGCGGACGGTGTCCGGGCACTCGTTCCGCACGACCGGCTGGGAGGGCAGGCGCGCGCCGCTGCCGTGCACGTCGGCGGGCCGGGTGCTGCTCTCCGACGCGACGCCCGACGAGCTGTTCGTGCGGTTCGGCGCCGTCGAGGACCTGGTGCCGGACTACCCGCACTCCCGGGTCCGGACGGTCCCGCAGCTGTGGCAGGCGATCCAGGAGGCCGCCGAACGCGGCTGGGCGGTGTCCCACGAGGAGTTCGAGCCCGGCGTGGCCGGGGTCTCCGCACCGGTGCGCGACTTCCGCGGCCGGGTCGTCGCGGCGCTCAACGTCTCGGGCCCGACCGCCCGGCTGGACGGCCGGTTCGACGGGACGGGCCGGGCGACGGCGGCCGCTGCGGCCGCGGTGTCGGCGGAGCTGGGGTGGACGCCGGGGCGTTCCGCCCCGTGATCAGTCCTCGGCCTCGGTGCCCGACAGCGGGCGCCCCTCGGTGAAGTGCGGGACGAGGCGGTTCTCGTACATCGTCAGCGCCGACCCGATGGCCATGTGCATGTCGAGGTACTTGTAGGTCCCCAGCCGCCCGCCGAACAGCACGCCCCGGTTCGCGGTCTCCTTGCGGGCCAGCTCGCGGTAGCGGTCCAGCTTCGCCCGGTCGTCGGGGGTGTTGATCGGGTAGTACGGCTCGTCCCCGGACTCGGCGAAGCGCGAGTACTCCCGCACGATGACCGTCCTGTCCTTCGGGTAGTCCCGCTCGGGGTGCATGTGGCGGAACTCGAGGATCCGGGTGAAGGGGACCTCGGCGTCGTTGTAGTTGATCACCGAGGTGCCCTGGAAGTCGCCGGTCGGCTCGACCGACATCTCGAAGTCCAGGGTGCGCCAGCCCAGCTCGCCCTCGGCGTGGTCGAAGTAGCGGTCCAGCGGTCCGGTGTAGACGACCGGCACGTCGGAGGGCAGCTGCTCGCGCACCGCGAAGTAGTCGGTGTCGAGCACGACGTCGATGTTCCCGTGGTCCGCCATCCGCTCCAGCCAGGCGGTGTAGCCGTCGGTCGGCAGGCCCTCGTGGGTGTCGTTGAAGTAGCGGTTGTCGTAGGTGTAGCGGACCGGCAGCCGGGTGATGATCGAGGCGTCCAGCTCGGTGGGGTCGGTCTGCCACTGCTTGGCGGTGTAGCCCTTGACGAAGGCCTCGTAGAGCGGGCGCCCGACCAGCGAGATCGCCTTCTCCTCGAGGTTCGCGGCCCGCCCGGTCTCGACCTCCGCGGACTGCTCGGCGATCAGCGAGCGCGCCTCGTCGGGGGTGTGGGCCTTCCCGAAGAACTGGTTGATCAGCGCGAGGTTCATCGGGAACGCGTAGACCTGCTCGCCGACCCGGGCGAAGACGCGGTGCTGGTAGTTCGTGAAGCTCGTGAACCGGTTGACGTAGGCCCACACGCGCTCGTTCGAGGTGTGGAACAGGTGCGCGCCGTACCGGTGGATCTCGATCCCGGTCTCCGGCTCGGCCTCGGAGTAGGCGTTGCCGCCGATGTGGTTCCGGCGCTCCAGGACCAGGACGCGCTTCCCGAGGCCGTCGGCGACGCGCTCGGCCACGGTGAGTCCGAAGAACCCGGACCCGACGACGATCAGGTCGTAGCTGCTCAGGTCGTAACCGTTCAGGTCGGCACTGTCGACGCTCACGGCCGTCGAGGGTAGGGCAGGCGTGATCCGGGGCACCCGGCGGCTTCGGTACCCTCGGACGGGGCCCGCCGAAGCGGACTTATCCGGCACCACGGAGGTCCGGATCTCCGGACGGCGCGCATCTTCCGATCGTCGACGCCGCGGAGCCGCGAATCGACCGAGAGGCGGGACACGCTGTGAGCTGGCTGTCGGCCGGTCCGCTGCTCGCCCTCGCCACCGCCTGGGTTGTTCTCCCGGGGCTGGCGATCAGCCTCTCGGCCGGCCTCCGCGGGCTGACCGCCCTGGGCTTCGCCCCCGTGCTGTCGGTCGGCGTCATCGCCGGCTCCGCCGTCGCCGCCGGGTCGTGGGGTGTTCCGTGGAGCCGCGCGGTTCCGATCGAGGCCACCCTGTGGCTGGTCGGGGTGGTCGTCGCAGCCCGGCTGCTGTACCGGCCGCTCGCCGCGTGGTCCGTGGTCTCGGACCCCGCCTCGTGGATGCGTGCGCTCCGCCGCCCGTGGACGAGGGGCGACCGCGACGGCTACTGGGTCGCCGGTGCCGCCGTCCTCGGGATGACGCTGGCCGGCCTGCTCGGGCTCCGGACCGTCGCCGCCGGAATGGGCTCACCGGACGCTCTGTCCCAGACCTTCGACGCCAACTTCCACTACAACGCGGTGGGCCGGATCCTCGACCGCGCGAACGGGTCCGCCCTCGACCTCAGCGGACTTGTCAACGCCAGCTCCCCGTACCCGGCTGCGTGGCACGACCTCGTCTCGCTCCTCGTGCCGCACGCCGGCCCGTCCGCTGCGATCGTCATCGCGTCGAACATCGCCGCCGCGGTCGTCTCCGTCGTGGTCTGGCCGCTGTCCTGCCTGGTCCTGGTCCGGACGGTGGCGGGCCGCTCGGCCGCGCTGACGCTCGTGACGCCCGTCCTGTCGGTCGGGTTCCTGGCCTTCCCGTGGACCTTGATCACCTACGGGGCGCTGTGGCCGAACCTGATCGGCGTCGCGCTCCTCCCGGCGGCGCTGGCGGCCGTCGTCCGCGCCGCCCGGCCGGGGGGTCCGCCGGACATCCCCACGGACTCCGTCGGCCGGCTGTTCCTCCCGCTCGTCGCCGTCGCCGCTCTCGCACTCGCTCATCCGAACGCGGTCTTCGGCCTGGTCGTCCTGTCGCTCCCCGCGGTCCTGTGGGGCGTCGTCGGCAGCCTGCGGCGGGCCGGATCCGCGGGGACGTGGCAGGTCGTCCGTGTGGCCGCGATCGGGGGGACGAGCCTCGTCGGCATCGGCGCCGCGCTCCACACGATGGTGCTGTCGCCGCAGTTCGACAGCATGCGGAGTTACTACTGGGAGCCCGAGCGGACCGTCCGCGAGGCGGCCGTGGACGTCCTCGTCCAGTCCTCGGGTGGTTCCGAACCTGCCTGGGCCCTCGCGCTCCTCGTGACCGCGGGCGTCGTCGCGAGCCTGCTGCGGGCCCGCACGTCGTGGCTCGTCCCCGCCTACCTCGTCGTCGCCGGGCTGAGCGTGGTGTCGGTGACGACGTGGTCGTCGGTGTGGACGGGTGTCTGGTACAACGACGCCCCCCGAGTGGAGGCGATGGTTCCGGTGATCGCCGTGCCTCTCGCCGCGATCGGGCTGCGTGCCCTCGCTCTTCCCGCCGCGGTCGCCCTGCGCACGACGGCCGGATCGCTACGCATCGAGGGGTCCCGTCGGATCGCTGTCACCGCGATCGTGGCGGTCGTCGTCGGCGGTGTCGTCGCGACCACGGGCGGGATGTACCGCGCCACGCACGCGGACCAGCTCGCGGCCTTCTACCAGCATCCCGAGGACGTGCTGCTCCGGCCGTCCGTGGAGCGGCTCCTCCTCGAGACCGGTGACCTCGTCCCGCCCGATGCCGTCGTCGCGCAGAACCCGTGGGCGGGTACCTCGATGCTGCGTCCGCTGACCGGCCGCCGGGTCCTGTTCCCCCACCTGCACGGCGAGTGGAACCCGGCGCAGGAGCTGATCGCGCAGCGGCTCCGGGACGTGGCGAACGACCCGGCCGTCTGCGGGTCCCTGGCCGCCTCCGGCGTCGGGTACGTCATCAGCGCCACTCCGACGTACAAGATCTCCGACCCCCGCTCCTCGGCCTACCCCGGACTCGACGACCTCGACGCGGTCCCCGGGTTCGAGCTGCTCGCCCGGGAGGGGGACGCCGAGCTGTTCCGCATCACGGCCTGCCTGCCCGACCACGTCGTCGATTCGTGACTCGCCCGGGCGGGCCACGGGCGACGGGCACGGCAGGCGGTACGGTCTCGCCCGGCCCGGTAGCGACCCGGTCCGGAGGTCCGGACGGCCCACGGGGCTGCTGGGAGACAACGGGAGGAGCCGGGCGATGACGTGGCTGTCCGCGGTACCCGCCGCAATGGTCGCGATCCTCGTGGTGGTGCTGCCGGGTCTGCTGGTGGCCCGCGCGGCGGGATGGCGGGGCGTCACGCCGTGGGGCCTGGCGCCGCTGCTGTCGGTCGGGCTCATCGGTGGCACGGCGATCGTCGCGCAGCGTCTCGGCGTCGCCTGGTCCCTGCTCCCCGTCGCGGTCTCGACCATCGGATCGGCACTGGTGGTCGCCGTCGTGCGGCTGGCCGTCGCCCGGCGACGCCCCGGGGACGTGACCTACCGCGGCGTCCGGGCCGCGATCACGCACGCGGGACCCGTACGTCGTGTCCGGGCGCTGGCCGTCCGGCTCGCCACACCCGCCGGACGCTTCGCCCGCACCCCAGAGCCGGTGACCCGGGCGCTGCCCACCGCATGGCCCTCCGCAGCCGGCAGGGAGGGACGGGACGGCGGGTGGGCCGGCCCCGCGGCGTTCCTGGGCACGGCGGCCGCCGCGGTGCTCGGCTGGATCACCGTCGTGCGGGGGTTCGGACCGGTCGATGCGATCTCCTCGACCTACGACGCCGTCTTCCATTACAACGCGGTGGCCCACATCATCGCGACGGGCGACGGGTCGTCGCTGACCCTGGGGAACCTGAGCGCCCCGGGGCGGTCGGACGTCGCCTACCCCGCCGCGTGGCACGACCTCGTCGCCCTGGTCGCCATGGTCTCCGGTACGACGATCCCGGTGGCCACCAACGTCACTGCCTACGCGGTTGCCGCGGTGGCGTGGCCGTTGTCGTGCTTGATGCTCGTCCGGCAGACGATCGGGCGCTCGCCGGCGGCGTTCCTGCTCGCTCCGGTTCTGGCGACGGCGTTCACTGCACTGCCGTGGCTCCTGATGTCGTTCGGCGTCCTGTGGCCCAACCTGCTGGGCCTGGCCCTGGTTCCGGCCGGACTCGCCGCCGTCGTCACGCTCGTCGGACTCGCTCGTCGCCCGGTGCTCGGCAGGGTCGGCGCCCTAGTCCTGCTCGTCCTCTCCGTTCCTGCCCTCGGCCTCGCGCATCCCAACGCCGTGATCAGCCTCGCCGTCCTCGGTCTCTGCCCGATGCTGTGGGCGGCCCTCGGCACGGCCGTACGGGTACGCCGTGTGGTCGACGTCTGGAAGCCGCTGTCGGCACTCGCCGGGGCGGCCGCGGTCATCGCCGGGACCGTCTGGTTCCTGGCCGCCTCCCCCTTCCTAGCCGGTGTGCGCAAGTTCGACTGGCCAGCGTTCACCACCACCGGGGGCGCGGTCGAGGACATGCTCCTGAACGCTCCGAGCGGCCGGCCGGCGCTGTGGGTGGCCTCGGTCCTCGTGCTCGTGGGCGCGGTGTCGTCCCTGCGACGGGCCAGCACGGGGTGGCTCGTGCCCGCGCACGCCCTCTCCGGCTTCCTCTACGTCCTGGCGGCCTCGCAGGAGAACGAGCTCACGACCGCGCTGACGGGTGCCTGGTACAACGACTCCTACCGGCTCGCAGCCATGGTCCCGATCAGCGGGGTCCCCCTCGCCACGATCGCCGTCCTCGGCGTGTCCGCGGCGACGGTACGACTGGTGTCCCGGTTGACGGGTCGCCACCACCCTCGCCTCCGCAGACGGCGCGCGGTGATCCCCGTGGCGGCGGTCGCGGTGACGGCGCTGGCCGTGCTGTCGAACGGGCTCGAGATCGGGACGCACGCCGATGTCCTCGCCGGCCCCTACCAGCAGCCGGCGAGCCCGATCCTCGTCCCCGGCCAGCGCGAGTTCCTGGAGGACGCGGGCACGCTGCTCCCGCCCGGCGCGGTCGTCGCCGCCAACCCGTTTACCGGTAACGCCCTGCTGTACGCCCTGTCCGGACAGGACGTCCTCTACCCCCACGTCGGCGGGAACTGGGACCCCGACCGCATGGTCGTCGCCCAGCGTCTGCGCGACGTCGCGACCGATCCGGAGGTGTGCTCGGCGGTGACGGCGACCCGGACCACCTATGCGATCGACGGTCCGGTGCACTTCTGGCCGTGGGACGGACGGGCGTCGTCGTATCCGGGGATCACGCAGCTGGCCGAGGCCCCGGGCTTCGAACCGATCACCTCGGGTGGGGGGTACGAGCTCTTCCGGATCACGGCGTGTGCCGCCCCGGTCGACGGGCAGCCCTGACCGATCCCGGGCATCTGACGGTGTCGCCCTACCCTGGACGACCGTGACCTCCGGCCGGCAGCATCCGACAGAGCCCGCGGCCGCCGGTGTGCCGGTCGTCGGGCAGGGACGCTCACTGCTGTCCCGGCCCGACGCGCAGACCCATGTCGTCCCGCTGCCGATGCGGTCCCGCGGTCTCGTGTCGACCGCGGGTATCGTCGCGCAGGGCCTGGTCCGGTTCGGGTACAGCGTGATCATCGGACGGTCCCTGCCCGCCGGCTTCCTGTCCGCGACGAACAGCGCCATCTCCACCGCGCTGCTCGCGAGCCTGCTGTGGCCGACCTCGTTGGGTGCGGCCGCGGCGAAGTTCCTCGCCCGGGAGTCCGCCGACCCTGAACGCCGGGCCGGCCTGATGCACCACCTCGGATCGTGGTGCCTCGCGACGTCGGGGCTGCTAGCGGTCGCAGCCGGCCTGGTGACGTGGCTCTGGCTGGCACCGGGCCAGGCGGGCACCGGGGTGCTCGTCGGGCTGCTGACCGTCGGCTGGTCGACCTACACCTACGTCCGGTCCGCGCACTACGCGACGCAGCGGGTGCTCCGCGCGACCGTCGGGGACGTCGCTGCACTCGTCGTGGCGGTTAGCGGCCTGCTGGTCGTGCTCGCCGCGGGCGCAACCGACCTGATCCTGGTCCCGATCACGGTGGGCTACCTCGGCTACGCGGTCCTCGGGTGGCCACGGGGCAGGCGCACCGTGTTGTCCGCCGAGCTCCGCGCCGAGATCCGCGGGTTCGTCGGCTGGGGTGTCGTCGGATCGCTGACCACCGCAGGGTTCCTCCAGCTCACGATGGTCATCGCACGTCAGACCGGGGACCTCCGGGGAGCCGATGCGTACGCCGCGGCGCTCACACTGGCCACGCCGGCCTCGATGGTGTCGTCGGTCCTCAGCCTCATCCTGCTGCCGGCCCTGTCGGGCGCCGTGGGCCGCGGCGACGTCGAAGAGGCCCGGCGGCAGACCGACCTCGCCCACCGCGGGCTCATCGTTCTGATCGGGGCGGCGTTCGGGGCCCTGGTCCTGGGCGCGCGGGCCGTGGTCGACGTGGTCTGGCCGGACCTGGAGGGTGCCATCCCGGTGCTCCAGATCCTGCTCCTCGCGAGCTTCCTGCTGACCTCGGCGACGGCCTGCACGGAGTCGCTGAACTCGATGGATCCGACCGGCCCACGGACCGTCGGGACAGTCCGGCTGGTCGGGTTCGCGGTGGGGCTGGCCGTGCTGTCGGTGTCGGTCGGGACCGGCTCCGTCACCGGCATCGCACTCGGCTATCTCTGCGGTATGGCCGTGGTGGGGCTCGTCCCGTTCGCGCTGGTCTGGTGGCGGCAGGGCCAGCGGTGGCGGGGGTTCACGGTGCGTGTGACCACCGGGTGCGCACTCGTCGGCGGCCTGGAGGCGGCGCGTGAGCAGTGGAGCCCGCACGGGGGCACCGACCTCGTCGCCGTCGCCGCCTTCCTGCTGCTGTGGGCGGCGCTGTTCGGCGGGGAGACGGCGCGGATCCTGCGGCCGGGGGCAGGGGACGGCGGCACCCGCAGCGGGGGCGAGGCCACCCCATAGGCTGGGCCGGTGCGCGTGATGAGTGTCGTCGGTGCCCGCCCGCAGTTCGTGAAGCTCGCCCCGGTCGCACAGGCCCTGGCGGGTCGCGCCGAGCACGTCATCGTGCACACGGGGCAGCACTACGACCACAACATGAGCGACGCCTTCTTCACCGACCTCGGCATCCCGCACCCGGACCACAACCTGGGCGTCGGATCGGGTTCGCACGGTGCCCAGACCGGCACGATGCTCGCCGGGATCGAGGAGCTGATCGGGGAGACCGCACCGGACTGGGTGCTCGTCTACGGGGACACGAACTCCACCCTCGCCGCGGCGCTGGCGGCGGTGAAGGTGCACGTCCCGGTCGCCCACCTGGAGGCCGGTCTCCGCTCGTTCAACCGGCGGATGCCGGAGGAGATCAACCGGGTCCTCACCGACCACGCGGCGGACCTGCTGCTGGCTCCGACGCCCACCGCGTCCGAGCACCTCCGCTCCGAAGGACTGGCGTCCCGTACCGTCGAGGTCGGTGACGTCATGACCGACGTCCTCCTCCGGGTCCTGGCCGCCGGAGCCCACCGCCCGCACCCGTTGCCGGAGGTCGAGGGGACCGACTACCTCGTCGCCACCGTGCACCGGCCCGACAACACCGACGAGCCGCACCGTCTGCGGAGCATCGTCGAGGGGCTCGCCGGACTGGACCGGCCCGTCGTCCTGCTGGCCCATCCGCGCCTGCGCGCGGCGGCCGAGCGGCACGGCATCACGCTCGACGTCGGGGCCCTCCGGCTGTCTGACCCGCTGGGGTATCCCGACCTGGTCGCGGCGGTCGGCCGCAGCACCGGCGTGGTCACCGACTCGGGGGGCCTCCAGAAGGAGGCGTTTCTCCTCCGTGTGCCCTGCACGACGCTGCGGCCCGAGACCGAGTGGGTGGAGACCGTCGACCTCGGCTGGAACGTCCTGGTGGACGAGGGTTTCGAGCGGCTGGGGGAGATCGTCGGACGGGCAGCCCCTGCCCCCACCTCGGCGGCCCCCTACGGCGACGGTGACGCCGCCCGCCGTGTCGTCGACGCCCTCGAGCAGCACCACGCCGGGCGGGCGACGATCTGACGCCGCAGCCGCACGGCTCAGGCTCCTCGCGCGAGGACACCCTCGAGCTCGTCGGCGACCGACCGGCCGGTCGAACGGAGCGACGCGTGCGTCCGGGTCCACTCGACCAGGTGCGCGGAGTCCGGGGCCCCGGCGTCCAGCATCTCCAGCATCCCGTCGGCGACGGCGCGCGAATCGTGTCCGACGGCAGCGCCGAGCCTGGCGTCGCGGACCATGTCGGCGGCGGCGCCGCGGCCCGCGTAGAGCACGGGAGTGCCGCAGGCGGTGGCCGCATAGATCTTCGTCGGTCGGGCGAAGTCGTAGCCCTGCCCCGGCACGATGCTCACCAGGGCGGCGGTGCCCCGGCGGAGCTCCTCGGCCGCCCGGACCGGCGGGACCACTCCCCCGAACTCGACCGAGCCGGCCGGGAGCTCGGCGGCGAGTCGCCGCAGTTCCGGCTCCGCGGACCCCTGCCCGAAGAAGCGCAGACGGGCCTCGGGGTACTTCTCCCGCACTAGGGGCAGCGCTCGGACGAACACCTCAGCGCCCTGCCACTCCGACATCGTGCCGGTGTAGACGAAGACCGGCTCACGGGTGACCGCGGGCTCCGGGGAGAACAGCGTCGTGTCGATGCCGTTGGGGACGACGGCCACCCGGTCCGGCGCGACACCGAGCGAGAGGACCCGATCCGCTACACCGTCGGACACGGCGATCACCCGCACTGCGCGCCGGAGCGCGATCCGCTCGAGCATCCGCATCAGCGCCACGACCGGGGCAGCGGCCCCCGCCGCGACGAGGGCGTCGCTCCACACGTCGGCCGCGTAGTACACGTAGCGGGTACGACGCAGCAGCGTCGCCAGGGCCACGACTACCCCGGTGCTCGGCGGTGGCTCGACCACGACCAGGTCGGCGCCACGGCCGGCTGCCAGGCGCCCCAGGAGCGGCACGTCGAAGCTCGCGTACTGGAGGTAGCCGCGGACGTTCCCTCCGGCGTCACGCATGACCGGCCACCGGGAGACCGAGGCCCGCTCCTCCGGTGGGGGCCCGGCCGACGCCGGGGGCCTCGTCGTGACCACCCTGACCTCGTGTCCGCGCTCAGTGAGCGCATCGGTCAGCGCGGCCAGCCGGAAGGCGGCGGCCCCGACCTCGGGGCGGAAGAGCCGGGTGGCCAGCACGATCCTCATACCGGCAGGTCCGCGGCCATCCGCTCGGCGGACCCGAGCACCCACTCGGCCGTCCGCAGCGTCTCCAGCCCGTCGGCGAGCGAGACCGTGTGGTCCCGCAGTCCGAGGACGGCGTCGCGGAACGCCTCGTGCTCGACACGCAGCGGCTCGGGCTTCGGGATGGCGAAGCGGGTCACGTCGCCCTCGCTCACACCGCGGAAGTTCGCCACCGAGTCCCATTCGGTGTCGATCACACCGTTGCCGTGGAAGGTGAGGTCGGCGGTCAGGGTGTCCGCGACGAACGCCCCCTTCGACCCGGTGACGATGGTGACGCGCTCCTTCATCGGCGAGAGCCAGTTGACCAGGTGGTTGGTAATCGTCCCGTTCTCGAGGCGACCGGTCACCGCGACCATGTCCTCGTGGGGGCGCCCCGACCGGGTCGTCGTCTGTGCGGTCACGGCGACGTACCGGGACTGCGCGAGCCAGCTCGTCAGATCGATGTCGTGCGTGGCGAGATCCTTGACCACGCCCACGTCCGCGATCCGGGCGGGGAACGGGCCCTGCCGGCGGGTGGCGATCTGGAAGACCTCGCCCACCTGCCCGTCGGCCACGCGGGTGCGCAGTGCCTGCAGGGCGGGGTTGTACCGCTCGATGTGGCCGACCGCACCGACCAGTCCGCGCCGGGCGAAGGCCTCGACCAGCCGCTCACCCGCGACGACGCTGTGCGCCACGGGCTTCTCGACGAGCGTGTGCACCCCGGCCTCGGCGAGGGCGAGCCCGATCGGCTCGTGCATGGCGGTCGGCACAGCACAGACGGCGACGTCAATCCCCGCCGCGATCAGTTCCTCTACCCCGTGCAGGACGGGCAGCGGGCCCGCGACGCCATGGGGGTCGCCGTCGGCGTCGGCGACCGCGACCAGGTCGATCCCCGGGAGCTCACGCAGGACGCGCGCGTGGTGCCGACCCATCATCCCGAGACCGATGAGCCCCGCGCGCAGGTTCGCCATCACGCACCCGCCTTCGCAAGGGCGTTGACCGCGGTGACGACCCGGTCGCGGTCCTCGGCGTCGAGCGAGGGGTGCACGGGCAGCGACAGCACGGTCCGGCACACCCGGTCGGTGACCGGGAGCGTGTCCGACCGGCCGAACGAGAGCAGCCGGTGGACCGGAGTCGGGTAGTAGACGCCGCTGCCCACGCCGTACTCGTCCCGGAGCGCGGCCACGAAGCCGTCGCGGTCGTCGGGGACCGTGATCGTGTACTGGTGGTAGACGTGCCGCACGCCCGGCCGGACCACCGGGGTCCCGACCCCCACCAGGTGCTCGTCGAAGAAGCGCGCGTTGTCCCGGCGGGCCTCGGTCCGGCCGGGGAGGTCCACGAGCTGGACCCGGCCGATCGCCGCGTGGAGATCGGTCATGCGGGCGTTGAAGCCGACGACCTCGTTCTCGTACTGACGCTCCATGCCCTGGTTGCGCAGCAGCCGCACCCGTCGGGCGAGGTCCTCGTCGCCGGTCGAGACCATCCCACCCTCGCCGGAGGTCATGTTCTTGGTCGGGTACAGGCTGAACATCGCGAAGGCGCCGAACGTGCCCACCCGCTGTTCGCCGATGGCGGCTCCGTGGGCCTGAGCCGCGTCCTCGTACACGTCGTGGCCGTGGCGCGCGGCGACGTCGGACAGGGCCGTCATGTCGGCGGGCTGACCGTAGAGGTGCACGGCCAGGACTCCCTTCGTCCGGCCGGTCACGAGGCTCTCGACGTGCGCGGGATCGAGGCAGTAGTCGTCGGCTCGGATGTCGGCGAACACGGGCGTGGCACCCGTCAGCGCGACCGCGTTGGCCGTCGCTGCGAAGGTAAAGGACGGGACGACGACCTCGTCGCCAGGACCGACGCCGGCCGCGAGGAGCCCGAGGTGGAGGCCCGCCGTGCCCGAGTTGACCGCGACCACGGGCCGGCCGTCGAGCAGGTCGTCGGCGAACTCCTTCTCGAACGCCCCGACCTCTCGGCCCTGGGCGAGCATGCCCGAACGGAGCACGGCGTCGACGGCGGCGCGCTCGCCGTCACCGATGATCGGGCGGGCTACCGGGATGAACTCCTTGCTCACGCAACAGTCCTCGGTTCGTCGACGCACGGGCGCCTCGACAGTAGTCGGGTGGCCCCGGGCGCTCGTTCCCGGCCCGCGAGCGTCATGCAGTCGCCGACATCGGTATCGTGACCTTAATGTCTGTTAGATCCGCATTGAGCACCGTCGCAGCCACTCCGGTCGCCGTCCGTGTCCGGCGCCGACTCCTGTTCGGGGGCACCGCACGGTACTGGGAGAACCGGTACAGCCGCGGAGGGAACTCGGGGGCGGGCTCGTACGGCGCGCAGGCGCGGTGGAAGGCCGACCTGGTCAACCGCTGGGTGCGTATCCACGGTGTGGAGTCCGTGATCGACCTCGGCTGCGGTGACGGCAGCCAGCTGTCCTTCGCCGACTATCCGAGCTACCTCGGTCTGGACGTCTCCCCCGCGGCCGTCCGGGCGTGCGTGGACCGGTTCCGCGACGACCCGGGCAAGAGCTTCCTCTGCTACGACCCGGCGGCGTTCGACGACTCCGCGGGCTGGCTGCGCGCGGATCTCGCCCTGTCGCTCGAAGTGGTCTTCCACCTAGTGGAGGACGAGATCTTCGAGGGCTACATGCACCGGCTCTTCGACAGCGCGCGACGGTTCGTGGTGATCGGCTCCTACGACACCGAGACACCCGCCCCCGCACCGCACGAGCGGCACCGCTGCTTCACTGGGTGGGTGGCCCGCAACCGTCCAGAGTGGGTCGTCGAGGACCGCGCCGACCCGCCGGCGGGTGTGGACCTGGGGTCGACCTTCGTCCTGTTCCGGCGCAGCGCTCAGGACCCGGTGAGCTCGCCGTCCACCTCGCGGTAGGTCCTCCCGCTCAGCGGGCAGACCCAGAGACCGTCCTCCTCGCGCAGCGGGGCGCCGGCGTGCCCCACCCAGCCCACACGACGCGCCGGCACCCCGACCACCAGCGCGTGCGGCGGAACGTCACGGGTGACCACCGCCCCGGCGGCCACGGTCGCCCACGCCCCGATGTGCACCGGCGCCACACATACGGCCCGGGCCCCGATCGAGGCCCCCTCGTCGACGGTGACACCGACGGGGTCCCAGTCGGCGGCGCTCTTGGGGGTACCGTCGGGGTTGACCGCACGGGGGTGGGTGTCGTTGGTCAGGACTGCGGCCGGGCCGACGAACACCCCGTCCGCGAGGCGGGCGGGATCGTAGACGAGCGCGTAGTTCTGGATCTTGCAGTTGTCCCCGACGCGGACACCGTTCCCGACGTAGGCCCCCCGGCCGACGACACAGCCCCGGCCCACGACGGCGTCCTCGCGGATCTGGGCGAGATGCCAGATCCGGGCGTCGTCGGCGACCGACGCGGAATCGGCGATGTCGGCACCGGGTGCGATGTTGCTCACGACAGGGCCCTCCCGTAGAAGTCGTCGAACAGTCGTCCGATCGCCTCGGACCCGAGCCGCGGGAGAACCGCGGCCCGGAAGTGCTCGGGTGGGACACCGTCGAACCGGGCCCGTGCGGCGACGAGTGCCTCGGCCAGACCGCCGACGGAGTCGTCGGCGACGACGGTCCCGACCGTCTCGTCGACGTAGTCGACGAAACCGCCCTCCCCGGTGAGGACCACGGGACGCCCGCCCGCGAGGGCCTCCGCCCCGGAGACCAGAAATGTCTCGAACGCCGTGGGCAGGAAGAAGAGCGCGTTGCGGGCGAGGTGCTGCGCGACCCCCTGCGGGGGCACCGACCCGACGAGCCGCACCCGGTCCGCGACGTCGAGCGCGCGGGACCGTTCCTCGACCTGCGTCCGGAGCGGCCCGTCCCCGACCCAGGTCAGGCCGACGTCGACCCCGCGGTCGACGAGCTCCCGCACGGTCTCCACGGCCAGGAGCGGCCGCTTGCCCGGGACCAGGCCCCCGACCGCCACCAGACCCCAGCGCCCACCGGCCGGAGCGGGAGTCGGCTGGGCCGGGACGTCGACGACGCACGGCACGACCTCCACGGCGTCCAGGCGGGTGAACGGTGTGATCCTCTCGGCCAGCAGTGAGGACACCGCACTGACCCGCCGGGGCAGACGCAGCAGGTGCCGCGCACCGGCGACGCGACGCCACGGCCCGTCGACCCGTTCCGGGAAGCCGACACCGCTCCAATGCTCCGAGTGCACCCAGCGCCGCATGATCACGGGCGTCAGCGGGGCGAGGGCGCCCACGGTGGAGAACGCCATGCTGTGCACGACGTCCGCCGGACGCAGGAGCCCGGCTAGCGTCCGGAGCGCACCGGTGGCGTGGAGCGGCAGCCGTGGGTCGACGGGCACCCGGACGACCCGCAGCCCCCGGTACTCCTCCTCCACGACCGCACCGCGACCGCCCAGCCGCAGGTGCACCACGGTGACGTCGTGCCGACGGGCGACGGCCGTCGCGTGCGCGACCACGAAGGGCGCGGTCGCGGGTGAGGCCCCGTCCGGGAACCAGGTCGTGACGACGGCGACCCGCACGGTCAGGGCGCCCCGACAACGCGCAGCTGCACCCCGGCCCAATTCTCGGCGTCCAGCATCCGGCGCCCGTCGACGATCGTCCGCACCCCGGGGAGGTCGGCCGGCCCGAGTCCGGCGTACTCCGCGTGGTCGGCCTGGAGCACGGCGGCGTCGACCGGCTGGCCCGTCCGGTAGGGCTCGAGCCCCAGTGACCGCAGCTCGTCGTCGGTGTACAGCGGATCGTGGACGAGGGGTACGGCTCCGGCCGCGCGCAGGGCATGGACGGTCGGGAAGACACCGGAGAACGCCGTCTCCTTCACCCCTCCGCGGTAGGCGGCGCCCAGGACGACGACGCGGGCACCCGTCAGGTCGCCGTGCGCTCCGGCGAGCACCCCGACCGTGTAGGCGGGCATGTCCGCGTTCGCCTGGCGGGCCGCGCGGACCACCGACGCGTCGGGGTCGTTCCACAGGTAGAGGCGCGGATACACCGGGATGCAGTGCCCACCGACCGCGATGCCCGGCCGGTGGATGTGGCTGTAGGGCTGGGAGTTCGACGCCTCGATCACCTGGTGCACGTCGATGCCGTTCGCGGCCGCGAACCGCGCGAACTGGTTCGCGAGCCCGATGTTCACGTCGCGGTAGGTCGTCTCGGCGAGCTTCGCGAACTCGCCGGCCTCGGCCGACCCCAGGTCCCAGACGCCGTTGGGCCGGGCGAGGTCGGGACGCTGGTCGAACTCCAGGACTGACTCGTAGAAGGCCCGGGCGCGCTCGGCACCCTCGGTCCTGAGCGCGCCGACCAGCTTCGGGTACTTCCGCAGGTCGGCGAACACCCGCCCGGTCAGGACCCGTTCGGGAGAGAACACGAGGTGGAAGTCGACGCCCTCGAGCAGGCCCGAGCCCTTCTCCAGCATCGGTTTCCAGCGCTCGCGGGTGGTGCCGACCGGGAGGGTGGTCTCGTAGGACACCAGTGTTCCCGGCGTGAGGTGGCGGGCCAGCTCGTCCGTGGCCGCATCGAGCCATCGGAAGTCGGGTCGCGCCTCGTCGTCGACGAACAGCGGCACGACGAGGACGATCGCGTCGGCCCCGGGCACACCGTCGGCGTAGTCGGTGGAGGCGCGCAGGCGGCCCTGCGGGACCAGCGTAGCGAGTGCCTCGCCGAGTCCGGCCTCACCGGGGAAGGGCTCCGTCCCGGTGTTCACGTGGTCGACGACCCGCCGGTCGACGTCGAGTCCGACGACGTCGTGTCCGCGCGAGGCGAACTGGGCGGCCAGCGGCAGACCGATCTTGCCCAGTCCGATGACGGCGATCCTCACGGCGCTTCCTCCGGTCGGGAGCTGGCTGACGGGCCCGAGCCTAGAGGGGCTGACCGACCGTCCGGTCCACCCCACCCGACGAGCTGCCGGAGGCCGGGCTGCGCGGCGTGCCGCCCCGGGGCGGCGAGCCCGCGGCCGTTCAGCCGACGACCGTCGCCGCGCGCGGGTGCCCCGGCCGGTTCACCGGGTAGGCCGGCGCCCGCCCGCACAGGACGTCGATCACGTTCCGGACGGTCTTGCTGCGGATCTCGACCTCGGAGTCGACCGAGTACCAGGCGCAGTGCGGGCTCAGCAGTACCTGGTCGAGTCCCCGCAGCGGGTGGTCCGGCGCGATCGGCTCCGCGGCGAACACGTCGAGCCCGGCCCCGGCGATGCCGCCGGTGGTCAGTGCGTGCAGGAGCGCGGCCTCGTCCACCACCGGGCCGCGCGCGGTGTTGACCAGGTACGCGGTCGGCTTCATCGCGGCGAGGGCGGCGGCGTCCACCAGCCCGGTGGTCAAGGGCGTCAGCGGTGCGTGCACCGACACCACGTCGGCGCGGCGGTACAGCTCGGCGGGGCCGACGAACTCCACCCCGGCGTCCGCGGCGACGGCGGCGTCGGTGTGCGGGTCGGTAGCGAGGACGGTCATCCCGAACGCCTGCATCCGGGTCGCGAGCCGGCGCGGGATCTGCCCGAACCCGACCAGCCCCAGGACGCGGCCGCGCAGCCGCAGCAGCGGTCCCGCGGCGGCGTAGTCCCAGCCGCCCGCCCGCATCGCCCGGTCGTGCCGGCCCAGACCACGGGCCAGGCCGAGGATCATCCCGGCCGCGTGGTCGGCGACGTCGTCGAGCGAGCCGTCGGGCACGTTCGCGACGACGATCCCGGCCTCGGTCGCCGCCGCGACGTCGATCGTGTCGAGGCCGATCCCGTAGCGGGAGATGACCCGGGTCCGGGGCAGCCGGGCGATCACGTCGGCGGTGAGCTGGGCGTACTGGTTGATGATGCCGTCCGCACCGGCGCAGGCGGCCACGATCTCGTCCGGGGTACGGGTACGGGCGGCGACGAACCGCAGCCCGGCCTCCTCCACGAGGGTCCGCTCCAGGTCGAGGTCGGGGAACTCGTAGTCGGTGACGACGACGGTGGGCACGGCGGTCACGCTCCGAAGGAGTGGTCGAGGTCCTGGTGGTGGGCGAGGTCGACGACGCGGGTGAACTCGTCGTAGGTGTGCCGGGTGGGCCCGCCGGCGAGCGAGCCGGTGGCGGCGATACCCGCGAGCGCGTCCGCGGCGGCGCGGGTGGCGGCGAACAGCGTGGTCACCGCGAAGAGCGCCAGGTCGAAGCCCAGCTCCTGCAGGTCCGACGCCGCGAGCCGGGCGGCGTCGGTCCCGTCGACGAGCGAGACGACCTTCGGCCCGGGGACCCCGGCGGCGATCTTCTCCACCTCCGCGACGGTCTTCACCCCGTCGACGAAGACGAGGTCGACCCCGGCGTCGGCGTAGCGGGCGGCGCGCTGCAGCGCCTCGTCGACACCGGCGGACTGCAACGCGTCGGTGCGGCCGATGATCACCAGGTCGTGCTCGCCGCGGGCCCGGACGGCGCAGCGCAGCCGCGCCGCGTTCTCCTCCGCGTCGATCAGCCGGACACCGGCCATCTGGCCGCACCGCTTCGGCGCGACCTGGTCCTCCAGGTGGATGGCCGCCACCCCGGCCTGCAGGTGCTCGTGGACGGTGCGCTCGATGTTCGACGGACCGCCGTAGCCGGTGTCGGCGTCGGCCACCACCGGGATCCCGACCGCCCGGGTCATGTTGCGGGCGTGCTCGGTCATCTCGGTCTGGCTGAGCAGGCCGATGTCGGGGGTGCCCAGACGGCTGGCGGTCGCGCCGAAGCCGGTCAGGTAGACGGCGGGGAAGCCGGCGGCCTGCACCAGGCGGGCGGTCACCGAGTCCGCCGCGCCGGGGGCGAGCACGATGTCCGGCCCGGCGAGCAGCCGGCGCAGCGCGCCGGCGGGGCTGGGAAGCATGATGGCTCTCCGTTTCCGGGTGGGTCAGGCCGCCGTGACGGCGGTGGGCGTGGTCGCGGCCGCGGGACGCTCGATGCGCCAGGCCAGGACCGCCGAGACGAGGCAGCTGAGGAGGAGGTAGGCGGCGACCAGGTACCAGGAGCCCCCGGTCGAGGCGACCAGCGCCGCGGCGATGAACGGGGTGAACCCACCGGCGATCGCGCTGGCGACCTGGTAGCCGACCCCGGCGCCGCTGTAGCGGAACTCCGCGCCGAACATCTCGGTGAACAGCGGCTGTTGCACGCTCACCGCCATGTCGTGCGCGATGTTGAACAGGATGACCGCGAGCAGCGCGACGGCGATCTGCGAACCGCTCTCGATCGCCAGGAAGAACGGCACCGCCGCGAGCACGCCGACGACCGACCCGGTCAGGTAGATGCGGCGTCGGCCGAACCGGTCCGACAGCCAGGCGAACGTGGGGATGGACACGATCCCCAGGGCGCCGACCAGCAGACCGACGTTGAGCATGAAGTCCTTCGAGAACCCGTGCTCGTCGGAGGCGTAGCTGACCGCGAACGTGATCACGATGTAGCCGGAGACCAGCTCGACCAGGCGGAGCCCGAAGATCCGGCCGAAGGCGCCGGGGTGGCTGCGCAGCGCCTCCAGCAGCGGGATCCGGCGGCCGCCCGCGACCCGCTCGGCCCGCTCCACCCGCTCGGCGACCTCCTCGGAGTCCTGGACCCGGGCCCGGACGACGAGCCCGACCAGCACGAGCAGGACGCTGGCCACGAACGGCACCCGCCAGCCCCACGCCAGGAACTGCTCGTCGGTGGTGACCGCACGCATCAGCAGGATCAGGCCGGTGGCGATGATCAGGCCGACGGAGTAGCCGACCTGCACACCGCTGCTGTAGAGCGCCCGCCGCTTCGGTGGGGCGTTCTCCACCCACATGAGGGCCGCGCCGCCCCACTCGCCGCCGACCGCGAAGCCCTGCACGGCCCGCAGCACGACGAGCAGGAAGGGAGCCCACCAGCCGATCGAGTCGTAGGTCGGCAGCAGACCGATCAGCGTGGTGGCCGACCCCATCAGGATCATGGTCAGGACCAGCATCTGCTTCCGGCCGATCCGGTCGCCGAAGTGCCCGAAGACCACGCCGCCGAGCGGGCGGAAGAGAAAGCCCACCCCGAAGGTCGCGAACGCGGCCAGGGTGCCGGCCACCGGGCTGATCCCGGGGAAGAACTGGGAGTTGAAGACGAGGGCGGCGACCAGGCCGTACAGGATGAAGTCGTACCAGTCGATCACCGCCCCGGCGAAGCTGCCGAAGGCGGCCCGACGGGCCCGGCGGTTGTCCTCGGGACTGAAGGTTGCGGCGTCCATGCCCCATCCGTTCCTACAGCCACGCCATCGTCGGCGGGCGGATCGTCGTCGTGCACCCGGGCCCGGTGCTGCTCGACGGCGACACGGACGACGGGATCATCCCGCCGGGCGACTGAGACCCTAGATAGGAGCAAACTAGGATGCAAGTAGTGATGCGATGATGGGGCCGAGATCCGGCACCGCGGTCACCGCGGTCGAGCAAGGGACACCAGCGATGCCAGCGCGACGCTCCGACGGTTCCGGGTCGCTGGCCGCCGACGTCGCAGCCCGGCTCCGTACCGCGATCATGGACGGGGCCTTCGAGCTGGGCGAGGCCCTGTCCGAGGACCTCGTCTCCTCCGCGTTCGGGGTCTCCCGGACCCCGGTCCGCGAGGCGCTCAAGACGCTGCGCACCCAGGGGCTCGTCGAGATCGTGCCGAAATCGGGGACCTACATCTTCCGGCCGAGCGTCGAGCAGCTCCACGAGCTGTGCGAGTGCCGCCTGCGACTGGAGTGCGCGGCGATCGAGCTCGCCCTCGGGACCGATCCCGAGCGGCTGCGGTCCACTCTGGACGGGCTGCTGGCCCCGATGCGCGAGGCGCTCGACGCCGCCGACTTCCTGCGCTACAACCAGCTCGACGCGCAGTTCCACCTGGCGTTCCTGGACTGCTGCGGAAACCGCTACCTGCGCAGCGCCTATGACCTGATCTACGCACAGATCTCGGCGATCCGGGTGCACCTGTCGGTCCGGACGGCGGGCGCCTTCGACGAGTCGATGCGGGAGCACCACACCGTGGTCGAGCTGGTGGCCGGCCGTGACGTCACCGGTCTCGTCACCGTGCTGAGGCACCACATCGACCGGGCGAAGCAGGTCTACGCGACCTCGCTGCAGGAGCGGGAGCGGAGTTCCCGGCTCAGCCGCGGGCAGCGGATCCGGAACAAGCTCTCGCTGTGACCGGGCCGCCCCGGTGCCGCCCGGCCGTCACCCGGCCCGGGGTGACGCCGCGCGCAACACCTGCCTGGGGCCGGTACCGGTGGCCTACCCTTCGCGCGTGTCCGGATCCCGTCCCGCGCTCCCCGCGGCCGACCTCGCCCGCGTGGTCGTGTTCGCCGCGTTCATCGCCGTCCTCGGGCTGTTCCCCGGCTTCGCCGGAGTGGCCGGGGTCCCGATCGTCCTGCAGAACGTCGGCCCGATCCTGGCCGGTGTGATCCTCGGGTGGCGGCTCGGCACGGCCTCGGTCGCGCTGCTGCTGGTGCTCACCGCGGTCGGGCTGCCGCTGCTGTCCGGTGGCCGCAACGGCGCCGCGTTCTTCGGCCCCAGCGGCGGGTTCCTCGTCGGCTGGCTGCTGTCCGCGCTGGTCGCGGGCCTGGTCGTGGCGCGGTTCCGGTCGCGGTCGCTGCCCGTGCTGCTGCTCGCCTGCCTGGCCGGGCTGCTCGCCGACTACGTGATCGGCATGCCGTGGCTGGGCGCCTACATCGGCGACGTCACCGGCGGGATCGTGCAGTCCCTGGTCTTCGTGCCCGGTGACCTGATCAAGATCGTGCTGGCCGCGCTGATCGCGTCGCTGGTGCACCGGGCCCTGCCGGACCTGCTGCCGGTCCGCTCCGCGTCGTCCGAGCCCCGGGTCCGGTGAGCGGGGCGGAACGCGAGACCGCCGACGACGCGGCCGCGCCCGTCGTCCCCGCCCCCTGGCTCCCGCGCGGTCTCGCCGACGCCGTCGCCGCGGCCGGGGAGCGCCTCGCCCGGCTCGGGGTGCGGGCCGGGGAACGCGTCGTGCTCGACACCCCCACCCGGGCCCGCTGGGCGGTGCTGCCCTACCTGCTCGCCGCGGACCGGCTGGGCGCGGCGTCGCTGCTGGCCGACGCCGGCTGGACCGGCCGCGAACGCGACGCGGTGCTCGCCGACGCCGCGCCGCACCACGTCGTCGGCACCGACGGCCGGGCCGCGACCGCCGACGGCGGAGCGCGGACGCCCGGGCTGTTCCTGCTCCCGACGACCTCGGGCAGCACCGGTGTCCCCACCGTGCTGGCCCGCGACCGGCGCTCCTGGCGGATCGGGTTCGACATCCTCGGCGCGCTTCCCGGACCGGTCCTCGTGCCGGGGCCGCCGTCCTCGACGCTTTACCTGTTCGGGGCGCTGCACGCGCTGCACCACGGCCTGGGCCTGGTCACCCGCGGCCGGCTCGACCCGACCGACCTGCCCGACGGCGGCTCGGTCCACCTCGTCCCCGCGCAGCTCACCGCCCTGCTCGACGAGCGCCGGCGTCGCCCGGGCGGCCCCGCACCACGGGTCGTGGTGTGCGGTGGCGCGCACGTCGCGCCGGGGATGCGGGAGCGGGTCGCGCGGCTGCTGCCCGGCACCACGCTGCTCGAGTACTACGGCTCGGCCGAGCACTCGCTGATCGCCACCCGCCGCGACGACGGCCCGCTGCGCCCGGTCGAGGACGTGCACCTCACCGTGCGCGACGGCGTGCTGTGGGTGGACAGCCCGCAGTCGGTGCACGGCCGGTTCACCCGTGGCGCACTCGTCCCGGCCGGCCCCGGTCCGACGACCGTCGGGGACCGCGCCGAACTCACCGACGACGGCGGTCTGACCGTCCTCGGCCGCGCCGCCACGACCATCTCCTCCGGCGGCACACTGGTAGCCGCCGAGGAGGTCGAGCAGGTGCTGCGCGGCGTCGCGGGCGTCGGGGACGTCGTCGTCGCCGGGACCCCGCACGCGTCGCTGGGGATGGTGGTCACGGCGGTCGTCGAGGCCCGCGACGGCGTCCCGGACCGGCGGGCGCTGCGCGCCGCGGCGCGGGCCGGACTGTCCCCGGCGAAGCGCCCGCGCCGCTGGCTGGTCACCCGGGCGTTGCCGCGGCTGGGCTCGGGCAAGCCCGCCCGCGCCGCCGTCGACGCCGCACTGCGCGACGGGACCCTCGACGCCGTCCCGCTCGGAGGGCCCGAGTGACCGGCCCCGGCGGCGGCACCACGGCCGACACCCCGGTCGTCGTCGCCGCGCGGCGCACCCCGATCGGCACCGCGGGCGGCGCGCTGCGCGCGGTGACCGTCGACGCGCTCGCCGCGCCCGTCCTCGCCGCGCTGGCCGGGACCCTCGGGGGCCCGGTCGACGACGTGCTGCTCGGCAACGTCTTCGGCCCCGGCGGCAACCCGGCCCGGGTCGCGGCGCTCGCCGCCGGGCTCGGCGACGACGTGCCCGGCATGACCGTGGACCGGCAGTGCGCGAGCGGGCTGGCCGCGATCCTCACCGCCGCCGCGGGCATCCGCGCCGGGGACGGCGCCGGCTACCTCGCCGGGGGCGCCGAGTCGCCGTCGACCGCGCCTGCGCGGACGTGGGCCGACGGCACCGTCTACACCCGCGCGCCGTTCGCCCCGGCCGGCGACCCGGACCCGGACATGGGGCCCGCCGCCGACGACGTCGCCGACCGGGCGGGCCTCTCCCGCGCGCGGCTCGACGCGTTCGCCGCCCGCAGCCACGCCCGCGCCGTCGACGCGCAGCGCTCCGGCCGCTTCGGCGACGAGCTGGTCCCGGTCGGTGCCGTGCTCACCGACGAGCGTCCCCGCGACCGCTTCACCACCGAGCGGCTCGCCCGGTTCCGGCCCGCGTTCACCCCCGGCGGCGTGCACACCGCCGCGAACTCCTGCGGGGTGAACGACGGGGCCGCCGCCGTCGCGCTGGTGCCGGAGTGGCGACGCCGGGAGCTGGGCGTGCCCGGCCTCGCGCTGGTCTCGGCCGCCACCCGGGGCTGCCCCCCGGCCGACCTCGGGCTCGGCGCCGTCCCCGCCCTCGCCGCGCTCCGCGACCGGCCGCGGTCCCCGGACGCCGTCGAGTTCACCGAGGCGTTCGCCGGGCAGGCGCTGGCCTGCCTCGACGCGGCCGGGATCGACGAGCACCGGGTGAGCCCGGACGGCGGCGCGATCGCGCTCGGTCACCCCTGGGGCGCCTCCGGCGCGGTGCTGGTCGTGCGGCTGTTCCACCGGCTCGTCGTGCAGGGCCGCGGCGAGACCGGGATCGCGGCGCTGTCCTCCGGCGGCGGCCTCGGCGTCGCGACGAGCTGGCGGGTGGTCCGGTGATCGAGTTCGAGGCGGTCGGGCACCGCTACGGCGATCGCACCGTCCTCGACGGCGTCACCCTCACCCTCGCCGAGCCCCGGGTCGCGCTGGTCGGCGCGAACGGCTCCGGCAAGTCCACGCTGGCCCGGACCGTCAACGGGCTCGTCGCGCCGACCGAGGGCACCGTGACCGTCGACGGCCGCGACCCCGCCCGCGACGGTGCCGCCGTCCGCCGCCGGGTCGGGTTCGTCTTCAGCGACCCGGACTCCCAGATCGTCATGCCGACCGCCGGTGAGGACGTCGCGTTCTCGCTGCGCCGGACCGTGCGCGACCGGGCCGAGCGCGCCCGGCTCGCCGCGGAGACGCTCGCCGGGTTCGGGCTGGGCGACCACGTCGAGCACCCCGCGCACCAGCTCTCCGGTGGGCAGAAGCAGCTGCTCGCGCTGGCCGCCGTGCTCGTGCTGGATCCGGACGTGCTGGTCTGCGACGAGCCGACCACCCTGCTCGACCTGCGCAACAAGCGCGCCTTCGCCGACCGGCTCGCCGGGCTGCGCCAGCAGGTCCTGCTCGCCACCCACGACCTGGACCTGATCGACGGCTTCGACCGCGTCGTCGTCCTCGACGGCGGACGGGTCGTCGCCGACGACGAGCCGGGCCCGGCCGTCGCGTACTACCGCAGGCTCTGCGGCTCGTGACCCCGCTGGGGCTCTACGCGCCCGGTGACAGCCTCCTGCACCGGGCGCCCGCCGGGCCGTCGCTGCTCGTGGTGCTGGCCCTCGCGGTCGGAGCGGTGCTCACCGATGACCCGCGGGTGCTCGGCGGGCTGTGCCTGGCCGTCGCCGCCGGCTATGTGGTCGCCCGGATCCCGTGGCACCGGGCCCGGCCGGTGCTGCGCACGCTGGTGCTGCTGGCCGTGCTGCTCGGGGCGGTCCAGTGGTGGCTGCCCGGGCCGGAACGGACTCTGGTGATCGTGCTCCGGCTGGTCGCCGCGATGGGCGCGGCGACCCTGTTCACCCTCACCACCCGGGTGGACGACCTGGTCGGCGCGGTGGAGCGGGGGCTCGGCCCGCTGCGCCGGTTCGGTCTCGCACCCGAGCGCCTCGGCCTTCTCGTCGGGCTGACGGTGCAGTCGATCGGGACACTGTCCGGCATCGCCGGGCAGGTCCGGGCCGCCGCGAAGGCGCGCGGGGCGGACCGCTCCCCGACGGCGTTCGCGGTGCCGTTCCTGGTGCGGACGCTGCGGCACGCGGACGCGCTCGGGGAGGCACTGGCCGCGCGCGGGTGGGGCGACGAGGAACCCGATGACCGACCCGGATCACGAAAGATGGACTAAGCTGGACCAGGTCCGACGGACGGAGGCACCGTGACCGCCGAGTTCAACATCCACGAGGCCAAGACCCACCTGTCCCGACTGCTGGAGCGCGTCGCGGCGGGCGAACACATCGTCATCTCCCGCGCCGGCACTCCCGTGGCGGACCTGGTGCCGCACCGGCGCCGGACCGTGCGCCTGGGCGGGCTCCGCGACCGCGTCCGCTACGACGACGCCGACTTCGAGGGCGTCGACCAGGACATCCAGGCCATGTTCTACGGCGACGATGCTGCTCCTCGATAGCCAGGCCCTGCTGTGGGTCCTCACCGACAGCGAACGGCTCGGCCCGAAGGCCCGCGAGATCGTCGGGACCGCGACCGCGGTCCACGTCTCGGCGGCATCGGTCTGGGAACTCACCATCAAGGCCATGCTGGGGAAGCTCGACGTCCCGGCCGGGCTCCCGGAGCTGCTGGAGGAGCAGGGGCTGGTCGTCCTGGACGTGACGGCCACCCACGCCGAGGGCCTGCGTGCCTTCCCCGAGCTCGTCCGCCACGATCCGTTCGACCGGCTCATCGTCGCCCAGGCGGACCAGGACGGCATGCAACTGCTCACCGCGGACCGGGTACTGCTCGGGCTCGGACGGAGCTTCGTCGTCGACGCGACCCGCTGACCGGGAGGACCCGATGACCGCCCTGCGCGACCATGTGATCCCCCGCCCCGAGGGCGACCTGCACGTCCACCTCGCGGGCGGGTCCGGCCCCCCGGTGCTGCTGCTGTCCGGGGCCGGCCTCGACAACGCGCTGCTCAGCTGGCACCACCTGATCCCCGACCTCGCCCGCGACCACCGCGTCATCGCCCCCGACTGGCCGAAGCAGGGACGCAGCCGGCCGTGGCGGGGCCGGGCCGGCCACGACGTGCTGCTCCGGACGGTCGTCGACGTGCTGGACGACCTCGGCGTCGAGCGTGCTGCGGTCGTCGGGCTCTCCCAGGGCGGCGCCCTCGCACTGGCCGCCGCGATCGAGCACCCGGAGCGGGTGGAGCGCGTGGTGGCGCTCGCACCGGCCGGGACACTGAGCTTCCCGCCGGGGCTGCACCAGCTGTTGTGGCTGACCGCGCGGGTGCCGCTGCTCTCGCGGACGCTGCCGAACCTGGTGTTCCGGAGCCGGTCGGCGGTCACCGCGTTCACCCGGCGGGCGCTCTTCGGCGACGCAGGCCGCGTGGCCGATCTCGACGGGATCGTCGATCAGATCCTGGCCGAGGCCCGGGCCGGGAACGCGGGCAGCTCCGACTGGCAGAACGACTCGATCGGGTTCCGCAGGATGCGGGTCGACCTGCGCCCCCGGCTCCCGGAGATCCGCTGCCCCGCCCTGTTCGTGCAGGGCGACCGGGACGCGGGCGTCCCCGTCGCGACGACCCGAGCGGCCGCCGCGGCCGTCCCGGGCGCCCGGTTCGTGGTGCTGCCCGGCCGGGGGCACTGGTCCAACCGGGAGTCCCCGGACGAGGTGAACGCGCTGGTCAGGGAGTTCCTCGACGGCTAGGGAGTGTCCGGTCCAGGCCCCGCATCTCGCGCAGCGCGTCGTCGAGGGTCCGGTACCCCAGCGACTGCAGCACCGCCCCCTCCACCTCGGCGGTCAGCCGGGCGAAGTACTCCGCGGCGTTCGTCGTCACCGGGCAGACGTGCTCGCTCTCCGGGCGACACGCCCAGAGCGGCTTCTCCCCCACCGCGCAGCGGTAGATCTCGGCAAGGGTGATCTCCCCGGCCGGCCGGGCGAGCCGGGCACCCCCGCTGCGTCCCCTGCTGGACTCGACGAGGCCGTGCACCCCGAGCGGCACCAGCAGCTTGCGCACCACGCTGGCGTTCGTCCCGAGTGCCTCGGCGAGCCGTCCGGAGCTGACCGTCGGGCTGTCGCCCTCGGCCGCGGCGGCGAGGTACAGCATCGCCTGCAGGGCACTGGAGAACCGGATGTCCAGCACGACCTCACCTCCCGTCCCGGGCCGTCAGCGTACCCGTCGCGCCGAAAAGGTGGTGGTCACTGTTGCACTTCGTGGTGTCATATGTATCTTTGATCAGAACCATTTGACGTCTCCGCCCGGACCCGCCGACGTGCCTGGACGGCCCACCCCACAGGAGTGCCTCGTGTCCACCCGCGCCGCACGGCTTCTCGGCCGCCCGTACACCCTCGGCTCCGCGGAGCTGCCCAACCGCATCGTCATGGCCCCGATGACCCGGGCGTTCTCCCCCGGCGGTGTCCCCGGCGCCGACGTGGCGGCCTACTACGCGCGCCGAGCCGCCGCCGGGACCGGCCTGATCATCACCGAGGGCACCTACATCGACGACCCCTCCGCGGGCGACGTCGCCGCCGTCCCGCGCTTCCACGGAGAGGCGTCGCTGGCCGGGTGGGCGGACGTCGTCGAGGCGGTGCACGGGGCGGGCGGCCGGATCATGCCGCAGATCTGGCACGTCGGGATCACCCGCGAGGCCGGGAAGCCGCCGTTCCCCGAGGCGCCGTCGGTCGGCCCGTCCGGCATCGCGCTCGACGGCACCGAGGGTGCCGGGACCGCACTGGACCTCGCCGGGATCGACCGGATCGTCGGCGCGTTCGCCGAGGCCGCCGCGCAGGCCGAGCGGATCGGCTTCGACGGTGTCGAACTGCACGGCGCGCACGGCTACCTGATCGACGAGTTCCTGTGGGAGCGGACCAACCGCCGCACCGACGGCTACGCCGGCGGCGCCGCCGAGCGGGCCCGCTTCGCCGCCGAGATCGTCGCCGCCGTCCGCGAGCGCGTCGCCCCCGACTTCCCGGTCGTGTTCCGGTTCTCCCAGTGGAAGGCCGGTGCCTACGACGCGCAGCTCGCCCGGACCCCCGACGAGCTGGCCGACGTGCTGACCCCGCTCGCCGACGCCGGGGTGACCGCCTTCCACGCGTCCGGGCGCCGCTACTGGGAGCCGGAGTTCCCCGAGGCCGACGCCGAGCTGAACATCGCCGGGTGGACGCGCAAGGTCACCGGCCTGCCGACGATCACCGTCGGCTCCGTCGGCCTGGACCAGGTCTTCGCACCGGAGATGTTCTCCGGCGGCGACGCGCACGCCGACGTCAGCGGCGTCGAGAAGCTCCTCGACCGGCTGGAGGACGACGAGTTCGACCTCGTCGCCGTCGGCCGTGCGCTGCTGGCGGACCCGGAGTGGGCACAGAAGGTGCTCGAGGGCCGCGAGTCCGAGCTGGTGCCGTTCAGCAAGGCCGCACTGGGGACACTGCGCTGATCCGTGCATCAACTCGCATCAGACGCTACCGGACGAGGGGCCGTCGGCTGGTCATGCCAGAAGATCCCGACGTTCACCCCGTGTCTACGCCCACCGTCGAGCGACCCGAATCGCCCGGGCGATAGCCTCTGTGGTGCGACTGTGAACGGTCGCGAGTCATCGCGAGGGAGTAGATGTGGTCGCCGACACCGGCACGTGGGTGGTGATCCCCGTATACAACGAGGAGGCCGTCATCGCCGACGTCGTCTCGGAGGTCGCCGCACACTTTCCCAACATCGCGTGCATCGACGACGGCAGCAGAGACGGTTCGGCGGACCGCATCGCGTCCACCTCCGCCCATCTGATCCGCCATCCGATCAATCTTGGACAGGGCGCCTCACTGCAGACCGGCATTGAATACGCGCTTCGTCGTGACGCCGAGCGCATCGTCACCTTCGATGCGGACGGACAGCACGACGTCGAGGACGCCGTCCGCATGGTGGAGTTCCTCATCCGGGACCGCGCGGACGTCGTGCTCGGATCCCGTTTCCTGGGTTCCAGCGAGCCGGTCCCCGTGCTGAAGCGACTCGTTCTGCGAACGGTCGCCACGCTGTCGCCAGCCAGCCGCAAGCTGAAACTGACCGACGCTCACAACGGTCTGCGGGCACTGAACCGTGCGGTCGTCGAGGACATGCGCATCAGCATGAACGGAATGGCGCACGCGTCGGAAATCGTGGCCTTACTCGCCCGATCGTCGTGGCGAATCCAAGAGGTCCCCGTCACGATCCGCTACACCGAGTACTCCCGATCGAAGGGTCAATCGCTGTTCAACGGGGTAAACATCCTTTTCGATCTCTCTGTTAGACAGCGATGACTCAGGAGGCGAACATCGTGATCCTGCAGATTCTCCTCGTCGCCTCGGCACTTGGCGCGCTCGTCTACTTCGTGCGCAGCGGCCAGACCGTCGGCGTGCGGGCGAGCAAGCGGCTCGCCTTCGGACTCTTCGTGGTGGTGAACATCTATGCGGTCCTGCGACCCGAGGACGTGACCGTGCTCGCCCGCCTCGTTGGCGTGGGTCGCGGCACCGATCTGATTGTATACCTGTTGGTGGTCGGATTCGTGTTCGGCATGCTGAACACGTACCTACGCGATCGAGAGATCAGCCAACACCTCACCAATCTGGCGCGCCAAATTGCGGTCCGTGACGCAGAGCTGACCCGTCGCGAGCAAGACCTCGAGCGACGACTCACCGTTGTCGAGCAGCGCCCCTCCGGGACAAACGGGCACCACCCGACTGTCAGCGAGACTGGCTCCGACGAAGTGGGAACGGCCCGCACCGGCATGGGCTGAGCGGGTTCCTTAAATCACGATCCGGTCGCAGACGACGACACGTCGGACATAGGCACCGATCATGCATTCAGTTGCTCGTAGCCTTAGCCGGATGCAGAAGTGTAGCGACGACGCTGCGCGGGACACAGCTGGGAGCTGCTTGTGAGCTGGCTCGCGGCCATTCCAGCTGCTGTGATCGCGGTCGGGTGGTGCCTTCTCCCTGGAGCCCTGCTCCTTCAGGTATTGGGATAGCGAGGAGTCGCCTGTTGGGGCGGTTCCCCTATCATCTCGGTCGCCTTCATCGCTGTGGCCGCAGTGGTGGCCGGGCGGTTCAGGGTCCCCTGGGACCGTTGCCCGTCGTCGGCGCGGTCGCGGTCTGCGCCGCCGTACTGTTCGTCCTTCGGGCGGCCGCACCTCGCCCCCTTCGCTCCGCTGCAGACACCGAGCAAGTGTCGCGGCGGCGAGCGCTGGCCGACGGGGGACCGGACGGCCCGATGGCACGACCGGCTCTGCTGGTCGGGCTACTCGTCACGGTGGCCATCGGGTGGCTGACCGTCGTCCTGGCCATCGGCGATGTCGACGCCATCTCACCGACCTACGACGCCGTGCACCACTACAGCGCCGTCGCCCGCGTCCTGAGCACCGGCGACGGGTCGTCGCTGACACTCGGCGAGATCACCAGTCCCGGCCGGCCGGACGCATATCCAGCGGCTTGGCACGACCTCGTCGCCCTCGTGTCGCTGACTTCAGGCCTCACCGTCCCCGCCGCGTCGAACGTCATGGCGTTCACCGCGGCGGCGGTCGTTTGGCCACTCTGCTGCACTCTGCTCGCGCGGCAAGTCGCCGGCCCACGAACGGGAATCCTGCTGGTCACCCCGATACTTGCGACGGCCTTCACCGCCATGCCCTGGTTGATGATGACCTGGGGTGTGCTTTGGCCCAACCTCCTCGGGCTGGCGCTCGCACCTGCCGCACTGGCCGCAGTAGTCGGCTTTACGACGTCGTGGGAGGACGGAGCCCTGAGCCGCCCGGCCTCGCTGCTCCTCGGGTCGTTCGCCACCATCGGATTGGCGCTCGCCCACCCCAACGCGGTGGTGAGCGTGCTGGTGCTCGGACTGTCTCCGATCGCCGTCGCCGCGATCAGGTCGACAGTCGGATCCATCCGCCGTCGACGGTACGTCCAGGCCGTTGCAGCCCCGGTCGGCGCCGCGGCCAATCTCTTGGAGTCCTCTGGCTCCTGGCATGGTCACCCTTCCTCGCCGGCGTCCGTTCCTTTGACTGGCCAGCGTCGATGGGCGCCCGGGACGCGTTGCTCGGAGTCCTGTGGAACGGGACCAACGGCCGCCCGCCGCTGTACGTCGTCTCAATGCTGGTCCTAGTCGGCTCGGTGTTCGCACTACGCCGTGCCCGCACCGCCTGGCTCGTACCCGCCCACCTCACCTCCGCCCTCCTGTACGTCCTGGCCGTGGCGCGCGAGGGCGAAACGATGACCGCACTGACCGGGGCCTGGTACAACGACTCCTACCGGCTCGCGGCCATTTCCCCATCACCGGTGTCCCTCTCGCCGCCCTCGGAGTGACCGAACTGGTTGGGCTATCGGTCAAGGTGTGGGCACGCCAGACGGAGCGGGATCCGACAGATCCCGGTCTTCAGACGATCGCCACGGCTGCGGTCGCCGTGACCGCTACCGTGCTCGTCGTGGCGTCGAACGGTTTCCGGGTCGGGGCACACGCGTTCGTGGTGGCCGGGACCTACCAGCGCGAAGCAACCTGGATGCTCCAGCCCGGGCAGCGAGACTTCCTGGAGGCGGCCGGGAGCGACGTCCCTCCCGATACGGACGTCGCGGCGAACCCGTGGACCGGCAACGCACTGATCTACGCCCTAACCGGCCGCGAGACGACGTTCCCGCACCTGTCCGGGAACTAGACCCCGGACCAGAAGCTCATCCAGCAGCGGCTTCGTGACGCGGCCGGCGACCCGTCCGTCTGCGCGGCCGTCCGTTCTTCCGGCCTGGGATACGCGATCGACGGACCCGTGTCGTACTGGCCGTGGGACGACCGGCCGCACAGCTTCCCCGGCCTCAGCAACCTGGACGACGCCCCCGGGTTCGAGCCCGTCCTCTCCGGGGGCGGCAGCACGCTCTACCGGATCACCGCCTGCGGCGCGGTCCCCGCCCGCTCCACCGGCTGAGGCACCCGCGGTTACCGTGTGCGCGCAGCCGGGTGCACACACCGTCCGCCCCGGAGGAAGGCAGGTATGCGCGCGCTCGTCACCGGCGGAGCCGGCTTCATCGGCTCCACCCTGGTCGAGTCCCTGCTCACCCGCGGCGACGACGTCCTCGTCGTCGACGACCTCTCCGCCGGGACCCGGGACAACCTCGCCCCGGGTGTCACGGTGGCCGAGCTCGACATCCGCGACACCGAGGCGCTGACGAAGACCGCGGCGGAGTACCGCCCGGACGCGGTGTTCCACCTGGCCGCCCAGATCGACGTACGCCGCTCGATGGAGGACCCGGTGCACGACGCCTCGGTCAACGTCCTCGGCACGCTGAGCGTGCTGCAGGCGGCCCGGGACGCGGGCGCGGGCGCGGTCGTCGTCTGTTCCACCGGCGGCGCCATCTACGGCGACGGCGCCCCCCTGCCGACGACCGAGGCGGAGCCGGCCGAGCCGGAGTCGCCGTACGGGATGAGCAAGCTCGCCGCGGAGCGCTACACCCGGTTCTTCGTGCGGGCGCACGGCCTCCCGGCGCTGGTGCTGCGCTTCGCGAACGTCTACGGGCCGCGCCAGCACCCGGCGGGCGGGGCCGGGGTCGTCTCGCTGTTCTGCGACCGGGCCCGCACCGGGCTGCGGCCGACCGTGTTCGGCGACGGCGGCCAGACCCGCGACTTCCTCTACGTCGGCGACGTCGCCCGGGCGGCGCTCGCCTCCGCCGACCGGCTCGCGGCCGGGGAGCTGGCCGGCGAGGTGTTCAACGTCGGCACCGGCACCGAGTCCACGGTCGTCGAGCTGGCCGCGACGATCGGGGAGATCGCCGGGCTCGCCCCGGAGGCGTTCGCGCCGGAGTTCCTCCCGGCCCGGGCCGGGGAGCTGCGCCGCAGCTGCCTCGACCCGTCGCGCGGGATCGCCGCGCTCGGTCTGCCCGCGCCGACCCCGCTCGCCGAGGGCCTCGCGCACACCTGGGCCTGGCACACCGGGCTCTGAGACACCGGGCACCGACACACCTCGGGCCCGGTCCCCGTGCGGGGGGCCGGGCCCGGGGTGGGCGACGTCAGCTGTAGACGGCCAGGGTGAGCATCGCGATCCAGGCCAGCGCCAGGACCTGCAGCGCCCGGTCGCCGAGCGCGATCTCCTCGGGCTCGCCGCCGGTGCCCCGGTCGACGTCCACCGAGTAGCGCAGCACCGCGATCACGAACGGCACGATCGACAGCACCGACCACACCGAGTTGTGGTCCTCGCGGATCTCGAACGCCCACAGCCCGTACATGACGATCATGACGGTGGCCGAGAGCGACCAGATGTAGCGCAGGTAGGACGCCGTGTAGTTCTCCAGCGACTTGCGGATCTTGGCCCCGGTGCGCTCGGCGAGGTTGATCTCGGCGTAGCGCTTGCCGGCGACCATGAACAGCGAGCCGAACCCGGTGACCAGCAGGAACCACTGCGACAGCGGGATGCCGGTGGCCACACCACCGGCGATGGAGCGCATCAGGAAGCCGGAGGCGACGATGCAGATGTCGAGCACCGGCTGGTGCTTGAGCCACAGGCAGTAGGACAGCTGCACCGCCACGTAGACGGCGAGGACGATGATCAGCTGCCAGGTCACCGCGAACGACAGCGCGATCGATCCGGCGAACAGCACGCCCGCCGCGACGAAGGCCAGCGGCACCGGGACGATGCCGGACGCGATCGGGCGGCGCCGCTTGGTCGGGTGCGCCCGGTCGGCCTCGACGTCGAGCGCGTCGTTGACCAGGTAGACGCCGGACGCGGCCAGCGAGAACGCGACGAACGCGATCACACAGTCGATCAGGACCGGCACGTCGAACAGCTGGCCACTGACGAACGGCGCGGCGAAGACCAGGACGTTCTTCACCCACTGGCGGGGGCGCATCGTCTTGAGCAGGCCGCGGGCGACCATCGTGGTGGTGCGCTCGGACGGGTCCATCGGCACGTGCGGGGCGTGCTCGGCGGCGACGGCGGCCGGGGCCGCGTCGGCCTCGTGGCCCTCGGGGGCGCCTGCGTCGTCGGGGGCGTCCGGGACGACGGGGGTCTGCGGGTCGGCGGCCCGGGCGACCTTCTCCTTCTCGGAGTCGTCGCGGTCGACCTTCGTGGGGTCGGTGCTGGTCATGCGCTCACCCTCCGGTGGTGGGGTTGCGTGAGATCACGCGACGCGCGGTACCGGCGACGGCCGCGCCGAGCGCGGTGCCGGTGGCGACGTCGGTCGGGTAGTGCACGCCGAGGACCAGGCGCGACAGCGCCATCAGGCCCACACCCGCCGCGGCCACCGGGCGGGAGCGCCTGCCCAGCAGGCCGCCGTAGAGCACGGCGGCGGCGGTGGTGGACGTGGCGTGCGAGGACGGGAAGCTCAGCCGGCTCGGGGTGCCCACCAGGACCCGGACCGCGGGGTGGTCGGGGCGGCGGCGCCGGACGACGCGCTTGATCCCGATCGAGGCGCCGTGCGCGAACGCGACGGCCGCGGCGGAGCCGAGCCACTCGCGACGGCGGGGGCGGTCCAGCGCGGCACCCACGACGCCGATCGCCAGCCAGCCCGCGGCGTGCTCGCCGAACAGCGACATCCCGCGGGCGACCCGCACGGTGGCGTCGCATCCGAGAGCGCCCTGCACGGACGCCAGCACAGCGACCTCGCCGGTGGGCGGGACGTCGGCGGGCGGTTGCGGACCGGAACGGTCCAGGGTGTCTGCCGTGTCAGCCACGGGTGGGGGCCTCCTGGCGCGGACGCTGGCACCCGGCTCGCGGGCGATGACAGCCGGTGATGGTACGCGCGGGCGGGGTCGTGGGCCGGGTCGGGGCGGCCCGTGGGACCGGGCATGACCGCTCGTCGACGGGCGGGTGAACGGCGCCGGGTGCGCTCAGAACCAGCGCTCCAGGATCTCGGCGAGCCCGTCGTGGGTGTGCGGTGCCGTCACCTCGTCGGCGAGCCCGACCAGGTCCGGGTGGGCGTTGCCCATCGCGACGCCGAGCCCGGCCCAGCGCAGCATCTCCCGGTCGTTGGGCATGTCGCCGAACGCCACGGTGTCCGCCGCGGTCACCCCGAGACGGCGGGCGACCTCGGCCAGGCCGGTCGCCTTGGTGACCCCGGGGGCGGAGGCCTCCAGCAGCCCCGACGAGTGCGAGAACGTCAGGTCGGCCAGCCCGCCGGCCTTCGGTGCGAGCGCGTCCATCATCTGCTCGCTGGTCAGCTCCGGGGAGCGGATCAGTACCTTCGTCGCCGGGCGGCCGAGAAGGTCCTCGCGGCTGGTGGAGCCGCCGTCGTGCTCGCCCCAGGCGTGTACGTAGCCGGGGTCGGTGAGGAACTCGTCGACGATGCCCCGCACGCCGTCGTCGCCCTCGGCGTTCCCGACGCGCTCGACGCCGAACCCGCAGCCGGGGAACAGCTCCGCGGCGAGGCCGGCGAGCTCGCGGATCGTGGCGGGCTCCAGGGTGTGCGCGCCGAGCACGACGTCGTCGGCGGCGTCGTAGAGCACCGCGCCGTTCGCGCACACGCACAGCCGCACCAGTCCCTCGGGCAGCCGCGCGAGCACCGGCGGGATCCAGCGCGGCGGGCGGCCGGTGACCAGCACGAAGCCGGCGCCGGCGGCGACCGCCCGCTCCAGCACGGCGACGGTGCGCGGGGTGACCGCGCCGCCGCCGTCGAGGAGGGTCCCGTCGACGTCGGTGGCGACGAGCCGGGGCGCGTTCTCGACGATCACACCCAGAGCGTACGGAACCGCGCGGAGACCGCCCCCGGACGACCGCGTGGCGGTTACCCTCGGACGGTGCGCGTTCTGGTGGTGGCGGCCCCGCTGTCGGGACACCTGACACCGCTGTTGCCGCTCGCCCACGCGCTCTGGGACTCCGGGCACGAGGTGCTGCTCGCCGGCGGCGGCGACGCGCACCCGCTCCCCGGCACGGACCCGCTGCCGTTCATCGACGTCGCCCGCAGCCTGCGCGTGGGCAGGCTGGCCGCGCGTTCGCTCGTCGCGCACCCGGTGATCGCGCGGGCCGAGCTGGCCGGGCGCGGCGGCGACGCCGGGGTGCGCTCGCTGTTCGGCCCGGTGAACGAGGAGCTGACCGACGCGCTGGTGACCGTCGCGGAGCAGTGGCGGCCCGACGTCGTGGTGTACGAGCCCCTCGCGGTCGCGGGGGCGCTCGCGGCCGCCCGGCACGACGTCCCGGCGGTGCTGCACGAGAACGGTCTGCTCGACGGGTTCGCGCTGGTCCGCACGCTGCTGGACTCCCGCCCGCTGCAGCGTGCCCGGCTGCGGCACGGGCTGCGCGGGGTCCCGCCGCCGGCGATCGCGCTGACCATCGCCCCGTCGAGCCTGGTCGGGGCGCGCGACGCGCTGGCCGTGCGGCCGGGCCGGGCCCGCGGCCCGGGCCGGTCCTCGCTGCCCGCCTGGCTGAGCGGCCCCTCGGTGCGCCCGCGGGTGCTGGTGCTGCGCGGCGGCGGACCGGTGCGCGGGGACCTGCAGTCCTCCGCGGTGCGTGCGCTGCCGGGCGTCCGCGCCGACGGCACGGACTGCGAGCTCGTGCTCGTCCGTCCCCCGGCGCGGCTGCTGCGCCACCACGGGCCGGGGGTGCGCACCGTCGGGCGGGTCCCGCTGGACGAGCTGCTGCCGGCCTGCGCGGCGGTGCTGCACGACGGAAGCGCCGCGCACGTACTGGCCGCGCTCGCCGCGGGCGTCCCGCAGCTCGCGCTGCCCGGGCCCGGCGACCGGCGGCACAACGCCGAGCTGGTCGCCGCCCGCGGCGCCGGGCTGGGCGGCCCGTTCACCGCCGACACCCTGCGCAGGCTGCTGCACGACGGCGAGCTCGCGGCCGCCGCCCGCGACGTCCGCGCCGAGATCGCCGCGATGCCGACGCCGCAGGCCAGGGTCGAGGTGCTGACCGCCCTGGCCTGAGCGGCGCCGGGACCGAGGGTCTAGAAGACGGCGACCGCGACGATCAGGCCGAGCGCGACGTGCGCGGCCGCGACGACCTTCGCCACCGCCCGCGGCTCGTCGGACTGGATGACCTCGCCGATGTCGATGCCGGTCACCCACTCCAGCAGCCGCACCGCGGCGACCTGGGCGATGATCCCGATCAGGCCGAACACCAGCGACGACACGACACCCTGCAGCAGCGAGCCGTACGAGCCGTAGATCGCGGTGACGATGATGAACGCCATCGACAGCATCCCGGCCGAGGTGATCGTGACCGCGTTCGGCAGGCCGCCGCGGACCATCGCCGGGAGCTTGCCCGGCGTGGTGAGGTCGATGGCCCAGAAGCCGACCAGCATGAGCAGGGTGCCGATCACGGCGTAGAGCAGGATCGCGCCGACACCGCGGCCGAGGAAGCCCCAGTACGTGGCGTCGAACGCCTGGGCGAGGATCACGGGAGGTACCTCCGGGGAGCGGGGGTGAGCAGGAACTGGTGCGGGAACGGGGGTCAGGACTCGGGGATGCGGTGCGGCACGAAGGCCGCGCCGTCGTCGGTGATCAGGCCGGCGGTCTCGCGGATGCCGAGCCCGGCGGCGGTGTCACCGACCAGCCAGGCGCCCAGGCACGGACGGAACCCGTCGAACTCGGGCAGCGGGTCGAACATCTGGTAGACGAAGCCCTCGTCGCCGTAGACGCCGCCGGTGGCGGTCTCGTGGCCGGGGGCGACGATCTGGATGTTGGCGCCCTCGCGGCCCAGCAGGGGCTTGCGGACGTACTCGGTGAGGATGCCGGGGTTGCCGAGCGAGGCGGGCAGCAGGTTCGGGTGCCCGGGGTACATCTCCCAGAGCACCGCGAGCAGCGCCTTGTTCGACAGCAGGGTCTTCCACAGCGGTTCGAGCCACAGCGTCTCGGGCAGGCTGCGGGTGACGTGCTTGCCGAACTCGTCGGACAGCATCCACTCCCACGGGTAGAGCTTGAACACCGTCGACATCGGAGCTTCCTCGAGGTCGACGAAGCGGTCCAGTGCGGAGTCCCAGCCGATGTCCTCGATGGACAGTCCGACGGTGTCGAGGCCCGCCTCGGCGGCGGTCTCCTGCAGGTAGCCGACGGTGATGTGGTCCTCGCCGGTGGACTCGGCACCGGACCAGGTGACGTGCACCTCCGACGACGGCAGCAGACCCTTGATCTCACCCCAGCGCTCGACGAGCTTCTCGTGCAGGGAGTTCCACTGGTCGTCGCCCGGATGGACGTCCTGCAGCCAGTGCCACTGCAGGATCGAGGCCTCCAGCAGCGAGGTGGGGGTGTCCGCGTTGTACTCGAGCAGCTTGGCCGGGCCGGAGCCGTCGTAGCGGAGGTCGAAGCGGCCGTAGAGGTGCGGGTCGGAGCGGCGCCAGGACTGCGCGACCTGCTCCCAGCACCACTCGGGCAGCGCGAAGTCCCGGAAACGCTCGGTGGTGACCACGTGGTCGACCGCCGACAGGCACATCGACTGGAGCACCTCGACGTCGGCCTCGAGGGACAGGACCTCGTCCATCTCGAAGACGTAGTGCACCGACTCGTCCCAGTAGGGCCGCTCGTTGCCCGAGCCGTCCCGGCCGGGGGTGCCGAAGGCGAGGCCCTGCTCGGCGACGGTGCGCTGCCAGTCCGGACGGGGGGTGCCGCGTTCGCGTCGCACGCCTCAGCTCCCGCTGGACGAGCCGGACCCGCCCGAGGACGACGACGACCCGCCGCCGACGCCGAGACCGCCCCGGGAGATCGTGCCGCTGCGGTTCGCCGAGCCGATGGTCGAGCCGGTCGTGCCGCTGCGGACCGTGGTGCCGCTCGGCGGCGGGGACACGTTCCCGCCGGTCGCGACCTGGCCGACGCCGCCGCTGCCGCCGTAGTTGTAGTGGTACTGCCGGCCGCCGCCGCCCAGGAAGATCGGCACGAAGGCGAAGCCGCCGCCCCCGTTGGAGACCTGGCCCTGGCTCTCCGGGCCGCTGCAGTTGTCGTCCGGCACGACGACGCCCTGGTCGTCGACGCAGCGCGCCTCGACCGACTCGCTGCCGCCGCCGGACCCGGCGTACACGGCCGCGATCAGGGCGACGACGCCGACGGTCGCGCCGGCGCCGATCAGCACCCGCTTCGTGGTCTTGGAGCGGGCCTCCTTGAGCCGCACCGCCTCGCGGTCCGCGCGCAGCTTCTGCTCGCGGGCGCGCTTCTCCGCGAGCGTGGGCTCGCGGGGCGCGGTGCTGCCGTCCTGCTGCCGGATCCGGCCGCGCGGGGCCTCGGCGGGCTGCTCGGCGGGCGCACTCGCCCACGGCGCCGTCGCCGGTCCGTCGGTCTGCGGTGTCGGCGTCGTCGACTGCGGCTCCGGTGTCGCGCCCCCCGGTGTCGCCCTCGGCGTACCGGCGGGCGGCGTGCTGTCGTCCGGGCCGCCGCCGGCGCGCGGTCCGTCGGTCATCGCTGGTCCCCCATCGTCACTCCCGTCCCCCGCGCGCACCGTACCGGGACCGGCCGACGACCACCGGCCGTTCCCGGATGACGATTCGGCTGCGTTTCGCCCACGCCCGCGCGGACGAGTGGTCGCGGCACCCCGTCGCACCGGGCGGACCTGCACGTTCACAGCATCCGGCCGACCGACCGCCGCGCCGGGGCACCGGCCGGGTGAAGCCGGGTCGACCCCGGCTGCATGATGGGGGACGTCATGGATTCCCGCTCCCCCGCCGGCTCCGACCGGCCCGACGCGACCGGCCGCACCGCCGTCCACGGCGGGCAGGGCACGACCTCGGTGCTGTCCCGGCCGTCGGCCACCCCGGTGGTCCCGACCCGTCGGCGACGGTCGTCGGAGACCTCCGGACGGGCGGGCGCCGGGCGGGGCGGGCTCCTCGGGGCCCGCCGGGTCGGCGTCGGGATCCTCGTCGGCGCACTGCTGATGCTGACCGTCGCGTCGGTGGACTCGCTGCTCGGCGCCGAGGTGCCGGTGCTGGGCTCGTTCGCGTCCTCCGGGGCGCCGAAGGTGGACGAGCCCCCGCCGCTGCCGCCCCCGCCGGACACCGCGGGCACCTGCCTGAACTGGACCCGCTCCGACGCGACCGACACCGCCGCCGTCGACTGCGCCCGGCCGCACCTGTTCGAGCAGGCGGGTCGGGTCGCGCTGGCCGACCAGCCGACGTTCCCGGCCGACGGGGCCTGGCAGAAACTCGTCGCCGACCGCTGCACCCCGGTGGTCACGAAGTACCTGAACGGCAGGTTCGACCCTGACGGGAAGTTCCGGGTGGGCGCGCTCAAGCCGTCGCAGCAGCGCTGGGACGGCGGCGACAAGGGCATGCGCTGCGGCCTGCAGATGGCCTCGCGGAGCGGGGAGATGTTCCCGATCACCGGCAAGGTCGCCGCGCAGGACCAGTCCGCGGTCCAGCCGGTGGGAACCTGCCTCGGCATCGACGGCCGCACCGTCGGCGACCCGACCGACTGCGCCGGGCCGCACGCCGTCGAGGCCGTCGGGCTGGTCGACCTGGGTACCGAGTTCACGGGGGCCTGGCCGGCCGTCGAGGACCAGGACAAGTTCCTCCAGCCCGCCTGCACCGAGGCCGCCAACACCTTCGCCGGCAACGACCAGGTGATCGGCGCCAAGGGCCTCACCGTCTACTGGGGCAACCTCTCCGAGGAGTCCTGGAAGGCCGGCAGCCGCAAGGTCAACTGCAACATCGGCACCCTGCTGCCGGACAACAGCGGTTTCGCCTCGATCACCGGCTCGGTGAAGGGGAACCTGGTCGTCTCCGGGCAGCCCGCCGCTCCGGCACCGTCCGCGCCCGGTGCGCCCGCCGGTCCGGACGGTGCCCCGGCCGACGGGTCGGCCACCCCGGCCCCCGGCTCGCAGGCCCCGGTCGAGCAGCCCGACGGCGAGCAGCCCGCCGCCCCCGACGGCGGAGCCGGACAGCCGGACCTCGACATCCCGCCCGGCCTGCCCGGGCTGTCGGGCAACTGACGTGCCGGTGGCGATGCCCGCCGACCGGTTCGACGAGCTGGTCGGCGAGGCGCTCGACCTCGTGCCCGCCGAGCTCGCCGCGGCGATGGACAACGTCGTCGTGCTGGTCGAGCCGCGCCACCCCGACGAGCCGGACCTGCTCGGCCTCTACGAGGGCGTCGCGCTGACCGAGCGCACGGCGGACTACGCGGGCGAGCTGCCGGACCGGATCACCGTGTACCGCGACGCCGTCCTCGACTTCTGCGAGGACGAGGAGCAGGTCGTCGACGAGGTCGCGATCACCGTCGTCCACGAGATCGCGCACCACTTCGGCATCTCCGAGGAGAAGCTGCACGAACTCGGCTGGGGCTGACCCCTACCGGTGGGTGGCGCGCCGCCCGCCGGGCATCGCGTCCCACAGCTCCGGGACCCAGCCGCCGGGGTCGCGACGCAGCACGACCCGGCCGGTGTTGGGGACCGGGCGCTCGCGGCCGTAGGTGACGTCGGGGTGGCCGGGTCCGGAGCCGTCGTGCCCGCCGAGCAGCGCCAGCGACAGGATCCGGATCGCCGCCCCGTGGCTGACGACGACGACCGCCCCCTCCGCCACGCCGGAGGTCACCGCGGCGAGGTCGGGCAGCGCCCGGTCCCAGACGTCGCGGGCGGACTCACCGCCGGGCATCGCGCGGTCGACGTCGCCGTCCCACCAGGCCTCGAAGACCTCGTCGAACGCGGCGCGGGCGTCGTCGCCCTCCTGACCCTCGAGGTCCCCGACGAACACCTCGTGCAGACCCTGGAGCAGCTCCACCCCGCGTCCGAGCACGCGGCCGATCGGGGCGGCGGTCTCCTGCGCCCGGGTCGCCCGTGACGCGTACAGGCCCCGCACGGGCCACCCGGCGAGCAGCCCGGCGACCTCCTCGGCCTGCGCGTGACCCAGCTCGTCCAGCCCGGGGCCCGGCAGCGCGGTGTCGAGGCGATGCCGCACGTTCGACGGGGTGCGGCCGTGCCGGACCAGCACCAGGCGCAGCGCGCCGTCGTCCGGCGGGACCTGCGCGGTCCGGGTGCCGGTGCCGACGGCCGCGAAGGAGGCGGCGCCGTCGTGCTCGTCGTCGGTCTGGTGGCTCACGTGTCGGCTCCCCGTCGGACCGCGGCGAGCCAGCGCTCGGACGCGGCGTAGTCGTCGGCGGTGGCGACACCGAGCGCCGCCACCGGGCTCCCCACGCCGGCCGCCGGGGCGTCCGGTGCGGGATCGGATCGTGGGAACGACCCGAGGTAGATCAGCCGGTCGCAGCGACGGTGCAGTGCGGCCAGGGCCTCGCCCATCGCCGGGTCGGCGACGTGGCCCGAGCAGTCGAGGTGGAACCAGTACTCGGCGTGGCGCTCCTTCACCGGGCGGGACTCGATCCGGGTCAGGTCGATGCCGCGGACGGCGATCTCGGTGAGCAGGCCGAGCAGGGTGCCGGGGCGGTTCGTCGTCGTCGCGGCGAGGGTGGTGCGGTCCCAGCCGGTCGGCGACGGCGGCGGGCCGGGGCGGGTCAGCAGCACGAAGCGGGTGACGGCGCCCGCGTTGTCGGCGATGTCGTCGGCCAGCACCTCCAGGCCGTGCTGCGTGGCGGCGAGCGGGGCGGCGACGGCGGCGTCGACCTCGCCCCGGGCGGCCTGGGCCGCGGCCTCCGCCGTGGAGGAGCTGACCCGGACCTCGGCGGCCGGCAGGTGCTCGGCGAGCCAGCCGCGGGTCTGGGCGATGCCGTGGCCGTGGGAGGCGACCGAGCGGATCGCGTCACGCGTGGTGCCCGGGCGGCCCATCAGGCAGAACCGGACTGCGATCCGGGCCTCGCGGGCGATCACCAGCGGCGGGTCGGAGACGAGCCCGTCGAGCACCGGCGGGACGGCGCCCTCGACGGTGTTCTCGATCGGCACGCAGCCGGCGTCGACGGAGCCGTCGCGGACGGCCGCCAGCACCGCGGGGGCGCCGGGCAGCGGCACGAGCTCCGCGCCACGCGACTCGGGCAGGGTCAGCAGGGCCTGCTCGGTGAACGTGGCGTGCGGCCCCAGGAATCCGATCCGCATCCGATCCGTCCTGATCAGTCCAGCAGCCCGAGGGCGACGAGGTCGGCGATCGGCACCGGCTCCGGGTCGACGCCGCAGCGCGGCAGGACGGTGCGGACCTGCTCGACGGCGGCCTCGGGCAGCTCGTCGAGCTCCCGGGCCAGCTTCTCGCCGTCGGTGCAGGCCAGGGCATCCTCGGCCGGGTCGGGCGAGGCGCTGACCCCGGTCATCCGCGCGACGGCGGCGATCAGGTTCAGCAGGCCGTGGCGGCCGCGGGGCGTCGACGCGGACGGGTCCTCGCGGACGATCCGGTCGATGCCCTGGGCCGAGATCCCGCCGGTGCCGCTCTCCAGGCCGGCCAGCAGGAACTTGTGCACGTCCACGATCTCCGGCACGTCGGAGGCGCGCGGCCCGCCGAGGCGGATCTTCGGGGTGCAGCCGTGCTCGGCGACCTTGCGGACGGCGGCGAGCCAGGCGAGCGTGCCGTCGGCGTCCCCCTCGACGGGGCGGCGCGGCTCCACGACCGGGGTCACCTCGTCCGGCACGAACTCCGAGACGCGCTCGAGCCAGATGCCGTCGACGTCCGGCGGTGCGGCGCACTCGACGGTGCTCGGGGTGAGCAGGCTGGAGCGGGAGAACACGGTCGACAGCGCCTTCGGCACCGCACCCAGCCCGGTGTCGACGACGAGGGCCAGCTCCGCCGGCCGGCTCGGCGCGGAACGGGCGAGCTCGGTGACGACGGCGGGCAGCTGCGACGCGGGGCAGACCAGCCGTCCGACGAGGCCTCCGTAGTGGCCGTCGCGGGCGGCGAGATAGCGCGACACGACGGCGTCGACGCCCGGTGCGACGGTCCTCGGCTGCAGCAGGCTGGTGTCGTCGACCAGCGCGGCGAGCAGCGGACGGATCGGCCACGGGTCGGCTGAGGAACCCGAGGGCACGGTCATCACGTCGACAGACGCTAACGGTCGGGTCACGGCGACCCATCAACGGGGGTTGCCCCCCTGTGTGCGCAGCCACTGGACAGGCAATACTTCCGACTGCTTAGGTAAGGGTTACCTAATCGGAGGTGAGAGTGGGAACGACCCGAGTGCGCCGCCCCCCGACGCCCGCCGTCGCCGAGCGAGCCCGCAGCCTCGTCACCCGTGGTGGCCGCGCGGCACTCGTCGGCACCGGCGAGCCGGAACCGTGTGCGCCGCTGATGCACCACACCTGGCCGGACGGCACGACCGACCTGCTGCTGCCCGACGACCACGTGCTCCGCGAGCGGGCCCGGCTCACCCTCGGTGGGCTCCCGGTGATGCTCGAGCTGACCGGCAGCACACCGGTGCCGCTCGACGAGCCGGTCCGGGAGCTGCTGTGGCTGGTCGGGACGCTGGACGAGCCCGACCCGGTCACCGGCCGGGAGCGGGCGCTACGGCTCGCCGAGAAGGCCCCGCACCCCAACCTCCTCGACGCCGGGCGCGGCGCCACCCTGCTGCGGCTGCACCCGTCGTCGGCGGTCTACTCCGACGCCGAGGGCTGCGCGCCGGTCTCGCCGACCGAGCTCGCGGCCGCCGAGCCCGACCCGTTCTGCCGGGTCGAGCAGGTGTGGCTGGAGCATCTGGACCGGGCGCACCCGGAGATGCTGTGCGCGCTGCGCCGCCATCTGCCCGACGGGCTGGGGTTCACCGGCGGCCGGGTCCGCCCGGTCGGCGTGGACCGCTTCGGGCTCCGCGTGCGGGTACCCACCGCGACCGGCACCCAGGACGTGCGGCTGGCGTTCTCCGCGCCCGCGGACACGCCCGAGGAGCTGCAGCGCCGGTTCGCCGAGCTGGTGGGCTGCCCGGCGGCCGGGGGCCGCTGAGCCGGGTCAGGGACCGGCGGGTGCCAGGTGCTCGGCCTGCACCTTCCGGGTCACCTTCCGCTCGGCGACGAAGGACGCGACCGGGATGGTTCCCGCGGCCAGGACGACCACGGCGAACACCGGCTTCCACCGGCAGCGCTCGGCCAGGATCAGCGTGCACACGATGTAGATCATGTACAGGAAGCCGTGCACCATCCCGATCAGCGCGACCGGCCGCGGGTCGCCGAACAGGTACTTCGCCGGCATCGCGTAGAAGGTCAGCAGCAGCAGGCCGACGCCGGTGACCCAGGCGGAGATCCGGTAGGCCTTCAGAGCGGTCGCGACGGTCACGGGGTGGACTCCTCCCGGTGCCGGGCCGCCAGGCGGGCCAGCTCCTCGTTGTAGGCCCGCAGCTGCGGGTCGGTGCTGCGGGGCGGGGCGGCGTTCGCCGGGCGGGACGTGAACGGCGACGGCCCGGCCGGGGGTGCCGGGACGGCAGGCTCGGCGGTCGATGCCGAAGCCGGTGTCGGGGCCGGCGCAGCGGCCGGTGTCGGGGCAGCGGACGGGACGGTCCCCGCGACCGCCGTCCCCGACCCGGCGACGGGTGCCTCCGCGGCCGACGGCGCCCTGTCCGGCGTCCCCGCGGTCCCGCCGGGTCCGGCCGCGCCCGCCGCCTTCAGGTCGGCGATCTCCATGCTCAGGAAGCGCCACCACATGACGCCGAAGAAGACGGCGAACAGCGGCCACTGCAGGCCGTAGCCCACGTTGAGGGCCGAGCCCATCGCCGATCCCGCACGTCCCCACTGCCAGACGGCCAGCCAGGTGCAGGCGACCATCGCGCCGAGTGTGAGGACGTGCCAGACCATCCACCTCGGGGACAGCAGCAGCCGCATCACGCCGACCAGGGTACGCACCCCGGCATGGCGACGGCCCGGCCCCGACGAGCGCTCGGTCACTCGCCCGTCCGGTGGGCTCACCCCTCCGGCGGTCTCGCCCACCCGGTCGGCTCCCGCGCGGTGATCCTCGGTTCGCGCGGTGATCCGCGGACCGCGCGTGTCCGGACGCGCGCGAGCCGCGGATCAGCGCGCGCGATGCCGATCAGCGCGGTACGGATCAGCTGCCCACGCCCCACCGGCGACCCCGCGGCTCGGCCCGCGGAGCCCTCCGACACCCGGTGCGATGATCGGCCCATGACGAGCGGACCGGTCCCGGCACGACCGCGTGGGGCCCTGCGGGACTGGCTGGGCCCGGCGCCCCCGTCGTTCCCGGGCGTCGCCACCGACCCCCGCGAGCGACGGCTGATCGGCCTGGAGATCGCCGTCGTCCTGACCGTGACGCTGGGCCTGTCCGCGGTGCGCAGCGCGCTGTCGCTGCTCGAGGCCCTGCTGAACCCCGCCCCGCTCGCCGACCAGCAGGTCACCCTGAACGCGCCCGCGTCCACCGACGCCTGGATCGACCTCGCGTTCCAGCTGGTCCGCGCGCTGCAGCTGGCCGGATGGGGCGCGCTGGCCGCCTACCTGCTGCTGCGGGCGGGCATCGCGCTGCGCCGGGTCGGGCTCGACGGGCGGCGGCCGTGGCGCGACGCGGCGCACTCCGCGGGCCTGGCCGCGCTGATCGGCCTCCCCGGGCTGGGGCTCTACCTGGTCGGACGGCTCGCCGGGATCACCCCGGACGTCGCGCCCAGCACGCTGACCGACCAGTGGTGGCGGATCCCGGTGCTGGTGCTGTCCGCGGCGGCGAACTCCTGGGCGGAGGAGGTCGTCATGATCGGCTACCTGCTCACCCGGCTGCGGCGGCTCGGCTGGTCGGAGAACCGGTCGGCGTTCGCGGCCGCCGTCCTGCGCGGGTGCTACCACCTCTACCAGGGGATCGGCGCGTTCGTCGGCAACCTCGTCATGGGCCTGGTGTTCGCGCGCTACTGGCAGCGGACGAACCGGCTGTGGCCGCTCGTCGGCGCCCATCTGCTGATCGACGTCGTGGCGTTCGTGGGGTACGCACTGCTCGGTGGCGTGCTTCCGTTCTGACTCGGGAAAGCGGCCCTCACCAGCGGAGAGGTGACCCTGTCCAACTGAGACGGACACCCTTTCTGGAGCCGTTCCAGGAAAAGCCTCCAGTCGCTAACCTGGATGACATGACCGACGAGTCGAAGTTCCACGCCCTGCTCCGCGACCAGGTCCGGAGCGAGTTCACCGCCGCCCAGCAGTACCTCGCGATCGCCGTCTGGCTCGACGACGCCGACCTCCCGCAGCTGGCGGCGCACTTCTACGCGCAGGCCGTCGAGGAGCGCAACCACGCGATGATGATGGTCCGGTACCAGCTGGACAACGACCTCACGGCGACCATCCCCTCGGTCGGCGAGGTGCAGAACGACTTCGCCTCGGTCGAGGAGCTCGTGCAGCTCGCGCTGACCCAGGAGAAGCAGGTCACCGAGCAGATCACCACGCTGGCCCGCACCGCCCGCGACGAGGACGACTACCTCGGCGAGCAGTTCCTGCAGTGGTTCCTGAAGGAGCAGGTGGAGGAGGTCGCCTCGATGACGACGCTGCTCACCATCGTCCGCCGCGCCGGCGACGACCTGTTCCACGTCGAGGACTTCGTGGCCCGCGAGCTCGCGCGCGGCGACGCCGCCGACGCGACCGCCCCGGCCGCCGCGGGCGGCGCCCTGTAGGACCCCCTCGTCGGTCCGGCCCGGGTCCCGGCGCTCCTCGCAGGAGCGCCGGGGCCGGCGGCCGTCTAGCGCAGGGTGATCTGCTTGCCCGCGAGCACGTCGCGCGCCCGGTGCTCGGACTCGGTCAGCGGCGTGGCGTCCAACCCGGCCACCGCCTCGTCGAGCCGCTTCGCGAACTCCGCGGCGGGACCCGCCCACTCCGAGGAGTGCATCTCCCGGTCGACGTCCCAGACCGGCACGAGCAGCCCGTGCGCCCGGAACGACCCGGCGTAGCGGGAACCCTCGCCCAGCTCCAGGCCGCCCTGACCGGACAGCCGCGCCAGCGCCGCCATCAGCGTCGTCTCGTCCTCGGTCCGCACCCAGCGCACGTGCGCCTTGGACCCGGTGTCGACCCAGTACGCGCCGCGCACGCCGTCGGCGGTGACCGCCTCGGTCGGCATGATCACCGAGTTGGCGCGCTCCAGCATCGCCTGGGCCTCGGGGTCCGGGCTCTCCGACGGCAGCCACCACGCGAAGTCGGCGTGCACCGTCGGCTCCAGCGGCGTACCGGGCTCCAGTACGTCCTGCAGCCGCTCGCCGGTGTGCCGCCCGGCGCCGACGACCGGCAGCGACGACCCCGGCTCGGCCGAGCGCGCCCAGGCGAGCGCCCCGGCCAGGTCGGCCGAGAGGTCCCCGGAGCGGGTCTGGACCTGCATACCGAGCAGGACCTCGCCGTTGTCGCGCACGATCGCGGCGGACGCGCCCGGCAGCACCGAGGCCAGCGTGACCGGACCACCGGAGCGGACCGGGAGGGCCGCCGTCGCCGAGGGGAGGAACTCCCGCATGGCGACGAGGTCGGGCTCCGCCGCGAGGCCCTCGAACGGCCGGATGACGATCACGTCGTCACCGGCGCCGTGGCAGGCCTTGTACCGCTTGCCGGAGCCGCAGGGGCACGGCCGGCGCGGGTTGTCCCCCGCGTCGGCGGTGCTGGCACGGTTGCGCGTCTTCTTACCCATCGCCGGGCAAGGTAGCGGGTCGTGCATGTCTTCGATCCGGCCGACCCCGGTTTCCTCGCCGACCCCTACCCCGCCTACGCGGCCCTGCGCGCCGCCGGGCCGGTCCACCACCACCCCGGCCTGGGCGTCCCGGTCGCGGTGACGCACGCGGCCTGCTCGGCCGTGCTGCGCGACCGCGGCCTGGGCCGCATCTGGTCCGACGCCGAGCCCGCGGCCGAGCTGGCCGCGTTCAACCTGCTGCACCGCAACTCGCTGCTGGAGCGTGAGGGTGAGCCGCACACCCGGCTGCGACGCCTGGTGGCCTCGGCGTTCGCCCGTGGCCACACCGAGCGGCTGGCCCCGCTGGTGCGGGCGCGGGCCGGGGCCCTGGTGGACGACCTGGTGGCCCGCATCCGCGACGGCGTCCCCGCCGACCTGGTGGAGCTCGTCGCCGCACCGCTGCCGGTCGCCGTGATCGCCGACCTGCTCGGCGTGCCGGAGGACCGCCGGGCGCCACTGCGGGACTGGTCCGACGCGATCGTGCGGATGTACGAGCCCGACCCCGGCGACGACGGCCGTCGCGCGGCCGAGCGGGCGTCGGCCGACTTCACGGCGCTGCTGCGGGAGCTGGTCGACGAGCGCCGGTCCGGCCACGCCGCCCCCGCCGGGGGCACCGGCGCGGGACCGGACCTGATCACCGACCTGCTCGCCGTCCGGGACTCCGGGTCGCCGTCCGTCCGGCTCGACGAGGACGAGCTCGTCGGCACCGCGGTGCTGCTCCTGATGGCCGGGCACGAGGCGACGGTGAACGTCGTCGGGAACGGCGTGCACGCCCTGCTACGGCACCCGGACCAGTGGCAGCGGCTGCTCGACGATCCCGGACTGGTCGGAACGGCCGTCGAGGAGATGATCCGCTTCGACGCCCCGCTGCAGCTGTTCGAGCGGACCGCCGTCGTCGACACCACGGTGGCCGGCCACCCGGTCCCGGCGGGCACCCGGATCGCGACGCTGCTCGGCGCGGCCGGGCGCGACCCGTCCGTCTTCGGCGACGACGCCGACCGCCTCGACGTCGGCCGCTCCCCCAACCCCCACCTGGGCTTCGGGGCCGGGGTGCACTACTGCCTGGGCGCCCCGCTGGCCCGGCTGGAGATCGCCGAGGTGCTGCGCGCACTGCTGGAACGCCTGCCCGACGCCGTCGTCGACGGCCTGCCGGTCCGGCGGCCACGGTTCGTCATGCGCGGCTGGGCGGAGCTGCGGCTGGCCGCCCACACCGCCCGATGAACCGAATGCCGCAATGATCCGAGAGCCGAACGGTCCATTCCCGGGAGCCGTCGGCGAATTGTCGACGGCGCCGCGCAATCAGCGACGGAAAAGGGGCGTCAGGAGCGACCGGAACCGACGTCGACGATCATCGGGCGACGTGGTGGAATCGACGACGATGGAATCGTGGTCGGAACTGCTGCGGACCGTTCTCGGCGTGCCGGGGACGGGGTACACCTGCGTCGCCGACCCCGTCACCGGCGAGCTCGTCGCGGACGCCGGCGGGCGTGCCGTGCCCGGCCTCGCCGAGGTGCTCGGCTGGGGCGCCGCGCAGGTCGTCGCCGAGGGACCGGTGTTCGAGGACGCGGTGATCACCACCCGGGAGGGCGACCACCACCTCCTGCGGGCGCTGCCCCGCGACGGCGCGGCCCCGCTGCTCGCCTACGCCCACCTCGACCGGTCCGGCAGCCCGGTCGCGCTCCTCCGGCGGGCACTGCGCCCACCCGCAACAGCCCCGGCACGGACGGATCCCCAGGTCACAGCGCCTACTGTCGACCCGGCCGAGGCCCCGGCACGTCCGGTGATGCGGGCCCGCCCGGCTGCGCCCGTGGTGTCGTCGCCGCCCGGGCCCGCGGACACCGCACCGGCGACGATCGCGGTACCGAGGCCGTCGCCGGTGCCGGACGCCGAGCGCACCCCGGGACCGGCCGTCCCGCTCCCCCGGCGCGCGCCCGGCCCCGCCGAGCCGTCCGAGCCGGCGGAGCCCCCCGCCGCGGCCGACGGTGACGACGCGCACGCCGGTGCCGTCCCCGAGGGCGGCCGGTGGGCCGACGACCTGGGCACCATGGCCCGGATCCTCGACGCGCTGCGCCGCCTCGATCCGTCGTCCACGACAGGATGTTGACGCTCCGGAATTGCGCGTTATCGTTGTCCGCCCCGGCGCCGGAAAGCACTGAGATCATTTTCCACGGAATACGGAAAGGGATCGCGGCGCGGGCTCCCCGAGATCGTCGCGGCGACTGCCGCGCGGAAGGCTCCTGAGATGAACAACATCGATCGTTCCCTGGACATGGCCGCCAACATCAAGGGCGCGTTCGCGGTCGCGATCGTCGACTTCGACAGCGGCATGACCCTGGGGTCGCGCGGGGGCAGCCCCGAGTTCGACCTCGACGTCGCCGCGCCCGGGAACTCCGAGGTCGTCCGGACCAAGCTCGAGGTCATGCAGAAGCTCGGGCTGCGCGAGAACATCGAGGACATCCTGATCACCCTCGACACCCAGTACCACCTGATCCGGATCATCCGCGGCACCGACGAGCAGCTGTTCTTCTACCTCGTGCTCAACCGCGCCCAGGCCAACCTGGCGATGGCCCGCCGCGACCTGCGCGTCATCGAGCAGCAGTTCGCCATGACCTCGCCGCAGGCCGGTGCGCCGCAGCAGCAGGGCCAGGCGTTCTTCCCCGCCCAGCAGCGCTGAGGCCCCCGCGACCCACACGACCGATGGGACGTCACCGGCACGCCGTCGCCGTACGCACCGACGGGCTGGCCGCCGTACTGGGGCCGCTGTTCTTCGACCCGCGGATCCGCTCGGCGGCCCTGCTCGACGTGGACAGCGGGATGGTCCTCGACGTCTGCGGGCCCGACACCGCCGTCGGACGGACGGGCCGGGGCGTCCCCGCGGCCCACGACCACCGCGACGAGGTCCGCGGTGCGGCGCACGCCGAGCTCGTCCGGATCGCGCTGGCCCTCGCCCCGAACGCGGGCGGGCGGCTCGGGCTCGTCCTGGAGGCGGGACCGGACCGGCACGTGCTGCGCACCGTCGCCGACCCGCACGGCGGGCGGCTGGCCCTGTCGGTGGTCGTGCGCGGCCCCGACCGGGCCGTGCGGCGGGTCCGCAAGCTGCTGGAGGAGGTCTCCGACGCCGCGCTGACCGCGGGTCCGTCGACGGCGGTCCGCCCCGGCTCGGCGGGCTGGGCGGCCACGCCCGTCGCTCCCGCGCCGCCGCCGGTTCCCCCGACACCCGCACCGGCACTGGCACCGGTGGTGCGGCCGGACGCCCCCCGGGTGCCGGCTCCGCCCGGGTTCAGCCCGCCGGGTCCGCCGCCGTGGTCGGGACCGGTGCCGCCGTCGGCGCTGCCTGCGGGGCCGCCGCTCCCGCCGGGGCCGCGCCGGCCGTACTCGCCGTCGCCGACACCAGCAGCTGCCGGGGACCCTGCGGCCGCGTCGCCAGCAGAGCGGTGAGCAGGCGGACGACCCGGATCGTGCGCCACGCCGTGACCGCGGCGAGCACGTCGGCCCAGGCGTGCAGGACGACCCCGTCGGCCAGCGCCTGGGTGCCGGTGCGGAACCGCCAGACCAGGACGACCGCGCCGAGGACCACGCACGCCGCCCACAGCGCCCACCAGACCAGCAGCTCCCGCGACGGCGACGGCCGCCGTTCCGGCGGCAGGTCCAGCGCGGCGTGCTCGGTCTCGGCCAGCAGCGAACCGGGCGCGACCAGGTTCCAGCCGGGCACCACCCAGCCCGCGACGACCCATCGGCGGCTTCGCCAGGCGCGCGTACCCGCGCGGTCCGCGGCGGCCCGGTAGGTCCACAGGCTCCACGAGATCATCAACACCCCGGCGGCGATCGTCGCCACCACCGAGGACCAGCCGCCGAACCACACCAGCGCGTCGGAGACCCCGACGGCCTCCGGGGACAACGCGTCGGACCGGCTGAACAGCAGGAGCACGTACCGCCACACCTCGGCGACGGCGGCGACCCCCGACACGACGACGACCACCCACAGCACGGGCACGAGCTGCGCGGCCAGCGCGCGGGCCCGGTCGACCGGCCGGAGCGGACCCTCACCGGGGACCGGCGCGATCCGCCAGGGCCCCACCGGGAGACCCCAGCGCGGGACGGCGCGGTAGCGGGGCGGGCCGGCGTAGCGGTCCCGCCGGGCGGCCGTGGGCTCGGCGGCCGGCCCACCGGGCGTCGTCGCCACCCAGTCCAGGGCGGCCAGGTACCGGCCGCACCACGGACAGAACGCACCCCCGCCGGGGGGCGCCGTCCGGCCGCAGCGCGGGCACGGCGGGCCCGGCCGTCGGGACGCCGGCGCGGACACGGGTCAGGCGATCCGGGGGGCGCTGCCGTCGTCGGTCACGACCGTGCGGCCCTGGGCGGCCCAGTCCTGCATGCCGCCCTCGACGTTCACCGCCGGAAAGCCCTGCTGGGCCAGGTAGGCGACGACCCGGGCCGACCGGCCACCGGAGCGGCAGACGACGTAGAGCGGGTCGTCGGTGGGGACCTCGCCCATCCGGCCGGCCAGCTCGGACATCGGCAGGTGACGGGCGTGCGGGGCGTGCCCTGCGGTCCACTCGTCGAGCTCGCGGACGTCCAGCATCGGGGCGTCGGCGGGGAGATCGGACACGCTCACGGCGGGAACCGGGTCGGACATGGCGCCATCCTGCCACGCCGCCCCGTCAACCCGCCGTGAGCGGCGCGGGTCAGCGGCCGTCGTCGCGGTAGAGCGACCCGTGCGGGATCGTCACCTCGTTCGGGTCCAGCGGCGGCTGGACGGCCCGGTAGCCGCCGGTGGCCTGCGCGGGACGGTACCCGCCGGTGCCCTGCGGCCCGGGCCTGCGCCCGGTCCCGAACCGGTCCGGACGCCCGTCGGCCCCGACCGCGGGCTGGGTGCCGGTCAGCCCGGTGTTGCCGAACAGCTCGCCGGCCTGGCGGCTGGTCTGCGGCCGCTGCTGCCCCGGGTTCGGCCGGGGCTGCGGACGCGGCTGCGAGCGGTGCCGGCCGGATCCCTCGGCCTCGCGCCGGGGGATCCCGATGAGGTCCTCGGCGGGCACGGCGGTCGGCTTCGGCGCCTCCTTCGGCGCGGTGGTCGCGCGCACCGCACCGGCACCGGTGAGCGAGCGGACCTCCATCTCGGCGTAGCGGGCGGCGTTGAACCGTTCGCGGCCACCGAGGAAGGTGCCGATGATCCCGAGGGCGAAGGACACCGGGATCGACACCAGACCGGGGTTGGACAGCGGGAAGAACGCGAAGTCCGCGTTCGGCACCATCGAGGTCGGGGACCCGGACACGGCCGGGGAGATCACGATGAGACCCACGCAGACGATCACGCCGCCGTAGATGCTGCACAGCGCACCGGCCGTGTTGAACCGCTTCCAGAACAGCGAGAACAGGATGGTCGGCAGGTTCGCCGACGCGGCGACGGCGAACGCCAGCGCCACCAGGAAGGCGACGTTCTGGCCGTTGGCGACGATCCCGCCGCCGATCGCGACCAGGCCGATGACCAGCGCGGTCGTCCGGGCGACCTTCACCTCGGCCTCCGGCGTCGCGTTGCCGCGGCGGAGCACGTTGGCGTAGACGTCGTGGGCGAACGAGGCCGACGCGGTGATCGTCAGACCGGCGACGACCGCGAGGATCGTCGCGAACGCCACCGCCGAGATGAGGCCGAGCATGATCTCGCCGCCGAGGGCGTAGGCCAGCAGCGGCGCGGCGTCGTTCTGGTTGGCGCGGGTGATCGTCCCCGGCGGCAGCAGCGCCGTCGCGCCGTAGCCGAGCACCAGCGTGAACAGGTAGAAGATGCCGATCAGCCAGATCGCCCAGACCACCGATCGCCGGGCCTCCTTGGCCGAGGGCACGGTGTAGAAGCGCATCAGGATGTGCGGCAGACCCGCCGTGCCGAGCACCAGCGCGAGCCCCAGCGAGATGAAGTCGATCTTGTTCGTGTACTGCAGGCCCGGGTTGAGGATCGCCTCGCCGCGCTCGGAGTTCCGGGTGGCCTGCTCCAGCACCGCGGACAGGTTGAACCCGTAACGGCCGAGCACCCAGGTGGTGAGCACGGCGGCACCGGTGAGCAGCAGACCGGCCTTGATGATCTGCACCCAGGTGGTGCCCTTCATGCCGCCGAACAGCACGTAGACGACCATCAGGCCGCCGACGACGACGATCACCAGTGCCTGCGACAGCGTGTCGGTCTTCGGGATCTGCAGCAGCAGCGAGATCAGCCCGCCGGCCCCGGCCATCTGCGCGATCAGGTAGAAGAGCGAGACGACCAGCGTCGAGGTCGCCGCGGCCGCGCGGACCGGGCGCTGGCGCATCCGGAACGCCAGGACGTCGCCCATCGTGAAGCGGCCGGTGTTGCGCAGCAGCTCCGCGACGAGCAGGAGCGCCATCAGCCAGCCGACGAGGAAGCCGATGGAGTAGAGGAAGCCGTCGTAGCCGTAGAGCGCGATGGCCCCGGCGATGCCGAGGAACGAGGCCGCGGACAGGAAGTCCCCGGCGATCGCGGTGCCGTTCTGCGGGCCGGTGAACGCGTGGCCGCCGGTGTAGTAGTCGGCGCGCGTGGCGTTCGTGCGGCTGACCCGCAGCACGATCATCAGGGTCACGATCACGAACAGCAGGAAGAACCCGAGGTTCGCGGTGACCGAGCCGACCGACTCGGCCTGGGCCAGCACCGACGTGGTCATGCGCGCACCTCCGCCTGCTCGACCCGGGCACGCAGCTCGGCGGTCGGGCCGTCGATCTCACGCTCGGCGAACCGGACGTACAGGGTCGTGATCAGGAAGGTGGAGACGAACTGGCCGAGGCCGACGAGCAGCCCGACCGTGATCGTCCCGACGACCCGGATGGACATGAACTCGGGGGCGTAGCTGGCGAGACCGACGTACGCGAGGTACCAGGCGAGGAAGATCGCGGTCATCGGGAACACGTAGCGCCGGAGACGGCTGCGGTACGCCCGGAACTCGGGACTCGCCTGGACCTGCTGGTAGATCGTGCCGGCCGAGCGCTCTGCGGGGCTGCTCATGGCGCCGGTTCCTTTCGGGTCGTGCTGCGGGGAGCCGGGCCGCGTCGTGGCCGGGGGACCGCGGCGCGCCCCCGGGGGACACACTTCACCCGGAACAACGACCGGGTATCGCATCGGGGAACGTCGTTGCGTGCCGTTACCGACGAAGAACCCCGGTCCGGACGAACCGACCCGTCCGAACGGTGACGCTGTGTAGATCCGTTCGGGGGAGACCCGTCAGGCTCTGTCGTCCAATCGGTCCCGCATGAGACCCAGTCGTTCGGGTGCGTGCAGGCGCAGCAGCACCTGGCCGGCGTCGGCGGGGCGGCGCGCGCGGGTGAACCTGGAGACCAGCGCCATCGTCGCGAACGCCAGCGGCACGCTGACGATCGCCGGCCGGTACAGCAGGACCCCGATCCAGCCGGCCGACGGGCCGAGCCCGGAGACGTCGGCGCCGGCCAGCGCGGCGACGACCGCCCCGGCCGACACCACCCCGCCGACGACGACCCCGGCGATCGCGCCGACGTCGGTCAGCCCGCGCCACCAGATGCCCAGCACCAGCAGCGGGCAGAACGTGGACGCGGCGACGGCGAACACGAGCGCGACGGCCTCGGCGAAGTTCAGGCCGGTCGGCACGAGCGCGACGACGGTCGGCGGCACCCCGGCGAGCACCGTCGCCAGCGGGAAGCGCCGGGTCATCCGGCCGTGGCGGGGCAGCACGTCGGTGGACACGACGCTGGCCAGGCTGACCAGCAGGCCCGACGCCGTCGACAGGAACGCGGCCCACGCCCCCGCCGCGACGAGGCCGCCCACCAGCGCACCGAGCAGCCCGCTGCCCAGGATCGCGGTCGGGAGCAGCAGCACCGCGGCGTCGGTGCGGCCGGTGACCAGCAGCTGCGGGGTGTAGACCCGCGACAGCACGCCGAGCAGGGTCACCAGCACGTAGAAGCCGCCCAGCATCGCCAGGACGAGGACGGCGCTGCGCCGGGCCGCCCGGCCGTCGGAGTTGGTGTAGAAGCGGCCGAGCACGTGCGGCAGGCCCATCGTCCCGAGGAACGTGGCGAGGATCAGCGAGTAGGTCGCGAGCAGCTGGTGCTGCTCGGAGCCGGTGAACGGGCGCAGCCAGCTCTCGTCGTCGGTGGGGGCGCCGCGGGTGACCGGCACCGGATCGCCCGCCGCGAAGCGCAGCTCGGTCCCGGCGGTGACCTCGTGGGTGGACCCGGCGACCCAGCGCAGCGGGCCGTCGACGGCCTGCCCGTCGACGGTGCCGCGGGCGACGACGTCGACGGCCAGCCGCGCCTCCAGCGTCACCGGCGTGGCGACCGAGACGGTCGTGGGCTCGCGGAACTCCGGCGGCTCGTCGCGGGCGAAGGTGTGGCCGTCGCCGAGCCACACGGCCAGGCCGATCACGGCGGGCACGGCGAGCGCGGTCAGCTTGAACCAGTACTGGAACGCCTGCACGAACGTCACCGACCGCATCCCGCCGAGCGCGACGGTGGCGACCACGATCACCCCGGCCGCTCCGGAGCCGATCCAGTCGGGCAGACCGGTGACGATGCCGACGGTCAGCCCGGCGCCCTGCAGCTGCGGCAGCAGGTACAGCCAGCAGATGACGATGACGACGGCCGCGCACACCTTGCGCAGCATCGGCGAGGCGAGCCGGGCGTCGGCGAAGTCGGGGACGGTGTAGGCGCCCGACCGGCGCAGCGGCGCGGCGACGAACAGCAGCAGGAACAGGTAGCCGGCGGTGTAGCCGACGGCGTACCAGAGCGCGTCGACGCCCTGGACGAGGATCAGCCCCGCGATGCCGAGGAACGACGCCGCGGACAGGTACTCGCCGGAGATCGCGCCGGCGTTGAGCCGTGACGGCACCGACCGGGACGCGACGAGGAAGTCCGAGGTCAGCCGGGTCCGGTGGGCGACCGAGCCGATCACGGCGGACGCGACCGCCACCAGGACGATCGCGACCAGCGACAGGATCGCGGTCAGGCTCATCGATCGGCCACGTCGTCGGCGAAGTCCTGTTCCGCCGCCTCCGCGGAGCTCACGTACCACCAGCCCAGGCCGAGCAGGAACGGGTAGACGAGCACGCCGAGCAGCAGCCAGGGCAGCCGGATGCCGAGCACCTCGACCTGACCGATCACCGGGGCCGCGATGAACAGCGCGGGCAGCACGCCCAGCCCGATCAGCGCGACGACGCTCACCCGCAGCGCGAGCAGCAGCTGGGTGCGGACCAGCGAGTTGCGCAGCAGGGTGCCGACGGCGCCGGGGTCCTGCACGTCGGACAGCCCGCGCGAGGACTGCGCGGTCGAGCGGCGTTCGGAGAGCACGACGCGGACGCGCCCGGCGCCGGGCCCCTCGCCGTCGGCGTCGTCGAGCTCGTCGACGGCCGCGGGCGGGTCGGTCGGCTCGGCGGAGAACGGGCGCGGGCGGGCCCCGGTGTAGGGCGCCGCGGCGGCCGGGGCGAACGGCTCCGGCGCGGGCTCGACCGAGGGCTCGGGAGCCGGGGCGACGACGTCGACCTCGGGGGCGCGCCAGATGACCTCGGTGCGTTCGAGGGGGCCGCCGCGCAGCTCGTCGAGCTCCTCGTCGAGCTCGTCCTCGTCGGGGAGGTCGTCGTCCAGCTCGTCGTCGGCACGGTCGGCGGCGTCGACGCCGAGGCGGTCGTCGGGGTCCGTGGGGCGGTACGGCACCGGTGCGGCGGGGCCGCGCCGTCCCGCCGCGGACCAGCGGGTGGGGACCGGACGGGTCTCGGGGGACTCCTCGGGACGTGGCCGGTCGGCCGGTGCGACGACGGTCGTGTCCGCGGTCCCGGCCCGGGGCGGGATCCCGGTGCCGGCCGTGCCGTGGGTGTCGGCCGTGTCCGGGCCGCGGGCCGTGTCGGTGCCGGCCGCGCTGTCCGCGGCGCCTGCCGGGCCGGTCGCGCCCGCGGTCCCGGGGGCGCCGGTCGTGTCGGTGGTGCCCGCCAGGAGCGCGCTGCGGTCGGGGGACCAGGTGTTCGACCACGACGTCGCGCCCGGGACGCGCTGGGGCAGGCCGGAGCCGCCGCTCGAGGGGGGCCACTGCTTCCCGCTGTCGGTGACGTCCGGTGCCGGGGTCACGCCCGGGGCGGACGGCCAGCCGTCGCCGGGGCGCACACCCTCCGGGGCGTAGGGGTCCGGCACGAGGTTCGCGCGGGTCCGGGCCGGCCGGGAGCGGGTGGGGTGGACCGGCCGGGCGTAGCTCGCAGGCGCGTCGGGGTCGTCGGAGTCGCGGGCATCCGGGTCGCGGACGTCGGAGGTGCGGACGCCGTCGCGCGGGGCGCCGTCGTGCCGGGTGTCGTCCTCCCGGCGGGGGGCGGCCGGCGCGGGGGCGGTGGGCGACGGCGCGGCCGCCGCAGCGGTACCGGCCGGGTTCGCGACGCCACGGGCGGCCGCACCGCGGGGCGGGTCGGCCTGGTCGGGATCGAGGGCGGGAGCGTCGTGGTGGTCGGGCTGCCCGCCGTTCCGCGGCCGCGTCCCGGCCGGGTCGACGCGGGCGTGCCGGCCGGCCCCCCCGGCCCGGTCCGCGACGCGACGGGCGATCTCGGCCTGGAGCCAGCCTGCGCCGCTGTCGTCGGCGGGTGCCTCGACCGCGCGGCGGGCCCGGCGGGCCGCGCGGCCCCCGGTCGCCGCGGTCGCGTCCCGGTCGCCGGAGCCCGGGTCGCCCGGCCCCTGGGCGCCGGGCCCCTGGCTGCCCGGACCCCGGGTGCCGGGCGCCCGGGTGCCGGGGGCAGGGGCGGTGTCACCGGGCGCGGCGCTGTCGGGCGTCGGGCCGCCGGACGCCGGGCCGACGGCGGGTGCAGGCGCGGCCGGAGCAGCACCACCGGTGCGCGCACCGGCCGCCTCGGGCCCCGGTCCGGCGGTCGGTCCCGTGCCGACGGTCGGTCCCGTACCGGGGGCCTGCTCCGGGCGGGGGGTCGGTTCCGGGTGGGGGGCGGGCCGGGGGTCGGTGCCCGGCACGGAGCCGCCACCGGCGCGGCCGGACCCGGGCCGCTCGGCGCCGGACTGCTCGGGGCCGGACGCACCGCCGACCGGCCGGGCCGAGCCGGGCCGGCCGGAGGGGGGCCCCGGAGCCGGACGGTCGGACGGGGTGCCACCGGCCTCCGGCCGGGCCGGCGTGGGCCGCCCACGGTCGTCGGGCGCACCGGGCCCCGGCACCGGGCCGTGCGGCGACGCGGCGGCGGGCGCTCCCCCGGTGCCGGGCGCGCCGTAGCCACCGGCCGGCCGCGGGTGCGGACCGGACGCGAACGAGCCACGCGGCTGCGCCGGGATGGCGTTCCCGGACGGCTCCGGCGCGAGGGCGACGCGGCGGTTGCGGTGCTCGAGCGCCGGGTTCCAGGCGTCGAGACCGGCGACGGCGCCGTCGGGGTACGGGCGCGACCGTGCGGGGTCCGGACGCTCCTCGGGCGCGGCGGAGCCCTGGTCCGCCCGGGCCCCGGCGGCCGTCGCGTCGGGCTCGGTGCCGGGCCGGTCGGACCCGTCGAGATCGTCCGCGGCCCGGTCGGACTGCGGACGCACCGACGGCGAGACGCCGCCGGTGGACCTGCTCACCTCTGGCTCCACGCCTGCTTGGTCGCGCGGACGAGGCGGTCCTTCAGTTCACGGGTGTGCCGACGGCTGACCGGCAGCTCCGCGGTCTCCGGGCCGGATCCGATGCGCACGACGTAGCCGGACCCGGCCAGCCGCAGCTCGGTGACCAGCGGCAGCGCCACCAGGAACGAGCGGTGGATGCGCACGAAACCGGCGTCGCGCCAGCGGTCCTCGAGCACCGACAGCGGGATCCGGACGAGGTGGCTGCCCTCGGTTGTGTGCAGCCGGGCGTAGTCGCCCTGCGCCTCGACGTAGCGCACGGCGGACCGCGGTACCAGCTTGGTGGTGCCGGCCAGCTCGACGGGGATGACCTCGTCGTCGCCGCCGGTCTCCTCACGCACGGTCTCGACCGGCCCGCTGCGACGGGTCGACAGGATCCGGTCGAGCGCGGCGGAGAGGCGCTCGGTGCGCAGCGGCTTGAGGAGGTAGTCGATGGCACCGACGTCGTAGGCGTCGACCGCGCGGTCGTCGTGCGCGGTGACGAAGACGATCGCCGGCTGCACGGCCATGTTTTGCAGCACCCGGGCCAGCTCCAGGCCGTCGAGACCGGGCATGCGGATGTCGAGGAACACGGCGTCGATGTCGGTCTGCTCGGCGACGTCCGCGCCGCCCCCCGCGCCGGCTCCCGCGGCCGCCCCGGCCCGGCGGCCGTTCAGGATGCGCAGGGCCTCGGTGGACTCGCCGGCCTTGAGGACCGTCGCGACGCGCGGGTCCTCGTCGAGCAGGTAGGCCATCTCCTCGAGCGCGGGCTGCTCGTCGTCCACCGCGAGAACGACCAGTCCGCGAGTGGTGTCGTTGCTGTCCACGATCTCCTCATCCTGCTTCCGGGCCTGCGCCGGGAAGCCCATCCGCTCGATGATCGCCCGGCGCCGCGACCATGGTGACGTGCCGACGCGCGTGATGCCAGGGCACGAACCGGATCGGTGACCGTCCGGACACGGGGTGCAGCGCGGCCGTGGTGCGCACGGTCACCGGTGTCACAGCCCGTAACGGGCCCACGCCGCCCTCGTCTCGAGGGCGGAGAGCAGCTCGTGCCCGGCCCCGGCGATGCCGCCGGAGAGGCCGGCCTGGGCCGCGGACCCGCCGGCGCCGAGACGGGCGAGCAGCGGCCTGCGCTGCTCCACCGGGCGCTGCTCGGCATCGGGGAAACGTTCGGTCAGGACGTCGTGGGCGCTGCCGATGCCGTCCACCAGGCCCAGCTCGCGGGCCCGCTCGCCCAGCCACACCTCGCCGTCGAACAGCTCGGTGTCGGTCGCGAGCCGGTCGCCACGCCGCTCGCGCACCCATCCGGTGAACCGGTCGTGCAGCTGTTCCTGCAGGCCGGTGAGCCAGGCGACGTCCTCGGACCGCTCGGGCAGGAACGGGTCCAGCCGCGACTTCGACCCGCCCGCGGTGTGCAGCCGCCGGGAGACACCCCATCGCTCGATCAGGCCGTCGAGCCCGAACCCGGCGCTGATCACGCCGATCGAGCCGACGATCGAGGTGGAGCAGGAGTAGATCTCGTCGGCGGCGCAGGCCAGCCAGTAGCCGCCGGACGCGGCGACGTCCTCGCAGAACGCGAGCACCGGCACGTCCTTCTCCGCCGCCAGCGAGCGGACGCGGTCCCCGATCAGCTGGGACTGGGTCGGCGAGCCGCCCGGGGAGTTGATCACCAGTGCGACAGCGGCGAGCCGCTCGGGCGCGAACGCCCGTTCCAGCACCTTCTCCATCGACGAGATGTTCAGCACCTGCCGCGGTACCGACGCGGCCTGAGCGCTGATGACGCCCTGCATCCGCACGACCGACACCACCGGAGGGCCGACCGACTCACCCAGCCTGCCGGGCAGACGGGAGGTCACCGCCGCGGGAATACGCAGGACGTCCATGCCGTCCCACCGTACGCGCGAGCACAGGGTGACGTGGTGTGACCGGATCGGCACAGCTCGCGACCACCTGGTTCACCCGTACGGCCCATCAGATGGCCAGAGGGTCCCACGGATGCCCGCCGGTCAGGCCCGGATGCCCGCCCGGAACTTCGGCACCCGCAGCGTGATCTTCATCCCGGCGCCGATGTTGGTGTCGACGACGAGGCCGAAGTTGTCGCCGAAGGCCGAGCGCATGCGGTCGTCGACGTTGCCGAGGCCGACGTGCGCGCCGGAGAGGTGGGCGTCGTCGAGGTCCTCGTTGAGCCGGGCCGGGTCCATGCCGACGCCGTCGTCCTCGACGACGATCACGCACTCCGACCCGGCGTTCTCCGCCCGGATGGTGACGGTGCCGCCGTTGGGCTTGCCGGACAACCCGTGCCGGACCGCGTTCTCCACCAGCGGCTGCAGCGCGAGGAAGGGCAGGACGACGTTCTGCACCTCCTGGTCGATCTGGAGCTTGATGTTGAGCCGGTTCCCGAAGCGGGCCTTCTCCAGCCGGACGTAGCGCTCGATGTTGTTCAGCTCGTCGAGCAGCGTCGTGTACTCACCGGCCGAGCGGAACGAGTACCGGGTGAAGTCGGCGAACTCGATCAGCAGCTCACGGGCCCGCGCCGGGTCGGTGCGGATGAACGAGGCGATCGTGGTCAGTGCGTTGTAGACGAAGTGCGGGGAGATCTGGGCACGCAGGGCGCGGACCTCGGCGCGGTTGAGCCGGGCCCGGGAGTCGTCGAGCTCGGCGAGCTCCAGCTGGCTGGAGACGTAGCGCGCGACCTCGCCGGTGGCCCGCAGCACCGGCGGGCCCGCCGTCGACGGGGTCAGCGCGGCGAGCGTGCCGATGATGTTCCCGTCGCTCTCCAGCGGGACGACGACGATCCCCCGCACCTCGCAGCCGGGCTGGTTGCACTTGATGGAGGTGTGGCTCATCAGCTCCATCCGGCCGGTCCGGACGACCGTGTCGGCGAGCGTCTGCACGTCCTGCTGGTGCTGGTCGGCGGTGCCGTCCCAGCCCAGGACCGTCCCGCGGGAGTCGGTCATCGCCATCGCCGTGGTCTCCAGCAGCTGGCGCAGGTACGGCAGCGCCTGCGACGCCGAGCGCGACGACAGCCCCTCGCGCAGCACCGGCGCGGCCAGCGCGACCGTGTGCAGCGCGGAGAACGTGGCCTTGGCCAGCGGCGAGACCATCGTGTTGCGCCGGTTGCGCTGCCACAGGAAGAAGAACACCGCGACCACGCCGACGACGACAGCCACCACGAGCAGCAGCGCCATGGACGGGGTGAGCGTGGTGGATCCGTCCACGACTGCGAGCACCCCCGTTCCCGCGCCCGCCACTAGCGCACCAACCGGGACAGGCGGCGGTCGGCGAGCGGTTTCCCCCCGGTCTGGCAGGTCGGACAGTACTGGAACGATCTCTCCGCGAACGACACCTCGCGCACGGTGTCGCCGCAGACCGGGCAGGGCAGCCCGGTGCGGGCGTGCACCCGCAGCCCGGAGCGCTTCTCCCCCTTGAGCTCCGCGGCGCCCTGGCCGACCGAGCGGGCCACCGCGTCGGACAGCACGGCGTGCAGCGACTCGAACAGGGTGTCCCGGGCTGCGGCGTCGAGCCGGGACGCCGTGGCGTAGGGCGACAGGCGCGCCGTGTGCAGGATCTCGTCGGAGTAGGCGTTGCCGATGCCGGCGAGCGTGGACTGGTCGGCCAGCAGCGTCTTGAGCCTGCGGTTGTCGCCGTCGAGCAGCTCGTCGAGACCGGCCCGGCCCAGCTCCAGCGCGTCCGGACCCAGCTTCGCGATGCCCGGGACCTGCGCCGGGTCGTCCACCAGGTACACGGCGAGCCGCTTCTGGGTGCCCTGCTCGGTGAGGTCGAAGCCCGGCCCGCCGACCTGGTCGAGGTGCACCCGCAGCTGCAACGGGCCGCGGCCCGGCTTGGGCGGGGTGACGCCCGCGGTGGTGTGCCAGCGCAGCCAGCCGGCCCGGGACAGGTGCGTGACCAGGTGCAGCGGGCCGCTGTCGGGGCGGTCGTCGAAGTCGACCGACAGGAACTTCCCGAACCGCGACGCCCCGGTCACCACCCGGCCCACCAGCGCCGACACCGGTGGGTCGAACGTCTTCAGTGCGCTCATCGAGGCCAGGTCCACCCGGGCCACCGGGCGGTACACGGCGTGCTCACGCAGGTGGTGGGCCAGGGCCTCCACCTCGGGCAGTTCGGGCACCGCGACTCCTAGTTGATCGGCTGCAGCGGGCTGTCCGCGTGGCCGGGCGTCGACCGGTTCTTGAGGCTGCGCACGACCACCTTGGTCTCCTCGCGTGCGGTGGCGAGCCCGCGCACCATGCCCGTCCACTTCTCCGGGGGCAGGTCGTAGCCGCCCTGGGTCTTCGCGGTGATCGTGAACGGCCTGCGCAGCAGCCAGCGGAACGGGAAGAAACCCAGTCCGACGATGACGACGAGCCAGTAGAACCAGGGGAAGACCACCCCGCCGGGCACCCAGACGACGAGGACCAGCCAGAAGAACACCAGCGTGCCGAGGATCAGCACGACCGCGCCGTTACCCGCGTCGACGTCGTGCTCGAACTCGTCACCGACCGCCGGCGTGGTCCACTCGATCCGCCGGCTCACCTGCCATTCACGGTAGTCCGCCGCGATGACCGTCTTCGTCGTCAAGGTGTCCGCTCCCCTGCCCCGGTACCGCCCACGATGTTCCCACAGGCCACCGACAGATCCGAGACCTCACGCGCCCGCCGCCGCGTCGCGATCCCCCGTCTCCCACGTACGGGCCGCTCGTACGAACCTTTCGTGCGAACGGCCCGCTCGGACGGACACGAGAGCCGGGCCGAGGAGGGCGCTGCGGTGGGTCAGCAGGCGGGCTCGGCGGGCTCGCGTTCCGGGGCACCGGGGGCCAGCAGCTCCGAGCGGGTCAGCACGACCGGGTCCGGGCCGTCGTTGCGCAGCTCGTTGGGCCTGCCGTCCTCCAGGAAGAACGCCTCCCCCGGGCCGAACGGGCGCGGCTCGCAGGAGTCGGCACGCTGCACCGTCACCGTGCCGGACCGCACGACCGAGATCACCGTGCCGGGGTGGCGGACCCAGCCGCTCGCCTGGCCCGGCTGCAGCACCTCGGTGCGCACGAGCAGCTCGGCGGGGCCGGGCGTGGAGATGTCGACCGGGCGGTCGAGGCGCCCCCGGGCGTCGGAGCCCGCCTGGGTGACCGGCACGTCCGGGACGCCGGGGAGCGCGGGCTCCGTGGTCGGCGCGGGGGCGGCGGACGACGGAACGACTTCGCTCTCGTGGCCGAGCTGCCCCGGCTGGGCACACCCCGCGAGCAGGGCGGCGGTCGCGACCAGCAGGGCCGGTCCGAGAAGGTGACGGGCGAGCGGCACGGGCGGTGTCCCTCCGGGCGCGATGCGTGATCGCACCGCACGCTAGTGGCCGATCACCACGCGAGCGGCAGCCGGGTCGTCCCGTTGATGAAGTTGGAGGTCAGGCGGCGCACCTCCCCGTCGAGCCGGGCCGGCGGCAGGCGCAGGAACGCGGTGAGGAAGGCCCGCATCTGCATCCGGGCGAAGTGCGCGCCCAGGCACAGGTGCGGCCCCTGCCCGAACGCCAGGTGCTCGTTCGGGGAGCGGGTGATGTCGAAGGTGTCCGGGTCGGCGAAGCGGCGCTCGTCGCGGTGCGCCGAGCAGTGGTAGACGACGACCTTGTCCCCCGCCGCGATCTCCGCGCCGTTCAGGACGTGGTCGCGGGTGGCGGTCCGGCGGAACGTCAGCACCGGCGGGTGCCACCGCAGGATCTCCTCGATCGCCGACGGCAGCAGCCCCGGTTCCGCGCGCAGGCGGGCGTAGGCGTCGGGGTGCCCGACGAGCGCGAGCACCCCGCCCGGCAGCGCGCTGCGCACCGTGTCGTTGCCCGCGATGACCAGCAGGAAGAAGAACATGTGCAGCTCGGGGCCGGTGAGTGCGCGGCCGTCGACCTCGGCGTGCACCAGTGCGGTCATGACGTCGTCGCCGGGCTCGGCGCGCTTGCGCTCGGCGAGGGCGTCGGCGTAGCCGAACATGTCGGCCAGCGCGGCCGGGGAGCGCGGGTTCACCGGTGGACCCTCGGCCGCGTGGTCCGGGTCCTGGTAGCCGATCACCCGGTTCGTCCAGTGCAGCAGCATCGGGCGGTCCTCGACCGGCACGCCGAGCAGGTCGGACAGGTTCTGCAACGGGAACTCGTCGGTGACCCGCCCGACGAGCTCGCAGCCGCCGTCGTCGCGTACGGCGTCCAGGAGCGCGTCGGCGCGGCGCTGCACCGCGGCGGCGAACCCCTCCAGCCGGCGACGCGTGAACGCCCCGGTGACCAGCGTCCGCAGCCGGACCTGCTCCGGCGGGTCCATGTTGAGCACCATCCGGCGCAGGAACGGCAGGTCGGCCGGGTCCGGGTCGCGGATCTGCGTCGCCCCGAGCGACGACGAGTAGTCGGCCGGGCTGCGCAGGACGTGCCGGACGTCGTCGTAGCGGGTGACGGCCCAGAATCCGGGTCCGGCCGGCCACGGGCCGACGGCGTGCTCGTCCTGCCAGGAGACGGGCGCGGCGTCGCGCAGCAGCCGCAGCGCATCGTGCGGCACCCCGCGGGCGAACACGCGCGGGTCGAACACATCGGTGTCGATCTCGTCCGGGTCGACCCCATCGGGGCCGCTCACCGGTTCGCGACCTCGATCAGCGTGTCCGCGTGGCAGGGCACGTCCTCGGCGCACCAGCAGCACAGGTCCTTGCCCGCGAGCTCGGTCCGGGCCCGTTCGACCAGGTCGGGGCGCTCGTCGAGCAGCCAGCGGCGGTGCGCGGCGATGGCCGGTGCCCGCCCCATCTCGCGCACGTCGAAGGGGTTGCCCCACGGTCCGGGCCGGGTGACGAGCACCGCGCCGTCGGGTTTGCGCCACCCCTTCGTGCGACGCAGCCGGATCCGCCGTGGAGTGCTCACGACCCGCACCGTAATCAGGTGGCGCAGCTCACGGCCAATCGCTTTGCATTGCGCAATGCATCGGCGCATGCTTGCGCGAGTCAACTAGTTGCGTGATACATGCACTACCGAGAGGGGGTCCGCGATGAGCACCGCACAGGCTGCCACCGCCGAGCCCGCCGACGCCGACCTGGAGCTCGCCGACTCGATCGTCCGGGAGCTGTTCCTGCTGGTCCGCCAGGTGAAGCGGTCCGGTGAACGGCACCGCCCCGAGATGATCGTCGACATGGCCGCGTACCACGTGCTGGCCCATCTCCACTTCGGCGGCCCGCAACGGGCCGGCGAGGTCGCCGCCACCTTCCACTCCGACCCCTCCACGATCAGCCGGCAGGTGTCCGGCCTGGTCAAGGCGGGTCTCGTCGAGCGGCGCGCCGACCCCGGCGACGGGCGCGCCTCCCTCCTCGCCGCGACGGACGAGGGCGTCCGCGTGATCGAGACCGAGCGACGCCGTCGCGCGCACGTCATCGCCACCGTGCTGGCCGCGTGGAGCCCCGACGACCGGCAGGCCCTCACCGGCCTGCTCGGCCGCTTCCTCGACGACTATCAGACCTTCGAAGCACAGGAGTCCTGAGAATGTCCACCGCTGCCGCCAGTGCGCAGCGCCCCGCCGCCACCTCCGGCGACGGCGAGCTGACGCACCGGCAGATCCTGACCGTCCTGGGTGGACTGATGCTGGGCATGTTCCTGGCCGCCCTGGACCAGACGGTCGTCTCGACCGCGATCCGCACCATCGCCGACGACCTGTCGGGCCTCAACCTGCAGGCGTGGGCGACGACGGCCTTCCTCATCACCAGCACCATCACCACGCCGCTGTACGGCAAGCTCTCCGACATCTTCGGTCGCAAGCCGCTGTTCATGACCGCGATCACGATCTTCCTGATCGGGTCCGTGGCCTGCACCCTGGCCTGGTCGATGTACTCCCTGGCCGCGTTCCGCGCCCTGCAGGGCCTCGGCGCCGGCGGCCTGATGTCGCTGGCGCTGACGATCCTCGGCGACATCGTCCCGCCGCGTGAGCGTGCCCGCTACCAGGGCTTCTTCCTGGCCGTGTTCGGCACCTCGAGCGTGATCGGCCCGGTCATCGGCGGCCTGCTGTCCGGTGTGGACAGCATCGCCGGCATCGACGGGTGGCGCTGGATCTTCCTGGTCAACGTGCCCATCGGGCTCGTCGCGCTGGTCGTCGTCCAGCGGGTGCTGAACATCCCGCACGTCCCGCGGCCCGCACGGATCGACTGGCCCGGCGCGCTGGCGCTGGCGCTGTGCCTGGTGCCGCTGCTGATCGTGGCCGAGCAGGGCCGCGAGTGGGGCTGGGGTTCCACCTCGTCGATCGTCTGCTACGTCATCGGTGGTGTCGGCCTGCTGCTGTTCCTGCTGGCCGAGCGTGCCTACGGCGACGCCGCGCTGCTGCCGCTGCGGCTGTTCCGCACCGGCATCTTCTCGCTGTCCGCGGTGCTCAACCTGCTCATCGGTATGGCGATGTTCGGCGGCATCGCGCTGCTGCCGCAGTTCCTGCAGATCGTGCACGGCGCGACGCCCATCGAGGCCGGCTTCATGATGCTGCCGCTGGTCGGCGGGATCATGGTCGCATCGATCCTCTCCGGCCAGCTGACCTCGCGCACCGGCCGCTACAAGATCTTCCCGGTGATCGGCACCGCGTTCATCACGATCGCGATGGTGCTGCTGTGGCAGACCGTCACGCCGTCGATCCCGATCTGGCAGCTCGACCTGACCATGGCCCTGCTGGGCCTCGGCCTGGGTCTGTGCATGCAGACCCTCGTGCTCGCCGTGCAGAACGCGATGCCCGCCCGCGACATGGGTGTCACCACCTCCTCGGTGACGTTCTTCCGGCAGATGGGCGGCACGCTGGGCACCGCGATCTTCCTGTCGGTGGTGTTCTCCACCGCCGGCGACAAGATCGCCGACGCCATCCGCACCGCGCTCGGCACGAGCTCCTTCCGGGCCGCGCTGACCGACCCCGCCGTCGCGGCCGACCCGGCCAACGCGCAGGTCGTCGGGGCGCTGCAGTCCGGTCAGGCCGGCGGCCTGTCCACCTCGGTGCTGGCCGACTCCTCGTTCCTGCAGCGGATCGACCCGCGGCTGGCCGCACCGTTCCAGGAGGGCTTCACCAGCGCGATGACGCTGGCGTTCCTCATCGCGGCCTGCGTGATCGCGGTGGCCTTCGTCCTGGTGCTGTTCGTCAAGGAGCTGCCGCTGCGCACCATGTCCGGTGCGCAGGCCGCCCGGGCCGAGGCCGCGGGCCAGGGGGCCGCCGCCGCGTCGGTCCCGACCGAGGCGCTCGGGACGGTCGCGCCGGCACCCGCCCCGGCCGGGCGGGTCGACGGCGGTGGGCGCGGAGCGGACATCGCGCCGCCCACCACGCCGCTTCCCGTCGTCGCCCGGCAGGAGCCGCCGCACCCGGCGCCCCGGCCGCGTCCGCACAACGGCACCGTCGGTGACGCCGCCGCGGCCGCGGGCCTGGACCACCTGCACTCCGCGGGCGGCGACGGCCCGGCCGTCACCGGACGGGTCCAGGGCGGCACCGGCACGCCGGTCACCGGGGCGGTCGTCACCGTCACCCGGCTGTCCGGCGACCAGGTCGGTCGCACCACGACCGACGACGACGGCCACTACCGCATCGCCGTCGACCAGCCCGGACGCTTCCTGGTGGTGGCGGCCTCGGCGGCGCTGCCGCCGCACGCCGCCACGGTCTCGGTCGGCACCGAGCCGGTCCGCCACGACGTGCGGCTGTCGGTCAGCAGCGGCATCCGCGGCACCGTGCTCGACGCCGCGGGCACCCCGCTGCCCGGGATCACCGTCTCGCTGATCGACCACGGCGGCGACGTCGCCGCGGCCGGCCGGTCCGGTGAGGGCGGCCGCTGGGCGCTCGACGGCGTCCCGGCCGGGCGCTACACGCTCACCGCCGCCGGCGAGGGCGTCGACCCGGTGGCGGTCGGCGTCGAGGTGCCCGGCTCCGGCACGGCGGTCCAGGACCTGCGGCTGCCGCAGCGCTCCCGGCTCACCGGCCGGGTCACCGCGGCCCCCGACGGGCACCCGGTGGCGCACGCACTGGCCACGCTGATCGACGCCGAGGGCGCCGTCGTCGGGTCGCGGCTGTCCGGCCCGGACGGGGCCTTCGCGTTCGAGGGCCTGCCCGCGGGCAGCTACACCCTCGCGACCAGCGGCTACGCCCCGGTCGCGACGGTGGTCGCGCTGGAGCCGGGCCGGGTGACCCACTCCGACGTGGAGTTCCCGCTCCCGCTCGACGGACAGGCGTCCACGAACGGCAACGGGTCCGCGTCGAGCAACGGCAACGGGCTCCAGAACGGCCGGCACGTCCGGGAGGGCGAGCAGGGTCTGCGGGGCGAGGCGCACCGCTGACCCACCCGTCCGTGTTCCACGTGGAACGCCCCGTTCCTCCCGTCACGGGAGGGGCGGGGCGTTCCGCCGTCTACAGCGCGATCGCCGCGCCCACCCCGGACCGGGGGTCGACCGCGGCGTGCAGCGTCCCGGGCCCGCCGCCCCCGGGGACGGCGGCGCCGGTCCCGACCGCGCACATCCGGCCCAGCGCCCAGGCGCCCGCGTCGTCCACGACGTGCCCGCGGCGGGTCAGCCCGGCGAGGGTGCCGGCCCCGAGCCGGGACTCGACGACGAGCCCGTGCGGCTCCCAGCCGCGCGGCGCGAAGGACGCGGGGAACGCCGTCGAGTGCCAGGTCGGCGCGTCGATCGCGGCCTGCAGGTCCAGACCACCGTGCATCAGCGCGAGCAGGAAGGCGAGCTGCCACTGGTCCTGCTGGTCCCCACCCGGCGTCCCGAACGCGAGTGCGGGCTCGCCGTCGCGCAGCGCCAGCGACGGCGACAGCGTCGTGCGCGGCATCCGCCCGGGCGCCAGCGTGCTCGCGAGCCCCTCCTCCAGCCAGAACATCTGGCCGCGGGTGCCGAGGCAGAAGCCCAGCGCCGGGATCGTCGGCGACGACTGCAGCCAGCCCCCCGACGGCGTCACCGAGATCATGTTCCCGGCGGCGTCGACGACGTCGACGTGCACCGTGTCCCCGCGGGCGACGCCGTCCCGCGACACCGTCGGCTCGCCGGTGCCCGGCCCCTCCGTCCCGGAGCCGCGCCCGGCGCCCGGGGTCGCCGCGTAGTCCCCGATCCGGGGGGTGCGTCCGCCCGGCGAGCCGGG
>NZ_JAHLEK010000024.1:0-204257 GCF_020131375.1 Pseudonocardia sp. ICBG1034
GGTCGTCCCCGCGCCCGCGGGGGTGGTCCCACGAACGTCTGCCGGGCCGGCGCCGCGGCGTTGTCGTCCCCGCGCCCGCGGGGGGTGGTCCCGGGGTCTACCAGGGCCACGTCGTGGTGGTGCCGTCGTCCCCGCGCCCGCGGGGGTGGTCCCGAGGTCCGTCCGCGCCTGGTCGAGGCCATCGCGTCATCCCCGCGCCCGCGGGGGTGGTCCCACGATCGACAGGATCGGTGGCCCCCACGCGGAGTCGTCCCCGCGCCCGCGGGGGTGGTCCCGTCATGCGCACCCCGCTCGGCTCGATCGTGGTGGTCGTCCCTGCGCCCGCGGGGGTGGCCCCCGCGCGACGTAGCGGGCGATGTGGTCGCCGCCGTCGTCCCCGCGCCCGCGGGGGTGGTCCCGTCACCCTGGACCTGTCGAACCCGACCGACCAGTCGTCCCCGCGCCCGCGGGGGTGGTCCCTCCAGGTCGAGCTCGGCGGTCGCCGGGTGAGGTCGTCCCCGCGCCCGCGGTGGTGGTCCCGCCCTGCAGGCGGCGCAGCAGGCGCAGACGGAGTCGTCCCCGCGCCCGCGGTGGTGGTCCCGTGCGCAGGAGTGTGCGCACAGCGCCGGCCTCGGTCGCGATCAGGCCGCCGGCCGCGACGTCCCATCGACGGCGTCGTCCAGGCTGGCGTGGAACGTAGGCATCGTGTGAGCCGGTTGCTGCCGAACCGGACACCGCGGTAGCTTCTGGAGACCGACCTACCTGATCCGCAGGGGAGTCAGCGCGCTATCGCGCGTCTCCAGCCAGGAGGTCGCACCCATGAACGCCGACCAGCCCGACCTGTGGCGCTCCCAGGGCAGCCCCACGCCGATTGTGCTGTGGGACATGCTTGACGGTCCGATGCCGCGAGGGCTTCTCGGTGTCGGTGACCCGAACGTCCACCTCGTCGAGGACCGGTGGACCCTGTTCGTCGGCGGCTTCACCACCACGTTCCGCAACCGCCTGTTCCGCGCGCACCTGGTCGACGAGGCGACCGGCCCCGGCGGTCCATGGCGGCTCGACCGCGACCCTCGGGGCCGGGCCCGACCGCTGGCCGCCGACCCGCCGAAGGGCAGTTGGGACGCTGCCGGCATGCACACCCCGAGCTACGTCCCGCCGGCTGCGGGCAACGGCGCTCGGATCTATTACTCGGGCCGGGCGAACGCCAAGCTCTACGGGCCCGGGAGCAGGTACGCGATCGGCGTGTTGGAGCACGTCGACGGCCAGTGGCAGCGGCGCGGAGCGCCGGTGCTGGAGGGCAGCGCCCCGAGGTGGAGCGTGCTCGAACCGCGCGTCGTTCATTCCGGGGGTCGCTACCGGATGTGGTACCAGGCCAACCCGCACGAGATCGGTCCCGGCGAGCACCCCGACTACGAGCTTCAATGCGTCGAGAGCGAGGACGGCCTGACCGGTTGGACACCGCCGCGTGTGTTCGCCGGGCCGGACGAGGGCTTCTTCGACATCGCGATCGCGCCGCGCGGCGACGGGTGGGTGATGCTGCTGGCACGAGGGTCCGACCTGCACGACACGGGCGGTTTCCCGCCGCAGGGCCTCTGGTGGAGCACGGCGGCGCGTCCCAGCGCCGAGCGCGCGGACTGGTCGCGACCGAGGCGGTTCCTCGACACCGACGCGCCGGGTACTCCCGTCTGGATGGCCCGCGGAACCTACGGACCGGGGCTCGCGTTCGATCCTGCCGCCCCCGATTGCGTCACGGTGCTGCTGACGGGCGTCCGGGACGCCCCGCGGTGGCCCCGCCTGATGCTCGGGCGGGTCGCCCGGCTGCGTCGCCCGCCGGTGCCCGCACCGTTCTACCTGTCGGTGGCTTCTCTGATGCTTGATCTGCCGACCTGCTGATCGATGCGCTTACACGGCCGGAGTCCAGATCGGCGTAGGGCACAGTGCGCGGGACCCCGACGGTGCGGCCGCGCCGGATCGCGTCCACCACGTCGTGACGCGGATGTTTCTGCGACCGCGACGAAGCAGGTGTGCCTTGCACTGGCCTCAACAAGTCCGCGTCGCGTACTCGAGTGTGTACGCGTCCGGGTACGCTGGGCGGTGTGTGGGTGCCCGAGGTGTTGTCATTTCGTGAGTTCCGTACGGCGTTGGCGGCGACGTTGAAGCGGGTGCAGGAGCCCGAGGCCGAGCCGGTGTTCGTCGGTGCTCATCGCAAGCCCGAGGCGGTGGTGATGTCGGTGGCGCGCTACGAACAGCTCATTGGGGCCGCGCAGCGCCGCGCCGATGTCGACGAGGCACTCGCCTCGGTCCGCGCCGAGGGCCTGGAGCCGAGCGCGGAGGGTCTGGCGTTGCTCGACGGTGTCGCTGCCGGCTCGTTGAGCACCGGCGAGGCTCGTGAGCGTGTCCTGGCCCGCTACCGCCGTTGACCGGCCCGGACCCCTACCTCGACCTCGCCACCGGCGTTCTGCGGAACCGGCTGGGGATCACCGATCCGGGAGAACTCGCCCAGGCCGAGGCCGAGCTCACCGCGCTACGCCTGATCGAGCTGCGCCAGGCGCCGCTGCCCGGACGTTACGACCTGGACCACCTGCAGGACTTCCACCACCACATCTTCAGCGACCTCTACGACTGGGCCGGTCAGCTGCGCACCGTGTCCATCGGCAAGGGACAGCTGTTCTGCCTCCCTCAGCACCTCGAGACCTTCGCCGCCGACATCTTTGACCGCCTCCACTCCGAGCAGGTGCTGCGCGGGCGTGACCTCGACGGCTTCGTCACCGGCCTGGCCGAGCTGCTGGGCGACATCAACGCCCTGCACCCGTTCCGGGAGGGCAACGGGCGCACCCAGCGGGCGTTCCTGGCCCAGCTCGCCCACGACGCCGGCTACGAGCTGCGCTGGACCGCGATGGACCCCGCCGAGAACAACCGCGCGTCTGCGCTCTCGCTGGCCGGTGACACCACCGCCCTGCACACCATGCTCGCCCGCCTCATCAGGCCACTCCGTCAGCCACCCCAGTCACGGCCGGCATCCACCGACAGCTGAGCAGCGCCTCCGCCTCGACCTCGGTCCGACTCTCGAGGGGCCGTGCCACTTATGCCGAGTTGACAACGCGTTCCTGTCAGTTTGTCCACCGCGCCTGACTTGGTGCGTACAGAATTGTCGGCCCCCTGCCGCACACTGAGCCTTATCCCCGGTGCTGTGCGAGAGGACCGTGATGTCAGACCCCGTCATCGTGGCAGGAACCGCCCTGTCCCGTGAGCTTCAATTAGCGTTCCGCAACGCATGCGGCGCCCGCCGGAGCGAGTGGGTCGAGCGGGAGAACGAGGCACTTACCGCCCTGCGGATCCTGGCCACCTACCTCGCCTATCATCCGGGAAGCGCCACCGCCCGGGCCATCACGACAACGCTGGCCCGCAGTATCGCTAATCCGGGGGAAGGCATGTCTCCCGTAGAGCATGCACTACCCTTGGCGGCAAGTATCAATACGGTAGAGGGTGACACAGTGGCGCGAGTTGAAACGGTACAGCTGATCGATGACCTCGACGGCGCGGCCGCTGATGAGACCATCGCTTTCGCCCTCGACGGGAAGCAGTTCGAGATCGACCTCAATATGGCCAACGCAGCGACGCTCCGGGACAAGCTCGCCCCGTTCGTTTCCGCCGCGCGAACCGCAGGAGGCAGCCGGCGCGTACGCCGTCGCGAGACTGCCGCGGGGGCGGGCTCGACCGAGGCTCGGCGCCACAACCAAGCGGTGCGTGTGTGGGCGCGAGAGAACGGATACGCCGTCTCCGAACGGGGTCGTATTCCTGCCGAGGTCGTCGAGGCCTACCGCGACCACGACTCGAGCAACTCACTGTCCGCGCCGGAGAAGGCCGCGCCGACGACGCGGCCACAGCCCGCCCAGTTCAGCGGATAGTCCCGCACAGGTCTACGTCGACGGCACTTGGCCGATGAGACGCAACACCGTGGAGCGGTCTGCTTCCGCGTGGCTCTCGCTCATCCAGCACGCTGCACCGCTACGGCTCCGCGGGCCCGTGCTCGCGAGCATCCCGGGCTTGTCCGAGGGCTCCCAGGGCGTCAGCTCCGCACACCTACGAACAGGCCGCGCCCGGTCGGCCCGCCCGGTACGTAGCGCACCGAGCATCCGGCGTCGGCCAACGCGTCGCGGTAGGCCTGCTCCGGCCACAGGCTGAGGATCTCGATCTCGGCGAAGTCGGAGATGCCGTTCTCGTCAGCGACGACGAACCGCAGCTCCATCCGGGTCTTCCCGTCGACCAGGGTGGAATGCGAGACCCGGGTGATGGTTCTGTCCGGGCCGCGGCTCAGATCACCGGCCACGTAACCGTCGATGAGTCGCTCGGAACCACCAGGGCTCGATCACGAGCACACGCCGGGCATCCCGGCCAACTAGACCCCGCCAACTACTCAGAACAGATGACTCCACTCAGTTGCCGTTAACGCGGCATCTGGCCTATCGACATGCTCGGCGACACCACCTCGTCAACTCGTCGGGAGGCGCCATGAACACCCTCACCCGCACCCTCGCCAGCCTTGTCGTCGGCGTCACCCTCGCCGCCGGAGCCGGCGTCGCCTGCTCCACCCCCCACACCACCGATGGCTACGTCGGCGAGATCCGCGACGCCATGAGCGAGCAGGAGAACTCCGGCGCCTCCGACCAGCAGATCATCGGCACCGGCCGCATGATGTGCTCCATCCCCGGGGCGCTGGACACCGTCAACACCGCGGAGTCCGACGCCACCCCCCAGTACGCCAGCTTTGTGGAAATCACCCGCGGCTACTGCGACGTCCTCGGCACCGACACCAGCAATGCCTTCGCGCCCCTGCCCGGCACCGGCACGGACCCGGCCGCCGAGACCGCGATCGCCCCGGTCGCGCCGTCCCCGATCGCGATCGGCGCGCCGAACGTCCTGAACTACGGCGGCCAGGACACCGCCACCTGGACCGTCAACGGCGTCGACTGGTGCGAGGGCTACCTGCGCATGGACATCACCCTGAAGACCTCGGACCTGTACGTGCCCGGCCAGGACCACATCTTCATGCGCACCCAGTGGACCGACACCGGCGGCATCACCCACGACAACGCCGGCATCATCGCCCCCTCCTGTGGCGAGGAACTGCCCGAGGGCTACAGCACCCAGCCCGGCAAGACCTACCGCGGCGTCCAGACCTTCAACATCCCCCAGGGCCAGTTCGCCAGCCTGGACATCTACGGCTCCGACGACCGCCAGCACGTCTACACCGAGCAGAGCTGAGCCCAGACGATGAACCCGCAGCCGCCCTACCCGCAGCACCAGTTCCAGCAGTGGGCGCCGCCCGCCCGTCGCGTCTGGCCGTGGGTCCTGCTCACCGCCGTGCTCGCCACGGTCGTCACCGCCACCATCACCGTCCTGACGATGCTGCTCGTCGCGCCGGCCGGCGCCGACAACCCCGACCCGCTGCAGGTGGCCGCCTTCACCCAGAACGCCGGCACCGACCTCTACGGGCGCGGGATCTGGACCGACGACGCCCTCCTGCAGATCGGCCTCGCCGTCTGCGACATGAACACCGACGGCCTGCACGAGGCCCAGCAGATCGACCAGCTCAAGTCCCGATGGGGCGGCCTCGACGACTTCGACACGATCACCCTGATGCACCACGCCAACGCACGGCTGTGCCCCGACACCGTGCCGTCATGAGCACCGCCCCGTGCCCGGTCGCCGTCGCGTGCTGGTCCTGCCGCGCCACCGACGGCCTCCGCGCCCTGGTCGCCGCTAGCCCCGCCGGGCCGCTCTGCTGGACCGCCTGCCCGCGGTGCGCCGGCGGCGGAGTCCGCCTGCGTATCACCGGCGACGCCGCGCTGCGCCTGGCCCGCGAGCACCGCGAGCACGCCGGACCAGACCGGGCGTAGCCGCCTCAGCCGACAGCGCGCGCCGCCCGGTTCGCCCGGACCATGCCGAGGACTCCGACGACGAGAACGACCAGGATCGAGCCGGCCCCCACAGCCGCCGTCACGATGCCGGTCGGCCACCCCGCCGACGGCGCCGCGATCGGATAGGCGATGCACACACCCACCAGCACGTAGCCGGCGCCGGCTGCCGCGAGCATCCACGGGGCAGCCGCCTGGTGACCGACCCGCCACGCCTCGTCCGACGCGACGGTGGCCTCAGTCTTGATCCCCGGGGTCCTGCCCATCTTCAGCGTGCCGGCACGCCCACGACGTCCGATGTAGTGCGAGAGAACCGACACCAGCAGCAGCCCCAGGACGTTGAACACGAAGCCGGTCGACACAGCGCCCCTCCCCAGGATCGTCGGCCCCACTCTGCCCGTACCCGGACCGGCCGGCGCGCCTCGGTGCCGCCGCCGGCGCAGGTCGCGACCCTGGACCGCATGACGACCGCGATCCCCGCCCGGCCCGAGACGACCGCCCCGACCGGCGCACTCACCGACCTCGACAGCAGCACCGGCGAGTTCACCGCGGTCGTGGCGGTCACGAACGTCGTCGATGACGTGTCAGACCTCATCGAGGTCGGCGCCTTCGGGGCGAGCCTCGCGCGCCGTACTCCGAAGGCGTAATGGCCCATGACTGGACCCGGCCGATAGCCCGCGCCCACGAGGTCGTCGAGCTGCGCCCCGGCGACCGCCGCCTCCCCACCCGCACCCCCGACGGGAAGCCATGGCCGCAGCAGGCCGGCGCGCTGCTGGTCCGCGGGAAGTTCCTGAACACCCGCGACTGCCGTGAGGCTGCCGCCGTCGCCCGCGGGTTCGGCGAGCAGCAGGCGTTCTCCATCGGCTACCGCGTCCCCGAGGGCGGGGCGCAGAACCGCGGCGGTGTCCGCCACATCAAGGCCGTCGACCTCTACGAGTTCTCCACCGTCCTGGTCGGGGCGAACAGCCTCGCCGGGCTGCAGTCGGTGAAGGAGTTCGTGCCCGACGGCGTCGAGATCAAGTCCGCGACCGCCGTCACCGGGGCCGCCCGCCCCCGCACCGTCGTCGACCCGGTCACCGTCGCCCAGTGCGCCTTCTGCCTCGCCCCCGCCGCTGGCTCCCTCGGCGCACGCCCGGGCGCCATGGTGGCGCTGACCTGCGACAACTGCACCGACAGGATCCACGAGCTGATCGGCGGTGGCGGTGACGACACCTTGCCGCTGTTCGACGAGCTGACCGACGACGGGCCGGCGCCGTTCGCCGCCGCCCTCACATGCTCGGTGTGCGGCGGCCAGGCCGGCGGACGCCTCCGTCGCGCCGCGCCGCCCGACGATCTGATCTGCCGAACCTGCGTCGCCGAGCTCCGCGTGATGGCCGACGACCGGGCTCACGCCGACGACCCGGACCAGCCGACGACACCCGCCGAGTACACCGCCGCCCTGGCCGACCAGACGCAGCTCATCATGACCGCCGATGCCCGCCTGGTGCCCGACACCACCGTGGACGGTGGCGGCGCTTGGTCGCCGGCGCTACTGACGGCCGGCCGCGCCGTTCGCCCGGATTGCGCCGTTCGGTCGCGAACCGGCCGGGCCGCCGCACGTCGTCAAAGTCATGCACCAGCTCCCCGCCCGCGCCCGCCGGGCCGCCGGCATCGCCGGCGTCCTCGCCGCCGTCGCGCTCCTCACCGCCTGCCAGGAAGCGCAGGCCAGTCAGCCGCCGCGACCCACGATCCCGCCCATGCCGACGATCGCCCTACCCGCCCCGCCGACCGTGCCCGGCACCCGGCCGAACACCGGCAGCATCGTGCTGACCTGCACGCAGCTCGGCAGCAGCAAGCAGTACCTGTGCACCCAGACAGGGACCGCGCCGGCACCGGTGACGCCCCCGCCGACCGTGCCGCCGAGCACGCCCCCGCCGCCCGTGACCCCGCCCGCCCCCTCGACCAGCCCGCCGCCCGTCGCGCCGACGGTTCCGCGGCCGATCGATGAGGGCAGCCCCGAGCCGACCATCCCGCCGCCGGCGACGACCGAGCCTCGCCCGACTACACCGCAGCCGACCACGCCCGTCCCAACGACGCCGAAGACGGGCAGCGTCGAGCCGACCACGACCAGCTCCGTCGGCTGATCGACCAGCTCAGGTCCAGGTGGGGCGGCCTCGACGACTTCGACACGATCACCCTGATGCACCACGCCAACGCACGGCTGTGCCCCGACACCGTGCCGTCATGAGCACCGCCCCGTGCCCGGTCGCCGTCGCGTGCTGGTCCTGCCGCGCCGCCGACGGGCTCCGCGCCCTGGTCGCCGCCAGCGGAGGCTTTGCTCGCCGCGCGCCCGCCGGATCGCCAGCTCGTCGCCGGGCATGCGCTGCGCGACCTGCGCACGGACGCGCAGCACGAGCGACAAACCACCCCGGCTACTTCCCGGTCGACGACGACCTGCTTGACGAACTCAACGCCGTACTGTTCGTCCGCGACGCCGACTGACCCGGCCCGACCTGACGGCTCAGAACGGGTCGATCCTGGTCACGTCGCTTCGGGCAGGTTGTCGTCGTGGCGTGCCAGGAGGTAGCCGGCTGGGGGCTTACCCGGGGCGGGGGCGGCGATGCGCATACGGGCGAGCTCGGTGAAGCCGTGTCCTCGCAGTCGTGCGGTGAGCGCGTCGAGGCTCCACAGGAACGCCGGGGAGGCCTTGTGGTCGTAGGGGATCCAGCCCTCAGCCCCGGGAGTGTCGGTGATCTGCACCCCGATGAGCAGGCAGCCACCCGGTGTGATCACCCGGGCGAACTCGGCCAGGACTTCGGAAAGGATCTCAGGCGGGGTGTGGATGAGCGAGAAGTGAGCCAGGATGCCGGGGACCGACTCATCCGGTGCCTCGAGTTGGAGGATGGAGCCGACTTCGAAGCGCAGGTCAGGGCGATACCGGCGGGCGATCGCAATCATGGCCGGTGAGAGATCGATGCCGTACGTCCGGATGCCGTTGCGGTCCAGGTGGTCGGTCCACTGTCCCGGGCCGCACCCCGCGTCGATCACGGCGCCGTCGGATCCACCGGAGCGAACAATACCAGCGAAGGTATTGATCATCGCTGCTGACAGGATGTCGGTGACTTCATCGCTCCGCCGCACCATGTCGTCGTACAGCTCGGCGACGTTGTCGTAGTCCCGGCGCGTCCGCTCCAACACCTCGCGTGCGTTCATGCGGCGCACGCTAGTCAACAGCTCCGACATCGAAGCGCTACCGAGCGGCAGCCATGGTGGTACTCCTACAGCATCCCTCTTGCGACAGAGCCGCGGCAACCCTGGAATAAGAAGCCGACCCGACCGCTGCGGTTTGCAACAACTCCTTGTTGTTGGGACGAGACTTATCTGCTACGTGCGTGCTCCGTTCTCGAGCTGCCAGTCTCTACAGGCATGGTCACCGCCGTATAGCCGAGCCGATCAAGGAGACGTCGTCATGATGGGCAGCCACCAGCTGAAGATCGGATTGCGGGTTAGCGATCTACAACGCTCCGCGAAGCTCTACCGCGCGGCCGGGTGTCGTGAGATCCCGAACCAGGACCAGCCCAACCTCCGATACCTCACCTTCGGCCACACCTGGCTGATACTGACCGATCTCCACGCCCACGGCTTCCACTCCGACAAACGCGCACAAGCAGCACGAGGCGGACCGCTCGGGTCAGGAGTCGTGCTTGCGATCCCGACCTCGGACCTGGAAGCGATGCACCGCCTCTGGCTCGCCGAGAGACTCCCGATCACGCTGGAGCCCGAGAACGTCGGCTGGGCTCGGATCTTCTACGGACTCGACCCCGATGGCTACGAGGTGATGTTCGAGCAGTTCACGCACTAGCGCCATCACCGTCAGCGGGGCACCGATGCTGATGCCCAACCCCCGCGTCGAGATGAGTCTGCGCGGCTCGCGAGGTCGTCGATCCAGCCTCGTCGGTCGGCCGGCAACACTAATTGGACGGCGATCTATGGCGAGAATGCACACGGACGAAGTGAACGTCGATCACCACCTCGTCCGGAAGCTAGTCGGGGCGCAGTTCCCGGAGTGGGGCCGACCTACCGGGCGCTGTCGCCACGGCCTCCTACTGTCATAATCTTCATTATCGGCTTAAGCTTACAGACTGGTATGAGCGCCAGACGACGCAAGAGTCGGCGTGCTGGCGAAGGGCACTGACCGAGGTGAGCACATCGTCGGGCAGTTGCGGCCCGGTCAGGGCCGGACGGCGAGCACCTCCGGGAACGGGGACCGGTCGGCGATGTGGCCGCGCAGCTTCGGCGACAGCATGTCGGCAACGGCGAGCAGGTCGGCGTGCCGGTCGGCCAGCTGTATGCGGAGGATCGACTCGTTGTGCGCCGCACGGTTCCGGAGTCTGCGAAGGCGATCGACCGGTTCGTGCACAGCGGCCCGGCTAGTGCCGCGGGGGAACGCACGGTGCAGGCGGCGTCTCCAGACGGGTCCTTCGTGGGCTGCCGTCGTCAGCCCGGACCAGAACCCGAAGTTCAGCTCGGCGACCACCTTGCCCGACGCCGGGCGGGCGCCGCCACCGCTCTTGCGAGCCTTGTCGATCGCGACCGCGATCTCGTTCCGCGGCCACCAGTTCGCGTCCTTGCCGCCCCGGATACGCGCTGGGAAGTACCGGGTCGGCTCGTACACCCAGTGCGAGTCCCCGGGCCGGTCACGGGCGGACAGCGCGTGGTCGTAGGCGTTCCGGAGCCCAACCTCGAGGTGTCCGATGTCGTGGAGAAACGCCGCAGCGGCGCGAGCGTTCCAGTCGTACAGCGCGAGGGCCCGGGCACGGTCACCGTCGGCCTCGACGAGGTAGACGGCGAATCGGGGCTGGGAAAGCCACTGCTCGATCCAGTCGCCGACATCCACCACTCGCAGCCTTCCGTGTCCCGGTGTATCATGGTTAGCGAATAGCCCCGGAAGCCTCTGACCCTCGTAGGTCACGCGACCGGGGCTTTGTACTGTGCGGCCCCGCACCGATCCCGGTGCGGGGCCGGGACTCGTCTCCAGGATGACCACCTTCCCACGAGTGCCCTACTACGGGGATGCGGTGGGTCCATCACCATCGGCCCAATGTCCACCGCCAGAACCGGGCGATCGCGTAACCACGCGGTCAGGGTCGCGGTCAGGCGACCAGGGAGCACGTCAATCCGGCGGCGCTTCCCGCAGCTACCCCGTCGCGGCAACACGCGGCCGCTGTTGGAACGCCCCGTGAGTGATCTCCACCTTCTCCGTAACCAGATCGCTCACCATGAGCCGCTGATCCGTGAACCGCTGCACAAGCGCTTGGCCAGTCTGGAGTACGTGCTGGACCAGATAGACCCACGGGTCCGGGTCTGGGCGCTCGACGACGGCGGGAGGTTGGCGGCTCTACTGGGCAGCAGGCCCTGAACCCGCCACTGCTTGTCGGCATCTGTGCCCTGATGTGCTCTGAATCGGATATGGAACAGGCAGCGACACAACGCGACTCCAGCGCGACCAGCGCCGGGCGGTCGCGGCGCCCCCGGACCGGGCTTTCCGCTGTCGTCCTCATTTATCGGCTCGCGAACGTTGGAGCTACCAGAGCCCGAAGCCTCATTCGTCGGTCATGGTGAAATCGAGGCCGTCAGCGATCGTGCCGAGCAGTCCGGCCATGTCGCGGAGAAGTTGCGCGTAGCTTCCATCGCTGAACAGGCCTTCCGACGGGGGGTCTTCTCCGTAGGCTGGCTGATCAGCGCGAGCTGGTGCTTGAGACTCGGCATCGTCATCCGCGTCGGCCGCGGACACGACGAGACGCCGACGCTCGACACTGCGGTGGAGCCGACGCAGTACGTCCGTTACCTCGACCTCCACATCGGATTGGATCCTCGCTGCAACGTCGAGCCACTCCTGGTGTGAACTGGTCGCTTCCTCCGCCGCACGCCATAGCAGGTGCAGGACGGTCTCGCGAGCGAGCTTTTCGAGAGCTGCCGCCGTGTCGAGAAGGCGAGGCCCGGACGCCGTCGGAGGCGGGGGTTCCGACCCCTCCGCGAACAAGCGGAGGAATCTCCAGGGCCTTTCATCCCCGAGCCGGTCGAGCGCAGCGAAGACGCGCGAGAAGTCCTCCAGGGGCCTCGGTCCCTCGAGAGTACGGCGGTGGGCCCAGATCTTCAGGATGGTGTCGACGATCTCCAACCGTTGCTCGACGGTCGTGGAATCGTCCTCGGCAGCGACGACGAGTTCCGCTAGATGGTGAGACATCCATTGCCCGACGGTGTCGTATTCCGCCGTCTGCGCAGCGAGCATCCGGCCCAGGTCGAGTACGGCCTCAGTACTCGGACCAGTGTCCTGCCGGATCGAGGAGATAGGTCTTGCCGGAAGATTCGAGTCGTCTGATGTCATCATCCTCTTCCCTTCCGGGACCGCGGTACGGACGTTGGCGGTCGCGACGCAGCTCAACCTGGAGGAACAGAGTCCGGTCCAGCTCGCGCAACACTGTCGTCACGAACTTGAGGCTGACCTCGAACCGGGCCCCCTCGACACCCGTCTCGCGGACGCCCCGATGCTCGGTCAGGTCGCGCCACACGGTGCTCCGACAGGCGGGAACGCCACGATGGAACCACGTCCGCTGGTCATCGTCGGCGGTCAGATCGAACCGGGCGATAAGTTCGTCACCCGGCCGGGTAGGCGGGAACCTGACACCCGTCCCGCGCTCGTCGCGCTCGTCGATGCCGTGACGGGCTGTCGCGCAGTTCAGCCAGGGCAGGAGATCGTAGGGATACCGGTCGGGCCGATCGAACTGATCGTCGGTCGTCGGGATCGGGAATCCTGCCGGGGTGAGCGGCGACGTCTGCGACGCGATCAGCAGCGACCGTGCCGTCGGGTGGGGGACTAGCGCGGTCCGGATGCGCAGGTCCTGCGACAGCTCGGCGTGGGCGACGGTTGTGTAGGCGTCCACACAGATCCACTCGCCGCCGACGCCGACGCCGACGGCAGCATCGAAGTCAGGCAGGCTCAGACTCCACGGCCAGTGTTCCTTCGGTTCGAAGTCGGCCAGCGTCCGCTCGGGCGCCGGCGACGGGGGCGGGTCGCGCCGGTCGGCGAGCCATCTGCCATCGGGTCGTGTCGGGAGGAACTTAGCGAGCCATGCGGAGTACGTATCCACCGCGTCCTCGGGTTCGTGGCAGGCGGGCACGTCGACAGCAAGCTCGGCTCCGACGGTCAGCAACGCATGAACTGCAAGGTAGAACGCATGATTGTCCTCGTCGGGCCAGTCACCGCGGTCAGGGTATGAGCCGCGGGGTGCGTACACGTCCGCCCGAGGATCCATCCCTCCGGCGAACGCCCCGGTCTCATCCAGCTCGTCGGCCACCTCGAGCGCACGACGGGCGACGTTGCTCTCGGTGCTCCCGAAGGCCTCGGCGACACCGTCGCACCAGTACTGCTCGAAGTCCAGGAAGAAGGGGTAGCGCTTCGCCTCCTCTTCGTCGACGTCGCGCGATAGCGGGTCGGGCCGGCTCCGCTGCTCAGCGCGGTCGAGCTCGACCGTCTCGGCGACGACGCGCCGGCTGAGTGCACCGTGCTCTGACTCCCCTAGCGATACGAGCCCTCGGTCGGCCAAGGTGAGCAGGGTGCGCTGCGCGAGGAACTGGTTGGCTGCGTGCCGGGGTCCCAGGACCACGGTCTTCAACCATGGCGCGAATGCGGCCACCGGGATGGCGTCTTGGTCGAGTGCGGCTCGCGACAGAGCGAGCAACAGCCACAGCCGAGCATGCAACAGGTAGAAGGGGAACCGGGCGTCGTGGAACGGCGCGACGGACGAGGTTCCGTCGGCGAACCGGACGAGCGCGTCAAGTTCGGCGATGCATCCCAGGCGGACCAGCAACAGGACGGCGTGCGCGGCGCGCCACCGCATAGCGATCGACATGTCGCCGAGGGCGCTCCACAGCACCCCTGCCAAGCCGGAGGCGTGGTCACCGGTCGGAACGGGCAGCGCATCTCCGGAACCATCCGAGGAGGTGGCAGACGGCGCGAGGTCCTCGAAGAGCTCGGCCAACGCATCGAACACGGCTCCGGCCTCATCCGGGGGCAGGGTTGTGGCCAGGTTGGCGGCGAGGAGGAAGTAGTCACGGTACGTCAGTCGGTGGGCGGTTCGTCCGAGCCAGCGCAGGGCCGCACTGCTCAACTGGGCGACCGTGGTGCCGGTTGCTTCGGCGAATGGCACGAGGCGATCGTCGTCGTACCGGGTCCCGATACTGCTCGCGAATCGCTGGGTCAGCTCGCTGGCCAGTCGGTCTCGGGCCTGTCGAAGTGCCGGAGTCTGCGTCTGCACGGTCGCGGCAGTCTGTGCTACTAGGGTGAAGTCGGACTCGGTCGCCCGTACAGCGCGGCTGAAGGCGTCGAGGACAAGCGATCGCCGCGTCGGATGCTTGCTGACTGCGAACCGGACCAGTGCACGCCTGTCCTCGTCGCGCCAGCCGATCACGGTCAGCGCTGCGTCCCACGCTTCACTCGTCGTGAAGTCGCTGGCCGCGAACCGTTCCTCGGGATCGATCTCTGTCTCGCTCGTGAACCGCCGAGGCAAGACAGGGCCTGTGTCGTACTCGCTCGGGACCTCACCGGGACCTCGCTCAAAACGTGTGAACTCGTCGAGGACCCGTGTAGCACGTGCTTCATCGACGGGGTTCAGTCCCGCAACCGCGGTCCGCCATGCCGTCATCGGCCGAAACGCCTCGAAGGCCAGGAGATCGACCTGCTGATCCCCCGAGGCGGCGGCGGGCGTCACCATGGCCGAGAAATCGAGAGTGCGCCGGTCACGGGCGCGCGACAACGCGGTAAAGTAGGTCGACTCATGCATGACGAGCAGGCGCTTGCCCAGCGCTCGGATATCAATTTCCCCGTTACGATCGAGCTCCTCGCCGATCTGGAAAAGGCGGTACGCCCGCGCGGACTCCTCGCCGGTCGCCAGCGCCTTCGCAATCTTGGTCAACGCGTACCAGCGGGAATAAAGATCGTCACCGACCCGATCCGCCTCGGCCAGGGCGAGATCGAAGATCGCTCTCGCTTCCGTTCCGTTGGCGGCGAGCAGGGCCCGCGCTAGACCGATGAGCGAGTCGATCCTGGTATCCGCGTCCGTACGATCCCGCTGCGCGGCGTCCACCGCCCGCGTGACCACGTCGAGGCAGAAATTCTCAAGTTGCGGGGACCGCGCGGCGACGCGAGCGATTGCGACAGCGGACCGGGACAACGCCGTGTTGTTGGCCTCGTGCCACGCAGCCACCCGGGCTGCCGGACCGACCAACGGGATGAGCGCAAGGATCCTGACCGCGATCTCGGCAGTCGCGTTGACCAGCACGAACGGCGTGTTGTAGCCGGAGACCGGCTTCAGATCCGTGTCGACGAGGGCAGTGAACTCGTCGATCACTTGCTGAGGTTCCTCGGCGAGGAGCGCGTCCACCCAGCAGTCGACCCACGGCAATAGCCCGGGAATGTTCGTCCTGAAGTCTCGAGCGTTGTGGTCGTTCGAGTACTCACGGCCCATGAGCTCCACCAGCGCGCCGGACGCTATCGCATCCACCGTCAGGGGAGTCCCTTTGAGCCGCGCCCGCAACGCGTGGGCCAGCAGGAGGTTGACGGGTGATAGTCCGTGTAGCCGACCGCCGGCACTGTCGGGCAGGTACTTGGGAAGGTGGATATTCAGGAGGCGCAGCGCGTCCGGTCCGCCCAGCTGACCGCAGCGCAACGCGTGTATTAGCGTCCACACGATCTCGCGCAGGTCAAGGTCATGATCGACTGGGGTCCGCTCCCATCGAAACGGTTCCGTCCGCGCTTTCACTGCTGCGACGAGCGCGGCGGTGGTGTCGGCGGACGGGACGACGTTGTGGTCGAACATCGTGGTGGCGACGGCCATCTGAACGGCCGGGCTCCCGTCTGCGGCAATGACTAGGCCGTTGATGTCCTCGTCACGCCTGGCATCGGCCAGTCGGGCGGCCAGCACCAGCGTCGCAGCGTGAACGAAGCCGTCCGGTTGCCAGCGGCAGAGCAGTTCGACGCCCGCTTCGGGTCCGTCGGTGTTGACCGCGGCCAACGCGAGGTCGGCGACCGCGTCAGGGGTTACGTGACGGCGTAGTGACCGGTCCTCGTCCTCCGGCATCGCCAGGATGGCGACGAAGTTGTCGAAGCTGGATCGCCGACGGTTGCGGGCCAAGTCCTTCAAGTGCTCGACGTGCGAGAGGAGGGCCGCTTCGACGTGGAGATTGGAACCCGGCCAGTCGGTCGCCATCTCCCGGCCAGAGCAGAGGCCATCGATGATCTCGGGGTCCAGGAAGCGACCGGCAAGGTCGGGATGGCTCCGGAAGGTCGCCATCCTGCGCGAGTGCCCGGAGGATAGTGCTCCGATCTTGATCGCCAGCAGCGCCGCTTCCGCGTTATGCCCCTGGTGCAGCGTTGCGCACAGCGCGAACCGCGCCCGGGCTCGGGCGATCTCTCGTGCCTGGTGCTCACCTGTGTCGCCCGGGAGCCCGGAGTCGGACAGTACGAGCTCGACGAGCTCGACGAGCATGCCCGCCTCGAATAAGAGCTGTGGCAGGTTGCTCGCCAGGTACGACGATCTCGCCGCCAGCGGCATGAGGTCGGCGACGAACTCGCGCAGCCGAGCCGGTGCTGGCGCATACGTCGTACGGAACCAGGTCTCGGTGGGCTCGTCCCGGAACTGCACGGTCGACTCGGTGGTGTGCAGGCCGCGGCCGAGGGCGACTGCGAAGCTGCGGATGGCGTCGACCGAAACCTCCGTTATGGCAGCGAGGTCCTCGAGCGGGATGACAGGGTGCAGTGTGGCGAGCGCCTCAGCCAGCCGTTCGAGTTCCCGCTTCAGCAGGTGGCCCTGGTCGGCGACACCACGTATTTGCTCGGAGAGCAGGCTGTCGAGCACCTCCCCGGGGCCGGTGTGAGCGATGCGGATGGAGCTCAGTGCCGCTGCGGCCGAATCTGCCTTGTCCAGGGCCATCGCCTGGACCCTGGGGTTGCCGCCGCTCAGAGCGTGCAGTTCGTCGCCGTCGCGCTCGGTCGCTTCGGGGAACCGCGTTCGGAGGTGAAGCAACGACTCCGGCCGACCGAAGCCGTCCAGCGCCATCCTCGTCACTCCCGTCGTTGGTACGTCGAGGAGGTCGAGGCGTTCGGGGCGACACAGTTGCACGAGTCGCGCGTTTACCGGCCAGTCCTCTCGGAGCAGGTCGGTGACCACGGTGCGTTGCTGGTGATCCGCAGCCGCGAGGGCGGCGTTGTCGGCCGCGTCGATGACGATCGTGAGTAGAGCGCCTGGCTGCTCGCGGGCGAGGGCTTCCGTCGCTCGGCCAATCCTGAGCTTGAAGGCCCGCATGTAGGACGTCTCCGAGGCGTCGGTGGGAACGAGCGGTAGGCACCGGCCCCGCGTCGCGAGCTCGTTGCAGATCTGAGTGAGTGCGGTGCGATGGTCGTGACGCTGAGAAGTGATCTTGCGGTAGTCCCCGCCTGCGAAGCAGTCGTAGACCACCAGTTCAGAACCTTCGGGCAGGGCCGGACCCAGCATTGTCGTCAAGACGGACTTCCCGACGCCACCGACAGCGGTCAGGATTAGCTTGTTGTCCCTGCCGTGGCGAAGCTGGTCGACCACGCGGTCGACATCGCCGGTGCGGATGGCGTGCGATGGCGGTTCGATCCTGCTGGGCGCTGGGAACAGCTCGTACTCGGTCGCGCGCAGAGCGAGCAGCACGTCGGCACGGCGAAGCGGCCGTGCGTCGAGGGTCGTCGCACGGCGAGCGACAGCGTCCACAAGTTGGGCCATTTCGGTGCCGGTGCCGCTGGGGAGGTGCTGGCGCAGCTCGACATCGAGCAAAGCCTCCGTTTGCACGATTCCGGGCCCGGCGTCATCCATGTGAAGCCGGCGGCAGAAGTCGATTTCGTGCTTCCGGTCTCCGCCGAACCTCATATAGCCCCGCAACAGCTTCGACTGGGTCGGGTGGGTGAAGGTGCTCGTGCCGGCGGCGAGCTCAGTGAGCGAACACCGAACCTTATCGTTGAGCGAGCGGTTCGTGACGAACGTGAACCGCAGCTTCCCGGCATGTCCGTCGCCCAGCGCGATGCGGTAGATCTCGGCGAACTTCGCGAGGGTTGTCCGAAGCTCTGAGGCGACGACGGGTTCGGCCGTCCGCATGGTGGAGTGCTTGAGCTGCGCGTAGCGGACCTCGGAGCAGGAGGCCATGGCACTGCCGCCCCAGTACTCGGCGACGTCGACGACTTCCTCGCCCTCGACGGTCTCGCCCTCGGCCGGGCCTTCGACGCTGATCGCCTCAAGCGAGCCGGTCAGGTCGAGCAGTCCCAACGCCCGTCGCGCGGCCCAGTAGTAGTGGAACCTGTCGCCGTCCCGGCTGGCGCGAACCTTCTCGCCGTCGGGCACAGCGTTAACGTTATCGCTAGAAGGACGGTGGCTCGGCGGCGGCCTGTACACCGTTGATGGAGGCCTCCAACCCCGAGCGCCCGCTGGCCGTGCTCGGATTCGTCGCACGATCTACTCGGCGGCCTTCGCGACTATCGTGGCGTTCAAGGAGGCCTCTCCCCCACCCGCGCCAGCGCCGGTACTCACGGAGCCGCCGAACGTACACGTTCACGTCGATGGGGACGGCACGGACGAGAACCCGCCGAGCCGCTAGGGCCTCAGCGGAACCGACCGCCTCCTAGCTAGGTAGCCGCGATCCCTCCAGCTCTGCTTACGTCAGGTACCTGTCGCAGCGGTGGTGCTTGTAGGCGTGCGACCGGGCGAAGAACGCACCGGCGCGTTCGGTGTCCGTAATAGGGTGTGGGATATGAACAGCCAGCTCCCGCGACGGAGCGACTACGAGCGCCCTCAGCCATTGTCGGCGCGCGAGGGTGGAAAATCCATCTCGCCACGCCACGAAGGACTTCCCACTCACCTTGCAGCACCGATACGGGAGTGGGCGCGGAACTACATCGAAAGTAGTACCGAGCTGCGGATTGCACTACTGCTTGAGGTGGCACTGAGCCCGAAGGGGAGAATCCGAAGCACGACTGCTCCGCCAAGTCGTCTGGTCGACCATCCCGACGTTGACCTGCTCGACGTGGTCGACCTTGCTTTGCAATTACAAGGCTCAGTCACCCACTGCCTCGTCAACCCAGAAACCGTCGTTCATGATAAAGGTCCACAAGCCCTGGAGGTCGAGTCAATAAGCACGAAGCCCTTGCGTCAGCTAGAGCGCCTTCTTGGCGACGGCGGCTCCGTGTATCGGGTCGACCTCGACGTATCCCCTCCTAGGCTAATGCGCCGAGTCGACCCTGTAACCCAGGCAGCCTTCGATCTAGCTGTTAGCGATACCGACGCCGGCCAGCTATTGCGGCGAGCCTGGCACCGTGTCTACTCACGGGAAATAAACCCCGACGGCGCCTACCTCGATGCCGTGCGTGCTGTCGAAACCCTTATTTGCCCACTCATACTCCCCAGAAATCCGAAAGCAACACTAAGTACAGCTATAAAACACTTGCGAGACGCACCTGCAAAATGGGAACTTACTCTTGCGGAAGCCGGAGATAGAAACGTGGAGCCGCTTGTCGCTATGCTCGACCGGCTCTGGCACGGCAACCTTGAATCTCGACACGGAAGCCTCAACTATCGAGAGGTCAACCTTCAGGAGGCGCGTGCTGCAGTCCAGCTCGCCGTAGTATTGGTGCAGTGGGTCTCCGACCGCGTCATTTACCCTACGCCCACGACGACCTAGCCCTTCTCTGCGCCATCTTCCCGTGAGTATATATCTGTCATATGCAGCTCGGCAGTTTGGCAACCTACCGACCGATTTGCAGGACGGCGTTGTCGGTGAAGACGTCGTCAACGCGGATGTAGGTGGTGATGGTGTCCATGGAGCGGTGCCGGGTCTGGTGGGCGATGGCGCGGTCGGTGGCGCCGCGCAGGTGGGCGTAGGTGACGAACCCTGCTCGGAGGCTGTGGGCGCTGTAGGGGCCGCCGGGCAAGTCGGCGCGCCGGGCGGCGGCTTGGACGAGGTTGTTGATCGACTCGGGGTGCAGGGGGTGGTCGAGGACGCGGTTGCCGGTGGAGACCTTGCGCAGGATGGGGCCTGTGGTGATTCCGGCGAGGTCGAGCCAGGTGTCGAGGGCGGTGAGTGGGCAGTGGTCGGGGTGTTCGGCGCGGGGTAGGCCGATGAGTTCGGCCTGGTCACCGGCCTGGTTGGTCTTGGAGCGGTGCAGGGTCAGGACGCGGCCGCGGCGCCCACTGCGCAGTTCCCTCTCGGGGCCGAGCTGCTCGACGGTGAGCGCGGCGAGCTCGGCGCGGCGCAGGGCGCCCCAGAACCCGACCAGCAGAAGGGCCCGGTCGCGAGCGCCGGCCAGCGACGGCTCTTCGGGCCGGTTCTTCCAGGTACGGGTCACCGAGCAGGCGGCCACTGCCTGGTCGAGCAGGGGCGGCATGAGTGGGGCGGCCTGGGCGGGTGGGGCGCCGTGGCTGCGGCGGATGCCGTCCCAGACGGCGGTGACCCGGGCGGTGACGGCGGGGTCGGGCAGGTCCGCGGCGCGGTGGGCGGCGCGGATCCCGGACAGGTGCTTGGCGATGGTGCGGACCTTCGCCCCGGCCTGAGCGAGCGCGACCAGGTAGGCCGACACCGTCGCCGGCGCAGCCGGTAGCGGCGTGAGGTCGTGGTCGGTGCAGAACGCGGTGAAGCTCGTCCAGACCGAGCGGTAGCCGCGGCGGGTGTTGTGCGCGCGGGCCGCGGCGACGTAGGCGGCCTCGTCCGGCGACAGCGGTGTGTCGACCTCACCCGAGGTGTCCGGGACGGTGTCGAGCTCGGTGTGCGGCACCGGCGGAGCCTATCCGCTGCTTGGCGGGATCTTATGGATGATCCCGCTAAGCGCTGCAGTGTTTCGTATCGTTGCGTTACAACAGTACGTATTGCAGAACAATTGACATAACGATACGTTTCACTTAGCTTGATGCCGTGAGCGAGCAGCCCTCTCCGGACATCCCGGCCGATGACGGCGCGGCGGCGGACGTCCGAGCCGACGCCGAGGCCCCGAACGCGGCCGGCGCTCCCGCGACCGAGGGGTCCTCGGGCGGGCCGGCGTGGCGGGCGCAGCTGCGCCGGCCCGATCTGGAGCCGTGCCAGTTCCCGGGCGGGTGCGCGAACACCATGGAGTACGCGGGGTCCGGGCGACGGCCGAAGTACTGCTATCAGGTCGTGGGCGGGGTCATGCACGACCGCGTCAACGCCAAGCGGATCCTCGACGGCGGCACGCCCGCCCGGCGCCGTGGTGAGGTCGACGACGCGCTGGCCCGCCCGATCGCCCGCGCCGGGCAGAGCGTGACCGACCAGGTCGCCGCGCTCATCGCGCGCCTGGACCACAGCAGCAGCGAGCTGCGCGACGCCCTGGACACGCTGGCCGATCCCGAGGCCGTCGCGGCGGAGATCGCCGCGGCCCAGCGGGCCGCGCGCGCCGAGGTCGACGCCGCGCAGGCCGTGGCCGATGAGGCCCGCGCCCAGGCCCGCGCCGCCCGCGCCGACGCCGAGGCCGCGCGACGCTCCGCGGCCGCGTCCGATGCCGAAGCCATCGAGGCCGCCGAGGCCCGCGCCGACGCCGAACTCGCCCGTGACACCGCGATCGCCGCACGCGACGTCCTCAGGGGCGAGATCGCGCAGGTCCGCGCCGAGCTCGAGCAGCGCGACACCGAGCTGGCCGCAGCCCTCGCCGAGCGGGACACGCTCACCGCCGCACGTGACTCCGCGATCGCCGCCCGCGACACCGCGACCGCGGAGTCCGCCCGGGTCACCACCGAGCTGCAGGCCCTGACCCGCGAGCACACCCGCGTCGAGACCGAGCTCGCCGACGCCCGCCGGCAGGTGGAGCTGCTGGGCGGCGAACGCGACACCGCGGCCGCAGATCTGGGTGCGGCCCGCCGTGACCTCGACCGGGCCGAGACCGACCGCGCCCGGTTGGCCGACGAGCTGCACGAGGTCCGCGAACAGGCCGTCGAGCACCGGGCCGCACGCGCCGCGGCGGAGAGCAGCCTGACCGCGCTTCGTGAGCAGCTCACCCACGACGTCGACCGCGAACGCGCCTACGGCGAACAGCGCCTCACCGACGCCGAGACCCGCCACAACGCCCAGCTCACCGAGCTGCGCACCGACCTCGCCAGGTTCCGGGGACGGGTCACCGGCCGGACATCGGAACCCGACACCAGCCCTGCGGCTGACACCGACGCCGGGTCCGGTCGGGCCGCGGGCGGGCGCCGGGCCCGGCCCCGCGCGGCGCAGCGCCGGCCAGGACCCACTGCCACCACGCCAGCCACCGCAACCGCCGGCGAGACCCGACCCGGCGACACCGATGCTCAGGAGTGAGGCCCCGTGAGTTCCACCTTCCCCACCGGACCCGCATCCCCCACCCCTGCTCGTCAGGCCGGTCCTCCCCCACACCTGGGGCCCACCGCCGCGCCGCGGCCGGTGATGGCAAGCACGACCGGGCCGTCCGCCCCGTGGGCCGGGCCGTCGCTGTGCTGTGACCGGTGCGGGCAGGCTCCGGCCGATCCGCTGCAGCAGATCTTGATGAGCGCGGTGTGGCTGATCCCGGGCCCCGACGGCCCGATCGCCGCCCGCTACTGCCGGGCCTGCCCGCCCGCCGGGCCGATCACTGACCTGACCTGTCTGCTCTGCGGTGACGGGCCCCTGCTGGTCGGGGACCTCGCCAGCGGCGCTAACGGACCTTTCGACGCACTGCCCGCGGCCGCGCAGCAGTGGCTCGCCGCGGCGGGCTGGCGCCTCGACGGACCGGTGTGCCCAGGGTGCCGTCCGCGACGCTGATGGCTCGTGTGCACCGGACGGAGGCCACGAGCACGCAGGCGCCACCGCACAGCTGGCTCCCCTGCCCGGTTGACAGCACAATCCCGCGCTCGACACGCGGTCACTTCATAAGCTGCATGGAGCAGCCCTCATGCTTTACGTCCTATGGTATCTCACCTCCTTATCTAGGAGTCCAACCTTTACTGAACATAACGTTTCTGCTGGCCTCGAGGCGGTCGAGGCCCATCGACTTGACCTCTCGCACTGAACAGCTGCGGGATACGGCGTCGATAGAATCGACGGACAATAAGGGAACGCTCGCATGCGATGAGAATCGAACCCATCGCCACGCCGGGATTTCGAAAGGGTCGAGGTCGAGACCGGCCATTAATGCGCCGAGCATGGAGTCGGCACCTGCGGGGTCGGATTGTCGTTGGCGGTGCACGCGCTGACGGCGGCACGTCCACCGCACTGCTGGATCGCGCATCGCTGTAGGTCGTACTCACGGAATTTGGTCCGACCACGAATCGGATCGATCTCCCGGACGGACGGATCGCCGCGTCCGGCCGGTGATCCAGGCCGGTTCGAGGACAGGTCCGTACTCATCTACCAGAAGTCGACCGCATCAGAACGGTCGAACCCGAGCCCACTCGAGCGGGCCGGGGCCAAGATCATCCGGGACGTGCTCGCTGCGTGCCGCAGAAACGAGAGCGCAGCCACCGAGCACCTCGACATGTCCCGCAGGACCCTCTGCTAACTACTTCGCCAGCACCAGCTCCGGTGATAACCTGCCAGTTGTTAACTAATATTCGAGCAAGGAGCCACCTCTTGATCGTCCATCTCTCGCTTCACGGCTGCTCCGTCAGTAATTCCGATGACTGCACAAGGCTGCACGTCGTGACAGTTCTCGACCGGCCCGCGACAGAAGCGGCGTTGAGACTGGCTGATCTTGGATCACTCGCCGACGATGGATCGAGTGCTCTTCTTAACCTATCTGAATTGCGGGCCCGAGCTCAGAGTGTCGCGCTGACCTCGGACTGGGACGCCCGGTGGAGGAAAATGGTGGACTACGCCACGGCCAAGGGGTGGGTCACCGACGACGGAACTCTTGTGCGAGCGCACATCGAGCAGTCTCCCGTAAACGACGTGTGAGTTCCTTGCCAGGGTGCATAGTCATCTTGAGTGCGAGTCAAACACGGCCGCACACTGTCGGCGGGCCTGCACGCCCTTAGGACTACTGCAACGGCAGTCGTGGCGTGTAGTGAGAGGCTGATCGGCGTCGGGCGGTGATAATCACCGTGTGGGGAGACCTCACGGTGACCCTGTTGCAAGATGGCGCGGACCTCGACAACCGTGTCCGGCTCGGCCCCCTCAGGGGTAAACCGGGCGAACTCGGCGAAGTGCAGCATTCGCAGCGGAACTCCGGATCGGCGGGGTGAGTGCGATCGGCGAAGGCGTACAAGCGCCAGGCCCCGTCCGCGCGGGCGACGTGACCGAGGTGCATCGGCCTGGCATCGGCGAGCCTCACGACCGGCGCCGGGTGGAAGCGCATCCCGCCGGGAACCCCTCAGCGAGCCCCTGGCGCGGGGAGCCGAAGGGGAGAGTGGACGACCCGCACCGGACGGCGCCGCCGGGGGAAATCGGCCCTGCTCGCGGAAGTAGTGCTGGAACTTATCTGGCTCCGCGTCGCGATCACTGAATAGCGCGGCGAACTCGCGGACGAACTCGATCAGCCTGCCCGCGGGCCGTACCAATGGGCCCCGGGGGGTGAACCCGTGGAGGTAGAACTGCATCAGACCACCGCCGCTTGAAGGGTCTCGGGGGCGAACAGCTCGTCGGGGACGAGCCGGCGCGGGGTGAGCCCCTGCTCGTGCGCGTAGCGCAGGAACTCCGTCAAAACTGGCCGGTTCGGCTCCAGCCCGTAGGGCCAGAAGTCCGGGCCCAGCAACGCCCGGATCCGGGCGATCTCGTCGGCCAGCCACGGGACCATGAACGGGAGCGCCGCCGCCTCCCCCATCCGGGCCTCGACCAGGGCTTTCGCCTCGGCGAACGCCTCGAGTAGAGACCGCGCGACCCACGGGTGCTTCGCGTGGACGTCCCGCCGCAGCACCACCGTGTGCATGATCGGGAAGACACCTGTGTCCGCCGCGTACTGCTCCTCCTCGGCGCGGGGATTGGCGAACAGGTGCCGCACTGTGCCCTCCCCGGCGAGCATCGGCGCGGGGGTGCGCGGGGCGTACAGCGCGTCGATCTCCCCCGCGACCAGCATCTCTACGAGCGTGCGGTCGACTGGGATCGGCGCCACCTCGATCCCCACGGGCAGATCGAGGGCCTGCTTCTCCACCCGCCCCGGGCTGTGCATGCCGCCGGTGCGGTAGCGCACGGCGTCGACCGGCAGGCCGTGTCGGTCGGCGAGGATGCCGCGGATCCAGACGTTCGCCGTGAGCTGGTACTCCGGCACCCCCACGATCCCGCCCACCAGCTCGGTCGGCGACCGGACCGGGCTGTCCGCGCGCACGTAGATCCCGTGGTGGCGGAAGGAGCGAGAGGGAAACACCGGGATCGCGACGAGGGAGGGGTCCCCGCGGCCCACGTGCGTCACGTACGAGGACAGCGACATCTCGGCCGCGTCGAACTCCCGGTGCCGAAGCATCCGGAAGAAGGTGTCCTCGATCGGTAGCTCCAGGTAGGTCAGGTCCACCCCCACCGGCCGCACCCGGCCGTCGGCCAGCGCCCGGGTCCGGTCGTAATCCCAGCAGGCCAGCGATAGGGGGATCCGCGTCGTCAACGGCTACTCCTCACGGACTCCGGGTCGGAACGGCTCATGGCCCACAACGCCGCGGAGCCGGGCCAGCTCGTGGCGCCAGGCCGTTTCAGTGTTGAAGGTGGCCCCGAGGTCGGGGAGCTCGGCCATGTCCGCCGTGGGAAGGTCGACAAGCTCGCCGCCCGCCCCGCGGACGGCCAGCGACAGCCGGGCCAGCCCGTCGACCGAGACCGCCTGCAGCACGGCTTGTTCGACGGTGGCGGCGGCGCTCGTCAAGCCATGTCCCCGCAGGATCACCACGGGTCGGTCGGCCATGGACTCGACCATCTCCTCGGCCAGCGCGCGTGAGCGCACCAGCACCCCTCTCGGGTGCACCGGCACTCCCCCGGCGGCCAGCCGGGTGCCGGGGATGTCGAACGCCCCGACGATCGGCCGGATCCGGATGCCGGCCAGGTCGGCCGCGACGACCTCGGGCGGGTGCGCATGCAGCACGGCCTCGACGTCGGGCCGCTGACGGAGGACCTCGGTGTGCAATGGGAGCTCGTTCGGCGGGGCCCAGCCGTCGAGCTCGCCCGGCGCCCCCTCACCGCCGTCGAGGTCCACGAGCCGGATGTCTTCGGGCACGGTGTAACCGAGCCCGCGCTCGCGCGGCCCCCGGCATCGGACGAGCAGCGTGCGCTCGTCCACCCGCAGGCTGACGTGCCCGAGGATGCCCTCTGCCAGACCACGCCCGGCGATCACTCGGCAGGCGTCGGCGATCAGTTCGCGCTGCTCCTCGAGACCCTTCACCGGGCCGCCACCGGACGCGCGCTCTCGACCTTTCCCTGCACCTCGACCAGGCTCGCCACACCGCCGGTGAGTGCCCGCCTGCAGGTGATTAGTGCCTTGGGCCAGTTGACCACCAGCGCGCCGACGAAGTCCTCGCCCTCGGCGTAGAGCACAGCGAACTTCTCTGGACCCGCACCCTCCACGCGAACGTGGGTGTCCCCGCCGGTCCGCCCGACCAGCTGGATCTTCCAGTCGTACTGGTCGCTCCACACGTACTCGACGGGCTGGTGGTCGCGGAGCTCGTCCGGGTGCGTAATGTTATGCGCCACCACTACCGCCTGTTCGACGGCGTTCGTCCAGTGCTCCACACGGACCGCCCGCTCGTAGCCGGGGTGCCACCAGCGAGCGACGTCGCCGACCGCCCACACGTGCGGGTCAGCGACTGAGCGACAGTGGCGGTCGCACAGCACACCGTCCTCAGTAGGGATCGTGCTGTCTGCCAGCCAGTCGTCGTTCGGGACGGCACCGATGCCGACGACGATCGTCGCCGCGGGGAGCATCGTCCCGTCGGCCAGCTCGACCTCGCCCTCGCGGACGTCGGCGACGCCGATCCCGAAGCGGGTCTTCACTCCGCGGCCCGCGTGGAGCTCGCCGAATATCGCCGCGACCTCCTGACTGAGCACGCGGGACAACGGCACCGGAACGGGGTCGACGACGGTGACGTCTGTCAGCCCCATCCCGAGCGCAGTCGCCGCGACCTCGGCGCCGATGAACCCGGCGCCAACGACGACCAGCGGCCCGCCCGCGCGCAGCGCGCAGCCCAGCCCCTCGGCGTCCTTCAGCGAGCGGACCACATGGACACCGGGCGGGGTCCCCCACGGGGAGGGCCGTGCCCGGGCACCCGTGGCGACGACGAGCTCGTCGTAGGGGAGCGTGGTGCCGTCGGCGAGCTGCACCGCGCCGTCGGCGACGCCGGTGGCGGCGTTGCCGAGCACCAGCTCGATGCCCGCCTCCGCGGCCGCCTCCGGGGACAGCAGTGACACGCTGTCGACGGTGGACTTGCCGGACAGCAGCCCCTTGGAAAGGGGCGGCTTGTCGTAGGGCGGCACGTCCTCATCCCCGGCCAGCACGATCCCCCCGCCGTAGCCGGCCGCCCGCAACGCCTGCGCGGTCCGCACCCCGCCGACGGACGCGCCGACGATCACGGTGCGCGCCATCACTCGTCCTCGATGGCCAGCGCGGACACCGGGCAGCTACGCGCGGCCTCCTCGACCCGGTTCCGGTCCGCGTCGGCGATGGTGGTCTTGAGCAGCACCACGATGCCGTTGTCGTCGATGTCGAAGACGTCTTCCGCGCCGACCACGCAGTTGGCGTACCCCTGGCACGCCTGGAGATCGGCCTTCACGACCGCCATGTCGTTGGTTCCCTTCCGATTATCAGGCTTTGGCGCCGATGCCGCCGTCGGGGTGCACGACCCCTCCGGTGATGCCGCGGGAGCGGTCCGACGCCAGGAAGACGTAGCTCCACGCGTGGTCCTCGCCGGAGAGCGCGACCTGCAGCGGGACTCGCGCGGCCAGTTCCTGCGCGCGGTTGGGGGCATCGTTGAGCCGACGCTCGTCCATGCCGAGGCTGCCAATGCCGCGCAGGTCCGTGTTCAACGTGCCGCCCGGCGCCACGCCGTTGACCCGGATCTCGGGCGCCAGCTCGTGAGCCATCGCGGTGACGAGCCCCCGCACCGCGAACTTGGTCGACACGTAGAGCACGCCGCCGCGGCCGGGGAAGTAGGCCGACGTGGACTCCGTGAGGATGATGTTCCCCCGGCTCTCTTGCAGGGCAGGCAAGGCCGCCTTCACCGAGTGCAGGTGGCTCTTGACGTTGACCCGGAAAATCTCGTCGAACGCGTCGTCGATCCGGTCGGCATCCAGTTCGCCCACACCACGGTAGAAGTCGAACACACCCACGCAGTTCACCAGGACGTCGAGCCCGCCGAACTCCACGACCGCCTTCGCGACGGCCTCCTCGTTGGCCTCCCGGGTGGCGGCATCGCCGACGATCACGGGCAGCCCCGGGATCTCGGCGGTCAGCTTCTCGCACTTGGCCTCGTCCCGTTCTAGGACGGCCACCCGGGCCCCCTCGGCGCGGAACGCGTCGACCACGGCCCGGCCGATGCCGGACCCGGCCCCGACGATGAGGGCGCGCTTACCCTCGAGCCAGTCGCTCACTGTCTACTCCTCCTCCGACGCGAACAGCGGCCCGAACGGGTTCCCGATCATGGCCGAGAACGTGTCCGCGTTCTGCCAGGTCAGCGCCTCGACCTCGAGGGGGCACAGGGCCACCCACTGGCCGGACTTCGGCGCCTCGATCAATACCCGGGCGCCGTTGCGGGTCTCCACCCGCGACACCCGGATTTCGGAGAACTCGTTGCCCACCGAGAGGGAGTCCCCGGTCTGGTGGGCCTTGAGCTCACGCAGCTCCGCGGCGGCCGCGACCGCGGCGGCCGCGTCCTCGGCCTCGCCCTCCCAAGCCAGCCCGGGGCCGGTCACAGAAAGACCGCTAGGTTCTGCGTGCGCAGCACCGAGTCGTCGACCAGGATGGTGCGGCGGGCGAGCTGCCAGCCGTCCCCGTTCCGGCGCAGCAGGTCCTCGCGACCCGCCGAGATCACCGAGGCCTCGCGCACGTCGCCGCGGCTGCGGTACAGCAGGATCGCGGTGTCCACGACCAGTTCGTCCGGGTTCGCCGTAGCGAAGGTCCGCACGTTGGTGACGTGGTGGCGCAGCCGCGAGGGCGGGTCCTCGGTCCAGGCGTGCTCGGTGAGGAACCGAGCCACGCGCCGGGACAGCGAGTACTTGTTCTCATCGAAGTGCGCCATGTGCGGCGCCGAGTCGTACCCGGCCGCGAGGGCCGTGGTGACCCGCACCGGCATGATGTAGTGGATGTCCTCGGCGAGCATGTCGAGCCAGTCCTCGTAGTTCTGCGCGTCGAGGACGTAGGCCTCCTCCACCATCCAGTGGTGGGCCTGCAGGTGCCGGGGGTCGTCAAAGAGCAGGCTCCGCCCGGTCCGCTGGGTGCGCGGGGCGTGGCCGCCGAGGCGGGACTGCCCGGAGTACGGGCCGCCGTTGCCGGTGGGCTTGGCGCCGACCTTCTCGTCTGTTGTCTTAGGGCCGGTGGTCGCGGTGTCGAGGCTCATGCCTGGTCCCCCGGAACACCCGAGACCTGGACCTGGTCGACCTTCTCGACGGGCCGCTCCAGGTGGTCCGCCCAGCGGTTCAACAGATGCCGCTGGTTGTACTCGCCGTAACCGACGTGCGCCTCACCCGGGCCCGCGTACTGCTCGCGAGTCAGCGGCTCGACGACCGGGCTGCCGTCCTCCAGCATCCCCATCCGACTGTTCAGCAGCAGCCGCCGCGCCATCGCGCCCGCGGCAGTGTTGGTCAGCGAGACCCAGTTCTCGACGTCGTCCTGCTCGAACATGCCGGTCGAGCCGAAGCACATCAGGTACGCCTTGTACGACAGCGCCTTGAACTCCTCCGGCGCCTCGGCATCGACCGCGAACCAGGACAGGACTTCGGTCTCGTCCGGGCCGACCGGCTGCCAGGTGCGGATCGAGATGAACGGCAGCACGTCGTCGGAGTCCTCGACGCGCGGCCAGTTATGCACGAAGCTCATGTTCGGAAAGATCGACGCCGCCGAGATCATGAAGCCGTCGCGGCCGATGACATCGAGCTGGTCCTGGGACCACTGTTCCTTCATCTTCTCGATCATCACGTCGGGATAGCCGACGTAGCGCAGCTTCTCCTCGAGTGTGCCTTCCGGCAGCTTGTAGGTGGTGCCGCCGCCGTTGCCCGCCCAATAGGTGTTGCCGTCCTTGCGCTTCTCCGCCTTGGGCTCGCGGAACAGCCCGATCTCGACGACGGATGTGTGAGTCTGCGGAGTGTGGTACATGTCGCCCGCAAAGTTCTCGGCGCCGATCTTCCAGTTCGCCTTGACCCGCCAGCGCTGCGGCCCGCGCAGCTCGATGCCGCTGCCGGACTGGCGCGTGTAGTAGTCCAGAAAGAACGTGAAGTCCCCCAGGTAGTCACGCAGCGCCGGGGCGTCCGGGTCCATGCTGATGAAGATCAGGCCGTTGTACGTGTCCAACGACGGCGCGGGGAGCAGGGTCTGTCCCTTGCGCTTGAAGCCAGCCTCGCCGCCGTAGGCGTCTTTATGGAAGGGCAGGCCCACGATTCGGCCGTCGTTGCGGTAGGACCAGCCGTGGTAGGGGCAGCGGAAGTGGCTGGCGTTGCCCATCTCCGCGCGACAGACCTGCATGCCGCGGTGCAGGCACATGTTAAACATGCCCCGGATCTGGCCGTCTTCACCGCGGGAAATAATGAACGAGTCCTCTAGGACCCGCCGAACAACGTAGTCGCCCGCCTGTGGGATCTCCGACTCGTGGCCAACGAACAACCACGCCCTGCTGAAGAGCCGCTCGCGCTCCAGGTTGAAGATCTCCTCGTCGTTGTAGATGTGCGCGGGGATCATGCCCCTGCGCACGTCTCCCAGCACGAGGTCGAGGTTGATCATCGACGACTCCTACTCGTTCTCTGTCTGCCAGAGCAGCTATCCGACTTACAGAATCGATGACGCGAGCCTGCCTGTCAAGCGGCGTCACGAGACAACACAAGGCCCCTGCCTGGAATGCCAGGCAGGGGCCTTGTTGGTGGGGGCGCGAGGCGGGCGTTAGCCGTGGAGCACTGCTCCCGCCGCCTGGACGGCGTCGATCAACGCGGCACCGATCCGGGCCTGGTCCTGTCTCGACATCCGGGACGTCGGCAGGGACACGTTGAACGCCAGCCGAGCCGGGGCACGGTTCGGCGCGAAGGCCACCGCGACCGAGGACACGCCCTGCTCGCTCTCCTCCGAGCTCACGGCGTAGCCGCGCTTACGAATCTGGACGAGCTGCCGGTCGAGCTCCGTGCGGCTCCGCAGGCTCCGTTCCGTGAGCCCGTCCAGACTCTCGTCGGTGAACAGTGCGTGCACTTCGGCCTGAGTCATCTGGGCGAGCATGGCTTTGCCGGTCGACGTCGATGGTGCCGGCATCGACATGCCCAGCCGGGATGCCACCCTCACCGCCTGCGGACTCTCGATAGCATCGATGAACCGAACCACGGTGCCGTCGAGCAGGCCGAGGTGGACGGTCTCACGCAGCTCGACGTTCAGCCGCTCCAGATAGGGGTGCAGCTCGGCGCGGAAGTCGAACCGCTGAAGGATCGAGTACGCCACACCGGTCAGCGCCGTCCCCGGTCGGTAGACCTTCGTACGGGCATCCTGCTGGACGAAGCCCCGGTATAGGAGCATTGCGAGCATCCGGTGTGCCGTCGACGACGCCACCCCTAGGTAGTCGCTGATATCGGTGAGTCGCACCTCGGACCGCTCGCCGAAGAGGAGTAGGATTTTTAGAGCGTTGTCCACCGACTCGATCGGGTACTGCGGCGGCTTCGGCCGGGTGCCCTCGGCCACCTCCGGCATGGTTCTCTCCACAGCAGAGACAGTAGTAGCGAGGGCGGCTGTCAGCCAGGTCAGCTTCCCAGGACACGAGCAAGTGACTCGTTGGGGGGACGCGCCGAATCGGGCCCGGTAGTGCGCCGAGAACCGCCCCAGGTGCGCGACCCCCATTGCACGGCCACTGCTCCGACGTTCAGGTTCGGATCTCCCGAGTTCAGCGCCGCGTGTACACGGTCCAGCCGAATCTCGGTTCGCCACGGTCCCCGCCTCCCGGCAGACGACCTCCGCTGCGGTGAGCGCCTGGCAGAGCACGTAATCGTCCAGCCGTCGCCGTGCCAGATCGGCGCCCACGAGCCCCCCGTTGAGCTCGTCCGCCAGAAACTGGATTGGCCTCTGTAGCCCTCGCCCCGCGGCCGCCTCCAGGTCGAGCGCGAACGGCAACCGCAGCGGCCCAGCCGGCGCGTGGCCGGTGAGCTCGGTGTCCCGCGCCACGACGAGACCGTAGGTCATCGCGGACACCTCCCGGTCGTCCTCGGTCCGGGCGAGCTCACGCAGCTTCTTCGTGTAGTCCGCCATGTCCTCGATGGTGGTCATGGCGGCGACGTTGAAGTCCACGTTGCGCGAGGAGAAGGTCATCCCTGCGGGCGAGTTGCCTGCGTTGGTTAGCACCGGGCGCGGCCCCTGGCTTGGCTTGGGGTACGACTCCACGTCGTGACAGTTGAGGAAGACGGACTCGTGGTCGAAGCGTTCTGGCGCGGACCACAGCCGCTCGACGAAGTCAACCCACTCCTGCCCGTAGGCGTAGCGCTCGTCGTGCTCTCGCTGGCTGAAATCGAACATCTCCGGACTGGCCCAGCCCATCACGATGTTGAGCCCGAGCCGCCCGCCGCCGATGTGGTCGATCGTGGTCGCCATCTTGGCCGCGATGATCGGATGCACGGTCGGAACGTCGGAGGCGGCGAAGATCGTGATGCGCTCGGTGGCCTGGGCCAGACCAGCCGCCCATGAATAGGTCTCGATCAGGTGCCGTTGTAGTTGGTGGTGCTGCCGAAACCGCGCCAGCGGGCGACCGGGGGACCATCGCCTCGAACCCGATGCGATCGGCCTCCTGCGCGATCTCGAGCGTGTGCGGCCAGGTCACCTCGTAACCGGTCTCGGCCTCGGACATGGTCAGGCCGTACGAGCAGTTCGTCCCAGACAGACCCAACTTGACGGGCTGTTCGGCGAACATCGCATTGGTCGGGCGACTCGGCCTGTGGATTGTTCTCGTGCGCGGCACGCGGAGTGGCGGGAACGAGTCCGAGCTCGGCGGCGATCGCCATCTCTTCCTCCAGCGGTGGCATCATCGGCCGCCAGCCGGCTCCGCCTGCTGGGGCAAGGGCTGAGCGGCCGTCCTCCCGTGAAACTCAGGACGGCCGTGATCCGTCGCTTATCAGTCGGACGGCGATCGCCGTCCGTCTCGCGCAGTCCGCAGCCGGACCGCGCGCAGCGTCGCCCCATGCGAGGTGACAACGGGGGCACCCAGCAGCGCGGACAGCTCGGCCACCGCCTCGTGAGCCCGCCAGTTCATGCAGCTCAGCAGCAGGGCGTCGCTTGCGGGATCCCAGTTCCGGTAGGCCAGCCGCACGATCTCAGCCGGGGAAATCCGGGAGATCGCGAAGCCGTCCGGGATGCCCTGACCCGCCGCGGCCAAGACGCTGAACCCGTTGTTCCGCAGGTAATCGTGCTCGATCTCGTCGAGCGCCGGGGGGTAGGGGGTGACCACGGTGAGCCTTCGGGCCCCGAGGGACCGCAGCTCGTCGACGATCGCAAGCATCGTCGATGTCATCGGGATCCCGGTCCGCGCGGTCGCCGCCGCGCAGGCCCGCTCGTCGGCCGCGCGGCCGAGGATTGCCCCGGAGGCCGTGCAACAGGACACGAGCAGGTCCACCCGCGCGGCGGCGAGGTCGTCGACTGCCCGCGGCACCTCGGCCTCCATCGCTCTCAGGTCCGCGATTCCGGTACCACGCAACGCCACCCGGCTCGCCAGAAAGTCGACACCGGGCTCGGTGCGGGCGAAGTGCGGCTCTGTCACGACCTGCACGCTGGGCAGCACCAGACCGACTCGGGGTTTGCTCATCCACGAGCCCCCGCCAGCCGGGCCGGGTCCCCGACGGCGGCGCGGACCTGCACCTCGTCGAAGGACATGCCCGGGTTGCGGTCCGGCGGCCCGAGCATCGTGCCGAGCCAGCAGGCGAGGAAGCCCGCAGGCACGCAGAACACAGCCGGGTTGGTCAGCGGCACCAGCGCGGCAGCCCCGAGCACGCTGGGGCTCAGCACGGTGAGTACGACGGCCGCGCCGAGGCCGACCACGATTCCGCTGATCGCGCCGGTCGAGGTGAACCGCCGCCAATACACCGTGCAGAGCAGCACCGGGAGGTTGGTGGCAGCGGCGACTGCGAGCCCGAGCGAGATCAGGAAGGCCAGATTGAGCCCGCGGGCGCCGAGCGCCAGCAGCATCGACACGACGCACACCATGAAGCTGGTCACCTGCGCGGCCCGCAGCTGGCTGCGTTCGCTTGCTCGGCCGCGGCGCAACAGGGTGGCGTAGAGATCGTGCGCCACCGCGCCGGAGGTGGCGATCACCAGCCCGGCGAGCACAGCGACGATGGTCGCGAAAGCCACGGCGGCGATGAAGCCGAGGAACACCTCGCCTCCCAGCACCTCCGCAAGCTGCGGCGCAGCCAGGTTGCCCGCCGAGTTCGCCTGGCGCAGCGCGGCGGTGCCCACGAGGGCGGCCGCGCCGTACCCGACGATCGGCAGCGCCAGTCCGAACAGACCGGTGAACACCCCAGAGGTGATGACGGACCGACGGGCCACGCCGGCGTCGGGCACGGTGAGGAAACGGATCAGCAAATGCGGCAGCCCGGCGATGCCCAGCCCCACGGACAGGTTGAGCGAGAACAGGTCCACAGCCGCCCACGCCCCGTGCGGCTCCGACGGGCGGAGCAGCCGGTCCTCCACGGCGGCGAACACGGCGTCGGGGCTGAACCCGAAGCGGGACACAGTGAGCACGACGAGCGCGAGCGTGCCGAGCAGCAGCAGGCTGGCCTTCAGGATCTGGATCCAAGTGGTGGCCAGCATCCCGCCGAGGGTGATGTAGATCGTCATCAGCACGCCGATGCCCAGCACCGCGAGCCGGTAGTCCATCCCGGTCAACAGGCTGACCAGCCCCCCGGCGCCCACGAACTGGGCGACCATGTAGACCAGGCTGATAAACAGCGTGTTCACCGCCGCGAGCCCGCGGACGGCGCCGCGCGAGGAACGGCCAGTCAGCACGTCCGCCAGGGTGTACCGGCCGAGGTTCCGCAGCGGCCCGGCCACCAGGAACAGCATCAGGCAGAAGCCGAGCGGCACGCCGAGCATCGTGTAGTAGCCGTCGAACCCGCCGAGTGCGATCGCCCCGGAAATGCCCAGGAATGCGGCCGCAGACACGAAGTCCCCGGTAATCGCGAGCCCGTTCTGCCAGCCGCCGAGCTTCCCGCCCGCGACGTAGTGGTCCGCCGCGGTCCGGTTCCGCCGGGACGCCCGCCAGGTGATGAGCAGGGTCGCCACCACCACGGCGGCGAAGATCGAGAGTGCCCCGGTGTTCATGTGAGCCTCCTAGCTCGACAGGCCGCCGTCGACGACGAGTCCTGGCCGGTGATGTACGACGACGCGGGCCCGGCCAGGAGCACAGCGGCGGCGGCGAGCTCGTCGGGCATGCCGAGCGGGACGTTCGCCCGCACGAGCGCGTCGCGCTCGTCTCCGCCGCCGAGCTCGGCGATGATCGGCCCGTTGAACGCGATGTCGGTCCAGCCGGGCGAGAGCGAGTTGACCCGGATCCCGCGCGGCGCCCGCTCTCGGGCAAGGCTCCGCGTCAGCGCGTGCACCGCGCCCTTCGACGCCGAATAGCCGTAGACCTTCGCCGTCCCGCGGAGCCCGGCGACCGACGCGACCAGCACGATCGCCGGTGCCGGCGCGACATCCAGCACCGCCGCGCCGTACTTGGCGAGCAGGAACCCCGAACGGACGTTGACCGCTATCTGCCGGTCCCAGTCCGTTACGGCCTCCTTCTCCACCGGCGCCGCGCGTTGGATCCCTGCCACGTGCACGATCGCGTCCAGGGCGCCCACGGTGTCAAGCACGCGGGCGACGGCGTCGGGGGCGGCGACGTCGCAGGTCACGTCCGCCCCGGCGAGGTCGACGCCGATGACCTCGCGCCCGCCGTGACGAACGCGCGCACGCACGCCGCACCGATGCCCGACGCCGCGCCCGTGACCAGCACCCGGTTCACGCCGCACCCCCGGTCGCCGATACCGAGGTCGCGACGGCCAGGTCCTGCTCGGGTAGCACCGGGGCCCGCCGGGTCGCCGCCGGATGTTGGGGTTGGGGTGCCAGTCCCGCTGGCCGGTCAGCTCTCGCTCCGGGTTGGCGCCCGTGTATTCGGCACGGCGCGTCCAGTCGCCCTGCTGCAGACAGATCACCCGATACCCCGCGCGAGTGACCTCCTTGGTCGCGACGGCGCCCGAGGGGCCCGCGCCGCCGACGAGGACGTCCCAACGCCCGGTCACCGCTGCTCCCCCGCCTCGCGGACCGCCTGCACCGCGAGTGCGTCGAGCGCGGCGGCGCGGCGGCCGTAGATCGCCGAGACCACCCAGCCGACCACGAAAAGAGCGAAGGCCCACAGGTACGCCCAGGTCACCGAGCCCCACGCGGAGCCGCTCAACAGTCGGGTCGTCCCTGTGAGGACGGGCAGCGCGAAGAAGAACAGCGCGAACGGCACCAGACAGGCCAGAGCCACCCGCCACCGGGCGCGCCGGTACCGGCGGAACGCCGGGGTGTTCGCGATCGCTGACCAATCGGGCTCGGCCGCCTCGGGGCGGCCCTCCACCACGGAACTCGGCTCCATCGCACGATCCCTCTCGCCGGTGAGAACAAATCATTCTTGTGTGCAGAGCATCACTCTTCCAGCTACTGATCGCGCGCAAGCAAGCACAAAGTGATTCTGATCACAGTCGAAGAACGCGTGAGAAAGTCGTCCTGATCCTCTGTTATTCCAGGTCAGAGCCACCACGACACTGTGCAAACCGGTCATGGTCTGCATCCAATGCTCTGTGACAGGTGCTAGACCTATGTCCGACGAGGCGAGGAGGCTGTCGTGACAGAGTGGGCGGACGAGTACGACGTGGTGGTCGTCGGATCGGGTATGGCGGGCTGCTGCGCCGCCCTGGCGGCGGACGCCGCCGGGCTGAGCGCGGTGGTCGTGGAGAAGGCGGATAAGGCGGGCGGCGGCACCACGTACTCCTACGGTGGGCTGTGGCTGGGGACCAACCACCTCCAGGAGGAGGCGGGGTTGGCGGACACCCGCGAGGACACCATGGCATACATGCGACATCTCGGTGGCGGCTACCAGGTGGACTCTCACCAGGAGGTCTACATCGATCAGTCGCCGCGCGCGCTGCGCTACTTCACCGAGCTCGGCGTGCCGTTCCAGCTGGTCCGCGGTCTGCCGGACCACTACCACGGGCACGCGCCCGGCTCCCGGGTCGAGGGCCGGATGGTGGAGACGGCGCTGATCTCCGGCGAGGAACTCGGGGACTGGCAGGATAAAGTCCTCGTCTCCCCCGAGCTGCCGATGGGAGCGACGTTCGAGGAGGCGATCGCCTGGGGCGGCATCGGGAACGCGCGTAACTTCGATCCCGAGCTGATGACCGAGCGGCACGCGAAGGACCTGCGCGGCTTCGGGTCCGGGCTCGCCGCCAACCTGATCAAGCTTCTGCTGGACCACTCGGTCCCGATCGAACTCTCGACGGGCGTCGCCGAGCTGGTCCGAGAGGAGGGCCGGGTGGTCGGTGTCGTCACCGCCGACGGGCGGCGGGTGCGCGGCCGCCGCGGGGTGGTCCTCGCGGGCGGCGGCTACGAGTCCAACCCAGAGCTGATCGACCGGTTCGAGGACATCACCGGCTGGATCAGCATGTTCCCGGACACGCTGACCGGCGACCCGCTCCTGATGGCCACCGGGCTGGGCGCGGGCCTGCACGTGATCCGCAGGCATATGGCGCTGTTCCTGGGCTTCCCGATGCCGGGCGACGGACCGGACGCGAAGCCCTTCCTGCGGCTGGCGGGCATCCAGGAGCTGTCCAAGCCGCACACCCTTGTGGTCAACCAGGACGGTGAGCGGTTCGCGGACGAGTCCTACTTCCAGAGCATGCTCGACGCGTTGCGAGATTTCGACGTCTGGGAGCACACCTACCGCAACCAGCCCTGCTACCTGGTCTTCGACAGCGGCTACACCGAGCACTACTCATTCGGCGGGTACGAGGTCGGCGTAGTGCCGGACTGGGTCGAGCGAGCGGACTCGCTCGAGGAGCTCGCGGGCAGGCTCGGTGTGGCCCCGGGCGGCCTCGTGGCCAGCGTGGACCGGCTGAACGCGTTTGCAGAGACGGGAGTCGACGAGGACTTCCACCGCGGCGAGGCACCGTGGGCGCAGTACTACACCGGCGACCTGACCCGGTCGAACCCGAACCTCGGCCCGGTCGGCAAGCCGCCGTTCTACGGCATCGAGCTGCGGCCGAGCGGGCTGTCGTCGGCGGGCCTGATGACCGACACGGACGCCCGGGTGCTCACCGCGCGTAAGGAGCCCATCGAGGGGCTGTACGCGTCGGGCAACTGCGCGGCGTTCGTGGACTACGGCGCCGGCTACCAGGCGGGCTACTCGCTCTGCCGGGCCATGACGTTCAGCCTGCTGGCGGTCGAGCACATGGTCCGTGAGGCATCCTGAGCGCGTGCAGACCGACGAGCTGGTCCGACAAGTCCCTCGGGTGCTGAACCCGTTCGCGCGCCTGATCCGGCGCGCGGTGCGGGCGGACCCGCCGCTTCCCCTCGTACCGTACGCGCAGGTCGAAGTGCTGCGGGTGCTCGAGGACAGCCCGGACCTGTCCGTGCGCGCGGTAGCGGACGTGCTCCAGCTCGCCCCGAACACGGTGTCCACCCTGGTCCGGGCGCTGGTCGAGGTCGGGTACGTGCGCCAGAGCCCAGGGCACGGCCGGTCGACCCGGCTGCGGCTGACCGCCACCGCCCGGGACGTGATCGACGTCTGGGACGAGCGCCGCGCCGCCCTCCTCCAGACCGTCCTCGGACGGCTCTCGGAGGCGGACCGCGCGGCGATCGGCGCGGCCGTCGAGCCGCTCCTGCGGCTGCAGGACGAGCTCGAGCGGGCCCAGCAGAGTGGTCCCGCCCGGTCCCGCCCGGTGGCGGCCGACGGCTGACAGGTCAGCCTCGCAGCGCCGCCACTGCCTCGTCGAGCCCGACGACGTCGGCGTACTTGGCGTCCATGTCGAACAGCGCGGCCGCGTGCGGCAGCTCCGCCCGGTCCCCCACCGCCTCCTCGACGACGATCGTGCGGAAGCCGTACGAGCAGGCGTCCACCACCGTGGCCCGCACGCAGCCGCTGGTGGTGGCGCCCGTGACGAGCAGAGTGTCCACCCCAGCGGACAGCAGGCGGGTGGCCAGGTCCGTGCCGAAGAAGCACGAGGGGAACTTCTTGACTAGCATGGACTCCTCAGGTCGCCGCCCGAGGAGGGGGTCGACGGCTGTTCCGGGGCTGCTCGCGAGCAGGGTCCGGTTCGCGGGGATCTTGCGGATCCACATGCCCGCGTCGGCGAGCCCGTCCTCGTAGCCGACTGTCGAGAAGATCACCGGCAGGTCCGTCGCCCGCGCGGGCTCGAGCAGCGCCGAGATAGCTGCCAGCTGCGGTCCGAGATTGCCGCCCAGCGGGGCGTCGGGATCGGTGAACGCGCAGGTCATGTCCACCACGAGCAGGGCGGGCCGGTTGCCGAAGCCCACCCGCCCGCCGAGCCCCTTGTCCCGAAACTCCGCCCTCAGCCGCGCGAACTCTGCTGCGGCCCCCACCGTCGTCGCCATCGACCCTCCTCCTATTGTGAATGGACCATGCCCGACCAGCCCCCGTCCGACTCGGTCGGTCGCAGGCTCGTCCTGGCGCTCTGCGTCGGAGCCACGGCCAATCCCGTCAACTCCACGATGATCGCCCCCGCCCTGACCTCGATCGGCCGGGACCTCGGCGTCGGCGCGGCGAGCACGCTCTGGCTCGTCGGCGCGATGTATCTGGCCAGTGCTCTGGGTCAGCCGGTCGCGGGCAGACTGTCCGACGTCCTGGGGCCTCGCCGGGTGTTCCTGGCGGGCACGGTACTCGTCGCTGTCTCCGGTGTGGTCGGCGCGCTCGGTTCCACGCTCGGCGTGCTCGTCGTCGCGCGGGTACTGGTGGGATTGGGCACCGCCGCGGCGTACCCCTCCGCCCTGACCATGATCCGGGACCGGGCGCACGCACTCGGCCTGCCCGAGCCCGCGGGCGCGCTGCGCACGCTGACCTCGACCAGCCTGCTCACCCTGACCCTGGGCCCGGCGGTCGGCGGGGTGCTCGTGGAATTCTGGGGCTGGCGGGCGACGTTCCTAGTCAACGTCCTGCTCGGGCTCGGGACGCTGGCGCTGTCCCTCGGCGCCCTGCCCCGGGACCACCCGTGGGGCCCGGTCGAGTGGGGCCGTCTGGATCTTCCCGGCACCGGGCTGTTCGGCGCCACGCTGGGGCTCCTCATGGTCTTCCTGATGGGATTACCCCGCCCAGACTGGCTCGTCCTGGTCGCCTCGATCGGCGCGGGAACCGCGCTCGTGGTCGTCGAATCCCGCACCCCGGCCGCCCTCCTCGACATCCGCATGATCGCCCGCAACCGGCCGCTTGCCGCGACTTACCTACGGTTCGTCCTCACCTTCACCGTGCTCTACGCCGTGTTGTTCGGCTATACGCAGTGGCTCGAGCAGGCGCGGGGCCTGTCCGCCGCGGCGAGCGGGACGGTGATGCTGGTGCTCTCCGGAGTCGGCGCGGTCCTGGCCTTCTTTGCCGGGACCCGGAGCGTCCGCACCCCGATGCTGCTTGGCACCGCCGGGATGCTCGCCGGCGGGCTCCTGCTCGTCGTCGTGGACTCCGCGGCGCCTCTCGCGATGCTGGTGCTGGTTCCCGTCGTGTTCGGGCTTCCGCAGGGCTTAGCCTCGGTCACCAACCAGCTCGCTGTCTACCGGCAGTCTCCCACCAAGGAACTCGGCACTGCCACCGGGCTTTCTCGCACCGCGCAGTACCTCGGCGCCATGCTGGCCACAGGGCTGCTCACCGTCGTGTTCGGCGAGCAGGCGACAGACATGGGGCTGGTCGGTCTGGGAGCGGTGAGCGCGGGGATCGCCGTGGTCCTCCTCGCGCTCACCGCCCTTGACCGTTCGCTCAGAGCGAGCTCGGCAGAATGAAGATCAGCCAGGTGGCGATGGGCGCAGTGGCGGCCATGCTGATACCCCAGGCCAACATCACCCGGAATAGGGTGCGCCGCTCAGCCTCCGGTGCGTTGGCCAGAGTGAGCGCCCCGACCGACGAGAACGGCGTCGAGTCGACGACGGTGGCCGAGACGGTCAGCGCGATGATCATCGCCGCCGTACCGATCTCGCCCTGGACGATGAACGGGACCGCCAACGGGATCAACACCCCCAGCAGGCCAGCGCTCGAGGCGAACGCCGAGGTGAACGCCGCGACCACGCACAGCAGAAACGCCGTGAGTAGCGGCGCCCCGAGGCCGGCGATGCCGGTCCCGATGACGTCCACCGTGCCATAGCGCTGCATCGCCCCGACGAACGTGACCACTCCGCAGATCAGGAGCACAACGCTCCACACGATCCGCTTGTCCGCCTCCTCGAAGCGAGCGGGGAACAGGGCGTGTAGCAAGCCCGCCGCGAGCAACGCCATGAAGCCAATCTCTAGGTTGAACACCAGCGCACCGACAGCGACGGCTAGGATCACCACGAGTGTGATCGTCTGGTCAAAACGAAGGGGAACGCGCGGGGCCTCCTCGACCTCGGCCGCCTTCTGGACCACCACGGTGCCCTCGGACGTGCTCACTCCCCCACCCGCAGGCCCACCGATGGACTCATTTGCCGGTCTCGGTCCGCTCACGGGCAGGCCGGTGGTCGATCGACGAGCCTCGCGGATCAGATGCATGCCACCGAACGCGAAATAGATGACGACGGCGAGCGCAACGTTGTAGGCCAGGTTGCCGAGGAAGAGTGCGCCGGACGAGACACTGAGGTCGTTGGCGACGAGCGCTTGCCGGACGATCACAGCAAGCCCGTTGAGCGGCGAAAAGTTTCCCGCGCACGAGCCGTGCATGACCATCAGCGCGGTCATTCGCCGATCGATACCATATCGCTCGCCCAGGCGCAGACACAGCGGAGCGAGCATTGCGACGCCCGCCGGTCCGAGGGCACCTGCGGTAGTCGGGATCGCGGAGAATACGAAGATCATCCACGGGACCACGACGGGCCGGTCCCCCAGCAGCCGGACAGCTCGATCGATCAGCCATTCGATTGTGCCGTTCACGGAGGCGAGCCCGAACAAGTAGGTCACCCCGACTAGCAGGACGAAGAGGTCCGGTGGGAAACCCACGAGGAGCTCCTTGACGCTCTCCCCGGCGACCAAAGTCCCGACCAGGAACGTTGCGATGAGCGCAAGCGCGCCGATGTTGACAGGTCGGAGCGTCCCGATCACGAAGATCAGGACGAGTGCAACTACTGCGATGACATGTATGGACACCGGTCTCCCTTGACTCGGCCCGCAAGATCCGCCCTCCTCGGCGGCGCGGTGCTCTGGTGGTCTGGTCCATGTTTCTGTATGGCGGAGAGACTTTCTGCCATCGCTCTACGGCTGTCAACCCTGACCTCCGTTGACCACGTCTCGCCTTCGAGTTAGTTTCTGTCCACCAGAGTAGCTTTCCTCGAAGTGGAGATGTGCATGTCGACGACGACTGGCCCGGCGAGCGCGACCGTCGCCGACCGGGAGTGGACGCTCCCGGTCGGCGGCCGGTTCCGCGCCGCGGAGGGCGGAGTGACCTACGTGGTCGAGAACCCGGCGACCGAGCGGACGCTGGCCGCGGCGCCAGACGCCGCCCCGTCCGACGTCGACGAGGCGGTGCGCAGCGCGGCCGACGCCGCCGCGAAGTGGCGACACGTGGACGTGCGGGAGCGGGGCCGCAGGCTGCGGACACTCGCCGAGGTGATTCGGGCGCACGCGGACGAGCTCGCGATGCTCGACGCGCTGGACTCCGGAAACCCGGTTACCGCCATGTACAACGACGTGGCCTGGGGCGCCGAGGTTCTCGACCTCTTCGCGGACTTCGCCTCCCACCTGGGGGGCGCCACGATTCCGGCCAGCGCCGAGAACCTGCACTACACCCGGCGCGCCCCGTTCGGGGTCGTCGCCCGGATCGTGCCGTTCAACCACCCGTTCTTCTTCGCCGCGTCCAAGGTGGCGGCCCCGCTGATGGCGGGAAACGCCGTCGTCCTCAAACCGTCGGACATCACCCCGTTGTCCGCGCTGAGGCTCGGTGAACTCGCCGCGGACATCCTGCCCGCCGGCCTGCTGCCCGTCGTAACGGGGAGCGGCCCTGCTGCTTCGAGCGCGCTGGTGAAGCACCCGTTGGTGCGCCGCATCGGCTTCATCGGCTCGGACCGCGTCGGCCGGATTATCCAACGGGACGCCGCGGAGGTGGGCGTCAAAGAGATCAGCCTGGAACTCGGCGGGAAAAACGCCCTCATCGTGTGCCCCGACGCCGACCTCGACGCCGCCGCCAATGGCATCGTCAACGGGATGAACTTTGCCTGGTCGCAGGGCCAGTCCTGCGGTTCCACCTCGCGCGTGCTGCTGCACAGCTCCGTCGCGGACCAGGTTCTGGACAGTGTGCTCGCACAGGTGAAGGAAATCTCAGTTGGTTCGCCTGTCGACCCAGCCACCCGAATGGGCCCGCTCGCGTCCCGGGCCCAGTACGACAAGGCCCGCTCCTACGTGGAGATCGCCACCGACGAGGGCGCCACCGTGGCATACGGCGGCAAGCGCCCCGACGGGCTCGAGGCAGGGTACTTCCTGGAGCCCACGATCCTCACGGATGTGCGGCAGGGGATGCGCATCGAGCAGGAGGAGGTGTTCGGTCCTGTGATGTCGGTTCTCACCTATGACGACCTCGACGACGCGGTCCGTATCGCCAACGGTGTCGAGTTCGGCCTCACTGGCAGCATCTGGACCCGGGACGTCTCCACCGCCGTCACACTCGCGGACCGCCTCGAGGCGGGCTACGTGTGGATCAACGGGTCGTCACGGCACTTCTGGGGCATGCCCTTCGGCGGCACCAAGTCCTCCGGCGTCGGGCGCGAGGAGAGCGTCGAGGAGCTGCTCTCCTACACCGAGCTCAAGGCGGTGAACGTCCTTGTCTGAGGGCAATAACGGCGCCGACCTGGTCGCGGACTGCCTCGCGGCGGAGGGCGCCACCCACGTCTTCGGGCTGCCCGGGACGACCGTGATGGACCTCATCGACAGCATCGCAGTCCATCCCGAGCTGCGTTACCTGTCCACCCGCCACGAGCAGGTGGCCGGGTTCATGGCGGACGGCTTCTCCCGCGCGGGCGGCGCTCCCGGGGTGTGCCTGGCCTCACGCGGGCCCGGCGCCGCCAACCTCTCCATCGCCGTGCAGAACGCGCACGACGAGTCGATCCCCATGGTCGCGCTGATCGGCCAAGTCCCCGGCACGATCACCGAGCGTCGCTCCTTCGAGGAGATGGACGTCGTCGCGGCGTTCAAGCCCTTCTGCAAGTGGGTCGTGGAGATCCACCACGTCGAGCGCATCCCGGAGCTGCTCCAGCGCGCGATCCGCACCGCGGTCTCCGGCAGGCCGGGCCCGGTCGTCGTGTCCCTGCCTCTCGACGTCTTGCAAGCGGCAACCGACGCCGCCCCCGGCCGGCGCACCCGGGTCCACCTCCCCGCACCCGCGCCCGACGGAATCGCCGAGGCCGCGCGGCTGCTGGCGAGCGCCGAGCGCCCGGCGATCATCGCGGGCGGCGGCGCGGGCGCCCCGGCCGCGCTCCTCGCGCTGGCCGAGGCGACCGGCGCCCCGCTCGTCACGACTTGGCTGCGCAAGGGATCGGTCCCTAACGACGACCCCGCCTTCCTCGGCGCCCTCGGCTATGGCGCCCACGAGGTGTCCGACCGGCTCGTCCACGAGGCGGACGTGCTGGTGGCGCTGGGCTGCCGGTTCTCCGAGTTCACCACCAAGCGTTGGACGCTGGTACCCGCGGAAGCCGCGCTCGTGCATGTGGACATCGATTCGGAGGAACTCGGCCGAGTCTACCCACCCGCCATCGGAATCGTGTCCGACGCTGGCGCGGCGGCCGCCGCGCTCACCGACGCCGTGGCGGCGCTGGGCGGCGACCCCGCCCTCGACACCCGCCGCCGGAAGCGCCGCACAGCCCTGCGCAAGGAGCTGGACGAGGCCTCGGTGCTGCCGGCCGCACCGGAGCCCGGTGCCACCGTGTCGTCGGTCGCCCTCACCCACGCCGTGCAGCGGCTCGCCGCGCGGGAGGGTGTGGTGCTGGTGCAGGACGTGCACACCTTCGGTCCCTGGGTGGCCCGCCACATCGACTTCGACCGACCCCGCAGCTACTACGGCTCCGCAGGCGGGGCCATGGCCTGGGGCTTCCCCGCCGCGATGGGCATGGCGCTGGCCAGGCCGGACGAGCGCGTGGTCGCGCTCAGCGGCGACGGCAGCTTCTGGATGGTGGCCCAGGACCTGGAGACCTGTGTCCGCGAGGCCATCCCGGTCATCAACGTGATCGTCAACAACTATGCCTACGGCAACACTCGGGACCGGCAGCGCACCGCGCACGGCGAGCGGTACCACGGCGTCTTTCTGGACAACCCGGACTTCGCCGAGTACGCCAAGCTCACCGGTGCTCTGGGGATCCGGGTGACCTCGGACGAAGAACTAGCCGACGCCTTCGAGCAGGCGCTCGTCCACCCCGGGCCGGTGCTGATCGATGTCGTCCAGGACCGGATGGAGGGCCTGCCGCCCGGCTTGGTCCCGCCGGCGGCGAAGTGAGCCGGCCGCTTCCGGTCAGCGTGCTGACGGCCCGGACCGCTCGCGGTCCGGGACTCGCCGCCTGGGCGAAGCGGCTGAGCCGGGAGGCAGAGGCCATGCCCGGACACCTCGCCACGTACGTGAGCGAGGAGCGAGCGGGCGAGGAGGTCACCGTGCGGATCGGGGTCACCTTTGCCTCCGCCGAGGACCTACTGCGCTGGGAGCGCTGCGCCGCCCGTCACGGCCTCCTCGCCGAGGTGGATGAGCTCACCGAGGATCGACCCCGCACGTTCTCGGTTGACGAGCTGGCGCGTTGGGCCCCGCGCGGCCCCTCCCGGCTGCGGATGACCCTGCTGATCTGGATTGCACTGTTCCCGATCGCACTGGTGATGAACCACCTCGTCATGCCCCTGCTCGATGAGTGGCCCGTCCTGCTGCGTACCTTGCTACTCACCGGTGTTCTCGTCCCCGCCGTGGTCTTGGTGACCCTTCCCCTCCTCAATCGCCTGCTCGCCGCATGGGCTTTGTGGCATCAGCCGAGGACTCCGGACTAACCCCGGTGCCAAGGCATCAGACCGGGTCAAGCTCCCCATCCGCCGTCTCCCGCAGCCCCCACAGAAACGCCATGCTCACAACCGCTGCGCTGATCAGGTACCAAGCCGGGGCGACCACGCTGCCGGTAGACTCAATCAGCAGGGTGCTCACCAGCGGGGTGGTGCCGCTGAAAATCGCGGTGCCCAACGCCACCGGAAGTCCGACCGCGGTGGAGCGACGCCGAGTGGGGAATAGCTCACAGTACGCGGCCGGGAAGACGCCGCAGAATACCGCGACCGGCAGCCAGATCAGCAGCTGGCCGAGCGTCGCGCCCCAGAATTCACCCGCCGACATCAGCAGGTAGCCCGGCAGCGCGAGCACGATCAGGCCGACCGCGCCGGCCAACAGCACCGGTCGCCGCCCGACGCGGTCGGAGAGCGCGCCGAAGAATGGAATCATCAGCGATCCGATCCCCGTGGCGACCAGAACCGAGGAATAGGCCAGCGAGGCTGGCTGCCGCTGCACCACGAGCAGAAAGGACAGCACAAAGGCCAGGACGGTATAGGAGCTAACTGCGAAGGCGATCATCATGCCAAACAGTCGGGTCATCGGGCGCCACTCGCTGCGCAGAGTGCTGCGCAGCGGTGACTCCTCCACCTCACTGGCGCGCTGCAGTGTGGCGAAGGCGGGGGTCTCTGTGGTGCGACGACGCAGATACATTCCGATCAGCAGCAGCGGGAAGCTCAACAGAAACGGGATCCGCCAACCCCACTCAAGTAAGGTCTCGGCACCGAGCACGCCGTTGAGCAGGTAGACCACCGCAAGCCCCAGGCCGAACCCTAGGCACGCGGTCAAGTACGCGACTGAGCCGTAGATCCCGCGGCGGCCGGTCGGTGCGATCTCTACAAGATAGGAGATCGACGTCGAGAATTCACCCCCCACCGAGATTCCTTGCGCGATTCGGGCCAGGCTTAGCAGAATCGGCGCCAACACCCCGATCGTCTCGTAAGTCGGCATTAGACCGACCAGGACAGTCGCCACGCCCATCAGAGTGATTACCAGGACCAGGGCAATCTTGCGGCCACGCTTGTCCGCCAGCCTGCCAAAAACGACCGCGCCCACCGGACGGGCGACATAGCCGACGGCGAACACGGAAAACGTGGCCAGGAGCGCAACCAGCGGGGACTCCGAGGAGAAGAACAACACCCCCAGGGTGCCTGCCAGCGACGCGTAGACCGCGAAGTCGTACCACTCCAGGAGGTTGCCAGCGCCGATGGCGAGTACGGCCCGGCGACGGAAACCGGGCAGTAGTTCGACTGCGGTGGGTTCGAGCGTCTTCTCGTCCATGCGGGACTCCTCTGCGTCGAGGTGGGATACCGGAGAAATGTGCGGAGCGCGCTCGAGTCCGTCAATGCACCCGGGTACTGAGCCGACGGCAGTCACCAGCTCGCGTGACCTTGGTTACACGGAAGTCCCGCAGGTGTGACCTGAGTCGCGCAGCCAATTGACTCTTCTGACGTGGCGTCGATCTCCTGTCACGAACGCGACACCGCGATCGTGACAAGGAGGTCAACCGGTGCGAGTACTTGTAACCGGCGGGTTGGGGGTGAACGGCTCCTGGGTCGTCCGCGGGCTCGTCGAGCAGGGACACGACGTCGTCGTCCTGGAGAACCGGGACGACCGGTCGCTGGTCCCGGACGTGGCGGACGACATCACCGTCGCCGTCGCCGACGTCTCCGACGCGGCCCAGGTGGAGGCGGTGTTCGCCGAGCACCGACCGGGCACGGCGGTGCACATGGCCGCCATCATCGGTGCGGACCGCGACCCGGTCGCAGCCGTCGAGGTCAACATCGGAGGCACCGCGGCAGTCCTCGAGGCGGCCACGCGGACCGGCGTCGGACGGGTGGTGTACACCAGCTCGCGCGCCGCCTACGGCGCGTTGACCGGGGTGCACGGGCATCCTGACTATGTCCCCGTGACCGAGGAGCACCCGCGTCGCCCGGTCGCCCTCTACGACGTCACCAAGCTGTCGTGCGAGGAGCTTGGCCGGTGGTACGCCCGCAACCGCGGCGTCGAGTTCGTCGCGCTGCGGTTCGCCACCATCTTCGGCCCCGGCAAGCTCCAGCGACACGGCGGCTTCTCCGCCTACAGCTCGATGATCGAGCTGCCCGCGGCGGGTGAGCCGGTGCACCTGGGGCGGGGTGGCGACCAGCGCGACGATGCCATCTACGTCGCTGACATCGCCGACGCCGTGATCGCCGCGGCGCTCGCCCCCGGACGGCTCCCCCACGACGCCTACAACGTCGGTACCGGCCACGCCGTGTCCCTGCACGACCTCGCGGAGGCCGTCCGGGACGCCATTCCCGGCGCCACCATCGAGATCGGACCCGGCCTCGACCCGATGGGCATGGGCGTCAGCTACTACGGCGCGCTCGACAGCAACCTCATCCACACCGATCTCGGCTGGAAGCCGCGGTTCGGGCTCGCCGAGGCGGTCCGGCACTACCTGACCACCCTCGACCGGCTCGACCTGCTCCCCCACCGGCCCAGGAACAGCCAGGAGGTCCGATGAGCTTCGTCATCGGCATCGACATCGGCGGCACCTTCACCGACGCCTTCGCCACGGACACCACCGGCCGCGTCTTCGCGGCCAAGTCCCCGTCCACCCCGCCGGACTTCGAGCAGGGCATGCTCAACGCGATCGACGAGCTGGCCGCCGCGGTCGGGCTCCCGACCGCGCAGCTGCTCGGTGAGACCGCCTACATCTGCCACGGCACTACGGCGACGCTGAACGCCCTGGTCACAGGTGACGTCGCGCAGGTCGGCTTCCTGACGACGGTCGGGCACTCCGACTCGATCATGATCATGAACCTGGAGGGCCGGTACGCGGGCCGTGGGTCGGACTACGTCAAGGCCATGTCCCGCACCAGCAAGCCCGCGCCCCTGGTCCCCCGCGGCCGGATCCGGGAGATCGTCGAGCGCGTCGACTACAAAGGCGAGGTCCTGGTCCCGCTCGACGAGGACAAGGCCCGGGAGGCCATCCGCGAGCTGCTCGAGCAGGGTGTGGAGGGCTTCGCCGTCTCACTGCTGTGGTCCTTCCGCAACCCCTCCCACGAGCGGCGGCTGCGCGAGCTGATCCAGGAGCAGGCCCCGGAGGCCTACATCGGGCTCTCCAGCGAGCTCAGCCCGCGGATCCGCGAGTACCCGCGCAACGTCACCACGATCATGAGCACCCAGGTCGGCCCGAAGCTGCGGGACTACCTCAAGCCGCTCTCCGCGGAACTGACCGGCCGTGGGTTCACCGGGTCGCTGCTGGTCATGCAGGGTTCCGGCGGCGCGATCAGTGCAGCCGACGCGCCGGACCGGGCGATCACCACGATCGGCTCGGTACTCACCGGCGGGCTCGTCGGGTGCCGCAACCTCGGCGCCCAGCTCGGGCACCGCAACATCATCTCCACCGACATCGGCGGCACAACCTTCCTGGTCGGCATGATCGTCGACGGCGAACCCGTCAAGTCCACGACGACCGTGCTGAACCAGTACACGATCTCCACGCCCATGGTGAAGGTCAACACGATCGGCGCGGGCGGCGGGGCGATAGCGTGGGTGGACTCCGGCGGCAACCTCAAGGTGGGGCCGCGCAGCGCGGGCGCTCGTCCGGGCCCGGCATGCTACGGCCAGGGCGGCACCGAACCCACCGTGACCGACGCGGACCTCGTCCTCGGCATCGTCAACCCGGACAACTTCCTGGGCGGGCGCAAGCAGCTCGACCGTGGGCTCGCCGAGGAGGCGATCCGGGTGAACATCGCCGAGCCGCTGGGACTGTCCGTCGAGGACGCGGCCGCGGCGGTCTACGCCATCCAGAACGCCCAGGCCGCCGACCTCGTCCGCACGGTCGTGGTCAACTCCGGCTACGACCCACGGGACTTCGTCGTGTACTCCTTCGGCGGCGCGGGCCCGGTGCACTGCGCCAACTACGCACGGGACCTCGGTGCCGAGGCGGTCGTCGTGCCGCTGGGGGCCACCGCGGCCACGTTCTCCGCCTACGGTCTCGCCACCAGCGACGTCGTACTCGCCGCGGAGGTGTCCGACCCGGCCAACCACCCGGTTCCCGCGGACGTCATGCAGCGCGCGTACGACTCGCTGGAGACCGAGCTGCGGGACCGCATGGACGCCCAGAACCTCCCGTTCAAGTCCGTCGAGATCAGCCGCGAGGTCGACATCCGCTACAGCATGCAGCTGTCCGAGGTGGCCACGCCGGTGCCCGGCGACACGCTCGACGACAAGGCCATCGAGGGCGTCGCGGAGACCTTCGACGCGCTCTACGCCAAGCTCTACGGTTCCGAAGCCGCCTTCCGGGCGGCCGGCCTGCAGCTGATCACCTACCGGGCGTTCGCCACCGGCTCGCTGCCGTTCTCGTCCGAGCTGCCCGACCACGAGACCGGCGCCGGCTCACCCACGCCGTCGGGCCACCGGCGGGCCTTCCTGTCCCACGAGGCCGGCTGGCAGAACGCCGCCGTGTACCAGAACGCCGACCTGAAGGCCGGGCACCGGTTCGCCGGGCCCGCCATCGTCGAGGCGGACACCACCACGCTCGCTGTCCCCGCCGGGATGGCCGCCGAGGTGGACCGCCTCGGCAACGTCGTGCTCACCGACGCGAAGGGGGCCTGAACCGTGCCCGTCAATCCCGTACCCGGCTCTGAGAAGTTCTCCTACCGACCGCGCCCCGCGGCGGAGGTCCGCGAGCTCGCCACCCCGCACGTCCGATTGCACGACGTGTCCGCCGACGCCGTCGCGGCGCTGGACCCGCTGACCTACGAGGTCGTCCGGCACAGGCTGGAGTCGATCACCGACGAGATGGGTGAGGCCATCGTCCGAATGTCGGGGTCGATCATCGTCACCGACTGCAACGACTTCAACTTCGCCATTCTCGACGAGGTCGGCGAGGAGGTGCAGATCGGGCTCTACAACACCGAGCTCGCCGCCTGCTCGGACATGGCCGTCAAGTGGACTCTGGAGCACCGCGCCGCCAACCCGGGCATCCGGCCGGGCGACATGTTCCTGTGCAACGACCCGTGGGTCGGCGGCGGCCTGCACCAGAACGACGTCTCGCTGTTCGCCCCGATCTTCGTCGGCGACGAGATCTTCGCCTGGACGGCCGCGATCGCGCACCAGGTCGATGTCGGCGGTGTCTCCCCCGGAAGCTGGTCGGTCAACTCGCAGGACGTGTTCTGGGAGTCCCTACCCACTCCCCCGCTCAAGATCGTCGAGGAGGGGAGGCTCCGCGCCGACCTCGAGGACGCCTGGCTGCGCCGCTGCCGCATCCCCGCCCTCGTCGCGTTGGACCTGCGGGCGAAGATCGGCGCCAACCACATGGCACAGGAGCGGATCACCGAGCTCGTCGAGAAGTACGGCGCGGACACCGTCAAGGCGGTGATGCGCCGGATGCTCGACGACGCCGAGCGCAGGCTGCGCGCCAAGCTCGCCGAGATCCCGGACGGTGAGTGGTCGGCGGTCGCCTACCAGGACTCCGCCCGGCAGGGCGATGACGGCCTCTACACGATCCGGCTCGCCTTGAGGAAGCAGGGCGACCGGATGACGTTCGACTTCGCCGGCACGTCCCCGCAGGCCGACGGCCTGATCAACTGCACGTTCGCGGGCGCCCGCGGCGGGATCATGCCGGTGCTGCTGACCACCCTGTGCGGGGACCTGCCCTGGTCCCCAGGCGGCATCTACCGGTGCTTCGAGATCGTCAGCGAGCCGGGCACGGTCAACGACTGCACCTACCCGGCCGGGGTCAGCAAGGGCTCCGTGGCGTCGGCCTGGGCGACCACGAACGCCGTCACCGAGTGTGTCTCGGGCATGCTCGACGCCCACACCGACTACACGCGGGACGCCATGAGCGTGTGCGTCGGCTCCTGGGACCTCGCGCTGCTCGCGGGGCTCGACCAGCGCGGCGGCCCGTTCGTCAACCTGGTCGGGGACCCCATGGCGGGCGGGCTCGGCGCCCGGCCGGACGCCGACGGCGTCGACACCGGCGGGCTGGCGATGATCCCAATGGGCCGGGTACCGGACGTCGAGATGAGCGAGTTCAGCTACCCGATGCTCTACCTCTGGCGACGCGAGGAGCCAGACTCCGGCGGGCCCGGGCGCTACCGCGGCGGGCTCGGCGGCTCGTCCGCCTTCATGATCCACGACAGCCCGGCACCGGCCGTCGCGATGGTGGTGTCCGGCGGCGGCAAGGCGATGCCGCAGTCCTCGGGGCTGTCGGGCGGCTACCCGGCCAACACCCAGTACGACGTCGCGATCCGCGGCTCGGACATCCGGGCGCTGCTCGAGCGCGGTGAGATCGTGACCGACCTGGAGCAGGTCAGCGGCGAGCGCGAGCCCATGCCGCCGCATCTGGAGACCTTCCTCGGCCCCGACGACGTCTACTTCCTGGCCTGGCAGGGCGGCGGCGGGTACGGCGACCCGCTGCACCGCGACCCGGCGGCCGTCGCCGCCGACCTCGTCGCGGGCAAGATCACCCGGGTCGCCGCCGAGGACATCTACGGCGTCGTTGTGCGGGCCGGCACCGCCGATCCCACCGCCACCGCGGAGCGCAGGCGGACCCTACGTCTCGAGCGCGCCGCCGAGGCCGAGGAGGCCACCGCATGAGCGCGCGTGTCAACGACAACCTGACCCGCACCGACGGCCGGGTCCGGTGCGTCCATTGCGACTTCGTGGTCGCCGAGCCCGGCGAGCCGATCCTGCACCGGGCGCTGACCCGTCGCGGGGACATCACGAAGGCCGGCCCGGGAGTCCGAGCCGGGGTACCGGCGTTCATCGCGGCGCCGGTCGAATTCCGGCAGCGGCTGTGCCCGGGCTGCCACACGGCCCTGCTCACCGAGGTAGCGGCCGTCGGGGACACCGCCACCCGGGCCACCAGCCTGGCCGACTGAGCCCGACCCGAGCGGGCGAGCCCCGCGTGCCTCAGGTCACGCGGGGCCCGCATCCAGGTACCGGACAAGAGCCGGTCCGCCGACCACCATTGACCACAGCGATCACCGAGGAGGCGCGAAGATGGAGAGCAGTGCAGCTCCCGGGACCGGTGTCCGGGCGGCGCTCGTGGCCCTGCGGGCAGGCCGCCCGGTCCTGGTGCTCGACGACGCGGACCGCGAGAACGAGGGCGACCTCGTCGTGGCGGCACAGCTCGCCGATGCGGGCACCGTCAACCTGATGATCACCGAGGGCCGTGGGCTGGTGTGCGTCGCCGCCGCCCCGGAGATCGTCGACCGGCTCGACCTGCCGCCCATGGTCGAGCGCAACATGGACGAGCATGGCACCGCGTTCACCGTGTCCGTCGACGCGGTGGGCACCGGGACCGGCATCTCCGCCGCGGACCGGGCCGCCACGATCCGGGCCCTCGCGGACCCGCGGACCCGACCCGAGGACCTCCGCAGGCCGGGACATGTGTTCCCGCTGCGGGCGGTGGAGGGCGGCCCGCTGCAGCGGCGCGGGCACACGGAGGCCTCCGTGGCCCTGGTCGAGATGGCCGGACTCGCCCCGGTCGCCGCGATCTGCGAGGTACTCGACGAGCACGGCGCCGCGGCGGGCCGCGTCGACCTCACCGCACTCGCCGAGCGGTACGGGATCCCGATGCTGCACGTCAAGGACGTCGTGCGGGCGCTGGCCCCCGCGACCGCGCCGATCCCCACCCGGCACGGCACTTGGAAGGCGGTCGCCCAGGTCGGGCCGGACGGTGTCGAGCACCTCGCGCTGGTCCTCGGCGACCCGACTGTCCTGCCCGCGCCGCTCGTCCGGCTCCACTCGGAGTGCCTGACCGGGGACGTCCTTGGGTCGCGGCGCTGCGACTGCGGCGAACAGCTCGACGCGGCCATGTCCGCGATCGCGGCCGCGGGCGCGGGCGCGGTGCTCTACTTGCGCGGCCATGAAGGCCGCGGGATCGGGCTCGTCGACAAGATCCGCGCCTACGCCCTGCAGGAGACGGGCTGCGACACCGTAGAGGCCAACACCCGGCTCGGCCTGCCTGTCGACGCGCGAGACTACGCCCCCGCCGTTGCCCTGCTGCGCACCCTCGGCCTCGCTGAGGTCACCCTGCTCACGAACAACCCGGACAAGGTCGAGTCGCTGCGGAACAGCGGGATCGCCGTCGCCGATGTCCGGCCGCTGCAGATCGCGGCCCGGCCGGAGAACCGCCGCTACCTCGACACCAAGCGGCGCAGGCTCGGCCACCGCCTCACCCACGAGCTCACTACCCGTCACCCGGAAGGAACCCGCGCATGCTGACCCTCGTCGACTCCGCGAGCGGAACGGTCGTCGGACGGGCCGAGGGCGAGGACGTCGTACTCGACGTCCGGACCACCGGCAGCGGCCCCACCCTGCTGCTGCTGCACGGAGTGGAGGGACGGGAGGCCGACGCGGCCCTCGTCGACGCCCTCGCCGAGCACTACACCGTCATCGCCCCCAGCCACCCAGGCTTCGGACTCTCGCCGCGGCCCGACTGGTGCGACACCGTCGAGGACCTCGCGTACCTCTACCTGGAGTGGCTTGAGCGGCAGGACCTCCGGGACGTCACCCTCGTCGGGCTGCAGTTCGGCGGCTGGCTCGCCGCCGAGATGGCAGTGCGGGACTGCTCGCGCCTCGGTGCCCTCGCCCTTGTCGACCCGGTCGGTATCAAGGTCGGCGGTCGCGAGGACCGGGACATCGCCGACGTCTTCGCCATCGCACGCGAGGAGCTCGACGAGCGGACTTTCGCCGACGCCGACGCCGGCCCGGGCGACCTATCGCAGGCCCCCGTCGAAGACGTCCTGCACATCGCGCGCAACGAGGAGGCCTTGGCGCTGTACGGCTGGGAGCCCTACCTGCACAACCCCCGGCTGCGCCGCTGGCTGCCCCGCATCCACGTGCCCACGCTCGTGGCGTGGGGAGCGCAGGACGGGATCGTTTCGCCCGAGTACGGCCGCGCGTACGCCGCGTCCATCCCCGGCGCCCGGTTCGAGCTCGTCGACGGCGCGGGTCACCGCGCGCAGGTCGAGCAGCCGGACACCCTCGCGAAGCTCGTCGCCGACCACACGGCCTGACAGGAGACTCCCGATGCAGTACTGGCACTTCAGCGAGACCGCCTACCCGTACCTCCCGCCGGAGGACACGGTCCGCTCGATCCGGGTCACGCTGCCCAACGGCGTGATCGACCCGCAGCAGGCGATGGACCTGTGGGACCGCTACCTCGTCGAGTGGCAGGTCGCCGACGAGTGCGGGCTCAACGTGATGATGAACGAGCACCACGCCACCGCGACCTGCATGGACCCGGCGGCCCCGGTGGTGGCGGGCATCCTCGGCCGGATCACCAAGAACGCGCGCATCCTCATCCTGGGCAACCCCGTCGCGAACCGGAAGGACCCCGTGCGGGTGGCCGAGGAGACCGCGCTGGTCGACCTGCTCAGCCACGGCAGGCTCGACGTCGGGTTCGTGCGAGGGGTGCCCTACGAGGTCTCCGCGGTGAACAGCAAGCCGGTGCAGATGAGCGAGCGGATGTGGGAGTCCATCGACCTCATTAAGAAGGCCTGGACCACCCACGACGGCCCGTTCAATTGGGAGGGTCGGTTCTTCCAGCAGCGGCAGGTCAACATCTGGCCGCGCCCGGTGCAGCAGCCGCACCCGCCGGTGTGGGTCACCGCGATGACCCCCGGCAGCGCGGGCCGCATCGCCGACAACGGCGACATCGTCGCCTCCTTCCTCACCGGCTACGAGGGCACCCGCAAGGTGTTCCAGGCCTACCGGGACCGGCTGGAGCAGGCCCGCAGGCCCGCCCCCGCCGACGACCGCTTCGCCTATGCCGCGCTGACCTACACCGGCGAGACGGACGAGGAGGGGCTGGAGGGCGCTCGCAAGCTGATGTGGTACGTCAAGGCCAATAAGGTGCCGTTCGAGTTCGTGCAGCCGCCGGGCTACACCCCCTACTTCGCGCGGGCCGCGGGGCTGCGCGGCGAGCGCTCGGCGTACGACTTCAAGTCGCTGTCGCTCGAAGATCTCATCGACGAGGGCATCGTGTTCGCGGGCAGCCCCGCGACCGTGCGCGGCCAGATCGAGAAGTTCTACGAGAGGGTCGGCGGCTTCGGGCACCTGCTCCTGATGGGCCAGGCGGGGTTCCTCGACCACGGCGAGACGGTCAAGGGCATCCGGAACTTCGCCGAGCATGTCAAGCCGGCGCTGGACGCGCAGTTCAGCCCGCAGCCGGTCACGGTCTGAGGTCAGCCGTGTTCCTTACCGTCGGCGGGATGCGCACCCATGTGCTGGAGGAGGGGTCGGGGCCCCCGGTCGTCCTGCTGCACTCCGGCGAGTACGGGGCCTGTGCGGAGAGCTCCTGGTCCGGTCTGATCCCCGAGCTCGCGGCGGCCGGGTACCACGTCGTCGCGCCCGACTGGCTGGGGTTCGGCCGTACGGACAAGGTCGTGGACTTCGCCGACCCCACGGGGCGGCGCGTGCGGCACATGGCGGCCACGATCGCGGCGCTGGACCTGGGGCCCGCCGCGGTCGTCGGCAACTCGATGGGCGGGACCTACCTCGCCAAGGACATCGCGGCGGCGGCGCCGGCCTTCGGCGCCGTCGCGGCGGTGCTCGTCAGCGGGGGCGGCTTCGTCCCGGACAACGACGCCCGCCAGGCCATCCTCGACTACGACCTCACCGAGGCCGGGATGGCCCGCATCCTGCGCACGCTCCTGTACTCACCGCGGCTCGCGGACGATCCCGAGTACGTCGCGTGGCGGCACCGGCTCAGCCTGGAGCCGGGGGCGTGGGCCTGCGCGGCTTCCGCCCGGCTGCGCACACCGGGACCCGCAGCGGGCGGCGAGTTCGGCAAGGCGGACGCGACGGCGTACGAGAACGTCCGGGTGCCCACCCTGGTCGTCGCGGGCGCCGACGACCCGTTGCGGCTGCCGGGCTACGCCGACGAGGTCGCCGCCCGCATCCCGGACGCCGAGCTGCTGACCTACCCCGAGTGCGGGCATATGCCGAACGTCGAGCACCCCGAGCGATTCCGGGACGACCTGCTCTCCTTCCTGGAGCGCCGCTACCGCAAGGAGGTGGGCCGGTGACCACGGTCGAGCCGGACGTGCTCCGGCGGGTCTGCGGACACTGGGCCACGGGTGTTGCGGTGGTCACGGGGCGGGCCGCCGACGGCGCGCCCCTGGGGATGGCCGTCAACTCGTTCACCTCGCTGTCCCTGGACCCGCCGCTTGTCCTGTTCTGCCCCGCACTGGCCTCGTCCACCTGGCCGGGGATCCGGGCGGCCGGTCGGTTCGCCGTGGACGTGCTCGCCACGCGGCACGCGGCGCTGGCCGGTGTCTTCGCCCGCTCCGGCGGGGACAAGTTTGCGGGCGTCCCCCTGCGGGAGACCGCGGACGGCCTGCCGGCCATCGAGGGGGCCGTGGCTCGGTTGGTTTGCTCCGTCGACGCCGTCCACCCTGGCGGTGACCACGAGATCGTCGTGGGTCGGGTGCAGCACGCCGAGCACGAGGACGATCTCGATCCCCTGCTGTTCCATCGGGGCCGGACGCCGGACTACCACTTCGTCTGAGCTACTGGTGTCGACACCTCCGGACTACGGTGAGGTGGTCTGCGAAGAAGGAGTCCGCCGATCATGACCGCAGTGCGCGCCGGGCTGCACGCCAAGACCCTCGCGGCGTGGGAGGCCAGCTACTTCGCGGAGCTCTCGCGTGAGATCCGGCACGCGATGCTGCGCGACGCGTTCGTGGTGACCGTGCCCGCTGGTCAGCCAATCTACGAGGCACTCGGCCCGCCCAGGCTTGCCCTGCTGCACGAGGGCCAAGCCCGGGTCAAGGTCGTCTCCAAGGACAGCCGCGCGGCCACCGTTCGGTACGCGGGCCCGGGGCAGGTGATAGGCCTGCCGTCGGCGATCGCGCAGAGCTCCCCCGTGGGCGCGGACGCGATCACCGACTGCGAGGTGTCCATGCTCAACGTGGCCACCCTGCGCAGGCTCGCGGCGACCGACGCGCAGCTGGCCTGGCTGCTGGCCCAGCAGGCCTGCCAGATCGTGTTCGAGACCGTCGAGTTCCTGGGCGACAACCTCTTCGGCACGGTCCAGCAGCGGGTCAGCAGGCACCTGCTCGACCTCGCGTCCAACGCCCCCGAGGGCCTGATCGTCAGGGTCGAGCAGCAGGAGCTGGCGGACGCCATCGGCTCGGTTCGCGAGGTCGTGGCCCGAGCCCTGCGCAAGCTGCGCGAGTCGGGGATGGTCGAACGGCACACCAGCGGCATCCGCATCGTGGACCCGAGTGGCCTGCACCGCCTCGCGTCAGGCGGACAGTAGGCCGCCCCCGACCAGCGCCGATTCGTCGGGGCTGCCGAGAATGACCCGGAAGCTGTTCCCGCAGGTCATCGGCTGGAAGATGACATACAACTACGAGAGCTACCGCAAGGTCGGCGGCGCAATCCGCCGCGAGCACCCCGCGGTCTCGGTACTCGGGGCGACCGCGGTCAACTTCCACGAGAACCTCGCAATGGACCTATTCGACGGCACCGTCACCGGCTCGTTCAACTACGCCCTCGAGCCGATGCTGGAGCACATAGCCGCCTGGCGGGACGGCGATCTCGCCGGGGCCCGCAAAATATGGCTCGACGGCGGCCTCATGGCCCTGCACGAGTTCGTCTACGCCGAGTGGGGACGGTTGCACGTCCGGTACAAAATCGCGACCTGGCTCCGGGGGCTGATCGCGAGCCCGCTCATACGGTCTCCGATGCCAAAGCCGCTGCGGGCCGAGGTGGAGACACTCGCGCACCTGCTCGCCGGCGCAGGTCTGTCCGTGCGCGACCGCGCCCACATCGAGGCGCTGACCGCTGACCCCCCCACTGACCGCACGACGAGCGCCCGGCCCCGCGAACGGGGTTGGGCGCTCGTCATCGGTCAGAGCCAGGCGGGCAGGGCGGGGGTGCCAGCGAGGAAGGCGCGGCCGGTGAGCCAGCCCGCGACCTCCGCCGCGGGAGCGGTGACGGTGTGGAGACGGGGCTCTGCGCCCAGCCGCCACTCCCCTGCGCGGTCGGTCGGGCGCAGGGTGCAGGCCGGGCAGCCGTCCTTCGTGGACAGCATGCCGGTAACGTCGTCCAGCAGCAGGTCGACGAGCTCGGCGGGCAGGTCCGCGGTGGTCACTCCGGTGTCGAGGTCCACGGCGTGCAGCCAGACCTCGCGGTTGCGCATCCAGGGCACCTCGGCGGCTGGGATCGCCCGGCCCAGGGCGCTGCGGACCTGCGCCGCCCACTCCTGCGGCGCGAGCGCGGCGAGGGCGACGTCCAGGTCCTCTGCCGTCGAGTGCAGCTCCGCGCGCAGCCGCTCCGGCGGGAACGCCGCGGACTCCTCGATCTCCGCGGCGCGCTGGGCGCGGTCGGCGTACATCGGGGCCTCGACGCCGGTGCGGGCCCAGGTCGCCAGCCGCACCAGTGCCTCGGCGTTGCGTGCCACGTGTCCCACCAGGTGCGCCCGGCTCCAGCCGGGGAGCCCGCTGGGCTCGGCGAACGCGGCGTTGTCGAGCTTGTCCACCGTGGACAGAAGCAGGTCGGTGCCCTGTCGCAGCCACGGCAGCGTCGCGGAGGTGTCGTGCCGGTCGGTCATGCGTTCGCTCCCGCGGACTCGGTCTCGAGGCGCTCGGCGATGTCCGCCCGGAGCGCCTTCTTGTCGATCTTGCCGACCTTGGTTGACAGCAGCGTCGCAACGAGCTCCAGGCGCTCCGGCCACTTGAACCGCGCGACCCCGATCGCGGCCATGGCCTCCCGCACCGCCTCAAGGGAGACGGTCGCGCCGGGCCGGGGCACCACGTAGAGGCAGACCCGCTCGCCCAGCTCTCGGTCCGGCATCGCCACGGCGGCCACCTGACTCACCGCCGGCAGCTGGTAGACCAGGTTCTCGACCTCCTCGGCGGAGATCTTCTCCCCGCCGCGGTTGATCATGTCCTTGTCCCGGCCCTCGACGATCAGGTTGCCCTCGGGGGTCCGGCGGCAGATGTCCCCCGAGCGGTACCAGCCGTCCTCGGTGAAGGCGCGGGCATTCTGCTCGGCGGCTCTGTAGTAGCCGCGCGGGGTGTAGGGCCCGCGGGTGAGCAGCGATCCCGGCTCGCCCTCGGGCACGTCCTGATCGAGGTCGTCGACCAGCCGCACCTCGTCCGCGGGGCACATCGGACGGCCCTGGGTGCCGCAGACGACCTCGACCGGGTCGTCGAGGCGGGTGTAGTTCAACAGGCCCTCGGCCATCCCGAACACCTGCTGCAGCCGGGCCTCGAGCACGGGCTCGACACGCCGGGCCAGCTCGTCCGCGATCCGGGCACCGCCGACCTGCAGCACCCGCAGCGGGGCGGGCGCACCGTGCTCGACGGCGTGCTCCAGCCACCGCCCGGCCACTGCCGGGACGACGGCGGTGTGGGTGATGCCCTCCGCCGCGATGGTCGCGAAGGCCCGCCCGGGCTCCGGGGACGGCAACATGACGACCGTGCCGCCCGCGAGCAGCACACCGAGGATGCCGGGGCAGGCCAGCGGGAAGTTGTGGCCCGCGGGCAGGCTGACCAGGTAGACCGTGTGGGCGTCGACGTCCGCGACCTCGGCGCTCGCCCGGGCGTTGTAGGCGTAGTCGTCGTGGGTCCGGGCGATCAGCTTGGGCAGGCCGGTGGTGCCACCGGAGAGCAGGAAGACTGCGACCTCCCGGCTGCCCGGGGCGGCGGCGTCGAGCCGAGCCCGCTCCTCCCCCGTTCCCGGGGCACACAGCGCACGCAGGTCCACGCTGGACTCGTCGATCTCGGTCCCGTCGACGAGGACATGCCAGTCGGCGTCGGTGACCGCCCGGACGTCGGGTCCCAGCTCGTGGGCGAGGGCCTGGTGGTCGAAGTCCCGCATCCGGTCCGGCACCGCGATGGCGACCGCCTCGGCATGCGCGGCGAGGTAGCTCAACTCGGTGCGGCGGTGCGCGGGCAGCGCCATCACCGGCACGATCCCGGCGCGCAGGCAGGCGAGGGTGAGGATGACGAACTCCGCGCCGTTGCCCAGCTGGACCACGATCCGGTCCCCACCGGAGAGGCCGAGATCGAGCAGTCGCGCCGCTGCGGCGTCCGCACGGTCGGCAAGCTCCCGGTGGGTTAGCCGCAGCCCGGTGGCGGCGTCGACGAGCGCGGTCGCGTCCGGGGTGCGGTCGGCGACCTCGCGGAGTAGGTGGCCGAGCGGCACCCCCGCCCAGTAGCCCGCCTCGACGTACCGCGCGGCGTCCGCGGCGGGCCAGGGCACGGTGTGCTCACGGATGGGGGTGGGCATCGTCGGCCTCCCGGTGCAGGACGACGGAGTCGAGCGCGACGAGGCCGGCGTCGGTGAGTCGGAGTGGGTTGACCTCGATCTCCGCGAGGTCGGGGGCGCCATCGAGGGCGCCGCCGAGCCGGGCGACGACCTCCCCGAGCGCTGTAGGGTCCAGCGTGGGGCCGCCGCGCCACCCCTCGAGCAGGGCGTGGCCTACCAGCTCGGCGGGCATCAGGGCGGCCTCGGCGGCGGTGAGCGGGGCGAGCCGGACGGTCACGTCGGCGAGCGCCTCGGCGGTCGTCCCGCCGAGCCCGACGAGCACGATCGGCCCAAACACGGGGTCCCGGCGGGCACCCAGGACGAGGTCGATCCCGTGGGGCGCCATGCGTTCCACGAGGAAGCGGACCGCGCCCGCGGCCTCCAGCGCGTCCAGCGCGGCGTCCAGCTCGGCGGCGTTCCGGATCCCGAGCCGGACGCCGCCGATCTCGGTCTTGTGCAGGACGGTCGCGTCGAGCAGCTTCACGGCCACCGGTCCGCCGATCTCTGCGAGCGCGGCGTGGGCCGCGGCCCGGTCCGCGCAGGCCCGGCGGGGCATGGTGGCGATGCCGAGGGTGTCCAGCAGCGCCTTGGCCTGGTCCTCGTCGAGCGGACCCGCGGTAACGGCCAGTTCGACGGGTGCGGGCAGGCCCGCCGGGCGGGCGCGGCCCCGGGCGTCCGCCAGGACCGCCGCGATCGCAGCGGCGACCCCGTGCGGGTCCTTGGCCACAGCCACGCCGGCGGCGATCAGCTCGGCCCGGCAGCGCAGCACGTCCAGCCCGGTGCCGCCGACGCCTAGCACCACCGGCACGCCGGGGACCCGGCCCTCCTTGACCGCCGCGGCGAGGTCCACCGCATCCGGCTCGTGCAGGGCATACCCGGCCACGACCGCGACCTCTGGGTCCCCCGCCACCGCAGACAGAACGGCGCCGAACTCCGGCCCCGGCCGCCCGGTGTCGACCGGGTTGCGCTGAAAGGTCAAGGGCGGCAGCAGGGTCGAGAGCGCGTCCTGGGTGGCGGCTGTTAGACCCGGGACGCGGGCGCGGCGGCCGCGGAGGTCGTCGAGCAGCAGCAGGCCCGGGCCAGCCTGCGCGGTCACCACACCGACGCCCGGGTCGGCAGCGGGGGCCGCACGGATCACCGAGAGTGCGCCGACGGCGTCGACCAGCTCGCGCTCATCGTCTACCAGGACGGCGCCCGCCTGGGCGAGCGCGGCGCGGGTGGTGCGCCACGAGGTGGCGAGCGCCCCGGTGTGGGACGCGGCGAACTCGCCGACGTCGTTGCGGCCCACGACGAGCGCGACGACGGGCTTGTGCGGCACGAGTGCCGCCACCGCCTCGACAAGCGCCCGCCCGTCCGCCACCGACTCGATGTGCAGGGCGACGGCGCCGGTGGCGGGGTCCGTGGCCAGGTGGGCGAGCACCTCCGGCGCCGTGACGTCCACGCCGTTGCCCAACCCGACGGCGAGGCTGACCCCGTGGCCGGCCTCGGCGAGCAGGAAGGCGAGCGCGTGGTTCACACCGCCACTGGCGGCGACCACCGCCACCCGGCCGGCCTCGACAGACGCGACGCCGGGAACGAAGCTCGCGGTGAGGCCGCGCGGCGGCGCGAGGAAGCCGCTGGTGTTGGGTCCGAGCAGGCGGATCCCGGTGTCGCGCACCGTCTGCACGAGCCGTTCCTGGAGCCCGATGCCGGGGCCGCCCGCCTCGGCGAAGCCACCCCCGCAGATCACCGCCGCTCCGACGCCGGCGGCCGCGGCCTCGGCCAGCACGCCGGGGCAGGCGCGCGCGGGCACGCAGATCATCGCGAGGTCGACCGGACCCTCCGCGGTGGCCGCGGCGAGTGAGGGGTACATCGTCTCGTCCCGGCCGTTGACCAGGGCGAGCCTGCCGCTGAACCCGGAGAGGGAGCGGGCGAGTGCGGCCCCGAGTTTGCCCGGCGTGCGGGAGGCTCCGACCACCGCGATCGCCTCAGGAGCGAACAGTGCGGCCAGCGGTGTGGTGGTGGCGGTCACGAGGTCCCCCAGGCGTCGAGAACCTCGGCAGGGGCGCCGACGAGATCGGTGCGGCCGGACAGCACCGCGGTGACGGCCGTGTCCCGGTCCAGCGCGGGATCGACGACGAGGGTGGGCAGGCCCTCGGCCAGCCGGGCCTGCTCGGCGACGAGGGTGCGGGTGTGCGCGGTGCCGCCGTGCACGGCGACCAACACCGGACCGCGTAGGGCCAGCGTGGTGAGCTCCGCGAACACCTCCGGGAGACCGGCCTCGGTACCCGGCGCCGCGAGCACCCCGCCCCACGACCCCTCCGCGGGCTCGCCCAGGGGCAGCCCGGCGGCACTCGTGGGGACTCCCCCGGCCGACTCGACGGCCACGGCGCGGCCGGGCAGCGACCAGCCCCTGTGTGCGAACGCAGTCTCCAGCGGCTCCGCACCGTGCGCCTCGACCCAGCCCCGATGGCTCGCCTCTACGAAGTCCGGGGCGCGACGGGCGAGCCTGCCGTCGGAGATGCTGCGGGACAGGAAGTGGTAGGCGAACTGCCAGGGCTCGAACGCCTCGTGGTACCGCCCGAAATGCTCCCACCAGGCCAGGCTCGGGCGCGCCGAGTCCTGGATCCGGCGGACCGAGGGCTGGGCCGCCTCCTCGTAGGCGGCGAGCGCCGCGCCCAGATCACCCGGCTGCGCGGCGACGGCGGCGGCGAGCGCTACCGCGTCCTCCATCGCCATCTTCGTGCCCGAGCCCACGGAGAAGTGGGCCGTGTGCACGGCGTCGCCGAGCAATGCGACGGGCCGCGGCGTGGTCGTGTGCCACCGCTTGGTCCGACGGGTGCGGAAGTTGCCCCACCGGGAGTTGTTGGTGAGCAGCCGGCCGCCGTCGATCTGCTCGGCGAACAGCTTTTCGAGGTACTCCTTAGAGATCAGGTCGCTCTCGCCGGGCGGGCGGGTCACGTTGAACTCGTCGAGCCCGGCGCGCCGCCAGGAGGCCTCGTCGGTCTCCACGATGAAGGTCGAGACCTCGGCCGAGATCGGGTAGCCGTGCACCGCGAACACCCCGTCTGGGCTGCGCTCGTGCACGAAGGTCAGGCCGTCGAACAGGTAGTCCGTGCCGAACCAGATGAACTTCGCGGTCGCGGTGTCGATCTCCACGCCCAGGTCGGCGTCGAGCTCGTCGCGGATCCTCGACCCGGTGCCGTCCGCGGCGACCACGAGGTCGTAATCGCCCAGGTCGGCCAGTGATACCTCGGTGGCGAAGCGCAGCTCCGCGCCGACCTCGGAGGCGCGCTCCTGCATGAGCGAAAGCAGCGTCCTCCGGACGACGGCGGCCATGCCGTTGCCGCCGCAGCGGATCCGCTCGCCCTTCAGCCTCACCTCGATGTCGTCCCAGTGCGTGCCGTGCTCGGTGAGGGCCTCGCGCAGCACCGGGTCCGCCTCGTGGATGCCGGCCAGGGTCCGGTCGGAGAACACGACACCGAAGCCGAACGTGTCGTCCGCCCGGTTCCGCTCGAACACCGTGACCTCGATCGACGGGTCCGCCCGCTTGACCAGGGTGGCGAAGAACAGCCCACCGGGCCCGCCCCCCGCGACGGCGATGCGCATGTCAGCCCGCCTTCACGAAGCTGTTCTTCAGCTCGCCCACACCCTCGACCCGGGTGACCACGACCGAGCCCTCGCCGAGGTAGCGCGGGGGCTTGCGGGCGTGCCCGACCCCACCCGGTGTGCCGGTGGCGATGATGTCGCCGGGCACGAGGGTGATGATCTGGGAGATGTAGGCGACCAGCTCCGCCGGACCGAACACCAGGTCGCCGGTGTCCGCCTTCTGCACCACGTCGCCGTCGACCTCGCAGGAGATCTCGCCGGGCTCGGCGTCAGTGACCAGCCAGGGCCCGACCGGGGTGCTGCGCTCGAAGGTCTTGCCCTGCAGCCACTCGACGGACCGGTATTGGAAGTCCCGGGCGGTCACGTCGTTCACCACGGTGTAGCCGGCGATGGCCGCGGCGGCCTGCTCGGGGGAGGCGTGCCGGACCTCGGTGCCGATCACCACACCGAGCTCCGCCTCCCAGTCCACCTGCTCGGAGCCCGCGGGCAGCTCGACCGGGTCGAGCGCGCCGACCAGCGAGCGGGCGAACTTGGCGAACAGCGCCGGGTACTGCGGCAGCTCGCGCCCCATCTCCAGGATGTGGGTCCGGTAGTTCAGCCCAACGCAGAAGATCTTCTCGGGCTGCGGCACCAGCGGGGCGTAGTCGAGCCCGGCGAGCTCGTGCCGGGTTCCCGTCGCGGCCTCCGCGGCGGCGCGCCAGTCCGGGCGGGCCAGGAACGCGCCGAGATTAGCCACACCGAGCTCGACGGCCCCGTCCACGTCCACCCGAACGGCAGCGGTTCCGGTGGCGGTCCTGATGGTGGCAAGCTTCACGTGCGGACCTCTCGTGCGGTGCGGGCGAGGCCGAGGGCCTCGAAGACGGGGTCGTCGGAGTAGCGGAAGGCGTCGAGCCCACCGGGGCTATCGAAGGCGAGACCGGCCCAGGACGGCACGCAGAACAGGTCGCCCGTGCCGACCTCGTAGCGCTCGTCCCCGACCGTGACCACACCGGAGCCCTCGAAGATCTGCCAAACCGACGAGCCCGCCGTGCGGGTCAGCGCGGTCGAGGTGCCCGCCAGAAGGCGGTGCATCTCGCAGCGCATGGTGGTGAGGCAGTCCCCGGCGGTGGCGGGGTTGGTGAACCGGACGACGGCGTGCCCCGGCTCGACGACACCCGGCTGCCCCTCGCGCTCCAGCTCGAGCTGGGCGGTCAGCGCTGCGTCGGTGTGCTCCCAGCGGTAGGCCATGAGCGGGGAGGCCTTAGGCGTGGGCGCGCCGACCGGCGTCAGGCCCGGGTGCCCCCAGAGCCGCTCGTTGCGGGAGACCTCCGGGGTCTCCTTGGTGGCCAGCACCTCTGGCCCGAACTCGAAGAAGCTCGCGTCGATCGTGCGGACGAGCGGGATGTCCAGCCCGTCGATCCAGGCCATCGGGTGGTCGGTGGTGTTGTGGTGCTCGTGGAAGTGCATGCCCGGGGTGAGCAGGAGATCGCCACGCCGCATGGCGACCGGGTCGCCCTCCACATTAGTCCAGACGCCCTCGCCCTCGACCACGAACCGAAAGGCGGTCTGGGTGTGCCGGTGAGCGGGCGCCTCCTCGCGCGGGCCGAGGTACTGAATCGCCGCCCACAGCGTGGGAGTGGCGTACGGGGTGCCCGACAAGCCGGGGTTGGCCAGCGCGATCGCGCGCCGCTCGCCGCCCCGACCGACAGGCACGAGGTCGCCCGCGCGCTCGGCCAGCGGCAGCAGCGTGGACCAACGCCAGAGCATGGGCACCGAGTCCGGCCGCGGGCTCGTCGGCATCAGGCCGCCGATCTGCGTCCACAGCGGCTTCATGTGCGCGGCATCGAAGGCCGCGTACAGCTGCTCGAGCTGCTCCTGCTCCTGGGGGGTTATCTCCGGCGCAGTGGTCATGCCCCGCTCCTTCCGTCCCCGCGGCGGCGCGGGCGAGATGGGTTCCGACCCCCATAATATACAACGTTCCTTCAACGACCGTCTATCGTTTGTAACTTCCGTCAGCGTGTCCGGCCCGCGGGCAGCTCGGCGGCGCCGAGCAGAGCGTCCACGCACGCCTCTGCCGAGCCGCGGAGCAGCCCGTGTGCCTCCAGGAACACCTCGTGCGCCTGCCGCCCGCTCCACCGCTCGGGCAGCAGCTCGGGCGGCAGGTCGGGGTCGTGGAAGGGGAAGCGGCGGTAGTCCTGCACCAGCCGCATCCGCTCGACGAGCGCGGCCGCCCCATGCAGCTCGCCCGCCCGGTAGCCCGCGAGCCGCGGTCGGTACGTGCGCAGCAGCTCGGCGTACGCCCGGTCCAGCTCGGGCAGGTCCCACGACCGGCCAGCGATGTCCCGGTCGGCCGCGCTGCCTGCCGAGCGCGACCGGAATACGTCGAGCTGGACGGCGGGCTCGGCGGCGAACTCCGCCCGGATCAGCGCCGTCCGGTCGTGCGGGCTCACCCAGACCCCGGCCGAGAGCGGCCCGAAACCGAACCAGGCCAGCTTCTTGCGCAGCTGCTCACGCAGCCCACGCTCGCTCTCCGGGACCGAGTACAGGACCATGTGCCACTGCCCGTCCCAGGGACCCTGAGCGCGGTGAAAGATCCGCTCGCGGCCCTCATTGAGGAGGGTCCAGGCCGCATCAGTGAGTGCGTAGACGGTCTCGCGCCCCTCGCGGCGGCTGGCCAGCCAGCCCTGCTTGCGCAGCCGCGTGACTACGACCCGCACGGTGGACTCGGGCACCTCCACGGCCCCCATCAGCGCCACCAGCCCACGCAGCCGCACCTCTCCCCCGCGGTAGCGGAGGTAGTCTCCGAACAGGTCGAACACCACCGACCGTGCCTGCACGCCGACGCTCCTCTCCGCCGTGAGGGGAGCATGCGACGTTTCCCTCACGGTCGGCGCGATTGTGACACGTCGGAGATCGACCGACCACCGTCAGTCGGCGTACACCGGGGCCAGGTCGAAGAACACCCGATAGTCCTCGACCAGGCCGTCCTCGCGGCGCCGGACGACCGACACGACCGGGACGGTGACCACTCGGCCATCGAGGCGGGTGTAGGTGATCTCCAGCTCGACGACTTCGGTGTCGGCCTAGTGCCAGTGCCGGGTGATGCGGTGGCTCAGGCTCGCGATCGTGGTGAAGAACCCGCCCCCCGCCGCGATCTCGTCCGGGCCGGTCATCGGCTTGCCGTTGCCGAACACGAGCACGCCGTCGGGGCGAACAGCTCCGCGAAGAGGGCGGGGTCGAAATGTCCACCTGGCGGAACACGTCCTGCACGAACTCAGGGCGGTCTGCGGCTCGACCTCCTCGACACCCTGCTCGGCCGCCACCCGCTCGCGCACCGCGGCGAGGGTGGTCCGCACAGCGTCGAGCTAGTTGTGATGCCCAGCCAGGTTGTTCAGTCTGGTGATGGGTGCTGCCTTGCCGATCGCGGAGTGGGGCCGGTGATGGTTGTACTCATGGACCCATCCCGGCAGTGCGGCGAGGCGGGCTGACTCGGAGTTGTAGAACTTCTTGAACGCCCAGCCCTCGGCCAGCGTGCGGTGGAAACGCTCGATCTTCCCGTTCGTCTGCGGTCGGTAAGGGCGGGTCTTCTTCGCCGTGATGCCCAGCTCGACGCAGGTGTCTTGCCAGAGATGGGACTTGTAGCAGGCGCCGTTGTCGCTGATCACCCGCTTGACCGTGACCCCGCGGGCGGCGAACCAGGCCACGGCGTTGCGCAGGACCGCGGTCGCGGTCTGTTTGGTCTCGTCGTCGCGGGCCTCGACGTAGGCGACCCGGGAGTGATCGTCGATCATGGTGTGCAGGTAGCAGGTCCCGATCACCGGGTCGCGCCATGTGCTGCGCGGTGTCCGGTGTGTTCGACGGTGGCGCAGCGGTTCCGATCGCCCTGTTGACGTCCGACGTAGCGTCACCCTCCGCCATCGGGGACCCTGCCCAGCTTCTTGACATCGACGTGGATCAGGTCGCCGGGGGCGGGGTGTTCGTAGCGTCGGATCGGTTCACCGGTCGCTCGGTCGATGTGGGTCAGTCGGTTGATCCGACAGCGGGTCAGGACCGCGTGCACGGTCGAGGAGGCCACAGCAAGCCGGTCGGCGATCTCGACCGGCCCCAGGCACGACCGGTGCCGGGGTCCGGTTCGGCTGACGATGCGGAGCCGAGGACCGGTCATGCATGCCGGCGGGGCCTTCGTCGCGGTAGCGGGCGGCCCACTTGTTCGCGGTACGCCACGACACGTCGTAGCGCTCCGCGGCGCGGGCCACCGACCAGCCGTCATCGACGACCAGCCGAGCGAGCCGCAGCCGGCGCGCGGGGTGAGAGCGGCGTTGGAGTGGGTAGCGTGAGCCACGAAGGCCTCCCTGGGTGGCGGAGCGGTTCCTCGACAGCTCCACTCCACACCCGGGAGGCCTTCACCCGTCTACAGATCAGACCGTGTCGTCACACGATCTCGACCAACGTGCCCGGGCATCACAGCTAGACCGCCTACATGGCCTCGGCGAACTCGGCCTCCTACGGGCTGCCGGCCTCCACTCCGTCGACGTCGATCCGGAACCGGAACGTCAGGACCGGCTCGCCCGCCTCCTCGGCGATCTCGTTGGCGATGGCGCCCCGGGCGGTGCCGTGGGTGCGGACGTAGGACAGCGGGTTCGCCGCCTTCTCCACCAGCCCGGCCCACACGTCGTCGCCGCTAAGGGTGGGTAGGCTGCCGTCGTTGACCTGGAGGGTCTTGCTGACCTCGATCATCGTCGATCTCCGTCTGTCGGGCTCGTCAGAGGGTGTGGACGAGGCTCACCCGTCCGACGTTCGTGTCGGACTCCACGTGGCAGTGGGCGGCGGCCGCCTGGTCGATGGGGAACGCGCGGTCGAGCACCGGCCGGAAGCCGAGCGCGACCTCCGCCCAGGTCGCGCGGACGCTGGCCGGGTTGCCGGTACGGACGCCGACTACCCGCTGGCAGCTCGAGTAGAGCCGCAGCAAGTTCATCGAGACTCCGCCGCCGAGGAAGGCACCGGAGGTGACCACGGTCCCGGCCACGGCGAGGGCGTCCATGGTGGCGGCCCAGACGGCCGGCTCGCCAAGGTCGTCGATCGCGAGGTCGACACCGTGGCCGTCGGTCAGCTCGCGGACGTCGGCGACGAAGGTCGGGCTGGTGGCATCAAGGACCGCCTCGATCCCGAGGGCGGCGAGCCGCTCCCGCTTGGCCGCCGACCGGGAGGTCGCGACGACCCGTCCGCCCAGGTGCCGGGCCAGGGCCACGGTCGTCGAGCCGAGCGCGGACGCCGCACCCTGGACCAGGACCCACTGTCCCGGTTCGAAGCCCGCCCTGGTCAGCTGGTTGCGCGCGACCGGCCCCGACAGGGCGAGCGCGCTCGCCTCCACCGGAGACACGCCCTCCGGCACGGGGTGGACGTTGCGCGCGGGCACGGCCACGTAGTCCGCGTAGGCGCCCGGGCGATGGGTGCCGATCAGCTGGAGCGACGGGCAGGCCTCCTCCACGCCGCGCAGACAGAGCGCACAGGCGCCACAGCTCACCGCAGGGAAGACCGCGACCCGCTGCCCGACCTCGAGCCCGGAGACCTCGGCGCCCAGCGCGGCGACCACGCCAGCGTGCTCGGCGCCCAGCACGTGCGGCAGATCGAACTTCGCGTATGGATGGGTGCCCGCCCGCGCGCTTAGGTCGAGCAGCCTGCCCACGCTGACGGCGGCGACCTGTACGAGCACCTCATCCGCGGCGGGCCGCGGGGTCGCCACGGTGGCCCGGTGCAGCACGTCCGGTGGGCCGAACTCTGCGAAGACGGTGGCCGACATGGTGTCGCCGGGGGTCGCCGCGACCGGCCATGGTGCGAGGTCGGCGGCGACGCTCACGAGCCGCTCACCGGGTTCACCAGCCGACCCACCCGCTCGATCTCCACGACGACCTCGTCGCCGGGCGCGAGGAACTCCCCGCGCGGCAGGCCGACCCCGGCGGGTGTGCCGGTAAGCACGACGTCGCCGGGCTCGAGCGTGACGAACCGGCTCACCGCGGACACCAGGTCCGCCACCGGGCTGACCATGTCCGCGGTCGTCGAGTCCTGCTTGACGACGCCGTTGACGCTCAGCCCGATCCGGAGCGCCTGCGGGTCCCCGACCAGCCAGGCCGGGACCACTCCCGGGCCCATCGGCAGGAAGCCGTCCTGCGCCTTCGAGCCCACCCAGTCGAACCCGAAGGGTGGCGCGACGGCGTCCTCCCGGGACAGCCGGGCCCGCGCCGAGACGTCGTTCGCGGCGACATAGCCGGCGACGTGGTCGAACACCTCCGGGGGTGCGAGGTCCTTGCACCGGTCGGCGATGACGACGCCGAGCTCGGCCTCCCAGTCGATCCGGGTGTCCCCCGTGGGCAGCGGGATCGCCGCGCCCGGCCCGATCACCGTGGTGGTCGGCGGCTTGAAGAAGAAGAACGGCTCGGGCGGCGTCTCCGGGCGCCCGATCCCCATCTCGGTGAGGTGCCCGTAGTAGTTCGCGCCTGCACAGACGATCTTCGACGAGTAGGTCAGCGGCGCGACGAGCACCGCGTCCGGGACCACAGCCGCGGCGTCCGGGCGCCAGCCACGCAGCACCGGCTCGACCTCGCGCCAGCGGGCCAGCACAGCCAGCAGGTCGCGCCCGCCGAGCTCGGCGGGCGCCTCGACGATTTTGTCGCCGGTCAGCACGCCGACCGCCGCCCCAGTGCCGTCGCCCAGCACGTACTGCACGAGCGACCACTCCGCTGGTTCCATGAGCTCACCCTCTCCCGTGCCTGCCGACACCGTGGGCCGATACTCGGCCCGGAAGCGATATCGACGTTTAGCTCCGAGCGATAGAGTGTCGACACTTGCGCCGACCGTCAAGCCTCCCCGCCCTCAGGGCGCTAGGCTCGCCTCTGGGAGGATGCGCCGGTGGAACAGACAGAGGCGTCGACCGCGGTCGTTCCCGGCCTGCGGATCACCGATCCTCGGCGGATCAGTGTCGAAGTCCACACGCACCTGCGGCAGCTGATCGTCACGGGGGCGCTTCCCGCCGGGACCGAGCTCAAGCAAGCCGAGCTAGCCAGAGCGTTCGCAGTAAGCCGCGCGCCCCTGCGCGAGGCCTTCCGGATGCTGCAGGAGGAGGGCCTCGTCTCCGCCGAGCCCAACCGGCGCAGCGTCGTCCTCGGCTTCGATCCGGCGGAGCTCGAGCTGCTCTACGCCGCGCGGATCGCTCTGGAGTCGCTCGGCGTCCGGATCACCGCGGGCAGGCTGACCACGACAGAGGCCAAGGACGCAGGCGCCGCGCTGCGCGAGATGGAGCGCGCCCACCGGGCCGCGGACATGGGGAGCTGGTCCGCCGCGCACCACCGCTTCCATCGCGTCGTGGTGGTGCGGTGCGGCTCGCGGGTGACCCGCACGATCGCCTCCTACGCCGAGCAGAGCGAGCCCTACGTCCGCGCTTACCAGGCCGACCACGCCGACCTGTTCCCCGACCGGCACCGCGAGCACACCGAGATCCTCACCGCGGTGCTCGACGGGGACGGAGAGGGCGGGTCCGCTCTGATGGCGACCCACCTGGCGGGCACGGCGCTGCGCGTGCTCGGGGACTTCACCCCCGACCATCCCGCCGAGGCCGTTCGGGCCGCCGTGGCGCAGGCGGGCGCGCAGCTCCACTAGCCCGGGGCTGGACAACTGAAGCAAGTGTCGACACTATTGCGCGAGCGGTCGCCGAGGGCGGTTGCGCGGCAGGGACACCGGCGTCCGCCTGACGGCCCCGGTGCCCCTTTCGAGTTCCACGACCTGCGTGCGTGCACGCACGCCATGGGAAGGAGAAGGCAGTGGCCACACCGGAGACTGCGGAATCGGCGGTCCGGGTGTCGAAGGTCGGGTACCTCGGGTTCGAGACCCCCGACCTCGACCGCATGATCGACTACTACACGAAAATGCTCGACTTCCACCTGCAGGACCGCTCGGCAGACACCGCGTTCCTCACCACGGGCGCCGACCACCACTGCGTAGTGCTCACGAAGGGCGGCCCGAAGGCCCGTGTGTCGGTCGGCTACGAGATCTGGGAGCCGATCGCGGACGCCCAGCGGCGGCTGGCCGAGGCGGGCTACAAGGTGGAGCGCCGCACGGACGTGGCCCCCGGCACCCCGGACGTCCTCGTGATGGCCGAGCCCGGCACCGGTGCTCAGCTGCACCTGTTTGCCGCCCAGGAGCGCAGCGACGCGGACAACACCCCGCCGCTACGCCCGACCAAGCTGGGGCACGTCGCGGCGTTTACCCCCGAGCTCGCGTCGTTGCAGAAGTTCTACCAGGAGCTTCTCGGTTTCCGCTGGTCGGACACCATCGGGGACTTCTTCGTGTTCCTGCGCTGCAACGCCGACCACCATGCGGCCAACTTCATGGCCAGCACCAAGTACGACGGCATGCACCACGTCGCGTACGAGATGCGGGACCCGAACCACCTGATCACCATGATCGACCACCTGGCGAAGAACGACCTCCGGCTGCACTGGGGCCCGGGGCGGCACGGGCCGGGGCACAACCTGTTCACCTACCACAAGGACCCCGACGGGAACACGATCGAGCTGTTCACCCAGATCGACGTGATCCACGACGAGAACAAGGGCTTCTGGGAGCCCCGGCCCTGGCACGAGACCTACCCGATGGGCCCGCGCACATGGGAGGTCGACCTCGCGACGGTCAACATCTGGGGCCCGATCAACGAGCGCGAGATGGACCACTAGGAACCCGTGGCCGGGCTCGGGAGACCCGTGCCCAACCGTCGGGTCCCCACCCCAGGACGCGAGGAGGCGCCCATGCAGCAGGCAGCCCAGGTCGCCGTGACCGAGGCCGCGTCCGTCACAGACGTCGTCCGGCTCGGCGACGCCACATCGTCGGTCGACAACGCCCTCCGGCTCATCGCCGCGCTCGCCGAGCGCGGCAGCCTGCGGGTCAGCGAGGCCGCGGACGTCCTCGGTGTGGCCCCGTCGACCGCGCACCGGCTGCTCGGCAGGCTCAAGGACCACGGCTACGCCGAGCAGGACCACCGCCGGGTCTACCGGGGCAGTCCGCGGCTCGGGCTCCGCACGGACACCGCGCGGCCGGACGCCGCGCGGGCTAAGGGCCACCTGCTGTCGCTGGCGCGGGCGAGCGGGCTCACCGCCCAGCTCGCCGTGCGCGAGGGCAACGGAGCCCGGTTCGTGGCGGGGGTGGCGGGCGCGGGCGCCGACGCCGTCGTCCCCCGGACAGGGTGGCTGCTGCCCGCCCACGTCACCTCCGTCGGGAAGGTGCTGCTCGCCGAGCTGCCGGAGGAGACGCTCAGCGGGCTCTACCCGCTCGGGGTCCCTGGCACCGAGCGCGAGCCCGCCTGCCGGCTCGCCGAGCTGCGCAGGCGGCTGGAGCCGGTGCGCCGCAAGGGCTGGGCCATCAACGCCGAGGAGTCGGAGTCCGGTGTGGTCGCCGTCGCGGTGGCAGCCAGGGACCCGCGTGGCGTGGCCACCGGGGCGGTGGCGCTGGCCGGCCCTGCCCGGCGGACCGATCCCGCGGCCCTGATGCTCGAGCTCCCGCGGCTGCGGGCGGCCGCGGCCCTGATCGGACACGACTGACAGGAGCCGGCCCCGAGATCCCGCGGGGCCGCCTCCCTCCGTTCAGCCCTGTGGCAGCTCGTAGCCGCCCGCGTCGAGGCTCTCGGCACCGAGGTAGCCGAAGATCGCGCGCATCGGGGTGTCCCCCACGTTACGCACGCCGTGCCACTCGTTGCGCGGCACGAAGACCAGCTCACCGGCCTTCATCGGGTGCTCGGCGCCGTCCTCGGTGAGGTGCACGGCCTGGCCCTCCCAAACGTAGAACACCTCCTCGGCCGACGGGTGCCGGTGCAGCGCGTGCCGCCCGGTGCCCGGCGCGAAGGTGCTCTGCCCCAGGGTCAGCGTGCTGCTCCCCCGGGTCGCCTTGTCCACCAGCCAGCGCGCGTGCATGTCGAAGAACCCCATGTCGGGGATGTCGAACGGGTGGTTCTCCTGGTCTGCGACCGCGAACAGGTCGGCAGGCCCCGCGGCCCCACCCGCGTTGTGGTGGTCGGTGTCCGTCCAGCGGACGGACCCGCCGACGTAGGCCAGCAGCGACGCGGCGAGCCGCTGCGCCGCGACCGTGAACGAGCTGCCCGGCGGCACGAACAGCGCGGTCCCGGCCCCGGGTCCCGAGGCCTCGTCGACCGACACGACGGCGTCCCCAGCCACCAGCACCGACCCGATCTCCACCGGCGTTCGGGGCAGGTGCCGCGTGACGCCCGCGGGCACCGTAACCATCGCGATCTCGCCGCCCTCGGCCCCGCAGATGTCGCGGGACACCAGGGTGGTCACCGCGCTGCCGTCCGGCAGCGCGTGCGCGGTGCCCGCGGCGGTCGCCTTCTCCAACGACGTGATGTACATGTCTTGTCCTCTCAGGTGTTCATGGCGTCGAGCAGGCGCGCGGGGGTGATGTCGGGCCCGGTCAGCTCGGCGCGGAGCGCGCCGCGGCGCAGCACGAGGACCCGTCGGCACAGGTGGCCGTAATCCTCGAGCTCGCTGGAGGAGAACAGCACCGCGGCGCCCGCGGCCGCCGCGGCGTGGATCATCCGGTAGATCTCGTACTTGGCACCGATGTCGATGCCACGGGTGGGGTCGTCGAGCAGGAACACTCGTGACTCGGCGCCGAGCCACTTGGCCAGCACGACCTTCTGTTGGTTCCCGCCGACCGGGTCGTCGAGCGAGTGGTACTTGACCATGAGGCGGGTCGCGGCCTCGGTGGCGGCGGCCCGCAGCCTGCGGCGGCGCAGCAGCCGCCCGCTCCGCCCGCCCGCGGTCGTCACGGCTGAGAGGTTGTCCAGGATGATCCGGTCGATCATCAGGCCGTCGGCGCGACGGCCCGAGGGGACGAGCGCGACGCCCGCCCGCGCGGCCGCGCGGCCCCCAGCGGTCGCCGAGCCGCACCTCCCCCGCCGCCGGGGTGTTTAGTCCGAACGCCACGTTGATGACGTCGCGGCAGCCGGCGTCCTTCAGCCCTGCCAGGCCGAGGATCTCGCCCGGCCGGATCTCCAGCGACACCCCGTCCAGCCGCCGCGGCACGCTGACTTCCCGCAGCGTCAGCACCGGGTCGCGGCCCGGCTCGGGCCGGGTGCGCTCGTCCGGCAGGGCCGCAGGCTCGGTCCCGATCGTCTTCGTGATGAGCCGGTCGATCGAGGTGTCCGCCATCGGTGGGGTCCACCCCAGGCGGCCGTCGCGCAGCACGGACGCGCGGTCGGCCAGCCCCAGGAGCGGCCCGACGGCGATGGTGACCAGTGCGGCCAGCCAGAGGTTCACCCCGACCTGGGCCAGCAGCGCCGCGACCGTGGCAGAGAAAGCGAAGTTGCCCGCGACGGAGAGGTCGAGCTCCCCCTCGACAGCAGGAACACCATTCCGACCGCGATGATCCCGTAGAAGGCGGTCTGCATCGCCATGTTCGACAGCGAGGCCCGCTCCACGAACTGCGGGTGGAAGGCGGACACCACCCCGACCATCAGGACGAGCACCAGGACTACGCCCAGGTCGTCTACCTTACGGAACACTCGCAGCGGCCCGGCCCGTTCCGGATCCGTCTCTGGTCCGGTGTGGACGGTGACCGATGTATCGCTCACCCCTGCCGCCTCTCCTGCGCCTCGTCGCGCGTTCGGCGAGGACGATCCACCGGCCGCCGCCGCCCCGTGCCCGCCCCGCGCGACATTCCCCCGACCCGAATCGCGCGGGACGCCGGTCACAGCAGGATTCGGCGGAGCGGAAAGCCGTGGACCACCGCTTGACGGTCCGCGCGCGGCCCGGCACTCCTGGAATCCGAGGAACGATCCGGAACGGGGAGTGTCGTGGCAGGTCGATTGGCAGGAAAAGTGGCGCTGGTCTCCGGCGCCGCACGGGGACAGGGCCGGGCGCACACGGTGCGCCTGGCCGAGGAGGGTGCCGACATCGTTGCGTTCGACGTTTGCGCGCCGCTGCCCGCGCAGGGCGCGCCTCCCGCGACGCCGGAGGACCTGGCGGCGACGGTCAAGGCGGTCGAGGCGACGGACCGGCGGATCCTGTCAGCCCGGCTCGACGCGACCGATCGGCCGGGGGTGCAGGCGCTCGTCGATCAGGCCGTCGCGGAGTTCGGCCGCATCGACGTCGTGGTGGCGAACGCAGGCCTGACCAGCAGCGGGACCTGCTCGGTGGACACCACCGAGGAGGACTGGCGCTCGGTGATCGGCACCAACCTCACCGGCGTTTTCAACACGGTCACGACGGCGGTGCCACACATGATCGCCGCCGGGAACGGTGGCTCAGTGATCATGACGAGCTCGTCGGTGTCGCTGCGCGCCGTGCAGAACCTGAGCTCCTACATCGCCGCCAAGCACGGGCTGGTCGGGCTGATGCGGAGCATGGCGCTGGAGCTGGGCGAGCACTCGATCCGGGTGAACACCGTGCACCCGACCGCGGTGGCCACGGACATGCTGCTCAACGAGCAGAACTACCGCATGTTCCGCCCCGACCTAACGGACCCGACGCACGAGGACGCATTGCCGGCCTACCGGAGCCTGCACGTTCTGCCGATCCCGTACGTCGAGGCGGCGGACATCGCCCACGCCGTCGCGTTCCTGGCCTCCGACGAGGCCCGCTACATCACCGGCACCGTGCTGCCGGTCGACGCCGGAATGAGCATCAAGTGAGCGGAGGACCCTCGATGGGCGGACGGTTGGCGGGCAAGGTCGCGCTGGTCTCGGGTGCGGCGCGCGGCCAGGGCCGCTCGCACGCCCTGCGACTCGCCGAGGAGGGCGCGGACATCCTCGCCTTCGACGTGTGCGAACCCGTTCCCGCGCAGGGGAACCCGCCAGCCGCGCCGGACGACCTGGCGAAGACGGTCGCGGAGATCGAGAAGCTGGACCGCCGGGTCGTCTCGGCGCAGCTCGACGCGCGGGACTACGCCGCCGTCGAGGCGTTCCTGGCCGAGGGCGTCGGCGAGCTCGGCGGTCTGGACGTGGTGGTGGCCAACCACGGCATCACGGGGATCGCGGGCGTGGCCCACGAGATGCGCGTCGAGGACTTCCAGGCGGTCCTCGACACCAACCTGACGGCAGTGTGGCACGTCGCCAAGGCGAGCATCCGGCTGCTCGTGGCCCAGGGCCGGGGTGGCAGCGTGATCATGACCAGCTCGTCGGCGGGCATCAGGGCGCTGCAGAACATGAGCGCCTACACGGCGGCCAAGCACGGCGTCGTCGGGCTGATGCGGGGCCTGGCCCACGAGCACGCCGCGGACGGAATCCGGGTCAACACCATCCATCCGACCTCCGTCCCCACGCCGATGCTATTGAACAACAACACCTTCCACATCTTCCGGCCGGACCTCGACGCCCCGACCGCCGAGGACTGCATGGACGGCTTCCGCAGCCTGAACCTGCTCCCGGTGCCCTGGGTGGAGGAGATCGACATCTCCAACGGGGTGCTCTACCTGGCCTCAAACGAGGCCCGCTACGTCACCGGGATCACGCTGCCGGTGGACGCCGGCAACGTGATGCGCTGAGCCCCGGCCGCGGCGCCCTGTGCGGGGCGCCGCGACTCCTCACACCTCGTCGAACCGCGGGGTCGAAGCCGCGGACCAGATGTGCGCGCGGATCACCGACTCCGCCCACTCCGCGCTGCCCGCCCGCAACGCGTCCACCAGCTCGTGGTGCCCGCTCATGGACCGCTCGAGCGCCTCTGGCGAGTAGTGCCGGAACGTGCGCCGCACCAGCGGGACCACCGCCAGGTTCGCCAGCAGCATCTCCAGGCTCGGGCTGGCCGCCGCCACGAGCACCGTGCCGTGGAACTCCTTGTTGAACTCGCCGATCTTGTCCAGCGCTGCCGGACTGCGCTCCGCCGCGAGCGCGCGCATCTCGTTATCCAGCGCCGCGAGGCGGGTCAGCTGCTCGGCCGAGATCCGGCTGCTCGCCCGCCGCGCCGCCGTGCCCTCCAGGGCCGCGCGGCACTCGGTCACCTCGTCCAGGTGCGCGAGCGCAAAGGTCGCCACGACCGCGCCGCGCTTGGGCTGCAGCTCCACCAGCCCCTCGGACGCGAGCCTGCGCAGCGCCTCACGCACCGGCGTGCGGCTCACCCCGAGCTCCTCGGCGATCGGGTCCTCGCGCAGCCGGTAGCCCGGCGCGAGCCCGCCCTCGATCACCAGCGAGCGAATCAAGGCGTAGGCCCGTTCGGCAGCCGACATATCCCCTCCAGCAGTACTGCGTATACGATATTGAACCAGGCTCGGCGGCCCATGTCACCTCGAAACCCTTGCCAGCAGGCTTTCTGCATAAGAATCTCCCTCTTGACAGCGGAATCTGGCTCGGATTGCATACGAGCTGTCACCCACCGGCTCGCGCGTCGCCGTCGACGCCCGCAGGGAATGAGGTCCGGACCATCGTGACGTCCACACAACGCCGTTGGACGCGGCGCGCAGTACGCGGCACCCTCGCCGGAGCCGTCGCACTGCTCACCGCCGTCACCGCCGCCTGCGGTTCGCAGGCAGGCGGATCGGGCGACCAGCCCACCGTCCGCTACGTCAACAACTCCGCCCAGCCGCTCGTCGGGCTCGTCGCCGAGCAGGAGGGGTTCTTCACCCGCTCGCAGGTCCAGGTCGACTTCACCGAGATCCAGACCGGGACCGAGGCGATCGCCGGGATGCTCGGCGGCTCGTCGGACTTCGTCACCGCTGCGGACGCACGGTTCGTGCAGGCGGTGAGCAAGCAGCTTCCGGTGGTCGCGGTAGCGGTGCACAACACCGGATTCCTCGCCAGCCTGCTGGTGCCCGCCGGGGACACCGCCACCATGAGCATGGAGGACCTGCGTAGCAAGCGGATCGGCATCCAGCTCGGCTCCGGCGTGCACACCGCCTGGCTGCGCCATCTGGACGCGATCGGGATGAAGGAGTCGGACTTCCAGGTCGTCAATCTGGCCGTCACGGACATGCCCGCCGCGCTGGCAGGCGGCTCGCTGGACGGCGCGCTGGTCTGGCAGCCCTACGTCAACCGGTCCGTCGAGGCGGGCCTGACCCGGGTCGCGATGACACCGGACCGGATCGCCGGACCCGCGGGCGTCATCTATCCGTTCTACGTGCTGACCACCCGGTCCATGGTGGACGAACGGCCGGACGACGTGCAGCGGTTCGTCTCCGCCCTCGTCTGCGCCGAGGGCTGGATCACCCAGAACCCGGACGCCTCCGTGGGCCTGCTGGAGCCGGAGTACCGCGGGCTGTCCCGGGACACCGTGCAGGCGATCTTCGCCGAGCAGACCTACGGCGCCCACGTGGCGGTGGACGACGAGGTGCTCGCCGACACCACCGCGCAGGCCCGCAAGCTCACGGAGCTGGGCTCGATCCCCATGGTACCGGACCTCGCGGCCAATGTGGACACTCAGTTCACCGATGCCGCTGCGGCGCAGGGGTGTGCGGCATGACCGCCACCTCCGAGCGCACCTCGCAGTCCGAGACCGCCCGGCCGGACGTCGGGACCCGGATCGCGTGGGTTACCCGCACCGCGGGCAAGCAGCTGGTCATCACGTCCCTGCCGATCCTTGTCGCTCTCGCCCTGTGGCAGGTCGTCGCGGTGAGCGGGCTGGTGCCCGAGGCCTTCTTCCCCGGGCTCGGCGCGATCTTCGGCGCCATCGGGGGCATGGCGGCCGACGGCACACTGTGGACGGACATCGGGCAGTCCTTGTACCGGCTACTCGTCGGCGTGGTCATCGGCAGCGCGATCGGCACCGCGCTGGGCCTGCTGATGGGCACCCGCCGGCTCGCCGAGCGCACCCTGCTGCCGCTGATGAACTTCGGCCTCGCGGTGCCCGGCATCGCGCTGATCCCGCTGGCCATCTTGTGGTTTGGGCTCACCGACACCACGATCATCGTGATCCTGGTCAGCGAGGTCATGCTCGTGACGATGCTCAACACCTGGGGTGCGGTGCGCGCGGTGGATCAGCGGCTGGTCGACGCGGGCCGCACGCTCGGCTGCCGGGGCATGGAGATGTTCACCCGGGTGCTGCTGCCCGGCTCGCTCGGCGGGATCATCGGCGGCTACCGGCTCGGCTTCTCCCGCGCGTGGCGCATCCTCGTCGCGGGCGAGATGCTCGCCGGCGTCGCGGGCGGGCTCGGCTACCGGGTCTTCGAGGCCCGTCAGTACTTCCAGGCCGACATCGTCTACGCCGGGATCCTCGTGATCGGCATCGTCGGGCTGATGTTGGAGCGCGTCGTCCTGCGGTCGCTGGAGGCGGCCACGGTCGAGCGCTGGGGAACTCTTCGGGAGGCGCGATGACCGGGCTGGACCAGACCCTGACCACCGACCGGGAGCTCGAGGCGAACCGCGCCAAGCTCGCCATCCGAGACCTCGGCAAGCGGTACGTGACCGGCGAGTCCTTCGGCCGCACGCGCACCACCGTGGCGCTCGAGGGCATCGACCTCGACGTGGCGGACGGCGAGTTCGTGACCCTGATCGGGCCCAGCGGCTCGGGCAAGTCCACACTACTGATGATCATCGCCGGGCTGGTGTCGCCCACCGCGGGCACCCTGAAGCTCGACGGGCGGGCCATCCGCGGGGCGGGCCTGGACCGCGGCGTGGTGTTCCAGGACTTCGCGCTGTTCCCGTGGCTCACAGTGGCGGACAACGTCCGGTTCGGGCTGCGCAAGCAGGGCCTATCCCGCGCGGAGGCCACGGCCCGGGTCGCCGAGCTGCTGCACCTGGTGTCCCTCGACGGGTTCGGCGAGCACCGCCCGCACCAGCTCTCCGGCGGCATGAAGCAGCGCGTGGCGATCGCCCGGGCGCTGGCATGTGACCCGGCGCTGCTGCTGATGGACGAACCCTTCGGCGCGCTCGACGCCCAGACCCGCGGCAGGCTGCAGCACGAGTTTGAGCAGATCTGGGAGCGCACCGGCAAGACCGTGCTGTTTGTGACGCACTCGGTGCGGGAGGCCGTATACCTCTCGGACCGGGTCGTGGTGCTGTCCGCGCGGCCCGGCCGGATCCTCGAGGAGGTGCCGGTCGACCTGCCCCGGCCGCGGTCAGTGTTCGCGCCCGAGTTCGCCCGGATCGAGCGACACCTCGCCCGGCTGCTGGTGCCCGCGGACTCCGACGAACCGGACGCCGCGGCGTCCTTCACGGACTGACCCGTGGACGCGGTGCTGCTGCGAACGCACGGCGGGCCGGACCGGCTCGTCGTCGAGCGGGTGCCCGATCCCCGCCCCGGACCGGGCGAGACCCTGGTCCGGGTCCGCGCCCGCGCCGTCGAGCCGGGGCTGGACGTGAAGACCCGGCGGGACGCGGCGGGCTGGCCCGTCGCCCTGCCGCACGTGCTCGGCACCTGCTCGGTCGGCGAGATCGTGGAGGGGCCCGCAGCGGGCGGCCTGGTCGCCGTCGCCCCGTCGATCACCTGCGGGGAGTGCCCGGCTTGCCTCGCGGGCCGGGACGACACCTGCGCGCGCCGGACGTTCATGGGCGTGCACCGGTGGGGCGGCTATGCAGAGCTGCTCACCGCTCCGACCCGTAACCTGCTGCCGCTCCCGACGGACGCGGACCCGGGCGCGGTCGCGAGCGCGCTCGTCACCTTCCCGACGGCCTGGAACATGGTCGTGACCCGGGCCGCGGTCCAGCCCGGCGAGACTGTGCTCGTATTCGGTGCGACCGGCGCCGTGGGCGTCGCCGCCGCCCAGATCGCCCGGCACCGGGGCGCCCGAGTGCTGCTCGCGGGCCGGGACCCGGACCGACTGGCTCGCGCGGCCGTACTGACCGGCGCGGACGTCCTCCCGCCCGGCGGTCCCGTGCCCTCGGACGTCGACCTGGTGGTCGACACCGTCGGGGCCGCCACCTGGCCGACCGGGCTCGCCGCGCTGCGCCCCGGCGGCAGGCTCACCTGCTGCGGCGGCGCGAGCGGGGACGAGGTCACGCTCTCGCTGCGCTCGCTCTACCGGCGCAATATCTCGCTCCACCTCACCTCGGGCGGCTCCGCCGCGGAGCTGCGGACCGTGTTGCGCCTGGTCGGCGGGGGCGAGCTCGCCCCCGCCGTCGGCGGCGTGCTGCCGTGGCGCGCGGCCGCCGAGGCCCACCGGGCCCAGGAGTCCGGCCATCCCCTCGGCCGGCTCGTGCTGGCCGACGACGAAAGGACACGCGCATGACCTCCTCGACATCGCAGACATCCCCCGCCGTCACCGGCTGGCACCACCTCGCCTACCCCGTCCCGGACCTCGAGCGCAGCGGCGAATGGTACGCCCGGGTGCTCCGCGGCGAGATCACCATGCGCACCGGCTGGTCCGAGATGGACCGGCGCGCGGGCCGCACCCGGCAGGTCTGGGTCACCGCGGGCACCGCGGTGATCAACCTGGCCGAGGGCCCGATCGTCGAACGCCCGCCGGGCCTGCACTTCTTCCACTTCGCGATGGACGCCCCGGCCGCGGAGCTGGACGCCTGGATCGCCCATCTCACCGACTCCGGGGTGAAGGTGCTCGGCCCGTACGGGCACGGCGGCGTGGGGCTGCTGTCGCTGTACTTCGACGACCCAGACGGATACCGGCTGGAGCTCATGTTCGACTTCGGGGACTACGAGACCGCCAAGACCGAGGCGATCGCCCGCGGCGGCGCGCTCGGCAACCCCGACCTGCAGTACGAGTGGGTGTGACGGGATGCGGATCGCCTTGTTCGACGCGGACCGGGTGGGTCTCGTCGACGCCGCCGGGGAGTCCGTCGTGGACTGCACCGACCTGCTCCCCCACCACGACCCGGGTCTGGGGGCCAACTACTGGGTGCGGCTCTGCGCCGACCTGGACCGTCTCCGTGAGCCGCTGCTCGCTCGGTTCGCCACCGGCCCGCGCACCCCGCTGGCCGCGGTCCGGCTGCGCGCACCGGTCCTGAACCCGGGCAAGATCATCGCGGCCGCGGCGAACTACGCCGACCACATCGACGAGATGCGCCCGCACGAGCTGGCGGACTGGCTGCTGGCCTTCGACCTCTTTCTGAAGGCGCCCAGCTCCGTCGTCGGGCCGGGGGCGGTGGTGCGGCTCCCGGACGTGCCGGGCGAGGTGCACTACGAGTGCGAGCTCGGGCTCGTGCTCGCGCGCGGCGGATACGACATCCCCGCCGAGAGCGCGCTGGACCACATCCTGGGCTGGACCGTGCTGCTGGACATCACCGAGCGCGGCAAGGGCGACCGCTCCCGGCGCAAGTCCTACGACGGGTTCACACCCGTCGGGCCATGGTTGGTCACCCGCGACGAGGCGGGAGACTGGACCGAGCTCGCCATCTCGTTGCGCCGCAACGGCGAGCTCGCCCAGCAGGTGAAGGCGGGCGAGATGCTGGTGGGGGTACCGGAGATCATCGCGCGGGCCTCCCGGGTGATGACCCTGCAGCCGGGGGACGTGATCGCCACGGGCGCACCCGCCGGCGTCGGCCAGATCGAGCCCGGCGACCGCCTGGACGCCACAATCGACGGCATCGGCACCCTGACCGTGACGGTCGGTTGAGTCAGCCCGACCCAACGGTCGCGGCGAACTCCCCGTACGCCGCCAGGACGTCCTCCAGCTCGACCATCGCCGGGAAGTCGGGAACGCCCTGGTAGCAGAGCAGGAACTCCACCGTCCGGCGCACCATGTCCGCCTCGTCCTCGGCGAGGCCCCGTTCGCGCCGAGCGCGGCCAACGCCTCCGGGGACGTGTGGAACCAGGACTCCACCCGCTCGCCGTCCGCCATGAGCGTCACCAGGTACTCGTGATCTCCCAGACGCTCGATGTTCGGCTCTGCCATGACGTCGTGGTGCTCCACCGAGGTGGTGGAGCGCATTCGCGAGGTGGCGCACAACACTCGTGCCCGCCGGTGGCTCAGCCGAGCCCGCGGACGAGGTGGTCCCAGACCGCGTGGACGGCCCGGTCGTGGTAGATGTGCCCCCGCTTGGCCTCGGCCTCCGCGGCGTCCGAGGAGCTGGGCCACCCGCCGAAGGAGTGCGTGAGCAGCTGCTGGTGGCAGGCCCGCTCCAGTACGACGGCCCGGACGGTGGCCGTCTCCAGGTCCGGGCCGACGGTCACGATCCCGTGGTTGACCAGGAACAGCGCCGGCGCGTCGCCGAGTGCCTCCGCCACCTGCCGGCCAAGCTCGGGGGTCAGGATCAGGTCCGCTGTCCCGGTGAATCGCGGGATCGCGGGCGGCACGAACATCGTGGCCGCGTGGCTGACCGGCAGCAGGGGCTGCCCGGTCGCGGCGAGCGCCACGGCGTGCGGCGGGTGGGTGTGCACCACCGCTCCGACGTCCGGGCGCGCCGCGAGGATCTCGGTGTGGATCGGGTACTCGCTGTGCCGGACGCCCTCCCCGCTCAGGACCGCACCGGTGCCGTCGACGAGGTGCACCCGCTCCGGGGTGACCTCCCCGAGCCCCCACTCGGCCGACTTGATCCAGCACCCCCACTCGTCGCGCAGGGAGGCGTGGCCCCAGATCAGGTCTTCCTGCCCTTGGTCGGCGAGGACGCGGGAGGCGAGGGAGACCAGGGTGCGGGCGGAGTCGGTCATCGGTGGCTGATCCTTGAGGTGGACGGCGGGGTCGCCGACCAACTTACAGAGGAACACTCTGCATGAGAGAATTAGGTCGAGCGGGGTGCCCTCCGCGGGCGGGCGACCAGTGAGGTAGGTGGTCGAACCGCTCCCGGTCCGTCGTGTGTGACAGCCCCACGATCACTCGACGCCGCACCCATCCGGTGATCTGTTCGACTACCCATCCTGGGTGCTCCAGGTGCACGAAGTGCCCGGGACCGGGCGCGAGGACGACCTCGGTCGGTGCCACCCCGTACGGCTCGATCCACGCCCTCGTCGTACCCTCGGACCACGCGCAGGTCGTGGCACAGCCGGTCGGGATCGGCCCGGCCACCGGCGGCGACCACGTACACCGCTCGTTCCGGACCGCCGTGGTCGCCCTGCGTCTCTGCGACCCGGAGGTAGCACCGTCGGCCCTTGCCGACGACTACGGCGGACTCGTCGGCCTACTCGCCGACCTTCCACCGGATACCGACATCCCCGACGTCGATGCGCTGGGCACGATCATGACCCATGCATGGGGATCGACCACGATTGACGCTCTCGTGCGGACCAACTCGGTACGCCAGGCCGCGAGGACGGCGAACGTGCACCACAGCACGATGCAGGCCCACCTCGAGACCATCGCCGCCGAACTCGGGTACGACCCTCTCGACGACGGCATCGGACGAACGCGCTTCGGGCTCGCCTCTCTGGTCTGGCGGCTGCGCAACTCCCGCGTCTTGGATCTCCCCGCTCCCGGCCACACCGCACACGGCTCCCCACGGTAGCGGTACCCAGACGGCGCGGCCCGTGTCGGCGAGAGGTGCGGTAGCCGGCCGGTTCAGCATCCGTGCCCGTCCCACTGGACGATCACGGCGGTCTGTTCGCCGGCCTGCTGGTGGAGTTCGGCAACGAAGTCCTCGCCGCCGAGAGCCAGGGCGTCCGCGACCAGCGCGTTCTGTTGATCGCACTTCGGGTGAAGTGCGGGGTCCTGGCCTTCTTGCAGGGGTGCCCGGTCGGAGATCTCGTGCGTGACTACAGGTGACCCCGACCGGGCACCGGTCGGTGAGTGGCCTGGAGTTCAGGGAATCACTGGAAGGTGATCGCGTACATGATCCCGAAGCCGGGGTTGTAGACCACGGTGGTGACGCCGGTGGTCTGAGTGTCGGCGCAGACCTGGCCGGAGACCTTCCCGCCTGGGGTGAGCTGCCCGGTGTTGAGCGCCTTGTCGGCGTTGAACGGAATGTTCGCCGTCACCTCGACCCCGTCCTTGGTGCGGAACTTCCAGTCGAACGGGGAGAACGACTTCTGGGAGTCGGCCTCGTTCCGGAGCGTGAGCGGTGACGATCATGCCTCCCGCGTTGACGTCCTCGCCGAACGAGGCGGTCTTCTTCCCGTAGCCGTCGGCGTTCTCCTCGGCGGCCGGGACCGCCTCGGCCTGCGCCGGTGCCGCGACGGCCGGTGCAGCAGCGGCAGGGGCCGCGGCTGCGGTGGTGTCAGCGGGTTCGTCCTTGCCGCCGTTGATCATGCCGACCAGGACCAGCAGGCCGACGACCGCGACGACCCAGCGCAGCTTCCCGCCCTTCTTCTTCGGCGGCTCCGGCATCGGGGGCGGGGTGGCAGCCCACTGCTGCTGCGGCGGCCCTCGCTGCTGGGGCTGCCCGTACTGGGGCTGGCCAGCGGGTCCAGGCCGGTAGGGGGGCGGGTTCTGCGGGCTGTTGGGGCCGTACGGAGTAGTCACCTCCGACATAGCCGCGATCGCCGGAAGGGCGTTTCCTCCCCGACGCCGGGATCATCAGAAGTAACTACATGCGGTAGCAGTTCCGCCACGGCTGTCCTGGCGAGCCGCTCACCGCACACACGGCAGTAGACAATTGTCTATTGGAGTCGTAGGTTCGGAGCGTGGACTCCTCCCCCGCCGTCCGATACATCTCCCTGTCGATCACTCTGGCCATCGACCCGCCGATCCCGGCCGATACCGATGTCCACGAGATCGGCCAGGCCGTGGCCGCAAGGGTCGGCAACGACGGGGTCGCGATGACCACGGCCCCCGTTCGCGGTGAGCCGATCGACCGCCTCGGCTGGGTCATCCCCACCACCACCAATCGCGCCATGGGCAGCGGCCTTGCCGACTTCGCACGCGTCTTGGAGGCCGCCGCTCGCGAGGGGCTCGAACGCGTCGTCCCCCTGACGACCCCGGAGAACCGCGGCCGCGTCCGCACCGTCGCCTTGGAAGTCCTGACACTCGACGAGGTCGATCGTCGCCTGGCCATCGACCGCTTCCCCGACGTTGTCGGCATCGACGAGGTCTGCCAGATCCTCGGCGTGAAACGAGCCATGGCCTACCGCCACACCTCCCGCGACAACTTCCCCCCGCGTGTCCGCGAGGGGGTCGCGATCTGGTTCCGCGCCGGCGTCGAGCGCTACGCCGCCGAGCTACGTGGGGAACCAGACCCCATGATCGAGAGGATGCGCAGCCTCGGATACTCCACAGCGCCCGGCGAGATCGGAACATCGCCGACGGCCGCAGCAGGTAGGGAAGACACCAAGACCACCGGCCCCAGCTGACCCGCAGCCGAGGACGCCCGGCACGGGCGCGACGGCGACGCGCGCCAGAGAATCAACGGCTGGCAGGCGATGGCGGCATGCGAGGTGGTGCAGCCGTCGGGGCTGCACCACCTCCTCGTCAGGGAGCGGATCAGACCGTGTGTCCTCGGAAGCGGCGCAGCCGGAGGCTGTTGCCAACCACGAAGACCGAGCTGAACGCCATCGCCGCGCCGGCGATCATGGGGTTGAGCAGTCCGAGCGCCGCGAGCGGAATGGCTGCGGTGTTGTAGGCGAAGGCCCAGAACAGATTGCCCTTGATCGTGCCCAGGGTCTTGCGGGACAACCGGACCGCGTCGGCCGCGGCCCGCAGGTCGCCCCGCACGAGGGTGATGTCGGAGGCCTCGATGGCGACGTCGGTGCCGGTGCCCATGGCGAGACCCAGGTCGGCCTGGGCGAGGGCGGCGGCGTCGTTGACGCCGTCGCCGACCATGGCGACGACTCGGCCCTCGCGCTGCAACCGTTCGACGACGGCGAGCTTGTCGGTGGGCATGACGTCGGCGATGACAGTGTCCTCGCCGACCTCGATCCCCACCTCAGCGGCGACGGACTCGGCGACGGCGCGGTTGTCACCGGTCAGCAGGACCGGCCTGAGTCCGAGCCGGCGGAACTCCGCGATCGCCTCAGCAGAGGTATCCTTGACGGTGTCGCCGACGACGAGCACCGCTCGCGCCTTCCCGTCCCAGGCCACGGCCACGCTCGTACGGCCCCGAACCGCTTCGGCAGCCGCGGCATCGGCGAGCTCGCCGGTCAGCGGCGCCGACCACTGCTCCAGCAGACGCGGCCGCCCCACGAGCACGGCGTGCTCATCCACCACTCCCTGAACACCCAGGCCTTCGTGATTGGTGAAGTCCTCGACCGCGGGCAGCGCACCACCCCGGGATGCCGCGGCCCCGGCGATCGCCGCGGCGATCGGGTGCTCCGACGCCGACTCCAACGCCCCGGCCAGGCGCAGCGCGTCGGCCTCGTCCACCTCGCCTGCGGTGTGGACCGCGACCAGCGACATCTTCCCGGTGGTCACCGTGCCGGTCTTGTCGAGCACGACGGTGTCGACCCGGCGGGTCGACTCCAGCACCTCTGGCCCCTTGATGAGCACCCCCATCTGGGCGCCGCGGCCGGTCCCGACGAGCAGGGCGGTCGGTGTGGCGAGCCCGAGTGCGCAGGGGCAGGCGATGATCAGGACGGCGACGGCGGCGGTGAACGCCGCGGTCGCGCCGGCCCCGACGCCCAGCCAGAATCCGAGCGTCACCACGGCGACGACGATGACGATCGGCACGAAGACCCCTGAGATCCGGTCGGCGAGGCGCTGGACGGCGGCCTTGCCGTTCTGGGCGTCCTCGACCAGCGATGCCATCTGGGCGAGCTGGGTGTCCGAGCCCACCCGCGTCGCTTGGACGACCAGGCGCCCGCCGGCGTTGACGGTGGCGCCGACGACGGTGTCGCCGACGGCGACCTCGACCGGGACGGACTCGCCGGTGAGCATGGAGGCGTCGACAGCCGAGCGGCCGTCGACGACCGTGCCGTCGGTGGCGATCTTCTCCCCGGGCCGGACGACAAACCGGTCCCCGACAGCGAGTTCGGCGATCGGGATGCGGACCTCCGAGCCGTCGCGCAGGACGGCGACGTCCTTGGCCCCGAGTTCGAGCAGGGCGCGCAGGGCGGCGCCTGCGCGACGCTTGGAGCGCTGCTCGAAGTAGCGGCCGGCGAGGACGAACGTGATGACCCCGGCCACGACCTCGAGGTACATGTTGCCGGCGCCGTCGGTGGGTGAGACCGACAGCTCGAAGGGGTGGACCATGCCGGGAATTCCTGCGGTACCGAAGAACAGCGCGTAGACCGACCAGGCCATCGCCGCCGTGGTGCCCATGGAGATGAGGGTGTCCATGGTGGCCGCGCCGTGACGCAGGTTCGTCCAGGCTGCCCGGTGGAACGGGGCGCCGGCCCAGGCCCAGACCGGCGCGGTGAGGACCAGGCAGAGCCACTGCCAGTTCACGAACTGCAGGGGCGGGGTCATCGACAGGACCACGACCGGGACCGACAGCAGGACGGAGCCGAGGAGACGGTCGCGCAGGGGACGCAGCTCGTCGTCCTGTTCGGCGGGGTCGTCGGCGGTGTCGTCGCCGCGGTGCGGCGGGGTCGGAAGGACGGCCGAGTAGCCGGCCGATTCCACGGCGGCCACGAGCGCGTCGGTGCCGACGCCGTCCGGGGCGGAGACCTTCGCCTTCTCGGTCGCGTAGTTGACCGTGGCGCTGACTCCGTCGAGCTTGTTCAGCTTGCGCTCGACGCGGTTCGCGCAGGACGCACACGTCATGCCGCCGATGGCCAGCTCGATCTCGCGGACCTTGTCACCGGACGGGGGCAGGGTCGCGGTCATCAGTGGCCTCCGTCGGTGTGCGGGTGGCCGGTCTCGACCGAGCCGGGCGCGGCCGGCGCGGGCCCGGTGGTCGGGACCGTGAACTGCGCGGTGCGGACCTGGCCGTCGTGCTGGAAATCGAGGAACAGCCGGTAGGTGCCGGTCGAGGGGACCTCGGTGTGGAAGGTAATTCCGGGTCCGGGCTCGGTGGTGCCGTCCCTGGGTGCTCCGTCGGGGTGGACGTGGAGGTAGCCGAGATCGCCGCTGCGCAGCGCGACCAGGTGGCCGTAGGCGCCCAGGTAGGGCTGCAGGTCGCGCACCGGCTGACCGTGGCGGGTCACGGTGAGGGTGACCGGGCTCGACCGGCCGGGCTCGAGCACCCCGTCGAGGGTCACCTCGTATCCCCCGGGGGCGGTGGCGGTGCGGTTGGCCTGCGGCGCGATGGGCGCGAAGGTGCCCGGGGCGAACAAGTCGACCCCGAGCGTCGTGGCCTCGCCACCGGTGGGGGCGAAGTCGGCGAAGGCACGATAGGTGCCCCCGCCGGGCAGGGTGATCGGGGCCCGCCAGGTGCCGTCGGAGTCCATCGACGGGTGCAGGTGCTGGAAATAGGCCGTGTCGCTGCGCACGACAATCAGGTGCATCCGCTTCTCGTGCTCGATGTCGAATCCGGTGATCGCAGCCCCGTCGGGGCCGGTGATCCGGAACGCGAGCTCGCTCGCCTGCCGGGCCACGAGCGTGGTCGAGGCGGGCGTCAGCGTCAGGCCGCCCTCGGTCGAGGCCAGGCCGGCGGGCCCTGTCGACCCGGAGGCGGTGGGAGCGCCGTGACCCGCCGCCGGGTCAGCCCCGTGGTCGGCGGTCTGCGTGGTGGGGCGTAGGTGTGTGGTGGGGGCATCGATGGTCGCGCCGGTCGCGAATGCGCCGGCTCCGAAGAGGACGACAGCCGCACCGTAGGCGGACAGTCGTGCTGCGGTCTTCATCGTCAGAAGTCCTTCGGTGAGACCCGGTACGGGTGGACGGCCGCGCGCAGCGAGCTGCGGGGCCGTGACCCGTACCGGGTGGCGGACTGGTGCTGGTGGTGCTCAGGCGGCGGTGACCTCGTACCCGGCTTCCTTGACGGCTGCGCGGACCGCGTCGGGGGACACCTCGCGGTCACTGGTGACAGTGACGGCGCCGGTCGGTAGGTCGACCGCCACGTCAGTCACACCGGAGATCTCGCTGATCTCCTCGGTGACCGACGAGACGCAGTGCCCGCAGGTCATGCCGGTGACGGTGTAGGTCGCTGTGGTCACAGCGCTCATTCCTCTCTGTCGTCGTACTCAGGAACGGACCAGTCGCGCGATCGCGGCGCTGGCCTCTTGGATCTTCTGATCGGCGACGGGGCCACCTTCGGTGGCGGCGTCGGCGACGCAGTGCTTGAGGTGCTCGTCGAGCAGGCCCAGGGCCACCGCCTCGAGGGCTTTGTTGACCGCCGACACCTGGGTCAGGATGTCGATGCAGTACTTGTCCGACTCGATCATCTTCGTGATCCCGCGGACCTGGCCCTCGATCCGACGCATCCGCTTGATGTGGGAGTCCTTGCTGTCGGCGTATCCGTGCTGCATCGCCCTACCTCCTCGTGACACCTCCAACATACCCCTACGGGGTATCCGCATTCAACCGTGTCGATCTGTGATCCCCACCGGATCGCCGGGGACAGGTATGGCGCAGCACAAGCCGATCACCCGAGATCGAACGACCGGGGCCGGGCACTATCACGAATGAACCAGCCAACTGAGCACACCCTTGCTTGATACCCCCATGGGGTATGGCGTATCCAGGTGCCATGAACCCCGGAGAGCGATCGAGCAAGGACACAGACGGGCCTGCTCGCCACCCACGCCAAGCAACCGACACGACGGGCAGCGCTGCCGGACCGGCCGAGGAGAGCCGCCCGGCGGCCCCATCGGTCAGGACCGGCCCAGGCGAGCAGCCGCAACATCACGAACCCGGTGCGCACGAGGGGCACGGCGGGCATCAGGGACACGACGGTCACGGCGATCATGGCGATCACGTCGGGCAGTTCCGGCGGCTGTTCTGGGTCATGCTCGTCCTGGCCGTCCCCGTGGTCGGGTTCAACGACATGTTCGCCCACCTGGTCGGCTATCACCTGCCTGCCGGCGAGTGGGTGCGGTGGGTCTCCCCGGTGCTGGGCACGGTGATCTACCTGTGGGGAGGGCGTCCGTTCCTCACCGGCGCCATCGCAGAGATCCGCTCGCGCACGCCGGGCATGATGCTGCTGATCGGCCTGGCGATCACAGTCGCGTTCATCGCGTCCTGGGGTGCCAGCCTGGGCCTGCTCGACGGCGAGCTGAACTTCTGGTGGGAGCTCGCGCTGCTGGTCGTGATCATGCTGCTGGGTCACTGGATCGAGATGCGCTCACTGGCCCAGACCACCTCGGCGCTGGACTCCCTGGCGGCGCTGCTGCCCGACGAGGCCGAGCGGGTCGATCACGGCGATGTCGTCGTCACCGTCTCACCGGCCGACCTGGTGGTCGGAGACGTGGTCATCGTCCGGCCCGGCTCGTCGGTGCCCGCCGACGGAACGATCGTGGACGGGGCGGCGAGCATGGACGAGTCCATGGTGACCGGGGAGTCCCGTACGGTGCGGCGCCAGACTGGCGATCAGGTCGTGGCAGGCACCGTTGCGACCGACTCGGGCCTGCGGGTCGAGGTCACGGCGACCGGGGACGATACCGCACTGGCCGGGATCCGCCGGCTCGTGGCCGACGCCCAGGCATCGTCGTCGCGGGCTCAGCGTCTGGCCGACACCGCGGCCGGGTGGTTGTTCTGGTTCGCCCTCGGCGCAGCAGTGCTCACCGCGGTGGTCTGGTCTCTGGTCGGGTTGCCCGACACCGCCGTGGTGCGCACCATCACCGTGCTCGTCATCGCCTGCCCGCATGCTCTCGGGCTGGCCATCCCGCTGGTGGTCTCCATCGCCACCGAGCGTGCCGCCCGTGGCGGCGTGCTGGTGAAGGATCGTCTGGCGTTGGAGTCGATGCGCACCGTCGATGCCGTGCTGTTCGACAAGACCGGGACCCTCACCAGGGGTGAGCCGACCGTCATCGACATCGAGCCGGGAGAGGGCCGTGCCGTGGACGAGGTGCTCGCTCTCGCGGCCGCGGCCGAGTCCGACAGCGAACATCCCCTGGCCCGAGCGATCGTCGGCGCGGCTAGCAACCGGGGCTTGACCGTGCCCCCGGCGCGCGAGTTCTCCTCGTCTCCTGCGGTCGGGGTCGAGGCCACCGTGGACGGCACGCGGATCCAGGTCGGCGGACCCCATCTGCTTGACCAGCACGGCGCCGCCGAGTTCGCGGTCGCGGACCAGTGGCGCCGCCAAGGGGCGATCATCCTGCACGTCCTCGCTGACGGGAAGGTCATCGCTGCGCTGCGACTGGCAGACGAGATCAGGCCCGAATCCCGGGAGGCGGTCGAGGCCCTGCACGCCGTCGGCACCCAGGTGGTCATGATCACCGGCGATGCCCGGGCCGTGGCCGAGACCGTCGCTGCCGACCTCGGCATCGACCGGGTCTTCGCCGGAGTCCGCCCGGAGGACAAGGCCGCCAAGGTGGCCGAGCTGCAGAGCGAGGGTCGTCGGGTCGCGATGGTCGGCGACGGCGTCAACGACGCTCCTGCCCTGGCCCAGGCCGACGTGGGTATCGCGATCGGCGCCGGGACCGACGTCGCGATCGGTTCCGCCGGCGTCATCCTCGCCTCGTCCGACCCGAGGTCGGTGCTCTCGGTGATCGACCTGTCACGCGCGTCCTACCGGAAGATGAAGCAGAACCTGTGGTGGGCGGCCGGCTACAACCTGGCCTCCGTCCCGCTCGCGGCCGGGGTGCTCGCTCCCGTCGGGTTCGTCCTGCCGATGAGCGTCGGCGCCATCCTGATGTCCGCATCGACCGTCGTCGTCGCCCTCAACGCTCAGCTTCTTCGCCGTCTCGACCTGACGCCGGCGCGCAGCACAGCACGTCTCGCCGGCGCCGACACCACCGGGTGATGCCCTCGTGTCGCGGTCGGGCCTCGGTAGCTCATCGACCGCCGTGACCATGCGGGGCAACGGTTCGTGCGGCGTGAGCAGGACAAGCTGCGTCGAGGTGGACGGAGGTGGCTTACGTCGGTGGTGCTGTCGGTCCGTGACTGGCCGGCCTGTCAGAGCGAGGGCACAGCACGCGCGGACCGGGCAGCCCTGCCGGTACCGTGATTGCATGGGCAACAGGCGAGAAGGGTTGCAGCTGGTGCTGCTGGTCCTGCCTGTTCTGCTCGGTCTGATCGGAATGCACGCACTCGTCGCCCCGGCCCCCGCGGCAGACACCGGGCACGGGATGGCGGTCGCAGCGGCCGCGGCCGGGCACAGCGACCACCGGGCCGACGCGGCATCCGCGCAGCAGGCACCGATGGCGTCCGAGCAGCCGATGCCCGCCGGCCACGGCGAGCACGACGCCACCCACGCGCTGCATCTGTGCCTGGCCGTACTGGCCGCCGCTGGGGTCGCGTTGCTTTCGGTGTGGCTTTTCCTCGGGCGCCTGCCGCTTCCGACAGCGGTCGCCGCGGCCCTCCAGCGCCCCCGCGGCCGCCCTGCGCAGCGGCCGCCCCCCGTCTCCCGACGACTCGCTCAGCTCTGCGTGTTGCGGACCTGATCGGCCCCCGGCGCGGCAGAGCGTCGGGTCCCGGCCGATCACCCGTCCTCGACACGGAGAGTCAGAACCACACATGAAGATCACCCGCGTGGCCACCGCGGCCACGACACTGACCGCTGCCCTCGTGCTGTCGGCCTGCGGCGGCGCAGAGCCTGCCGGCAGCGCCCCACCCGCGGCTCCGGCACCCGCACCGACCAGCGCCGCCGCTCCGAGCGCGGTGGTCTCCGCCGAGCACAACCAGGCCGACATCGCCTTCGCCCAGGGCATGATCCCGCACCACCAGCAGGCCGTGGAGATGTCGAAGCTGGCCACCGACCGCGCCGGCAGCGACGACGTCCGCGGCCTGGCCACCGAGATCGAGCAGGCCCAAGGCCCCGAAATCGCGCAGATGCAGGCCTTCCTCACCACCTGGGGCGCACCCACATCCGGTGCCATGCCCGGGATGGACCAGGGCGGCATGCCGGGAATGGACCACGGCGGGATGGGGCAGGGCGGCATGGATCACGGCGGTATGGCCGGGATGATGACGCCGGACCAGATGCGTCAACTCGAGCAGGCCAACGGCGCCGACTTCGACCGCATGTTCCTCGAGATGATGATCGCCCACCACGAGGGGGCGGTGCAGATGGCCCAGACCGAACTCGCCGGCGGAATCAATCCCGAGGCGAAGGCACTGGCCCAGCAGATCATCGACGCCCAGCAGGCCGAGATCGGCCAGATGCGCGGGCTGCTCGGCTGACCGTCCTCCGGCCACGGGCGACGACGGCGACAGAGAGCCGCACGCACCCTGGCCGATACGGGTGGGGGGTATGTACCGTGACAGTCATACCCCCCACCCGTATTGACGACGGAGGCTGTCCGATGGTGAAGAGCGCGAGTCGGCCCGCTGCCCGAGGTCCACTCTCGGCCATGGTCGCGGCCGCCAGATCCGAGCCCGGCCGTGCGGTCCTGCGCTGCCTGCTCGGGTGCGCGGTGCGAGCGCTGTCTGCCCACACACCCCCCGGCGACCGCCGCGCGCCACATTGCGAGGGTCGATGACCACGCAGCCACGACGGCCTCGACATCCTGCCCACGGTTCGGCCCGCCGAACCGACCGCGATGCCGGAGCACGCCCCGGCTGAAGAGAGACCACCACCGCTGATGATCGACTCACCTCCGGTAGACCGCACGAACCTCAAGCTCGGTAGACCCCGAGCACCCCTGACCTATGCCGTGCTGACCGCGGGCATCGCCGTGCTGCTGATGGGCTGCGGCGGACCGGCTCAACCGGCCGCCGCGCCCGCCACCGCCGGCACCGCCGGCGTGTTCGAGCAGGTCGGCCACGTCCACGGGGTCGGAGTCGACCCTGCCGACGGCAGCACGGTCATCGCCGGCCATCACGGCCTGTTCAGCCTCACCGCCGAGGGAACAGTGACGCCGCGCCAGAACCCGCAGGCCGGCGGCCCCGACCTGATGGGCTTCACCGTCGCCGGCCCGAACACCTACCTGGCCAGCGGCCACCCCGCCCCGCAGGACACCAGCACACCGAACCCGCTCGGCCTGGTCCGCAGCACCGACCGCGGTGCGACGTGGGAGCCGATCAGCCTGCACGGCGAGGTCGACTTCCACGCCCTCGACGTCGACGGCACAGTTGTCGCCGGCCTCGACGCCACCCGCGGACTGCTCCTGACCAGCACCGACAGCGGCCAGAACTGGCAACAAGGGGCGTCGCTGTCCGCTCTCGACATCGCCTTGGCACCCGGGGAGAACACCCGGATCCTGGCCACCACCGAGGCCGGAGTGATGGCCAGCCATGACGGCGGCACCACCTTCACCAGCATCGCCGGGAGCCCGCTACTGGCCTACCTGGCATGGGCCGACGACGGCAGCGTGTATGGGATCGCACCGGAAGGAACGCTGTACGCCAGCACCGACCGCGGCGTGACCTGGCAGCGTCGGGGCGCCACCGCGGCCCCACCGCAAGCGATCAGTGCCGAACACGGAGGCCGGCTGACGGTAGTGACCGAAGTCGGGGTCGAGCGGTCCACCGACGGCGGCGTCACGCTGCAGCAGCTCGCCTAACCGGAAACTCCCACCGGAGCCGGGCGTACTGGAAGTGATCGTCCACGGGACTGTAAGAACATCGGTGTAACTCCGATCAAGGAGTGTGGACCCGATGACTGTACTGCCCGGACAGGTTGGTCAACCTGCTGATCGGTGGGAGACCACCGATGGCGGTGTGGGGCCTGTGGTGGTTGTACTCGTGCAGCCACCCGGGTAGCGCCTTTCGGCGTTGCGACTCGCCGGTGTAGAGCCGGGCGAAGGCCCAGCCGTCGGCGAGAGTGCGGTGGAACCGTTCGATCTTTCCGTTGGTCTGTGGGCGGTAGGGACGGGTGCGTTTCGGGGTGATCCGCAGCGCGTGGCAGGTGTCGCGCCAGGCGTGGGAGCGGTAGGCCGAGCCGTTGTCGGACAGGACTCGGCGGGTGGTGACCCCGCGGGCGGAGAACCAGGCCACCGCGCGGCGCAGCACAGCGATCGCGGTGGCGGCGGTTTCGTCGTCGTGGATCTCGGCGTAGGCCAGGCGGGAGTGGTCGTCGAGCACGGTGTGGACGAACGCGGTGCCATCTTCGCCTGGTGGTGGGCGTTGCGAAGTTTCCCAGGGGTCGCGGCCCGGTTGCGGTCTCCCTGGGCGCGCCCGACATAGCGCCAGCCGCCGCCGTCGGGGATGTTGCCCAGCTTCTTCACATCCACGTGCAGCAGATCCCCGGGGGCGGGGTGTTCGTAGCGGCGCACCGGTTCTCCGGTGGCGCGGTCGACATGGGCGAGGCGGTTGATCCGACACCGCACCAGCACCCGGTGCACGGTCGAGGCAGCGACACCGACCCGGTCGGCGATCTGGACCGGGCCCAGGCGCTTCTTCCAGCGCAGGTGCACGATCCGGCGCACCACCGGTGCCGGCGTCGCCCGCGGCCAGTGGTGCGGCCGGCTGGAGCGATCGGCCATGCCGGCCGGGCCGTCGAGGCGGTAGCGGTCGGCCCAGCGTTTCGCGGTCGGCCAGGCCACCTGGAACCGGGCAGCGGCCGCAGCGATCGGCACGTCGCCCTCGACGATCAGACGCGCCAGGCGCAGTCGGCCGCGTTCGGACAGTGGAGCGTTAGCGTGGACCACGAGGACCTCCTGTGGTTGTGGGTGCGGGTGCCTTCGACAGCTCCACACCCTCCGCAGGAGGTCCTCACCCTTCAAGATCAGCTAGATCGTGTCGTCACACGAGTTCGACCAACGTCTCCGGTCAGTACAGCTAGCGATGGGGCAGAGCGATCAGGGCATTCAGATCAGGGCATTCGTCTGCGGCGATGCTGCGACCGTGTCGTGCTCACCAGTGAAGGCCCTGGGGCGGCCATGCGTCGGCCGGCCACCGACCACTGCAGCCGATCGCTGGGGGCACCAGGCCACAGCGCGCATCCCCATCGTCCGACTCCGCGCTGCTCGACGCGACGACGCGGATGCAGGGTCGCCACGAGCCGGCTGGAGCAAGCTGATTCCGCCGACAGCGCGGTGTGGTCGTTCAATCACGGGTACTGCCGAGGCCGATTGGAGCTAGCCGTATCGGCGGCGGCACGCACTACCTGGAAGTGCGTGCTGCCGCGGAACCGGACGGGACGCACGATGCGTCCGTCGGACCGCCTGTACACCCGCACTCGTGAAACCTGTTGCGGGGTACGTGCCGTGGCCCGCCGCCATCGGCCAAGGGCCTCACCACAGAGGGCCGGGAGCCGCTGCGTCTCGATCACGATGACGCCCGCGAATCGGGTTCATCGATAAAGCTGGTGCAGTCGTCCAGCTGCCGAGCTGTGTGACCTTGAGATCCTGGCCCTCGGGTTGCGCTGTCCTGCACCGACGCGCCACGAGGCTTGGGTAGGGTCTTGTCTCCACCGGTGCAGGACTGAGCGGCCGAGGCGTGGTCGACGTACTCGGTCCTACCACCGGTAGTCGACCATGGCGTGCCGGGAACGCTGCTCTCGGACGCTGCCCGACCGTCGAGCTCAGCACGGGGCACGCGGGCTTCGAATGCGAGTAGCTCGAGGTGATGCTCGATAACAGCCGAACGCTCCACCCAGCGGCCCGTGCGCACCAGAAAGACCATGTTGCCGTTGTCAGCGATGAGCCCGTGGCGGAGAACCGCCGTGGCGTGGTCGAGGACATGTCTGGACCCGACGGAACCACTCGGCATACCAGCGTCATGGAGACTGAGGACAAAACGGTCGATGAGCATATCGGGACTAAAGCCGGGAGCACCAGTCCACGTCACAATGAGTGACGCCTTCTGGGGCGTCGGTCCGTGACCTGTCCGACTGAGAACCTGCCGGCGTCCACGTCCGTTCAACAACGTGTCGCTCCGCAGCACAGAAAGCACAGAGTCTCGCACCCAGTGGAAAGAATGAATGTCCTCATACATGAATGGATCCCTTGATTCGTATCCGCAATCGACAACAGACTCGGAGAGTAGGGTGGCAGCGGGCAGAATGAGACATGAGCGAGCATTTTGCCAGCGGCCACATAGGAGCTGACTCGAAGACAATTGTGACGCAGTCCAGAGTCGCAGATCGAATTGCGACCGAAGCAACCGATCATCAAGTACCTGTCGATACAACGACAGCGAAGTATGTGCCGAGTAAGGTCAGGCGGTAACTGAAGACGTCAAGGCAGGAACCTAGATGAACTAGCCCTTGAATGATTGAAATATAGTGGGGTCGCGACGACCCGTTAAGCTCCCTGGCGAAAATAGCGCGAGCCAGCGACCAGAAACGTTCGCAGCGGCGCTTCCGGTTCGCATAGCCGCATCTGCAGGCATGCCGCAGGCGCCGTCTGCATAGCTCACCCAGTCAGCTCCGGCGGCTCGTCAGCCTTCAGCAGCCGGGAGCCTCAGCGCCTGGAGGACCACGACGAGCCGACTGCAACCTCCAGCCGCACCACCGCAGCATCGAGCCATGCCGACGCGCACGACACAGCCGAGTGACGGGTCGCCGCACCGAACGACTGCGCGGAGTCAAGCGAGCGAATCGCGCTCGCAAGTAGCCCACCACGAGGTCGGTGGCAGCACCACAGATCAGGACCATCGCGACGGTCAGCACACTGACAGCGAGCTGGGGCCCGGTCACCCCATCCGAAAATGGGTGAGGCCAGACACCGCCCGGCGGCGTCAACCACTCCAGCCCAGATGCTTCAGTCGAGCGCCCCAGCCACTTGCCCGCTAGGTGCAGGGCGGGCTGGATCACGATGGTCGCGCTGAGGAGGCTTAACAGGCTGCGGAATTGCGGCGCGATCCACCAATGCAGCCCGGTGACCGTTCCGACCAGGACAACCAGGTAGAGAGCGTGTGTCGGTTGTTCCCGACCGAGCACATCAACCATCAGCGCCGCCACAACCGTGGCGATCAGCCCACTGGCCCAAGCGCCGCGTGACTGTGACATCCCGCCGACGCGCGCAATCCTCGTCCGAGACTGCGCGGCCGATGCCATGTCCCCAGTCTCCCTGCGCCGTGCTGTGACAACGCTGAGAGACCGTGCCGGACCATCGTCGCCAGCAATCCGCGAGATGAGCTCGGTCGCGCTGCCCGATACTACTGTGCGCGACCGCCTGACGTGTATCGTCACTCGTGCCGGTAGCTCGGCTGAGTGGTGTCGGACCGGGCCCCCACCGGACTGGACGGATACGGGCGCGGCAGCACCGGCCGGTAGCGGCGTTGCCAGAGCGAGCCTGTCGTCGCAGGCCGTCAGGGCCAAGCCCGCAGCTAGGCGGTAGTGATCGGCAACCGCATTCGCCGGCCGACTAACACGATGGCGTCCCATCAGCCGGCCGACTGCCCCGGATGCGGCTCTGCACCGCTTGACCAGTGGCTCGATCAGCGGCGAAAGGACACGTGGATGTGATCGTAGTGCCCGCCCACCGGATCTGCGGCGTCGTACACCCCGCCGCCGGTGTAGTCGCTCCACTGTCCGGGATCTGTCTCGGGCCGTAGCCAGATCTGGCCCTGCCAGATGATGTAGGAGACGTCGAGGGCGACGGCGTTGCGCCGGAACCACTCGGCGATCAGCCAGCCGTCATCGACGTCGCGGTCGGAGGCGAAGGTGCCGGCGGGTCCGGGGAACAGGTCGCACCCCTTCCCGAGGGGGTGATCGCTGGTCGGGTTCGCCGGGCGGTCGGCGAAGCACCGTGTCGAGGTCAGATACGGGCTATCGCTGAGCGCGCCGAAAGTGGTCCGGACCTGCTCCAGTGCGAACCGCGTCGTGGGGGTCACACAGCCCCGGGAGGTGGGGTCGTCCTCGGTGCAGCCGGCTGGGCGCGGCCCCGGGTCGTCGCCGATCACCGCACTCGAGGGGTCGGCGCAGCTGCCGCCGTCCGCGATCGTGCGTGCCCCGGTGGTTCGCGCCGCCCCGTCACCGACCTCGGTGAGCACGTTCGCGGCGGTGTCCTCCCATTTGGCGTAGGCGGTCGGGAACGCCGAGCGTTGGACCGCCTGGGCGGCCTCCCACAGCTCCATGTCGGCCCATCCGGGGATCTGCAGCAGGCGGTCGTAGAAGATCGCGGCCGAGTACCGGGGATCGGTGACCTGCTCGGCCGAGCCCCAGCCCATCGACGGGCGTTGCTGGAACAGCCCGAGCGAGTCACGGTCGCCGTAGTCGAGGTTGCGCAGGCCGGATTCCTGCAGCGCGGTGGCCACGGCGATCCACACAGCCCGCTCCGGGACCGCGCGGTCACGGCCAACCGCGATGATGGTTGCGGCGTTGGCCAGTTGTTCGGCGCCGAGTCCGCTGGGGCCGGTCGCGGAGATGGGCACGGCCGCTGCCGGGGGCAGACAATCCGGCCTGATCGCTACCGGGGTGAGGAAGTGCCCCATCGTGATCCGGACCAACACCAGCCCCGCGGCGAGGACCCCCACGACGACACCGACGGCGAGCAGCCGAACACCCAGCCGCCGCAACGCCACGGCGGCGTGTCCGACGCCGTTCACCGCCCCATGACGGACGCGCCGCTCGGTGGTCGTCGCGGACGGCTGGGCTTGTCCGCTCCTGCGGGGGTCACCATCGTCGGGCGGCCCCAGGCAGGTCGGCCAGCGGCCGCGTCGTCTCCACCGGCGTGGGAACCGGCGGCTGCTGGGCAGCACCGATGGCCGGTAGCGGGCGGGTCGGGCTGTCGTCGTGCTGGCCGACCGCCCACAGTTGGGTGGTCGGGGGGTCGCCATCCGGTTCGCTCTGCGCTGCTTGGGTGTCCTCGGCGGGTGCGGTGAGCAGTCCGCGCCGATACAGCACCGCGAGGGCGAACCCGCACAGCAGCCCAATGACCAGTAACACCAACCACGGCGCGTAGGGGGCGCCGAGCGAGCGGGCCAGGTCGATCGCCCAGCCCGTCCCCGCGTTGCCGAGCAGGATCCCGACCCCGCACACGGTGTTGTAGAAGCCGTAGTGGGTCGCGACGAGCCGGTTGCGGGCGAGCCCGACGATGGTGTCCATCTCGAACGGCAGGACCACGGCGGTCCCGATCGCGAGCAGCGCCGCGGTCGACAGCAACGCCGCCACCCCCAGCACCGTCGCGATCATCGCGCTGACGTCGGGCAGCGCGACCAGCAACCCGTCGGCAGCGAGCAGCGGCACAAAGGCCACGCCGAGCACGACCAGGCCCCGGCTCAGCGAGCCCGCCGGCCCCCACCGCGCACGACACCAGGCGGTGACCTTCATCTGGGCCGCGATGGTGACCCCGCCGGACACGACATACAACGCTGTCACCAACGCCGTGCCCAGGTTCCCGTCGCCGGCCAGGGTTCGGGCGTGCAACGGCAGCGCCAGATACACCTGATACGACAAGACGTAGGTGCCGATCATCGCGACCGAGAAGGGCAGGAAGCCCCGGGTCGTGGCGACGTCGCGCCACTGCGCGAGGACCGGGCGCCGATCACCGTCGCCGCCGCCGTCACCGCGGCGGGCCGGCAGGGCCCGGATCTGCAGCACCGTGAGCACGGCGAACACGGCGGCGGCGACCAGGCAGGTGACGGCGAAGCCGATGCCGGTCAGTGCCAGTCCGACGATCGGGCCGATCAGGATGCCCGCCTGGTAGAAGATGCTGAACAGGGCGAACGCCTCGACGCGCCGCTCACCGGTGTCATGGGCGATGTAGGCGCGCACGGCCGGGTTGAACAGCGCCCCGGCGAATCCGGTCGCTGCCGAGGCCACGACCAGGGCCGGGACGTTGTCGACCAGGCCGATCAGTGCGAATCCGCCGGTGCGCAAGGCGCAGCCGGCCACGATCATCGGCTTGTAGCCGAACCGGTCGGCCAGGCTGCCCCCGACCAGGAACATGCCCTGCTGGGAGAAGTTCCGTACCCCGAGGATCACCCCGACCATCAGCACCGAGAGCCCCAGGCCCTGGGACAGGTGGTCGGCCAGGTACGGGATGAGCATGTAGAAGCCGAGATTGATGGTCAGCTGGTTGAGCAGCAGCAGCTGGACCGGCCGGTCGAACGACCGGTACCTGTCGAGGACGCGCATCAGCTCTCCGCCCTGTCGGGCGCGAGCACCGTGGTGCAGCGGGTCCAGCGGTGGACTTCGATCGCGTCGGGTCGGTCGATGACGTCCGGGGCGTGCACGGGTGGGCCGCTGACGGTGATCCCCTTCGCCTCGCAGAACTCGTCGTTGTAGACGGTGTCGAAGTAGCGCTGCGGCCCGTCGGGGAAGATCGCGGCAATCCGGGTGTCCTGTGGCCGGGTCCGGGCGAGCCAGCCGGCCACCGCACCGACCGCGCCCACGCTCCAGCCGCCGCTGGCATAGCTGGCACACGCCATCGCCCGGCATGCCGACACTGCTTCGTCCGCCCCGACCCAATGCACTTCGGAGAAGATGCTGTGATCGACGTTGCGCGGATGGATGCTCGAACCCAGCCCGCGCATCAGTCGCGGTCGTGCCGGCTGCCCGAAGATCGTCGATCCGACGGTGTCGACGCCGACGACCTCGAGCTCGGGCAGGTACCGGCGCAGCGCACTCGAGATTCCCGCCGAGTGACCGCCGGTGCCGACCGAGCACACCAGCACGTCGATGTGGCCGAGTTGGCTGCGCAGCTCGTCGGCCAGGGTGGCGTAGGCGCTGACGTTGTCGGGGTTGTTGTACTGGTCGGGGCACCACGCGCCGGGATGCTGGTCGAGGATCTCGGCGACGCGCTCGCGACGCGCCTGCTGCCACCCACCGCTCGCTGCAGCGGCCTGCACGGTCACCACCTCGGCGCCGTAGGCACGCAGCAACCGGTACATCAGCGGTTCCATACCCGGATCGGATACCAGCGTCACAGGGTGGCCGAAGGCGATACCGGCCAGCGCCAGTCCCAGGCCCAGCGTGCCGCTGGTCGATTCGACGATCCGGGCACCCGGCTGCAGGTCACCGCGCTCGCGCGCTTGCTCGACCATGTGCAGCGCGGGGCGGTCCTTGATGCCGCCGGGATTGGCGCCCTCGAGCTTGGCCCAGAAGCCCCGCCCGCTGGGGGCAAACGGCGCGTCGATCCACACCGTCGGGGTGGACCCGACGACGTCGGTCAACCTCAGGCAACGCCGGAGCGCGCCCGGGCGATCCAAGGGAGCAGTAGTGAAGGGCAGGGACATGACAGACCTCGTTCAGGCGCAGCGATACGCCGCGCCGGGGAGCAGGGATGGGACGCAAGAAGAAGGCGCCTCGGGCGATAGCCCCAGGGCGGACGCTTCTAGGTCCGAGAGATCTGCGCCAAGGTCAGGTGGTCACGCCCGGCAGCCGGCCGGGCGGGTGTGGTCTCGACCGCGCTCACCGTCCACGGGGGTGCACGTGGTGCAGCCACCAGGCGAACGGTGACACCGGCTCCTGCCACGACGTCGGGCAGAGCGGAACGGTCCCCGCGAGCCGTCAGAGTCGACTCGTCATGGCCACCGGCGTCATGGCATGCCGGCGCGTCGTGATCCGAATGCGGCGCGGGGCCGCTATCGGCCTCGGCTTCGTCGTGATGGTGCTGACCCGGCGGGTGGCCGACCGCAGCTGTCGCGTACAGCTGCGATACCGCGGACTGCGCCGATGATCCGTCGACGACGAGCTCAGGCTCATGGGACGACGCCGGGTGCAGCCCACACACCAACACCATCGCGGCCAGAACGGCAAAAAGGACAAACCGTCGATTCCGGAAGCCCAGCTCCCGCGCTTTCAGCGCACCGACGGTCTCGCTCACAGTGACCGAACCGTACCAACGCCACAGTCGAGGTAGCGCGCGGAGTCGAGACCAAGCACGAGTCTGCTCTCCTGGCCGAGACCACCGCCTCGCCTCTGCCCCCTTGGCCGCCGGTCTCGACGGCCAAGGACTGACCGAAAGCCTGAGCACCCCGCTTGAGCCGAGGCGGGACACCCCGCTGGTGCTGCACTGGCACCAAGCTCATGCCCCGCCCCGCCCCGCCCCGCCCTGCCCACGTCCGCTGCCGACCTCAGCGGGTACCCCCCCCCCCGGCGCCCCGTGGCTGGCGGAGCCCACGGCCAAGAGAGGATGCGCTGCTGCGATCAGGACTCCTGCCCCTCCAGAACCTCGAGGTGAGCGCTGGGTGCGCAGAGGCGTGGTTCGCGACTGTGGCGTGATCCGGATGAAGGCATATGGTCTAGAGCTAGATCAGGGAGTACTGGGCTGTCGAGGGATCGCGAGGGCGGACACGCCCGCCGCCACCAGAGCTGCCACCGCGGCGAAGCCGAACGCCTGCTGGTAGCCGGTGTCTCCTCCCGCGGCCAGGCTCACCGCGGCGATACTCGACACCGTCGCGACGCCGATCGAGGCACCGAATTCGTGGAAGGTGCTGAGGAGGCCGGAGGCTATGCCCGCCTCGTGTGCCTCGACCTGTCCGAGTGCGGTGGCGGAGGCGACCACGAAGAGAGCTCCGATGCCGAAGGCGCCGAACGAGACCCCGATGGTGGTCGCAAGGGTGGTGGGCCAGAGCGCGGGCACGAGCAGGCCGATGGCGGCGACGACCATGCCGGCGGCGCCGAGGGTCCGGGCGCCCAGGCGCGCGATCAGGCGCCCGCCGAGGTTCGCGCCGGTCATGGTCGCGACCGCGATCGGCAGGAAAAGCAGGCCGGTGGTGAGCGGTCCGTGCCCGGCGGACTGCTGGAAGTAGAAGGTGCCGAGGAAGAACACCGCGACCATGAGCGCGGTGGCGATCAGGATGACGAATACTCCTGCGCCGACAGGTCGGCGGGCGAGCAGCCCGAGGTCCATCAGCGGTGACGCCGCGGTCCGCTGACGCCATCCGAACAGTAGGTAGAGCACTAGCGCTGCTGCGGTGGTGACCAGCGTCGGCGCGCTGACCCAACCCTGCTCGCCTGCGACGGTGAGGGCGTAGATGGCCGAACCCGTGGCCGCAGTGACCAGCAGCGCCCCGACGACGTCGAGCGTCGGGCGGTGCCCGGTCGGCGGCGGCGGCAGCGGCGGCAGGACACGGAGCAACCCGAAGAGTACGACGAGACCGACCGGGATGTTGAGGAAGAACACCCACGGCCATCCCGGTCCGGCGGTGATCAGCCCCCCGAGCAGGACCCCGACGGCGGCACCTCCGCCTCCGAGCGCGGACCAGATCCCCAGCGCACGGTTGCGCTCGTCGCCGCTGAACAGCCGCACCACGACCGACAGAGCCGCCGGGGACAGCATCGCCGCACCGAGCCCCTGGGCGACCCGGCCGGTCAGTAGGAGCCCGCCGTTGTCGGCCAAGCCAGCCATGAGCGAGCCCGCGGTGAACACGGACAGCCCGGCGTAGACCACCGGACGGGCTCCGAACAGGTCCGCGCTGCGGCCGCCGAGAAGCATTAGACCACCGAAGGTCAGCGTGTAGGCGGCGACGACCCAGGTCACCGCCTCCCGGGACAGGCCGAGGTCGACCCCCATCTGCGGGAGAGCGACCGCGACGACCGTGACGTCGAGGATGAGCATGAACTGGGCAGTTCCCAGCAGGGCCAGGGCTGCCCATCGGTGGGGATGGGCAGCCCTGGCAGTCGGAGGCCGGGCTTCGGATGTGGACACTGATCGACTCCTAACTCGTACATCAATGTTCAGCTTGAGCGCTGGTACCGTAACTCATACACTTATGTTCAGGTAGTGGAGGATTCATGGTGAGCATCACGGCGACCGTCGGCACGAAGCGGGCCGACGCCGTCCGCAACATCGAGCGCGCACTGGACGCGGCGGTGACCTGCTTGTCGGCGCGCCCGAACGCGACAATGGCCGAGATCGCGAAGCAGGCCGGGATCGGTCGGGTGACCCTCTACGGGCACTTCGCGTCCCGCGCGGAACTCATCGACGCGGTCGTCGCCAGAGTCGTCGAACGGGGCGACGAGGCACTGGCGCAGGTCGACCTCGACGGTGACCCGAGGGCCGCACTCGAACGGCTGATCAGGAGTAGCTGGCGGCTCGTCGACGAGGCGCGGACCGTGATCGCCGCCGCGGAGGCCGAGCTGCCGGCCGAGCGGATCCGAAGTCTCCACGACAGCCCGGCCGCGCGGGTTCAAGCCCTGATCGAACGAGGCCGCGACGACGGGGCCTTCCGCGACGACACGCCCGTGACGTGGCAGATCGCCGTGCTGCACCAGGTTCTGCACGGCGGGGTCGCCGAGGTCGCCGCCGGCCGTGTGGCCCTCTCCGACGCTCCCGACCTCATCACGACGACTGTGTTCGATCTGCTCGATCGTCGTTGACAGCCACGTAAAGAACGTCCAGCCCTCACAGCGGTGCCAGAACCCGCCCCATTGGGCCGCGTGGCCAAGGTCAGTCAGAACGCCTGGGGTGGCCTGGCGGCACTGCGGCCTACGGCGGCCAACTTCACAGACCTCTTTGGCCCGGCGTGACGCGTTGCGGCGAAGTCCGGTTAAGGACACCGGAAGGACGCTTCCGGCACCCCAGCTGGCGCGGGCTGAGACTCGACCGCGACCTGGACGACCGGTGATGGTCACCCCCGCGATGACGCCTGGCCCCGGGGCCGGGCCGTCTCTGTGCTGCGACCAATGCCACCAGCCCCCGGCCGACCCGCTGCAGCAGATCCTGATGAGCGCGGTGTGGCTGGTCCCCGACCCCGACGGTCCGACCACCGCACGCTACTGCCGAACCTGCCCGCCGGCCGGACCGATCACCGACCTCACATGCGCGCGCTGCGGCGACGGCCCCCTGCTCGTCGGAGACCTCGCCGCCGACCCCCACGGACCCGACGACGTACTGCCCGCAGCCGCGCAGCGGTGGCTCACCGCGGCAGGTTGGCGTCTCGACGGGCCGATGTGCCCGAACTGCCGACCCCGCCAATGACCACCGCGCCGGGCGGGACCGCCACCGACGCCGTCCGAGTCACTGTCGTACCCATCCGGTACACCAGACCCAGCCCCCAGTCCGGCCGTCCCCGCGGAGTCGAGAAGAACCCGAGATGAACGCTGACACGACCGGCGAGCTCGCCGCCGCCTCGCCCGGGTCCTGGACCCGGTCGCGTTCGACGACCGAGCGGAACCGCGCACCCTCGGCCAGCTGTGGGACCAGGTGTCCCGGCGAATGACGGCCCAGGAGCATGCCCGGCGCGCGATCACCGCCGGCTGGACCTTGCCGGACAGACCATGACCGCCACCCAGCCCCGTGTGCCCACCCGGCGGGGTGACCCGGTGCGCCGGGAGCGCCCCGGTGGGCGCCCCCGGCTGTGCGGTTCGGCGCGGGGCTCGACCGTGCACCACACCTCGGCGGGATGCCCGGTGGCGGCGCGGCTACTCGCTGAGCCACGATCGGGGGCGTGGACCTGACGCCTCTCCAGCGCGTGACGCTGCACCGCCTCGTCGTGGGCGAGGTGACGGGAGCGACGGCGCATCGGCGGTCGCTGCGGTGGCTGCGTCGGTACGGGCTCGTGGACGCGGACGGCTGCCCCACCGACGAGGGGCGGGCGTACCTGGTCGAGCTGCGAGCGGAGGTGCAGCGCCGGAGGGACGCACGCGAGGAGGCGGAGAACCGGCGGCGCCGCGAGGACCCGGCGTGGGGGATGCGGGACGCGATCCGGCGGTGGAAGGCCGGCGACCGTGACGGGTGACGGGCCTTCCGCGGAGGAGCTGACCGATGCTGCGGTGGCGCGGATCCAGGCGGTGTGCGACGCGGAGCGGATGCGGTACGAGGAGGTCGTCGGACGCGACCCGTCAGTGAAGGCCGCGATGGAGGGCCGGTACCCCGATGAGCTGTCGGCGTGCGTGCACGCGGTGCGGGACGCCTACTGCGCGGAGGGGGTCTCCCGGGAGCGGGCGGCGCAGGCGTCCGAGGCGTGGCTGATGATCAAGTCCGGGGTGCGGGGTGACCTCGCGTTCGGGGACGAGATCCTGGCGGACTTCGCGTCGGGGAAGCTCCGGCGTGGCGGGTCAGGGCTCGGCGCACAGCCGTAGTTGTCCACCCGGAGTGGACACGGCAGTCCGGCCGGGGCGTACCATCGTCGGTGTGGTCCGTCCATGAAGCTTCGCGACGTCGAGCGAGCGCTCCGCGCTCACGGCTGCCGCGTGCTGTCGGACTCCGGGCCGCACACCAAGTGGGGCTGCCCCTGCGGCGCCCACATCACGCCGGTCCCCCGGCACCGCACCATCTCCCCCGGAGTGGTGCGCAGCATCGGCAAGCGCATGGAGTGCCTGCCGGAAGGGTGGTTGCAGTGACGTCGACGTACTTCGTGACCGCGCACCGGTGGGAGCGCGGCTGGGAACTCCACATCGCCGACGCCGCCGGCCAGGAGGTCGGCGTGACCCAGTGCCGCACCCTCGGCGGCGCCGAGGCGATGGTGCGGGACTACCTCGCCCTGGACGACCGGGACGGGGACGCGCCGCTGGAGATCCGGCCGGTGTTCGACCCTGCCGTGCAGGAGCAGGTCACCGCGTCCCGGGCTCGGATTCGGGCGGCGCAGCTGGAGCAGGAGGCCGCGGCGAAGGAGTCCCGCGCCGCGGTTGCGCGGCTCGACGAGCTCGGGCTGTCCGGGACGGAGATCGCGCAGGTCCTCCAGCTGTCCAAGCAGCGGGTGTCGGACCTGCGGAAGGCGTCCCGGTAAGCCGGGGAGAGGATGGCCGGCGTGAGTGATGAGACCGCGCCGCAGGACGTCCCGACCGTGAGGAGCCGCCTCGCGTGGCTCGGTGAGGACGCCATCGCGGAGCACTTCGCCGCCGGGCGGATCCACCTCGACGGCGTCCGTGTGACGGACCTGGACGCTCCGGCGCCGGAGGGCACGCGGCCCGTGCTCCGCTGAGTCGTCCGTCCCTGGTGTGGTATGAGCCGGGACGGCCGCACGGCCCGCCCCCGCTGGTTCCGGGGGCGGGCCGTCGTCGTCAGTGGGAAGGTCGTCGGGGTGGTTGCAACAGCGTGAAGGGCACCGGTCACGGCGCTGGCTCCCCGCGTACGCGCGCAGAGAACCCAACCGGTGGGCCAGGTCGAGGATCATTTGCGATCAGGGCTCCGGTGCGATGTTGTAGGCGACATGGCTGATCGTGACGGGCATCGGCGCTGGGTGGCTCCGCCGACTTGGCCGGCGCCGCCGCACGGCTGGGTTCCACCGTCCGGTTGGCAACCCGATCCTCGGTGGGGACCTGCGCCTCCGGGATGGCAGTTCTGGGACGACACCGCCGAAGAACTCCCCGCGGACAGTCAGGTGGGTGATCCCGCCGCAGCGGTGGACGAGACCGCAACTGAGCCGCAGAAGCGGTCGGGGCCCGGCGTTCGGGCGGAGGACGACGACACCGGTGACAGCCCGGTTCTGGGACACAAGGCAGAGAAGATCGCAGCCGAGGTGCTGTTCCACATCCGCGACGCGGCCCCGGCGGGCGAGGTCGTGCGGGCGGTGTTCCGCGCGAACAGCCTGCGGCCACTGGCGAACTTCGTCGCGATCACCAACGTCCGCATCGTCGTGGGAGACACCACCGACCAGGGCCGCAAGTACCTCAAGCGCCACGTGCTGGTCGACGACCTCGCCGAGTACAACCTGCGCAAGTACCCCGGTAGCACCCCCCGCCTGCGAGTGCTTACCAAGACCGGTGAGGACGTCTTCCTCACCCAGATGTTGCACCGCCAGGACAACGAAGCGGTCGACGCAGCGCTGGCCCGTCTGATGGCCAAACCTGGTCCTGCAGAGGTCATCGCCGCCGCACGCCAGCGAGGTCTGACCCCTTATGGGACGGGGAGCGCTGCGACGCCGCCTCGAGTTGCGCTCGTCCACGATGACGCGCGGCGCCTGCTGTCCTTGGCAGCAGCCGCCGCAGAAGCCGGCGACATCACCCACGAGGAAGGCTTCCTACGCGATGTGATGAGCCTGGCCGGCCGGGCGCCCTTGCTCTCACGGACCGAAGTCCGCCAATGGCTCCGCCTGCAGATCGACCGTGACCACGGCAAAGGTCTCATCCGCCGCGGAGCGACCCTGCTCGGAGCTATCGAATCGATTCGCGGCGAGGGGGTCACCGTCTTCAGCGACCGGATCCTGCACGGCATCCGGGTACACCGAATGGACCCCTTCGTCTCTGCCGCGGTCCAACTCGACGGGAACGTCGTGGTCTCCCACCGGCCGACCCTGACCCGCATGATGGTCGGCTCGGTTCTCCCTGGCACCGCGTTGATCCCGGGGTTGGCGTTCCAGAAGAAGCAGGAACACGACAACCGCACCGCTACCGTCACCATCAGCCACCCCGAATGGTCGGTCGGCATCGCCATCAACCCCGACCAGCTCGCGTCGCCGCGCTCCATCGCCGGCCGGATCAACGCCACCGCGGACCAGCTCCAGAGGCAGGAGGCACTTCCCACTACCGATATCGGCGCCAACAACGAATCCGACCGCATCAGCAAACTTGAACGAATCGCCGCGCTACTTGCCCAGGGCCTTATCACACAAGAGCAGGCCAGCACCCTGCGTGATGACGTGATGCGCTAGCGCTCTAGGACCAGGGTCGCGTACCGCTTGCGACACGTCGTCGCAAGATCGGCCTTAGAGCCGTATCGCAACGCAAGATCATCCGTTTCATCCGGTACACCACGAATCGACCGGACGGACATCATGCGCGCCCTACTCCTCCCCGCTCTGCTCATCGTCGCCGCCACTCTCACCGGATGCGGTGGCGATGAGACCGCCACTCCCACCACCGTGACGGTGACGGCACCGCCCCCGGCCGCTGCATCCCCCTCGACGACGACCGCTCCAGTGCAAGACCTTGAGATCCCCGATGTCGAGGGCAAGAACGGCGCCATCGCACTCGATGAGCTGGAGCGAGCCGGGTTCACCAACGTTCAGGCCGGGTCTGCCGACGAGCAGGACACCGTGGTCATCAACGCAGCGAATTGGAAGGTCGTCTCGATCGAGCCGGGAGCGGGCGAGACGATCCCGTCGGACTCCACTGTCGTGCTCACGATGACCAAGCAGTAGCTGGGGAGACGCTCGCGACCCCACCACCATGCGCGGCAACGAACATCACGTCCTAGATCCATCCGACTGGATCGTCTACCCTCCTTCGTATCAACGAATGGACGGCCGGATGAGGGCTGGGTCTCGCCGCCGGCGGGCACCGATAGGCGTGGTCGCCGGGGCTGTCGCGTTGCTCGTGGCCGTGCTCCCCGCCGAGGAGTCCGCGGTCGCGGTGACGCGGTCGGCGACGGTCGGCGTCGAGCGGACCCCGGCCGTGGCCGCCGCGGCTGTGCGGGCGGCGGTCCCGCTGGGCGGCCTGGAGGTCCCGGATCCGCTCGCTCTGGACTCGGGTGGTCGTGTTACCAGCGTGCGCCAGTGGGAGCAGCAGCGCCGCCCGCAGCTGCTCGAGGCCTTCCAGGAGAACGTCTACGGCACCTCGCTGCCCGCACCGACGAAGACGACGTTCTCCGAGGACAGCAGCGGGGGCGGCGGGTCGGCCAAGAAGGTCACGATCGCGGTGACCGGGCCTGAGGGCACGGCGAGCTTCACGCTGCGGCTGTTCACCCCGTCGTCGGGCAAGCCGAAGGGCACGTTCCTGCTGATCGACCACCGGGGTTCGGTGGGAGACGACCCGGGTTCGGGGGGCTACGCCCCGGTCTCGACGATCACCGGTGACGGCTATGCCCTGGCCGCGCTCAACGCCGAGGAAGTCGCCCCCGACGACGCGGGCTCCTACCGCAACGGTGTGATCAACGCGTTCTACCCCGCTGGGCAGGATCTCCCGGCCGACGCGGGTCGCACGATCAGTGCGTGGGCGTGGGGCGCCAGCCGAGCGATGGACTACCTGCAGACCGACCCCGATATCGACCCGAGCAAGGTCGCGGTGATCGGACACTCCCGCGGTGGGAAGGCCGCGCTGTGGGCCGGCGCCCAGGACCCGCGGTTCCCGGTGGTCATCTCGAACAACTCTGGCTCCACCGGGGCGAAGCTCGCCCGCCGCGACTCCTCGGGCGAGTCGATCTCGGCGATCAACTCCCAGTTCCCGCACTGGTTCCCCGAGACCTACAAGCGTTTCGACGGCAACGCCGACGCCCTGCCGGTGGATCAGAACGAGCTGCTCGCGCTGATCGCGCCGGGCCGGGTCGTGGTCGCCTCGGCCGCCGACGACGGCAACGCCGACCCGCAGGGCGAGTTCCTCTCCTACCTCGGTGCCGCCCCCGTCTATGAGCTCTACGGGCTCGGGGAGACCGGCTTGTCCTCCGCGAACTGGCCACCGGCCACGGGGAAGGGTTTCCGCGGCCCGGGGATGAGCTATCACCTGCGATCCGGGGGGCACGGGCTTGAAGACGCCGACTGGCAGATCTACCTGGGCAGCAACCTGTTCACGCGCTGATCAGCGGCGTCGTGTCGCAGCCGCGGTCGCCGGCGCGGCCGCGGCGCTGCTCCTCGTCGGGTGCACGGCCCCATCCCCCACCGGCTCCCCCGGGACGCCGCCCCCGCCTGCCAGGCAGGCTTTCGATCCCCCGACGGCGTTCGGGCCCGCCGCGTTGTCCCTCGGCGGGGACACCGGGCTCCCGGCCCCGCAGGTCCTCGACGGCGTCTACGGCTGGTCTCTGGCCGACACCGGCCTGACCCGGGTCGACCTGACCTCGGGTGAGGCGATCGTGGGCGGCTTCCCCCAGGCCCCGCTGTTCAGCGGACTGGACGTGTCCCGGCCGACCGCGATCGGTGCCCCGCCGGTCCTCGGCGCCCCGGTGCTGGCCGACCTGCCCGAGGGCCGCCGGGTCCTGGCGGCCTGGCCCGTCGAGCAGCCCGGCCAGGGCACCACCCCGGCCCGCCGCGGCATCGAGCTGGTCGCCGCGGATCCGGGCACCGCCCGCACGCTGTCCTCCATCACCGTCCCTCTGCCTCCCGAGTGGCTCGAGGAATCGCTGACGGGCTTCACGGTCTCGGTCGCCGGCGTCGTGGGGACCACGGCCATCGTGAGCGCCTCGACCTCCGCGACCGCCCACACCGCCGCAGTCGACCTGGCAGGGGGAACCCTGCGATGGTCCGCGCCCGGCGTCACTGCTGTGCTCGTCGGCGAGAGCACCGTCGCCGTCGAGGCCCGCGACCTCGTCGAGCGTGAACTGCGCGGCCTGAGCATCGGCGACGGCAGCACCCGCTGGGCCGGGCTCACGGGCAGCGCGGTGTGGCCGGTCGGGCGAGCTCGGATGCTGGTCGACCTGAGCAGCCTGTCACGCCCGGCCGGAGGCAGTCAGGTCGTGGAGATCGCGACCGGGCGATCGGTCGACAGTCCGCTCAACGGCCAACCGGGCTGGTCCTGCCGCTCCGACGACCAGGCCCTCACGATCTGCTCGCTCGCCCCCTACGTCGGGACCGACGCCGTCCTCGGGTTCGACGCCGCCGGCGTCGAGCTGTGGCGGATCACCCGTGACTCGGGGCGGGTCCCACCGACGGTCACCACCGCCTGGCACGGCATGGTCTACGGCTACACCGACGCCGGACCGCTGGTCCTCGACGGCCGGACCGGCCAGGACAGGGTCGCCTCCGCTACGACGGCTCCGCTGCTGGTCAACGAGTACTTCGCGGTGGGTCCCGACGCCCCGAGGACGCCGGAACAGCGCCCGAACTACCGCCATCCGTCGCGGCTGGTCGCGAGTCCCACTGCCGGATGAGCGGGCAGGTCAGGGGCGGTCCGGGCGCTCGGTGTGTCCGGGCGTCGGCATGGCCCGCAGATCAGCGACGACCTGCTCCAGCGCTCGGCGGGTCGCCGGCCGGAGGTGACCGATGGCCCGGACGAGGTCGGCGATGTCTGCCTGCCGCACGACCTGCAGCACCTCGAGTTCCTCGGCGCTGACCTGGGCGTAGGGGTCATCGAGCAGGTAGCTGACCGGCACCTGGAAGAACCGGGCGATGTCCTCCAGGGTTGCCTTCGACGGGTTGGTGGTGCGCCCGAGGCGCAGGTGGTTGAGCGTCGCGCGCGACACCGATCCGCCGGAGGCCTGAATGCCCGCGACCACCTCGTCGAGAGTGGTGGGCCGCCCTTGCGACTCCAGCGTGCTGAACAGGTAGTTCAGCTTGTCCGCCAGAGATCGCGAGCCCGCGGAGTCCCCTTGCGCCACCACCCTGCCCCCCTCATCTGGCCCACTCCCGAGTCACGGAGAGGCCGACGGTAGTTCTACCGCCCGATGGCGCCACCTGGCCGCAGGCTGCCGCGCGTCAGCCGCCACCGCCGCCTGCCTCTGCTCCGCCCCGCACCGTCGATGCCCGGTCAACGAGTACTTCGCTGCGGGAGCTGCGAGTCCACCAAGCCCGTAACGGCGACCGGACTACCGCGCCCCGGGGCGGCAGGCCGCGAGCCCCACCGGATCCCACCGGATGGGGGGCGTCGACGCTTCTGAAACCTTGAAAGGCCACACGCGGGCCCTGCCGAGCGAAGTGGTTGGGGGGGAGTGCTCAGCCCTGGTCGTCCCCGGGCTCCTCGCGGTAGTGGTCCTCCGGCGCCAGTTCGGGCATACCCACCCGGTCCGCCATGTCGTGCGAGTCCTCGAGGTCGGCGCGGTACCCGTTGGCTCGGCGTTCGGCCTCTCGCGCGATCGCCGATTGCCATCGGGCGGCCACCTGGGGCGGCACGTGGAGCGGGTCGTGCGCGTTGGGCGGGTCTGGAAACTCGGTCTCTACTGCGGCGAGTTCGGCCAGCATGCGGTGAGCGAGGTCAGGGTTGCGGTCCATCACGATGCGTAGCCGTTCCTCTTGTCCAGCGGTGAGTGTCCCGGCGCGCAGATCCGCCAGGTCCTCCCAGCTGAACGGTGCCGGTGAGTTGCGGTCTTCGGGCGGTGTGGTCACAGCCGCTCCGATGCGCTGGTCAGTAGAGGAGACTCGCGGAGGAGTCTAAAAGGTTCCCGCGAGCTTCGCGTTCTTTCGCCCGGAGTTGTGCTCGCGCGGCGTTGGCCCGGTTGATGCGGCTGCGGACGGTCCCGATGGGCACGCCGAGGACCTCGGCAGTTTCCGCGTAAGAGAGCCCATTGACCTTGATCAGCTCGAAGGTCCGGCGCCACGGGGTGGGGATCTGGGCCAACGCCATGGCGATAAGGGCCCGGTCTGTGACCACGTCTGCGGGGTCGGCACCGACCTGTTCGGTGTCGGCAAGGCGGCCGGTGGAGATGTCGGTGACGCGGCGTTGGTCGCGTTGCCGGTTGCGAGCGGCGGTGCGGGCGGTGTTCTCGATGATCGTGCGAAGCCAGGCTCCGACCGAGCTGCGCCCGGCGTAGGTGTCGGCGCTGCGGAAGGCGCGTAGTAGACCGTCCTGCACAGCGTCATCGGCGTCGTGATGATTCTCCAGGACCCGGAGGGCGACGATACGGAGCAGGGTGCGGTGGCGCCGGATCAGCTCGTTGAACGACTGCGGGTCGCCGTCCAGGTGGGCGCGCAGCAGTCCGGCATCGGAGAGCGGGTCGAGTGCGTCGTCCCGTGCGCCGGGGGTACGGCTCGGTCCGGCAGCCTCGGCGGTGGACGTGTCCGTCATGGGCCGAGGCGCTGCCCGTGCGAGTCCGTGTCGAGCGAGCGGGATCGATCCTTCGGGGAGATCAATGCTCTGAGCCGACGCGGTCGGGCTCGTGCAGTCGAACATCAGCTGGCACCTCGGTCTATACGATGATCCCCCCGGACGTGGTCCGAGCGTCGCAACCCGGTGACGTAGATGGCCCTCTCATCCGGTCCAGCCGGGCGAACGACCAGGTCAGAACAGGTGATCTGGATGTTCACTGAGACGATCACGGCGCTCACTGAGAGGGAGCTGATGGCGGCACCGGAATGGTTCGTTGCGCACCTCGACGAGCTGCGACGAGTGCCAGGATCCCGGCCCGCGTCGGCGCGTACCTTGGCGGACTGGGCGGCCCAGATCGGTGATGCCGAGGCGCCCTCGAGGCCTACTATCAGCCGCTGGCTGAGCGGCACCACGCTGCCGACCGGGTTCCGCCAGTTGGAACTGATGGTTGCAGGCGTGCGGGAGCACAGTAGGAATCCGCCGCGCCAGGTGCGGGAGACGTTGCTGCGGGCGGGATGGTGGCGAGGCGCCTACGAGCGCGCCCTCGCCGAGTCCGGCCGAGTAGATGCCGGCAACGGTCAGCAACCGCAGATCGTGTATCAGGGCCTGGCGCCATACGGCCGCCACGATGCTAAGCGCTTCTTCGGGCGTGGGCCGGCCATCGAGTCGCTGCGCACCCGCATCGATGCCCTGTTCCGCTCGCGCGCGCCCGGGGTGCTCGTCGTGCTCGGCCCGTCCGGGATCGGGAAGAGCAGCCTGCTCGCCGCCGGGTTGCTCCCCGCTCTGGAGCGGCACGGGTTGGACTCCGTTCCCGAGGCCGCAGACTGGCCTGCTGCGGTGATCACCCCTGGGCCGGATCCGCTCGCCGCCCTCGCCGAGGCGCTTGGCCCGCCCGGCCACTCCTCCTCGCCGGTCGTGGACACCGAGGCCTCGGCCGCTGGTCGTCCGATGTTCCTGGTGGTCGACCAGTTCGAGGAGGTCTTCACCGTTGACGAGGATCGTCGGCAGCGGTTCGTGACCGCCCTCGTCGACGCGGCCACACCGCGCGCCGACTCGACCACCCCAGCGGTGCCGGCCGGACCGGCCGCCGTGGTCCTCATCGCCTGCCGGAACGATTTCTATCCGGACCTGCGGCGCCTCGCGCCGCTGAAATCTGCGCTCGACGCCCCCTTCAACCTCGACCCGCTCACCAGTGACGAGCTGAGCGAGGCGATCAAGGAACCCGCCCGACGTGCCGGGATCACGATCGGGAACGACCTGGTCACTCGGCTCCTTGCCGACTCGGGAGTGATCAGCGGCGGAACCGTCGACGGGCAGCTGCCGCTGATCTCCCACGTCCTTGCCTTGATGAACCAGTCCGGCCCGATGACCGTCCGCGCCTACGAGCGGGTCGGCGGCCTCGACGGCGCGGTCGCGCACACCGCCACCCAGGCGTGGGAACGCCTGCAGGCCGCCGGGGTCGGCGACACCGCCCTGGCGCTACTCGTGCGAATGGTGCGGGTCGGAGACCACCACAGCCAGGACACCCACCAGAGGCTGGATCGGCACGACGTCGCCCCACTCGAGGGCCCCACCGCCCAGGCGCTGGATGTCCTGGCGGCAGCGCGGCTGATCACCGTCGGTGAGGACACCGTGCAGATCACGCACGAAGCATTGTGGCGGGCGTGGCCGCTGCTACGGGACGCGATCGATTCCGAGCGCACCGACCACGTGCGTCGACAAGCGATCGATCGGTCGGCGCGGATCTGGGATGAGGCAGGCAGGCCCGACGAACAGTTGTATCGGGGCACCCTGCTCAGCGACGCACACCGGGTCACCACCCGCTCAGCCTCCGGCGCGGTGAGCGTCACCGGCATCACGCGTGAGTTCCTCGCCGCCGCCGATGAGCAGGAGCGCCGATTCGCACGGCGCCGCCATCGGGTCCGCGGGGCGGTGACCGCTGTCGTCGCAGTCATCGCCGCGTTGGCCGTCATCGCCGGCCACCAGGCCGTGACTAGGTACCAGTCTCAGCAGCGCGCCATCCTCGCCGAGGTCAAAGCCCACGCGAAGGCCTTGCAACCGACCGACCCCTCGATGGCCGCACAGCTCTACCTCGCGGCCTACCAGCGGCAACCCGACCCAGCGCTCTACACCACTCTGCTCGACACCCAGAACCAGCCGCTGGCACACCCGCTGCGCGGCCACCGCGGTGTGGCGCGCGCGGTGATCGCGGGCTCTACGGTGGTCAGCGGCAGCGATGACGGCACCATCCGGATGTGGGCCGCCGATCAGGCGGGGACACACCAGCCCACGAGCACACTCCCGGTGTCCGGACCGGTGACCGGGCTCGCGGTAGTTCCCGGCCGCCCGGTCGTTATCAGCAGCGTGGACAACGCGAGGTCAGATCAGAGCGTGCTGCAGGCATGGAGCGTCGCCGACCCGCGCCGCCCAACAGCGCTGACCCCGGAGTTGCCGAGCGGCCCAGCGGGGATCAACGCTCTGGCGGTCAGCCCGGACGGCAAGCTGCTGATCGCATTGGATGAGGATGGTGTCCTGGGTCTCTGGAACATCACCAACCCCGCCCGTCCGGTCGACCTCGGTGTACGGCTCCCCGGAGCGAGCACGAAGGTCTACGGAAGCGGTCTGGTGGTCAGCCCGGACGGAACTACTCTGACGGCCGCGGGGGACGGAGGAACGGTCGCCCGGTGGAACATCACCGACCCCGCCCGCCCGGTCCCACTGCCGGCACTGGACGGCGGCACGCCCCGAACCCAGGCCGTCGCGATCAGCCCCGACGGGGACGTCCTCGCCGCCGGTGGCGTGGCCGGCGCCCTCCGGCTGTGGGACACCTCGGATCCGGCCCGGCCCCGACTGATCGCACAGCCGCCCGTCGACCGCGCTTCATCCATTCTCGCGGCCGCTATCAGCCCGGACGGCACCACTCTGGCGGCGGCCTCGTCGGACAGCAGCGTGACGTTGTGGAACATCGCTGACCCCACTGGTCCGATCCCGCTCGGGCAGCCCCTGCGCACCGACAGCGGCCGCGGCATCGGTTCGGTCCAGTTCAGCCAGGACGGGAACAAGCTGATCACCGGGAGTGGTGACGGGATTATCCGGGTGTGGTCGCTGCCGCAGACCCGGCTGACCGCCAGCTCGGGCACCGCGGTGGATCTGGCGTTCCGCGACGACGGCGGGATGTTGGCGGTTGGGAACCTGGACAACAACTCGATCTATCTGTGGGACACCACCGATCCAAGCTCGCCTGCCCCGGTGGGTCCTCCCTTGTCGCAGGGCGGTGCTCTTCGCGCCCGCGGGTTCAACGTCGATTTCGCCGGACGCGACGACGACGTGCTTGTCAGCAGCGGCGGGCGCACCATCCGAGCGTGGAGCATGCAAGACCCACGTCAGCCCACCCAGCTGGGGCCGGACCTTGTTCTACCCGTGGAGGTCGGCGGCCAGGCGATCAGCCCCGATGGGCGCACCCTCGCCGTAGGCGGGGCGGATGGTGCCACCCGGCTGTTCGATCTCACCGATCCGACGCGGCCCATGCCGCTGAATGTCTCGTTGGCCGGCACCCGCGGCGAGATCGTCGCCGCCCTCGATTTCAGCCCGGACGGGCGCACCCTGGCCACGACGGGACACGACGGTCAAGTCCGGCTCTGGAATACCAGCGACCCCACCCGGGCCCGTGCTGTCGGTGCCCCATTGGTTGGGCATACCGACAACATCTATGGGCTGGCCTTCAGTCCCGACGGCACGCGGCTGGCCAGCGCCGGTTTCGACCACACCGTCCGGCTCTGGGACACCACCGACCCGGCATCAGCACGAGCGCAGGGCCCGCCACTGACCGCGCAGCGCAACGTTCTCGGGGAGGTGTCGTGGAGCCGTGATGGCACCACCCTGGCCGCGGCCAGCCATGACAGCACCGTGGCCCTGTGGAACGTCGCCGACCCGGTCCGGCCCACCGCGATCGGAAACCCATTGGGTGGGCACACCGACAACGTCTATTCCGCCGCCTTCTCGCCGGCCACTCCGTCGATTCTTGCCAGCGGCGCACGCGACCAGACCGTGCTGTTGTTCAACCTCGACGTTCATGAAGCGATCCGCCGGGTCTGCGCCGCCACCCCCGATACTTTGACCCCGCAGGCCTGGGACGCCTACGTCTCTCCGGACGAGTCCTACGAACCCCCGTGCGCGGACGCCGACATGGTCGGCGACGACCAGCGGTCGAGCGCGGCCTGGTAGGCCTCCGGCACCGTCCCGACCCGGTCGACCCGCCACGCTCTTTCCCTCTGGTCGGAAGGCACTGGTGGGATCTGAGCCGCGAGCTCGTTCAGCACGGCCGTGTCCCGCCACTGCTGGTCCTCGGCAAGCTGGCGTAGCGCGATGCGGGCCTCCGCGATCTCGCCTACACACTCGAGCGGTTTGTGTCCGTCCAACCCGAGCAGTTCTCGATATCCGGCGATCTGCGCTCGATCATCCAGGAGATCTCGCTGGAAGATCTGGACGAGCCGCGATCGGGGCATGACCGCCGCCAACGCCAAGAAGACCCACCGGCATTTCGCACAATCCAGACACCAACGCTCGGTCCTGTGCGGATCCGTGGACCGGACCACGACGTTGCAGCTGCTGAACAGCTCGTCGTAACCGTCGAGCGCCGCGAACATCCGGCAAATTTCTAGCTCGCCCATTCCACGCAGGAGCGAGAAGCAGCCCGAGGCGACTCCCGTGTGCTCGCGAAGAGCACGGTCGAGTGCCTGTTCTGCTACGGCGGATTTCGCCCACTGGTGGTTCACCTCGCGGCCGCGCCAGACCAGGTTCGGCTCGTCGGCCGAACGTTCGTTGGCCAGCACCGCGGGCCCGAGTCCATGCAGTGCTGCAACTGCGGTTCCGACCAGCGACGTCATCGCAGTCAGCGGCGCATGTCCCCGAAGGAGCGCCGTGTGCCGCATCAGCTGTTTCAGCTGTGGGTCCGGGCGCGGCCGGACCCGCAACAGCCTGACCTGCGCTCTTCTCATCAAGGGTTCGAGCTGTGGTTTGACTCGACGGTCGGTCGTAAATGCTGCCGGGTTGAGACCGCCGGACTTGAGGACCTCGAGCGCCACGACCGAGTCCTTTCCACCGCTGAACCCGACCAGGGGTGTGCGACCGCTGCCCCCCAGATTGTGCAACCGGTCGACCGGGTCCCGGTACTGGGAGCGCACCGGCAGATCCAGCACGTGCTCCAACTGATGACGGTGTGCGTATTCCGCGAGGCCTTCGCGGTAAAGCTGCTGAGCCCAGGCTGCGGCCGCCGGGGCAAGCGGCATCGCAGTGATCGACACCTGCGGCGGTGCCGATACTTTGTAGTAGAAAGTGCCGACAGCTATATAGAGTAGTTCCAATACCCGAAGAAACGCCGTCAACTCAGTGTCGCCGACACCGCCCTCGGGCAGCGGGAACTTGACACCCTCAGTGAAGCACAACCGCTGGGAACTACCCTCGTGGACGAAATCGAACTCCGCGATGCCAGTCTCCGGATCGAAGCGGATCCCGGAGTAGACAAATGTGTGTATCGCGGGGAGGCGGTCATCGTCCGGCCAGTCCACAGGGCGCCCTTCTCGTCGTCGCGGGGGTATGTCTTCTCGCTCGGGCGCGCAGCACCTGGATGTGCGCGCCCCAGGGTGACAGCAGCGGACTGGACGCACGCTACCGCTGGCGCTGCGTGCTCACGGGCACCCCAGCGAGGCCTTCGCGGGTTCGTGCCCCTCCCTCCGCGGACACCTCCGGAGCGAGTCTGCTCTGCCAGGAACTTTGACACCGCCGCGCGGGTCTCCTCTCGATCCGCCCCTCCCAGGCGCGCTCCCAAGAGCTGAGGCAGACCTCGTCAGGCCGGCGAGCTCGGGACAGCGTCATTGACGGCTGGCCCGCAGGGCAGCACTGGATGGGCAGAGCGCCTCGCAGCGTCGCCTCGGCTCGAAAAGTCTTGCAACGCGGGAACTTTCACCTCCACGACGCGAGTCTCCTCTCGGACCGACGCCCCGGTTGCGACCCAACCGGCACAGAAGCAGGCCCAGGACGGAGAGGCTATGTACCAGCCAAGTGCTGTAGTCCGTCACTACCCGGATTGCTCTGGTCCCCCCGCCCCTCGGGGAGAGACGACGTCCCAGCATGACGCCCGGCCGGCAGCCCTGATCAGCAGGCTGGAGCGGGAACTGACATCGCTGTCCAGCGCAGCCATCCACGCGCTGACCTCGATTCAACAGACGTTCGACGCGAAAGTTACCGGCGGCGCTGAGCCAGGGGGCGAGAGCACCGAACGGTTGCTGAGTCTCGCCGCGGAGGCACTCGAGTCGGCGCTCACGGCCCATCAGGCACTCCAAGCACGCATCGCGGCCGTTCAGGAGGAGCGGTGAGCCTGTTCGCTGTTCTGCATCTGCCGCAGGTCGTCGACGATCCGGGCGAGAGACTTACGAGTCTCGGGGCGCAGCTCACTGATGCCGCCGACCAGTGCGGCGAGGTCTGGATCCCGCAGCTTCGCGAGCATCTCGTGTTCGCCGTCGGTGAGGACGGGATGCGGGTCGTCGAGCAGGTAGGAGACCGAAACCTTGAAGTAGGTGGCCAAGGCTTCGATGGTGCTTCGGCGTGGGTTGGTGTTGCGTCCTCGCATCATCGTGTTCAGCGTGGCGCGCGAGACCTGTCCGCCCGCAGCTTCGATCCCCTCGACGATTTCGTCGAGGTAGAGAGCGCGGGTGCTACCGGGCGGGCGAGCGAGGTGGTTCAGCTTCTCGGCCAGCGTCCGCGGCGCGCCGCTGAGGCGAGGCTCGTCTGGCACCAGTCACCTCCGCACGAACACGCCGCCTCCGTGGGCGTGGCACGGGGCGCTGTGACGCTAGCTGCGCCCAGCGCCAGATCCCAGCCGGGGCGCCCACCCGCGGCTTAGGAACCGGATCTCGCACACGATCGGTTGACCAGCCGTCGCGCTGAGCGGATAGTGACGTGATGTCGTCTTGTATTCTAGATTCTGTTTGCGATCTGATCTATTTTTGTGGAGGAGGTCCGTCATGGCACCACCGTCTCGGCGGCACCGCGCAGGGCGGTGGGTGTGATGCCGATCCGGTCCCGTCCCGCACCGTCCTCCAGCGCGCCGTGGCGCACCGCCCCCGGGTTGGGCTCCGACGGAGCCGCTGCCCCCATCAGCCGGACCTCGAGTACTGCCCTCGACAAGCAGGAGAGCCATCCCAACGAGGGCACCGTGCGCGAACCTGCTCCCGTCTTGTTCCGCCCCCCTCTCCACCGCGCCCACGAGAACGAGCCCGCGACGAGCGCTCCCGCTCCGGCTGCTGTCGGTGACATCGACAAGGACCCCCCGGCCCGCGAGCAGAAGGTGGAACAGCCAACGCCGCCGGAACAGCCACGCGACGGCGAGGGCGACGCCACCGGTTCAGAACCCGCCGGTGCGCTCGCGCGACCCCAGGTGCGACTCGACGCCGACCTCCCCCGCGAGCAGGTGGCCCCACCTCACCGTGGTCGGGCCACAGCAGCCGATACAGCCGTGATGCGCTACACCGCTAGCCAGGACTCCTTCTCCCGCTCGGTGCGATCCCTGGAGCCGATCTCGGACCTGGAGGCGGCGAGCTTCGCGGGACGGTTCGCCACGGACTTCCAGTCGTTCGACCAGGACGACCCGAGCCGTCGGGCAGAGGTACTGCGGCCTCTGCTCGCTGACCCCCAGGCCTGCACCTGGGGGTGGTCGGGCGCGGGCAGGCAGCGCGCCGACTCACCGCTACCGGGCCGGATCTACCGGCCCAGCGACACGGTGGTGTTCGTCGAGGTGATCGTCCGTGTCACCACGTACGCGCGCGCCTGCCCGCAGCCCGACGAACCGGCGGCGCACCCCACGGCGGTCGAGTCCGAGCTGACCGGAGTCGTGGGTCCCTCCTGTGCGCCTCCCGACGCCGACCCCAGGTGGGTGGCGGCCGAGGCGAACTGGGTCCGGATGACGGTCCCGATCACCCGTGACGACGACGGCCACCTGGTCGTCGACCCGCACCTGCGTCCCACCGATTCCTCCTGACCCCCACCAAGAGGTAGCTGCTGATGTCCTCGTCCAACGGCACCAACAACACCCCCGCTGCCCCGTCCTGGCTGGACGCGGGCGCTGGATGGGCCGCTCCGACCACCGGGCACGACGGGGCCCAGGTCCCCGCGACCGAGCCCGAGCCCCCGGCCGCGCCGGCGAGCGCGTCGGCGAACTGGCCGAGCAGCTCGCCATCTCGCCCGGCGGCGCCCGCGCCGGAGCGCTTCCTCGCCGAGCCACCGCTGACGAGGGCCGAACCGGTCGGTCGGTCGGCGTCGTCATCGGCAGCGTCGTCATCGGCAGCGTCGTCATCGGCAGCGTCGTCATCGGCAGCGTCGTCCGTGTCAGCGCCCGCCCCGGCGGACCCGTCCCCCGCCCCAGCTCATCGGGACCCGGTTGCCTCGGAGGATCCGCGGGCGTTCCGCCCGGCGTGGGACGAGCAGACCGGGGTGCTGTCGGGAGTGGTCCGCGAGCGGCGGGCCCGTCCTCAGCAGGGATGGCGCCACTTCGCCTACCAGCTGACCGGCGGCCGCTGGAACCCCGGACTGTCCGAGGCCGAGGCCCGGCTGCGCGACCAGCTGCAGAAGATCCGCACCCCGCTGCCCGGCCCGCACAGCGTCGTCGTCGGCTCCATCAAGGGCGGGATCGGCAAGACCACCGTCTCCGCGCTGCTCGGGCTCGCGCTCGCCGAGTACCGCGGGGACCGGGTCATCGCGATGGACGCCAACCCCGACGCCGGCACCCTCGGCGACCGCCTCGTCGGCGAGACCCTGGCCGCGAAGACCACCGTGCGCGACCTGCTCTACGCCCTGGACGAGATCCGCGCCCACACCGACCTGGCCGGCTACACCCACCTCGCCGGGCGCCTGCAGGTCCTCACCAGCGAGCAGGAACCGGAGCTGTCGGAGACGTTCTCCGCGGCCGACTACGAGGCCGCGCTGCGGCTGCTGGCCCGCTACTACAACGCGATCATCACCGACTCCGGAACCGGGATCGTGCACTCGGCGATGCAGGGCAGCCTGCGCCACGCCGACTCCCTGGTCATCGTCGGTGCCCCGACCAACGACGGCGCCTCCCGCGCCGCTCGCACCTTCCGCTGGCTGGCCGCCAACGGCTACCGCCACCTCACCGAGGACGCGGTGGTGGTGCTGTCCTACGACCGCCACAGCCCCGACATCGACGACCGCGTCATCCGCGACTTCTTCGCCGAACGCTGCCGCGCGGTGATCGTCCTCCCCCCGGACCCGCACCTGCAGGCCGGCGGGATCATCGACTTCGACGCCCTCACCCCCGCCGCGCGCGACGCCGCGCTCGAGCTCGCCGCGACCGTCGCCGAGGGCTTCCAGGGCCGGCGCACCCACGGGCTGGCCAGCCACGGGTTCCGCACCCCGCCGACTGACCCCGGTGGTGCCCGGTGATCAGTCCCCAGCTGGTCGTGGGCGCCGCGCTGGCGCTCACCACCACCCTGACCGCGTCCGGGCTCGTCCCGGCCGCCGCCCCCGAGGGCGGGGTCGAGTGCGGGTGGCGGATCACCGCGGTGCACGTGCTCGCCGAGCTCACCGGCGACACCTCCGCGCGGGCGGAGAAGCTGCGCCGGGCCCTGCTCGATGTCGGCGCGAACAAGCCCGGCTTCATCCCGTCCGAGTGCTACGAGCCCGGCTCCGGCAACTCCAGCGGGTCCGGCTCCGGTGGGTCCGGTGGGTCCGGCAACGATTCCAGCGACACCGGTACGGCCCCGGGCACGGGCAACGGCTCGGGCAGCAACGACTCCGGTGGCAACGGCTCCGGTGGCAACGGCTCCGGTGGCAACGGGTCGGGAGGCGACGGCTCCGCAGGCAACGGCGCCGACGCGGGGAACAGCTCCGGCGGCGGGACGGCCTCGGGCGGCGGAGCTGCCAGCAAGTGCAAGACCACCGCGGCGGAGACGCTCGGCTGGGGCGAGCCGAAGGTGGCTGATGAGTTCGAGGGCACCTCGATCTCCGGGGACTGGAACGCCTACGACGGGCCCGGCCACGGCGGCAACGGCCGCCGGACCCCGGACGCGATCAGCGTCGCCGACGGGCAGCTGACCATCACCGGTTCGGAGAACGGCGATGCCGGCGGGATGGCCTGGTCGCCCCACAGCCAGCAGTACGGGCGCTGGGAGGGCTGCGCCCAGTCCCCGCCCGGGGCCGGGTCGCTGCACACCCTGTTCCTGCTCTGGCCGACCGCGGAGAACTGGCCCGAGGGCGGCGAGGTCGACTTCATGGAGATCTCCGACGGGACCCGGCAGAAGGTCGAGGGGTTCCTGCACTACGGCTCGGACAACTCCCAGACCCAGGGCTCGGTCGAGATCGACGCCACCGAGTGGCACGCCTTCGCCGTGGAGTGGACCCCGGACAAGATCACCTACCTCGTCGACGGCAAGCCGTGGTTCACCGACGACGACAAGTCCCACAACCCGCCCGGGCCGATGCACCTGACCATCCAGCTCGACTACTTCGGCGGTGACGCCTCAGGCGGGGCGGCGATGCACGTCGACTGGGTCCGCCAGTACGAGCTCACCGGCGGCGGAGCCTCGGCCGGGGTCGACGTCTCGGCCGGGCAGGACGGCGTCGACGCCGGCGCCGATGTCTCCCTCGGTGACGGCGACTCCACCGGTCAGAGCAGCGATGACCGCAGCGGCGGCGACAGCGACCGCGGTGGCGATGGCGGTGGTGAACGCGGTGGCTCCGGTGGCGGGTCCCGCGGAGGCGACTGACCGACCGACCTGCTCGTGAGACAGCCCCCGGATCACCTGACAGAGGACCTGTGACATGCCCTGGAACCGCACGTCGCGCCCCTCGTGGGCCGAGCACCTTCCCCCGTCCTCGCGCGGTCCTGCCGCGCGCCGCGCCGCGGTCGCGGTGCTCACCGCCGGAGCGCTGGTCGGGGTGACCGCGTTCTCGCTGAGCCCGCTACCCGCCCAGCTCGGCCTGACCGCGGTCGGCTGCAACGAGGGCAAGGCCGTGCGCCAGCTCGCCGCCGCCCGCGAGACCCGCACCCAGACCCGGGCGTTACTGGCCGATCTCGCCGTCAGCGACGACACCAGGGCTCAGGGGCTGGCCCGCGAGATCGCCGGGCTCGGTTTCACCCCCGCGACCCAGCCGCCCGGGTGGCGGCAGAAGGCCGTGGACGTCTCCGACCAGCTCAACACCCTCGACGCCGCCGATCCGCACCTGCAGCAGGTCGCGGCGAAGCTGGCCCGCGCCGGGTTCGGTCCGACCCCTGCCGACCTGCTGCCCAAGGACCCGCCGCCGCCCGCGCCGGGTCCGGTCGCCGAGCTGGGCGAGTCTCTCGGCAACGCCGCGGACAGCGCCGTCGGTGCGGTCACCTCCGCCGGTGAGGCGGTCACCGAGATCGGGAAACCCAAGCCCACGCCCAGCAGCGCCGGGTCCGCCGGACGACCTGCCGCCTCGAACCCCAAGCGGCAGGCCGAGCCCGCGCTGCCCCAGACCTGCATCGACCACGCCGGGGCCACCGCAGCGCCTGCCGCCCCAGCCCCAGCACCGGCCGCGCCGGCGCCGAAGCCCGCTGCGGCAGCACCCGCCGCCCCAGCCCCAGCTGCGGCACCGGCGGCGCCCGCAGCGACACCGGACCCCGAGCCGGGCGCGGACTCGCCCTCGGATGCGACACCGGACAGCGACGACACCAGCAGCCCGAGCACCGGCGAGACCGGCTCGGACAGCCCCGCCGACGACGGCGACGCCGCCGAGCAGCCCGACACCGGCGCGCCGAGCACCGCCGACGAGACCGACACCGACTCCTCGGAACCCAGCTCTCCCGGGCCGGACACCTCCGGCTCCGCCGACTCCGGTAACTCGGACTCCGGACCGTCGGACAACGACACCAGCACCGACGACCCGGACGACACCGCGACCGACAGCAGCACAGGCCCCGGTGCCGATTCCGGGTCCGGCTCGGACAGCTCGACGACCACGGACACCTCGCCGGGCAGCTCGGACAGTTCGTCGGGTCCGGGCGAGTCCTCTGGCTCGTCCGGAGGTGCTTCGGGCCAGGACCTGGAGAAGGCGCGGATCGCGTTGCAGCTGGTCGGTGAGCTGATGCAGGCTCTGGGTGCCAGCTCGGACGCCGATGCCGGTCAGGTCCGCGACTCCGTGCTCGGGGTGCTGGACCGTGAGCAGCTGGAGAAGCTCGGGGCCGACCCCGCGGACCTGGCCAAGCTCGATCAGCTCGACGACCTCGGTTCCGGGGACTCCCTCACCTCATCAGGCTCCGGGTCGAGCGACACCGGCACGGACAGCACCGGTTCCGACAGCACCGGCCCCGCCGATTCCGACGGCGCCGGTTCGGGATCCTCGGATACCGACTCGTCGACGAGCTCGGGCTCGGGTGACACGCCGACGATGTCGTCGTCGGGCGGTGGTGAGTCGTCGTCGACGACCGAGCAGGCCAGTGCCGGTGGCGCAGGTGATGCGTGGGAGGCCGGGGCGGAGAAGCTGGCCGAGCAGGTGCGCGACGCCGCCGACGCCGACCCGTTGGCCGAGCAGCTCGCCGAGAAGCTCGACGCCGCAGGCATCGGCTCCAGCACCGACAGCGGCTCCGACTCCAGCACTGGCTCCGGCACTGGCACTGGGTCGGAGGCCGGCTCGGGCGCGACGCAGCCCGATGAGCAGGCGACGGACGGCACGGGGCAGGGCGAGACCGGCAGCTCCGAGCAGCCCTCCACCGGGAACGGCGACGCCGACACCGGCGGAGGGGCCGGGTCGGGCACCGGTTCCGGCAGCGACGCGGCGGGCGGCGACGACGTGCAGAGCCCGCAGGCCGGGGACCCGATCTCGCGGCCCGGCGCGGACCAGAACGGGCAGGGCCAGAGCGGGGCGGGGCAGGCCGACCAGCCCAGTGACCAGCAGGACGACAGTGCCGGAGAGGCCGGGCAGACCGGCTCCGACGAGCAGGGAAGCTCCGACGGGCAGAGCGACCCGGATACGCAGGGCGGCTCGGCCGAGGACGGGGAGCAGCCCCGGGACCCGGAGGGATCCGAACCCGCACCGGCGGCCGGCGGCAGCGCGCAGGCCGCGACCTGGGACCGGCTCGCCCAGTGCGAGTCCGGCGGGGACTGGGCGATCGACACCGGCAACGGCTACTCCGGTGGGCTGCAGTTCGACCAGGCCACCTGGGCGGCCTACGGCGGCACCGGCTCGGCGCACGAGGCCAGCCGCGAGGAGCAGATCGCGGTCGCGGAGAAGGTCCGCGCCGACCGCGTCGGCTACTCGGCATGGCCGGCGTGCTCGAAGAAGCTGGGTCTGGCCTGAACGATGACCAACCGCTGCTGGCGCACGACGTCGACGACCACGGTCCTCACCACGGTGATGACCGCGGCGTTGGCGCTGGCGCTGTGGACCTCCGAGGCCCCGCAGGGCGCTCGGGTGGTGGGACTCGGGTCGGCCGCACCGTGGGGGTCGGCCGACCCGAGGACCCCAATCACATCCCTGGCGCCGGCGCCGCCGGTGCAGGGCCAGGCCGGGCCGGTCGTCGGCGGGCTGTCGGCGACCTCGGTCGGGGTACTGGTCGTCGACGGTGGCCGCCACCAGTGCTCGGCGGCGGTGGTCGCCTCGCGGTCGCGGCGGGTGCTGGCCACCGCGGCGCACTGCGTGTGGCTCGACGGCGGCTGGCGGGTCGACGGGGCGTTCTTCATCCCCGGCTACGCCGCGGGTGAGGAACCGCTGGGCCGGTGGACGGTCGACACCGCCTACGTGCCACCGGCCTGGCAGCAGATCGACTCCCCCATCAACGACGTCGCCGCCGACACCGACTTCGCGTTCGTGACGCTGCTGCCCCGCGACGGGGTCCTGCCCGAGCAGGTCCTCGGCGCGCAGGGCATCCGCTTCTCCACCCCCGACCGGCTCCCGGTCGCCGCGCTGGGCTACCCGGCCACCGGCGTCTACGACGGGCAGTCGTTGCGTGGCTGCGACGGCCCCGCCGCGGTCGAGACCTTCACCCGGCCGGACCGCGACGGCGGGCAGGTGCTGGCGATGACCTGCGACATGACCGAGGGCGCCTCGGGCGGGCCGTGGCTAGCCGGCCCGGACGCCGCGGCCGGGCGCGGGCAGGTCGTCGGGGTCGTGTCCGGCGGCGATGCCACCCAGCTGGTCTCCCCCCGATTCGGCGCCGCGGCCCGCGAGGTCTACGAGGCCGCCGACTCCGCCGCCCTGATCCCCGACCAGCCCACCACCCCCGACCCCGCGCTCGCCCGGACCGCCCCTCGAGGAGGGACCAGCTGATGACCTCACCCCGGAACGCGGCCGACCCGCACCACCACTGGGCAAGGCCGGGGGCATCGCCGCCGCGCAGCCCGTACGAGCTCAACCAGCGCCTCGGCGCCGCCGCGCGCACCCACGCGCCGGGCGGGCTGGGCGTGGTCGACACCGAGACCATCGTCGACACCACCTCCGCCGCAGCCGCCGCCGACCAGGGCCACGGTCCAGACCCGATCGAGGCCGCCGAGCAGCTCGGCGCGGCCACCGACGCCGCCCAGGACCGCACCCGCACGGCATTCCCCGAGTCCCGCCCGGTGTCCTGGGCGGCGTTCGGGCCGCTGATCCCCGTGCTCGCCGGGTCCGCGGGCGCCGGCGCCTCGTGTGTCGCGGCCGCGATCGTGGACGCGCTACAGCAGGACCAGCGATGCGCGCTGCTCATCGACGCCGACGACCCCGCACGCTCCGGGCTCGCCGGAGCCTCCTCGGTGGACGGCCCCTGGACCCGGCAGATCAACGACCACCTCACCGTGCGCTACAGCTGGCGCGCCGACGCGCTGCTGGCCCGGCTGGAGACCCGCGACCCCGCAGCGCTGCCGACCATCACCCCCGGGATGGTGCCCCCACCCCCGGACTGGCTGCCCGACCCCGCACCCGACCCGCTGCACGCCACCGTCGTCGACCTCGGTCACGGCGGCTGGCGGGCCGCCGCGACCCCGATCTACGGCGCCGGGGGCTGGCTACGCCGCGGCCTTCCCTCCCAGCGCCCGATCCTGGTGGTCCGCGCGACCCGCCCGTCGCTGCGCCAGGCCGAGCAGCTGCTCGCCCGCCTGGACCCCTGGGTGCAGCGCGGCCTGGCCACCCCGATCTACCAGCTCGTGGTCAACGGCGCCCGCAAGTGGCCGACGGGAGTGGCCGGCGCCGCCGGGCCCCGGGTCGCGGCCCTGCTGGACGAGGCCCTGTTCGTGCCGCACATCCCGGCCTGGGAGCTCGGCGGGGTCACCGACGAACCCAGCCCCCCGAAGGCGGTGGAGGCGCTGCGCCCGCTGCTCGCCTCCTGGCGGCTCATCCCCTCGCCGAGGCGCCGCTGACCAGCCGACCGGTCCGCCCCGCTGCGTCCGGCACCCCCACACCGGCACCAGCCCACACCTTCACCCCGGCACCACTACGTCCAGCCACCACATCGTCCACCCCACCCCTCCTGCGGAGCGCGCCATGTCTGTCATCAACGTGATCAACGAATCGCTGACCCAGATCCATCTGTTGCCGACACAGGACCTCCCCAAGCCGAGCCCGATCGAGCCCCCCGGCGCCGGGGCCATCCGCGACATCGTCGGCTACATCCAGTGGATCGCCGGGGTCTGCATCGTCGGGCTGTTCTTCGGCGGGATCGTCGCCTCGACCGCGGGCCGGCTCTGGGACCACCACGGGTCCGGACGTCTCGGGGCCCGCCTGATCGTCGGTGCTCTCGCCCTGGCCGTGCTGTACGGGATCGGCTACGGCGTGGTCAACCAGTTCGCGAAGACAAGCGCCTGATGGCCCGCCTGATGAACCCTGACGGCCGGCAGATGTACTCGCGGCCCGGGCGCCCGGGTCCGGGCGAGCGAGGGCGCGCGATGCTCATCCTCGGTGGGGTCGGTGTACTCCTGCTCGGACTGATCATCGCGGTGATCATGTCTCTGACCGGCATGTTCGCCGGATCCGAGGCCACCGGCACCCAGCCGTCTGCGGACCCGATGCTGTCCTCCCCGGGGCTCGGTCCGTCCGCTGGGAGCGGCCCGCAGGCCGAAGCGGCACTGGCACAGGCACCGATGCTGCAGCTACCGGTCAGCGCCGTGTCACCGCGAACGCTGAGCACCCGCAGCGCGGGACCACCGATCGCGCTTCCGCAGCCCGAGCAGGTCACCGGCGCTCTCGTGCCGACCGGGTTCCCTGCCACCGAGGCGGGCGCGCTGGCCCAGCTCGTGGAGCTGATGAAGGTCGGGATGGCCGATGCCGATCCCCAGACCTGGGCGCGTGCCTACGACTCGCTGGCCGAGCCCGGCGCGCTACCGGCCGCGCAGACCCGGACCAGCCAGGACCTCGTCGACCTGCGCCGCGGCTCCAACATGCACCCGACCGGCCCGCTGCGGTCCGGGATGCGCATCTCGTGGGCGCCGACCAGCGTGATGGTCAAGGGCACCACCGACGACCGCAGCTACACCGTGGCCTGCGCGCTCGGCGAGCTCGTCGCCGACAACGACGGCCGTGTCGTGAGCTTCGGGTGGGGCATCTGCCTGCCGATGCGCCGGGTCGGTGACCAGTGGCGCATCGCCTCGGGCCCGACCGCGGCCACCGCGCCCTCGGCCTGGCCGGGCAGCGAGGAGGCGGTCTCGGCCGGCTGGCGGGACATCACACGATGACCGCGCTCCTGCTGCCGCTCCAACCGGCACCACCGCCCGATGGCGGGGGTGGGCCGTCCGGCCCGAGCCTGGGCGACTACATCTCCAACCCCATCGGGTCGGCGGCGCAGTCCGCGTTCGACACCGCCATGCAGAACGTCTGGAACGCCGGGATCTGGCTGCTCAAGGCCGGGTTCACCCTGGCCGACCAGGTGTCCACGGTCGAGCTGGACAGCGTCACCGGCCAGAGCCAGGGGGCGTCGTCGCTGTGGTCGTCGCTGATGGGCGTGGCCGGGATGATCGCGCTGGGGCTGTTCTTCTTCCAGCTGATCTCGGTCGCGCTGCGCGGCGGGCGGGGCATGTTCCGGGCGTTCACCGGGCCGCTGCAGTTCGGTCTGGCGATCGCGCTGACCACCGGCGTCGTCGTGGCCCTGCTGCAGACCTCCGACGGGCTGACCGAGTTCTTCCTGTCCCGCCTCGACGGCGCCACCTCCTTCGACCAGGCGCTGGCCAACGACACCGTCGCCGCCCGGATCGGGGAGAACCCCGACCTGGGCGAGGTCGAGGACAGTGCCCGCTCGATGATCCTCGGGCTCGCCGCACTGTTCGGGATCATCCCGGCCGGGATCGGCTTCGCCCTGCAGATGATCTTCCGGCAGGCCGCGATCCTGGTGCTGGTCGCCACCATCCCGATGCTGGCGGCGATGCTCGTCGCCGACTCCACCGCGCCGTCGTTCTGGCGCGGCGTGCGCTGGTTGCTCGCCGCGATCCTCATGAAGCCCGCGCTCGCGCTGGTGCTGCTGATCGGTGTGTCGGTGATGGCTCGGGCCGAGGGCGTCGCCGGGCTCCTGGCCGGGACCGCGGTGCTGCTGGTCAGCCTGTTCTGCCCGATGGTGCTCTTCCGGTTGCTGGCCTTCGTCGACCCCGGCACCGGCGCGGGGATGGCGCTGCGCTCCGGCGGCGGGTCCCGCGGCTCGTCCGCTCCGGGTGCGGACGGCGGCACGAGTGAGTCGATCAACGTTGCCCGCATGGCCCGCTCGGGCAGCGGTGGTGGGGGCGGTCCCTCGGCCGGGGGCGGGGGCGAGTTGGGCGGCTCCACCGCGGCCTCCCCGACCGCCGGGCCGACCGCCGGGTCCACCGCGGCCGCCGGACGCGCCGGCGGCGCCGGTGCGAGCGCTGCCGGTGGCGGCGCGGGTGGCGGCGCGGCGGCGGGCGGTGCTGCTGCCGGGCTGGGCGCGGTCGGTGGTGTCGCGGCCGCGGCGGTCGTCGGCGGCTATATGGCCACCAAGGCCGCCGGGCAGGCCGCCGGGGGCTACGCCTCCTCCCAGATGGCGCAGACCGGCGTCGGGCACCCCGGCCCCGCGCCCGCCGCCGGTGGTGGAGACGTCAGCTCGGCGGCCGGCGGCGCCTACGCCGGGGCGACAGCCACCTCGGGCTGGTCCGGCCAGCCCGCGGGCGGCGACACCGGGCCGATCGAGCCCAGTGGCGCCCCGGCAGGTGGCTCGGAGCCTGAGCCCGCCCCGCTCAGCGTCGACACCGGGGCACCCGAAGCGGGGCGCCCCGACTTGGGCCCCTCGACCCCGCCCCGCCCTCATGAGGCCCCTCCGGTGAACACCGGCGCGGACGGGCCCTCCACGACGCCGGAACCGACTGACACCAGCACGACCGCATGGGCTCCCGCGCCACCCCGCCCCGCCCCTGACCGTGCTGCCCCCGATCGAGAGGACCGCGACCGATGAGCACCGCCACCGGGCCTGTCGGCCCGCGCGTGTACCGCGGGCTGAACCTCAAAGAAGGGATGGGCTGGATCGCCGGGATGACCCCGGTCCAAGCATTCCTGGTCGCCGCCGCGTGCACCCCGGCCCTGATCGCGATGTCGCGCAACCAGTGGTCCACCGCGTTCAGCTGGGGCGTGTTCGCCGCCGTGCTGGTCGTGCTGATCGTCGTCCCCGTCCACGGCCGCCCCGCGTTCCGCTGGCTGGCCGACCTGATCATGTTCCAGACAGGAGTGCTGATGCGCTGGTCACCCTGGCAATCACGCGCCGCGGCCGGGCTGGCCGGTGACCGCAGCGAGCCCGACCTGCCCGGCGTGCTGTCGCGCCTGGAGTTCCCCGACGGCCCGGAGTTCCACGGCTCGCGGATCTGCCTGATCCACGACACCGACCAGGGACGCTGGGGCGCCACCGCTCGCCTGACCCACTCCGGTGTCGGGATGCTGTCCGACGACGAGTGCGCCGAGCTCGCCCGCCGCCTCGGCTCGATGCTCGTCGGACTCGGGCACCGCGAGGTCGTCGACCGCATCTCGCTGCTCGTGCGCACCGTTCCCGACGACGGCACCGAGTACGCGGTCTGGCGCGAGCGCCACCAGCGCGCCGACGCCCCCACGCTGGCCCGGCAGGTGACCACCGAGATCGACCGCGACGTCGCCTCGGTCAGTGTGCGGACCGAGCTGTTCGTGACCGTGTCGGGCACCGAGGACGCGCTGCGCCGCCCGGCCAAGGCCGCCGGCGGCGGTGTCGCGGGCCGCGCGTACGCGCTCTACCGCGTCCTGGAAGCCGTCGCCGACGGTCTGCGCGGGCTCGGGGTGCAGTCGGTGACCTGGCTGACCTCCACCGGGGTCGCCGAGGCCATCAAGACCGGCTTCAACCCCGCTACCGCCGCCTCCCTGCAGTACCAGCACCTCATGCGGCCCGACCCGGACGGCTCGGTGGGGCTACCGATCTCCCAAGCCGGCCCCGCCCTCGCTCCCGCTCCGGCTGCCCGGGCCTATCACCACGACGGGTTCTCGTCGGTCTCCTACGCGGTGCAGCCCCCGGAATCCGGGACGATCTTCGGGTCGCTCGGCCCGCTGCTCGCGGTCCGCACCGCAGGAGAGCGCCGCACCCTGCAGATCCACTACGAGATCCTGTCCCAGGCCGCCGCCGCCCGGGAGGTGCGCTCCCAGCGGTTCCGCAACAACGTCCTGGTCGATGCCAAGGCCCAGCGCGGGTTCAACACCACCGCCGTCGACACCCGCCGCCAGACCGGCGCGCGTGAGCAGGAGGCCGCCGTCGCCGCCGGGCACGCCCTGGTCCGCTTCACCGTGGCCTCCTCGCTCACGGTGCCCGCCGAGTGGAACCTCGAGGACCACGCCGCCCGTCTGGAGAACGACTCCTCGGGCCGGTTCCGGCTGCTGCGCCTGGAGCTGGCCCAGGACTCCGCGTTCGTCGCCGCGGCCCTCCCGGTCGGGATCGGTCTGCCCCGTCTGACCAGGGCGTTCGACTCATGAGCATCTTCGGTAAGCGCCGCCACGTACAGCCGCGCACCACCAGCGAGCTGCTGAGCCAGTTCACCGACCTCGACGGCATCCCCGTCTCCGCACCCGCCGACCCCATCGGTCCGGACGAGGAGCGCACCAACGGCCGGCGAGGCGGCCGGAGTCGGGTCAACCAGGCCACCGCCCCCCGCCAGGGCCACCGTGAGCCGGGCCGCGGATGGGCGGCGGTCGACGCGGCCCGCCGGGCCCCGGTCTACCGGGCCACCACCGCCGAGGTCGGCGGACTGTTCCCGCTGCTGGCCTCCAACGGCGTCCCGGCCATCGGCGCCCGGCTGGGCTACGACACCCAGTCCGGGGGCGCTTTCTACGTCCACCCCACCGAGTGGGTGCTGCGCCAGATGGTCACCAACCCGAACCTGGTGGTGTTCGGTGAACCGGGCCGCGGCAAGTCCTCCACCGTCGTCGCTTTGATGCTGCGGATGATGCTCTTCGGCGTCCGCTCCCTGATCTCCGGTGATGTGAAGGGCGAGTACACCCCGCTGCTGCGCTCGCTCGGGATCACCCCGATCGCGCTCGGCCGCGGTAGCCACCACCGCCTCAACGCCCTGGACCTCGGCCCCATCCGATCGAGGTGGGGCACCTGGAGCACCGAGCGGCAGCGCGAGGAACTCACCGGCATCCTGGCGCGCTGGACAAGGCTGCTGACCGCGCTGGCCGAGGCCCAGGGCTACGACCCGACCGTCACCGACGAGCACGTCCTGTCCACCGTGCTCAACCGGCTCGTCGGCGCCGAGCACGGCGCGGACGAGCTGCGCCCGATCACCATCCCCGACGTCGTCGACCAGCTCGCCCACCCCGACGACGACCTGTGGCAGGCCACCCGCTTCGCCTCCCACCGCCAGTTCCTCGACCACACCCGCCAGATCACCGACGCCCTGTCCAACCTCGTCGTCGGCCCTCTGTCGGGGTTGTTCGACGAGCCGACGAACTTCAACCTCGACTGGGACGCCCCTGTCCAGTCGATGGACCTCTCGCTGCTGCGCAGCAGGGGTGATCAGGCAATCGCGGTCGCTCTGACCTGCCTCGGCTCCTGGTCCTCGATGATCACCGACCTGCAGGACGACGGCGACGTGCGCATCGTCGTGCGCGACGAGGTCTGGCGGCAGATGCGGCTCGGGCTGCGCGCGGTCCAGGCCGTCGACTCCGACCTGCGCCTGTCCCGGGCCGAACGCAAGATCCAGCTCCTGGTGATGCACAAGCCCTCCGACCTGCTCTCCGTCGGCGCCGCCGGCTCCCAGGAGGTCTCCATCGCCAAGGACCTGCTCGCGCTGTGCTCGACCCGGATCCTGCTCGGCCAGTCCACCCGGGTCGGCGACGAGCTCGCCGACGAGCTCGGACTGTCCGAGCGTGAACAGGCCGTGCTCACCGGCTGGGCGATGGAAGGCCAGGGCCGTGCGCTGTGGAAGCTGGAGAACCGCCCCGGCATGAAGATCCAGACGGTCCTCTCCCCCACCGAGCGGGCCATCTTCGACACCAACGCCGGGCTGCGCTCCCGAGACGACCAGCCCCACGCGAAACCGCAGCACCCCACGCTCCAGGAACCCGCGCTCCAGGAACCCGCACCGCCGACCGGGCGCCCAGGCCGCCCACGGCTGGTGCCGGTGAGCGCCTCCACCCCCGACCCCAGCCCCAACGCCGCCGCGCCCGCCACCGTCGAGCACCTGGCCGCGGCCGCCAGGATCTCGACCAACGGCACCGGCCACAACGGCCGTGGCTCCGGCGGCGCACCGCCGCGACGGTGACCTGACGGTGAACCAGAAGAAGAGCACCATCGCCCTGGCGGTCGGCGCGGTCATCCTCGTCTTCGCCGGCGCCGTGCTGACGATGGGCGTGGCCATGCTGACCATCGTCGCCGGGGGCGCGCTCCCCGGCGGGGGCTGCGGCGGCGATGGCGGCCTCGGCGGCGGGTCGCAGACGATCGGCGGCACCGACTGGAACGCCGAGCAGACCGACAACGCCGCCACGATCGTCAACATCGTGGCTCAGCGGGGCCTGCCCAAGCGGGCCGCGGTGATCGCGATCTCCACCGTGATCGTCGAATCGAGACTGGTCAACGTCGGCCACGGCGACCGCGACTCCCTGGGCCTCTACCAGCAGCGGCCCTCGCAGGGCTGGGGCTCACCGGAGCAGGTCCTCAACCCCGACTACGCGACCCGGATCTTCCTGGACCGCCTCATCGCCCTGCCCGGCTGGGCGACCATGCCGCCGGGCACCGCCGCGCAGGCGGTGCAGCGCTCGGCGTTCCCCGACCGCTACGCCCCCCAGGAAGCACCGGCCGCAGCCCTGGCCGACCGGTTCTGGGTCGGCCCGGACAACCCCGCCCCCGCCGCACCCGGTGCCGCACCGGACGTGCAGCTGGCCTCGACCGCGTTCGCCTGCCCCGACCAGGGCGGCGCCGGGGTCCCGCTGGCCCCGTCGAACATCGACCCGACCAAGCTCCCGCCCGGGTTCGTCCCGCCCACCGACCCCGCACAGCGCACCGCGGTCACCTACGCCCTGGCCCAGCTCGGCAAGCCCTACATCTGGGGTGCGAAGGGACCCAACGGCTTCGACTGCTCCGGGCTGATGCTCGCCGCCTGGGCCGCCGCCGGCGTCCCGATCCCCGCCGGGACGGTCAACCAGAAGAACGCCGGCACCCCCGCCGGCCCCGCGACCATCGCCCCCGGGGACCTGGTGTTCATCCCCGGCTCGCTCGGCTCCCCTACCAACCCCCGCCACGTCGGCATGTACGTCGGCAACGGCCTGGTCGTCAACGCCTACGACTCCAGCACGGGGGTCATCCTGCAGCCGCTCTCGGACTGGGCCGACAAGATCACCCACGTCCGCCACATCGCCGGCCCCGCCGGTGCACCGGCCGCGGCGCCCGTCCCCGCTGCCCGCGCTGACACAGCCCTCGCCGAGGCCGCGGGCTCATGACCGCTGTCTCTCACCTGACATCACCAGCAGCCGCTCCCCGGGAGGACCCGTGCTGATCAACCGACGGAAGTTCCTACGTAGCTCAGGGCAGGTCGGGCTCGGTGTCGCCGTGTCCGGCCCCGTCCACGGTCTGCTGAGCCGCGCCACGACCGCGGCACAGCCGGGTGCTGCAGCCGGGTACGGGCCGCTCGTCGACGACCCAGAGGGCATGCTCGCCCTGCCCGAGGGGTTCTCCTACCGAGTGGTCACCCAAGCCGGGAAGACCCGCCTCTACTCCGAGCACGCCTCCCCCGGGATCCACGACGGTGCCGCCGCATTCCCCGCTCCGGACGGAAACGTGCTCGTGGTGCTCAACCACGAGGTCCGCGGCGGCCCCGACGACGGCGGCGCCGTCCCGCACCTGCGCGGCTACACCTGGCGCGAGGACGCCGGCGGCGGCTGCACCGTCGTCAAGACCACCCCCGACGGAAAGCTCATCTGGGAGACCGTCGCACTCGCCGGGACCTCCACCAACTGCGCCGGTGGCGTCACCCCCTGGGGTACCTGGCTGACCTGCGAGGAGACCGACAAGGACGGTCATGGCTACGTCTTCGAGGTCGACCCGGTCGACCTGCAGGCCAACCGAGACCCGCAGCCGATCAAAGCCCTCGGCCGGTTCGTCCACGAGGCCTGCTGCGTCGACCCCGACACCCTCACCATCTACCTGACCGAGGACACCTCCAACCCCTACGGCACCGTCTACCGCTGGACCCCACCCACCGGGTTCCGCGGCCGCAGCGGCGCGCTCAAGGCCCTCGACGCGGACGCCGGGGAGCTCGCCGCGATGGCGGCTGCCGACCGGTCCGGCAAGGTCGTCGCCGACCTCGACCAGGCCGACACCGTCGGCACCTCCTACACCGTCACGTGGGTGCCGGTCACCGATCGCGACGCAGCGCGGGGTCCGGTTCGCTCGCTCGACGGGATCACCCGGGCGAAGAAGCTAGAGGGCGCCTGGTGGGCCGACCACGACGGCGCCCCCGGCGCCTACCTGGTCTCCAGCTTCTCCGACTCCCACCGCGGCCAGATCTGGCACTACGACCCCAAGGCCTCCAGCTTGACCCTGACCACGGTGTTCGCCGTGGAGGCCGACGGCGAGACCGTCGAGGCACCCGACAACATCGTCGCCGCCCCGTTCGGCGGGCTGATCGTGTCCACCGACGGCGACGGCGACAACCACCTCGCCGGCGTCACCGACGACGGGACCGCCTACCCCATCGCCCGCAGCCAGATGGGCTCGGAGTTCACCGGCCCCACCTTCTCCCCCGACGGGACGGTGCTGTTCGCCGGGATCCAGCAGCCCGGCACCCTGTTCGCCATCACCGGCCCCTGGCAGACGGGCGCCGAAGCCGGGCAGAGTGCCTCGGCGGAGAAGGGCACGCCGCGGGGCGCTCAATCGCAGGGCTCCAAAGCCGGCACCGAATGGGGTTCCACGAGCCGCGATCAGGGCGCGGCCCGCCGTTCTGAACGGGACGCGTCGTGAGGACCCGGTCCGGAGCTCCTCGTCCCTGGGTTCAGGACGTTGCCCTCCCCGTGACGGCTGTGGGGTTCGCGCTGGCTGTCGCCGTCATTGTCGAGCTGGCGGCCGTGGTCACCGGGCTCCTTCTCGGCGCGGCGTTCCCGATGTGGGTTGGGTTCTCCGATGTCGCAGACATCGTCCGGGGCTCTCTCGGTGCTCCGTTGTCTGCCGATGGCACTGCTGGGCGTCTTATCCGGCATTGGACGCTGTTCCTTGTTTGCGCCGCGGTGGCGGCCGTGGTGCTGGTCGCCGTGACCGCCTTCGCCGTCCGGTGGGGTGGTCGACGCTTCGCCCCGGCACCGGGCGGCCACGCAAGCGTCGACGAGATCAACGCGGAGCTGTCCGCCACGGCGCTCCGACGGAGCGCGGAACGGACCCGGCCGTCGTTGAGCCCAGGCGAAGTACGGAGCGTCCCGCCGACCGAGCTGGGCTTCCCTTTCTACCGGTACCGCAACAAGCAGCTATACGGATCTTTCGTCAACCTCACGGGCACTCTGGCCCCGACCCAGTCGGGGAAGTCTCGGAAAGACCTGGTGCACAAGGTCCTCGACGCTCCCGGGGCACTGCTGTGCTCGACCACCAAGCTGGACTTGGTGGAGTTCGCCGCGCTGGCCCGCTCTCGTCGCCCCGTGGCCGGTCCTGTCATCGTTCACGACAGCACGGGCCGGCTGCGGTGGCCCGCTCCACTGCGTTGGGCCCTCATCGGTGGGTGCGAAGACCAACAGGAAGCCAATCGACGCGCTTACACCCTGGTCGAAGCCTCAGCGCTGCGAGTGGAGGCCGGCGGCGGTGGTGGTGCTGGCAACGATCGGGTGTTCCGGGAGCGCGCCGTCGTAGTGCTCACCGCCTACCTCGTTGCTGCTGCGGTTTCCGGTTCGTCGGTGGACACCATCCGTGCTTGGGCCACCGAGCCTCCTGAGGCTGACTCAGCCGCGCCGGCAGCGGCGGGTAGGCCAGGGGTCCGGCCTCCTACGGCGGCACCGAGGCGGAGGCTCCCCGCGGATCCGGCACCGGTCACGATTCTCCGCAACGCAGGCCGCGGGGAACTCGCCGCCAACCTGGCTGCGGAGATGGCGCTCGACCCCCGGACCGCGTCGGCGGTGTGGATGTCGGTGCGCCGCGTCGTCGGGGCTTGGACCGATCCCCGGGTCCGGGAGCTGATCAGCCCTGCCCACGGGCACGGTCTGGACGTTCGTCGTTTCATCGCACAGGGCGGGTCGCTCTTCCTGATCGCTGACCAGCAGCAGGCGGCCGAGGCAGTTCCGGTCTTGACAGCTCTGGCGGAGCACTGGCTGCGGACGGCTCAGGAGATGGCTATGGACTTCCCTGCCCGTCGTGTCGACCCGCCCGTGACGGTGGTGTTTGACGAGCTCGCCAACGGCACACCTGTCCCCCGCCTCGCTGAGGTGATCTCCGACGCCGCAGGTCGAGGCGTGATCATCCACTGGTCGGCGCAGTCACTTGCTCAGCTGGAACGTTTGTTCGGCCCGGTGGGCTCTCGGGAGGTTCTGGACAACACCGTCAGTCTGAGTGTGTGGGGCGGAATCAAGGACGATCGCACGCTGCACGCGCTGTCCGACCTCTGCGGCACACACGAGACGTATCGGCGCCAGAGTCACACCGATGGTCTGTTCAGTAGTACGCGCCACTCGCTCAGTAGCGAGACCACCCCGGTCCTTCGTCCCGGCGACATTCGCAAGCTTCCACCGGGTCGCGTGCTGGTGATCCACCGCGGCATGCCGGTGTTCGTCGCCGACGCCGTCGACGTCACGGATCGATCCGACTATTCGGATATCGCCACCGACACAGCCATCCTGCGGGACAGGTCCAGCATCCCGATCGATGCTCGCGGCTACCAGTCGATTCACCCCGCATAGGCGCGCTCGACTGGTATCGGGGGCTGACAGGGTGGAGTGCGGCTCGATCACCCTGACAAGATCAATCGTACATATGTTCGTCGAATGTATGTTCGACACTTTACAGCGGCGCGCGGAGGGCGGCCCACCTGCACAAGGGCGCGGGCAGGGTCTGCCACGATGGAGGGGATCCGAAGTACCACCTGCCAGGTGGGAAGCAGACGGAGGGATTACTCCATGGCTCGCGTACATGTGGTTGCAAATCAGAAGGGCGGCGTCGGGAAGACGACCGTCACGGTCAACTTGGCCGCGGTCGTCGCGGACACCCTGGGCGGGACCGCAGAGTCGTCGCCGGTTCTGGGTGTTTCCACTGACCCACAGGCCTCGATGCTGGAGTGGGCCCAGCGGGTCGGGGACGACCTGCCGTTCGACTTCGAGCAGTGCCACGACAATCCGCAGTTGCTCGGCAAGTTGCGGGAGATCAAGCAGTACTCACACATCTTCGTCGACACCCCGGGGAGCCTGGAAGACGAGTCGATTCTGCAGACCGTCCTGACACAGGCCGATGATGTCATCGTTCCGCTGGAGCCCGAACCAATGTCGTTCTCGCCGGCGACGCGCTCCATTCAGCGGGTCATTGAGCCCGCGGGAGTCCCGTGGCGCGTGCTGCTCAACAACTGGGATCCCCGCGACGGGACGGGCGACCTCGACCAGACCCGCGAGTATGTGGCCGCGAAGAAGTGGCCCGTGTTCAACACGGTCATCCGGCACTACAAACTCCACACACGTGCCTCAGCCGAGGGCGTCACCGTGGTCCAGTACGCCAAGAACCGCGTGGCCCTCGAAGCGCGTCAGGACTTCTTCAAACTCGCCCTGGAGGTCCTCGGCACTGGTGGTGAAGGGCCGCGACACGCGAGCGGTGTAAACGACGTTTACACCCCTGGTGAGGGCTGAGCCGTGGGTAAGCGCGTGAACCTGGCGGAGCTCGCACGGGAAGAGGTGCCCGAGGACTACTCGGCCCGCACGCCAGTCGAAGCATCAGCCGCCCCGGCGCCACCGCCGCCGACCGCCCCCCAACCTGTCGTGGAAGCGGATCCCGGTCCGGCCACGTCGATGCTCCCGGTCGGGGACATCGTGTCCAACCCGCTCAACCAACGCGCTGCCGCGGACGAAGAGGATGCCGAGTTCTACGAGCTCGTCGCGACGATTGGCAATCACGGGGTCTTGCAGCCCATCGTCGTCTGCTCGGCTGCTGCCTTCGTCGATCGGTACCCCGAGCAGCAGGCCGCTGTGGGCAGCGCCCGTTGGGTAGCGCTGATCGGCAATCGCCGGCTTCGCGCCGCTGGGGTGGCTGGGCTGCAACAGATCCCGGCCCTGGTCAACGACGACCGGGTCGCCTCGATGTACGAGGTCATGCTGGTGGAGAACAGCCACCGCAAGGCCCTTGGTCCACTCCATGAGGCAGAGGCGATGAAGCGCCTCCTTGAAGAGGCCAACATCAGCCGGCGGGCTTTGTCGACACGGATCGGACGCACTCCGATGTATGTCAGCCAACGGATGGCTCTGCTCGATCTGATTCCTCCGCTGCGGGATGCACTTGAGACCGGGACGCTCAAGCTCGAGCAGGCCCGCCAGTTCGGCACTCTGCCGATATCGGAGCAGGAAGCCATCGCCGCAGCCGGCCCCCCGTATCGGCGGCGTCCGGCGGGAGGGGCCCCGGGGAACTCCGAGTCGCCGAAGCGCACGCGCCGCAGCATCGCGGTGTCGAGCCCGGCTCGCGCCGCTGCTTCGATCCGGGAAGTGTTCACCGAGACCGAACGGGCCGAACTCGTCCGTCTCCTGCTCGAGTCCACCACCGCGCCTGACACCAGTCCTGCGGAGTGACGGCGTAGGACGAGCCAGATCCTCTGGCTCCGGAGTGCAGCGGCACCTGCACAGGGCCTGGGTGTAAACGACGTTTACACCCAGGCCTTTCGCTGCCCATTCGATCCTCTGATGATCCACCGCCGCGGGTGCCGGCACACACGCGATCGGTTGGTGCCGACAGCTCGCACCAACGTTGTGCACGTCCGCGATAGAGCGACCACGGCCCGGTCAAGCCCCACCAGTGAACCGCCCCGGCATGGCCGGAGACTTGATCGTCCGAGGAGATGGAGCCAGGACACGTCGTCGTTCCCAGGGGCACTACCCACCGAAGTTGCGGGAGCGGGCGGGCGGTGCGAATGCTCGCCGAGATCGCGGGTGACTACGACTCGCCGTGGCGGGCGATGCACGCGGTCGCGGAGAAGTTGGAGGTCGGCTCGGTGGGAACGGTCCGCAAATAGGTCCAAGCCGAGGTCGACACCGTTGACCGGCGGGAAACCACGACCGAGGAGTCCGAGGAGCTCAAGCACCTGCGGCGGGAGAACACCGAACTCAGACGGGCCAACGAGATCCTGAAGACGGCGTCGGCCTTCTCCGCGGCCGCGATCGACCGGCCACAAGGGCGCTGGTGAGGTTCATCGACCAGCACGCCGCCCCACACCACCGCGGGCCGGCGGTGGGGTCGACCTGTGCCCAGCTCGCTGAGGTGGGCGCGGCGATCGTCCCACCGACTTACTTCGCCGCCCGCGCCGACTTGCCAACAGCAGCGCGACCGGGGAGCTGACCGCCCAGATCCGGCGGGTGCACGCCGAGAACTAGGGCGGCTATGGGGAGCGCAAGGTGTGGGCTCAGCTCAACCGCGGGGGAGCCAAAATCGCTCGCTGCACGGTCGAGCGGCTGATGCGCGAAGCCGGGCCAGTCGGAGTGCGCCGCGACCGCCGGATCCGGACCACGATCACCGGGTGCCCGGGCACCCGGGCGGCGGACTGGTCGGGCACCCGTTCGACCGGCCAGCGCCCGACCGGTTGCCGGTCGCTGACTTCACCTACGTCCCCACCCTGGTCCGGAATGGTCTATGTCGCGTTCGTCATCGACGCGTACTCGCGACGGATCCTGGGCTGGCGCGCAGCCACCTCGATGCGCACCGAGCTCGTGCTCGACCCACCGAGCAAGCGGTGTCGATCCGCGCACGGCGCGGCCACGACGACCTGTCCGGGCTGGTCGCCCACTCCGATGCCGGGTCGCAATGCCGGTCCATCGCCTACACCGAACGCCGCGCCACGGCTGGAGCGGCGCCCTCGGTCGGGTCGGTCGGCGACGTCTACGACAACGCCATGGCCGAGTCCACGATCAAGCTGTTCAAGACCGAACTGATCAAGCCATGTCGAAAGGACGACCGCCCCCACATCAGCGCCGACTGCTGATCGAGTCAGTGTCAGCTCCGCAGCCCGAGGCGTGTAAACGGCGTTTACACCATCCCGCACGGTCGCGTCTTCGCCCCGGAGCCGAGAGTCCGTGAGCAGCGACGTCTTCGATGGCGTGCAAGCGTGCAGCGCTGAAGTAGGCCATGGAGTCGCCGCACATCCCACGCTGCTGCTCGAGCCCGGTGTGGCCCGACAACGCGCTCGCACTATCCGCGCGAGATGCTGCAGCCCGACCCTCCCCGCTTCGACAGCGGTGCAGACCTCACGGAGGTCCGGCATCGGTCAGGTGAAGGACATCTGTCCCAGATGACTCTGTACTGCCAGCCCTCCCACAGTTACAACGACTCCCTGCCGTGCTCTTAGCGCGCCGACCGTAGGTCCCCATGCTGCACTTACCCCGCCCGCTGGGGTACAGCTGCACACCCCGCTCAGTTGCAAGTCTCGCTGGATCGTGGCGCAACCGATCGACTTACCATCTGAAACCAGAGTATTTGCGATAGTATATCACTTTTAGTGACAAGCGAGCCTTCCTGGGCGAGAAGTCCATCCAACTGGCTGGTTCAGAACTCTGACCGAAGGTTGCCTTAGGCTGAGGGAGGGCCCCACCTGCACTTGCAGCGACACCGGAACCAACGGCAATGATCGGAGGCCGAAATGATTGGTGGTCGTTTTGGCGACACGCATGTCGCCCCGGTGCCGCTCTTCGATGTCTGTGATCCGCATGCGGCCCCGCCGGCTGACTCGCATGAAGTGCAGTTCCGCATGCCCCTCTCGCTGTCGGCGCTGCTCGACGGCATGGCTACAGCAGGCTTGGACCAGGACGTCGCGGGGTGGGGGACGGCCTACACCCAGCTGGTGCAGGAGCGGCTTCTGCGTCGGGTGCAGGAGGCGTGTGGCTACGCAGCAGATCCAGCGAACCCCGACGTCGGCCTGCCGGCACGTCTAGAGCTGGCCGCGGTGGTGGAGGCTGCGGTCCCGGGGATCGACGCAGCGCGATGGCACTGTCACGTCTACGTCGGGTCGACAGCATGTGTGCTGGCCACGGGGGAGCGGCTCCCCGTCTACGCATCCCAGATCGAGCAGGGGGTCTTCGGCCTCGCACACAGTTTCCACAACGCCGACGTGCGAGAGCTCGCGGAGCGCGAGTTTGGTGTTACGTGGGGCGATCCAGGCCCGACGGCCACGATCGAAGAGATCGTGGATCCGCCATGGCACGAGCATGTTGATCCTTCGGCTGTCCGTGGTGTGTGTCCCGGCCCCTGGGAGGTCCAGGGCGTGCGGGTAATTGCCGACGAGCGCTCGTTGCGTCTTGCTGCCCAGCAGGAGGTGTTCCTCCGCACGGAGCTGGAGCGGCGTGCGAACGAGCCTCAACCGTCGCCGCCGTCGCTGATGGAGCGGTACGCCGAGTTGCTCGGTGATGCAGTTTCGCCGCCGTCGCGCTGACCGAAGACGTCCGCGTGGCAATCGCTGCCACTGGTCCTGCGATCCCCACGGGTGTCTGAGACACGCATGGGACGCCTCCGCGTCGCTGTGCGGGAGACGGCAGGCCCCTGGCTTTCGTCGACCGCTGGCGTAGCGGTGGGGTTAGTGGTCGTAGTCAGTGTCGTAGGGGTCGTAGTCCGCGCCGTGCTCATGGCCCTGTTCGTGGCTCTGCTCGTCCTGGCCACTCTGGTGCTGGTGGCGTTCGTTCTCGATGGCGAGCTGGTCGCGGTGGGCCCGTTCGGCATAGCCACTATCGAGGTCGCGGTCCCGGTGGGGCTGGTCGTTCTGGACACGGGCCTGCTGGTGCAGCTCTCGGAGCTGCGACCCGCGGGTCACGCGACGTAGATCATCGACTGCGTCGCGTACCGCGCCCGGATCGCGCTCGGCGCTGTGGCCAGCACCGTTGTCCGAGGAGGGTACCTCCTGGGCGGCCTCGGGTGTCTCGCTCCCGCGCGGCGGCTCCTGCACGTCCGGTTCGACCGCAGGCGAGTCCTCGCGGTGCCCGGTGGCCGGCGCCGTCCCCGAGCGCGTGCCCGGTCCCTCATGCTCGGCGTTCCTACGCGTGGCGGCTGGGCTGCTCTCGGACTCCGCGGCCCCGGCGGGCGCCGGGACCTTGGTGGGCAGCGTGAGTTGTTCCCCGGCCGCCGGTGTCGGAGTGTCGCGCCAGGCGGGGAGCTGGCGCCGTTCCAGTTCCCCGGCCGCGGCCTGGTCGGCCTCGCGCAGCGGGGCAACCTCATCCCACCACTGCTGCCGAGCCTCGTACTCCTCGGCCATGTCCGCCGCTTGGGCGGTGTAGGCCTGTGCGAGGGCCCGATAGCGGTCGGCGGCCGCGACCAGCTCGTCTCGGCCAGGTCCGTCGGCGGTCACGTCTGCTTCGGCTGCGGTGAGCACGGCGTCGTCGCTGATCTCGGTGGCCAGCCGCTGGGTCGCGGCCAGGTCTCCACCGACGGCGCGGGGCCCGTACTCATCGGCGTGGTACAGCGCGAGCGCCCAGGCTTCGCGGGCCTGGTAGAGCTCGCTGTCGGTCTTGTGCTGCCAGGCCAGCGCGGTTGGGTCCGGGTCGAGAGCTTCGGTGGCTTCGCGCCACAGCGCGTAGGCGAAGGGCTGCTGGGTCGGGGGCGCCTGCCCGAGCGAGGACTGATGCGCGGGAATGCCTCGGTACTCTCGGTACGCCGCGACCACTCCGGCGCGGTACTCCCATGCGCGGCGGGCGTCGGTGTCGTCCTGGTCGGGGACGTCTGGGAGCCGGTCGAGCGCCCACTGCGGCGGGTCGAGAGCGATCTCGTTGCCGAGTTCGCGCTGCCGGTCGGTGGCCAGTTCCCCGAGCTGGTGGAGGTAGTCGCGGACGGGGCCGGGAGCCAGGGTGTCGGCGACCGCGGTCCAGTCGTGTTCCGGCTCGGCAGTTCCGTTCTCCGGTGCGTGGGCGGTGGTGAGCTCTCCGACGCGCCAGTGCAGAACCTTCGCGATGGACTCGGCGTCGTCGAACCCGCGACGCGTCACGGCCTCGGTGAGCAGTGCGCGCGGGTCGTGTCCGTCGAGTTCGGCGCCGTAGACGGCGGCCAGCATGCGTCCGTAGGCCTCCTCGCCCTGCAGGCGTTCCATCTGCTCGTCGGTGAGCAGTTCCCTGAGGATCTCGGCGTTGCGGCCGCCGGAGGCCCGCATGCTGACCTGGTTGATCAGAGCACCCAGAGTCTCGAACGAGGCAGTGTCGTGCTTGGCGACCTCGCGCACGGTCAGCGCCGCTTCCGCGACCTCTGTGCGCGCGAGGATGTCGGTGAGCCGCTGGGCGGGTGTGTCCTCGATGCGCCGCTGATCGTGACCGTCCGGGGCCTGCTCGGTGACCATGTAGAGCAGGTTGTTCTCCCTCCCGCGGCTGATCGGCACATACACCGACTCGCGGGTCGCGTCACGGTCGAGCAGGCCCCGCCCGACATCGACGGTCACGCCCTGGGCCGCGTAGGCGGTGACGGCGTAGCCGAGGATGACGTGCTTCTTGACGTACTCGGGGGTCATATGTGCGACCGCGCCGCGCTGGTCTCGGGCCAGGATCGCGCCGTCGGGGCTGAGGCCGATGACGGTGTAGCGCTCCTTGTTCAGGACCTCTCCAACGGTCCCATCCGGTGCAGGATCCACGCGCAGTCGCCGGTCGTTGCGGGTCGCCTGGATCAGGTCCCCGACCCCGATATCGTTCTCCACGCCGCCAACAGTCACGGTGGCAAGAGCGTCGGGCGAGACCCGCCCAAGCCCGACCAGGGTCCGGCGAACCTGCTGCGACATCTCCGCCGCAGTCCGGTTGGTTCCGACGATGAGCAGGGCGTCCTTGCCGTCGAGCATGTCGGCCATGTGCCCGCGCACGGCGTGCTCGCTCATCTCCTCCAGCGTGCCCGTGCGCAGCCGACCCCGGTCGGCGTAGGCGGCTACGGCGTCGACGTCACCCACGCGCAGCTGCAGCGACGCCTCGGCCTCCCAGGCGTGGCGGAACCGGTGCACCGTGTCCAGCTCGAGGACGCCGGCCTGAGCGGCGAGGTGAGCGAACATGCCGCCCGCGCCGACCGGCTGGAGCTGGTGGTGATCGCCGACCAGCAGCACCTTGGCCCCGGCCGCCGCAGCGACGTCACTGATCTCGACCAGCTCGGCGGTAGTACTCATGCCGGCCTCATCGACGACCACCAGGTCCCCGGCCCGGAGCCGATCACGAACCTCGCCGGTAGCCCGGTCAGGCAGGAACCGCTGCCGCCACTGCGCGGTGTTCATCCCCTCCAGGCCGAGCTCGCCCAGGTTGCGCGCGGCCATCTCCGCGGTCGCCAACCCCAGCACCCGGCCACCTTGCTCACCCGCCCACACCGCTGACAGTGCGCCAACGGTGTGCGACTTCCCGGTGCCCGCCGGCCCGACCAGCACGTCCACTGTCCGACCGGACCCCAGCACCCCTGCCACCACGGCAGCCTGATCGGCAGACAGCCTCTGGGCGCCGAGTACCTCAGCGAGTTCGACGAGCCGCGCGGCCGGAAGCGGTGTGACACTGTCGGTCCGGCTGTGGCCCAGCAGCCGCTCTTCGGCGGTGACCGCCGCGGTGGTCGCGTAGCGCTCATCGATGTGGGCGCGGAACATCGATCGGCCGTCACCACTGGCGCCGAGGCGGCGCAGCTCGTCCGGGACCGGCACCGGGTCGGACGCGGAGACCTGCACGATCCCGAACTGACCGGGCGCGGCCAGCACCGCCTCGGTGACGGTAGCCATGAACGCCGGACGGGCGGCCGCCGCCACCCCGAGCGCGGCCGCGTGGTCACCGAGGTGGTCGTCGATGGCCGCGGTCAGGTTCCCGACCGTCCACGTCGCATACCGGCTCTGGACATCGGCCACTCCGGCCTCGATAGCGATGGCCACTGCCCCCGCGAGCGGGGCCGGGCCCTCACCGACAGGCATGTTGTGGCCGGACACCGCTCGGCCGGCGCCGATGACCGCCAGGACCTCCAGCGCAGCCTCGCGTCCGTCAATGGCCTGTGCCTGGTCACCACGTCCGGACACCGGATGGGTGCCGTTGGCCGCCGCGGTCATCACCACCTCGTCGACCGCGTCCAGTGCGGCCGCGAGCCTGTCCACCCGCCCCGGCTGTCCGGTCGTCCACGCCAGTACCGCGGCCGGCCCGGCCAGACCGCGCTTCGGCTCGCGGGTGCCCTTGACCGCCTGTTCGACCAGCGCGCGGCGCGCCCGCGGCCCCGGGGCCCGCCCGTGCCGGGCTGTGTAGGCCTCCACCAGCTCCGCGACCGCCGGGCGGACACGCTCCAAGGTGCGGGTGCTCGCCTGCGCCAGCAGTTCCGGGTCGAACCCGGCGATCTCCCGCGCCAACCCGTCAGGCCGCAGCTGGAACAGCACCCCCATCCGCTCGGTCAGCAGCTGCTGGTATGCCCGCGTGTAGGCCGCCGACAGCGCCTCCTTCACCGGCCGGAACGCCTGCCCATCCAGCGCGAGCACCCGCCCATCGGCGGTCGCGGCACGGTTGAGCACCCCGGCGTGCGAGTGCAGCTGGGGCTCACCGTCACGGTTGGTGTGGTGGCCATAGACCACGGCGGCCAGGCCCGTGGCCGCCTCCCACTGACCCACTGTCCGCCCCGACGGGCCCCGGCCCTCGTGGCGGCCCGAGCGGACATACGCCACGTCGGACTGCACCGACGACAACGCGATCCGCACCGCCTCGTCGTGCGCCCAGCGGACCGTCTCCGCGCCGTCGTTGTCGCCCGCGGCGAGCAACGCCGTGTAGTACATCGACACCGACTTCACCGGCGAGAACGTCACGTCGTAGTAGGCCGTCGGAGTCCGGGTGTTGCGGGTCGCCGCCGTCTCGATCTCGAATCGGCGCTCCGCCGACGCGGTCGGTTCTTCCTTGAGTGCGTCGGCCACGATCTGGGCTGCTGTGCGGAACTTCCGCGGCTTCGAACCGAGGTAGACCGGCGTCTTCTCGGTCGACCCCGCGAGCACGTGCTCTGGATAACGCAGCTGCCCGAACACCGCCCGAACGTCATCTGCGCTAGCCGTGGCGCCGGCCGCGAACGGCAGCCCGAGCCCCTCGATCCCAGCGCCGAACCAGACGCCGTCGGGCTCGCCATGCTCGGCCGCAGAGGTCAGGTACTCGGCGGCACCGGGGGTGCGCTGCAGGCCATCGCCGCCGTTCTCAATACCCTGTTCTGAACCGTGTTCGTGGCCCTGTTCGGGCCGCGAATCGCACCCGTGGAGCAGGTACTCGACAGACCCGGGCGCCATCGCAGTGACCCGCACGACGCCCACGGCGAGAACGCTACGCGACCGGCAATCCATCCAGCAAGATCATTTGATGCATAGGTGTGAGGCGTTGAGGCGTTGATAGTGGACAAGCGGAGATGTAAGATCAGGACACAGCAACATGATCGAAAAGTGGTGGTTCGGAACGAACCGAATCAGGCCAGGGTGATGTCCGGTGTCAGCGAAGTTGAGCCAGTGTCAGCAGATCTGAGCTAACAGGCTGGTGCGTCTCAGGAAGTTGAGCCAGCTGCTGGTAGCAGAGGACAGCAGGGACCGGATGGCACGACGAGTTGGCTCAGGTCCGGTGAGACCCGAGCACCGGCTCCGTCTCAGTCGTTCTGAGCCACCGCAGCTCACCGCTTCGGACGTGGCTCGGGTCAACTGAGACAGGACAGGTGAGGCCGAGTCGGAACGCTGAGAGAGACGTACAGGGCCGGGGCCGAGTGCTGATGGAGGGGGCCGGGCATCGCTGCCAGGCGACCGAGCGCGGCGCCTCGCCGCCGCTGCGGCCGGCTCCACAGCGGGGCCCGGGAGGACACGAGTTGGTGCCCACCTGACGTCGGCAGGGGTCACCGGTAGGTGACCAGCTGCGTGCGGCGTTCGGGATCGACAAGAGGCGGGGGAGCGAACGATGGCGACCAGGAAGACAGCACAGGCGGAGCGGGCGGTCCGGGATCGGGCCGATGCCATCGCGGCGGCACGCGATCGTCTCGATGCCGATCAGGCCGAGCGTCGACGGCGGGAGGACGAGGCGTTCGCGCGCTACGCGCGAGCCGACCGTGATGCCGAGCAGATCGTTGCCGACCGGGACGCGGTGATCGCCGAGCTGGAGCAGCGCCGGCGCGACGCGGAGGGTGAGGCACAGAAGCGGCTCGAGGAGGTCGAGACGCGCCAGCGCGAGGTCCTCGCCGAGCTGCACCGCGATGGCCGGAAGGCCGAGGACCTGGCCGCGATGTTCGAGCTGTCGGTCAAGCGCGTGCGTGGACATCTACGTCAGGCCCGCCGCGCGAGCGCGGCCACCGATTCGCCGCCGGTGGCCGCCTCACCGACGCCACCGGACACCACAAGCGACCACGCGGCCACTGCCTGACCGTCCGTGGCCGCGGCTCCATGGCCGGCCCCGCAGGTGATCGCGGGCGATGCTGTGCCGCCGAAGGCGGGTCCGCTCTGAGCGCTCGGCCTGGCGCGGCCGTGAGCGCCACGTTGGGCCCGGGCCGGCGACCACGTTGGGCCCGGGCCGGGCGGTCAGGTGGACTGTGCGTCGCGCCAGGCGATGACGGCGAACTTGTCGGCCTTGGTCATGACTCGCCAGTCCCGCCGCAACCGGGCGTCGCGCTCGGTCGGGCTGGTCGAGGTGGCGGCGATGTAGTCGCACCGGGCGGTCAGCATGGCCTGCCGGGTCGCGTCGGCGGCCGGGACGGCGATTCCCGGGGTCCCGTCCTCGCGGCAGTCCTGGCAGAGCCCGTCGCGGTTGGCGCGGCGCTGGTCGGCGGTCGACCGCTCGACTCCGCAGGCCACGCACGGAAGACCGCGCATCGGCGGGACTGCCGCAAGGTCGTAGTCCAGACGGTCATCGTGCTGGGGTTCGTTGGTGTCCTCGACCGGGTCGATCCGGTCGGCGAAGTAGCGGGCGACGGTGTCGCGCTCGACGGCGCGCGGGTCCTGTCGCCCGCGCGGAGCGCTCCGGCGGCTGGTCAGGTCACGCGGCTTGCGGGCTGCGTGAGCCTGGTCCTTGGCGCGGTTGCTGCGCGCGATGCGGTCGGCGTCGCGGGTCTTCTCCGCGCGCCGCTCCGCGCTCGGGGCGCACGCCTCGACCAGCGCGCGCCCGTCGTCGTCGGCCTTGCGCCACTCGCGGCGCAGCTTGGCGAGCATCGTGGTCGGGTGCTCGGCTTCCAGGGCCTCCACGCAACGGACCAGCAGCAGACGCGCCGACGGGTCCGTGGTGTCCAGCAGTCGCGCGAGACGGGCACGAGCGCCACGCAGCGCGCCGCGCTCGATCATCTCGGCGATCTGGCCCAGCTCCGCGGCCGCGGCCGCCATGGTGATCGTGCTGGTGTTCGTGGTGGTGGTGGTGTCGGTGGGGTTCATCGCGACTGCACTCCCTCGCTGGCCGGTGGACAGGACCGGGTGGGCCTGGCGGCCCGTCTCGGGTGGCGGGCGTCTGCCCCGCCACCGCGAAGCGGCGGTCGCGCGGCATCCGAGGCTCGACGTCAAGGGCAGCCCGAAGGGCTGTCGCCGAAGGCGACGCGGAGCTTGCGTAGCGCCCTTGACGTTGAGTGATGCCGTGCTCAGCTCTAGGGCCGGCAGGCCCACCCCGCCGAAGGCGGGTCCACCGGGTTTCCTTGGCCCGGCGCGGCCGTGAGCGCCACCACCCGACCGGCGGCCGCGGCCGCCCACTGGCACCGCTTCGCTTCTGGCGCGGGTGCGCCGTCGCCGCGGCCGAGGTCAGCCTCAGCTGCTCGGCGCGACCTCGCGGACGACCAGGATCATCCGGCCCGCCCGGGCCTCGATGACGGCTCCGCCGTCGAGCACGACCGACACCGGCTCGTCCCTGCCGTGGTGCACGACGTCGGCCACCCGAGCACACGAGGTGGTGTCCACTCGTGCGGGGACGCCGTCGTAGTCGTGTCGCATCCGATCGATCGTGTCGAGTGGCAGCAGGTCCCCTGCCCGGATCTTCGTGGGGTAGGTCTGGTGGATCTCGATCTGCATCGGCCGGGCCTCCTCGTCGGAACACGGGCCGGGCCCCGCCCGGCGGGCGGGGCCCTTGGCGGGCGAGCCGCCCTCAGTAGGGCGGCTCGTCGTCGCCGGGCTCGGCCTCGCCGAGCCCGGTCGGCTCGTAGAGGTCGACGAGCAGGTCCTCCAGGACGCGCTGGTCGTTGATGCTGAGCTGGGAGGGAATGACCCCGTCGAGGGCCCAGAGGCCGGTCTCGGTGTCGATGTCGACGCGTCGGGTAGCGCTGGTGCTGCTCATGTGTGGGCCTCCGGTGCTCGGTGCGGCTGGAACGCGGCGCAGCCTCAGCGCGGCCGGGGTGGGGGCCCGCAGGGCCGGCGGCGGTTCTGGCTGGCCCATCCCGGTGTGACCCTGTACGCGGGCGCCGCCGGTGCTGCCCGAGGTGACGGGGTCTCACCGGGATGGGTCGGCCAGGTTCGTCGGCGCTTGCCCACCCCGGGTGTGCTGACCTTCGGGCGATCCAGACGTGCCGAGCACCGGAGGCCCACCCCGCACCACCCACTGCTGCGGACGGCAACCCTGCCGACCCGACCGGCACCGCAGCCGGTGACCCGACGACCCTGGCCGGCACCGAGCTGGCGACACGGCGATGCCCACCGGCACCGGGCCTGGTGACCCGACCACCCTGGCCGGCACCGAGCTGGTGACCCAGGCACGTGACCGGCACCGCCGCTGGCGTGCCGCCCGGCCGGCGCAGCCGGGCGGCACGCGAGTCGGATCAGTCGCCGGGCTCGTGCTCGTGCTCGGTGATGGTGATGTTGTGGGCGATCGGGATCGACAACGCCGAGCTGATCTCGTGCTCACCCGCGCAGCTCGGGCACGGCACCCGGTCGCCGACCTCGTGCTCGCCGGGCACGATGCTCATCGCATCGGTGCACCCGTCACCGAACTCGACCATCGTCGCGTCGCTCAACGCCAGGCCGTCCTCGACCCTGGGATTGACGATCGGGAACTGCTCGCTCATCACGGTCCTCCTCGCGGTGCTGGGTGGTGCGGCTGGAACGCGGCCCTGCCTCAGCACGGCCCGGGTGGGCCCGTCAGGGGCGGCGGGGAGCCGGTGCTGGCCCGCCCGGCGTGGGATCGGCCGCAGGCCGACGAGCGAACAGCGAGCTCGTCCCACCCGCGGCGGCGTCGGCGGCGGGTATCGCCGCGGACCCACCTGGGGTGTGCTGACCTCCGGGCGATCCAGTCGTGCCTGCCCCGCGCCCGCGAGGACCGCACCGGAGTGAGCAGCTCAAGTACTGCCGGACCGGTCAGGGCGTCGGGAGCAGGGTGGCGCCCTCGTGCACTGCGGCGTGCTCGGCCAGCCGGCGGAACTCGTCCCGGACCTGCGCGACCCGGGACGGGTCACCGACCAGGAGCGTCTCCAGCTCCGCCAGTGGCCACCGGAGCGTGACGCCGTGCCGGGCCAGGTAGAACGCGAGATGCCGGGCCTTCCACCGGTCGCCGGTGTCGAGCCAGGCGTAGCCGAGCAGCTGCCACACCCACCGCGCGATCCGCGCGGGCTGATCGGCCCGCAGTACCGTCTTGACCTCCACCAGGGTGTCGCCGACCAACAGGTCGGCCTCTGCCCAGTGCGGGACCAGCACCGGCGAGGCAAAACCCAGGGGCTGCCCACGGCTGGGATCACCGGCCCACCCGCGCCAGTCCGCGAGCGTGCCGGACGACTCGACGACCCGCGCGATCGCGGCGGCGTCCTCGACGACCTCCGGTAGGGCCAGCGCGCGCAGCTGCTCCACCGTCGCTCCGCCGACCTGTGCGATGCGAGCGAGCGGCGGCGGGGTGATCCCGGACCGGTATCGGTCCTCGCCGAGAGTCCACACCGCGTGGGTGCGGGCCAGCGCCGCCTCGACACCGGCTGTGCCGATCACCCCGGTCGGGGCATGGCGGCGGGCGAAGGAGTGGCCCCGGTGGGCGAGTTCGGTGAAGACCACGTCGCCGGGCCGCGGGCCAGCCCCGTCAGCCGGTGGCGCGAGCAGTGCGACGACATCGCTGGGGGAGGGGCGCAGCCCCACCGCGGCCTCGGCCAGCTCGGGCTCCTGGGCCAGCACAGCTTCCTGGGCCGGGTAGCCGGCGGCGATCGCGTTACTCGCCTGCGCTGAGACCAGCTCGGCGCCGACGAGCCCGTACAGGGCTGCGTACGGCGCGGCATCCTGCACCAGCGCGGCCAGCCGCGCGCTGACGATCCCTCCCACCGCTGGCCAGTGGCCCGCCCCGATCCGGCCCGGCGGTCGCGCCACCGTGGCCGTGGTTGCGGCCGCGCGGATCTCGTCGACCACAGCACGGGTGCCAGGCAGGTGCGCCGCGCACCAGCGCGCCAACGAACTGTGCTGCAGCTGCGAGGTCAGCGACACCGCCACCACCTTCCATCTCGATCCTCAAGGCTCCAAGCCGGGTTCTTCTTCCAGTTCGATGCCGTCGTGCTCGGCGATCTCGCGGTTCAGCTGCGCCTCCCAGTCCTCGACGAGTTCCTCGTAGAGGTGGGGTGCGCCGCCGTCGCGCTCGTACTCGAGGTGACCGACGGCTGCGTGGTAGGCAGCCAGAGAGGCCGGGTGGACCTTGGTGGTCCAGTCCGGTTCAGCGAGGTCGGGTGTGGCTGGGGTGAGCTCCCCGCGTTCCGCGGCGGCCAGGCGCTGCTCGGCGGCCGCCAGTGCTTCGCGGGCGGCGTCGATCGCCGCCCTCTCCTTGGACCAGTCGTCATCGGGGTTGTGGCGTACGAGGGAACCGTCGGCCTCCGCCGCCTGCTCCTGTTCTAGCTCCCCGGTCGCGATCCTTAGATCCTTTCTGGCTTCGTCGACGGCCCACGCTTCGTGGGCGACGTGAGGGGTCTCGAAGGAACCGTCGGGCATCTCTCCCAGGTAGCGGACCGCGTTCTCGGTGTAGACGTGACGCGCCCCGTACCCATAGAACCGGTCCAGGCCCGGCCTGTGCTGGTCTGATTCGGCCATCCCGAGTTCGACCATGCGGCGGTCGTACTCATCAGCACGGGCCGGAGTCGTTCCGAGCTGCCGCTCGTAGGCTTCCTCGGTGCTGGACATGGCGTTCCTCCAGTAGTTCGTCAGCCGGGCGTCCCAGGACGGGGCAGGGTCGGCGTCGCGGTCTGTTCTGGTCGTCGGAGCTACTGATCATCGGTGGCGGAGTCGGTGGCGCGACCGCGGGCGATGGTGCGCGGGGCGCGGATCCCGAAGGTCATCCCCCGCGTGATCGTCCGTTCTGCCTCGGCGCGGGTGAACCCTGCGACCCCGATGTGCGCCGCGGCGGCGTCGAGCAGGACCGCGTAGGCGTTGTCGGCGTCGAGCTCCCCGCCGCCGACGAGCTGGCCGAAGACCCGGGCGGCGTTGAGCAGCGTGATCTGCCGCTGGCCTTCCGCGGCGTGTTCGACCTTGTCCAGTTCGTCGGCCTGGATCGCGGCGATGTAGGCGTTCGCCCGCTTGGTCGACAGTCCCCTCGTCGGCGGTCCCTGCGGGCGCGGCGCCGGCGGCGGGGTGAGCAGGGTGGCCAGCCACGTCGGGAGTTCTGCGATCTGGCCGTGCTCGGCGACCAGGTAGGCGCCCTCGGGGCGGATGCTCCCGGCGCCGACGACGAACCCGCCGATCGCCCGTGTATCTACGAGCGGACCGAGGCTGTGCCCATGCCCTCCCTGGGTGTTGCGCAGCTCCAGCCCGTCGGGCATCCGGTAGTAGGCGTGCTCTCCGTCGGTCGGCGTTCGTACGGAGTAGGTGTCGGGCAAGGTCTCGCCGTGCTGGGCGGCGAGCTGGTCGAGGACTTCCCGGCCGGTGGTGGCTCCGTCCCAGTCGGGCAGGGGTTCGGTGCGGGTGTCGAGGTCGATCACCACCAGCCCCGACGGCCCGCAGGCGATCCCGACGTTCCACCGGGTGGAGTTCGACCACCAGCGCCGGATCTGGGCCGGGTCGCGCGTGGCGCGCTGCTCCCAGCCCTGGTGCCCCTCAGCGCAGGGCCCGCGCCCGCGGCACCGGGTCTCGCCGTGGAAGGCGGGGATCTTCGAGCCGGCCTTGACCGGGAACACGAACAGGCCGGCGGCCGCGGCGTCGAGCGCGACCTGTCGCAGCCGCAGGACCTCACGGTCGAGGCGCGGGCGGGCACGTCGCGGCATGCGCGCTGTCTCCTCCCGCCCGGGTCGGGTTCCGTTGTCGTGCACAGCATCGCACCGCGTTGCGTCGGATCGGGGGCTGTTGATGCTGGTCGTGACGGTCATGAGGGTGTTCCTCCTGTGCTCTACCAACCCCGTGCCTGGCCGGGCGGGGATCCGGGCCGGCCAACCGGGGGCAGGCTGTGCGCCTGCCCCTCGGGGGCCTCGCCCCGAGGGCGCGTAGAGGCTCACGGGTCCAGGGCAGCCCGCCAGGGCTGTCGCGCGAGCGACGCGTCAGCGCCCTTGAAGCGTGAGGAACGCGCCCGCAGGATCGGCCCGATCCCTCCAGGTCCACCGTGCGGCGAAGCCGCTCCACCGGTCTGTGGGGTCTTGGGCGTGTGCTCGGCGCGGTCCCGGTACGACACCCGGGGCCGCGCCGAGCGGCTGGGATTACAGATCCAGTTCCTTCTCCGCGTGCTGCTGGATCCAGAAGGAGCGCTCGGCCAGCTCCTCGTCGGTCGGGCTGCGCCCCGCAACAGGCTGTGGTTCGGGCTCACCGGCGGCCTCGCGCTGCTGCTCGGTGGCCTCGGCTTCGGACAGGCCCTGTTCGGCGTGGTGCACCGCGACGTTCGCGTGGCAGACCGCGTTCAGGTTGACCAGGCTGGGCTCGTGGTCGCGGGCCTCGCGAGCGACCTCCAGGTCGTCGCGCGCGTGCAGAAGGTTCTGTTCGGCCTGGGCGACGTCGAGGCCGCGGAACGAGCCGTCGGCCATCAGGCCGAGATCGCGCACAGCGTTGGCCTCGTACCACTCCGGCGGCATGATGTCGCCGTAGTAGACCCCGGACCCGGGCGCGGAGATGCCGGGTTCGGCGAGACCGAGCTCGATCATGCGGGCATCGGTCTTGGCGGTGTGGTCGTCCCATCCGGACCGGCGTGTGTCGCGCATCGTGGCTCCTCGTGGTGTCGGGGTCTGTGGTGATGTGCCCGGTCGAGCGCGGCGGGACCGGGCGCGGCGGGGGTTCGGTGCTGGCCCGAGCGGTGTGGGAACCCGCGGAGCGGGTCCGAGCGCAGCGAAGGCGGTGTCCCACCCGGTCGGTGTCGGCTGCCGGTTCATCGCCGGTGCACGGGCACGGTGTGCTGAGCTTCGGCGCTCACCTCACCCGACACCTCGCAGTAGCCGCAGCACACCGGGCATCTGGGCTGCGACCTGTGCTCGGTGCGCGACACTGCTGATGTCCGACGCGATCGAGGGAGGGGAGAAGCGCCATCGACGCGATGACGGCCTGGGCCAGCCCTGGGCTGCTCGCCACCGAGGACGCTGCGGACTCCGTGGTCGCCTACGTGACCGTCACGTTCGCCGTGACGGTCCAGACCAGCGATCCGCACCCGGCGGCCGAACCGGTCGACGCGATCACCTCGGCGCTGCTCGGGCGCGGGTTCGCGATGCTGACCGACATGGGCCCTGAGGTCCTGCGAGCGGCGCCGGTCGTGCCGGGGTGGACCGGTGTGATCACCGGCGACGACCAGCTCCGCCTCGGTGCACCGGGCGAGCAGTTCTACGACGGGGACCTCGGGGCCGCTGTCCCCGCCCGGTGGCACGCCACCGCGTTGTCTCGCGGCTGGTTGGTCGTCCTGGTCGCCACCCGGCTGGATCTGCACCGCGACGACCGTGCCGAGCAGACCCACAGCGCCCTGCACGACGGACGGCTCCTCGCCGGGCAGGTCCCGCTACGGGGCTCACCGGCCCCGTAGCGGGCTCCTGCGGCACCGGTCAGCCGGTGGCGAGATGGGCGTCGGCGACGACGTCCATGAGCAGCTCGTCGGCCTCGGCGCCGCGCCAGTACCCGGCACGGCGCAGCCGCCCGGCGTGGGCGAACCCGGCCTTCTCGTAGGCGGCGATCGCGCCGAGGTTCGGCTCGAGGACCTTGAGCCACACCGAACGCAGCGCCGAGATGGTGAAGGCGTAGTCCAGGGTCAGCCGAGTCGCCTCGGTCGCCAGGTTGCGGCCGCGGCCGTCCGCGCCGAGCAGGATGATGAATTCCGCGGTGCGCACGTAGTGGTCGATACGCAGCGCGCTGGTCCCGACCGGCACCGGCCCACCGGGCCGGGTCAGGTCATAGATCGTGAACCGCGGAATGGTGCCCATGCTGCGGGCCTGGGCGTCGTAGCCGGCCAGGCGGGCTTCGAGCGATTCCGGGGTCTGGCGGCCCATGCCGGCGATCACGGCGGGCTCGTTCTCCCACTGCCAGTACAGCTCGGCCAGCTGCCGGGTGAACGGGCCCAGCGCGGTGCGCTCGCCCCGCATCCACAGCAGCGGTGTGGCCGCGGCGGCGGGGTCGCCACTCGTGGCGCTGGGGGCGGTGGTGTCAGCTGTGGCGGTGTGGCCGTTGGAGGTCAGCGTCATGAGGTGTCTCCTTTCGCCGCCCGGCCATGGCCACGCGCGGGCGCGGCGCCGGGTTCGGGCAGCTGGATCAGTGGTGTGAAACGCAGCGTGGAGGTGGGCTCGCCGACGGGGCAGCCGTCGAGACTGAGCCAGGCGTGCAGCCTGATCGGATCCGCGGCGATCCCGTGGCACCACCCAGCTCGCCGGCCGGTGACGGCCAGGGCGAGCATCGCCGCGACGGTTTCCTCCAAGCACGCTGTCCGGAACGGAGACACGCGTCCGATGACGCGCACACAGTCTAGGACCGCCACCACCTGGGTGTCGCGTGCCGGGCGTCGTGCCACCCGGGTGGTGATCCGGACGAGGCGCAGGAGGCGGGAGAACGCGTGGGGTCGGCGCCCGGCTGTGCGCACGAGCAGCACCGTCGCCAACGCGCACGCCGCGAGGGGCGCCCACGTCGGCGACAGTGGGCCACGTTCCGGGAGGGCGCCGGGCGCTTCCTGGGTGCCCCAGCTGGGGCCGGTCGCCGGGAGCACCACGACCGGTGCGGGCGCCGTGTCCGACCGGGCCGAGAGGAACCCCGCGCCCGACAGGCTGGCGGCCAGTGCCTCGGCCTCGGTGCCGGGCACCCAGGTGCCGGTGGCGTCGAGGGCGAGGAACGCTTCGCGTTGGGCACCGAGCAGGGCGCGCACGGCGCCGGTGCGCTCGTGCAGCAGTACGACGGTGTGGCCGAGATCCGCGGCGCGGACCTCGGGCGGACGGACGAACATCGTGGTCATCAGAAGACCTCCCATCGGGAACAGGTCGAGACCGTCGGAGGCGGGTCCCCGGCCGTGGAGGCCCATCGCGCGGCCGCGGGCCACTGGTTGAGGGCGCGGAGCCACACCTCGGTGGCCAGCACGGGGTTGAGCTGGTGGAACCCGATGCCCGGGGCGCCGGCGGCCGCCCGGGACAGCAGCGACCGGTAGCGGGCGGGGTCGATCAGACTGCGGGCGGCCAGTTCGCCGTCGACGAGCGCGGTGAGGGCCCCGAGGTGGGTGCGTAGTCCTCGGTACTGGTCGGGCGTGAAGTCGCCCTTGGTCCGCCGTGCGGTCACCGTGTCGGGCAGCAGCCCGGTCATGGCGCGACGCAGCAGCGGCTTGTAGTCGCCGGGTCCGGCGCGCCGGGGTCCCGGGATCGCGAGCGCGGCGTCGACCACGCCGGGGTCGGTGAACGGGTTGTGCAGGCTGATGCCGTGGAACTGTTCGGTGATCTGAGCGTCGGCTCGGGCGGTGCGGGCCACGACCCGCATGGCCGTGCGGGTCCGCGCCGCTTCACCCGGCTCACCGCGGGTGGCGGCCGTGCGGGCCTGGGTGAGCAGCGGCCAGACCGCCGTCCGCCGCAGGCGGGCCCAGCCCAGTGCGTGCCGCAGCAGCTGGGCCTGGGCGCGCACTGTTGTTGTGGCGGCGAGGTCGGGCAGGTATCCGGTCTGCGGGCCGAGCAGGGTGTCGCCACCGTCGCCGGTCACCAGGTCACCGACACCGAGGGCGGCGAGCACACCGAGTTCGGCGTCGAATCGGGCGATCGCGATCGTCGAGGGCGCCGGCTCATCGGTCGCCGGGACCAGCTCACCCATCTGCCCGTAGGGCAGGTGACGGTCGTCGAGCGGGCAGAGCAGGTGTCTCACCGATCGGGCCCGCCCGGCCAGCCCGATGCGGGCGTGGTCGACAGCGGCGCGGGCGTAGTCGAGATCGCCACCAGAGGTGATCCCGGCCGGGTGCACCGTGACCGCCAGAACGGTGCCGGGCACGTCCTCGCCGCGAGCGTCGCGATGCTGGGCCAGCAGCATCGCCAGCGAGGTGGAGTCCATCCCACCGGAGCAGTCCGCCGCCACCGCGGCGCCGGTCGAGCCGGGACCGTCGGCGATCCCGGCGACCGCGTCCTGCAACGCCTCCCGAAGCCGGTCGGACACGGCGCCGGTGGCGGTGAGCGGGCAGATCGTGATTCCCGCCGCGGAGATGGTCAGCCGTACGCCGGGGGGCACCGTGGTGATCCCGGCGAACGCGGACCGGTCCCCGGCGCCGTGTTCGACCACGGGATCACCGGCGTGTCCGGGGTGTAGGTGCTGGTGCAGCCACGTGTCGTCGACGCCGGAACCGGTCAGGGCGGCCAGCGCCAGCGAACTCGACCCCCACAGCGCAGCGCCGTCGGTGGTGGTCGTGGTGTAGATGGGCTGGACCCAGCCAGGATCGGTGAGCACCACCGTGGCGTGTGCGGTGATCTCGACGACGGTGTAGGCCCCGGTCAACGCGGTGACCGCGGAGTCGGGGACACCGGTGCGCACCCATCGGGTCAGCAGGTCGATGTCACAGCGGGCGCGGCCCAGGACCGCCACTGTCCGGGCGGGCCCCTGCGCGATCGTGACCTGTGAAGCGGGCCAATCCCCGCACAGCCACGCGGTACCGATGTCATCAGCGAGCGCGCGGCCGCCGGCCGGGTACCCGCTGGTGCCGGTGGTGCTGCGGCCGCCGAACCATCGAACGTTCATCTCCTGACCTCCCACCTCGGGGTACTGCGGGGCACCCCGGGTGGGGTGCGGTAACGACGAGGGCCCGGTGAACGACAGTGCGTTCACCGGGCCCTCGTGCCTCTCGCCTGGATCAGGCGTAGACGTAGCGCTTGTCCTCCGACGTGCCGGAACCACCGCCCTCGGTCAGGACCGCGGCGTCACCCAGCTCGACCATCTCGGTCTCGGTGTGCTGCGACATGCGAAATCACCTCCTCCCAGTGCTCGTGATGGGCGCATCGACCAGGTACTGGCCGCGCGCTGCCCTCCCCGGCCGCTACCGGCCGGATCTGGGGCCCCACCGCCGGTCGCGGTGGGACGTGACTCGCCCGCACCTCGCGGGCCGCCGCGCCGGGGACGCGCGCTCGCCCGACCGGTGTGACACCACCCCGCCCGCACTCAGGCGGCCGAGGGACGAAGTCGGTGGTGTCACCCGCGTCGGGTGCGGCCGGCGCGGCATCGGTGGGAAAGGCGGACCGTGGGGTGCAGAGTCGCCACGTCCCCACCTCGACGGCGGAGGATGCTCCGACCGGGCGCCACGGGTGGTCACGGCCGCGGTCGTGCTACCGGCACCAGGCCTCACTCACCCCGGCTCCGGGATGCGGCGCAGCGCGTCGGCGTCGGTAGTGGTCTGACGACTACCGTTCGACGCAGCTGTAGCCGTTGTCGATCGCCAGGCCCGCCGGGGCCGATCGGTCCCGGCGGGCCTGGCTTGGGGCCGGTCCGGTCATGCGCTGGTGCGGACCTCGGCCCGCCACCGGTCGAGGGTGCGGCGGCTGACACCGGCCTGGGCGGCGACGTCGTCGATCCGATCGCCCTGCTCGACCCGGGCGATGGCCTCAGCTCGTCGGCGGGCCCGGTCACTGCGTGGAGTCCGGTGGTCGGTGCGGCGGGGGCTGCCGGCGGTGCGGCCGCGCCGTAGGGCGCGGCGCTCGTCCTCGCTCAGCCCGCCCCATACCCCGATCTGCCTGGTGGACAGGGCCCACTCCCGGCAGGCGGCCATGGCTGGGCACCGGCGGCACACGGCCTTGGCGGTGTCGAGCTGGTGCTCGGCGGCTGGTCCGGACCCGACGACGAAGAACAGCTCCGGGTCCTCGTCGCGACACGGCAGGGCGTTGTCCAGGAAGTTCATCGCAGCTCACCTCTTTTCGGCGCTCAGGTGGGGTGGAGACCGGGCGGGGCACCGCCTGAGGGGTGGCTGGTGCCCCGCCCGGTGGCCGACCGGGGGTCAGTCGGCCGTCTGGGGAGCGGTGGTCGAACCGGCTCGCTCGCGCCCGGGCTGGCGGGTCACGCTGGCCCTGGCGCGGCGCAGGTCCGCGGCGATGGTCTGGGCCCGCAGCTCGGTGCGCCGGACCGGGTAGTCCTGCCCGGTGGGGGTGAAGGAGTTGTCGGCGAGCTTGCCGATCACGATCACGGCGTCCCCGGCGTGCAGCGAGTCGGCGGCGTTCTCGGCCAGCTCGCGGAAGGCGACCACGTCGGTCCAGACCGGAGGGTTCTCGCGCCACTCGCCGCTGCGGCGGTCGAAGTAGCGGTCGTTCTGGGCGATGGAGAACCGCAGGCGGGCCTCGCCGGTGTTCTTGTTGTAGGTCAGTTCGGGCTTCTTGCCGATGTTGCCGGCGAGGGTGATCTCGTTCATGGGGTGCCTCCTGGGGTGTCGGGCTGGTTGGTGACGCGGCCCTGCCTCAGCGCGGCGGTGTGAGGCCCGTCAGGGGTGGCGGGGGTTCGGTGCTGGCCCGAGCGGGTGGGAACCCGCGCTAGCGGGTCCGAACGCAGTGAGGCGCCGTCCCACCCGCTCGGCGTCGGGCGCCGGTTCATCGGCACGTACCTCGCGCCGGGGTGCTGACCTTCGGGCGTCTCCACACCTGGGCACCGACATCCCCAGGAGGCACCCCGCCCCACCGGGGCACTCGTTCCCGGCCGACGCGTCGCAGCGTGGCGTGCACGGCCGCCGTCAGCAGACAGCCACCGCGCCCAGACCCATGCTCAGACCCAGACGACGTCGCGCTGGTGGGCTCGCGCGTAGAGCGTGACCTCGCGCAGCACCGCGAGCCGGGTCTGCAGCCACCCGACCGGTCGCCCGAAGTCGATCACCGCGCCGTCGCGGTACTCGGTGATGGGGACGCCGGCGTCGGCGGGCGCCGCCGCCAAGGCCAGCTCGACCCGGCCGAGCATCAGCTCCGCGGGCAGAGATCCCACCAGGGCATCCTCGGCGTCCTGCGGAGTGGACGGCACGATCCCGGCCATGGTCGCCGGGTGCAGGTCGCCGGCGCCGATCTCCGGGCACAGGCCCAGGGCGCGCAGCAGCGTGCGCGCGTGGACGCTGGCCAGATTGAGGCGCGGTTCGCCGTCGGTGCTGCGGTGCTCGACGACGTAGCCCGCGCGGCCCCCGCACCACGGATCCGTGCAGAACCGGTGGTGTTCGGCCAGGCCCGCGGTCGCGGCGATGTAGTCGCGGAACCGGCGGCGGTCCTGGCGAGGGGCGGCGGGGCAGTGGATGGACGCGCCGAGCACGGTCGCACCGGCGGCTGGCCCGGCGGGGAAGAAGGTGACGGTCACGGTCGGCTCCCTACTCCTGGTGTTCGGGCGGGCAGGCCGCCGTGGTGGATGACGTAGAGGTCGGTGAGGTGCTCGCAGACCTCGCGGGACTGACCGGCGGTGATCATCGGGAGGAACTGGCGGGTGTAGATGCCGCTGCTGCCCTCGACGAAACACACCCCACCGGGCAGCAAGTCGCACGGCTCCGGGCCCTCGCCGGGGACCTGCTCGCGTACATCGTGGAACTCGACCCCGCCCATGTCCGGCGCGTCGAGGTGAGCCCAGAGCTCGACGGCTCCGGCGGGGCCGGAGCAGATCAGCGAGTGCTTGGTGTGGAGCCCGCGGACCTGGCGCCGCCCCCAGAGGGTCAGGCCGGGAACGTGGAGGATCTCGCCGTTGATGTGGGCCAGGGTGGTCATCGTGTGCCTCTCGTTCGGGACCGGCTCGGAGCCAGAGCCTGTGGTGATCGGCGGTCAGGGGGAGCGGGCGTGCCCGTCCTCGTGGCCGGAGGTGGTCAGGCGCTCGCGCGGTTCATCACGCGCCCGGCGATCAGGACGTTGTGGTAGGCGGTGAGGGCGTCGCCGCTGGTGCCGCCGTCGTCCTGGACGTTCTGCGCCGCTCGGGTGGCGTCGGCGACGAGGACGGGCAGGACCGGCTCGATCACGAGATCGAGGACGACGTCGGCGAGGGCGCCTTCGTGGTCGGCGAGCACGCGCAGGGGGACCCCGGCGCGGTGCAGCGCGGCGCCGATCAGGCACATCGGGCGGTGGCCGTCGGCGCTGACGTAGCGGCACGAGGGCAGCCCGTGCTCGACACTGTTCTCGGCGAACAGCGGGTGGTGATCCTGCGGGTCGACGTAGGCGTCGGGATCGGTGTCGATGTCGGGGTAGGTCCAGTTCAGGCCGCGATCAGCGACCACCGCGTGCAGCGCAGCAGTGAGCTGGTCCTCGGTGATGGCGAAGGTAGGCATGACGAATGACCCCTCTGGAGAAGGTGGGATGGGAGGCGACACGACGGGCCCCGGCCCTGGCTGGGCCGGGGCCCGCCGGGGTCAGCGGTTGAGCAGGTCGCGGTGGTAGCCGGCCAGGACCACGATCACGGGACCGAGGTCGCCGGCGTCGAAGATCGGCCGGATGTCGCGGGCCAGGGCATCGTCGGCGAGCGTGTCGGGATAACAGATCCCGACGGTGACCTCGTCGCCGGTGAGCTCGCAGTCCTCGCCCAGCTCCTCGGCCCGCCGGTCCGCGCACAGCGGGTGGACCGAGTGCAGCGTGACCGAGAGCCCGTCGGTCCTCGTGCGCGTGGCCCACGAGTCCGCGAGCCAGCGCATCTCCACCGCGCCGTGGTCGTCGGAGACGACCAGCCGGACCCAGTGCGGATCCGGCGCGATGTGGACGCCCAACCCGTCGAACCGGGTCGAGCGCTCCCGGAGCCGGTCGAGGCTCAACGCCTCGCCGACGTGGGCGCCGCTGCTGCTCGTGTTGGTGATCGTCATGGTGGCCCTCCACGGGGTCGGTGAGGCTCGGCGGCTGGAACGCGGCTCTGCCTCAGCACGGCGGCGGTGGGGCCCCGCAGGGGGCGGCGGGGGTTCGGTCTGGCCCCGACGGTGTGAGACCGCGACCGGGACCACGACCCGGCCGGGAACAGGCGCAACCGGCCCGCTCCCGGCCTGCGGGCCCGGCAGGTGACCGGCGCCCCCTCCCGAGCAGCACCCGGATGCTCGTAGCCGGCACCGGGCTGACCGGCTCCGCTACGGCCCGTCTCGTCCTGGCGGTCTCACCCGGCCGGGTCGGACGGGTTCATCGCCGCGCACCCCACCGCCGGTGTGCTGACCTGTGAGCGATCCGGCCCGAGCCCTCTCCGGCGCCAGGACCGGGCGGCCGACCACCGACAGCTCGTGCCGGGCACACCACGGGGCGGGGCGCCTCAGCGCGCCCCGCCCCGGAAGTGGTGGGTGATCAGCCAAGGGCCGCAGCCTCGCTGTCCTCCTCACCCTCGGGTGCACCCTGCTCGTCGACATCAACATCGTCATCAACATCGTCGGCGGGGTCCTGGAGGACGTCGGTGGTGTTGTCGGTGGTGTTGTCGGTGAGGACGAGCTGCTCGACGTCGGCCAGGGCGTAGCCCCAATCGCGCAGCTGGGCGAAGTAGCGGCGCGTCGCCGGGGTCGGGTTGCGCCAACTGTCGCGGGTGGTGCCGTCCTCGTAGGCGGCGAGCACCAGGGCGAGCGCGAGCATGGTGGCCCGGGCCGCGGAGCCGGAGCGTGCGGCCTCGGCGATGGGGTTGGGCCTGCCGCTGTAGTAGCCGTAGCCGCCTGCGTCGCCGAGCCCGAGCAGTGTTGAGGCGAGGGCGTTGCCGGACTCCATCGCCCGGCGCAGGTCGTGGTCGCCCTGGGCGAACTCGGCGGCGACGAAGATCGCCGCCCCCTTCGGGGCAGCCTTGCGCGCGAACAGCTCGCGCAGCCAGTCGCAGCAGGCCTTTCACTCACCGGTGATGGCCACCCGGCGTCGCTGGCCGGGTGGTGCGTCCCCGATGGCCGGGGGCGCGCTGCGCGTCTCCGGCGGCCCGACGGGTGGTTCGGTGGGGGTTCTGCCGTGGTCGCGGCGGCGTGGACCCGCCGGGCGGTGGTGATGCGCATACGGGTAGCTGCTGGGGCGGGTTCACCCGCGGGGACCCCGCGGCAGGTTCATCACCGAGGCACCCGTCGGGGTGCCAGCGTGGGTCCGCCCCCTTACTGCGGGGCGGACCCCGTACCGGCAGCGCCTACCGCTCCGCGATGGCGAGGTGGTCGTGGCCGTGCCGGCACAGCGGCTCGTGGGAGTGCGGGCACTGGTGTGCTGGCACAGAGCTGATGTCAGCCGCCCAGCCGAGTATCGCGAGGGCTCTCGACAGGTCGGGCAGCAGCCGCGGGTGCACCCGCATCCGGACCTCGGTGTAGAGCGGTGATGCGCCGATCCCGCCGACCTCACGGTTGTCGTGGGTAGCTCGGATCTTGTGTTCCAGCGACGGCTCGGCGACATGAATCTGATCGATGGGTCCGGCGTGCGGGTGCGCCGATTGCAGCAGCACTCCTGCACCGACGTCGTCCGCGCCGCGCCGCACCAAGCCCCGAAGCTCGGTCAGGTTGGAGCGGACCTCGGCCAGATCGATTCCTCGGCGGCGGTGCGGGCGTCGGCGGCGCGCCGCCATTCCCGCGCCGCAGGCCGGGCGGCGCGGTAGGGCTCGACCAGGCGACGATGCAGATCGGCGGCGATCCGGGCTGCGGGACGGGCCGGATCGGCCGTGGCCCGGGCCCGCAGGGCCTCGGTGCCCGGCACGTCCCGGGCGTCCGACGGTGGCTCGCAGGCCACGATCAGCCGCCCGGTCTCCGTGCCGTGTCGGCCGATGCTCATCCGCAGGACGGCGTCGTCGGCCGCGGTGAGCAGCACCCCGCGCTGCTGGGTGCTGACCGTCCAGCTGTCCTCGTCGATCGCGGTCAATGCCGCGGCCACGGCAGAAGCGATGTCACCAGTGACATCGTTGTCGCTCAGCTGCGCGGCGCTGGTCATGACCGCACCTGCCCGTTGTGTGCCTGTTCCGCGAGGTAGAGCAGGTTGCTGTCGTCGTTCAGCCCGATCGCGGTGAACATCTCATCGAGGTGGCCGACCAGGTCGGCCCCGCTGATCGATCCGCCGCCGTCGTCCTGGAGGTCCCGCCAGGCCACGAACAGTCCGAGAATCCACCGCTGGGCAGGGTCGTCGGCGCGAAGCGGGAACGGCCGGTGCGCGGCCGGCGGGGCGAGGCGGGCGAGCACGGCGGGGATCACGCGGCACGCCGGTTGGTGTGGCGGTGCAGGACCGGTAGGACGCTCTCCGCCATGGTGGAATCGGTACGGCCGTGCTCGACCAGCGCACCGTGGGCTATGACGAGGTAGTGCCAGCCGATCCGCCAGCCGGCCCGCTCGAGCGGGGCGAACCACACCCGTGTCCCGTCCGGTGTGGTGAGCACGAACGCGGGTGTGCCGTGGCTGTCGGGTGGGGTCGGGGTGAGCTGGTCGGGATCGATACCGCGCACGGAGAAGGTCCGCCGGATGTCGGCAATCGTGGTCATCGCTGGAGCTCCTGTTCGCAAGGGGATGGTGGTCAGACACGCCCCGGGCCCGCCGACCGGCACCCCGCTGACTACGAGCGGGGTGCCGGTCGGACGGGCTACCGCGGTGAGGAGTGGTCAGCTCGCGGCCGCGGCGAAGGTGGCCGAGAGCTGCATGGCCTCGATGCCGCGTGACTCGACCTCGTAGGCCTCGTCGACGTCGGGGATGCTCTGGGCGGCCGCGGTGACCGCGTGCAGCACCCCACCCGAGGTCGGGGCCCCACCGCGGATGAAGTGGGTCAGGATCGAGTCCTGGGCGGCTGTGGAGAAGCGCAGCTTCTTGCTGACGTGCTCGATGGTCTGCTGGGGGCGGGTGACCTCGACCCCGGCGTCGGCCTCGATCTCGGCGATGCGCTCGGCCACCCAGTGAGGGTCGAGGAACTTGCCCACGGCGTCGCGGGTCATGTTCTTGGCCAGGGCGAGGCTGGCGGCCTGGGTGTCGGACGACCAGTCGATCTGGCCGTGCTCGAGGCGCCCGCCGGCGTGGACCTCGTCGATGGCGTGGCGGGTCAGGGTCATGCCGTTGTTGCAGATCTGGACGGTGAGCTGGGGGATGAGGCGGAACTTGCCCTGCCCGGTCTCGGAGTTGGTCAGGACGAACCCGGCGAACACCGTCGGGTTGTCGGCACCGCGGTCCCCGGAGAACGGGGAGGTGTAGCCACGCAGCAAGGCCGGTGCCATCGCCGCGACCGCGGTGGAGCGGATCTTGACGTACATGCGGGACTCGGACAGGTCCGCCGAGACGACGTCAACGGGATGGCTGGCCTCCCGGATCCCGTCCAGGCAGGTCATCAACACGTCGAGGTTCTCGATGGGGCGGTAGCGGTCCGACAGCAGTGCCCGCATCACCCCGTGCCGTCCGTCGCCGTCGGCCAGACCGCGCACCAGGAACCGGCGCTCGGGCCGGTGGGTGAGCCAGCCGTTGACGTTGGCGTCGTAGAGGTCGATGTTCTGCTCGCGGGTTCGCCGCAGGTAGGCGACCGGGATGCCGAGCTTGTCGGCGATGCCGCTGTCGGCGGTACGGGTCGGGGTGAGGGTCAGATCACCGGTGGTGACCCCGTCCATCGACAGCTCGCTCCTGCCGGCGCCGTGCACCAGCATCTGTCCGCCCTGGGCCTGCAGGGCGGACGCGGCGACGACGTGGTCGGTCTTGGCGGCCTGGTGGGTGCGCAGCAGCTCGACCATGCTGCTCAGGTCTGCGTTGCGGGTGGTCAGCGAGACGGCGTTCTGGTCGGTGATCTGCTCCATGACGGGGTTCCGTTCTCTCGGGCGTACGCCCCGGCCCCTGGGGAAGCGGGGCGGGGGCGGTCCCGACCGCTGTGGTGGGACGTGACTCGCCCGCACCCGCGGTCCGGCGCGGCGGGGCTGCGCGCTCACCCGATCGGTGTGACACCACCCCGAGCACACGACCGGAAGCCGACGAGGCGACCGTGGTGTCACCCGTGTCGGGTGCGGCAGGCGCAGCATCGTCGGGCAAGCCGGGCTGCGGGGTGCAGAGTCACCACGGCCCACCCGGCTGCGGTCGTGACCTCCCGGACCCTGCGCTCACCGGCAGCTCATCCCAGGTGGCGCAGCTGTCGCTAGTCCAGGTCGAAGCCGTTCTCTTCATCGAGTTCAGAGGCCTCGTCGATGGCGACGCCGAGCTCGTGTGCCTGGAACTGTCCGTCCTGGATCTCGTGGTGGAGCTGTAGCTGATGGTCGACGTCTGTGTGCACGGTCGTGAGCGTTCGGTGCTGTGTGTCGAGGCCGTGGAAGCGCCACGAGTCGAGGCCGGGGGCGGCGGCTTGCTGGACCAGACGTTCTGCGAGGACGGCCATCTCGACCGGTCCGATCCCCCCGGGGACGGGGGTGAGGATTCGCGGCAGCGGGGCCGCGTCGGGGTGGAGGTCGCCGCGGGGGCCTGCTGGGTGCGGGGTGAATCCGGAGTCGACGACCAGGCGATGCCCGGGGTGGATGTGGTCGGGGGTGAGCAGCCAGGGGCTGCCGGTGGTGGAGAGGACGACGTCGGCGTCGCGGAGCCGTCGCAGGTCGTCGCCTACCTCGAGGAGCATCGGGTCGTGGCCGCCCTGGTGGAGGAGCGCGACGACGCCGGAGCCGACGAAGCCGCTACTGCCGACCACTGCGATTCGGGCGTCGGCCAGGTAGGGCTCGGCGACGCGCGCGACGCCGGCCGCGGTTGCGCATGCTGTGCGGGGCGCGAAAACACCGAGCGAGTCGATGTCCTTGGCAGGGTCGATCTCGTCGAGCAGCGCGAGCACAGGCCGAGGTGGCGGGGCCTGGACGATGATCGCGGCGACGAGGAGGTCGTCGTTGGCGCGGTGGATGAGTTCAGAGATCTCGCTGTCGCCGATGGTGTCGGGCACGACGACGAGCTCTGGCGTGACGCCGAGCGCGGTGAAGGTGCGCACCTTCTGTTCGGCCGAGATGCGGGACGCCTCCATCCGTGTGGCCCAGAGTGGGGCGTCGGTCGTTGACTCGAATCGCACGACCATCACCCTGACGCCGTGTTCCTGCAGTGTCGCGGCGTAGGCGTCACGGTAGGTGTCGCGCACCTCGCTGAGGATGGCGCGGCCCGGGACCTCGCGGGTCTGGGATGTGCCGGTCATCCCTGGGTCGTGCCGATGTCGGCGCTGTCCTGCCGGGGCCGGGGGATGTCCCACGGCATCGCGGCGAGGACCTCCTCGACCGGGCGCAGTCGGAGCTCGCCGAGCAGTCGGTCGGAGTCGTCGTAGTTGAGCCGAATGACCTTGTCCCAGCCCGGGGCGGTGTAGCGGTCGAGTGTCCAGTGCAGGCCGACGCGGGTCAATAAGTCCGGGCCAGTGGGGTCGACGCTGGAGAACTGGCCGTGGTGGACGAGCCAGGTGATCGTGCTCGGATCGACGCTGCGCGGCACGAGCTGGGCGTACGCGTTGTTCGCGGCGCCGGCGATGTCGGACAGGATGTAGTGGCTGCGGGGCTGGCCACGGAGCTCGCTGAGCACGACGGTCAGCAGGAGGCGATCGGCCGCGGCCGGGTCACGGGCGCCGCGCAGCCGCGCCAGGCATGACGTGGTCGACCCGTAGCGGTGCGTCCAGCTCAGGATCGCGTCGCTGGCCAGTGTCAGGCCGTGGGTGTGGGCCGAGGTCATGGTGTTCATCATCGTTCACGGCTCCGGGTTCGTCATGGCCTGCTGAGTGGGGGAGCGATCGGGGCCGCGGGTATGTGGTCGTCGAGTAGTCGCAGCAGCAGCTCGTCTGCGCGGGGACGGGCGATGATCTGCAGGCCGACCGGGCAGCCGTCGGTAGTGAATCCGGCCGGCACACTGGCTGCGGGGTGCCCGGAGAGATTGATGCCCCACGTGAGCGCAACGCTGAGGTGGTCGCCGGGGCCGTCGTGGCCGTGTGCTCGTCCGGGGGTTGTGGGTGTCAGCAGCAGGTCGGCGCTCTGGAAGAGCGCGGCGAGCCGGGTGTTGTGGTCGCGTCGCGATAACTGAGCGTGGCGGAGTTCGGCTGCGCTCGACGAGGTGCTGCGCAGCGTCGTCCAGGCGCGCTCGGGGTCGGTGAGGGTGACCCCAGGTCGGGACAGGGTCAGGCCGGCGCGGGCGCACACGGCCTGGGCTGCTCGTTCTGCGATCCCGGCCACCTCGGGGTCGAGGTGTGGACCGGCGTAGCCGAGGGTTGCCGACCATGCTGCGGTCGTCAGGGGGCTCGGTGATGTCCCTACCTGGGGGGACCAGTCGGGGAGCACGGTTGCGGCCCAGTGCTGCAGGAGGGTCGGGTCGCGGACCAGCACGCCGGGCACGGCGAGCCCTGTCGGGTCGGAGGTGGGGGCACGGCCGGTGGTGGGCTTGAAGCCGATCACGTGGCACCACGCGGCCGGGATGCGGACGGATCCGGCTCCATCACTTCCGCAGGACAGAGCGACGATTCCGGCAGCCACCGCCGCGGCGGCGCCGGCGGACGACCCGCCGGGGGACAGGTCCGGTCGCCACGGGTTACGGGTCGGGCCGCGATCGGTGTGACCCCAGGTTTGGTGGCGGGTTCCGGGTCCGGGCACCGTAGTGGTGCCGATCGCTACTGCGCCCGCGTGGATCATGCGTTGAGCAGCGGGGTGATGCAGCCCCCGGCGGCCTTTCACGGTGATCGGCAGGCCCGCTAGGCCAGGAGCGTGCTGAGGGGACACTGGGGTGCTGCCGCCGGGTAGGCGGCCGATCTCGAGGAATGCGCGCAGCGTCGGGTCGGCGCGACGGGCATGCTCGACAGCAGCGTCGACAGCCGAGTTCAGGCCATGGCCGGGGTCGGATGTGAGGTGGTCCGCAGTGCGGGTGTCGTTGATCGAGGCTGTGCCCTCCTCAGTTGCACGGGCAGAGCCCGTTGCTGACCGTTCTACTCGGCTGGGTGGCCGGTGCTGTTGAAGATCTGGGCGTAGGAGTCGTCGGCCAGCTGGCGGACCAGCTGCCGGGACTGCCCGGGATCGAGTGCCGCGTCGCGGTAGATGCGGTGCCGGCGCCGGTAGCACTCCACTCTGGTGGGGTCGTCCTCGCGGTACTCGCTGGCCTCGAGCTCGACGACGACAGTGGCCGGAGTGTTCTGCCCGGTGAACTCGAACAGGTCGAAGCTCGCACCGTATCTGCTGGGCATGTCGGTGTCGGTGGGGATGATGCGAAGCGAGACCGTCGGGAAGTCGGCGACCTCGGCGAGACGGCGGAGCTGTTCGGCCAACACCGCCGGGCCGCCGAGACGGTGTCGCAGAACGGCCTCGGTGATGACGACATCGAAGTTCGTCGTGGGCTGGTAGAGCAGTTCCTGGCGGGCGACGCGGGCCATCACGGCGGCATCGGCGTCCTCGGCACCGAGACCGACGACCTCGCGCATCAGGAAGTTGGCGTAGCGCGCGGTCTGGAGAAGTCCGGGGATCATGGCGTTCTGGAACACCCGGATCTGGGTGGCGGCACGCTCCAGCTCGTCGTATCGCGCCTGGTGGGCACGCCATCCGGCCGTATGCAACGTGGTCCAGTCAACCATTCCGCCGGCTTCGGCGGCGAGGCTGAGCAGCGAGTCGACGTCCGCGCCGGTCGCATCGACGGTGTGTTCGGCCCAGGACCGGATGAGGTCTTCGTCGAGACGTCGGGTCTGACCTGTCTCGAGTTTCGAGACGGTGGCCTGGGAGATACCGAGCAGCAGGCCGAGCTCGGTACCGGTGAGCCCGGCAGCCTTCCGGCGCGCGCGCAGGCGCGAACCGAGCTGTGACTTGGCCTTCTGCAACCAGGGGCTCCTTCGGGGACTACCGGCTCAGTGACGGGACGGTGAGGGCGGGCGGTGCGGGTACCGGTGTGGTGCGCTGGCGGGGCACGGTGTCGAGTGCGTAGCGCCCGGCCGGCACCGTCGTGGCCAGGTCGATCAGGAGCTGGCGGATCTGGACGAACGGCGCGACGTCCTCGACAGGCTCGGCTCCGAGGAACCGCCCCTCGTCGTCGAAATGTTGGACGAATGCCGTCGTGTCGTCGAAGAGCCAGAAGTCGGGGACCTCAGACCAGGCTGGGTCGAGCTGTTCGCGGTCGATGACCTCGATGTCCTCGCCGGCGGCGATGTTGTCGGGGTAGGCGGCGAACTCGAAGCGGGTGTAGTCGGTGACGGGTCGGCCAACGACCCGCACGCGTCCGATCTGCGCTCCGCGGGTTCGGGCGTCCTCGACGATGCGGATCCAGCCGTTGTTGTCCCGGGTCTTGCGCGGCAGTGTGCCCCCGCGCAGGAACGCCTGGATGCGTTCCTGCTCTCCGTCGACGGTGTAGACGTCGCGTCCCTCGTAGCGCCAGGCGTAGTCGGTGAACCGGTCGTACATCCGCCCGAGCTCCTCGGCGCTCATGCGATGGCCTCCTGGTCGAGTTCGACGAGGTTCTCGTGACTGGGAGCCTTGATCGTGTTGAGCACGATCGGATCGGTGACTTGCCTGCCCCGCACGAGCACGCGGTCGGCGCCGGCGGGGCTGATGGTCCAGGGCCAGTCGGGCTGCCCGGTGGCGTGGGCGTGTCGGTGGAGCAGCTCGTGCGGGACGACGACCGCGTCGGTATCACCGCTCACTGCGTCTCCCTGCACGACGATCGTTCCCCGGTCTGTGGCGTAGGTGTTCGGGCAGTTCCCGCCCTCGCAGCCCATGTCCGCGATCCTGCGCATTCCGCCTCCGCGTGCCTCATGACGAATATTCCACGAGCACCGACGAGCGTAGCGGCCTGCCCCCGCTCGCGAAACGTCCAACGAGGAGCACCATCGGCGTGGTTACGCCGGAGCAACCCACTCACCACGCTAGAGAATATTCGTGATATTCGCTAGCGTTCAGGTGCCTCGGCGGGTGTTGCAGCACCCGCCGAGGCGTGGATCGCACGACCTGACTTCGACTCGAGGGGTACGACCCATGTCCAGGATCGCAGTGTCTTTCCCGCCCCGTCCCGGGCCCCTGGCCGCTGGATGCGGTGCATTCGTCCGGATGACGGCCGTCGACGGTCTCGAGCACGAGATCGGGCCGGACGACCTCAGCTCGGGCCTCGGCAGGGGGTGCTACCGGGCGATGTGCGGCGCGGTGATCGCGCCGGCGTCGCTGACCACGTCGCCGGGAACTGTGTGTCGTGGGTGCGCGGTAGAGGCCGTGCCGCATCCGGAGACGGTCGAGTGTGACAGCCGCAGAGCTCGTCGCTCGACGGCGATCTGGCTGCGTGGTCTGCGGGCCCGTGCCGCCCGGCTGACCTCGACGGAGTGGGCCGGAGGCGTCGATGTCGCAGCGTAGGTCCGTGCAGTCCCTGCGGGAGCGGGCTGCTCAGCTTGCCGCCGAGGCGGAGCACTCGGCCCAGATCCGTGCACTGTCGGTGCATCCCGATGTGGTCGCGTTGCAGGTCGAGCGGGTTCGCCGGACGGTGAACCGGTTGATGTGGAGCGGCATCGTGCTCGGGATGGCGTTCTGCATGACCAACGTGCAGGAGTTCGGGGCGGAGGGGACAGCGCGGTGGTCCCCGGGCTGGTGGGCAGCCTGGCTGCTCGATCCGATGGTGTCGCTGGTGTTGATCGCGGTGGTGCTGGCGGAGCAGACGACGTCGCGGTGGCAGCTGTCGACACCGGTCTGGGCCCGTCGCGCTCGCTGGGCGACGCTGGGCGCGACGTATGCGATGAACACCTGGAAGGCGTGGGGAGCGCTGGATCCGGGGCTGATCTTGCTGCACTCGGTTCCGCCGCTGGTCGTGTTCGTCGCGACCGAGGCTGCACCGGAGATCCGGGACCGTCTCACCGAGGCGGTCAAGGCCGCTGCGGCGGACTCGGGACGGGGGCCGGCGACAGTTGCTGAGGCCGCTGCCGCGGTAGGCATCGCAGGAGCCCATCCGACAGCCGCCGAGCTGCAGGCTGTGTCCGCAACGGGTGGCGCTGCCGGTAAGTCGCAGATTCGTCCCGCGGACGGTACGGACGTCGTGGGCCGTTGGAACCGTGAGGATCTTCTGAGCGCGGCCCCGGCGGTTCGGGTCGAGCAGGTCAAGGACCTGATACGTGGGGGCCTGGTTCCGTCGGTGGAGCTCACCGGCTCTCAGGTCGGCGCCATCTTCGGCCAGTCGGCGCGCACTGGGCGCCGCGATATCGAGGAAGCCGAGCGACAGCTGGGTATGGCACAGAACTTGGGCGCCATCGATCGGCAGCGGCGTGCAGGCCTGACTGCCACTCCGGAGCACGACATCGCGTCCGACGGTCCTGGTGTGCTGGTCGTCGTGGGGTCGGAGCGCTCTGCGCCGGTGGGGGTGAGCGCATGACTTCTGCCGAGTTGCACAGCGTGTTCCCCGGCCCCGAGGACTCGTCGACGCTCGAGCCCCAACAGGGTCGGGCGACCGATCCGGATCCACCCCGCGACTCCGCCTCGTCCCGCCCTCCGATGCCGTCGGGGCCGACCGCCGATGCGTGGAGATCCGTGCGGTGGGCGGGGAGCCGGGTGTGGTGGTGGGTGCTGCTACCGCTGGTGCGTTCGGTCGTGGCCTCTGCGATGTGGGCTGGGCTCGGGCAGCGCTCGGCCGCGGTCCTGTCCCGAGGAGTGGTTCAGGTGGGCGCCGGGTGTTCCCTGTCGCTGGGGATGGTGTTGCTGTGTGGGCCGGCGGTCGTGGCGATCGTGGTCGGCGCCGTCGTCACGGGCGGCGCCGCGCTGTTGGTGTGGCGCCGGGTCATGCCCGTTGTGGTGCCGGCGGCAGGCCTGGTGTTCGGGGCAGGCCTGCTGTTCTTTCCCGGGACGCTGGTGATGGTCACCGGGCTCGTCCTGACGGCGTGCGGCGGCGCGGTGCTGGCGATCCCGATCGGGAGGGCGGCCTATGCCCATACCGAGAGGGCCCGGGTCCGGGCCGGTTACGGAGTCGACGGGTGGGCCGGGTGGTGGGATCTGCATCGGCACCTGTCCCCGCATGCGGTCCGACTGGTCGCCGCGGTGACCAGGGCCAGTGTGGCCGCGGAGGTCAGCTGCGACGGGTCTGGGGGCGGCTTGGTCCCCGGGTTGGTGGAGCGCCTACCGGCCCGGCGGTGCGGGAGCTGGCTGGGTCGTTCGGTGGTCGGGCCGGTGATCGGTACCGACTGCTTTGCATCGCATCGGGATGTGGTTGGTCTGGTGGCTCCGCCGCAGACCGGGAAGACGGCGTTGATGGGCCATCACGTCCTCGACCACGACGGCCCGCTGCTGGCCACCTCGACCAAACCCGACCTGTACAACTACTGCGCCGGGAAACGGGCTCAGCAGGGTCCGGTGTGGTTGTTCAACCCCGAGCAGCTCGGCGATCTGAGGTCCTCGGTGTGGTGGTCTCCGGTGTCGGGGTGCGCGGACGCGCAGGTGGCTGCGGTGCGGGCTGGGTTGATGGTCGGTGGTGTGTCGACGAGCGAGGACGGCGGTGATCGCTGGGATCAGTGGTCGGTCAGTGTGCTCACCGCCTTGCTGATGGCCGCGGACCTGTCCGGCGCGGATATGGCCACGGTTGCCCGGTGGGTGTTCTCCCCGACCAGTGACGCGCGCAGTGGTGGAGCCGGCGAGGCTCTGCAGATCCTGGGCCGGAATCCCGGCGGACGCGTCCCGGAGGGGACGCTGGATGCTCTGCGTCAGGTTCTGGCGACCGATGCCCGCAAGACCCGCGACTCGATCTTCATGACCTTGTCCGAAGCGGTGAAGTTCATGACCGATCCGCAGGTTGCTGCTCTGGTCACCGGTGGCGCCGGCGGCCAGGAGCTCGACGCCGACCAGCTCGTTGCTGGTCGCGGTTCGTTGTTCGTGGTCGGATCGGACCGCGAGCATGCCTCGATCGCGCCGCTGCTGGCGGCGATGACGGGCCATCTCTTCGAGACGGCCAAACGGGTCGCCTCGTCGCGGCCGAAGGGGCGTCTGGATCCGCCGCTGGGGTTGTTCCTCGACGAAGCTGCGTTGATCACTCCGGTGCCGCTGGACCGCTGGGTGGCCGACGCTGGTGGCCGTGGGATCCACATCGAGTGGGCGGTGCAGTCACCGTCCCAGCTCGCCCAGCGTTGGGGTGTCAAGGGTGGCGAGACGATCTGGAACGCCACCAACGCCAAGGTCATTTTCGGGGGGCTGTCGCTGCGTGAGGACTTGGAGAAGGCCTCGGTGCTGTGTGGGGACAGGCACGAGCGGCTGCCCACCGGCGGAGGCGAGGAGCGCTACGAGAAGGTGCGGGTGTGCCCGGTCGACCGGGTGCGCACGATCCCGCAGTGGCACGCGCTGCTGATTCATCGCGCGACCCCCGCGACCGTGGTGCGAGTCAGTCCGGTGTGGGAGCGGTCTGACCTGTGCCCGCCGCCTGCGATCATCACCTGGACGCCCGGTGTGACACGCGGTGCGGTTCCTGCCGCCGCGCAGGCGGTGGGTCCGGTGGCCGCGTAGTTCTGGCTGGTCCAGCGCACCTGCGCCGGACCGGCCACTGTCGCCGTGTCGTTGAGATGAGGGGAGACCGGTCACTGTGACCAGCGATGGGCCGGGACCGCCGCAGGGCGAGGATCGATCTGTTCCTGGGGGGCGTCGGCCGTGGGCGGTCGTCGTGGGGGAGCAGCTGCGCCAGGTGCAGCGCGAGCTCGACGCCACGGCCCGGCAGGGTGATGTGACCGCCGGTCACGTCGCCGAGATCGCCGACATTCTCGGTCGCATGAGCCCCCGGCTTGACGACGTCGAACAAGGGGTTGCCGCCCTCGGTGGCGCGGTCGAGGCCGCCGTTGCGGGGGCGGGTGCCGGGGACGCGGAGGACGAGGCGCTGTCGCTGACCCCGGCGCTGCGCTGGTCGCAGCTGGATCGCACCGCCAAGCACGCCGCGTGGGACGCCCTGGGAGGGTTCGTCTCCGAGGTGCTCAACGACGAGTACCAACTTTCGCGGCTGGAGCTACCCGATTGCTGGCCGGTGCATCCGCGCGCGGTGCGTGAGCTCGCGTGGCTACGCACCCTCTACATCTCCTCCAGCGCCCCCGGAATCCGCCCGGAGCTGGTAGCCGAGTGGCACGTGCGCTGGCTCCCGGCCGCGATCACCAACCTCGCAGTGGCCATCGACGGGCGCGAGTGCGCCCCGGGCAAGCACCGCGTGACCGAGGAAGAACGCCGCCGCTACGACGAAGCCGTCCAGGAGGCTGGCTCCGCCGGCCAGCATCCGTCGGCACTGACCTCCGAGCGGGGAGTCGATCGCCCCCGGTACTTCCCCGACCAGTTCCCGCCGCTGCGGGGTCACGATTCCAGCTACGGCGCACGCCAGGCTCGGGTGGCACTGCTCGACGCGGAAACGCCGGCACCGCCGAGTCGTCCCGAGCATTGGCGGGAGTACTTCCTCGACGCCCGTATGGCCGACATTGGCGGGAACGGAACCGGTGCCTGACGCATCCAGCCAGGTGACCCCGATAGTCACCTCCCCAGGTCCACCGTCCGTTACGGGCGGGTCGATGTCCTCTGCATCGGGTGTCGTGCGCTCCGGTGATGAGACCGCGCCGCAGGACGTCCCGATCGTGCGAACTCGGGCGGCCGTGTGGGGCGACCGGCTCGCGATGCACTTGGAGGCTGGGCGAGTTCGCCTCAACGGTGTCCAGGTGACCGATCTGGACACCCCGGCCCCGGAGGGCACCCGGATCGTCATCGCCGGGAGCTGACGACGTCCGTCCCTGGTACCTCCCGGGACGGCCGCGCGGCCCGTCCCCGTTAGTGCCGGGGGCGGGGTGTCGTCGTCTGGGGCGGTGCGGTCGGTCGTGGTCAGTACCGCAGGTTGTAGAGCGACCAGCTGGTTTCCTGGCTCTGGGTCGGGTTCCCGTTGGAGATGCAGCGGTACTCGGAGGTGTCGGGCCGGCCCCGGTAGGCAGCGATCGCCGCCTCGCATGCTCCTCTGTTCGCGTAGGTCGCGACGTAGCTCCAGGTCGGGGACTGGGCAGGGGCAATGGGAGCTGCGGCGGCGACCCCTGCACCGACCGATGTCAGGGTGGCGGCCCCGAGTGTGAGGCCGATTATTGTGGACCTGAGAACCCGCATGGTCCTGCTCCTCCTGCTTGGTGATCTTGGACTTGACCGAGGCTAGGAGCACTCTCCCGGGACCCCTCCCGAACTCGACTCGAAGCCCGGAGGGGTCCTGCTGCGTCGGAGGGCGGCCAGGCGGCTAGTCATCGGATCCGCCTGGTCCTCGTCCCGGACCGGTGCGGTGGTCCTTCGGGACCGCTCGACGGGAGGTCGCGGGCCTCGCGCAGCTCGCGGAGGTGCTCGCTGAGCGCTTCCCTGGCGGCCATTCGCGCCCCTCGTCCCGCCGGCCGGTCCCGCAGAGCTGGCGACAGCTGCGCAGGAGGGGTGGGCCCGCTGCCGGTGCCGGTGCTCGCGCGCATCCGGCCGATCTGCACGGCGCGGATCTCGCCGAGGCGTCCCTGCCAGGGCCGTAGCCGGGCGCCGATGATGCGCAGGGGGTCCCGGGCGCCGGTGGTGACCGGACCACGCGGGCGGTCAGGGTGGTCGGGGTGGTGCTCGAGTGCGTGACGCAGCCCAGCGACGGTTGCACCCGCCTCCCACCACGGCTTGAGCAGCGACCGGGCACGCCAGATGTCGATCGTGCCCCTTTGTCGGCCTCCTAGGCCGAGAAGCCTGAGCAGGGTGAGGGTGGCCTGGTTCCTCGTACCGGGGGTGTCGGGGACGTCGTAGGGGTGCCATTTCCGTTGGTTGGTGACTTCAGACCGTCTGCCGCCCGACAAGGGCTTAAGACTCACGTGAGAAGTGGGGAGGTCGCCACTTTCATCCACAGTGGTCTGACCTGGGTGTTCGCGGGTGTGCTCGGTCGGGGTGGTGAGCGGGGGGAGGGGTGCGTGTGTGACGAGGGCGTAGGTCGGGGTGCGGCCGGTGTCGGTGCCCAGGAACTGGGCGCTCGCGCCGGCCTCGACGACGACGAGCAGACCGCGGTCGCGGGCCCAGGCCAGCACGCGGGACACGGTGCGGGCGGCGCGGCCGCCGGCGGCGCCGAGCCGGTCGATGGTGAGCCCGGTGATCAGGCCGGTGTCCCAGTCCATGTGGCAGACCAGGCGGCGCAGGATCACCGACCAGCTGGCGCGTTTGTCCGAGCGCCACTCCTCGTCGTCGACGAGGCGGGCGATGTAGTCGAGGGCTTCGAGCTGGGAGGTCAGCACCCGCCACTCGTGGTCGATGAAGTTGCGCCACCCCGGGTGTGGGGTGAACCCGCGGGCGTGTCGGGCCCGGGCGCGGGTGACACCGCGCGCCCGCGCCCGGGCGGTGGGGGGCAGGGCGCGGCTCGGGCGCCCGGGCCCGCTGGTGGGGCCCGACGTCGAGCGCGCAGCCCGACCCCGCGGCGTCCGGCGAGGCGCGGCAGCGCGGCGGATGCCGAAGTCGCCGGCGGGCGGCTGAACCCCGAGGGGGGTCTGGTGGAGCAGGCAGAGGTCGGAGGTGGGGCCGGAGGCCAGGGTGAACGCGCCGTGCTCATAGCAGCGGATGCAGAACCCGGTCTCCGCCGCTGGTGAGCGGCGGTTTTCCAGGCACGACGAATTCGCCCCGTGTCTGTGGTGGTTGGCTCCCGGCCCAGGATGTATCCTGGACACGCGAAAGCGCCCCTTCTTCGCAGGTTGGGGATTTCGCCCCGGTACGCCGGGGCTACGGCGTCAGACGGGTGCAGGTCCGACTGACGCGAGAACGATCCGAGGCGGTCTCCTGGCAGGGAGGCCGCCTCGTTCTTTAGGAGGCCTTGGTCAGGGGCTGCTCCGGACGGTTGTACTGGACCGGGATCTGGCCCGGGATCTCGTTGCGGTAGCGCAGGCCCAGATGAATCAGGGAGCCGGCGACGAGCGAGATGCTGCGGTCGCGTTCCCGGGCGATCTCACGGACGACCTGGTCGTCGGTGAGAGGGATGCGGGCGGTGAAGCCTGTCGACTCGCTGCGTGGGACACGAAGGGGCAACTCGTCTGGGAGCTCATCGACGTGCTGAAGCCCGATGTTGATGAGCTTCGCTGCCGTCTCAGAGACGTACCAGCCGAGGCTGGTGGCCAGCGCCTTGAGCGCAAGGTCGTCGGCCAGCAGAACCTGTGGAAGAACCACTGCACGCGGGCCCTTCGACGGGCGCCCTGTTGGTCTTCTCGCCATGCCGACGATCCTGCCCTGCTTTCTGAAACGAGGGCAGTGCGACACGCCCATCACCTTTCAGAAAATCCTCGCACCGCCCGATCTGCTTCGACGACCACGCCCCTGGGCAAAGCCCGCAGGCGCCCATCAGGTCCGGGCCCAACGCGACAGCAGCGTCCGCTCGGGTCCTCGTCGTCGCTGAGCCGTTCGCCGTAGAGCTGCCTTCGGACTCCACGGTCGTCGTCACGACGACCGTGGGGCTGATCGCCCACCGTGCACGACGAATGCCCCAACCCGATCGCACCAGGGTGCGTCGGGACCATCCCCGCTAGCGCGGGGACGACCGGTCGGCGTACCGGACCCCGTGGAGGTAGCCAGGACCACCCCCGCTAGCGCGGGGACAACGGCATGCAGTCCCGGATGGGTGGCCTAGTCGGGGGACCACCCCCGCTAGCGCGGGGACGACTCGACGTAGCCGGTCCACTCGGCGACGGCCCAGGGACCACCCCCGCTAGCGCGGGGACGACTTCGGGATCATGCGCGCCCTGGACCCGGGGGTGGGACCACCCCCGCGGGCGCGGGGACGACTTCCTCGCCTCCGTGCTCGTCCCGGTGATCGCGGGACCACCCCCGCTAGCGCGGGGACGACGAAGTTGGATCGACAGGGCCGGCGCATCCGCCGGGACCACCCCCGCTAGCGCGGGGACGACGGGCGGGCCGCCGGGGTGGACCCGATGACCCTGGCACCACCCCCGCTAGCGCGGGGACGACGCCGCCGACGACACCGCCCAGTACATCGAGCTGGGACCACCCCCGCTAGCGCGGGGACGACCCGATCTGGCGGAACGCGGCGACCTGGCGGTCGGGACCACCCCCGCTAGCGCGGGGACGACCCGCACTCGACGAGGTCGACGGTCTGGTCCTCGGGACCACCCCCGCTAGCGCGGGGACGACGATCAGGGTCTTGCGCAGGGCCACGAGGAGGTTGGGACCACCCCCGCTAGCGCGGGGACGACGCCACGACCATAAACGCGGTGCCCAGGGTGGTGGGACCACCCCCGCTAGCGCAGGGACGACAGCGTCGTTGCCTTCGACGACAGGTGGTCGACGGGACCACCCCCGCTAGCGCGGGGACGACCTCGAGAGCGCCGAGCGCGACCGCGCGCACCGGGGACCACCCCCGCTAGCGCGGGGACGACGCCACCCGAGTGCACCGCATCGCGGTCGACCTGGGACCACCCCCGCTAGCGCGGGGACGACATGATCGACTGGTAGCCGGAACAGTCGGCGCCGGGACCACCCCCGCTAGCGCGGGGACGACGCGGCGGTGAGGTGGTTCGGGAGGACGGTGCCGGGACCACCCCCGCTAGCGCGGGGACGACCACGGCGTCGACCGCGCCGAGGGCCGCGGATGGGGACCACCCCCGCTAGCGCGGGGACGACGCTGCTCGACCGGTGGGTCTCGGACAGCCGGAGGGACCACCCCCGCTAGCGCGGGGACGACACGGGTGCCGAGTCCGTCGCCGGGGTGAAGACGGGACCACCCCCGCTAGCGCGGGGACGACGTGCTGATCGGCGCCGCGCTGGCCCAGGACGCGGGACCACCCCCACTAGCGCGGGGACGACTCGAGCAGCCTGCGTCCGGCGCCGTGCCCAGCGGGACCACCCCCGCTAGCGCGGGGACGACCCGACCGGTCGCCTCGCAATACCCCCCGCAGCGGGACCACCCCCGCTAGCGCGGGGACGACTTCGGCCCGATGCGGGTAGATGAGTACGCATCGGGACCACCCCCGCTAGCGCGGGGACGACGTCCGGTAGGGCTGTCAGGTCGCGGTAGCGGGGGGACCACCCCCGCTAGCGCGGGGACGACTACGACTTCACCGGTTTTGCGGCTCACCCGCAGGGACCACCCCCGCTAGCGCGGGGACTACAGGTGCCAGGTGATCCGCTGGTGGTCCGACCCGGGACCACCCCCGCTAGCGCGGGGACGACGACCTCGCCGGGGGTGGCGGCGGACACCTGCAGGGACCACCCCCGCTAGCGCGGGGACGACAGGGGGTTGACCTTGCCCTCAGAGATGGCCTTGGGACCACCCCCGCTAGCGCGGGGACGACCCCGACGCCGGGCTCGGCCGGACCTACGGTGCGGGACCACCCCCGCTAGCGCGGGGACGACGCGTTGGCCTGGATGTTGATGAGCACGGTGTCGGGACCACCCCCGCTAGCGCGGGGACGACCGGGCGGTCGCCCACGACTTCGGGGTGTCCGCGGGACCACCCCCGCTAGCGCGGGGACGACCCGGTCACCAGGCGGGACTCGCCCTCCGGCGCGGGACCACCCCCGCTAGCGCGGGGACGACGCGCAGGGCGTCGCTGAGTTGGGCGGGGCTACAAGGACCACCCCCGCTAGCGCGGGGACGACTGTGCGGGCCACAAGCCGGGGCCCCTCTCAACGGGACCACCCCCGCTAGCGCGGGGACGACGCGGCGACAGACCAGGATCGGCTCCCACGCGGGGACCACCCCCGCTAGCGCGGGGACGACCGGAGCTGCCGGCACAGGTGCGGGTCGGCCGGGGGACCACCCCCGCTAGCGCGGGGACGACGTCGCCTCCGGCCGGCACGAGGGGTTCAACAAGGGACCACCCCCGCTAGCGCGGGGACGACCGCAACACCATGTTCCGGTCGTGGGATCGGACGGGACCACCCCCGCTAGCGCGGGGACGACGATGACCTGCACGTCCACCACGCGCGCCCAGTAGGACCACCCCCGCTAGCGCGGGGACGACGGGTTCTTGCTAGCTCAGGTGGGACAGGCTCAGGGACCACCCCCGCTAGCGCGGGGACGACGGCCCGCCGCCCTGCGCGGCCTCGGGCTCGTCGGGACCACCCCCGCTAGCGCGGGGACGACGCGGTGCTGGTGGTCACCGGAGGTCACCTCTCGGGACCACCCCCGCTAGCGCGGGGACGACACTTGCTGACCAGCAACGACGGACGAACCGAAGCCAATTCTGCATCGACTTCGCGACAACCGGCCTCTGGGGCCCCAGTTACGGGAACGCTCGCTCAACGACCCCGGAACCGGCGTCGACGGCCGGCGCTGCTCCACCCCGCGCTCCGGTCCGAGGTACTGGGAGATCGTTGATCCTCACCTCCCGGGTTCGGCCGCAGCATCAGTGTGATGCCTTCGATCTCGGTGGGAATCCAGTCGTGCTTATGGGTCCGAAAGTCGAGGCCCTGCTCGTTGTCGGCGGAGAAGACCATGATCGCCCGGCCGGTCTTGACCATGTCGACGGTGCGGAGCCAGAGCAGTTCCCGGACTCGCGTGGTGACCTTCCCGACGAACACCCCGGCCGAGATCTCCAGCAGCCACCGGGTGAGATGCCCGCGCAGCCCGGCCGGGCACGCGGACACGACGATGACGATCATTCGTCGTCCTCGAAGTGCGGGTACTCGTCGGTCGGGTCGAGGTAGACCCCGCCGTCGTAGGACGTGCCGGAAGCGACAGCTCGGCCGTTCCCGTCCCAGAGCATGACGACGTCGGCGTCGAGATCGCCGTCGTCCTGCGCGTCGTCCTCGGGAGGGGAGAGCAGCGCCTTGACGTCGCGCACGCAGTTGTCGAGGAAGGAGCTGTCCCGCAGCCGGTCGCGGACGGCGCGGCGGGCCTCGCCGGGGATGTCGTCGACGTCGGCGGCGGCGACGTCGAACGCGACCGGGATGGCGATGTCGGCCTTGTAGAGGTCGGCGACGTCGAACACGAACGACAGGACGTGTCCGGTGTGGACGAAACCGAGACCGGGTGCACAACCGAGAGCGACGATCACCGCGTGGACGACGCCGTACAAGCTGGTGTTCGCGGCGGAGAGCGCCTGGTTCACGGGACTTCCGCCGGCGAAGTCGTCGGTCTTGTAGTCCCTCCGCGTCCACTCGACGCCGGTGCGTTCGGCGTTCTCCCGGTAGATCCGCCGGACCCGCGCGCCCTCCCGGCCGCGGAGCTGCTGCATGGTCAGCCCGGACACGTCTTCGCCCGGGAACCGCATCGCGTACATCTCCCGGGCCACCCGCAGCCGCGAGCGCTGGTTGGACACCAGCGCCGCCTGTGACTCCAGCAGACGCGACGACCGGGCGAGCGAGCGGCCGTGCGCGTAGTAGCGCACGCCCTGCTCGCCCACCCAGACCGCGGTCGATCCGCTCTCGGCGAGCAGCACCATCGCCTGCTGGCTGACCGTCGTCCCCGGGCCGAGCAGCAGTGCGCCGAGTGCGGCGGCCGGGATGTGCACGGTGCCCTTGCGGTCCCGGGCGGTGATCGCGTTCGCATCCCGGTGCACGACGCAGTGCTCGAGGTAGACGAACGTCAGTCGGTCCTGGGCCCGGACGAGCTGTCCGAGCGGGACCGGTTTCGACCCGGGAATCTCCTTCATCGGGGGACGGCGAGAGTCATCAGCCCGCAGCCGTACCCCTTGGCGGGGCCGATGCCGTCCGTCAGCGACGCGCGCAGTGCCCCCGGGTCGGTAACGACGAGCGTGCCCTCGAACAGCGCCGTCGACAGCGTGACCTGCCGGTTACCGCGGTCGAACCGCAGCGTGCGACGGTCCCTGAGCACGGCGTCGTCGACGCCCGTCGTGGTCTCGGGGACGGCGAAGCCGCGCCGTTCCGCCTGCCGTCGGAACCATTCCGACTGCTGGGTGGCGGTCACGTGCCCGTGCCGTTTCCCGCGTCCGCCGCCCTCGGGTCGGACGTTGTGCACGGGGTTGGCGCGCAGCCGGAACGCCCAGCGGTCACCGGAGGTGAGCCTGTCCAGGAACGGGCCGTAGTCGCGGGTCTGCCAACCGTAGGTGGGCCGCCCGATCTGCTCGACGAGGTGGGTCAGGTCCGGCTTGTCGGGGCTCACGACGTAGAGCACGGCGTCGTGCTCGCCCGGGTCGAGCCGCCACAGCACGCGACCCGCGCCGTCGTCGCGCCGGGACTCGGGGAACGCGGCCATGACGCCGGCATGCAGCCGCTGCGGGGAGGCGAGCATCGACCGCGCGGCGCGGCGCTGCGGATTGATCTCGAAGCGGGTCAGGTGCATCACCACAACGCCTCCAGCGGTGCGTGCTCGTCACGGCGACGACGGCGCGCGGCCTCGTCGTCGAACCGGGGGTTGGCCACGGTGACGGGGTCGTGGCGCAGCACCGACCGCCACTCCCACTGACGGTGGTGGGGGTCGAAGCCGTGCTCGACGGGCTCGTCGCGGACGAGTTCGGCGCCTGCGGTGTCGGGCGTGCAGTCCGCGACGAGCTCCAGGTCCGCCGACGGGGCGAGGTGTGCTGCCTGGAACCAGGGGGACGCCCGCCACGGCTCGGCCCGCAGTGCCGTCACCACGTCGCCGTCGCGCAGGCCGAGTGCGATCGGTCCGGCCGGGGGACAGGACCGCCGGCCGAGGAACAGCGGGAAGTACGGGCGTCGCAGCGCTCCGTCGAGGCCCTCCAGCAGGTTCGTGTCGCCCTCGATGGCGGCGAGGAACACCGCGTCGGCCAAGTAGTGCCGGGTACTGATCGAGACGGGCGTGCGTTCGCCGGGGCGACCCGCGGTCTGCAAGTCGCGTTCGATCCGGCCGGGCTGCTCGGTGCGCACGGCGAACCGCAGTGACAGCAGCTCTTCGAGCGGGTCGGTGCGCCGGCGGCCCTGAGCGGCGGCGAGCAGGCCGACGATCCCGCTCTTGCTGGGGGTGCGGTCGGTGGCGCGACGGGTGAACCGGCTGCTGGTGCCCCAGGACTGGAGCGGCCCGGCGAGCCGCAGGAGCAGGGCGGTCACGACAGCCGCGCGTCGACGGTGTCGCCGACCGCGGTGACGGTGGCCGCCAGATCGCTGCGGGTCGCGAACGCCTCCAGCGGGTCGACCCGGCTGCCGGGTCCGGAGACCCACGCGGCGACGGGGGCCTCGTCGTAAGCCTTGTGCAGCTCGGCCGCGTGGGTGGCGAGCCGGGTGATCGCGGTCGGGACGCGGCCGTCATCGCCGACGGGTTCCTCGAAGGCTCCCACCAGGTTGATCGGCTGGCTGTCGCGCAGCACGACCAGCACGGCGTCGGGGAGGGTGCGGTTGGCGAAGGTGTTCTGCTTGCCGGTCGGCATGCTGGTGACGAACGCGCGCAGGAACGCCTCGACGGCGCGGCGGGTGGCCTTGTCGTCGCCGAGGTTGTCGCGCAGCCGGTCGACGTCCACGGTCGCGTACCGGTACAGGGTCGCCGAGTTGAACTCGACGGTGCCGATCATCCCTGCGCCCGCGTCCTCCTCGGCGTCGGCGTTCTTGTGGTCGTCGACGGCGGTGAAATAGTCGTACTCGTTGGCGACGGCGTGCACGGAGATCGCGTGCGCGACCTGGGCGGCGGCGTCGACGTTGAGGTCGGCGTCGTCGGCGATCATGCGGCCGAACAGGGCGACGTCGACGGAGTGGTCGGCCTTCGCCCTCGCCTTCGCGATCTTCCTGTCGACCGGGGCGCCGGTGCGCGCGGACTCGATCGCCAGCTCGGCGAGGGCGGTGATCTGGTGGTGGCTGAGGAAGACGAGGTAGCCGGACTCGGCGGGGTCGGTCTTGCGGTTCTTCGGCGGTGCGATCTTGATGCCGATCGCCTCGACCGCCTTCACTGCGAGGTCGTGCGCAGAGTCCTCCAGCGACTCGTCCAGGCCGACGATCCGCTCCCCGATCAGCTCGGCGAGCCGCTTGCTGCGCACACCCAGCTCGGTGTCGTCCAGCGTTCCGCGGAACGCTGTGCGGGTTGCGCGCTTCCACGCCTGGCTCGACACCCGGGACCGGGTGACGCCACCGAAGCGGGCAGTCTTGGGGGAACCGGTGTCGTCACGGTTGAGGTTGCTCGGCGGGACGGTCTGCAGGACGTGGACGTCGAGGATGCTGCGGGGCATGACGGTGCCTCTCGGCTCAGGTGGCAGGGGAGTCGGGGTCGGGGGTGGTGTCGCCACGTTCGGTGCGACGGGTGCGGTGGAAGCCGCGGGCCCAGGCGAGCTGGACCCGGGAGCGGCGGCCGTCCTGCCAGGCGACGAGCTGGTCGGCGAGCAGGCCGTAGTCCAGCGGCCGCGAACCCGCCCGCAGGAGCTGGACGACGCCGCGCAGATGGTGGCTCAGCTCGTCGAAGGAGTCGGCGGTGCCGAGCATCCGGAACCGCCGCAGGATCGGGTCCGGGACCGGACCGGAGTTCAGCAGGCGCAGGGCGGTGCCGAGGTCGGCGCCACGCCGGTACATCCGCTCCGCACGTGACTGCTGGTGCAGGGCGTAGAGGGTGACGGCGAGGTGCGCGGCGTTCTCCTGGTGGGTCGCCGCCGTCTCACCGTGGGTGAAGAACGTGTCGGAGACGGTGTACTCCAGGACGTCGAGCACCTCGCCCGGCCGCTTGCCGGCGCCGCGACGCAGCCGGGCGAGCGCAGCGACCGCGGCCGGATCCCGATAGTTGTCGGACAACAGCCGTCGCTGCAGGTCGTGGACCTTTCCGTCGACGAACCGGCCCGCGACACCCAGCTTCGTGGCGTCGGCCTCGGTGGTGGTCATGATCGTGTCCTCCGGTCAGGCCGCGGTGTCGGCGTCGACGAACGCCAGCGGGACGGCGGCGCCCAGGTTCTTCCGGAAACGGGCCTCAGCGTGCGCGGCGGTCAGCAGGTTGCCGCGGCTGTCGGTTCGCCCGGCCCAGCAGGCGGGTGGGATGTCGCGCAGCAGGTCCGCGGCGGAATCGGTCACGATCCCCCGTACCTCGCGGTGCCAGGCGATCTCCTCGGCGTAGCCGTCGGTGTCCGGGCCCAGCGTCCGTAACCAGTCTCGGAACGGACGGTCCAGCCGCGCGAACGCCGCCTCCCGGGCCCGGCCACGCGGTCCGTCCGCGATCCCCCCGGCGGCGACGGCGAGGTCGCCCGCCAGACCGCCGAGCGCGAAGCAGGCCCTCTCCGCGGCGACGACGCAGTCGGTGGCCGTCCTCGCGAGCGCGACCGCATCGTGCCGGGCCAGGACCGCCTGGAGGTCGATGACGTCGTCGACCACGTCGTCGACGACGGATTCGTTCGAGCCGTAGACCATCCCGATCGTCCGGAACCGGACCCAGTGGTCGAAGGGAAGGACGTCGCCGACGAGGTCGGCGAGCCGGTGCACGATCCCGGGGGAGAGGAAACGCTGCGGGCCCTTCTTCGGGGTCTCCGGCTCGGGGGCGGCCGGGAGCAGCGCTTGCAGCCCGCGCCACACCGCCCGGTCCGGGTCGTGCCCGCGCGGCATGTAGACCGGGGACCGCTTGAGGATGCGGTCCTGGTTCTCGCTGTGCCGCCACCCTGAGTGCGGCTCGACGGTGAACCGGTCCTGCGGGGTGATCTTCTCCCCGTTCGCGATGAGTACCCGGGCGACCCGGTCGCCGTCGGGGAACAGCCGGATCCGGCGGCTCGGCCAGGTGTAGAGGTCGACCGGTCCGGTCGGCGGGCGCCCCTCCGGCATCTCCGCGGCCGCGGTCACGGGCGGACGCTCCCAGGTCGGCAGGTCGACCGCGAGATCGCGGCGGAAACGCTCGTCGTCGGCCGGGAGCAGGTTGAGCAGCAGCGTCTCCTTCAGCGTCCGCCCCTCCAGCAGGACGACGCCGATCTGCCCGGTCCAGGCGACGCCGATCGGGTAGCCCTTGCCGTTCTTGACCCGGTCGTCGCCGGCGGCCCCGGACTTGATCCCACTCGGGTCGAAGGCCATGCAGTGCACCAGCCAGCGCGCCGCCTCGGCGAAGCTCAGCGACAGCTCTCCGCCGAAGCGGGTGGTGAAGACCGGAACGCCGTTCGGGACGTCCGCGATCAGCTTGCTCAGCTCCGACGCCTCGCCCTTCGCCGTGCGCAGGTCGGCGACCTGCAGGAACGGCGTCTCGGGGTGGAACAGGTCGAACCGCGCGGCGTGCCTGTCCAGGTAGGAGGCGAGCTCGGTGACGGGGAGCTCGTCGGCGTCCCACAACGCTTGCCACGCCGCCTGGTCCGCGGGGCCGAGTGCCCCGTGCAGGACGGCGAGAAGCAGCCGGGTCAGCGCCGCGTTCTGCGTCGGGAGATCGGCGGACAGGCCGGCCAGCTCGTGCGCGGTGCCGAGGGTGCGCAGGATGCCGAGCTCGACGACGGTGCCGTCGTCGACACGGCGGGCGGGGATCCAGGGGGAGTGGGTGAGGGGGAACGACGGTGGTGCGGGGTCGGGCACGGGTCTCCGTCCGGCAGCGGGATCGGGTCAGGGATCGAGGCGTTCCACGAGCAGGCCACGGGCGAGGTCGTAGACGATCCGGAAGTGGGCGGCGCCGTGGTGCAGCTCGGCGGCCCGATGTTCGTCGAGCACCAGCACGAGCTGCCCCTTCAGCAGCGGCGCCTGGTGGAAGCTCGGGAAGTGGTTGTGCTCCAGGGCAGCCACGACACCGTCGCCGACGGCGTTGAGCTGGCTCATCCCGACCGGCAGCCGGAGTGCGCAGGCGGCGATCCGGCGGGCGAGACGGTCGGGGACGCGGTCGTCGAGCGGGATCTGGGTGCCGCCGTCGGGGACCCAGACCGGGACGAGCAGCCCTCCGGCACCGTCGCTCTGCACGACGAGGCACTCCAGGGTCTCGGCGCCGTCGCGGACCTGGCCGGTGAACCGGGTGTCGCGGTCGGTCTCGGCGTCGCCGACCTGGACCTGCAGCCAGTCATCGAGATTGCCTCCGTCGCCACCTGTCTCGCCGAGCAGGAACGTGCCGGCCCGCTCCTCCCGCCGGGAGATCTCGGCGTCCAGCTTCGTCCGGGCTGCCTCCATCGCCCCGTGCCAGCCGTCCGGCCCGACCTCCTCGGCACCGTAGGCGGCTTGCACGAGCGGCGCGATGTCGTCCGGGACGGTGATGGTCTTCAGGTCGGTGAGCAGCGCGGCGCTGCGCAGTAGTGGGTACTCGCCGTACACCCGTCGCGACCCGGCGACCGCGCGGACCGGAGCGGCCGCCCAGTCGTCGACGCCGGTCAGCAGGACCCGCGGCTCCCGCAGCCGCTCCGGACGCTCACGGTCGTGGCGGTGCAGCCGCCCGAGCCGCTGCAGCACGAGGTCGACGGGGGCGAGGTCAGTGACGAGCACGTCGAAGTCGACGTCGAGGCTCTGCTCCACCACCTGGGAGGCGACGACGACGTGCCGGGTCGGGCGGTCCGTCGTGGCACCCGGCGGACCGAATCGGCGGATCAGGTCCCCGTCGAGCCGTGATCGGTCGACGGCGAGGAAGCGGGAGTGCGCGACGGTCACGTCGTCGTCGCCGAACTCGGCCGCGAGCCGGTCCGCGGTGTCCTGGACGCGGGCGACCGTGTTGCGGATGACGACCGCGCAGCCGCCGTCGACCAGGGCCTCGCGCAGCGCCGTCACGAGGGAGTCCAGGTCGTCGCCAGTGTCGGTGGAGTGCAGGTGCTCCACGTGCACCGTCCGCGCCGCCGACCCGGCGGGCACGACGCGGGCGGGCAGACCGGTCGCGGAGATCAGCGGGTAGCCGGGCCCGTCGGGAACGATCGTCGGGAGCGATGGCCGCGAACCGGACTCGTACGCCCGGATCAACTCGGCCCGGCGAGCGGCGGGCAGCGTCGCCGACAGCAGCACGACCGGGGTGCCGTAGGCGCCGAGCCAGTGGAGGGTCCGGTCGAGGTAGCGGGACATGTACACGTCGTAGGCGTGCACCTCGTCGACGATCACGACCTTCCCGGCCATCGCGAGGTGGCGCAGCATGAGGTGCCGGCTGCGCAGCGCGGTGAACAGCACCTGGTCGACGGTGCCGATCACGAACTGGGCGAGCGCGCCCCGCTTGCGACCGCGCAGCCAGTGGTGGGCGACGCCGACCTCGCGGTCGTGCCCGCAGCCGTCGCCGTCCGCTGCGACCAGGCGTCCCCGGCCGAGGTCGCGGAACTCGTCGTTGAGTGCGTTGGTGCTGTGGGCGAGCATCACCGCGACGTCAGCGGGCATGCCAGGAAGCGATCGCATCCAGCGCAGGACACGGCTGAACATCGCGTCCGACGTCGCCCGGGTCGGCAGCCCGACGAAGCAGCCGTCGGCTCCCGTGCGGGCGGCCAGGGCCTCCGCGGCGAGCAATGCGGCCTCGGTCTTACCCTCGCCCATCGGTGCCTCGACGATCACGAGTCCCGGTGTCGGCTGGTCCAGGGCCGCTTCAACGGCGGCGACCTGCGACGGGCGTGCGGATCCGGCCGGGCGACCGAACCGCCGCGCGAACATCGTCGCCGGATCTGTGACGGCGTGTGCGTCCCAGCCGCGGGGCAAGTCGAGTTCCGACCAGGCCAGGGCTGCGCGCCGGACCGACCGGTCGGCGTCGGGCGGGGACGGGTCGTCGCTGATCGTGTCGGCCGGCTGGAGGGTGAACAGGTCGGCGTTCGACGCGATCCAGTCGGCCATGATCACGATGCCCGCGCACAGCACCTGCACGGGCCGTGACAGCCGCGCCGTCGCGAACCGGCGCAGCGCGTCCTCGCCGACCAGCCCAACGGCCCAGCGCAGAGCTGCGCGGCGGGCGTCCTCCCACGGGCCGACGCCACGCAGCACCGGCCGGCCACGCACCTCGTTGAGGACGTTGCGGGTCGGTGGGACGCCGTGGTGAGCGCCGACGATCGACGCGAGCTGGGCCGCGGTCGTCGGGTCGAAGCCGAGCGCCTCGGGCAGCCAGTCGCCGATCGTCACCTCCCCGACGCGCTCATGACGGACGATCGCCCGTTGAGGGTGCACGCCTATCCCGTTCCGGACGACGAGGCCGTGCCGCGTCATGAGCGGCGTCAGCGACGGGACCTGGGCGGCGAACGCGGGACTGATCTTGCCGATGTCGTGCACGGCGGCGAGCCAGCGGACGAGGATTGCGACGTCGGAGTGGTCGCCGTCGAGATCGGCCGCGATGCGGTCGAGGACCAGGGGCGAGACCCACCGGTGAACCAGGAGATCGGCGACGGCCGCAGCATCGGCGAGGTGGACGTGCAGGGGCAGCCACTCAACCACGGTCGTACGGTCGTTCTCATCGGTGATCGACTTCCCCCAGGAGGACAGCCAAGGGTCGACTGCGGTCACCACACACTTACTCCTCGTCACTGCGGTACCGGCGGAGTCGTACTGAATGGGCGTTGCGTTACTTACGGTCGGCTGCGTCCGGGTGGTGGCGAGCGCCAAGTCGAATGGGATCGGGTGCCGGGAGGTATAAAGTCGCTGGTCAGAGAGTGTCGTCCCCGCGCCCGCGGGGGTGGTCCACGACGTCCGCAGCTCCGTCCCGGCCCCGGGGTCGTCCCCGCGCCCGCGGGGGTGGTCCCTAGGGGTGTTGCGCTAAGCGGTAGCTGGCCAAGTCGTCCCCGCGCCCGCGGGGGTGGTCCCGTGGCGGCAGAGCTGTCCGCGGAACACCTGTCGTCGTCCCCGCGCCCGCGGGGGTGGTCCCTTCTGCGCGCTCGGAGGTGCGGGGGTGGGTGCGTCGTCCCCGCGCCCGCGGGGGTGGTCCCCCGGCCAACAGCCTCGCCCGCCATCAGACGTTGTCGTCCCCGCGCCCGCGGGGGTGGTCCCGGACCCTCGCCGCCGGGCAGACCGCCGTCCTCGTCGTCCCCGCGCCCGCGGGGGTGGTCCCCGGCTGGACACGTTGGCGCATCTGTTGACGCAGTCGTCCCCGCGCCCGCGGGGGTGGTCCCTGGATGCCGCCGCGCTCGGCCTGGAACGCGGGGTCGTCCCCGCGCCCGCGGGGGTGGTCCCTTGACCGCGTAGATCGACGACGCCGTGGACGAGTCGTCCCCGCGCCCGCGGGGGTGGTCCCGTCGCGCCGAACGAGCACTGCCCGGTGACCAGGTCGTCCCCGCGCCCGCGGGGGTGGTCCCCGGGGCTGTTGGTGAAGCTCGAGCGCTACTCGGTCGTCCCCGCGTCCGCGGGGGTGGTCCCTGGACCGACCCGGTCCCGGTGCGTGACGCGTTGTCGTCCCCGCGCCCGCGGGGGTGGTCCCCAGTGCGAGGTCGGTCTTCACCTGGGCGGGAGGTCGTCCCCGCGCCCGCGGGGGTGGTCCCACGAACGTCTGCCGGGCCGGCGCCGCGGCGTTGTCGTCCCCGCGCCCGCGGGGGGTGGTCCCGGGGTCTACCAGGGCCACGTCGTGGTGGTGCCGTCGTCCCCGCGCCCGCGGGGGTGGTCCCGAGGTCCGTCCGCGCCTGGTCGAGGCCATCGCGTCATCCCCGCGCCCGCGGGGGTGGTCCCACGATCGACAGGATCGGTGGCCCCCACGCGGAGTCGTCCCCGCGCCCGCGGGGGTGGTCCCGTCATGCGCACCCCGCTCGGCTCGATCGTGGTGGTCGTCCCTGCGCCCGCGGGGGTGGCCCCCGCGCGACGTAGCGGGCGATGTGGTCGCCGCCGTCGTCCCCGCGCCCGCGGGGGTGGTCCCGTCACCCTGGACCTGTCGAACCCGACCGACCAGTCGTCCCCGCGCCCGCGGGGGTGGTCCCTCCAGGTCGAGCTCGGCGGTCGCCGGGTGAGGTCGTCCCCGCGCCCGCGGTGGTGGTCCCGCCCTGCAGGCGGCGCAGCAGGCGCAGACGGAGTCGTCCCCGCGCCCGCGGTGGTGGTCCCGTGCGCAGGAGTGTGCGCACAGCGCCGGCCTCGGTCGCGATCAGGCCGCCGGCCGCGACGTCCCATCGACGGCGTCGTCCAGGCTGGCGTGGAACGTAGGCATCGTGTGAGCCGGTTGCTGCCGAACCGGACACCGCGGTAGCTTCTGGAGACCGACCTACCTGATCCGCAGGGGAGTCAGCGCGCTATCGCGCGTCTCCAGCCAGGAGGTCGCACCCATGAACGCCGACCAGCCCGACCTGTGGCGCTCCCAGGGCAGCCCCACGCCGATTGTGCTGTGGGACATGCTTGACGGTCCGATGCCGCGAGGGCTTCTCGGTGTCGGTGACCCGAACGTCCACCTCGTCGAGGACCGGTGGACCCTGTTCGTCGGCGGCTTCACCACCACGTTCCGCAACCGCCTGTTCCGCGCGCACCTGGTCGACGAGGCGACCGGCCCCGGCGGTCCATGGCGGCTCGACCGCGACCCTCGGGGCCGGGCCCGACCGCTGGCCGCCGACCCGCCGAAGGGCAGTTGGGACGCTGCCGGCATGCACACCCCGAGCTACGTCCCGCCGGCTGCGGGCAACGGCGCTCGGATCTATTACTCGGGCCGGGCGAACGCCAAGCTCTACGGGCCCGGGAGCAGGTACGCGATCGGCGTGTTGGAGCACGTCGACGGCCAGTGGCAGCGGCGCGGAGCGCCGGTGCTGGAGGGCAGCGCCCCGAGGTGGAGCGTGCTCGAACCGCGCGTCGTTCATTCCGGGGGTCGCTACCGGATGTGGTACCAGGCCAACCCGCACGAGATCGGTCCCGGCGAGCACCCCGACTACGAGCTTCAATGCGTCGAGAGCGAGGACGGCCTGACCGGTTGGACACCGCCGCGTGTGTTCGCCGGGCCGGACGAGGGCTTCTTCGACATCGCGATCGCGCCGCGCGGCGACGGGTGGGTGATGCTGCTGGCACGAGGGTCCGACCTGCACGACACGGGCGGTTTCCCGCCGCAGGGCCTCTGGTGGAGCACGGCGGCGCGTCCCAGCGCCGAGCGCGCGGACTGGTCGCGACCGAGGCGGTTCCTCGACACCGACGCGCCGGGTACTCCCGTCTGGATGGCCCGCGGAACCTACGGACCGGGGCTCGCGTTCGATCCTGCCGCCCCCGATTGCGTCACGGTGCTGCTGACGGGCGTCCGGGACGCCCCGCGGTGGCCCCGCCTGATGCTCGGGCGGGTCGCCCGGCTGCGTCGCCCGCCGGTGCCCGCACCGTTCTACCTGTCGGTGGCTTCTCTGATGCTTGATCTGCCGACCTGCTGATCGATGCGCTTACACGGCCGGAGTCCAGATCGGCGTAGGGCACAGTGCGCGGGACCCCGACGGTGCGGCCGCGCCGGATCGCGTCCACCACGTCGTGACGCGGATGTTTCTGCGACCGCGACGAAGCAGGTGTGCCTTGCACTGGCCTCAACAAGTCCGCGTCGCGTACTCGAGTGTGTACGCGTCCGGGTACGCTGGGCGGTGTGTGGGTGCCCGAGGTGTTGTCATTTCGTGAGTTCCGTACGGCGTTGGCGGCGACGTTGAAGCGGGTGCAGGAGCCCGAGGCCGAGCCGGTGTTCGTCGGTGCTCATCGCAAGCCCGAGGCGGTGGTGATGTCGGTGGCGCGCTACGAACAGCTCATTGGGGCCGCGCAGCGCCGCGCCGATGTCGACGAGGCACTCGCCTCGGTCCGCGCCGAGGGCCTGGAGCCGAGCGCGGAGGGTCTGGCGTTGCTCGACGGTGTCGCTGCCGGCTCGTTGAGCACCGGCGAGGCTCGTGAGCGTGTCCTGGCCCGCTACCGCCGTTGACCGGCCCGGACCCCTACCTCGACCTCGCCACCGGCGTTCTGCGGAACCGGCTGGGGATCACCGATCCGGGAGAACTCGCCCAGGCCGAGGCCGAGCTCACCGCGCTACGCCTGATCGAGCTGCGCCAGGCGCCGCTGCCCGGACGTTACGACCTGGACCACCTGCAGGACTTCCACCACCACATCTTCAGCGACCTCTACGACTGGGCCGGTCAGCTGCGCACCGTGTCCATCGGCAAGGGACAGCTGTTCTGCCTCCCTCAGCACCTCGAGACCTTCGCCGCCGACATCTTTGACCGCCTCCACTCCGAGCAGGTGCTGCGCGGGCGTGACCTCGACGGCTTCGTCACCGGCCTGGCCGAGCTGCTGGGCGACATCAACGCCCTGCACCCGTTCCGGGAGGGCAACGGGCGCACCCAGCGGGCGTTCCTGGCCCAGCTCGCCCACGACGCCGGCTACGAGCTGCGCTGGACCGCGATGGACCCCGCCGAGAACAACCGCGCGTCTGCGCTCTCGCTGGCCGGTGACACCACCGCCCTGCACACCATGCTCGCCCGCCTCATCAGGCCACTCCGTCAGCCACCCCAGTCACGGCCGGCATCCACCGACAGCTGAGCAGCGCCTCCGCCTCGACCTCGGTCCGACTCTCGAGGGGCCGTGCCACTTATGCCGAGTTGACAACGCGTTCCTGTCAGTTTGTCCACCGCGCCTGACTTGGTGCGTACAGAATTGTCGGCCCCCTGCCGCACACTGAGCCTTATCCCCGGTGCTGTGCGAGAGGACCGTGATGTCAGACCCCGTCATCGTGGCAGGAACCGCCCTGTCCCGTGAGCTTCAATTAGCGTTCCGCAACGCATGCGGCGCCCGCCGGAGCGAGTGGGTCGAGCGGGAGAACGAGGCACTTACCGCCCTGCGGATCCTGGCCACCTACCTCGCCTATCATCCGGGAAGCGCCACCGCCCGGGCCATCACGACAACGCTGGCCCGCAGTATCGCTAATCCGGGGGAAGGCATGTCTCCCGTAGAGCATGCACTACCCTTGGCGGCAAGTATCAATACGGTAGAGGGTGACACAGTGGCGCGAGTTGAAACGGTACAGCTGATCGATGACCTCGACGGCGCGGCCGCTGATGAGACCATCGCTTTCGCCCTCGACGGGAAGCAGTTCGAGATCGACCTCAATATGGCCAACGCAGCGACGCTCCGGGACAAGCTCGCCCCGTTCGTTTCCGCCGCGCGAACCGCAGGAGGCAGCCGGCGCGTACGCCGTCGCGAGACTGCCGCGGGGGCGGGCTCGACCGAGGCTCGGCGCCACAACCAAGCGGTGCGTGTGTGGGCGCGAGAGAACGGATACGCCGTCTCCGAACGGGGTCGTATTCCTGCCGAGGTCGTCGAGGCCTACCGCGACCACGACTCGAGCAACTCACTGTCCGCGCCGGAGAAGGCCGCGCCGACGACGCGGCCACAGCCCGCCCAGTTCAGCGGATAGTCCCGCACAGGTCTACGTCGACGGCACTTGGCCGATGAGACGCAACACCGTGGAGCGGTCTGCTTCCGCGTGGCTCTCGCTCATCCAGCACGCTGCACCGCTACGGCTCCGCGGGCCCGTGCTCGCGAGCATCCCGGGCTTGTCCGAGGGCTCCCAGGGCGTCAGCTCCGCACACCTACGAACAGGCCGCGCCCGGTCGGCCCGCCCGGTACGTAGCGCACCGAGCATCCGGCGTCGGCCAACGCGTCGCGGTAGGCCTGCTCCGGCCACAGGCTGAGGATCTCGATCTCGGCGAAGTCGGAGATGCCGTTCTCGTCAGCGACGACGAACCGCAGCTCCATCCGGGTCTTCCCGTCGACCAGGGTGGAATGCGAGACCCGGGTGATGGTTCTGTCCGGGCCGCGGCTCAGATCACCGGCCACGTAACCGTCGATGAGTCGCTCGGAACCACCAGGGCTCGATCACGAGCACACGCCGGGCATCCCGGCCAACTAGACCCCGCCAACTACTCAGAACAGATGACTCCACTCAGTTGCCGTTAACGCGGCATCTGGCCTATCGACATGCTCGGCGACACCACCTCGTCAACTCGTCGGGAGGCGCCATGAACACCCTCACCCGCACCCTCGCCAGCCTTGTCGTCGGCGTCACCCTCGCCGCCGGAGCCGGCGTCGCCTGCTCCACCCCCCACACCACCGATGGCTACGTCGGCGAGATCCGCGACGCCATGAGCGAGCAGGAGAACTCCGGCGCCTCCGACCAGCAGATCATCGGCACCGGCCGCATGATGTGCTCCATCCCCGGGGCGCTGGACACCGTCAACACCGCGGAGTCCGACGCCACCCCCCAGTACGCCAGCTTTGTGGAAATCACCCGCGGCTACTGCGACGTCCTCGGCACCGACACCAGCAATGCCTTCGCGCCCCTGCCCGGCACCGGCACGGACCCGGCCGCCGAGACCGCGATCGCCCCGGTCGCGCCGTCCCCGATCGCGATCGGCGCGCCGAACGTCCTGAACTACGGCGGCCAGGACACCGCCACCTGGACCGTCAACGGCGTCGACTGGTGCGAGGGCTACCTGCGCATGGACATCACCCTGAAGACCTCGGACCTGTACGTGCCCGGCCAGGACCACATCTTCATGCGCACCCAGTGGACCGACACCGGCGGCATCACCCACGACAACGCCGGCATCATCGCCCCCTCCTGTGGCGAGGAACTGCCCGAGGGCTACAGCACCCAGCCCGGCAAGACCTACCGCGGCGTCCAGACCTTCAACATCCCCCAGGGCCAGTTCGCCAGCCTGGACATCTACGGCTCCGACGACCGCCAGCACGTCTACACCGAGCAGAGCTGAGCCCAGACGATGAACCCGCAGCCGCCCTACCCGCAGCACCAGTTCCAGCAGTGGGCGCCGCCCGCCCGTCGCGTCTGGCCGTGGGTCCTGCTCACCGCCGTGCTCGCCACGGTCGTCACCGCCACCATCACCGTCCTGACGATGCTGCTCGTCGCGCCGGCCGGCGCCGACAACCCCGACCCGCTGCAGGTGGCCGCCTTCACCCAGAACGCCGGCACCGACCTCTACGGGCGCGGGATCTGGACCGACGACGCCCTCCTGCAGATCGGCCTCGCCGTCTGCGACATGAACACCGACGGCCTGCACGAGGCCCAGCAGATCGACCAGCTCAAGTCCCGATGGGGCGGCCTCGACGACTTCGACACGATCACCCTGATGCACCACGCCAACGCACGGCTGTGCCCCGACACCGTGCCGTCATGAGCACCGCCCCGTGCCCGGTCGCCGTCGCGTGCTGGTCCTGCCGCGCCACCGACGGCCTCCGCGCCCTGGTCGCCGCTAGCCCCGCCGGGCCGCTCTGCTGGACCGCCTGCCCGCGGTGCGCCGGCGGCGGAGTCCGCCTGCGTATCACCGGCGACGCCGCGCTGCGCCTGGCCCGCGAGCACCGCGAGCACGCCGGACCAGACCGGGCGTAGCCGCCTCAGCCGACAGCGCGCGCCGCGCCCGGTTCGCCCGGACCATGCCGAGGACTCCGACGACGAGAACGACCAGGATCGAGCCGGCCCCCACAGCCGCCGTCACGATGCCGGTCGGCCACCCCGCCGACGGCGCCGCGATCGGATAGGCGATGCACACACCCACCAGCACGTAGCCGGCGCCGGCTGCCGCGAGCATCCACGGGGCAGCCGCCTGGTGACCGACCCGCGCACGCCTCGTCCGACGCGACGGTGGCCTCAGTCTTGATCCCCGGGGTCCTGCCCATCTTCAGCGTGCCGGCACGCCCACGACGGCCGATGTAGTGCGAGAGAACCGACACCAGCACA
>NZ_JAHLEK010000025.1:0-10679 GCF_020131375.1 Pseudonocardia sp. ICBG1034
CGCAGGACACGGCTGAACATCGCGTCCGACGTCGCCCGGGTCGGCAGCCCGACGAAGCAGCCGTCGGCTCCCGTGCGGGCGGCCAGGGCCTCCGCGGCGAGCAATGCGGCCTCGGTCTTACCCTCGCCCATCGGTGCCTCGACGATCACGAGTCCCGGTGTCGGCTGGTCCAGGGCCGCTTCAACGGCGGCGACCTGCGACGGGCGTGCGGATCCGGCCGGGCGACCGAACCGCCGCGCGAACATCGTCGCCGGATCTGTGACGGCGTGTGCGTCCCAGCCGCGGGGCAAGTCGAGTTCCGACCAGGCCAGGGCTGCGCGCCGGACCGACCGGTCGGCGTCGGGCGGGGACGGGTCGTCGCTGATCGTGTCGGCCGGCTGGAGGGTGAACAGGTCGGCGTTCGACGCGATCCAGTCGGCCATGATCACGATGCCCGCGCACAGCACCTGCACGGGCCGTGACAGCCGCGCCGTCGCGAACCGGCGCAGCGCGTCCTCGCCGACCAGCCCAACGGCCCAGCGCAGAGCTGCGCGGCGGGCGTCCTCCCACGGGCCGACGCCACGCAGCACCGGCCGGCCACGCACCTCGTTGAGGACGTTGCGGGTCGGTGGGACGCCGTGGTGAGCGCCGACGATCGACGCGAGCTGGGCCGCGGTCGTCGGGTCGAAGCCGAGCGCCTCGGGCAGCCAGTCGCCGATCGTCACCTCCCCGACGCGCTCATGACGGACGATCGCCCGTTGAGGGTGCACGCCTATCCCGTTCCGGACGACGAGGCCGTGCCGCGTCATGAGCGGCGTCAGCGACGGGACCTGGGCGGCGAACGCGGGACTGATCTTGCCGATGTCGTGCACGGCGGCGAGCCAGCGGACGAGGATTGCGACGTCGGAGTGGTCGCCGTCGAGATCGGCCGCGATGCGGTCGAGGACCAGGGGCGAGACCCACCGGTGAACCAGGAGATCGGCGACGGCCGCAGCATCGGCGAGGTGGACGTGCAGGGGCAGCCACTCAACCACGGTCGTACGGTCGTTCTCATCGGTGATCGACTTCCCCCAGGAGGACAGCCAAGGGTCGACTGCGGTCACCACACACTTACTCCTCGTCACTGCGGTACCGGCGGAGTCGTACTGAATGGGCGTTGCGTTACTTACGGTCGGCTGCGTCCGGGTGGTGGCGAGCGCCAAGTCGAATGGGATCGGGTGCCGGGAGGTATAAAGTCGCTGGTCAGAGAGTGTCGTCCCCGCGCCCGCGGGGGTGGTCCACGACGTCCGCAGCTCCGTCCCGGCCCCGGGGTCGTCCCCGCGCCCGCGGGGGTGGTCCCTAGGGGTGTTGCGCTAAGCGGTAGCTGGCCAAGTCGTCCCCGCGCCCGCGGGGGTGGTCCCGTGGCGGCAGAGCTGTCCGCGGAACACCTGTCGTCGTCCCCGCGCCCGCGGGGGTGGTCCCTTCTGCGCGCTCGGAGGTGCGGGGGTGGGTGCGTCGTCCCCGCGCCCGCGGGGGTGGTCCCCCGGCCAACAGCCTCGCCCGCCATCAGACGTTGTCGTCCCCGCGCCCGCGGGGGTGGTCCCGGACCCTCGCCGCCGGGCAGACCGCCGTCCTCGTCGTCCCCGCGCCCGCGGGGGTGGTCCCCGGCTGGACACGTTGGCGCATCTGTTGACGCAGTCGTCCCCGCGCCCGCGGGGGTGGTCCCTGGATGCCGCCGCGCTCGGCCTGGAACGCGGGGTCGTCCCCGCGCCCGCGGGGGTGGTCCCTTGACCGCGTAGATCGACGACGCCGTGGACGAGTCGTCCCCGCGCCCGCGGGGGTGGTCCCGTCGCGCCGAACGAGCACTGCCCGGTGACCAGGTCGTCCCCGCGCCCGCGGGGGTGGTCCCCGGGGCTGTTGGTGAAGCTCGAGCGCTACTCGGTCGTCCCCGCGTCCGCGGGGGTGGTCCCTGGACCGACCCGGTCCCGGTGCGTGACGCGTTGTCGTCCCCGCGCCCGCGGGGGTGGTCCCCAGTGCGAGGTCGGTCTTCACCTGGGCGGGAGGTCGTCCCCGCGCCCGCGGGGGTGGTCCCACGAACGTCTGCCGGGCCGGCGCCGCGGCGTTGTCGTCCCCGCGCCCGCGGGGGGTGGTCCCGGGGTCTACCAGGGCCACGTCGTGGTGGTGCCGTCGTCCCCGCGCCCGCGGGGGTGGTCCCGAGGTCCGTCCGCGCCTGGTCGAGGCCATCGCGTCATCCCCGCGCCCGCGGGGGTGGTCCCACGATCGACAGGATCGGTGGCCCCCACGCGGAGTCGTCCCCGCGCCCGCGGGGGTGGTCCCGTCATGCGCACCCCGCTCGGCTCGATCGTGGTGGTCGTCCCTGCGCCCGCGGGGGTGGCCCCCGCGCGACGTAGCGGGCGATGTGGTCGCCGCCGTCGTCCCCGCGCCCGCGGGGGTGGTCCCGTCACCCTGGACCTGTCGAACCCGACCGACCAGTCGTCCCCGCGCCCGCGGGGGTGGTCCCTCCAGGTCGAGCTCGGCGGTCGCCGGGTGAGGTCGTCCCCGCGCCCGCGGTGGTGGTCCCGCCCTGCAGGCGGCGCAGCAGGCGCAGACGGAGTCGTCCCCGCGCCCGCGGTGGTGGTCCCGTGCGCAGGAGTGTGCGCACAGCGCCGGCCTCGGTCGCGATCAGGCCGCCGGCCGCGACGTCCCATCGACGGCGTCGTCCAGGCTGGCGTGGAACGTAGGCATCGTGTGAGCCGGTTGCTGCCGAACCGGACACCGCGGTAGCTTCTGGAGACCGACCTACCTGATCCGCAGGGGAGTCAGCGCGCTATCGCGCGTCTCCAGCCAGGAGGTCGCACCCATGAACGCCGACCAGCCCGACCTGTGGCGCTCCCAGGGCAGCCCCACGCCGATTGTGCTGTGGGACATGCTTGACGGTCCGATGCCGCGAGGGCTTCTCGGTGTCGGTGACCCGAACGTCCACCTCGTCGAGGACCGGTGGACCCTGTTCGTCGGCGGCTTCACCACCACGTTCCGCAACCGCCTGTTCCGCGCGCACCTGGTCGACGAGGCGACCGGCCCCGGCGGTCCATGGCGGCTCGACCGCGACCCTCGGGGCCGGGCCCGACCGCTGGCCGCCGACCCGCCGAAGGGCAGTTGGGACGCTGCCGGCATGCACACCCCGAGCTACGTCCCGCCGGCTGCGGGCAACGGCGCTCGGATCTATTACTCGGGCCGGGCGAACGCCAAGCTCTACGGGCCCGGGAGCAGGTACGCGATCGGCGTGTTGGAGCACGTCGACGGCCAGTGGCAGCGGCGCGGAGCGCCGGTGCTGGAGGGCAGCGCCCCGAGGTGGAGCGTGCTCGAACCGCGCGTCGTTCATTCCGGGGGTCGCTACCGGATGTGGTACCAGGCCAACCCGCACGAGATCGGTCCCGGCGAGCACCCCGACTACGAGCTTCAATGCGTCGAGAGCGAGGACGGCCTGACCGGTTGGACACCGCCGCGTGTGTTCGCCGGGCCGGACGAGGGCTTCTTCGACATCGCGATCGCGCCGCGCGGCGACGGGTGGGTGATGCTGCTGGCACGAGGGTCCGACCTGCACGACACGGGCGGTTTCCCGCCGCAGGGCCTCTGGTGGAGCACGGCGGCGCGTCCCAGCGCCGAGCGCGCGGACTGGTCGCGACCGAGGCGGTTCCTCGACACCGACGCGCCGGGTACTCCCGTCTGGATGGCCCGCGGAACCTACGGACCGGGGCTCGCGTTCGATCCTGCCGCCCCCGATTGCGTCACGGTGCTGCTGACGGGCGTCCGGGACGCCCCGCGGTGGCCCCGCCTGATGCTCGGGCGGGTCGCCCGGCTGCGTCGCCCGCCGGTGCCCGCACCGTTCTACCTGTCGGTGGCTTCTCTGATGCTTGATCTGCCGACCTGCTGATCGATGCGCTTACACGGCCGGAGTCCAGATCGGCGTAGGGCACAGTGCGCGGGACCCCGACGGTGCGGCCGCGCCGGATCGCGTCCACCACGTCGTGACGCGGATGTTTCTGCGACCGCGACGAAGCAGGTGTGCCTTGCACTGGCCTCAACAAGTCCGCGTCGCGTACTCGAGTGTGTACGCGTCCGGGTACGCTGGGCGGTGTGTGGGTGCCCGAGGTGTTGTCATTTCGTGAGTTCCGTACGGCGTTGGCGGCGACGTTGAAGCGGGTGCAGGAGCCCGAGGCCGAGCCGGTGTTCGTCGGTGCTCATCGCAAGCCCGAGGCGGTGGTGATGTCGGTGGCGCGCTACGAACAGCTCATTGGGGCCGCGCAGCGCCGCGCCGATGTCGACGAGGCACTCGCCTCGGTCCGCGCCGAGGGCCTGGAGCCGAGCGCGGAGGGTCTGGCGTTGCTCGACGGTGTCGCTGCCGGCTCGTTGAGCACCGGCGAGGCTCGTGAGCGTGTCCTGGCCCGCTACCGCCGTTGACCGGCCCGGACCCCTACCTCGACCTCGCCACCGGCGTTCTGCGGAACCGGCTGGGGATCACCGATCCGGGAGAACTCGCCCAGGCCGAGGCCGAGCTCACCGCGCTACGCCTGATCGAGCTGCGCCAGGCGCCGCTGCCCGGACGTTACGACCTGGACCACCTGCAGGACTTCCACCACCACATCTTCAGCGACCTCTACGACTGGGCCGGTCAGCTGCGCACCGTGTCCATCGGCAAGGGACAGCTGTTCTGCCTCCCTCAGCACCTCGAGACCTTCGCCGCCGACATCTTTGACCGCCTCCACTCCGAGCAGGTGCTGCGCGGGCGTGACCTCGACGGCTTCGTCACCGGCCTGGCCGAGCTGCTGGGCGACATCAACGCCCTGCACCCGTTCCGGGAGGGCAACGGGCGCACCCAGCGGGCGTTCCTGGCCCAGCTCGCCCACGACGCCGGCTACGAGCTGCGCTGGACCGCGATGGACCCCGCCGAGAACAACCGCGCGTCTGCGCTCTCGCTGGCCGGTGACACCACCGCCCTGCACACCATGCTCGCCCGCCTCATCAGGCCACTCCGTCAGCCACCCCAGTCACGGCCGGCATCCACCGACAGCTGAGCAGCGCCTCCGCCTCGACCTCGGTCCGACTCTCGAGGGGCCGTGCCACTTATGCCGAGTTGACAACGCGTTCCTGTCAGTTTGTCCACCGCGCCTGACTTGGTGCGTACAGAATTGTCGGCCCCCTGCCGCACACTGAGCCTTATCCCCGGTGCTGTGCGAGAGGACCGTGATGTCAGACCCCGTCATCGTGGCAGGAACCGCCCTGTCCCGTGAGCTTCAATTAGCGTTCCGCAACGCATGCGGCGCCCGCCGGAGCGAGTGGGTCGAGCGGGAGAACGAGGCACTTACCGCCCTGCGGATCCTGGCCACCTACCTCGCCTATCATCCGGGAAGCGCCACCGCCCGGGCCATCACGACAACGCTGGCCCGCAGTATCGCTAATCCGGGGGAAGGCATGTCTCCCGTAGAGCATGCACTACCCTTGGCGGCAAGTATCAATACGGTAGAGGGTGACACAGTGGCGCGAGTTGAAACGGTACAGCTGATCGATGACCTCGACGGCGCGGCCGCTGATGAGACCATCGCTTTCGCCCTCGACGGGAAGCAGTTCGAGATCGACCTCAATATGGCCAACGCAGCGACGCTCCGGGACAAGCTCGCCCCGTTCGTTTCCGCCGCGCGAACCGCAGGAGGCAGCCGGCGCGTACGCCGTCGCGAGACTGCCGCGGGGGCGGGCTCGACCGAGGCTCGGCGCCACAACCAAGCGGTGCGTGTGTGGGCGCGAGAGAACGGATACGCCGTCTCCGAACGGGGTCGTATTCCTGCCGAGGTCGTCGAGGCCTACCGCGACCACGACTCGAGCAACTCACTGTCCGCGCCGGAGAAGGCCGCGCCGACGACGCGGCCACAGCCCGCCCAGTTCAGCGGATAGTCCCGCACAGGTCTACGTCGACGGCACTTGGCCGATGAGACGCAACACCGTGGAGCGGTCTGCTTCCGCGTGGCTCTCGCTCATCCAGCACGCTGCACCGCTACGGCTCCGCGGGCCCGTGCTCGCGAGCATCCCGGGCTTGTCCGAGGGCTCCCAGGGCGTCAGCTCCGCACACCTACGAACAGGCCGCGCCCGGTCGGCCCGCCCGGTACGTAGCGCACCGAGCATCCGGCGTCGGCCAACGCGTCGCGGTAGGCCTGCTCCGGCCACAGGCTGAGGATCTCGATCTCGGCGAAGTCGGAGATGCCGTTCTCGTCAGCGACGACGAACCGCAGCTCCATCCGGGTCTTCCCGTCGACCAGGGTGGAATGCGAGACCCGGGTGATGGTTCTGTCCGGGCCGCGGCTCAGATCACCGGCCACGTAACCGTCGATGAGTCGCTCGGAACCACCAGGGCTCGATCACGAGCACACGCCGGGCATCCCGGCCAACTAGACCCCGCCAACTACTCAGAACAGATGACTCCACTCAGTTGCCGTTAACGCGGCATCTGGCCTATCGACATGCTCGGCGACACCACCTCGTCAACTCGTCGGGAGGCGCCATGAACACCCTCACCCGCACCCTCGCCAGCCTTGTCGTCGGCGTCACCCTCGCCGCCGGAGCCGGCGTCGCCTGCTCCACCCCCCACACCACCGATGGCTACGTCGGCGAGATCCGCGACGCCATGAGCGAGCAGGAGAACTCCGGCGCCTCCGACCAGCAGATCATCGGCACCGGCCGCATGATGTGCTCCATCCCCGGGGCGCTGGACACCGTCAACACCGCGGAGTCCGACGCCACCCCCCAGTACGCCAGCTTTGTGGAAATCACCCGCGGCTACTGCGACGTCCTCGGCACCGACACCAGCAATGCCTTCGCGCCCCTGCCCGGCACCGGCACGGACCCGGCCGCCGAGACCGCGATCGCCCCGGTCGCGCCGTCCCCGATCGCGATCGGCGCGCCGAACGTCCTGAACTACGGCGGCCAGGACACCGCCACCTGGACCGTCAACGGCGTCGACTGGTGCGAGGGCTACCTGCGCATGGACATCACCCTGAAGACCTCGGACCTGTACGTGCCCGGCCAGGACCACATCTTCATGCGCACCCAGTGGACCGACACCGGCGGCATCACCCACGACAACGCCGGCATCATCGCCCCCTCCTGTGGCGAGGAACTGCCCGAGGGCTACAGCACCCAGCCCGGCAAGACCTACCGCGGCGTCCAGACCTTCAACATCCCCCAGGGCCAGTTCGCCAGCCTGGACATCTACGGCTCCGACGACCGCCAGCACGTCTACACCGAGCAGAGCTGAGCCCAGACGATGAACCCGCAGCCGCCCTACCCGCAGCACCAGTTCCAGCAGTGGGCGCCGCCCGCCCGTCGCGTCTGGCCGTGGGTCCTGCTCACCGCCGTGCTCGCCACGGTCGTCACCGCCACCATCACCGTCCTGACGATGCTGCTCGTCGCGCCGGCCGGCGCCGACAACCCCGACCCGCTGCAGGTGGCCGCCTTCACCCAGAACGCCGGCACCGACCTCTACGGGCGCGGGATCTGGACCGACGACGCCCTCCTGCAGATCGGCCTCGCCGTCTGCGACATGAACACCGACGGCCTGCACGAGGCCCAGCAGATCGACCAGCTCAAGTCCCGATGGGGCGGCCTCGACGACTTCGACACGATCACCCTGATGCACCACGCCAACGCACGGCTGTGCCCCGACACCGTGCCGTCATGAGCACCGCCCCGTGCCCGGTCGCCGTCGCGTGCTGGTCCTGCCGCGCCACCGACGGCCTCCGCGCCCTGGTCGCCGCTAGCCCCGCCGGGCCGCTCTGCTGGACCGCCTGCCCGCGGTGCGCCGGCGGCGGAGTCCGCCTGCGTATCACCGGCGACGCCGCGCTGCGCCTGGCCCGCGAGCACCGCGAGCACGCCGGACCAGACCGGGCGTAGCCGCCTCAGCCGACAGCGCGCGCCGCCCGGTTCGCCCGGACCATGCCGAGGACTCCGACGACGAGAACGACCAGGATCGAGCCGGCCCCCACAGCCGCCGTCACGATGCCGGTCGGCCACCCCGCCGACGGCGCCGCGATCGGATAGGCGATGCACACACCCACCAGCACGTAGCCGGCGCCGGCTGCCGCGAGCATCCACGGGGCAGCCGCCTGGTGACCGACCCGCCACGCCTCGTCCGACGCGACGGTGGCCTCAGTCTTGATCCCCGGGGTCCTGCCCATCTTCAGCGTGCCGGCACGCCCACGACGTCCGATGTAGTGCGAGAGAACCGACACCAGCAGCAGCCCCAGGACGTTGAACACGAAGCCGGTCGACACAGCGCCCCTCCCCAGGATCGTCGGCCCCACTCTGCCCGTACCCGGACCGGCCGGCGCGCCTCGGTGCCGCCGCCGGCGCAGGTCGCGACCCTGGACCGCATGACGACCGCGATCCCCGCCCGGCCCGAGACGACCGCCCCGACCGGCGCACTCACCGACCTCGACAGCAGCACCGGCGAGTTCACCGCGGTCGTGGCGGTCACGAACGTCGTCGATGACGTGTCAGACCTCATCGAGGTCGGCGCCTTCGGGGCGAGCCTCGCGCGCCGTACTCCGAAGGCGTAATGGCCCATGACTGGACCCGGCCGATAGCCCGCGCCCACGAGGTCGTCGAGCTGCGCCCCGGCGACCGCCGCCTCCCCACCCGCACCCCCGACGGGAAGCCATGGCCGCAGCAGGCCGGCGCGCTGCTGGTCCGCGGGAAGTTCCTGAACACCCGCGACTGCCGTGAGGCTGCCGCCGTCGCCCGCGGGTTCGGCGAGCAGCAGGCGTTCTCCATCGGCTACCGCGTCCCCGAGGGCGGGGCGCAGAACCGCGGCGGTGTCCGCCACATCAAGGCCGTCGACCTCTACGAGTTCTCCACCGTCCTGGTCGGGGCGAACAGCCTCGCCGGGCTGCAGTCGGTGAAGGAGTTCGTGCCCGACGGCGTCGAGATCAAGTCCGCGACCGCCGTCACCGGGGCCGCCCGCCCCCGCACCGTCGTCGACCCGGTCACCGTCGCCCAGTGCGCCTTCTGCCTCGCCCCCGCCGCTGGCTCCCTCGGCGCACGCCCGGGCGCCATGGTGGCGCTGACCTGCGACAACTGCACCGACAGGATCCACGAGCTGATCGGCGGTGGCGGTGACGACACCTTGCCGCTGTTCGACGAGCTGACCGACGACGGGCCGGCGCCGTTCGCCGCCGCCCTCACATGCTCGGTGTGCGGCGGCCAGGCCGGCGGACGCCTCCGTCGCGCCGCGCCGCCCGACGATCTGATCTGCCGAACCTGCGTCGCCGAGCTCCGCGTGATGGCCGACGACCGGGCTCACGCCGACGACCCGGACCAGCCGACGACACCCGCCGAGTACACCGCCGCCCTGGCCGACCAGACGCAGCTCATCATGACCGCCGATGCCCGCCTGGTGCCCGACACCACCGTGGACGGTGGCGGCGCTTGGTCGCCGGCGCTACTGACGGCCGGCCGCGCCGTTCGCCCGGATTGCGCCGTTCGGTCGCGAACCGGCCGGGCCGCCGCACGTCGTCAAAGTCATGCACCAGCTCCCCGCCCGCGCCCGCCGGGCCGCCGGCATCGCCGGCGTCCTCGCCGCCGTCGCGCTCCTCACCGCCTGCCAGGAAGCGCAGGCCAGTCAGCCGCCGCGACCCACGATCCCGCCCATGCCGACGATCGCCCTACCCGCCCCGCCGACCGTGCCCGGCACCCGGCCGAACACCGGCAGCATCGTGCTGACCTGCACGCAGCTCGGCAGCAGCAAGCAGTACCTGTGCACCCAGACAGGGACCGCGCCGGCACCGGTGACGCCCCCGCCGACCGTGCCGCCGAGCACGCCCCCGCCGCCCGTGACCCCGCCCGCCCCCTCGACCAGCCCGCCGCCCGTCGCGCCGACGGTTCCGCGGCCGATCGATGAGGGCAGCCCCGAGCCGACCATCCCGCCGCCGGCGACGACCGAGCCTCGCCCGACTACACCGCAGCCGACCACGCCCGTCCAACGACGCCGAAGACGGGCAGCGTCGAGCCGACCACGACCAGCTCCGTCGGCTGATCGACCAGCTCAGGTCCAGGTGGGGCGGCCTCGACGACTTCGACACGATCACCCTGATGCACCACGCCAACGCACGGCTGTGCCCCGACACCGTGCCGTCATGAGCACCGCCCCGTGCCCGGTCGCCGTCGCGTGCTGGTCCTGCCGCGCCGCCGACGGGCTCCGCGCCCTGGTCGCCGCCAGCGGAGGCTTTGCTCGCCGCGCGCCCGCCGGATCGCCAGCTCGTCGCCGGGCATGCGCTGCGCGACCTGCGCACGGACGCGCAGCACGAGCGACAAACCACCCCGGCTACTTCCCGGTCGACGACGACCTGCTTGACGAACTCAACGCCGTACTGTTCGTCCGCGCGACGCCGACTGACCCGGCCCGACCTGACGGCTCAGAACGGGTCGATCCTGGTCACGTCGCTTCGGGCAGGTTGTCGTCGTGGCGTGCCAGGAGGTAGCCGGCTGGGGGCTTACCCGGGGCGGGGCGGCGATGCGCATACGGGCGAGCTCGGTGAAGCCGTGTCCTCGCAGTCGTGCGGTGAGCGCGTCGAGGCTCCACAGGAACGCCGGGGAGGCCTTGTGGTCGTAGGGGATCCAGCCCTCAGCCCCGGGAGTGTCGGTGATCTGCACCCCGATGAGCAGGCAGCCACCCG
>NZ_JAHLEK010000026.1:0-12077 GCF_020131375.1 Pseudonocardia sp. ICBG1034
TTCTGACCGAACGCCCCCGCTCCTTCACGTAGGCGATCGTCTCGCGGACTGCCGCGGTGGCGGCCGCGGCGCCGGCCACCGCGATGATCAGTCGTTCCTGCGGCAGTTGCTGCATCAGCTGTGCGAAGCCGCGTCCCTGGGTGCCGAGCAGGTTGCCCGCCGGGACCCGCATGCCGGAGAAGAACAGCTCCCGGGTGTCCTGGCCGTGCTGGCCGATCTTGTCCAGCACGCGGCCGCGCTCGAAGCCCTCCAGGCCCTCGGTCTCGGCGACGATGAGGGACAGCCCCTTGCCGCCCTCGTCGTCCCCGGTGCGGGCGACGACGACCAGCAGGTCGCAGTGGGTGCCGTTGGAGATGAACGTCTTGGCACCGTCGATCACATAGTGGTCGCCGTCGCGGCGGGCGCGGGTGCGGACGCTTTGGAGGTCCGAGCCGGTTCCGGGTTCGGTCATGGCGATCGCGCCGACGAGGTCACCGGAGGCCATGCCGGGCAGCCAGCGCTGCTTCTGCTCCTCGGTACCGAACGCGTTGATGTAGTGCGCGACGATCGTGCTGTGGACCATGTTGGCCCAGGCGTCGTCACCGACGCGGGCCTGCTCCTCGGCGATGACGGCCTCATGGGCGAACGTCGCGCCGCCGCCGCCGTACTCCTCGGGGATGCTGATGCAGAGCAGCCCGGCCCGGCCGGCGGCCCGCCAGAACTCGCGGTCGACCATGTGCGCCGCCGCCCAGCGCTCCTGGTTCGGCACGACCTCCTTCGCGATGAAGGTGCGGGCGAGCCCGCGGAGGTCGTCGAGCTCCTGGGTGGCCCAGGGGGGCGCGGTAGTCGTCGAGAATCATCGGATGCTCCCTCTCATCGGCCGGTGAAGGCTGGTGTGCGGCCCGCGGTGAAGGCGGACAGCCCCTCGCGGGCGTCGTCGGTGCCGAGCGCGCGCAGGAAGTTGTGGCGTTCGGTCGCCAGCCCTTCCCGCAGCGGCTGGTCGTGGGCTCGGCGGGCGGCGTCCGCGGCGAGTGCCACGGCGCGCGGCGCGTTCCCGGCGATGCGGCGGGCCAGCCCGATCGCGGCCGGGACGACCTCGTCATCGTCGACCACGTCGGCGACCAGCCCGGCGTCGCAGGCCCATGCGGCGTCGACCGCGTCGCCGGACAGCAGCATGCGCATCGCCTTGGCCTTGCCGACGGCGTGCACGAGCCGCTGCGTGCCACCGGCCCCGGGAATGACCCCGAGCTTGACCTCGGGGACGGCGAACCGGGCCGAATGGCCGGCGATCGCGATGTCGCAGGCCAACGCCAGCTCGCACCCGCCGCCGTACGCGATGCCGCGCACGGCCGCGACCGTCGGTGTCGGGTAGTCGGTGAGGACGTCGAAGAGCCGGTCGAACGGCAGCTCGTCGGTCGGCGCGGCGCCGATCATGGCCGGGACCTCGGCGATGTCGGCGCCGGCGCAGAACGCCGGGCCGGCGCCGGTGACGACCACGACGCGCACATCCGGGTCGGCGGCCGCGTCGGTGAGCCGGCCGGTCAGCTCGGCGACCAGGTCGCGGCCGAGCGCGTTGTAGGACCCGACGTGCTCCAGCGTGAGCAGTGCGACCGGGCCGTGCCGCTCGGCGGAGACCAGGGTCTCGGTGGGCTGCTCAGTCATCGGTACCGCCGTAGTGACCGGCCCACGTCGTGCGGATGGTCTTCTTGTCGCACTTGCCGACGCTGGTGCGGGGGATCTCGCTGACCGTGATGAAGGACTCCGGCAGCTGCCAGGACGCGAACGCCGACGACAGGTGCGCATGCAGGTCCGCGAGCGTCACCTCGTGCCCGGGGGTCGGGACGATGAGCACGAACGGCCGCTCCTGCCACTTGGGGTGCGGCAGCCCGACGACCGCCGCCTGGGCGACGGCGGGGTGGCCGGCCAGCAGGTTCTCCATGTCGATGGAGGAGATCCACTCGCCGCCGCTCTTGATCACGTCCTTGAGCCGGTCGGTGACCTTGAGGTAGCCGTCCGGGTCGATCGTGCCGACGTCGCCGCTGCGCCACCAGCCGCCCGTGAAACGGTCGTCGGCATCGGCCATGTTGTGATAGCGCGTGGTGATCCACACGGGCCGCGCACACAGATCTCGCCCTGGGCGACGCCGTCGTGCGGGACGTCCTCGCCGGCCGCGTCGACGAGCCGGACGTCGACCAGGGTGGCGGGGAGCCCCTGCTTGCGCTTGAGCTCGAGCAGGTCGTCACCGGACAGCCGGGCACGCACGCCCGGCTTGTACCGGTTCATGGTGACCAGCGGCGTGGTCTCGGTCGCGCCGTAGGCGTGCACGATCTCCGCGCCGGTCAGCTCGGCGAAGCCGCGCATCAACGACAGCGGCGGCTCGGTCGCGCCCGACATCATCCGCAGCCGTCCCAGGTCGGGCTTGTCCTCGAGCGAGCGGATGTAGTCCAGCATCGGCCCGAAGATCGCGGGAGCACCGTTGGTGACGGTCACGTCCTCGGCGATCAGCGCGTCGGTGAGCGGCCTGGTGTCCTCGGCCGTGTACCGGCCCGGCAAGACGATCTTGTTGGCGGTCAGGGTGGCCGCCTGCGGCAGGCCCCAGGCCTGTCCGTGGAACATCGGCGTGATCAGCATCGTGCAGTCGTCGAGGGTCATGCCGATGTTCGTGGCGAGCGAGAAGGAGTGCAGGCAGATCGCGCGGTGCGAGTAGTAGACGCCCTTCGGCCGGCCGGTGGTGCCGGTCGTGTAGCAGGCGCCGTAGGCGGAGCGTTCGTCGATCTCCGGCCAGTCGATCCGGGGCGCCGCGGCAGCGACGAGGTCCTCGTAGTGGTGCACGTTCGGCAGCGTCGTGCTGATCTGGTCGAGCGGCTTGTCCGTCAGCACGACCCACGCGGTGACGTCGGGCAGCATCGGGGCCACGGCCTCGGCGACCGGCAGCAGCGTCTCGTCCACGCAGACGATCGAGGTCCCGCTGTCGGCGACGACGAAGGAGAGGTCCTCGGGCCCCAGGCGCAGGTTGAGCTGCACCATCACCGACCCGAGACCGGGGATCGCCCAGTAGAGCTCGTAGTGACGGCGGCTGTTCCAGTCGAGGATGCCGACCCGGGTGGCCGGGCCGGCGCCGAGGCCGGCCAGGGCGTTCGCCCCGCGCACGATGCGGTCGTAGGCGTCGGCGTAGGTGTAGCGGCCCCAGCCGCCGTCCGGGAGCCGGTAGACGATCTCGCGGTCGCCGTGGGTCCGGGCGGCGTGCCGGATCAGGGTGGTGGTGTTGAGCTGGACGTCGTCGCCCATCGTGGACGGGTATCCGGTCACGACGGTGCGGGTGGGTGCCGGCACGAGGGACTCCTTCGTCGGTGCGCGGGTGGGGTCAGGGGAGGCGTTCGATGACGGTGGCGTTGGCCATGCCGGCGGCTTCGCAGACGGTGAGTAGGCCGTAGCGGGCCTCGCGACGCTCCAGCTCGTCGAGGAGCTGGGTGAGCAGGCGTCCGCCGGTCGAGCCGAGCGGGTGGCCGATCGCGATCGAGCCGCCGTTCACGTTGAGCTGGTCGTCCGGGTAGCCGAACTCGTCGCGCCAGAGCATCGGGACGGGCGCGAACGCCTCGTTGACCTCGGCCAGGTCGATGTCAACGATCGTCAGCCCGGCCCGGTCGAGCGCGGCGCGGGTGGCGGCGAGGATCGCGGTGAACTGCAGAACCGGGTCGTCGGCGGCGACCGCCATCGACACGATCCGCGCCCGCGCCCGCAGGCCCACCGCCTCCGCGTACGACCGGTCGGCGACGAGCAGCGCGGCGGCGCCGTCGCTGATCTGGGACGAGTTCGCGGCGGTGATCGCGCCCGCCGGGTCGAAGACCGGCGTCAACGTGGCCATCCGCTGCCGGTCGGGCGCGGCGCGGATGCCCTCGTCGCGGGTCATCGGGCCGTCGACGCCCTCCAGCGGCACGAGCTGCGCCGCGAAGTGCCCGGCGTCGGTCGCCGCGGCGGCCCGCTGGTGGCTGCGGACGGCGAAGTCGTCGAGCTGGTCGCGGGTGTAGCCCCACTTGGCGACGACCAGCTCGGCGGACGGACCCTGGGCAGGCAGGTTGCCCTCGAACCGGGCGAGCGCCCGCTCGCCGTACCACTCGCCCCGCGGCCCGCTCGGGTCGAACAGCGGACCGAGATCGACCCGCGACATCGACTCGACACCGGCGCCGATCGCGACGTCGTACTCGCCGGAGCGCACGCCCTGCGCCGCGAAATGGACCGACTGCTGACCGGAGCCGCACTGCCGGTCCAGGGTGGTGCCGGGCAGACCGATCGGCAGCCCGGCGCCGAGCAGCGCGGTGCGGGCGACGTTGCCGGTCTGCTCGCCGCGTTGCAGGGCGCAGCCCACGATCACGTCGGCCAGCGAGTCCGGGGCCACGCCGGTGCGGTCGACGAGGTGGGTGAGGGTGTGCGCGAGCAGGTCGACCGGGTGCCAGTCGCGCAGCTGCCCGCCGCGCTTGCCGACCGGGGTGCGGACGGCGTCGACGATCACGGCTTCTCGGGTCATGCGGCGTCTCCTGTCAGCGGGTGCGGGAATCCTTCACGTTCCTCAGCCATCCAGGGCCCCCCGGAGCCGGTGCTTGAGGATCTTGCCGGACGGGTTGCGCGGCACGGCGCCGATCGTGAGCTCCCGCGGGAGCTTGTAGCCGCTGAGATGCGTGCGGCCGTACTCGCGCAGCTCGTCGAGCGTGAGCGTGGCGCCCGGGGCGAGGTCGACGACGGCGACGGCGATCTCGCCGTACTCCTCGCTCCGGCGCCCGACGACGGCCAGGTCGCCGACCGCGGGGTGTGCGGCGAGGACACCCTCCACCTCCGCGGAGTAGACGTTGGCCCCGCCGGTGATGATGAGGTCCTTCAGGCGGTCGACGAGGGTGATGTAGCCGTCCTCGTCGATCCGGGCGAGGTCGCCGGTGTGGACCCATCCGTCGCGCACGGTCTCGGCGGTCGCCTCCGGCTTGCGCCAGTAGCCCTTCATCATCGACTCGCCGCGCATGATCATCTCGCCGACGGTGCCCGGCTCGACGTCGTTCCCGCTCGGGTCGACGATCCGCACCTCGGTGTTGGGCACCGCGACCCGACCGCTGGCCTCCGGGCGCGCGACGACGTCGTCGTGGTGCAGCAGGATGCCGCCCGGGCCGCCCTCGGTCTGGCCGCACGCCTGCACGATCCAGGCGTCGGGCAGCGCTGCGACCAGGGCCTCGGCGGTGCGGGCGGGCATCGGTGCGGCGCCGTAGAGGCAGATCCGCAGGCGCGAGAGATCGCGAGCGGCGAGGTCCGGCAGCCGCAGCAGGTGGGTGTACATCGTCGGGACGCCGAAGAAGAACGTGATCCGCTCGCGGGCGAGGGTGTCGGCCACCGTGGCCGGTTCGAACGCCGGGAGGATCACGTGGGTCGCTCCGAGCATCACCCCGTTCAGTAGCAGCATGTTGAGGCTCGCCGAGTGGTACAGCGGTGCGACGTGCAGCATCCGCTCCCCGTCCCGCAGACCCATGCCGATGCTGGAGTTGATCCCGACCCACAGCACCCGGCGATGGTCGAACAGTGCCCCCTTGGGCCGCCCGGTGGTCCCGGACGTGTAGATGATCAGAGCGTCGTCGTCCTCGGAGACCTCGACGTGGGTGGGCCGGGCGGCGTGGTCCCGGGCGGCCGCGCGGACGTCCTCGTATCCCTCGACGGTGCCCAGCGCCAGCGGCTCCGCGTCGCCCGTCCGGTCGGGCAGCGAGTGCCACGCCCGGACGCCGTCGGCGACCTCGGGCCCGAACAGCAGGAGCCGGGCCCCGGTGTCGGTGACCAGGTAGTCGATCTCCGTCGGTGCCGAGCGCGGGTTGATCGGCACCACGATCGCGTCCAGGCGGAGTCCGGCGTAGACGGCGACGACGAACGCGTCGCTGTTGCCGGCCAGCAGGAGCATGCGGTCGCCCTGCTCGAGACCACGCCCGGCCAGCTCGGCCGCCAGCTCGTCCACCGCGCGGTCCAGCTCGGCGTAGGTGAGCGCCACGTCGCCGAACTGCACGGCGACCCGGTCGGGACAGCGGCGGGCGGTGCGGGCGAGGACGCCGGCGAGGGTGGTCATCGCATCTCCTGGAGGGTGTCGTCGACGGTGGGCCCGACCGAGACGATCGGGATGTCGAGCTCGTTGCCGAGCTCCTGCCAGTGCGTGCTGTCCGCCGTGGCGAACCGCGCGGCGAGCTCGGTACGGGTGCGGCCGACGGCGTCACCCAGCCGCGCGACGAAGTGCGGCTCGACCGCGCCGACGGCGACGTATCCGTCGGTCGTCGGGTAGATCCCGTACCCGGGGCTCCCCCCGCCGAGCACGTCGCCGGGCCCGGTCAGCCCGTGCCGCACGCCGGCGGCCGCGTCCCGGGCGACCCGGTCGAGCACGACCGGCTGGTGCACCGCGGCACCGCTGCGATCACGCAGGCGCAGACCAGCGACGGCGGCGAGGGCGGCCCGCTCCCCGCCGAGGAGGTCCGCGACCGGGACGGTTGGGACTGCCGGCGGCTGCAGCGTGCCGTGCGCGGCCTGGTAGGTCAGGTCGTGCCCGGCCTCGCCGGCGCGCTCGCCGTCGTAGCCGACGATCTCGACGTGCACCAGCCGGTGACGGCTCACGCTCTCGCGCAGGCCCAGCCGGTCCAGTGCCGCCGGGCGCATCGCGGTGAGCAGGACGTCGGCCGTCGCGAGCCGCTGCTCGAGCCGCTCGCGGTCGGGCGCGTCGCGCAGGTCGAGGGGCACGACCTGCTGCCGGGCGGTCAGCTCGCGGTACCAACCAGGCGCCGCGACCTGCAACGCGTCCCCGGCCGGCGGCTCCACCTTGACGACGTCGGCGCCGAGGTCGGCGAGCCGTGCCGCGGCCACCGGGCCCGGGACGTTCACCGCCAGCGACACCACGCGCACGCCGTCCAGCGGCGCGGCCGCCCCTCGGTCCACGTCGTCTCCCATCCTCGAAAATGACTATACATACGTACAGTAACCTAGGTGAAGCGTATAGTTCGCGGTGTGATCGACACAAGGGGCGGGGTCGTACTATGCGTGCCGTGACGGTGCAAGCCCGGTTGGCGACATGAGCGAGCGATCGCGGCCGCGCCGGACCGAGGACCTCACGGCCCGGGCACGGATCCGTCACGCCGCGCTGGAGCTGTTCGCGGAGCGCGGGGTGGCGGGCACGCCGATGCGCGCCGTCGCGGCCCGGGTGGGGGTCACGGTCGGGCTGATCGTCCACCACTTCGGCACGAAGGAAGCGCTGCGTGAGGCGGTCGAGCTCGACATCGTCGACCGGTTCGCCGACGCGATCCTGTCCGCGCCGGCGGACGGCTCGGGTGCGGATGTGGCCGCGGCCCGCGACCGTGCCGTGGCCGCCATGCTCGCGGAGAGCCCGGCCGTCGTGGACTACCTGCGGCGCGCGGTCTTGGACCCGCACGGCGAACGCGGCGACCTCGTCAGCAAGCTCAGCGCGCTGGCCGCGGACCAGGTGGGCGAGCTGCGCCGCCGTGGCCTCGCCTCACAGCGCAGCACGATCGGCGAGCAGGTCCTGACGATCATGATCAGGCAGCTGGGGCAGGTGTTCCTGCAGCCGCTCGCCGACCGGATCATCGACGAGTTCGGCGAGAGTTCGGACGACGCGCCGTCGCCCCTGATTGTCGTGCGCCTGGAGCACCGAATCGACACGTTCCCCGGTCAGTGAACCCGCGACGCCTGGAGACGTCCGGGCGCGCGGCCGCGGTCAAGTCGCATTGCGACTCCGTCACGGCTGGCTCTGGTTCTGGCGGTCAGGAGGACCCCGCCGCGTGACCGCCAGCGTTCACTGAGCGTCCCGCAAAGCGATCGGCTTACGGCACACTTTTGGACTCGCTGCTCGGCTGGCTGCGCCCGGCTTGTGAACGATCAGAACAGGGTGTCGCGCACGCGCAGCGGCCGGTACCCGGTGGGGTCGAGCTGGGCCAGCTCGCCATCGATGTCGACGTCGATCGTGCCGAAGAAGTTGATGTTCTCGCTGTGCGCCGGCGAGATGTGCGCGAGCACCTCATCGTCGATGCGCCGGCCCGCCGCGCGCATCGACTCCACCGCCAGGCCGTAGTACTCGGTCGTCCAGGCCACGACGGCGTTGGTGACCAGGGTGAGACACCACGCCTGCTCGGTCTGGGCCTGCAGCTGTCGGGCACGCACGGTTCCCTCGTGGGCGTAGAGCAGGTCGCGCTTGAGCGCGTGCAGCGACTCGCCCTTGTTGAGCTGACGAGAGATCCTGCGCCGGTAGGTCGGGTCGGACAGGTAGCGGGCGGCGTAGATCGTGCGCCGCAGCGCCCCGTACTCCTTGAGCGCGGCGGCCAGCGCGTTCTGCCGAGACGACGCCGAGAGTTCCCGACGATCAGCGACGCGGTGGCGTGCCCGAACTTCAGCGACCCGGCCAGGCGCAGCAGGTCGTCCCAGTGCTCGGCGATCAGCTCGACGTTCACCCGCCGGGTGAGCAGCGGCCCGACGTGGGGGTAGTCGGTCTCGGCGCGGGCCTTCGCGGCGATCCGGTGCAGCGTGATCTTGCCCAGGTCCCGGATCCGGGGCGAGAGCTGCAGGCCGAGCAGGTCGAACAGGCCGAAGTTGACCAGGGTGACGCCGTGGGTGTCGGTGGCGTGCTCGGTGATCGGGGTGTCGGTGGCGTTGCCGAGGATCTCGTCGAGCACGTAGTGGGCCTCGCGCTTGGTCGCGACGATGATCTTCGTGCCGTAGGTGGTGTGCTGGTCGGTGACGTGGGTGTAGGTCGAGAGGACCTGCCCGCCGTGGATGGTCATCTCCCGCCCGGTCGTCGTCTTGCCCCGCACCGGGAACCGTTGCCCGTCCGAGGAGGACAGGGTGCCGGTGCCGAACACCTCGGCCAGGGGCATCCGCTGGTGGTGGTCGATGATCGCGAGGTTCGCCGCGCGCAGCGTCTCCTCGCGCACGTACCACTCGGCGGTCCAGGCGAGGATGTCGTAGGAGATCCCGCACGCATCGGCCATCCGGGTCAGCCCGAGGTTGGTGGAGTGGCTGAGCAGCACCGCGATCAGGTTCCGCTTCAACTCCGGAGAACGGGTCTGCTTCCCGCCGGCGTGGGTGAAGCAGTCCAACAACCCGATCCGCCCGTCGAGCTCGATCAGCAGCGACACGATCGGCGCGAACGGCAACATGTCGGTGAGCTCGGCCTTGAGCGCGACCGCCTCGCCGGGGATGTCCTCGGCGGTCAGCGGGGAGATCACCAGGTCGCCGGCGTCGTCGAGGCGGACCGGGCCGTCACCGGTGGCCAGGACCTGCTCGAGCTCGCCGAGCGCGCCGGTCAGCTCGTCGCCGACCGCGGCCAGCGCGACCGCCGGGTCGGCGGACTTGCCGACGAGCCCGCAGAACGACGCGCGCTGCAACGACCACTGATCGGCGGTGAGCAGGTAGGCGGCGGGGTCGGCGTAGCGGCGCGAGCCGGGCACGTACACGTCCCCGGTGCGCAGCCCGTCGCGGAGCCCGAGCAGGGTGCACAGCTCCCAGAAGTGCCGGTAGGCGCTGGTGTTCCCCGATGCGTGGGCCGCGTCGAGGTAGCCGCGCCAGCGCGTGGGCACGAATCCCGTCAGGGCACCGGCCGGGACCCGGCGGGCGCCGGTGGCGTTGAGCCCGCGCAGGATCTCCACCGCCGCGAGCAGCTCGGCCGCCGCGGTGCCGCCTGCGAACTCCACCGCGGCCAGGACCTGCGGGGTGAACTGCCGCAAGTACCCGTAGGACGACACGTCGAGCGCGCCGAGGTGGCCGTGATCGCGGGGAAGGCGGGGAACGGCTTGGGCCATCGCCGCCCGGATTCGTGTCCATCCGATCCGTTCACCCCGGAGCACGCTGCCGATGTCCTCGTCGGCAATCGTGGTGTCGGCGATGACGGCCAGCAGCTCGTCGAGCAGCGCCTGGCGGTCCTCGCCGGCCTTGCCCCGTTCGGCCAGCGCGTCGCGCATCGTGCGCTCGGCCTTGCCCTCGCGCGCCGACACCGCCTGGTCGAACAGGCTCACTACCTCGTCGAGCACGTCGGTTGCGGACTGGGCCAGCAGCGTGAGCAGGATCGGGTAGCGGCGCTGCGGCTCCCGCCGCTCGAGGGCTTGGGCGGTCAGCCGGCGCCCGACCGTGGCCAGGAAGCGGCGCCGCTCGGCCGGCAGGACCGACAGATCCAGGGCGTCGGCGCCCAGCCCGCGCAGGAACTCCAGCTTCGTGACCTCGGCCTTGATCCCGGCTGGTGAGGCCTCGACCGGGGCGGTGCTCAGCCATCGCAGCCGGGTCATCCCGACCGCAGGATCGACCACCAGCAGCCCGTCGAGCCCGGCACAGCGCTGCGGCGTGAACTCGTGCGCGAGCCGGTCGTAGGTCTCTCGCTGGGCCTCTGCGCGGGCGTGCGCGACCCGCTCCAGCACGGTCACCGGGCCCGGCCGGATCACCTGTACCGAGATCAAGTACTCACACGCCAGCCGGAACAACAACGTCGGCGAGTCGTGCTCCATCGCCCGCGCCAACAGGAACTCGTCGAACTCCTTGAACTCCAGCGACGTCGGCACCCGCCAGCCGCGGTACTGCGCTACCAGTCGTAGATGCTCGGTGCGGGTCTTCGCCCGCCGGCCGTAGTGCCGCAGCACGCCCGGATCGACGGCGAGCTGGTCAGCCAGCCGGGCGACCGCCACCGGTGGCGCGGCGGCGACGTCGTCGGGCACGAACCCCAGCCACGGCAGCGTGCACAACGCCACCGACAGACCCAACCGGTCCGCCGGTCCGCGGCCCCGGCCCGGGTCGACGAACGCGACATCCGCCGGCGCCAGCGTGAAGAACCGGAACAACTCCTCCCGGCCGATCTCCGGGAACCCCCGCAGCCGCTCCAGCTCCTCGTCCGAGAACACCTGCGTCGCCAACCGCGACCTCCCCCGCGCGACCACCATCCGCAGCTCAGGAGGCTACTCAGCCGTATCCGCCCGATCTTCGGCGAGTACTACGGCGACCCCTGCCAGGTCCGACCTCGTTACCGGTGAACCGGTTCCCACCGGATCCAAGATCGTTCCCACCCGATCCACAGAACTTCCCCGGGCCGAGGACTCCCCCGCCCGGACCTGGCGGTCTGCCCCCCTGCGGCGCTCGGGGGTGAGCCGCGTCGCGGGACGCTGGTCGTCGACGACCCGGCGCCCGGCCGACCGACCGCACCGCGGCCAGGCCTCTGGTCCGCACCCGGAGCACGACGACCGGACCGGGCAGCCAGCAGCGGGACCCACCCGGCCGTCGGTGCCGCGCCGGTGTCGCGGAGCACCTCGTCCAGGCAGCGCCACCGAAGCGCCACCCCGATGGGGGGTGACGGTCAGCGGGGGCGAGCCTCCGATGTCGTGCAGGAACGACACCGGAGGCCGTGCGTCGGGGTAGGGGTCGGCCGGGAACTCGCGGTCCGGCCGGGGGACGGGGTCCATGCGCTCGGACCGTAGAGCAGCGGACGTCGTGCGCTCAGCGGCGTACCCGGGGGTGGAGGCGGCGCAGCAGCGCGATCGCCAGCGCGAACAGCACCAGCACCGAGGCCGCGGTGGCGACGACGACCACCGGCATCGGGGTGCCCGCGGGCAGCAGGAACTGCGGCCACAGGATCGCGACCAGCATGCACACGCCGGCGATCAGGCCGCGCTGAAGCGCCGAGACCTCTGGCGGGAAGAAGATCAGCCGTCGCAGGGTGGACATCCGGCGATGCTACGGGGCTGTCGGGAACCGATCACTGGTTCCCGTCATCCGTCGGTGATGGCCACGTACACCACGCGGGGAGAACCGGACATCGCGAGCCGCATGGCGAGCGTCGGGGTGTGGAATGTCCGGGCTCGGCGGCTGTGTCAGCGGTGGGTCAGGGTGCACCACATCGCAGTGGTGCCGGTTTGCAGCGCGGACAGGGTGAGGGTGTTGTCCTCGACGGTGTAGCGGCCGGTTCCGGGGAAGGCCCGGTACTCGGGCGGTTCGGTGAAGGTCAGACTGAGCTGGTCGTCGTCGGTGGAGTACGACCCGGACGCCAAGATCGAGCGTCTCACCAGTAGGGACGTGAAGGTGAAGGTGTCGTCGTCGGCGAAGTC
>NZ_JAHLEK010000027.1:0-104439 GCF_020131375.1 Pseudonocardia sp. ICBG1034
AGGCGGACAGCCCCTCGCGGGCGTCGTCGGTGCCGAGCGCGCGCAGGAAGTTGTGGCGTTCGGTCGCCAGCCCTTCCCGCAGCGGCTGGTCGTGGGCTCGGCGGGCGGCGTCCGCGGCGAGTGCCACGGCGCGCGGCGCGTTCCCGGCGATGCGGCGGGCCAGCCCGATCGCGGCCGGGACGACCTCGTCATCGTCGACCACGTCGGCGACCAGCCCGGCGTCGCAGGCCCATGCGGCGTCGACCGCGTCGCCGGACAGCAGCATGCGCATCGCCTTGGCCTTGCCGACGGCGTGCACGAGCCGCTGCGTGCCACCGGCCCCGGGAATGACCCCGAGCTTGACCTCGGGGACGGCGAACCGGGCCGAATGGCCGGCGATCGCGATGTCGCAGGCCAACGCCAGCTCGCACCCGCCGCCGTACGCGATGCCGCGCACGGCCGCGACCGTCGGTGTCGGGTAGTCGGTGAGGACGTCGAAGAGCCGGTCGAACGGCAGCTCGTCGGTCGGCGCGGCGCCGATCATGGCCGGGACCTCGGCGATGTCGGCGCCGGCGCAGAACGCCGGGCCGGCGCCGGTGACGACCACGACGCGCACATCCGGGTCGGCGGCCGCGTCGGTGAGCCGGCCGGTCAGCTCGGCGACCAGGTCGCGGCCGAGCGCGTTGTAGGACCCGACGTGCTCCAGCGTGAGCAGTGCGACCGGGCCGTGCCGCTCGGCGGAGACCAGGGTCTCGGTGGGCTGCTCAGTCATCGGTACCGCCGTAGTGACCGGCCCACGTCGTGCGGATGGTCTTCTTGTCGCACTTGCCGACGCTGGTGCGGGGGATCTCGCTGACCGTGATGAAGGACTCCGGCAGCTGCCAGGACGCGAACGCCGACGACAGGTGCGCATGCAGGTCCGCGAGCGTCACCTCGTGCCCGGGGGTCGGGACGATGAGCACGAACGGCCGCTCCTGCCACTTGGGGTGCGGCAGCCCGACGACCGCCGCCTGGGCGACGGCGGGGTGGCCGGCCAGCAGGTTCTCCATGTCGATGGAGGAGATCCACTCGCCGCCGCTCTTGATCACGTCCTTGAGCCGGTCGGTGACCTTGAGGTAGCCGTCCGGGTCGATCGTGCCGACGTCGCCGCTGCGCCACCAGCCGCCCGTGAAACGGTCGTCGGCATCGGCCATGTTGTGATAGCGCGTGGTGATCCACGGGCCGCGCACACAGATCTCGCCCTGGGCGACGCCGTCGTGCGGGACGTCCTCGCCGGCCGCGTCGACGAGCCGGACGTCGACCAGGGTGGCGGGGAGCCCCTGCTTGCGCTTGAGCTCGAGCAGGTCGTCACCGGACAGCCGGGCACGCACGCCCGGCTTGTACCGGTTCATGGTGACCAGCGGCGTGGTCTCGGTCGCGCCGTAGGCGTGCACGATCTCCGCGCCGGTCAGCTCGGCGAAGCCGCGCATCAACGACAGCGGCGGCTCGGTCGCGCCCGACATCATCCGCAGCCGTCCCAGGTCGGGCTTGTCCTCGAGCGAGCGGATGTAGTCCAGCATCGGCCCGAAGATCGCGGGAGCACCGTTGGTGACGGTCACGTCCTCGGCGATCAGCGCGTCGGTGAGCGGCCTGGTGTCCTCGGCCGTGTACCGGCCCGGCAAGACGATCTTGTTGGCGGTCAGGGTGGCCGCCTGCGGCAGGCCCCAGGCCTGTCCGTGGAACATCGGCGTGATCAGCATCGTGCAGTCGTCGAGGGTCATGCCGATGTTCGTGGCGAGCGAGAAGGAGTGCAGGCAGATCGCGCGGTGCGAGTAGTAGACGCCCTTCGGCCGGCCGGTGGTGCCGGTCGTGTAGCAGGCGCCGTAGGCGGAGCGTTCGTCGATCTCCGGCCAGTCGATCCGGGGCGCCGCGGCAGCGACGAGGTCCTCGTAGTGGTGCACGTTCGGCAGCGTCGTGCTGATCTGGTCGAGCGGCTTGTCCGTCAGCACGACCCACGCGGTGACGTCGGGCAGCATCGGGGCCACGGCCTCGGCGACCGGCAGCAGCGTCTCGTCCACGCAGACGATCGAGGTCCCGCTGTCGGCGACGACGAAGGAGAGGTCCTCGGGCCCCAGGCGCAGGTTGAGCTGCACCATCACCGACCCGAGACCGGGGATCGCCCAGTAGAGCTCGTAGTGACGGCGGCTGTTCCAGTCGAGGATGCCGACCCGGGTGGCCGGGCCGGCGCCGAGGCCGGCCAGGGCGTTCGCCCCGCGCACGATGCGGTCGTAGGCGTCGGCGTAGGTGTAGCGGCCCCAGCCGCCGTCCGGGAGCCGGTAGACGATCTCGCGGTCGCCGTGGGTCCGGGCGGCGTGCCGGATCAGGGTGGTGGTGTTGAGCTGGACGTCGTCGCCCATCGTGGACGGGTATCCGGTCACGACGGTGCGGGTGGGTGCCGGCACGAGGGACTCCTTCGTCGGTGCGCGGGTGGGGTCAGGGGAGGCGTTCGATGACGGTGGCGTTGGCCATGCCGGCGGCTTCGCAGACGGTGAGTAGGCCGTAGCGGGCCTCGCGACGCTCCAGCTCGTCGAGGAGCTGGGTGAGCAGGCGTCCGCCGGTCGAGCCGAGCGGGTGGCCGATCGCGATCGAGCCGCCGTTCACGTTGAGCTGGTCGTCCGGGTAGCCGAACTCGTCGCGCCAGAGCATCGGGACGGGCGCGAACGCCTCGTTGACCTCGGCCAGGTCGATGTCAACGATCGTCAGCCCGGCCCGGTCGAGCGCGGCGCGGGTGGCGGCGAGGATCGCGGTGAACTGCAGAACCGGGTCGTCGGCGGCGACCGCCATCGACACGATCCGCGCCCGCGCCCGCAGGCCCACCGCCTCCGCGTACGACCGGTCGGCGACGAGCAGCGCGGCGGCGCCGTCGCTGATCTGGGACGAGTTCGCGGCGGTGATCGCGCCCGCCGGGTCGAAGACCGGCGTCAACGTGGCCATCCGCTGCCGGTCGGGCGCGGCGCGGATGCCCTCGTCGCGGGTCATCGGGCCGTCGACGCCCTCCAGCGGCACGAGCTGCGCCGCGAAGTGCCCGGCGTCGGTCGCCGCGGCGGCCCGCTGGTGGCTGCGGACGGCGAAGTCGTCGAGCTGGTCGCGGGTGTAGCCCCACTTGGCGACGACCAGCTCGGCGGACGGACCCTGGGCAGGCAGGTTGCCCTCGAACCGGGCGAGCGCCCGCTCGCCGTACCACTCGCCCCGCGGCCCGCTCGGGTCGAACAGCGGACCGAGATCGACCCGCGACATCGACTCGACACCGGCGCCGATCGCGACGTCGTACTCGCCGGAGCGCACGCCCTGCGCCGCGAAATGGACCGACTGCTGACCGGAGCCGCACTGCCGGTCCAGGGTGGTGCCGGGCAGACCGATCGGCAGCCCGGCGCCGAGCAGCGCGGTGCGGGCGACGTTGCCGGTCTGCTCGCCGCGTTGCAGGGCGCAGCCCACGATCACGTCGGCCAGCGAGTCCGGGGCCACGCCGGTGCGGTCGACGAGGTGGGTGAGGGTGTGCGCGAGCAGGTCGACCGGGTGCCAGTCGCGCAGCTGCCCGCCGCGCTTGCCGACCGGGGTGCGGACGGCGTCGACGATCACGGCTTCTCGGGTCATGCGGCGTCTCCTGTCAGCGGGTGCGGGAATCCTTCACGTTCCTCAGCCATCCAGGGCCCCCCGGAGCCGGTGCTTGAGGATCTTGCCGGACGGGTTGCGCGGCACGGCGCCGATCGTGAGCTCCCGCGGGAGCTTGTAGCCGCTGAGATGCGTGCGGCCGTACTCGCGCAGCTCGTCGAGCGTGAGCGTGGCGCCCGGGGCGAGGTCGACGACGGCGACGGCGATCTCGCCGTACTCCTCGCTCCGGCGCCCGACGACGGCCAGGTCGCCGACCGCGGGGTGTGCGGCGAGGACACCCTCCACCTCCGCGGAGTAGACGTTGGCCCCGCCGGTGATGATGAGGTCCTTCAGGCGGTCGACGAGGGTGATGTAGCCGTCCTCGTCGATCCGGGCGAGGTCGCCGGTGTGGACCCATCCGTCGCGCACGGTCTCGGCGGTCGCCTCCGGCTTGCGCCAGTAGCCCTTCATCATCGACTCGCCGCGCATGATCATCTCGCCGACGGTGCCCGGCTCGACGTCGTTCCCGCTCGGGTCGACGATCCGCACCTCGGTGTTGGGCACCGCGACCCGACCGCTGGCCTCCGGGCGCGCGACGACGTCGTCGTGGTGCAGCAGGATGCCGCCCGGGCCGCCCTCGGTCTGGCCGCACGCCTGCACGATCCAGGCGTCGGGCAGCGCTGCGACCAGGGCCTCGGCGGTGCGGGCGGGCATCGGTGCGGCGCCGTAGAGGCAGATCCGCAGGCGCGAGAGATCGCGAGCGGCGAGGTCCGGCAGCCGCAGCAGGTGGGTGTACATCGTCGGGACGCCGAAGAAGAACGTGATCCGCTCGCGGGCGAGGGTGTCGGCCACCGTGGCCGGTTCGAACGCCGGGAGGATCACGTGGGTCGCTCCGAGCATCACCCCGTTCAGTAGCAGCATGTTGAGGCTCGCCGAGTGGTACAGCGGTGCGACGTGCAGCATCCGCTCCCCGTCCCGCAGACCCATGCCGATGCTGGAGTTGATCCCGACCCACAGCACCCGGCGATGGTCGAACAGTGCCCCCTTGGGCCGCCCGGTGGTCCCGGACGTGTAGATGATCAGAGCGTCGTCGTCCTCGGAGACCTCGACGTGGGTGGGCCGGGCGGCGTGGTCCCGGGCGGCCGCGCGGACGTCCTCGTATCCCTCGACGGTGCCCAGCGCCAGCGGCTCCGCGTCGCCCGTCCGGTCGGGCAGCGAGTGCCACGCCCGGACGCCGTCGGCGACCTCGGGCCCGAACAGCAGGAGCCGGGCCCCGGTGTCGGTGACCAGGTAGTCGATCTCCGTCGGTGCCGAGCGCGGGTTGATCGGCACCACGATCGCGTCCAGGCGGAGTCCGGCGTAGACGGCGACGACGAACGCGTCGCTGTTGCCGGCCAGCAGGAGCATGCGGTCGCCCTGCTCGAGACCACGCCCGGCCAGCTCGGCCGCCAGCTCGTCCACCGCGCGGTCCAGCTCGGCGTAGGTGAGCGCCACGTCGCCGAACTGCACGGCGACCCGGTCGGGACAGCGGCGGGCGGTGCGGGCGAGGACGCCGGCGAGGGTGGTCATCGCATCTCCTGGAGGGTGTCGTCGACGGTGGGCCCGACCGAGACGATCGGGATGTCGAGCTCGTTGCCGAGCTCCTGCCAGTGCGTGCTGTCCGCCGTGGCGAACCGCGCGGCGAGCTCGGTACGGGTGCGGCCGACGGCGTCACCCAGCCGCGCGACGAAGTGCGGCTCGACCGCGCCGACGGCGACGTATCCGTCGGTCGTCGGGTAGATCCCGTACCCGGGGCTCCCCCCGCCGAGCACGTCGCCGGGCCCGGTCAGCCCGTGCCGCACGCCGGCGGCCGCGTCCCGGGCGACCCGGTCGAGCACGACCGGCTGGTGCACCGCGGCACCGCTGCGATCACGCAGGCGCAGACCAGCGACGGCGGCGAGGGCGGCCCGCTCCCCGCCGAGGAGGTCCGCGACCGGGACGGTTGGGACTGCCGGCGGCTGCAGCGTGCCGTGCGCGGCCTGGTAGGTCAGGTCGTGCCCGGCCTCGCCGGCGCGCTCGCCGTCGTAGCCGACGATCTCGACGTGCACCAGCCGGTGACGGCTCACGCTCTCGCGCAGGCCCAGCCGGTCCAGTGCCGCCGGGCGCATCGCGGTGAGCAGGACGTCGGCCGTCGCGAGCCGCTGCTCGAGCCGCTCGCGGTCGGGCGCGTCGCGCAGGTCGAGGGGCACGACCTGCTGCCGGGCGGTCAGCTCGCGGTACCAACCAGGCGCCGCGACCTGCAACGCGTCCCCGGCCGGCGGCTCCACCTTGACGACGTCGGCGCCGAGGTCGGCGAGCCGTGCCGCGGCCACCGGGCCCGGGACGTTCACCGCCAGCGACACCACGCGCACGCCGTCCAGCGGCGCGGCCGCCCCTCGGTCCACGTCGTCTCCCATCCTCGAAAATGACTATACATACGTACAGTAACCTAGGTGAAGCGTATAGTTCGCGGTGTGATCGACACAAGGGGCGGGGTCGTACTATGCGTGCCGTGACGGTGCAAGCCCGGTTGGCGACATGAGCGAGCGATCGCGGCCGCGCCGGACCGAGGACCTCACGGCCCGGGCACGGATCCGTCACGCCGCGCTGGAGCTGTTCGCGGAGCGCGGGGTGGCGGGCACGCCGATGCGCGCCGTCGCGGCCCGGGTGGGGGTCACGGTCGGGCTGATCGTCCACCACTTCGGCACGAAGGAAGCGCTGCGTGAGGCGGTCGAGCTCGACATCGTCGACCGGTTCGCCGACGCGATCCTGTCCGCGCCGGCGGACGGCTCGGGTGCGGATGTGGCCGCGGCCCGCGACCGTGCCGTGGCCGCCATGCTCGCGGAGAGCCCGGCCGTCGTGGACTACCTGCGGCGCGCGGTCTTGGACCCGCACGGCGAACGCGGCGACCTCGTCAGCAAGCTCAGCGCGCTGGCCGCGGACCAGGTGGGCGAGCTGCGCCGCCGTGGCCTCGCCTCACAGCGCAGCACGATCGGCGAGCAGGTCCTGACGATCATGATCAGGCAGCTGGGGCAGGTGTTCCTGCAGCCGCTCGCCGACCGGATCATCGACGAGTTCGGCGAGAGTTCGGACGACGCGCCGTCGCCCCTGATTGTCGTGCGCCTGGAGCACCGAATCGACACGTTCCCCGGTCAGTGAACCCGCGACGCCTGGAGACGTCCGGGCGCGCGGCCGCGGTCAAGTCGCATTGCGACTCCGTCACGGCTGGCTCTGGTTCTGGCGGTCAGGAGGACCCCGCCGCGTGACCGCCAGCGTTCACTGAGCGTCCCGCAAAGCGATCGGCTTACGGCACACTTTTGGACTCGCTGCTCGGCTGGCTGCGCCCGGCTTGTGAACGATCAGAACAGGGTGTCGCGCACGCGCAGCGGCCGGTACCCGGTGGGGTCGAGCTGGGCCAGCTCGCCATCGATGTCGACGTCGATCGTGCCGAAGAAGTTGATGTTCTCGCTGTGCGCCGGCGAGATGTGCGCGAGCACCTCATCGTCGATGCGCCGGCCCGCCGCGCGCATCGACTCCACCGCCAGGCCGTAGTACTCGGTCGTCCAGGCCACGACGGCGTTGGTGACCAGGGTGAGACACCACGCCTGCTCGGTCTGGGCCTGCAGCTGTCGGGCACGCACGGTTCCCTCGTGGGCGTAGAGCAGGTCGCGCTTGAGCGCGTGCAGCGACTCGCCCTTGTTGAGCTGACGAGAGATCCTGCGCCGGTAGGTCGGGTCGGACAGGTAGCGGGCGGCGTAGATCGTGCGCCGCAGCGCCCCGTACTCCTTGAGCGCGGCGGCCAGCGCGTTCTGCCGAGACGACGCCGAGAGTTCCCGACGATCAGCGACGCGGTGGCGTGCCCGAACTTCAGCGACCCGGCCAGGCGCAGCAGGTCGTCCCAGTGCTCGGCGATCAGCTCGACGTTCACCCGCCGGGTGAGCAGCGGCCCGACGTGGGGGTAGTCGGTCTCGGCGCGGGCCTTCGCGGCGATCCGGTGCAGCGTGATCTTGCCCAGGTCCCGGATCCGGGGCGAGAGCTGCAGGCCGAGCAGGTCGAACAGGCCGAAGTTGACCAGGGTGACGCCGTGGGTGTCGGTGGCGTGCTCGGTGATCGGGGTGTCGGTGGCGTTGCCGAGGATCTCGTCGAGCACGTAGTGGGCCTCGCGCTTGGTCGCGACGATGATCTTCGTGCCGTAGGTGGTGTGCTGGTCGGTGACGTGGGTGTAGGTCGAGAGGACCTGCCCGCCGTGGATGGTCATCTCCCGCCCGGTCGTCGTCTTGCCCCGCACCGGGAACCGTTGCCCGTCCGAGGAGGACAGGGTGCCGGTGCCGAACACCTCGGCCAGGGGCATCCGCTGGTGGTGGTCGATGATCGCGAGGTTCGCCGCGCGCAGCGTCTCCTCGCGCACGTACCACTCGGCGGTCCAGGCGAGGATGTCGTAGGAGATCCCGCACGCATCGGCCATCCGGGTCAGCCCGAGGTTGGTGGAGTGGCTGAGCAGCACCGCGATCAGGTTCCGCTTCAACTCCGGAGAACGGGTCTGCTTCCCGCCGGCGTGGGTGAAGCAGTCCAACAACCCGATCCGCCCGTCGAGCTCGATCAGCAGCGACACGATCGGCGCGAACGGCAACATGTCGGTGAGCTCGGCCTTGAGCGCGACCGCCTCGCCGGGGATGTCCTCGGCGGTCAGCGGGGAGATCACCAGGTCGCCGGCGTCGTCGAGGCGGACCGGGCCGTCACCGGTGGCCAGGACCTGCTCGAGCTCGCCGAGCGCGCCGGTCAGCTCGTCGCCGACCGCGGCCAGCGCGACCGCCGGGTCGGCGGACTTGCCGACGAGCCCGCAGAACGACGCGCGCTGCAACGACCACTGATCGGCGGTGAGCAGGTAGGCGGCGGGGTCGGCGTAGCGGCGCGAGCCGGGCACGTACACGTCCCCGGTGCGCAGCCCGTCGCGGAGCCCGAGCAGGGTGCACAGCTCCCAGAAGTGCCGGTAGGCGCTGGTGTTCCCCGATGCGTGGGCCGCGTCGAGGTAGCCGCGCCAGCGCGTGGGCACGAATCCCGTCAGGGCACCGGCCGGGACCCGGCGGGCGCCGGTGGCGTTGAGCCCGCGCAGGATCTCCACCGCCGCGAGCAGCTCGGCCGCCGCGGTGCCGCCTGCGAACTCCACCGCGGCCAGGACCTGCGGGGTGAACTGCCGCAAGTACCCGTAGGACGACACGTCGAGCGCGCCGAGGTGGCCGTGATCGCGGGGAAGGCGGGGAACGGCTTGGGCCATCGCCGCCCGGATTCGTGTCCATCCGATCCGTTCACCCCGGAGCACGCTGCCGATGTCCTCGTCGGCAATCGTGGTGTCGGCGATGACGGCCAGCAGCTCGTCGAGCAGCGCCTGGCGGTCCTCGCCGGCCTTGCCCCGTTCGGCCAGCGCGTCGCGCATCGTGCGCTCGGCCTTGCCCTCGCGCGCCGACACCGCCTGGTCGAACAGGCTCACTACCTCGTCGAGCACGTCGGTTGCGGACTGGGCCAGCAGCGTGAGCAGGATCGGGTAGCGGCGCTGCGGCTCCCGCCGCTCGAGGGCTTGGGCGGTCAGCCGGCGCCCGACCGTGGCCAGGAAGCGGCGCCGCTCGGCCGGCAGGACCGACAGATCCAGGGCGTCGGCGCCCAGCCCGCGCAGGAACTCCAGCTTCGTGACCTCGGCCTTGATCCCGGCTGGTGAGGCCTCGACCGGGGCGGTGCTCAGCCATCGCAGCCGGGTCATCCCGACCGCAGGATCGACCACCAGCAGCCCGTCGAGCCCGGCACAGCGCTGCGGCGTGAACTCGTGCGCGAGCCGGTCGTAGGTCTCTCGCTGGGCCTCTGCGCGGGCGTGCGCGACCCGCTCCAGCACGGTCACCGGGCCCGGCCGGATCACCTGTACCGAGATCAAGTACTCACACGCCAGCCGGAACAACAACGTCGGCGAGTCGTGCTCCATCGCCCGCGCCAACAGGAACTCGTCGAACTCCTTGAACTCCAGCGACGTCGGCACCCGCCAGCCGCGGTACTGCGCTACCAGTCGTAGATGCTCGGTGCGGGTCTTCGCCCGCCGGCCGTAGTGCCGCAGCACGCCCGGATCGACGGCGAGCTGGTCAGCCAGCCGGGCGACCGCCACCGGTGGCGCGGCGGCGACGTCGTCGGGCACGAACCCCAGCCACGGCAGCGTGCACAACGCCACCGACAGACCCAACCGGTCCGCCGGTCCGCGGCCCCGGCCCGGGTCGACGAACGCGACATCCGCCGGCGCCAGCGTGAAGAACCGGAACAACTCCTCCCGGCCGATCTCCGGGAACCCCCGCAGCCGCTCCAGCTCCTCGTCCGAGAACACCTGCGTCGCCAACCGCGACCTCCCCCGCGCGACCACCATCCGCAGCTCAGGAGGCTACTCAGCCGTATCCGCCCGATCTTCGGCGAGTACTACGGCGACCCCTGCCAGGTCCGACCTCGTTACCGGTGAACCGGTTCCCACCGGATCCAAGATCGTTCCCACCCGATCCACAGAACTTCCCCGGGCCGAGGACTCCCCCGCCCGGACCTGGCGGTCTGCCCCCCTGCGGCGCTCGGGGGTGAGCCGCGTCGCGGGACGCTGGTCGTCGACGACCCGGCGCCCGGCCGACCGACCGCACCGCGGCCAGGCCTCTGGTCCGCACCCGGAGCACGACGACCGGACCGGGCAGCCAGCAGCGGGACCCACCCGGCCGTCGGTGCCGCGCCGGTGTCGCGGAGCACCTCGTCCAGGCAGCGCCACCGAAGCGCCACCCCGATGGGGGGTGACGGTCAGCGGGGGCGAGCCTCCGATGTCGTGCAGGAACGACACCGGAGGCCGTGCGTCGGGGTAGGGGTCGGCCGGGAACTCGCGGTCCGGCCGGGGGACGGGGTCCATGCGCTCGGACCGTAGAGCAGCGGACGTCGTGCGCTCAGCGGCGTACCCGGGGGTGGAGGCGGCGCAGCAGCGCGATCGCCAGCGCGAACAGCACCAGCACCGAGGCCGCGGTGGCGACGACGACCACCGGCATCGGGGTGCCCGCGGGCAGCAGGAACTGCGGCCACAGGATCGCGACCAGCATGCACACGCCGGCGATCAGGCCGCGCTGAAGCGCCGAGACCTCTGGCGGGAAGAAGATCAGCCGTCGCAGGGTGGACATCCGGCGATGCTACGGGGCTGTCGGGAACCGATCACTGGTTCCCGTCATCCGTCGGTGATGGCCACGTACACCACGCGGGGAGAACCGGACATCGCGAGCCGCATGGCGAGCGTCGGGGTGTGGAATGTCCGGGCTCGGCGGCTGTGTCAGCGGTGGGTCAGGGTGCACCACATCGCAGTGGTGCCGGTTTGCAGCGCGGACAGGGTGAGGGTGTTGTCCTCGACGGTGTAGCGGCCGGTTCCGGGGAAGGCCCGGTACTCGGGCGGTTCGGTGAAGGTCAGACTGAGCTGGTCGTCGTCGGTGGAGTACGACCCGGACGCCAAGATCGAGCGTCTCACCAGTAGGGACGTGAAGGTGAAGGTGTCGTCGTCGGCGAAGTCGAGGGTCAGCGGCGCCTGGACCGCGGAGGCCTGGGGTGAGGCCGAACAGGTGCCGACCCACTGTCCGCGTAGGTCGGAATCGGGTCCGGCGCAGCCGGTGAGTCCACCGGCGATCAGGAAGACGGTCAGTGCCGCGATCCGGAGCCGGCCGCACCGCGCGACGCCCCGGACGGCTCGCTTGATGATTCCGGCCGGTGTGATCCTCTGACTCAGCTGGTTCGGGCTCATGCGGGGCGCTCTTGGGAGACACGGGGGCCGGGGTGGCAGTCGGGACAGACCGGCCCGGCGGGGCCGGTCAGCCGCCAGCCCACGGCGGTCAGCCAGGTGCGGGCGGGCGCGGGCAGCGCCTCGTCGGGGCCGGCGGCGAGCTCGCCGACCAGTAGCGGCCCGTCGCCGCAGAGCAGGCAGGTCAGGTCGGTGATCGGCCCGGCGGGCGGGCAGGCCCGGCAGTAGCGCGCGGTGGTCGGGCCGTCGGGGCCGGGGATCAGCCACACCGCGCTCATCAGGATCTGCTGCAGCGGGTCGGCCGCGGCCTGTCCGCACCGGTCGCAGCACAGCGACGGCCCGGCGCCCGGGGCGTGAGCGGGCGGCCCGGTCGGGGTGGCCATCACCGGTCGCGGCGGGGCGGTGGGCCCCCGGTGTGGGGGAGGACCAGCCTGATGAGCAGGGGGAGGGGATGCGGGTCCGGTGGGGAAGGCGGAGTTCACGGGGCCTCACTCCTGAGCATCGGGGGCGATGGGTCGGATCTCGTCGGCAGGTGCGGTGTCGGTCGTGGTGACGGGTGTGGTGGCGGTGGGGCCGGGCCGGCGCTGCGCCGCCCGGGGTCGGGCCTGACGTCCGCTCGTGCCTCGACGGGACCCGGAGTCGGTCGCGAGGCCGGTGTCGGGTTCCGGAGTCCGGCCGGTCACCTGTCCGCGCAGCCGCGCGAGGTCGGTGCGCAGCTCGGCGAGCTGGGCGCGGTGGCGGGTCTCGGCGTCGGCGAGGCGCTGTTCGCCGTAGGCGCGTTCGCGGTCGACGTCGTGGGCGAGCTGCTCGCGAAGGGCGGCCAGGCTGCTCTCCGCCGCGGCGCGTGCGGCCCGGTGCTCGACGGCCTGTTCGCGGACCTCGTGCAGCTCGTCGGCCAACCGGGCGCGGTCGGTCTCGGCCCGGTCGAGGTCACGGCGGGCCGCACCCAGATCTGCGGCGGCGGTGTCGCGTTCGCCGACCAGCACCTCCACCTGCCGGCGGGCGTCGGCGAGCTCGGTCTCGACGCGAGTGTGCTCGCGGGCCAGCGCTGCCAGGTCGGCGGTGACCCGGGCGGACTCCGCGGTCGCGGTGTCGCGGGCGGCGATCGCGGAGTCACGTGCGGCGGTGAGCGTGTCCCGCTCGGCGAGGGCTGCGGCCAACTCGGTGTCGCGCTGCTCGAGCTCGGCGCGGACCTGCGCGACCTCGCCCTCGAGGACCTCCCGCGCGGCGATCGCGGTATCCCGGGCGAGCTCGGCGTCGGCGCGGGCCTCGGCGGCGTCGGCGGCTTCGGCATCGGACGCGGCCGCGGAGCGTCGCGCGGCCTCGGCGTCGGCGCGAGCGGCGCGGGCCTGGGCGCGGGCCTCGTCGGCCACGGCCTGCGCGGCGTCGACCTCGGCGCGCGCGGCCCGCTGGGCCGCGGCGATCTCCGCCGCGACCGCCTCGGGATCGGCCAGCGTGTCCAGGGCGTCGCGCAGCTCGCTGCTGCTGTGGTCCAGGCGCGCGATGAGCGCAGCGACCTGGTCGGTCACACTCTGACCGGCGCGGGCGATCGGGCGGGCCAGCGCGTCGTCGACCTCACCACGGCGCCGGGCGGGCGTGCCGCCGTCGAGGATCCGCTTGGCGTTGACGCGGTCGTGCATGACCCCGCCCACGACCTGATAGCAGTACTTCGGCCGTCGCCCGGACCCCGCGTACTCCATGGTGTTCGCGCACCCGCCCGGGAACTGGCACGGCTCCAGCTCGGGCCGGCGCAGCTGCGCCCGCCACGCCGGCCCGCCCGAGGACCCCTCGGCCGCGAGAGCGCCGGCCGCGGTCGGGGCCTCGGCGTCGGCTCGGACGTCCGCCGCCGCGCCGTCATCGGCCGGGATGCCCGCAGAGGGCTGCTCGCTCACGACGCCGATCCTCCGGCAAACGTATCGTTACGTCAATAGTTATGTAATAAGTAATGTTGCACCGCAACGATACAAAACACCTTCAGGCTTGGCGGGATCATGCAGGGAGTGCCGCCGAGCAGAGCTGCGTGCCAGGCGACAGAAGCAACGTTATGTTGCGTAGCATCTCGATGCGGGTGTACCGGCATCTCTGTCGTCGCATAGAGCGGCCTGTCAGGTAGTGGACACATCTGCGCTAGACTCGGTGGTATGTCGGAGCAGGTAGACGATGCGGGACATGCCGAGGTCGTCGTCAATCGGGACGGTCGGATCCTGATCCCCGCGCAGGTGCGTCGTGACCTGGGGTTGGCTGCCGGGTCGACGCTGTTGCTGTCGGTTGAGGACGGGCGGGTGGTGATGGAGTCCCGGGCGCAGCTGGTCGCGCGGATGCGCCGGGAGATCGCCGCGGAGTGGCAGGGCGACCCGCAGGACTCGGCTGCCGACGAGCTGATCGCCGAGCGCCGGGCCGAGGCCGCGACCGAGGACACCTCCTCGTGACCGGGCCGGACCGGGCTGCGGTCAGCGAGTCCCCTGGCTCCCGCGGCCCGGCGGTGCTGGACGCCTCGGCGGTGCTGGCCTGGCTGCGCGCCGAGCCCGGCGCCGATGTCGTCGAGAGCTACCTTGAGGCGGCGGTGATCTCGGCGGTGAACCTGTCGGAGGTCTACCAGAAGCTGGCCCAGCGCGGCGTCGACGCCGACCGCACCCTGCGCCAGCTGCGCACCCTGGGGATCGGCATCGAACCGGTCACCGCCACCGACGCCGTCACCGCCGCGACCCTGTGGCCGGCCACCCGCACCGCTGGACTCTCCCTTGGCGACCGGTGCTGCCTGGCCCTGGCCACCCGCCTCGCCGGCCCGGCGGTCACCGCCGACACCGCCTGGACACAGCTCGACGTCGGGGTGGCGGTCGTACCCATCCGGTAGACCCCCTGGGTGCCGGCACCCCACCTGTTCGCCAGACGAGCAAGGGGGCACGGACATGTCCACGCCGCACGCTTCCCCGTCTACCCCGCACCCCCGCCTGCGCTCCCGGTCGACGTGAGCGACCTGTGGGGTGCACCGCCACTGGTTGCTCGCTCCCTCACCCCTCCGGCAGGTGTCAGGTCAGTCGAGCGCCGTCACTCATCGACGGCCGCCGTCGTCCCTCGCATATGGTCTGGTCGGTCGCCTGCCGTCGCGGTCGTCTAGGTGGTAGAAGGACCCATCATGGCAACCGCAGTGCTTGCTCCGGACCTCCAATCGAGTGTGGACCGATTCGCTCGATCGCTGATCGTGCCCCGCCGGCTCCTTGCCTTGCATCCCCGAAAGCAGGGTGGTGCTGGCGACGCGGCGGCCCTGGCCCCAGCCATCACGCAGTGCGTCATTCCAGCGTTTGAGGGCTTTGTCGAAGACTTTTTCGCCACCGTGCTGTATCGACAAGGTCAAAGCTTCGCCCAGATCGTCAAGAAGATGAATCTTACCAACCCGGACATCGCCGAGTTCACTGGCTTGGTGGTGAAGGAGTTCCCCGAACTAAAGCGACTGGTCGGAACTGACTTCGAGGTAACTGTGTTCGCGCCACCCCCCGTAGGCAAGAGTTTCTGGACCGACAAAGATCTGGTGTGGAATGAGGCGGTGGAAGCCGCACGGGGTTGGATGCAGGTGCGCCATTGCCTAGCTCACGGACTCGCCAGTGGCTGGCGCAGCGAAGTCTGGCCGGGACCAGTTAAGAAGGAAGTGCCCCCGGCGTCGTCGGTGCTGCGCCGGATGCCCACCGGCAAACACTCCCTAGCACTGCACGGTGCTATCAGTTGCGCTCGGATCTATCTAGCCGGCGCCCAGCACCTCGGTGACCTAGTTGCCAATCACCTGCATGAGACGCTGAACTGGTCGGGAGTTCCCGAGTTCCCGCTTCGTGCTGCTCCGGCAGCCGATTAGCGCCCGAAGCGCTCCAGGTCGTCGTTGTGCGGGTTCCGGCGTGGTGGCGGGCGCCGCTCTCGGTGACCTTGTAGCCGATGCTGTAGGCCTGCGACGGGCCGTAGGCGCAGGCGACACTGCAGGATTGATGAGGCGCCCTGAAGTGACCCCCGTCAGCCGGGCAGCCCCGGGTGGCACCTACCCGGCGCGGGGTCCCGGCGAAGTCGGCCCGGCCCGCTACCGTCGCTGATCGTGTCCGACGGTCTGTCCCACGAGCGCGCTCCGGCGGCGACGCCGGCCGGGCTGCTGCCAGTCACCGACCTCGACGACAGTCCGCTCTCAGCCGAAGAGATCGCCTACGGCCAGGCCTCGAAAGCCTCGGCCACGATCGAGGCCTACCGCACCGACTGGCAGGAGTTCTGCGACTGGTGCGCCCGCGAGCACCACGCCCCGGCACCGGCCCCACCGGCCGCGGTCAGCGGGTACCTGACCGCCCTGGCACGGGCCGGCGCGAAGGTCTCCACGATGAGCCGGCGCATGGCCGCGATCCGGTTCTTCCACGCCCTGCAGGACCTGCCCGACCCGACCAGCCCGGCCCGGGTCACCACGGTCTGGGAGGGCATCCGCCGCGTCCATGGCGCCCCACCCGACCAGGCGCCGCCGCTGATGCCCCCACAGCTGTTCGACCTCGTCGCAGCCACCGCCACCACCCGCGACTTCCGCACCCGCCCATCCGAGCCCGACCTCGCCGGCGCCCGCGACCGCGCCCTGCTGCTGGTCGGGTTCTTCTCTGCGCTGCGCTGCTCCGAACTCTGCGCGCTGACCGTCGACAACGTCCTGCCCCACGAGCGCGGCCGGACCCTGGTCATCCCCTCGTCGAAGACCAACCAGCGCGGCGAGCAGACCGAGCTCGTCGTCCTGCCCTACGCCAGCCACCCCGATGCCTGCCCCGTGCGCGCCCTCGACGCCTGGCTCCAGCTCTCCGGAATCACCGAGGGCCCGCTGCTGCGCCGGGTCTCCACCGGCAACCGGCCCGCCCCCACCGGGCTTCATCGGGCCTCGGTCAACCGCCGCATCACCGAGCTCGCCGCCGCCGCCGGCCACGCCGAGCAGGGCTACTCCCCGCACTCCCTGCGAGCCGGGTTCGTGACCTGGGCACATCTGCGCGGTGCCTCCGACCGCGAGATCGCCGCCCAGACCCGACACCGCTCCCTGGCCTCGGTCGGCGGCTACGTCCGCGTGCAGACCGCATGGAGCTCGAACGCCGCCACCAACATGGGGCTGTAGTCCCTCAAGTAGGAAATGATGCGCCTGGTGCAACAACACGACAGCTCGTGACAGCGCAGCACTGTGTAGGTCATGCGCGGCGGCGCCAGTACGTGCTCCGTTGGGAGGTTTCAGCGTCCGAGCAGCCCCGGGATCCATGCGGCGGCGCGGGGGGCGGGCTGCCCACGATAGGCGGGCGCAGCACCGCCGTCCTGCAATTAGGACGTTGGCGCGCCAGCGATCTCAGCCGGTGAAGTTGTAGAGACGTGGACCACGTGGCGTTTCGGATTCAATGGATAGCGAGACATCCGAGTATTCTCCAGGCGTCTCCGCGCAGATCTCGGGAGTCGATTAAATCCCGCGTAACCAGGACGGCCATCGTTTCCGCGGCCGCAGTCGATCAGTGGTGCGACCAATCGTGTCGACATCATTCGACCCATCCAGCGACGAGGAGTCGATGCCCGCGGGGTCGCGGTCGTCGACGTGGGTGTCGCCTGAGGGAGGAAGGGTAGCGGTGCACAGCCACCGCACCGAGACCGCCCGTGGATCGAATTCCTCGATATCAGATGTGCGATGTTCGGCGATGACGTCGAGCAATGAGGGACTGAGCAGAAATCGATAGCGCGCAATTTGTTGCAATAGCATCCGGGTATCCGGGTCTGCCGTTGGATCGTCACCCATACTGGTCCGGCAGATCTTGAAATTGCCGACTCCGTGCAGACGAGCAGCTTTTATCAGCAGTATCAACGTGGTCTGTCGATCGACCTCCCGAGTGACGAGTGGGTCGACCAGATAGTGGGGCGGCAGACGCAGCGCCGGCGCCACCGCCGCCCCATCGTCAGGGCTGTGCCTACCGGACAGGACCGCCGCGACCTGACGCTCCAGGGCGGGCTGCAGAGGGGGATCGAGCGCGCTGACGTGGGCGATGACCGTGCGCCGGCGGGCCACGTCGAGGTCGTCGTCGAGCAGATCAGTCACCACGTCCATAGGCAGCCTCACCATTCGTGCATGAAGAAGTCTCCGCTGGGCCTCAGCATCTCAGCGCCCATCAACCAGCGGCGGGTCAGGTACTGGCGTGGTCCTCGCCGATGTCGGCCATGCGGGCGTCGAGGAAGTACTCCCACCAGTACTCCGGGCGACTCGCCGGTGCCGGTGTCTCGGCGTCGAGCAGCGCTACCTGGGTCGGGCGGGCGCCATAGCTGGAGTCGTGGCCCCGCAGTGGCGGGAACCGGTCAGGGAAGTACCGGGGGCGATTAGCTCCCCGCTCGATGGTCAGCGCTGGCGGCTGCCGGCCGTCGGAGCCGGCCTCGTTGAGGGTGTCGTCGTAGCGGCGGCGTTCCTCCTCGGTCACGCGATGCTTACCCGGGGCGCACTCGCGCCGGTCGATCGCGATCGCGAGGTTGGTGACCGCGGCCGGGAGCCAGCGCACGTGCCACTCGGCCACCAGCTCCGCGCGGGTGCCGGGGGCGCTGGAGGAGATATAGAGGCTACGCAGCCACGCGAGCTCACGCACCGCGCGCGGGTGCACCGGCCAGCAGTCGGGCAGCTCGAGACGTGTGAGCTGATAGTCGTTGTTGAGCACTTCGGAGACGAATCCCGCCAGGGCGTCCCACGCGGCGTGCTTGTCGCCTCGGTCCAGCTGCGACCAGCGCAGCGCCGGGGTCAGCGACAGCGCCTCGTCCTCTGCGTCGCCCGCGCCCGTCGCGGCCGCCTCGACCGCGCCCCCGAGGGCGGCCACAGCCTGCTCGACGTCGTCAAGCCTGGGGCTCATGCGGCCGAGGATGTCGGCGATCTCAGCGACGTGACCTGCGGTCTCGTCGCTCTGCCGGGTCGTGGCGTCGAGCTGTCGCAGAACCTGGCGCAGCTGCTCACCGACCTGCACTGCCCACGGCCGGGCCGCGCCGGGAGCGGGTCGCTCCCCACCCGACGGCGGGACGGGGCCATCGCTGGTCACGGTGACCGATCTCCTCTCGTCTCAACGACATAGCAGTGGCTGGTCCGGCGCACGTGGGCGCCGGACCAGCCAGAACTAGGCGGCCACCTGATCTGCAGCATGCCCGGCGGCACGAACAGCAACGCTCGTGGGAGCCTGCGTGATGATCGCAGGCGGCGGGCGCAGGTCAGACCGTTCCCACACCGGGCTGACCCGCACCATCGTGGCCGGGGTCGCGCGATGGATCAGCAGCGCGTGCCACTGCGGGATCGTGCGCACCCGGTCAACCGGACACACCCGCACCTTCTCGTAGCGCTCCTCACCATCACCGGTGGGCACCGGCTCGTGCCGGTCCCCGCACAGCACCGAGGCCTTCTCCAAGTCCTCACGCAGCGACAGCCCCCCGAAAATGACCTTGGCGTTGGTGGCGTTCCAGATCGTCTCGCCACCCTTGGCGCCCCAACGCTGGGCGAGCTGAGACGGTGACTGCACCGCCCACTCGATGTGGATCCCACGGCCACCAGCGTCGGCCACCCAGCGGTCCAGCGGCACCGGAGTGATCAACGCAGCCTCATCGAGGAACAACCCCAGCGGCGGATCCAGACGCCCCTTCGGCCGCGACGACGCGACCCGTTTTGCCGTCTCGAACAGGTGGCCGGTCATCGCCGCCAGCAGCGGCGCGATCGAGGCATGCTCGCGGTCCGAACCGACCACGAACAACGATCCGCGACCAGCGAGGAGCTGTTCGGCATCGAGCTCCTGACCACCATCACTACCAGTGACCAGGGCAGCAACCTGCGGATCGGTCATGAACTTCACCGCTTCGGACAAGGTCATGAAGATCGAATCGCGGGTCTTGCGGGCATCGGTCGCCAGAACCTGACGCAGAGCATCCAGCGTCCCCTCCGGGACACGTCCGCCGGGATTCCGGCCCAGGATCTGCAGAGCCTCACCGGCTCCGCCACTGCGCGCGTCACTCGTCGGGGAGAACACCCAACGGGCAACCCTGGCCATATCCGCGCCGGACAGGTCCGCGGCCATCAGCAGCGCGGTGAGCACACTGACCGACCACTGATCCCAGCGATCACCACCGTCCTCGCTCGTCGACACACCACCAACCATCAACCCAGCCCGCACCGCAGCCACCTGCGCGTCCGCGCACCCCGACACCGGAGACCACCACACCGAGGACCTCAGATCACCGAGCTGCTCGGGGTTGAACAACCACACCGGGCCCTGCTGGGCTCGTTTCCCGGCGCAATAGTTGTACAGATCAGGTTTGGTCGAGGTCGCCAGCAGCGGGCCGTCGTGATCGAGGATGTGATGCCCCATCAACGCCGTCTTACCGGTCTGGGGCGGGGCCACCAGCCCGATCACATCCCGATGCGGCGCGTAGCAGTCGGTACCGATCACCGGTCCGACCACCGAACGACCCAGCCAGGTCCCGCACCGGCGCACCGGCAGCCGCTCCACCAGCCCGGGCACCAGCACTCCTCCGGGGGCGGGCCAGCTGACCTCCGCGGTGACGCTGGGGCGGGTCGCCGCCGCGGCGAGACGCACCGCGTGCGCAGACAGGTGCCGATGCAGGTCCCACCACCCGGCCCACCCCTCGCCGCCGAAGCCGGTCCGCACCCGAGCCCGCTCGGTATGGGCATACGCCGCCCGGCCGGGCGGGATTGCCAGCACCGCCACCCCGACCGCCGTCAGGACAGCACCGGTGACCACGACCATCACATCGGGCAGGATCAGCAGTCCTACCCCCAGCACCAGCCCTGCTGCCGACACCGCGCCAGGCAGGGCCTGGCGCCACAGCAGCAGCGCCGACGCGGCCGCGGCGAGCGCGCCGACCACGGTCGCCACAGTCGCCGGACCACACAACAGCACCAGGCCCAGCAGCAGGCAGCAGGCAGCGGCTGCCTGGACCAGGCCCCGGGACAGGGCCCTCGCCATACGCTCGCCGAGGCCCGCCCACACCGCGGAGGCCACGATCGAACGGGCCAGCGGTAGCAGGACCCACCACCACACCCGGCTGACAGCCCGCCGCATCGAGACCAACGCAGCAGCTCCCTGCCTCGAAGGCTCCGAGGAGCGACCCGACGTCGAGTCGTGGTGCTGATCGTCGGCCGTCCCCGCTCGGTCCTGTCCGACCTCGACGGTTGCCGTGGACTCAGGGTCGTGGGCCATGCTGTGCAACTCGGCGGGGTTCATGCGCCCACACCCACCGTCTCGCCACGATCATGCCCGACGAGGACCAGCGCATCGGAACCACCGGACGAGCAGGCGTGCTCCGGGGCGGTAGACATGCCGGAGGGCCGGGGCTGATCGGTAGTGCGCTCACTCTGTCCCATGCCGAGCTGGCGCTCGGCTTCCTCAATATCGCGGCGGCCGGTGCGTGGAGACTGGCCGAAGATCGCGCCGACCTGGGATCCGGTGAGCTCCACCGACGGTACGAGGCCTGCGCGGATCAGGTCCTTCACCTGCTCGACCCGGACTGCGGGGTCCGCGCGGAGCAGTTCCTCACGCTCCCAACGCACCCCGCCGCCCGCGCAGGCCACCGGGAGACCCTGCGGCTCGGCAGCACCGTCCTCGAGCGCTGCCGAAGCTCGCGGCTCCGCAGCCTCCACCACGGCCGGTTCGGCGGCAGCGATACCCGCCGCCACGGCAGCCTCAGCCACCGTCACCGGACCGTCTCCCGAGTCCGCTGCAGCAGCCTTGACCGCCGCGGTGAGACGATCCCGGATCTCTGGCGCAGCCTCGGTCGCGACGAACACGACCAGCGGCGGAACCGAGTGCAGCAAGATCAGCCCCGGATCCAGCGCTCCCCACGCCTTCCAGGTGTTCATCGCATACGTCGCGCCCAGCGTCGCCCAGCGAGCACGACGAGCCCAGGCCGGCGTCGCCAGCTGCCACCGGGAGGTCGTCTGCTCCGCCAGGACCACCGCGATCAACACCAGTGACACCATCGGATCGAGCAGCCATGCCGCCCACCAGCCCGGCGACCACTCCTCGGTCCCCTCGGCGCCGAACTCCTGCACGTTTGTCATGCAGAACGCCATCCCGAGCACGATCCCGGTCCACATCAACCGGTTCACCTGGCTCCGGACGCGCTCCACCTGAAGGGCAATCACATCCGGGTGCGTCGACAAGGCGCGTACCTGCGCCGAGTGCTCGGCCTCGGCGGCCAGTTCCGCAGCCTGTTCGCGCAGCGACTGCGCGGACTTACGCGGCCACATCGAGACCACCCGCCGACGTTGCGAGACGAGCCGTCCGAGCCCGAAGGCCACGCAGCCAACTCGCCGTCTCACGTCGAGACCTCTGCGCATCTTGCCCCGCAAGATCCGGGGCGGGCGCCGCCTCGACGGCGCACCCGCGGCACGGCACACCGGCCGCCACGGTCAATGACGCCGGATCGACCAGCAGGCCACACAGCGCGCGGTAGCGCCCGGTGGCCCGGCCGACGGTGAGCTCGTCCGCTGCAACCTCGTGCTCGAGTCCGTCGCCGACAGCGGTCACCAGGACGTTGTCGTCCTGCCGGCTGCGAGCAGGCGGCCAGTCATTAGCGGTGAGGCGGGCATCGGCCGACCCTCCGAGTACCGCCACCACCGGGCGCGCGGGCCGCAGGTGAGGACTCGCGGGTGGGCCCTCGGGCCGGTGGTCTCGGTTTGGGATCCTTGACATGACGGTCGTGCTCCTCGTGCTCGACGGCTGGGTGAGCGCGATCTGTCAGGCCTCGGCGGATGTGGCTGCATCCGTCGGGGCCGCCCACCGGCACATGCCGGGGAATCGCACCTCCGCAGCTTATCCAGTGATACGATGGATAACAAGCGGCGATCTGACGGTTGGAGGGCGCCGCACCTGCTATCCAGTGAGCGATTGACTAGCTGGTCGAGACCGACCGACACTGACCTGGTCACACCCTGACCGGGAGGAACGCCGATGACCGAGCACGTGCCCCATCTCGAGATCCGCACGCTCGTAACCACCGCCAGCGAATGCGGCGAGAGCCGAGTCTGCCCGTCAGTCCACGAAGTCGTCGGCGACACCGAAGACCTGTGGGTCGTGTCCAAGCGGACCACCCCGGCCGAGGCTGCCCCTTTCCAACACCTGCTCGACAAGGGCGAAGTCGTCGGCTGGATGCCTGCCGGGCTGCTCCCGGCCGAGTGCGACGCAGTCGCGCGCACCCGTGGGGTTACTGGACCTGGCCTCCATCCGGATCGGGTGTACGTGATCTCATCCGAGGTCACCGGAGAGGTCGAGCTCATCGCCTTCGCGGAGCTGTTCGACCCCATCACCGAACAGCTCGGGACGGTCAAGGCACAGGTCCTGGAGGGAGTAGCAGCATGATCGACGAACAGCAGCTCGAAGCTGCCATCGACAAGCACTTCCACCACGCCGGGGACCGTCTGTTCCGGATGGAGTGCCTCCCCCGCTACATGGCGAGCGAGGGCGAGGAGAGCGACTTCCAGCGCTACCTCGCCGGGGCTGACGGACCCGACATGGAACGCAAGGAGCAGTGGCTTGCCATCCTGCGGGGCGAAGAGGCCCGCGGGCTGATCTCTTATCGCGTGCGCGCCTTCTCCAACGCCATGACCGAGTACGAGCGGTACGAAGCTGACTGGTGCTACGTCCACAACGCCGCAGCCGGGGAGGACATCTCCGTACTCCGCGCTGGCGAGCACGACACCCCAGCGACGTTCATCCGCGAAGACTTCTGGCTGGTCAATGACGCGCTGCTGATCCCGATGCAGTACGACGAGCACGGCCGCTTTCTGAGCGCCGACATCGTCACCGACCCCGACCTGATCGCGCCGTACCTGCGGGCACGCGACGACGCCCACTCGGCGGCGGAACCGTTTCGCGTGTGGTGGGACCGGCACCCCGAGCTGCACCACCGCCAGAGGGCAGCCTGAGCTCAGTGCCCGATGCGCAGTCGAGTAGCTCACCGGACAGCCTCCCGCTGTCCGGTGAGCTACTGCGCGCGCTGCGCGAGCAGACCGGCCTCAGCCAGAACCAAGCACGCAAGGCAGCCGGCGTCGGGCAGTCCTCGCTGTCCCGCACCGAGGCCGGCGAGTCTCGACCGACCCCACGACTGGTGCGCGCGGTGCTGCAGGTTTACGCGCAGCAGGGCGTCGACTCACTGACCCCCAAGCGCATCGACGAGCTCGTCGAGCAGGCACGAGCCCTCGAGGCCGAGCGTGTGGACGCCCGTGTCGTCCTGCAGAGCGGGAGCGCCCATCGGTTCCAGTGGCGCATTCACGAGGCCGAGCGAGTCGCCCGCCTGGTGCGCTCCTACCACCCCTCGGTGATCATCGGCCCGCTGCAGACACGACGCTACGCAGGCGCGGTGTTCACCCCCGACGCACAGCTCGACGAGCAGGACGCGGCTCAGTCCGTCGACGCCCGCATGGAGCGGGCGCAGCTACTCGCCGATCCCGGTCGCTCCTGGCAGATGGTGCAGAATGAACAGGCCCTGCGCTGGCCGGTCGGCAGCTACGGGCAACAGGCCGAGCAGCTGGAAAGCATCGCGCGCATCGCTGCCCAACCGAACGTCATCTTCCGGGTGCTGGCTCTGGACACTGTTGCACCCCGTCCCGCGCCGGTGTCGGGCTTCCACCTCTACGACGACACACAGGCACTCGTCGGCACCGAATCCGGCAGCACCTTGATCCAGGACCCCGACCTCATCGCCATGTACGCGCAGCTGCACGCCGAACTCTCAGAACTCGCTCTATCCGAAGCCGAGTCACTGGAGCTGGTGCGACACCTGGTGGACGACTACCGAGAACGAAGCTAGCCACCTGCCGCTTGCACATGCGACAGACTGAGGCAGCACTCATCCGAGGAGACACAGCCACCACACACCACACCGCGGACAAGCAGGCGCCGGCCGCAGCTGCGATCGAGCAGGCGCGGCGCCTGGATCCAGCGCTGCGCGCGTTCCTCTCCATCGGTCTCGACACCGGCGCGCCACCTCATCCAGGCGACACAGCTGAGTCTCCGCTGGACGGTCTACCGATCACGGTCAAGGGCGAACGAGGCGCCCGGCTCCCTGGCGTACAAGGTCTTCTCCGAGCCGGCGCCGTGCCCATCGGGGCCACAACCGTCCCTCGTGGCCGGCGCGGCTACCAGACCTGGGGCTACACCGATCGCGGTCCGACGCGTAACCCGTGGCGCTCGGATCTGTCTCCCGGCGGGTCGTCGGCCGGCGCGGCCGCGGCAGTCGCGGCCGGGATCGTCCCGCTGTCCTGCGGTAGTGACGGGGCCGGGTCGGTCCGGATCCCGGCAGCGTGGTGTCACGTGATCGGCTTCAAGCCGAGCACCGGCCGCGCCCCCACCTCCGACCCGACTGGGCTCGCCGTACCCGGTGTGCTGGTCCGCGAACCCGCCCTACTGCGGCCCTGGGCCGCAGCCGTGCTCCTCGACTGGTCCCTGCATGCAGCGATGTCAGAGACCCCTCTGGCGGCCGCAGGCTGGTCGGCCACCCTCGGTTTCGCGGGGCCGCACCTCGACCCCGAGGTCGCCGAGATTGCCGAGCGGGCAGCTCAGGCCCTGTGCGCCCGCGCCGGCCTGGCCCTGTCCCGACCGGGGGTCCACCTAACCGATCCCGAGAGCGCGTGGATGACTCTGCGCAGCTCCACCTCGAGCGCAGCAGACCGGCGCCTCGCACAGCGAACGCGACACGACAACAACAATCGGCTCGCCGAGCTTCTCCAGAACTTCGACCTGTTGATGACGCCCACGACCCCCGGGCGAGCACATGGCCACGACGGTCCCGGCGCACACCTGAGCGTCGCACTCACCTGGGGCATCAACCTCTCCGGGCACCCCGCAGTGAGCGTCCCGGCCGGTTTCACCGCCGACGGCTGCCCGGTCGGTCTGCAGATCATCGCCCGCCCCCGCGGCGACGAGCTGCTGCTGCAGCTCCTCGAGAACCACGTACCGCCGGCCCCGATCGCTCCCCTCGCGCAGCAGGCCATGACGAACCTGGAGCCGTGAACGATGATGACCGCTATGACTACGGCCCACACCCACGGCCTGACGCTGGCCAGCGACGCGATCCTGAGCTGGCCGCACCGCTACGGGGCGACCACGTCGTGCCTGGCGCGCCTGCGCGGCACCCGCGACCCGGCAGCAACCGACCGCCTGCTGCTGACCGTCGTGCTCAGCGAGCTGCGCGGCCAACCCCGCGGCCACTACGTCCTCTCCGACGTCGCCGGCGCCGCGAACAGCGCACGCGCCCAGCTCGTGCCGGGCAGCGTCGACCCGGGCGCGATCACGTGGCTGGTGCACCACGGCGAGTTCTCCAGCGCCGACCCGACCGGACCGGAATCGCTGACCCGCGTCGACCTGCACTGGACCCTCGACCGCTACAGCGTCCCGGCCTGGGACGAGGTGACCCGACTCGACTACGACGACTCCCGCCAGCTACTCGACGGGCTCCGCCTGCGCCCGGTCGACGAAGTCCTCGCCGCAATGCCCTGGGACATCCCCCGACCCCGACAGGACGGCGGCGACACTGGCGCACATCAGGGATGATCGACACACCCCAGCCCCGCACGATCCCCGGCCGCGCGATCCTGGCCGAGGTGCGTGACACCTACCGCGACGCCTACGCCGCCACCCTGCAGCAACACGGGACTCGCATGATGGTCGTGCGGTTCGCGCCGACCACCCATGACACCGTCTGGGCCGCCCGGATGGAGGCATCCCGCGTCTCGGCCGAGCAGAAGGTGCGCACTTTCACCGCGCTCGGCGCCACCCCAGACCACATCGTCGTGCCCGACAGCGCCGGCATCAGCGAGATCGCCGGCATCATCCACCGCGCCAACGACGACCCCCAGGTCGCCGGGATCATCGTCCAGGCCCCGCCACCGCAGCCCGTGCTCGCGCTGCTCAACGAGATCGACCCCGCCAAGGACATCGACGCCCTCGGCATCTTCGCGCCACGCACGGCGTGCGCGACCGCCGACGGCGTCGTACGCGTCGCCGAGCCCTACCTACCCGACGCCCGCATCGCGGTCGTCGGCAGCAGCGGCTTCGTCGGCTCCGGTGTCGTAACGCTCCTGCGCCAGGGCGGCCACGATCCGATGCTGTTTGAGAACGGGGACGACCTGCGCCGTCTCCGCGACGCCGACGTCGTGCTCTCGACCACCGGGAGCCCGTGGCTGCTGACGCCCGACCACATCCACCCCGGGCACCGCCTGGTCGTCGACTCAGGATTCACCCCACACCCGGACGGGCCCCGCGGTGACCTCCACCCTGATGCTGCAGCTCAGCCGCAGGTCGTCACCCCTGTGCCCGGCGGAATCGGGCCGGTGGAGATGGCGGTACTCGCCGAACGCCTGCTGCATCAACGCGCCGCTCCCGAGCTCGGTGCCTGGCGGTTCCACGGACTGGACACGCAGCACCAAACCCTGACGACAGTGCACGACGATGTTGACCATCAGCTACAGCATCGCCACGAGCTCCAAGGCCGGGAGCCTGAAGCCCAAGAGCTGGGCTACGACCGCAACGAGGAGAACGGGCTCGACCTGAGCTGATAGGCGCACTACTCCGCCCTTCCGGCGGGGGCTCGGGTCGGGGAGCCGGGCGAAACACGGAGTCGCGGCGCGTCGGCTCAGCTGTATCAGAAACCTGTGGCAAGATCCCGCGCATGCCGAAACGGGAAGCCCACGGCGGGCGCCCCTCCAAGGGGGCCCGCGACACGATGGTGACCCGGCTGCCTGCCAACGAGGGCGCCGCGGTCCGTCAGCTGGCCGTCGACCTCGACTGGAGTTACTCCGACACGCTGGCAGCCTTGATCAGGCTCGGCATGCAGCACCGTGAACAGCTGCCGATCACATCCACCAGCCACGATCAGGAGGAGCTGCCTCTGAACAAGGCCTCCTAGACAAGAACGAGGCGACCCCCCGGCCAGGGGGCCGCCTCGGTTCGTTCTCGCATCAGGTCGGACCAGCACCCGCCTGACGCCGTAGCCCCGGCGAACCGGGGCCAATCCCCCACCTACGAAGAAGGGGCGCTTTCGCGTGTCCAGGATACATCCTGGGCCGGGAGCCAACCACCACAGACACGGGGCGAGTTCGTCGTGCCCAGAACCAGAGCGCTCGCCAGCAGCGGGCACCGGGTTCTGCACTCTGTGTTACGAGCACGGCGCATTCACCCTGGCCTCCGGTCCTTCCCAGCTCTGCCTGCTCCACCAACTGCCACTCAATGCTCAGCGGGCAACCGACAACTTCGGCATCCGCGCCGCGGTCGCACCGAGCCGTACTCCTCGGGGTAAGGCCGCCCGCCGCCGCAGCGGACCTGCCAGCGGCCCCGGCCGTAGGAGTCGGGCGCTACCGCCGAGCAGACGGGCGCAGGCTCGCGGTGTCGCCAGAGCCCGCGCTCGCCACCGCGCCGGGTTCGTCCCGCACCCTGGCTGGCGCCACTTCATCGACCGCGAGTACCGGGTCCTGACCGCCCAGCCCGAGGCCCTCGACCACGTCGCTCGCCTCGTCGACGACGAGGACTGGCGCTCGGACAAACGCCGCAGCTGGTCAGCGATCCTGCACAGGCTGGTGTGCCACATGGACTGGGAGACCGGACTGATCACCGGACTCACCACAGAACGGCTGGGCGCCGCAGGCGGCCGGGCCGAGCGCACGGTCTCCCGCGTCTTGGCCTGGGCCCGCGACTGCGGGCTGCTCGTCGTCGTCGAACCCGGCGCGAGCGCGGAATTCCTCGGCACCGACACCGGCCGGACCCCCACCTACGCGCTGGTCGCCCACAGCCCGCTGCCCCGCCTCGACGCTGGTCTGACCCTCGACGACGAGGCTGCCGATGAGCAGCGTGGATCCCAAGGTCAGAGCACTGTGGATGAAAGTGGCGACCTCCCCACTACTCACGTGTCTACTAAGCCCTTGTCGGGCGGCAGACGGCCGCAACTCGGCTCATCACCCGCCTGGCACCCCTACGACGTCCCCGGCACCGCCGGTGCGAGAAACGCGGCCACCCTCTCGTTGATCACACTTCTCGGCCTAGGAGGCCGGAAAGGCCGCAAGATCGAGATTTGGCGTGCCCGGGCTCTGCTCAAGCCGTGGTGGGAGGCCGGTGCCACCGTCGCCGGGCTCCGGCACGCCCTCGAGCATCACCCCGACCGGCCCGACCAGGCCCGTGGACCGGTCACCACCGATGCCCGCGACCCGCTGCGGGTCATGGGAGCACGGCTGCGGCCCTGGCGCGGCAGGTTGCACGAGATCCGCGCCGTCCAGATCGGACGCATGCGCAGTATCGCCGCGGCGGGGCCCGAGCGCCGGGAGCCACCGGTCCTGCACCGAGGAGCTGAGCCGGTAGTGAAGCTCGACCGGGCGCTGCTCGACCGGCCGGCCGGCCGGGAAGCGCGGCAGGCTGCACGCGAAGCGCTCAGTGAGCATCTGCGCCAGCTCCGGGAAGCTCGCTTGTGAGCCCGGGCTGTAGCCCCCGGCCGGGGCGCCGGCCACGTGCCCTGACCGGGCACAGAGCGGCCGCGGCGGATCCCAGACGGCGCGGCTAGTGACCAAAACCGCTGGTGAGACCCTTGCGCGTGCGCCCACGCGGATCATTAGGGCCATCTGGGCCCGTGAGTTCGCGCCGCGCCGCGGCCAGTGCATCGCGGCGGACCTGGTCGGGGACCTGATCCAGCGTCACAGACAGGCTGTCGAACACAGCGGCCATCGCCAGCCCGACGTCCTGGCCGTGCAACCCGGCGTAGGTGTCCTGCACCGCGCGTCGCCGCAGCTGCTGGGCGAACTGGGCGAGCAGGAGGCGGTCATCACGGAGCTGGACCGCGGCACGTTCCTCGGAGGCGCGCATCACCGCTCCCTACTCGTACGAGGATCGAGTTGGGCGCGGAGCGCATCAGCGGTCCAACGCACCGTGCGCCGCAGCTGCAGCGGCACCGGCCGACCTGCCGAGAGCTCGGCGGCCGCAGCCCGCAGGATCCCCGCGACCCGCCCGGCGACCACCCGGTCCGGGATCGGCGGAGCACCCTGCTCGACCAGGCCGGCCACGACGCGCAGCGCCGAGGCCTCGGCTTCGGTCTCGGCGTCGACACGGTGGGCGTAGCGGTCGTAACGACTGTTCTCGCCCATCCCCCAGCCTCCCGCCGCGGCGTCCAGCTCTGTGGTCCGTCGGGGTGCTTCCCCCACCCCGACGGACCGGCGCAGCCTAACCCAGATGGGAACAATAGTTCGAACTATGGGGTTCTGCGTGGTCGTTCGGTGAGCGCAGGGTTCCGGTGAGGTCGCGACCGCAGCCGGGTGGGCCGTGGTGACTCTGCACCCCGCGGTCCGGCTTACCCGCCGATGCCGCGCTTGGCCGCACCCGACGCGGGTGACACCACCAGGTCTGTGTCGTCGGCTTCCGGTCGCGTGGTCGGGGTGGTGTCACGCCGGTCGGGCGAGCGCGCGGCCCCGTCGCGCCGGACCGCGGGGTGCGGGCGAGTCACGTCCCACCGCAGCGGTCGGGACCGCACCGGCCCCGCTTCCCCAGGGGCCGGTGCGTACGTCCGAGAGAACGGAACCCCGTCATGGAGCAGATCACCGACCAGAACATCGGCGAGAACGCGGTCTCGCTGACCGCCCGCAACGCTGACCTGAGCAGCATGGTCGAGCTGCTGCGGACCCAGCAGGCCGCCAAGACCGACCATGTCGTCGCCGCGTCGGCCTTGGCAGCCCTGGGCGGGCAGATGCTGGTGCACGGCGCCGGCAGGAGCGAGCTGTCGATGGACGGGGTCACCACCGGTGATCTGACCCTCACCCCGACCCGTACCGCCGACAGCGGCATCGCCGACAAGCTCGGCATCCCGGTCGCCTACCTGCGGCGGACCCGCGAGCAGAACATCGACCTCTACGACGCCAACGTCAACGGCTGGCTCACCCACCGGCCCGAGCGCCGGTTCCTGGTGCGCGGTCTGGCCGACGGCGACGGACGGCACGGGGTGATGCGGGCACTGCTGTCGGACCGCTACCGCCCCATCGAGAACCTCGACGTGTTGATGACCTGCCTGGACGGCATCCGGGAGGCCGACCACCCCGTTGACGTCGTCTCGGCGGACCTGTCCGAGTCCCGCATGTACGTCAAGATCCGCTCCACCGCGGTCGCGGCGATGGCGCCGGCACTGCTGACCGGCTACACCTCCCCGTTCTCCGGGGACCGCGGCGCCGACAACCCGACGGTGTTCGCCGGGTTCGTCCTGACCAACTCCGAGACCGGGCAGGGCAAGTTCCGCCTCATCCCCCAGCTCACCGTCCAGATCTGCAACAACGGCATGACCCTGACCCGCCACGCCATCGACGAGGTCCACGCCGGCGGGCGCCTCGAGCACGGCCAGATCGACTGGTCGGCCGACACCCAGGCCGCCAGCCTGGCCCTGGCGAAGAAGATGACCCGCGACGCCGTCGGGAAGTTCCTCGACCCGGTCTGGGTCGCCGAGCGCATCGCCGAGATCGAGGCCGACGCCGGGGTCGAGGTCACCCGCCCCCAGCAGACCATCGAGCACGTCAGCAAGAAGCTGCGCTTCTCCACCGCCGCCCAGGACTCGATCCTGACCCACTTCATCCGCGGTGGGGCCCCGACCTCGGGTGGGGTGCTGCACGCGGTCACCGCGGCCGCCCAGAGCATCCCCGACGTCGACGAGGCCTACGAGGTCGAGTCCCGCGGCATCGAGGCCATGCAGCTCTCGGCCACCTTCGCCGCGGCCGCGAGCTGACCGCTCCCCACCTCGGCAACCCGTCCGACCGGCACCCGCTCGTAGTCAGCGGGGTGCCGGTCGGCGGGTCCGGGGCGTGTCTGACCACCATCCCCCTTGCGAACAGGAGCTCCAGCGATGACCACGATTGCCGACATCCGGCGGATCTTCTCCGTGCGCGGTATCGATCCCGACCAGCTCACCCAGACCCCACCCGACAGTCACGGCACACCCGCGTTCGTGCTCACCACACCGGACGGGACACGGGTGTGGTTCGCCCCGCTCGAGCGGGCCGGCTGGCGGATCGGCTGGCACTACCTCGTCACCGCCCACGGTGCGCTGGTCGAGCACGGCCGTACCGATTCCACCATGGCGGAGAGCGTCCTACCGGTCCTGCACCGCCACACCAACCGGCGTGCCGCGTGATCCCCGCCGTGCTCGCCCGCCTCGCCCCGCCGGCCGCGCACCGGCCGTTCCCGCTTCGCGCCGACGGCCCTGCCGAGCGGTGGATTCTCGGACTGTTCGTGGCCTGGCGGGACCTCCAGGACGTCGGCGGCGGATCGATCAGCGGGGCCGACCTGGTCGGCCACCTCGATGAGATGTTCACCGCGATCGGGCTGAACGACGACAGCAGCCTGCTCTATCTCGCGGAACAGGCACACAACGGGCAGGTGCGGTCATGACCAGCGCCGCGCAGCTGAGCGACAGCGATGTTACTGGTGACATCGCTTCTGCCGTGGCCGCGGCATTGACCGCGATCGACGAGGACAGCTGGACGGTCAGCACCCAGCAGCGCGGGGTGCTGCTCACCGCGGCCGACGGCGCCGTCCTGCGGATGAGCATCGGCCGACACGGCACGGAGACCGGGCGGCTGATCGTGGCCTGCGAGTCACCGTCGGACGCCCGGGACGTGCCGGGCGCCGAGGCCCTGCGGGCCCGGGCGACGGCCGATCCGGCCCGTCCCGCGGCCCGGATCGCCGCCGATCTGCATCGTCGCCTGGTCGAGCCCTACCGCGCCGCCCGGCCTGCGGCGCGGGAATGGCGGCGCGCCGCCGACGCCCGCACCGCCGCCGAGGAATCGATCCTGGCCGAGGTCCGCTCCAACCTGGCCGGGCTTCGGGGCCAGGTGCGGCGCGGCGCGGACGGCGTCGGTGCGGGAGTGCTGCTGCATTCGGCGCACCCGCACGCCGGACCCATCGATCAGGTTCATGTCGCCGAGCCGTCGCTGGAACACGAGATCCGAGCTGCCCACGCCAACCGTGAGGTCGGCGGGATCGGCGCATCACCGCTCTACACCGAGGTCCGGCTGCGGGTGCACCCGCGGCTGCTGCCCGACCTGTCGAGAGCCCTCGCGGTACTCGGCTGGGCGGCTGACATCAGCTCTGTGCCAGCACACCAGTGCCCGCACTCCCACGAGCCGCTGTGCCGGCACGGCCACGACCACCGCGCCATCGCGGAGCGGTAGGTGCTGCCGGTACGTGGGTCCGCCCCGCAGTAAGGGGGCGGACCCACGCTGGCATCCCGACGGGTGGCTCGGTGATGAACCTGCCGCGGGGTCCCCGCGGGTGAACCCGCCCCCGCAGCTACTCGCATGCGCAGCACCACCGCCCGGCGGGTCCACGCCACCGCGACCACGGCAGAACCCCCACCGAACCACTCGTCGGGCCGCCGGAGACGCGCAGCGCGCCCCCGGCCATCGGGGACGCACCACCCGGCCAGCGACGCCGGGTGGCCATCACCGGTGAGTGAAAGGCCTGCTGCCCATGACCACAGAACCGACCACCGAACTGACCACCGAAGCGACCACAGAAGCGACGGTCGGCACCGACGACCAGCCCGACACCGAGTTCGACACCACCCGCCCGGGGTTCGACACCAGCGAGGCCCTCAGCACGCTCGACCAGCTCGGTGAGCTGGCCTGGGCCGACCCCGCCGAGCTGGTGTTGGAGGTCAACACCCGCACCGAGGTGCATCTCGACCCGCACTTCTGTGCCTCGGTCCGCGACCGCGGGGTGCGCGAGCCGATCAGCGTCTACCGACGCGACGACGGCGACGGCGACGGGGTCAGCGTGCTGGTCGTGCGTAAGGGCCAGCGTCGCACCCTGGCCGCGCTCAAGGCCGGCCTGGCACGCGTGAGGGTCCTCATCGAACCCCAGCCGAGCACCGCGGACATCGACACTGAACCGGAGCGGGCTCGACGCACTCACGAGGCCGAACGGATCATCGACCAGCTCACGGAGAACCAGCACCGCGCCGACATCTCCGACGCCGAACAGGTCACCGCGCACCAGCAGCTGCTCGGGCTCGGGATGTCCGCGGCACAGATCGCGCGCACCACGCGGACCCCGGCCAAGCGGGTCCGCCAGACCACCGCAGTCGCCAGGAACCCTCACGCGGTCGAGGTCGGCGCCCGCTACGACCTCGATCTGGTGCAGATGTCGGTGATCGCCGAGTTCAGCGACGACGACGACGCCGTCGCCCAGCTCACCGAGACCGCGCTACAGCGGCCCCACCATCTCGCCCACACCGCGCAGCGGCTGCGTGACACCCGCGCCGAGCGAGCCCTGTGCGCCGAGCTCGAAGACCAGCTGCGCGAGGACGGTGTCACCGTCCTGAGTCGTGACGACGCCGGTCACGACACCGCGATGACCTTGGCCCGGCTACGGCCTTCCGGGGACGACCCGTCGGGTACCGAGCTCACGGAGGACGCTCACCGCGACTGCCCGGGCCATGCCGCGACGGTCACGGTGCGCTTCGACTTCGACCAGGGCAGGACCGCCCACACGCTGTGGGTGTGCACCGACCCCGCCACCCACGGCCACGTCGAACGCTACGACCGCCCCAGCAGCCAGAAGCCGGCGGCGCCGGTCGGGGAGACCGACGAGCAGCGTCAGACCCGGGAGGACCGCGAACGTGAGGCCGCGCGCGAGACGCGCCGCACGGTGATCGCGAACAACAAGGCGTGGGAGTCCGCGCAGGTCGTGCGCCGCGACTGGCTGCGCGAGCTGTTCGCCCGCAAGGCCGCCCCGAAGGGGGCGGCGATCTTCGTCGCCGCCGAGTTCGCCCAGGGCGACCACGACCTGCGCCGGGCGATGGAGACCGGCAACGCCCTCGCCTCAACACTGCTCGGGCTCGGCGACGCAGGTGGCTACGGCTACTACAGCGGCAGGCCCAACCCCATCGCCGAGGCCGCACGCTCCGGCTCCGCGGCCCGGGCCACCATGCTCGCGCTCGCCCTGGTGCTGGCCGCCTACGAGGCCGGCACCACCCGCGACAGTTGGCGCAACCCGACCCCGGCGACGCGCCGCTACTTCGCCCAGCTGCGCGATTGGGGCTACGCCCTGGCCGACGTCGAGCAGCTCGTCCTCACCGACGACACCACCGACGTCCTCCAGGACCCCGGCGACGATGTTGATGCTGAGGAGCAGGATGCACCCGAGGGCGAGGAGCACACCGAGGCTGCGGCCCTTGGCTGATCGTCACCGCTTCCGGGGCGGGGCGCGCTGAGGCGCCCCGCCCCGTTGTGCGCCCGGCACGAGCTGTCGGTGGCGGGCCGGGTCCTGGCGCCGGGAGGGCTCGGGCCGGATCGCCCACAGGTCAGCACACCGGCGGTGGGGTGCGCGGCGATGAACCCGTCCGACCCGGCCGGGTGAGACCGCCAGGACGAGGCGGGCCGTAGCGGAGCCGGTCAGCCCGGTGCCGGCTGCGAGCTCCCGGGGTGCCGCTCGGGAGGGGCTGCCGGTCACCTGCCGGGCCCGCAGCCGGGAGCAGGCCGGTTGCGCCTGTTCCCGGCCGGGTCGTGGTCCGCTCGCGGTCTCACACCGTCGGGGCCAGACCGAACCCCCGCCGCCCCCTGCGGGGCCCCACCGCCGGCGTGCTGAGGCAGAGCCGCGTTCCAGCCGCCGAGCCTCACCGACCCCGTGGAGGGCCACCATGACGATCACCAACACGAGCAGCAGCGGCGCCCACGTCGGCGAGGCGTTGAGCCTCGACCGGCTCCGGGAGCGCTCGACCCGGTTCGACGGGCTGGGCGTCCACATCGCGCCGGATCCGCACTGGATCCGGCTGGTCGTCTCCGACGACCACGGCGCGGTGGAGATGCGCTGGCTCGCAGACTCGTGGGCCACGCGCACGAGGACCGACGGGCTCTCGGTCACCCTGCACTCGGTCCACCCGCTGTGCGCGGACCGGGGGGCCGAGGAGCTGGGCGAGGACTGCGAGCTCACCGGCGACGAGGTCACCGTCGGGATCTGTTATCCCGACACGCTCGCCGACGATGCCCTGGCCCGCGACATCCGGCCGATCTTCGACGCCAGCGACCTCGGCCCCGTGATCGTGGTCCTGGCCGGCTACCACCGCGACCTGCTCAACCGCTGACCCCCGGTGAGCCCCGGCCCAGCCAGGGCCGGGGCCCGTGTCGCCTCCCATCCCACCTTCTCCAGAGGGGTCATTCGTCATGCCTACCTTCGCCATCACCGAGGACCAGCTCACCGCTGCGCTGCACGCCGTGGTCGCTGACCGCGGCCTGAACTGGACCTACCCCGACATCGACACCGATCCCGAGGCCTACGTCGACCCGCAGGATCACCACCCGCTGTTCGCCGAGAACAGCGTCGAGCACGGGCTGTCCTCGTGCCGCTACGTCAGCGCCGACGGCCACCGCCCGATGTGCCTGATCGGCGCCGCGCTGCACCGCGCCGGGGTCCCCCTGCGCGTGCTCGCCGACCACGAAGGCGCCCTCGCCGACGTCGTCCTCGATCTCGTGATCGAGCCGGTCCTGCCCAGCCTCGTCGCCGACGCCACCCGCGCGGCGCAGAACGTCCAGGACGACGGCGGCACCAGCGGCGACGCCCTCACCGCCTACCACAACGTCCTGATCGCGGGGCGCGTGATGAACCGCGCGAGCCCCTGACCACCTCCGGCCACGAGGGCCGAGAGCTAGCCGGGCCTTCCGCCCACCAGGTGCGGGGCGAGCACCTCATCGGGGCTCGCCCCGCACCTGTCCACCTACGCCACTGTCCGATCCTGACGAGGAGACGTCCCCATGCAACGGCACGACCAGATCAACCGCGCCGCCCGATTCCTGCCCCAGACCACCGACGACGAGGTGCCGGCCATCAGCGTCGGCGGCGCCCTGGTCGCGGTGTACTGGACCGCCGAGCACCAGCTGCGCGTCAGCATCGGCACCCGCGATGGCCACACCGACCACTACGCGGGCAACGACGAGGACGACGACGAGCCCGACGAGTCCACCGACAACCCGCCGATGCAGGTCACGCTGCACGAGGCCACGATCTACCAGATCCCCGCAGCACCGGCGCCGAGCGCGGTGGCCCGGCTCGACGACGCCGAGTTGTTCGCCCAGCTCGCACTCAGCGAGTACACCGAGCTTCACGGCGGTGCCGGGCTCGACTACCCCGTCGACGCCCTGGCCGCGGAGATCGAACGCCGGATCCCCGGCAGCCTGGACCGAGTCGCCGCGCACCTGCACCGCTCGACGCCGGCCGAGGCAGTCCGGGCGTGGATGACCCAGCCCGACACGCTGCTCGCCATCGCACGCGCCGAACCCACCCCCGTCGAAGCACACCCCGAGCCGCGCTACACCACCTGCACCGCCTGCTACCGCCCGGTGGACCGCCATCAGCCGCACCGGGTCCGAGCCGACACCTGTGAAACCCACGATGGCCAGGGATCGGTTCAAGTTCTCGCCCACAGCGTGATCGCCATCCGGCACGCCTTCTGCCCACCCGACCCCGTCGGGCAGTGATGACCGATGAGCCCAGACCACTGCTGGTGCTAGCCCCCGATTGTCACGCCTGCGGCGCGTGGCTGTGGTGACCGCGGTGGGCTGATCCCCGAGGTTCCCGGGGCCCGGTGTGGAGACGCCCGAAGGTCAGCACACCGCGATGGGGTGCGCGGCGATGAACCGGCACCGACACCGAGCGGGTGGGACAAGCCTCGCCCGAGGGGCTCGGACCGCTGCCGCGGTTCCCACCCGCTCGGGCCAGTACCGAACCCCCGCCGCCCCTGCGGGCCCCACCACGCCGTGCTGAGGCAGGGCCGCGTCACCAACCAGCCCGAGATCCTCAGGAGGCACCCCATGAACGAGATCACCCTGGCCGGGAACGTCGGCAAGGCGCCCGAGCTGCTCTACAGCGAGCGCAACGGAGAGCCGGTGCTGCGGTTCTCCATCGCACAGAACGATCGCTACTACGACCGCCGCAGCGGTGAGTGGCGCGAGAACAAGCCCGTCTGGACCGATGTGGTCGCCTTCGGCGACCTGGCCCAGAACCTCTTCGACTCCATCGCCGCCGGCGACGCAGTGATCATGATCGGCAAGCTCGTCGACAACTCGTTCACCCCCACCGGGCAGGACCACCCGGTCCGGCGCACCGAGCTGCGAGCCCAGGCCGGCGGCCCGGACCTGCGCCGCGCGACCGCCACGGTCACCCGCAAGCCCCGCGCCGAACGCGCCAGCTCGACCACCGCTCCCCAGACGGCCGACTGACCCCCGGTCGGCCACCGGGCGGGGCACCAGCCATCCCCTCAGGCGGTGCCCCGCCCGGTCTCCATCCGCCCTACACCGAAAGAGGTGAGTAGCAATGAGCTTCCTGACCAACGACCTGCCCTGCCGGGACGAGGACCCGGAGCTCTTCTTCGTCACCGGGCCTGGGGCCGCCTCCGCGCACCAGCTCGCCGAGGCCAAGGCCGTCTGCCGACTGTGCCCGGCCGCCGCGGCCTGCCTGGAGTGGGCGCTGTCCACGGGGCAGGACTTCGGGGTCTGGGGTGGGCTGGACGAGGACGAGCGCCGCGCCCTGAGGCGCGAGCACACCAACTCCCGGGCCTGCCGCGCGAGCCACCGGAGCGCACGAGCGCAGCGGCGAGCCGCTGCCCTCGACCGAATCGAACAGGGCGACCGGCCCGACGACGTCGCCACCCAGATCGGCGTCAGCCGCCGCACCCTCGACCGGTGGCGGGCCGACGCTCGCACCAGCGCATGACCAGACGGGACGCGAGTCCCGCCCAGCGAGACCCCCGCCTACCGGGGGATCTGCTCGGCGCTACCTACACCCGGGACCGATCTCCGGCACCGACGGAGCCGATGACAACGACCTGGAGGCGTTCCATGCCGATCACCCTGTGCGGGCCCGCCTGCACCCTCGACATCAAGAACAGCGGACGGCGCTGCGGCGACCCACAGCAGTCCCACGTCGGAGCTGTGCTCGAGACCTACGAGCACAACGGCTACGACGACAGCGACTTCATCGCCGTGGTCTGGGACGGCGAACAGATCAGCGCCCGCGAGTACGCCAGCACCCGCGGGTGGACCTACCACAATGGCGCCGAGGTCGACGCGACTGAGCAGGTCCGGGCCACAGCCCTGGCCTGGTACCGGCAGCGGCTGCTGCCGCACCTGATCGAGACCGAGCAGACCCGGGCCACCACGCCCCGGATCGGGTGCAACGTCCGGTCGCTCACCAAGCGCGGCTGCAACGTCGGGGTCACCGGAGCGGTCCGGTGGATCGGACCCGATCGCTACACCCGCGACGGTGGCGACCGCATCGGCATCGCAGTCGACGGCGAGGACAAGCTGCGGTTCCTGCCTGCCCGCAGCGTCGCAGTCCTCGACCCCGCCCCCGTCGACGAACAGAAACTGCGCGACTGCGCCGCGACCGCCCGCCCCGACAGCTGGCGCGTGGCGCTCGACCTCCGCTGAGCCGGGCCCACCGCCCGGTCAGTGATCTGCCCAGGAACCGACAAGGGCCCAGGGACACAACCGTTGAAGGGACGCATCGATGAACTCCATCAACGACCACGCCGCCGCCGGGCGGCCCACCTCGCACGCCGAGCGCGTGCCAGGGCTGTATCGCCGCCAGCAGCTCACCCGGGCACGTGAGGCCGCTCGCCGAAGCCACACCCGCTACCGGCAGGCCATGACCACCGCCTACGGCTCCGACGGCGACCGCGAGCCCAGTCCTACCGAACACGGCGAGATCGATGACCTCGCGCGCAGCACCGCAGACGCCACCGGCGAGCTGCTCGACCTGCTCGACGCCGAACCCCACATGTGACCTGATCGATCCAAGCGCTCCAACGACAGCTGCCCGGCCAGGACGAAGGAGAATCTGCGATGACCGAACAGCCCACCACCCCAGGTCAGAACGTCTACGACCACAACCTGCACACGACCCGTGCGCACGCCGACGCGATCGACCAGCGCATGCGACAACTCGGCGACCCGCGGGGCCCTGCAGCGCGGCCGGGCTACGACCTCTATTACGGGCACGGCATGCCCGAGAGCTACGACGCCCATGCCGTCGAGGAGCTCGGGCTCATGCCGGACGGCACGTTCCAGCATCCGCGGATCGCGCGCGCCGCAGACGAGGTCGACCGCGCCCGCACCGAACTGGGCAACCTCGAGGACATGCGCGACCAGGGCGAACCCGTACACAACGATGTCTGTCAGGCACGAGCCGACCTCGCGCGAGCGCAGCGCGCGCTCACCGAGGCCGAAGCCACCTACGACGACGCCCAGTTCGTCGCCGACGCACAGGGCCAGTACGCCGGGCACAACCGGGCGCACCAGGAGCCGGAGTCAGAGCCTGAGTGATCCCCGGCGCGGGCCGGACCGGTGCCCGGTCCGGCCCCGGTCGAGACTGCCGGCACCGCCGGCATGGAACGACACAAACACCCCCGCAACCCCGCTGACGGAGCGGCTTCGCCGCGCTGCATGCCTCGACGGTGTCGAGCCGATGGTGCGGGTGTGCTCCTCACGCGTCCAGGGCGCATCCGCGTCGCTACGCGACAGCCCTGGCGGGCTGCCCTGGACCCGCGAGCCTCGGCACACCCTGCGGCACGCCCCAAGGGGCAGGCACACACAGCCTGCCCCCACCGGGCGGCCCGACACCGACCCCCTCGCCGCCGCAGCCACGAATGGAGACCAGCGCTCATGACCACTCCGACCAGCACCGACATCTCCCGCAGCCGCGGTGGCCGGTGCGATGCTGAGCCCCAGCGGGTGAGCTGGGAGGGAGACCACCGCATGCCACGCACGCGCCGCCGCCGTCGGCACGACCCGGAGGTGGCGCGACTTCGCCAGGTCGCGCTCGACGCCGCAGCCGCCGGCCTGTACGTGTTCCCGGTCAAGGCACAGTCGAAGATTCCCGCCTTCCACGGTGAGACCCGCTGCCGCCGTGCCGGGGTCTGCGCCGACGGGCACCAGGGGTGGGAGCAGCGCGCCACCCGCGATAGCGCCCAGATCCGGCGCTGGTGGTCGGGCGAGACCCGCTTCAACGTCGGCGTGGCCTGTGGCCCCTCGGGCCTGGTGGTGATCGACCTCGACACCAGCAGCGAACCGCTGCCCGACTGGGACGGGGCCACCACCGGGCGCGAGGTCCTCGACCAGCTCGCTGCCCGGCACGGCGGCCAGCTGCCCGAGACCTACTCGGTGCGTACGCCGACCGATGGTGAGCACATCTACTTTCGGATGCCGGCCGGGGTCGAGCTGCGCAACACCCAGGGCGGGCACGGGCACAGCCTCGGCCCGCTCGTAGATACTCGGGCGATCGGCGGATTTGTCGTCGGGGCCGGGAGCGTCCGCGCCGAGGGCGCCTACTTCGTCGCCGAACACGGCCGGATCGCCGAGCTGCCCGCCTGGCTGGCCACGCTGCTCACCCCACCGCCGGCGCCGCAGCCCACGAACCCGACCTCCCTGAGGCTGCCCACCAAGCGCGCGAACGCCTACATCGCGGCGATCCTCGCCGACGAATCCCACAAGGTCACCGCCGCCGCGAAGGGACAGCGCCAGATCACCCTGCTCACCGCAGCCCGGGTGTTCGGCCAGCTGGTCGGCGGAGGGGAACTCGACGCCGACAACGCCCGCGCCGTCCTGCTCGAGGCCGCAACCGTGCACATCGGGGTCGACGACTTCACCCGCGCCGAGGCCGAGCTCACGGTGACGCGCGGGATGCGCTTCGGCATGCAGGCCCCGCGCACCATCGACCACCGCCACAGCACCACCAGCGGTGACGCGGCCGCGGGTGAGAAGACGCCCTGAACAGCGCCCGGGTCCCCGCGCCGGCGCACTGACTCCAACCAACCACGACCCGCGGCCCGACCCGCTCGGCGACGCCACCACCGGCGAAGCACCGCACCAACCCTGCCGCGCTGCCCGACGAGCGCGCCACCATCACCTGAGGAGAACCTGCGATGGACCTGCCCACCGCGATCGAGATGGTCGCCGAGGACACCCGTACCGAAGCCCCCGACACCCCCTACACCAACAGCGACGCCGTACAGCTCGCTCGCCGCGAACTGGTCATGGACGACATCTACGCGGTCGTCGACGACACCGAGCTCCGGGACACCTACCGGACGGTGCTGTCCGCCGAGCCCAACGACCTCACCGCTGCACTCGACGAGCAGGCGGAGATCGGTGAGCAGGCGGAGATCGGCGAGCAAGACCCCGCTGAGGAAGAGCTCGAGCGCTCAGGCGGCCGCCGGCGGTGGTGACCGCTGCAGGTTTGCACGACCCCGGGCCGGCCACGCGCGATGAACCGCTCGCTGACGCCATCCGGGTGGGATCACCGCGCCAGTGGGCACCGTCGGTCCTGGTCGACCACGGGTGATCCCACACCGGATCGGCCACCGGCGAACCCCCGCCGGACCGGCCCGGGGTCGTGCCGGACGGCGCTGTCACCACAGCCGTTACGACCTGGAGGCAGCAGAGATGACGACCCACTACGAGCCCGGCAACGACATGCGCGACGCCGCTGCGCTGGGCCAGTTCACCCTGGGCAGCGACACGCTCTACCGATGCGTCTGCTCGACCGGGCCCGCCCGGCTCCACCTGGCCGACGAGCGGGGCCGGATCGTCGCCGACCCCACCTGGGATCAGCACCGCACCATCACCTGCAGCGGGTGCGGCCGCTACGGCCGGTCCGACCCCGACGACCGGGCCCGCGAGGCAGTGCCGGTGCTCGGGATAGCGCCGCTGCCGGCGGGCTGCAGCGACTGCGGGGCCGAGACCGCCGAGCCCTGCCGGAACCCGTTCTGCCCCGGACAGGACGTCCTCGACCCCGTGGACCCCGACTCCGAGTCGGTGGCCTACAGCAGCACGGCGTTGCTGTCCGCGGTTCCCCCGACGAGCGCGATCTGGCGGTACTGGGCCAGCCAGGCCATCAACCCGGATCGGCGGGACAGGGCCGCCGAGCTGCGCAGCGCGGTCCAGGCCACGAGAGAGGCATGGCGGCTGCGCCGCGGCCTGCGGCGCGGGCCCGGCACCATCTGGTCCGCGGCGCTCACCGACGGGCTCGACATCAACGAGCTGATGGACTGTCTTAGCGGCCGGTGCAGTCACAGCGACCAGAAGCAGGCATTGTTCGCGCTGCGTATGACCCGGGGCTGGGGCGCCTCGGTCGGAGCGGACCTGATCGACGCCGCCGCGATCGTGCAGGCCGAGGGCCACGCACCGTTCTGACCGCCCAGATCGGTCCACTACACGGGAGGGGGTGCGTGGTGTCGCTGACGTCGCAGCTGCGCGCGGGTGCACTTGCCCGCTGGTGCGCCACGCACCTTCCCGGAACCACCGAGACCACTCACCACGTCCGCACGGCTGCAGCAGACGCCCCGGTCCACGCTGTTGGCCGGGCGAGGGCCGGGCACGGGGCCGCGGTCGGGGCGGTGGTCGGGGCCCGGTTCGCCGCGCTGGTGGAGGACGCTCCGCCCTACGCGTCCCTGAGCGGGTTCTGCGCGGCCGGGTTGTGCTCCCCGGCCGCAACGCACCGCATCGCTGCCGGATATCCGTCTCTGCGAGCCGCGCTCGAACAGCAGCCCGACCTGGCCGCAGTCGCGGCCGGGATCCGGCCGACCCCGAGCGACGTCGTGGTCATCACCGGCCCGTCACCGGACCCACCGCGCCGAGGCTGGGGTGACACGGCGCTGTCAGAGCTCGCCGAGCGCGGTCGCCGCTTCCACACCACCCACGCCCCGACCGGCACGATCGGCGCCGCCGGGGCCGAGACGGGCCTGGCACGCGCCTACGGCGCCTGGGCGCTGGGCGAGGACCGCTACCGCGCCGGGACCACCCCGCGAGCCCTAGCCTCGCTGGCCGGGTCCACCACAGCCCCGACCATGGAGGAGCTGCGGAGGCTGTGCCCGGACCCGGTCGTCGACGACGCCGCCGGCGTCGCCCGACACTTGGAGGAGTCCGGAACCCTGGCCCGGTGGCGCCGCTGGGCCGGTGACCCGGCCCCCGGCAAGAGGCTCGGCTACGCCAGCCCGCTGCTGGTCCCACACTGGGCCGAAGCCGACCTACTCGTCGGCGACACACTGATCGAGGTCAAGACCGTGCTGCGCGCGGACCAGCCCGCGCGGATCGCGCGGTGGCTGTGGCAGCTGCTCGGCTACGTCTGGCTCGACACCAGCGACCGGTGGCAGATCCGTCGGGCCGCGCTCTACCTCGCCCGCCACGGCATCACCGTGGCCTGGCCGGTCACCGAACTCGAGGCCCGGATGGTCGGCGACCCCGACCGAGTCGAGGAGGCGCGCCACGCGTTCCGCCGACTCGCCCAGCAGACTGCGCTCGCCGAGGGCGCGACTCTGCTGCCGCCACCCTGACCAACCCCAGGACCGAATCCCCGGGAAAGAGTGTTCGGTGGGAAGTCCTCCGTGTGCTCGGCCGGCACGACTGGACCGCCCGAAGGTCAGCACACCCCGGGGCGGGCGGCGCGCCGATAACCCGCCGCCGACCCGCCCGGGTGATCCCGCCCCAGCACGCTGCGGTGAGCCTCCGGCGCCGGTGAGCCCGTCCCTGACCACGCGGAATGTGTGGCTGACCCCGGCGCTCCCGTGAGCACGACCTCGGTATGGGGCCACGGGCGCGGCCCGACTGGGTCCAGGCCCCGTCGGGGTGGGGAGGCGGTCTCACGCCGGTCGGGCCAGCACCGGGTTCCCGCCGTCCCTTCGGGACCCGCCCCGGGCCGTGCTGAGGCTGCGCCGCGTTCCAGCCGCACAGACCGAGCACACGGAGGTGGCCACGATGGCCGAGGAGTTCCGGATGGAGAACGGGCTGCTGCTCAGCGATGGGCACACGCTCGTCGAGTTCGCCGACGGGTGCGCCGACGGGGGCGGACTGATCCCCGGGGTGCACGAGGTCGACGCCGTCGTCCCCTGCCCAGACTGCGAGGCCGAGCACCGCGTGAGCAACGCGCTGGTCATCCCGACCGCGCACAACATCACGATCAGCGAGGTCGAGCCGGAGGACGAGCCCGGCGACTGACCCCACAACCGCGGATCGCGGCTCCTTACCGGTGCCCGGGGTGGCAGGCCACCCCGGGCACGCCCGTCTCCACACCCACGTCCTGACCAGTGAGAGGTGCCTGATGCTGACCAACACCCACCCGTCGATCCCCGGCCCCATGCACGGCCCGAAGTCCGGTCCGGACCCGCTGGCCGAGATCCGCGCCGCGCGCGCGTTCCTGATGCGGCTTATCGATCGCTACTGCCCCGACCTGGAGCATCTCGTGCTGCACATCGGGCCGCTCGCCGCGGCCGAGCGCCTCCGCAGCGGCGACATCCCCGGGATCCTGAGAGAGCAGGTGACCCCGGACGGCGTACGGGCCGCGGCCGCCGCTGTCGAGGTCGACGCGGAGACCAGCGCCCGGTGCGGAGCGCGGCTGCTGATTCCCGAGGACGAGCAGTGGCCCACGGCCCTGGCCGCGACCATGGGGATTCCCGGAGCCCAGGGAATGTGGGTGCGTGGCCGCGCCGGGCTGGAGATGCTGTCCCAGCCCTCGGTGGTCGTCTCGGGGGCACGCGCCGCCAGCGGCTACGGCATCCACGTCGCCACCGATCTCGCCGGCGAGCTCTCCGGTGCCGGGCGAGTGATCATGTCGGGCGCCGGGTTCGGGATCGACGCGGCAGCACACCGGGGCGCGCTGGCTGCGCAGGGCACCACGGTGGCTGTGCTGCCCTGTGGCATCGATCGGGCGCACCCTTCCGCACACGAGCACCTGCTCGACCGGATCGCCGAGAACGGGCTGGTCGTCTCCGCGCAGCCGCCCCGCACGATGATGACGCGGGCCCGCGTGCTCGACCGGAACCGGCTGCTCGCCGCGCTTGGTGACGCCACGGTGGTCGTCGAGGCCGCGGCTCGGTCCGGGGTCCTGCACCTCGCCGGGGCCGCGAACGCGTCCGGTCGACCGGTCATGGCGGTGCCTGGCCCCGTCACTTCGGCCTTGTCGGTCGGGACCCACCGGTTGATCCGGGACGGCGCGACGATGGTGACTGGGAGCGGCGATGTGATCGCCGGCCTCAGGCAGCCGTGGTACCCCTGAACTGACGGTCTATCGAGGACAGGCCACGGCCGTGAGCCTCGACAGCTTCGCTGTCGACATCCTGGGCGGAAGTCCTGACCCCGCCGGTGCCGGTCGGCAAGGGCCGTCACCAGCGCGGTGCCGGTCGGGTGGGTCGGTCACCAGCTCGGTGCTGGTGGGCACCGTCGGGCGGCGGCGGGGCCGGTAGCGGTGCGGGGTGGGGCCTCCGGTGGTCGGCACGTCTGGATCGCCCGGAGGTCAGCACACCCGCGCCGGGGCGTAGCGCCGATGAGCCGCCGCCGACCCGTGCGGGTGATACCGCCCGCCAAGGTCGCCCCGGGTGCGCGGAGGCCGACTCGCAGTCACCCGTGACGCGCGCGCTCGCCGCGTCGGGGGGTCGCCGTCCCTGCCCGCCGGTGGGCGCGCATGGGCGCCGGCGGGTGACCGCCACGGGTTCGCGCGAGGTCGGTAGGCGGTCTCACCCGCACGGGCCAGCACCGGCTCCCCGCCGTCCCTTCGGGACCCCGGCACGGGCGTGCTGAGGCTGCGCCGCGTTCCAGCCGCACCGACCACCGGAGGCCCCAGATGAGCACTGCCACTCTCGACATCGCCGACGGCTACACCGAGCGCGACGCCCAGATCTTCACCGACATCCGCGAGGACGCGATCTGGAACCACAACGGCCCCTACCCGCCCGCTGAGAGCGCCGACGACCTCGACGAGGAGCCGCCCTTCTAGGCGGCCGGGCCCGCGAGGGGGCCCCGCCCGCCGGGCGGGGCCCTGCCCTGTGTTCCTGCGAGGAGGCCACGGCCGATGCAGATCGAGATCCACCAGACCCACACCGCGAAGATCCGGGCAGGAGACCTGTTGCCGCTGGACACCATCGACCGGATGCGACACGACTACGACGGCATCCCCGCCCGGGTGGACACGACCAGATGTGCGCGGGTGGCCGACGTCGTACACCACGGCCCGGACGAGCCTGTGACCGTCCTGCTCGAGGGTGGAGCCAGCATTGAGGCCCGGTCGGGTCGGATGATCGTGCTCGTCCGCGAGACCACGCCACACGGCCAAGGCTGATCCTTGGTCCACGGTGCCGTCGGAAAGAGTGCCGCGCCGGGTACGCCGGGGTGTCGGTGGGCGCCGGCGGCCGGCGGCCGGGTAGTGGCGCTCAAGGCCGCGCCGGGCCGAGAAACCCCGGGGACCCGCCTTCGGCGGGACGGATGGGCCTCCCGGCCCTAAAGCTGAACACGGCCTCACTCCACATCAAGGGCGCTCCGCTGACGCTCCGCGTCGCCTTCGGCGACAGCCCTTCGGGCTGCCCTTGACGTCGAGCCTCGGAGGCCGTGTGACCGCCGCGAAGCGGCAGCGGGGACGACGCCCGCTGCCCCTCACGGGCCGAGAGGCCCACCCACTCCTGATCACCGGCCAGCAAGGGAGCGAGTCGCGATGGACACCACGACCGATACGACGACCACCACGGCGACGGTCGACGCCGCCGAGCAGCTGCGCCAGGTGGCCGACCTGATCGCCGCGGGCGCGGTCCGCGAGGCGCGACGCCGAACCGCCCGGCTCGCCGACGGCGCGACCACCGACACCCGCGCCCTGCTGGGCCAGATCCTCGACGCCCTGGAGAAGCACCCGGCTGTCGCCCTGCCGCAGTTGCGCCACCTGTGGAAGGTCAGCGGCACCGCCGGGCGCGAGCTGGTCGAGGCGTGCGCCCCGCGGCCGGAGCGCCGCGCCGAGGCCGCCACCCAGACCGACCGCGCCGTGCGCGCCACCCGGGCCGAGCGTCGCGAATACGCCCGCCACGCGCCCCGTGACCTGACCACCCGCCAGGGCGTGCCGCGCCAGCGCCGCAGCCAGCGCAGCGCCGACAACGACGCCGCGGCGCGCCGCTACTTCGCCGACCGCACCGACCCGGCCGAGGACACCGACGAGCAGTCCACTTACGACCAGCTCGACAACGAAGCCGCGGCCGTACCGCCGATGTGTGGCCTGCCGTGCGTGGCCTGCGGGGTGGAGCGCTCGACCCGCGATCAGCAGCGCACCCGCGACGACGGGCTGTGCGAGGACTGCCGCGACAGCGGGGCCGCCGGTGTTCCGATCCTGCCCGCCACCGCGACCCGCGCCGAGGTCCTGGTGGCGCGTTGCGACCACATCGCCGCCACCTCAACGAGCCCGGCCGAGCGGAACGCGCGGCTCAACCGCGACTGGCGGACCATGCGCCGCAGCGACCGATTCATCGTCTCCGACTGGCACACCCGCCAGCCCGCCTAATCGTTCGCTACGAGGAGGGGCCCCGCCGATGGCGGGGCCCCTTTCGTGCGCCTGCCTCATCCCGGTCGGCGCGAACAGTCCCGACACCTCAGGTCCGCCGACCGATGACGCTTGCCAGTCCGAGGACGCCGGCGCCGGAGGCGCTCAAGGACCGCGCCGGGCCGAGGGTTTGGCGGACCCGCCTGCGGCGGCACAGTGCTGTCTACGCGGCCACGCTCGACGCCGCCGAGCACGGCGAGGACTCACTCACCCGATCTCCCGCTCGGGCCCCTGCGCGGCCGGGACTGTGGCCAGAGCGACGGTGGACTCGGCCGCCGTGGCCGTTGGGGTGGCCCCATCTTCTGCCGCGCGCGCCTGCGGCGCGGTCGCGGGACCGGCAGCCCCGGCCGGTGGCCGGCCCTGCCGTAGAAGGGAACGGACCACGCTTGACCGCGATCCCGAACATCGCGGCCAGGTCATCGGCCTTGCGCCCCGAGCGGTTCAGCTCGGCAAGGATCTCGCCCCGCCGCTGCTCGATCTCGTCGAGCCGCGTGGCGGCGGCCTCGCTCACCCGCTCGCGCTGCGCCGCCAGTTCGGCAAGCGCCGCGTCGCGCTCCGCCACCACCCGGTCCGCGTCGGCGTCCGCGTAGGCGTACTGCTTGAAGGCATCATCCTCGCGCCTGCGCCGCTCGGCCTCGTCCGCGTCGAGCCGGTCCCGAGCAGCCGCCAGTTCCGCTACTCGATCCCGGACGCGGCGGTCCGTCTTCGCCTTACCTCGGTTCGCCATCGCGCTCCCTCCTTGCGCTCGCCTTGGTCCGCGCGGCAGCCCGATGGGGTCACTACATGGTGCCCTCCATCGGCAGCAGAGAGGCCACGAACTCGTGGCCTAGCCCGGTGCCCGTGTGGTCAGCCGCCGCTGATCGCGGAGCGCTCCCATCCGCCACTTCGGCACTCGTCTCCGCTCCGTCTGCCTGTCGCCTCTCCTTGTGCCGATCCTGCTGAGCTACCTTCTGCTCTTCCTGACTCTTCTTGATCGACTTTTCTGTCTGCCCTGTCTTGATCTTATCGTCTGCCTGTCAACCACGCAACGCCTCACACCTATGCATCAAATGATCTTGCCGGATGCGGTGCTGGTCGCGTAGCGTTCTCGCCATGGGCGTCGTGCGGGTCACTGCGATGGCGCCCGGGTCTGTCGAGTACCTGCTCCACGGGTGCGATTCGCGCCCCGAACAGGGCCACGAGCACGGTTCGGAACAGGGTGTCGAGAACGCCGGGGATGGCTTTCAGCGGATCCCCGGGGCGGCCGAGTATCTGACCTCTGCGGCCGAGCGCGGCGAGCCCGACGGCGTCTGGTTCGGTGCCGGTTTCGAGGGGCTCGGACTGCCGTTCGAGGCCGGCGCCACGGCTGCAGCGGATGACGTTCGGGCGGTGTTCGGGCAGCTGCGTTATCCAGAGCACGTGCTCGCGGGGTCGACCGAGAAGACGCCGGTCTACCTCGGTTCGAAGCCGCGGAAGTTCCGCACGGCAGCCCAGATCGTGGCCGACGCACTCAAGGAGGAACCGACCGCGTCGGCGGAGCGGCGTTTCGAGATCGAGACGTCGGCGAACCGCAATACCCGGACGCCGACGGCCTACTACGACGTGACGTTCTCGCCGGTGAAGTCGGTGTCGATGTACTACACGGCGTTGCTCGCCGCGGGCGACAGCGACGGCGCGGAGACGGTGCGCTGGGCGCACGACGAGGCGGTGCGGATCGCGTTGTCGTCGGTGCAGTCCGACGTGGCGTATGTCCGCTCTGGCCGCCACGAGGGTCGGGGTCCGTCGGGGCGGACAGTGGGTCAGTGGGAGGCGGCCACGGGCCTGGCCGCCGTGGTCTATGGGCACCACACCAACCGTGACGGTGAGCCGCAGTTGCACTCGCATGCCGGGGTGCTGAACCGTGCTGCGACCGCGGATGGGCGGGTGCTGGCGCTGGATGGGCAGGCGTTCCGGCCGGTGAAGGAGGCGCTGTCGGCGGCCTACACGCGGGCCTATCAGCAGCTGCTGACCGAGCGGATGGGGGTGCTGTTCCAGCTGCGGCCTGACGGGCTGGCGCGGGAGATCGTCGGGTTCGACCCGGAGCTGCTGGCGCAGGCGAGCACTCGCACCTTGGAGCGTGTCCGGCCGGCGGTCGCGGAGCTGGTGGAGGCCTACACGGCCCGGCACGGGCGGGCCCCGGGGCCGCGGGCGCGGCGGGCGCTGGTGGAGCAGGCGGTCAAGGGCACCCGTGAGCCGAAGCGCGGGCTGGCCGGTCCGGCCGCGGTACTGGCGTGGACGACCGGACAGCCGGGGCGGGCGGCCAGGCTCGCGGCCGCGCTGGACGCGGTCGACGAGGTGGTCATGGCCGCGGCGGCCAACGGTACCCATCCGGTGTCCGCACGTGGTGACCAGGCGCTGGCTAGGGACGGCCGGGAGGCTGCGCTGGAGGTGCTGGCAGTCATCGGCGCAGGCCGGGCGGTGTCCGGTCAGAACACGCCTGTCGGCGAGCGCGCGGCCACACTCGCGGGGACAGTGGCCAACGCCATCGAGGGCGGCGTGGCCGATGTCCAGAGCCGGTATGCGACGTGGACGGTCGGGAACCTGACCGCGGCCATCGACGACCACCTCGGTGACCACGCGGCCGCGCTCGGGGTGGCGGCGGCCGCCCGTCCGGCGTTCATGGCCACCCTCACCGAGGCGGTGCTGGCCGCACCTGGTCAGTTCGGGATCGTGCAGGTTTCCGCGTCCGACCCGGTGCCAGTGCCGGACGAGCTGCGTCGCCTCGGCGCCGGCGGTGACGGCCGGTCGATGTTCCGCGCCCACATCGACGAGCGCTACGCGACCACCGCGGCGGTCACCGCTGAGGAGCGGCTGCTGGGCTACAGCCGGACCGACAGCCTCACCCCGCTTCCGGCCAACCGGCTCGTCGAACTCGGTGCGGTGCTCGGCGTCCAGAAGCTGTCTGCTGATCAGGCTGCCGTGGTGGCTGGGGTGTTGGGATCCGGTCGGACCGTCGACGTGCTGGTCGGGCCGGCGGGCACCGGGAAGTCGCACACCGTCGGGGCCCTGTCGGCCGTGTGGGCGGGTGAGCACGGTGGCCGGGTGCTGGGCTTGGCGACCGCGGAGATGGCCGCGCGGAACCTGGCCGAGCTCGGCCTGGAGGGGATGAACACCGCACAGTGGCGGCAGCGGTTCCTACCGGACCCGAGCACCGGTGAGGTGCGTGATCGGCTGCGCGCCGGGGATCTGGTGGTCGTCGACGAGGCCGGTATGAGTACCACCGCCGAGCTGGTCGAGATCAGTGACGCCGCTGCGGCCGCCGGGGCCAAGGTGCTGCTGGTCGGCGATCACCACCAGCTCCAGCCGGTCGGCGCGGGCGGCATGTTCGCTCACCTCGCCGCCCAGGCCGGCGTCCTCGAGCTGGACACGGTCCACCGGTTCCGCCACGCCTGGGAGGCCGAGGCGTCGCTGCAGCTTCGGGTGGGCGACGTTGCAGCGGTCGCCGCGTACGCCGACCGGGGGCGGTTGCGCACGGGCACGGTGGAGGAGATGAGCGAGCACGCCGTGCGCGGGCACATGGCCGACATGATCGAGGGCAAGGACGCTCTGCTCATCGTCGGCACCAACCGGACAGCAGCGGAGATGTCGAGGCAGGTTCACGAGACCCTCGTCGACCTCGGACGCGTATCCCCCGACGTTCTGGCGACAGTGAGCCGCGGGGGTGTCGAGAACAAGATAGGGGTCGGGGACCTGATCCAGGCGACCCGCAACGACCGGCGACTGCGCGTGGATCCCGCTCCGGACGGCACCGTTGGCGAGGTCCTGAACAAGGAGCGTTACACCGTCATCGGCCTCAGCCGCGACGGCGCGATCCTCGCGCGAGACCAGCGCGGCGCGGTCGCGCATCTGACCCCCGAGTACGTCGAGAAGCACGTCATCCTCGGCTACGCCGTCACCGCCTATGCGGCCCAAGGCGTGACCGTCGATGTCGGGCGAGGGTTGCTCGACCGTGACGCGACCCGTGAGTCGGTGTATGTGCCGATCAGCCGCGGGAGGGAGAACAACCTGCTCTACATGGTCACCGAGCAGGCCCCGGACGGTCACGACCAGCGGCGCATCGAGGACACCCCCGTCCAGCGGCTCACCGACATCCTCGCGCGCACAGAGGTCGCGGAAGCGGCGCTGACCGTGCGCGAGGTCGCCGAGCACGACACTGCCTCGTTCGAGACTCTGGGTGCCCTGATCAACCAGGTCAGCATGCGTGCCTCCGGCGGCCGCAACGCCGGAATCCTCACAGAGCTGCTCACCGACGAGCAGATGGAACGCCTGCAGGGCGAGGACGCCTACGGACGCATGCTGGCCGCCGTCTACGCCGCCGAACTCGACGGACACGACCCGCGCGCGCTGCTCACCGAGGCCGTGCAACGCCGCGGGTTCGACGACGCCGAGTCCATCGCGAAGGTTCTGCACTGGCGCGTCGGTGAGCTCACCACCGACCGCGCACCGGAGAACGGAACTGTCGAGCCGGACCACGGCTGGACCGCGGTTGCCGACACCCTGGCCCCCGGCCCTGTCCGCGACTACCTCCACCAGCTCGGGGATCTGGCCGCCGACCGGCAGAGCGCGCTCGGAACCGAGATCGCTCTCGACCCGCCGCAGTGGGCGCTCGACCGGCTCCCGGACGTCCCTGACCAGGACGACACCGAGGCCCGCCACGCATGGGAGCACCGCGCCGGAGTGGTCGCGGCGTACCGGGAGTACCGAGGCATTCCCGAGCACCAGTCCTCGCTCGGGCAGGCGCCCCCGCCCCAGCAGCCCTTCGCCTACGCGCTGTGGCGCGAGGCCACCGAAGCTCTCGACCCGGACCCGACCGCGCTGGCCTGGCAGCACAAGACCGACAGCGAGCTCTACCAGGCCCGCGAAGCCTGGGCGCTCGCGTTGTATCACGCCGATGAGTACGGGCCCCGCGCGGTCGGCGAGGACCTGGCCGCCACCCAGCGGCTGGCCACCGAGATCAACGACGACGCCGTGCTCACCGCAGCCGAAGCAGACGCCACGGTCGACGGTCCCGACCGCGACGAGCTGATCGAGGCCGCCGACCGCTACCGCGCCCTCGCCCAGACCTACACCGCCCAAGCGGCGGACATGGCCGAGGAGTACGAGGCCCGGCAGCAGTGGTGGGACGAGGTTGCCCCGCTGCGCGAGGCCGACCAGGCCGCGGCCGGGGAACTGGAACGGCGCCAGCTCCCCGCCTGGCGCGACACCCCGACCCCCGCAACAGGGGAACAACTCACCTTGCCCACCGACGTCCCGGAACCCGCCGGGGCCGCAGAGCCCGAGAGCAGCCCAGCCGCCACGCAGTCGAGTGCCGAGCATGAGGGGCCGGGCGCGGACTCGGAGTCGGGGCCGGCCCCGGACCTCGGGCACCGCGTCGACTCTCCTGCGGTCGAACCGGACGTGCAGGAGCCGCGCGCGAGCGCGACACCCGAGGCCTCCCAGGAGGAACCCTCCGTGGACAACGGTGCTGGCCACAGCGGCGAGCGCGACCCGGGCGCGGCACGCGACGCAGTCGATGATCTACGCCGTGTGACCCGTGAGTCGCAGCTCCGAGAGCTGCACCAGCAGGCCCGTGTCCAGAACGACCAGCCCCACCAGGACCGCGACCTCGATAGTGGCTATGCCGAACGGGCCCACCGCGACCAGCTCGCCATCGAGAACGAACGCCACCAGCACCACAGTGGCCAGGCCGAGCAGATCCACGAACAGGTCCAGGAGCACGGCGCGGACTACGACCCCTACGACACCGACTACGGCTACGACGACTAATCCCGCCGCCCCGCAGGCGGCCCGGCGAGAAGCCAGGACCTCCGCACAAGAGCGCGGGGGGCTCCCCCACCGGGGGTGTCTCAGAACCCGCGGCAGTCTGCCCGGACGATACCTCCCGACACGGTGGAACGGCGGCGGTTGCCGCGCGGTCAGCGAGACCGCGGTGAAACCGCCGCATCACCGAGCAACTCGGCGTACCGCTCCATCAGCGACGGCGGCGACGGCTCGGGCTCGGATGCCCGCCGCTCCAGCTCCGCGCGCAGAAACACCTCCTGCTCCGCCGCAACACGCAGGCTCTCCTCGTCGGCCACAACCCGCACACCCTGGACCTCCCACGGCCCGGGACACACACCACGGACAGCCGAAGGACTGATGTGCTCGTGCCACGGCGGGTCCACGATCTCGTCCAGCTTGGCGCTCGGCCGAGGACGACCCCATGTCACGCCGAACTCGCGCTCCGCGAGCTCTCGCACGTCCCGGGTGTGGAACCCGTCAGCAAGGCCGAACACACCCCGCTGGATCTTCGGCACATAGACAGGGAACCGCTCCCCTGTGGCCAGCACGCACGCTGTAGACCCTATGTAGACGTGACAGTGCCACCGAGCTGCGTCGATCCCCGGGACCGCAGCCTCCACCACCGCGGCCAACTCCAGACGCGCCGGGCGCCCGACATCGGGGCTCGCTGGATCGGCCGCGTAGCCACACGCCTCCTGCACCCGACGCAGAACCTGCTCCTGCACCAGCTGCGTGTAGGCCGTCCCCCACGCCGCCACGTCCTCGTCCAAGCCAGCTGTGGCCATGCCGTCGAGCATCGCCGACAGCGAGAGGGGAATGCGGAACTGCACTTCATGGGAGTCGCCCGGCGGGGCCGCATGCGGATCACTGACATCGAAGAGCGGCGCCGGGGCGACATGCGTGTCACCGAACTGACCACGAATCATCTCGGCCTCCGATCATCGTCGCTGGTCCCGGCGTCGCTACTAGTGCAGGTAGCGGGCGTAATTCTAGTGCAAGAGTTGTCAGCGCGGTCCGCTTAACCTGGCCGGGACGCCGGAGCGGTCACCTCCGGAGCACAACCCGCGCATGACGAAGCCCCCGGTCTGCATCCTCACGGGTGTAGGCCGGGGGCCTTTGGTTGCTTCTTACTTCTAATGCATCGAGGGCATCATGGGCCTTCCTTGCCCTTTCGGCGCCTGTCCGGCGGCGGCATCGGGAACACGTCCCCGCCGTTGTAGCGCTGCTCCAGGTCCGTCGCGAGCTCGTCCATGAACGCCTCGACTGCGGCGGTCATGTTCTGTGGTACTTCGCCGATGGCCTCCGGGTTCCGGGACGCCCAAAAGATCGCGGCGCGGAACCGGAAGTACACCTCGTCGTGCACGTACTGGGACCGGTAGTAGCGGCGGCCCGGGATGCAGTCCGGGTCCTCCAGTGCGGTCTTGCCCTTCCAGGAGAGGTCCGGTGCTGCGGCCGCGACCGCGTTTCCCGGGCGGCGAGTCGCGCGGCGCGCTGCAGGGCGGCGGACCGTGGCGGGCTTCGCCGGCTCTGGCTCCGGCTGCGGGTCCGGTGCTGCGGAGGTTTTCTCCGCGGCTGGGCTGGGCTCTGCGGGTACGGGGTCCGGCTTCGGAACGGGCGGCGGGACGGGCACCGGCGCGAGCGTCGGGGCCGGAGCGTCCGGGTCGATCGCCGGGCCGCGGTTCATCCGCTGGCGGAGGCGGTCCGCCTTCCCCGGGCTCAACGGAGCACCCCGGCCGGGTGGTCGCCGCGCTGCATGAGGTCGCGCTCGAGGAACGCGCGGAAGATCCGCGCGAGCCCCTGAGCCGGGACATCGGTGCGGTCCCCGAGGCGATCCCCGATCTGAAACGCCTCGTTGACCGCGGCGCGACGCGGGACCTCCGCGCGGACCTCGTCACCGAAGGTCTCCAGGACCTCTGCCCGGATGGCGTCCTCGATGCCAGTGCGCGTGTCGAACCCGGTGATCACGACGCCCGCCCAGCGGAGGGAGTGCGACTTCTGGATCTTCTGGACGCGGGTGCGAGCCTCGACGGCCTTCCGGATCGCGTCCGTCGTCGGCGCGATCGGGGCGTACGCCACGTCGGCGGCGTACATGGCCTGGGTGACGAGCGCGCCGGTGCGGCCGCCGGTGTCGATGAGAATCAGGTCGTACCGCTCGTAGAGTTCGGCGTCTTCCAGGATGTCGTGCAGCAGGTAGGCGTCGCCGATCGCGACCTGCGAGAAGCCCTGGAGGCTCGCTCCGGCCGGGATGACGTCGACACCCGGCCAGGAGCTGGGGCGGATCTCCGCGGTCGCCCGCTTCGCGCCCTTCTCGGAGCTGTCCTCACCGGAGGCGATCCCGGCCTCGTTGAGGATCTCCCCTAGCCCGGTCGCGTGGGCCCCGGCGCCCTGGCGGACGGAAAGGTTCTGCTCTGGGTCGATGTCCAGCAGCAGCGTGCGATACCCGGCGCGTGATGCCTCGCCGGCCATCGTGAGCTGCCACAGCGTCTTGGCCGTCCCGCCCTTCCCTGACAGGACGACCGCGGTGACTGCGGTCATGTACTCCTCGCATCGCATGTATGGCGGACGTTCGGGGCCCGCGTTGCCCGGGAGACTAGCGGTGCGTTCCGGGCTCTCCTAGCCCCGCGGGCGTGTCGGGATTGGCAGGCTTGTTGTACCCCCTGGGCTGTTGGTGCGTTTCAGGCTGTACTAGCCCTGCATGCTTTGAGTGCGTGCAGTGCGTTACTGGCTATGCAGGCTCTGCACGCGTTGCAGGTTCGGGGTGCGTTCAGGGCTTGTGGAGCGTGAAGAGCCCGAGGGGCGTTGCGTGCTCTGTTTGCGTTGAGGGCTACTAGGGCTTTTATAGCTTGTAAGGCACTGGATGCGTTTCATGCTCTAAAAGCTGTTTAAGCCCTGAATGTTCCCGGAGCGTGCGCTGCTTTCCAGGCTTTCCAGGCTTTGCGTGCCCTCAATACTTCTCGGGCGTGAGATGCGTAGAGGGCTGACAAGGCCCGTCATGCTCTGCGGGTGTTGCAAGCCCTGTATGCCTGTGATGCATTGAGTGCTAGGCGTGCGTCAGGACCTTCAGCTCGGCGGCCTGCCGCTCCGAAGGCGGGGAAGATCCCGCGGCGGGCGAGGCGGGCCTTCACGTCCTGCGCGGTGCGCTTCCCGTCGACGACGCGGTCAGCTCGATGCCGCGGGTCCCCCCGGTGCAATAGCCGCGGTCGTCGATCGGGATCGCGGAGCCGTTCCGCAACGTGGCAACGTCGGCGTCAATCGTGGCGTTATCAGGGCGTTCGGTGACGTCGACGGCGTCGGCGACGAAGCAGCGGAGGCCGCGGTGGAGCGCCAGCACCTTACCGGCGGGCAGTTCTCGGATCTGCCCGGGGCGCATTACCGGGACGGTTTCGGTGCTGTAACTGTGGCGTTCTCGGCTGAACAACCCGTCGGCCTGGCTCTGACGTCGGGTGCGTTCGTAGGTGCCGCAGATATCCGAGAGCCATTGCAGGGTGCGGTCGTCCTTGATCCCGCCCCAGGCGGTGAGGGTGGTGGTGTTGTCGCGGACCTCGCGCTCGCCGACGGACCCGAAGAGGCGTTCGAGCTGTGCGAGGGACTGAGCGGCCCAGTGGATCACGACCCCTCGGCCAGCGGCGTCGGAGATGACCTCAGCCAGGCGCGGGACGGGGGTGCCGTTGGCGAGTTCGTCAAACACCACGGTGACCGGCGGGTCGGCCCGTCGTGCCGGGTAGTCCATGGCCATGTCCTGCGCGGTGCGCAGGAAGTGCTCGGCCAACGCGGTCAGTACAGGAACTGCTTCCGCGGCCTGCTGCTGGTCGGCGATTAGGAACAGCGAGCCGCCCTGGCCGATGAACCGGCGCACATCCAGGCCACGCCCGCGGGCCGGGCTCAGCAGGTCCCGCACTCTCGGATCGGTCCAGGCGCCCACGACCCGGCGCACTGACATCCATACCGCTGACGCGGTCCGTGGGTCCAGATCCATCTCCGCGCGAAGGTTGGCCGCCATCTCCGCGCGGCCCGCGTCCTGCAGGATCTTGACCGGCCGGGGGTCGGCTGGCAGCCGCCGCCCCGGCCTGGACGGTGCTGGGCGCTCACCGGCCTGAGTCGGCAACGCGTTCGACGCGTTGGGTTCCGGGGATTCGGTGGCCCACGCACGGATCGTGTCGACCGAGGAGTCGGAGACCGCGGCGGCCACGAGGTAGGCGGTCAGCACGACGACGGCGCGCTCGCGGAACACGCGGTCGTTGCCGGCGCCGCCCCCTCCACCGGCCTCGACACGCAGGGCTGCAGCCTCGACCAGGGTGTAGGCGCGGCGGCTGGCCTCTTGCTGGTCTTGGCAGCCTTCGATCAGTGACCAGCGGAGCGGGGCGGGCCAGCGCAGCCGACCGGTGGCGTCGTAGACGATCACGGGTCCGGCCAGCGGCCTGCGTGACCGTGACAGCGCCGCGAACTCGACCAGATCGAGCTTGGTCGTCGAGCACAGCATCGCCCCGGGTGCATCGAGGACCTTGTGCACCAGGTCCTTGCGGGACTTCCCGGACTGGGTCGGTGCCAGCGTGCCGGTCAGGTTCACGAAAGACCCGTATAGCGGTCTGGCGCGATAGTGATAGAGCGGGAAGCCCAGCTCGGTCGCAGCGGCGCCACGCAACTCCGCACTGCTCATCGACGGCCGCGTACGCGCCGCGCTGCGGCGCACCGCAACCTCCGAGAACTCAGCGCTGATCTGCTTGCCACTGGCATGACCAGGAGGAGCCGGAGCCCAGCGCTTGGCCCACCACACCCGAGCCACCACCGCGAGACCGATGAGTCCCAGCGCCACGACGATCACACAGGTCACAAACAGCGCAGAATGCTCAGTCAGATAGCCGACCGCACTATCAGCGGTCAGCGGCGCACCGAGCCACGATCGAAGCAGCTCGCTCAGATCGTCGAAGCCGACCAGCAGCAATCGCCCGGCACCGGACAACACCCCGGTCGCCACTGAGGCAAGCTCCAGCACCACGACCGCGGCGACAACCAGGCCGAGCGCCGTCGCCGGCAGAACCACCTCCTCGATCCAGGCACGATCAGTACGGGAACGGGTCATCACCCAACAGCTCCTTCACGGGTGGGGGAGTGAGAGCCGCCGTCACGACGTGACGAACCGGTCTCCTCGGAGCGCTCCGACATGCCAGCGGTCGATTGCTGATCCGTGCGGCCTATCGGCGCAGGCGCTTGCCAGGGGCCGGTGATCGCGAACAGCACCCCGGGTTGCTGGATTCCGGCGAAGAGCACCGTTCCGTCGGGGGAGAAGGTGGGGCCGGTGAACTCCGAGCCCATCTGGCTGCGGGCGATGGGGTAGGCGGTCCCGTCGTCGGTGACGCCGGCGAGGTGGTTGTCGCCGTCGCCGTCGGTGGACACGATCAGCCCGCCGAACGGGGCGGCGACGATGTTGTCCGGTGCCTCGACGGTCTCCCCGTCGGCTTCCACAGCGAACACCGTGGTCAGGGTCAGTGTCGAGGCGGTCGGATCGTAGTGCCAGATCTGGCCGCGGTGGGAGTCGGAGAAGCTGGAGACCAGGTAGGCGCCGGGGGCGCCGTCGTGGTCGGCCCACCAGGCGCCCTCAAGCTTCTTCGCCCGGGTGATCCCGTCGAGCGAGCGAACCGGACCCCGCGCTGCGTCGCGGTCGGTGACCGGCACCCACGTGACGGTGTAGGAGGTGCCGACGGTGTCGGCCTGGTCGAGGTCGGCGACGACCTTGCCGGACCGGTCGGCAGCCGCCATCGCGGCGAGCTCTCCGGCGCCCGCGTCGAGGGCCTTGAGCGCGCCGCTGCGGCCGCGGAACCCGGTGGGTGGGGTCCAGCGGTAGACGGTGCCGTAGGGGTTGGAGGTGTCCTCGGTGAGGTAGATGGTGAGGGTGTCGGGGTCGACGCAGCAGGCCTCGTGGACGAATCGGCCGAGGGCTTTGATCGGCTGCGGGTCTCGGTTGGCCTGCAGGTCGACCGGGTCGACCTCGAAGACGTAGCCGTGACCGTCCTTGTCGGTCTCCTCGCAGGTCAGCCAGGTACCCCAGGGGGTGACGCCACCGGCGCAGTTGGTGGAGGTCCCGGCGAGTGCGACGGTCTCCCAGATGAGCTCGCCGTCGGGGGTGGTCTTGACGACGGTGCAGCCGCCGCCGGCGTCCTCGCGCCAGGTGTATCCGCGCAGGTGCGGGACGGCGCCGTCGTCGTCGGGGCCGCCGCGGACCTCGTGGTTGAGCACCACGAGCACGTTTCCGTCCGGGGCGGGGAAGGCGGCGGCACCGTCGTGGATCCCGGGGGAGGCGTGGTCGGAGTAGAGGCGGGTCTTACCGGCCTGGGTGACCACTCGGTAGGAGAACCCCTCGGGCAGCGCGAGCATGCCCTTCGGGTCGTCGACCAGCGGCCCGTACCCGGCCGCGGGCGCGGGCTGGGCTGCGGGGCGGGTGAGCAGGCCGTGGACGGGCCCGGACACAGCGACGCCGAGGCCGAGCTGCCCGGAACGGCGTAGGAACGCGCGGCGGTCGATCGGCATGCGGGACCTCCAGGGAAGCGGGCCGGATGAGAGGGGGAGCAGGGTGCTCACCAGGGCAGGTCTGTCTGCGTGGCCGGCCCGACGCGGGCGCGGTGGGTGGTGATGTGCCAGTCGGCGGCGTCGATGGCGGTCTCGGGGTCGGGGTAGGCGCCGGCTTCGCGGACCGCGGTGAGCGCGACGAGTTCCCCGGCGGAGACCCGGCGGTAGGTGTGGATCTGGTCGCGGCAGCCGCCGTGGGCGGGGTAGTGGCGGATCGCGCACTGCCCGGTCGGTGGTCCGAGGTCGTCGCGCACTGCGCGGGGCAGCACGTCGACGGCGTGGTCGGTCATCCGCACCTCTGCCTCGCCGGGGTCGGCCGTGGCGGGGGTGTGTGGGGGGCGGGCCCAGCGCTGGGTGGTGGGCCCCGGCCCGGTCAGGGGGTGGGTGCTGACCAGGACGTGGCCGGTGCCGGTGCGGCGCAGCTGTGGCGTGGTGCCGGTGCTGGTCGCGGCGCCGGTGGGGGTGAGGGTTTCGCGGGCGCGGACGGTGAGCAGGACAGTGGTGGAGATCCACCAGGCGTCGGTGTCGTGCCAGTACCGCCCCGCGCTGTCGCGGCGGGTCACGGCGGCGTAGGTGCCAGCCGCGAACACCGGCCCGGCGGTGGGCTCGGCGGTGTGCCCGGCCGCGGACAGGGCGAGGCGCGCAGGTTCGGGCAGCCGGTCCCAGCCGACCGGCTCGTCACGGCGCCAGCGGATCCGCGCACCCTGCGCCGGGCCTTGGGCCGGCTGGGCGGTGGGCGCGGTGGCGGGTGGGCGCGGTGTGCGGCGGGCCAGGAACCCCATCAGCGGACCTCCTCAGGACGATGGTGGCGGGCGCGCCGGTGCACGGCGGCAACGGTGAGAAAGCGGACGGTCCAGCAGGCCAGCGGGATCGCGGCCGCCGTCCCGACGACCAGGGCCTCGACCGGTGCGCGGTCGTGCCCGGCCAGGGCCAGGGCCGCGGCGAGGAGTACCGCCGCGAGGACCGCGGCCGCGGCGAGCGGTCTGTGCGGGAGCGGCGCGAGCCGCCAGATCCCCAGCAACAGCCGACCACCCACGCGGTGGACGTCGATCTGGCCCACGGGCCACCCCGCCGGCCAGCGACCGCCCGGTGGGGCAGCGCCGGGCCCGCAGCCGTGCCCCGGGGCGGGCCGCCTGACGTGGTGGGGCCTGACGTTGTGGGGCCTGACGTTGTGAGGCCTGACGTTGTGAGGCACGGCGGGGGTGGTCGGGAGGTAGTCGTCGACGATGACGGGTGGCCCGGCCGGTGCGTAGTCGTCGTAGCGGTCGCCGTCGTCCCCGGCGCTTGTGCCCGTACCCGGGGCCCCGACGTCGTGAGGGGCAGCCTGGGCGGCGCGGATGGCGTCGTAGTCGGCGCGGCGGGACGGGCGCGACAGCACGGCGTAGGCGGCGCTGACCTGCCCGAACCGCACTGCGGCGGCGGGGTCGGGGTTGCGGTCGGGGTGCAGGGCCATCGCGAGGCGTCGGTAGGCGCCGCGCAGCTGCGCGGGTGTGGCGTCGGCACCGACGCCCAGGTCGGCGTAGAGGTCACGCTGGTGCAGGTCCGGGTGAAGGGTCATGGCCCGACCTCCGCCAGTGCGGCGGTCACCGGCCCGGCCGGGGCCGGAACCCCGGCGGGGCCGGCGATGTGGCGGACGTGGGTGATCTTGTCGGCCCAGTCCGAGAGCGGCTGCAGGATGACTCCGGTGCTGGAGTCGTAGGCGTTGACGACCAGGCCGTTGCCGACGTACATGCCGACGTGGCGGGGGTTGGTGGGGGAGCCGAGCGAGCCGGGGATGAACACCAGGTCGCCGGGGGCGATGGTCGCGGGGCTGGCGGGGGTGCCGGCGTTCTTCTGGTTGACCGTGCCTGCGGGGATCGGGACGCCTGCGGCGGCCCAGGCGGCGAGCATCAGCCCGGAGCAGTCGAACCCGTTGGGGCCCTTCGCACCCCAGATGTAGGGCTTGCCGAGCTGGGCCAGGGCGTAGGTGACCGCGGCGCGCTGTGCGGGGTCGGTGGGCGGGACGAACCCGGGCGGGAGCTTGGTCGGGTCGATGTTCGACGGGGCCAGCGGGACCCCGGCGCCGCCCTGGTCGGGGCAGGCGAACGCGGTCGAGGCCAGCTGCACGTCCGGTGCGGCACCGGGCGCGGCGGGGACGGGGCTGTCCGGGCCGACCCAGAACCGGTCGACCAGGGCTGCGGCCGGTGCTTCCTGGGGGGCGTAGCGGTCGGGGAACGCCGAGCGCTGCACCGCCTGCGCCGCGGTCCCCGGCGGCATGGTCGCCCAGCCGGGCAGGGCGATGAGGCGGTCCAGGAAGATCCGAGTCGCGTAGTCGGGGTTGAGGACCTGCTCGGGTGTGCCCCAGCCCTGCGAGGGCCGCTGCTGGTAGAGGCCCAGGGAGTCGCGGTCGCCGTGGCCGACGTTGACCAGTCTCGATTCGACGATCACCGTCGAGATCGCGATGACCGCGGCCCGGCGCGGGAGGCCGCGCTGGGCGACGATGTTGACGATCGTGGCGGCGTTGTCGGTCTGCTCGGCGTTCCAGTCGGTGCCGCCGATGGACTGCGACCCGCCACCCAGGCCGCCGTCGCCGCCGCAGCCGCCGCCGGGCAGGGCACCATCGACCAGCACGCTGAGCATGGCCATCCCCATGCTGAACGTGGCGGCGAGGAACGTCAGCACCGCCGCGGCCAGCGCGAGTGCGATCGTCGCCTTCTTCTGGTCCACGGGTCAGCTCACCGGTGGGTGCCGTTGCGCCGCGCCGGATCCCCACCGGCGCCGGCCAGCGCCGGGCCGCCACCTGCGGTGTCGGGGACGGCGACCAGCCGCGGCCGCCCACCCGTGGGGTCGGCGGGCTGGTCGAGGGCGGTGGCGCGCAGCCCGGCGTTGGTGTCGAAGATGGCGCGCTCGGTCGCCGAGAGCACGGTCTGGATCTTCATGCCGGGCCGGTTCTCCAGCTTCCACAGCGCCCGGCCCTGGCCCTCCATCGCCCAGCCGGTGATCACAGCCTGCTCGCGCTCGGACAGCCCGAGCTCGTCGGCGAGCTCGTCGCCGACCCGGGTGGACTGGCCGAGCAGGATCCGGGTCGAACACAGGGCCAGCAGGTCCTTGGCGATGGAGACCTCCTGGGACCCGGCGGCGCCGACCGAGAGCAGGTCCGAGGGCTTGTGCATCACCAGGAGCTGGATCTTGCGTTCGGCCCGGGACAGCCGCAGGTCGGAGTCGACGGCCTGGACGGCGCGCAGCCCGAGGCGCATCTGGCGCCACACCTCGTCGCGCACGACGATGCGCACGTCGCCGTCGTCCTGCAGGTCGGTGATCATCGATGACCAGGAGCCGAGGCAGGTCAGCGCGACCGCGATCGCCTGGTCCCCGCGGGACCGCAGCAGCGACAGATCCATCGACTGGACCGGGGCGTCCCAATCGAGGTCGAAGTTGGTGGGTTCGTCGAACAGCCCGGCCAGCGGTCCGACGACGAGGTTGGACAGGGCGTCGGTGATCTGGCGGGTGTGGTCGAGGAACTGGCGGCGGTCGGCGAAGCGCAGCTCGCGCCACAGGTCGTCGGTGGGTGCGGCGAGCTGCGCCACGACCTGCGGGATCGTGATGGGGCGCAGCTCGGTGTAGCCGTCGGCGGCGCCGACCAGGCGGGTCAGCACGGTGGACAGGACGAGCTCGTCGGTGACGGTGGGGTCGTAGCCCTGGGCCTCGGCCAGCGCGGTGAGCAGCCGGGTCCAGCGGGCGGTGATCCCGGTGAGCTCCTCACGCTGGCGCTCGACGCCCCAGCTGGCCCAGCGGGTGCGGATCGGCCCGAGGTCGAGGGCGTTGAGCCGGTGCGGGCTACCGCGGCCGAGCGCGATCGGGGTGATCCCGAGGGAACGCAGCAGGGGGGTGTACTCGCCCTTCACGTCACCGGAGATCAGCGAGCGGACCCCGAACAGCATCATCCGCAGCATCAGCGCCACGACCGAGGAGGACTTCCCGCGGCCGGGTTCGCCGAACACCACCAGGTTGGGGTTGGTGACCATCTGGCGCAGGACCCACTCGGTGGGGTGGACATAGAAGGCGCCGCCGGACTGGGTGTCGTAGCCCAGCCGGGCGCCGATCGCGGGGACGCCGTTGGAGGCCAGCAGCGGGAACAGCCCGCCCACCTCGGCGGTGGTCGCGCGGTAGACCGGTGCGCGGCGGGCGGCGTCGACTGCGGCCCAGCCGCGGCCGGGTTCGCGCGGCCCCTGCATCGGGGCGGTGGCCTGGTTGACCCGCTGCCGCCCGCCCGAGCGGCGCCGGGGCTGCTCGCCCGCCGCGCGGGCGGGTACGGCGGGGTCGGGTCCGGGGCGGGTGACGGGGATGCCGTCGAGGTCGGTGAACTGGGCCAGCAGCTCACTGGTGCTGCGGGGCTGCGGGCGCCGGCGCCGGCGGCGAGGCGAGATGCTCATGCGGTGAACGCCCTCTTCTGACGGGGCAGCCCGATCCCGACCGGGAGCGCGGCCGCGACGAACGCGGAGTCCTGGGCGAGCTCGAGGCGCAGTAGCCGGAACCGGCCTGAGGCGTCGTTCTCCAGGCGGGCGGCGTGGTCCTCGACGTTCCAGTCGGCCGGGACGGTGATCGAGGAGGCGACGGTGTAGCGGACCACGGCGTGCCCGGCCGCGACCGCGGCCTCCTGCTCTCGGGCGCCGCGCTGGCGCCGCGAGTCGATCTCGGTGGTGTTGAACCCGCGGGCGGCCTTCGCATCGACCAGCACGTTGTTGCGGAACCGGTCGCTCTTGACCACCCGGGCGCCCTCGGCGGCGGAGAGGATCTCGTAGTGGACTGCCAGGGTGCGGCGCTCACCGGCGGTACGCACCGCCAGCAGCGGGCCGAGTGACCCGAAGGTCGTGCCGGACTCGGGGGGCTGCACGGCGTAGGACACCGAGGAGAACCCGTCGTGGTGGTAGGCCCGCGCGGCCGGGGCCGGGGCGAGTGCCGGCCCGGCCTGGGAGACCGGCAGCCCGACGGTGCCCTCGGGGTCGGGGCTGGTCAGGTGGCGGAACGACAGGCTCGCCGCCGCGGCCGGGTTGAACCCGGTCTTGATCGCCTCCGCGACGCCGGTGGAGGTCAGCCAGGTCACCGAGGTCACCCCGAGCCCGCGCAGCCCATCGGCGACCCCCTCGAGGAGCCGGTAGAGGGCGTAGGCGCGCCCTGCGATCCCGCCGCCGGCGGCCTTCGCGGGGCGGCGCAGCGCCTCCTCGGTGCCCGACACGGTCACGAACAGCTCGGTGCGCACCGACACCGAGGCGACGTCGTGGTCGATCTCGACGGTGACCTGGCGGGCCAGGGCGGGGGCATCGGGGCGCTGGTGGCGCTCGCGCCACACCGCGTACTCGGTGCCGTCGTCGGGCACGGTGCGCACGCACAGCGAGACCCGGTCGACGATCTCGCGGTGGCCGAGCCCGACCAGCATCGACCCCAGTCGGGACGCCAGGCGTTCGCACTCGTCGTCGGAGAGCATCCCGACCCCGGAGTGGGTGAGCTTCGCCGTGGCGCCCCACCGGCCCTCGGCGGTGTCGTGGATCAGGCAGATCCGCGAGCCGCGGAACTCCGGGCCGTCGGGGAACTGCAGGCGGGCCAGGACCCCGGGCAGGTCGGGTTCGGTGTGGTCACCGGCCAGGCCGGCGGCCGCGCGGGACTGCCAGGGAGACCAGCGCATCAGCACTCCTGTCTGGAACATGATCAGGTCGGCCAGCCAGCGGAACGCGGGGCGGCCGTGGATCGGGATGAGGATCAGGACGGCGACGAACGCGGCGAACAGGCCCCAGCCGAGCGTCGCCGACCACTGGTTGCGTGACATCGCGATCAGCGCGGGCGTGCAGACCGCGATCAGCAGGAACGCCTGGACCGGGGTCATGCCCGCGATCCAGCCGATCCCCTCCTTGTGGTTGAGGCCCCGGTAGATGCGAGGCCCGGGCGAGGTGGTGTCGGTGCTCATCAGGTCGGCTCCTCACGAGGCGGCGCAGTACGCGGCGGCGCAGTACGGGGCGACTTGCCGCGGGGTTGAGCGGGCCGGGGCGGCGCGGTCCGCGGTGGTTCAGCAGGTCCCGGGGCCGGTGTGGTGGGCGCCCCGTCCGTTCCGGCGGTCACCGGAGGGGGCTCAGGAGGGTCCTGCGAGTGCCCCGAGGAGGGGGCGGTGTCGGGGCGTCCGGCCTCGGGTGGGCCGGGGTCGACCGGCGGCGGATCCGGAGCGGCGCCGCCCGGTGGGACTGCTGCAGGACCCGACGAGCCTGGGCTGTCGCCGGGGTCGATCCCCACCGAGTAGGGGCCGATCGCCGTATAGCTCTTCGCGTCCTGGGCGGAGTGCGCTGCAGAGCCGGCCGCCGAGCTGATCATGTCCCCGCTCGGGCCGGCGCCGGGCGCGGGGCCCGGGTGCCCGACCCCGGTCTGGGCCATCTGGGACGAGCCGTAGCCACCCGCGGCCTGAGCGGCGGCCTTGGTGGCCAGGTAGCCACCGACGAGGGCCGCACCGGCGATCCCGCCGGCGGCACCGACCCCGGCCGCGACACCGCCCGCGGCGGCACCGCCACCCGCACCACCCGCGGCGGCGCCGCCACTGGCGGCACCGCCCGCGCTGCCCCCGGCGCCGGCTGCGCGGCCGGTCGCGGCGGGGGAGGTCGCGGTGCTGCCGCCGAGCTCGCCGCCCCCACTGCTCGCGGGACCAGCGCCCGACGAGGAGGAGGATTGCATGTGGCGGGCGATGTTGGTCGCCTCGCTGCTGCCGCTGTCGCTGCCGGCCGGGCCCGACCCGGACATGCTTGATGAACCGAAGGAGCGCACCGCGATCCCGGCGCCGGTGCCCGGGTCGACGAAGGCCAGGAGCCGGTAGAGCACCATCGGGCAGAACAGGCTGATCAGCAGTACCGCGGTCCCGGCCAGCAGACCGGCGACGCCTTGGGTGCGGGACATGATGTTGACCCCGATGACAACGACCAGCGCGAGTGCGGGCTTCATCAGCACCGCGGCCAGGATCCAGCGCACGGCGCGCCAGAACATCGACGCGGTGGTGTCGGAGACCAGGCAGGCGGCGGCGATGGGGATGGTCGCGATCAAGACCATGATCGCGGCCGCGCGGAAGATCATCGCGAGTGCGAAGCCGATGGCGGCCGGGATGACCCCGAACAACGCGGCGATGCCCAGGATCATCGATCGGACGCTGTCCTCGACGTCGGCGCCGAGATCGGGGTTGTCACCGAAGCGGTCGGCGACGGCGGGGTTGTCCATGATCGCGGTGAAGCTGCCCTGCTCACCGAGGTTGGACAGGAACATGGCGGTGAGCCCGTCGGCACCGGTGAGCAGCGCGGCGACGGCGCCGGTGGTGACGGCCAGCGCGATCCCGAACTGGACCGGGCCGGTGACCGCACGGAACATGCCGCGTCCGCCCCGCAGCGCGACCGAGGCGAGTTGGTAGAAGAACAGGCCCAGCGCGATCAGCGCGGCCAGCCAGATCATCGTCGACCACAGCGAGCCCAGATCCAGCGCGCCCTGGGGCGGATCCGGAGGCGGGGCGGCGGATCCGGGAACGGGGGCGGGGACGGGGACGGAGTCGGCGTCGTTGCCGGTGATCGTGGCGGGAGAGACGTGCGAGACGGTGTCGGCGAGGCTGAAGCCGCCTTTGAGCAGCCAGATCGCCGAGTCCCACACGGTCTGCATGGCGTCGCTGAACGCGTTCTGGGCGATGCCGCTCAGGGAGCTACCGACCAGATCCGGGACGGGGTTCCACCCTCCGCCCCCGTCGTCGGCCGGGGGCGGAGCGGGGTCCTGAGCCGGCCAGGCCAGGCTGTTCATCGGACGATGTCCCGGTACCCGACGGCGACGGCTTCATCGCTGCCCGGCCACGCAGCGGGAGCATCGGCCGCGGCAGGCCCGGAGGCGATCCGCCACTGGTCCGCGACGCGGCGCATCGGTAGGCAGGTGCCCAATCCTGCGTTGACCACGCGGCCCTTGTTGTCCGCGATGAGTTCGCCCAGGACGCAGGCCACGGTGTAGGTGCCGTCGTCGGTGGTGCCCTTGATCAGCGCGCTGGTGGGGGCCCAGGAGATCGTCATCCCGGAGCGCAGCGGCCCGGATTCGCGCATGTTCGCCGCTCGCCGCAGACTCATGAGGTTCCGCGAGGCGGGCGTCTGCTCCGCGGCAGCGGCACCGGGCTCGGCCATCGAGTTGTAGGCCTGGGCCCAGACCTGCGGATCAGCGCCGGACATCCCCACCCGGGCCAGTTCGATCACCTGCGCGACCGCGCCCTCCTCGCTGTCGGGGAAGCCGGTCGGGACCAGTACCCCCGCCACCTGTTGCGGCTGGGGGAGCGTGATCGGGGGGCCCGCGGTGCGGGTCGACAGTGTGTGGGGCAGCGCGGCTTGAGCGGGGATCTCGAGCATGGGGCGGCGGGCCAGCGCCGTCTCCGCCTCGGGCCCGCTACCGGCGCTCGCTCCGCCGGGTGCGGGCGCGGTTGCGGTCCCCGGGACCGAGGAGTCGGATCTATCGGGACTACCGCTGCCGAACATGCCGGTCAGTGACACGACAACGCCGACCAGCAGCGCCACCACCAGTACCGCGACGACCCCGAGGGTCAGCAGCGCCCGCCGTCGACTACCGCCGTCGGGCAGTTGGTCGGTGCTCATCAGGCGGGCCATCACGCGGCGGAGGCGGCGAACTGGGAGACCAGGGTGTATCCCAGGCCGAACAGCACGGCCAGGGCCAGGCTGCCCACGATCATCCGGGCGCCGAGGCGGCCTGAGCCGTGGTGGTCCCACAGCCGCCCGGCGGTCGCGGCGACGATCCCGCCGAAGAACAGGCCCAGGATGCAGATCCCGGCGATCCAGCGCAGGTAGCTGACGACGTCCTCGATCGCGCCGGCGCCGGGCGGGGCCTGCGGGCCGGGGTTGGGGATGTCCTGGGCAGGCAGCAGGTGGATCTGAGCCAGGGACTCGCTGATCACGTGGGTGAGGGACATGTCGTGTACTCCGCAGGCTTGGGGGTGGATGGGATGGAGACCGGCGCTGGTCGGGCCTGGCCGGCAGACCGATGTCGGTAGAGCGGTGTCGGGGTGACGGCGGTGGGGGCGCCGGGGGTGGGTCAGCGCCGTCGCGGTGAGGTGATCAACCGCCACGACGCGAGCAGCGGGCGCAGGGCCTCCACCGCCCGGGCCGGGCTGGGTTCGTCGCTCACCCCGCCGACCTCCCAGGCCGGGACGTGCGGCACGAACAGGGCCTCGTCCAGCAGTGCCGCGACCCGGGGGCCGGCCGCGCCGGCCACCCCGGCGGGCCACTTGCGGGCCCCGTTGACCACGAGTTGGTAGATCGGGGTGGCCAGGCCGCGTTGGACCCAGGGGTCGAGGCGGGCCAGCAGTTGCTCGGCCTGGCGCAGGGACGGTCGGGTCGCGCGCACGACCAGGATCGGGCGCTGGGTGGGCAGTCCGCGGCGTAGCCAGCCCCCGGCCCCGTAGATCGGGGAGGCGGCGGCGCGCCAGCCGCCGTGGCCGAGGTCGACGACAGTGGCGTGCAGCGGGTCCGGCGCGGGGTTGGGCAGCCAGTCCGGTGGAGGGGGCACCATCCCCGGGGTGATCGCCGGAAGGGCGGTCTCCAGCCGGGCCAGGAGGGCGTCGTCGCGCCAGCTGTAGCGCACGGTGAGGTGGTCGTTGACCTGCCGCGTCCACGGGCCGTCCACCGAGGAGGCACCGGCCAGGCCGGAGCGGGCGGGGTCGTCGGCGTCGATGAGCAGCGCGCACCGCTGGTCCTGCTGCAACGCATCCACGATCGCGGCCGCGACACACGACGCCCCCGCTCCGGCGGATCCGGCGAGCACCGGGATCAGCGGGCCGAACGCTGCCCAGGACACCGGCCGGGACTCGGGGAACACCGTCCGGGTCCGGGTCTGGGCGGTGTCGGTGGCGGCGCCGAGCTCGGCGGCCACCTCGACCGGGTCGGGGCCGTAGCCGTCGTCGACAGCGGCGGCCGCGGAGGTGGTGTTGACCAGGTCCTCGCTGTCGACGATCTCCAGCCCGCTGGGTGCGCGCGAGCGCGCCGCAGCACCGAGCCGCTGGTTGAGTTCATACGAGCTGCGCGGCGGCGACGCCCCGGGCGCCGCCCAGCGGTCGTGCGGGTCGGCCGTGTTCCTGGGTGAGGTCATCAGCTGGTCCCTCCTCGAGGGGCGGTCCGGGCGAGCGCAGGGTCGGGTGCGGGGGGCTGGTCGGGGAGCTGCGCGGCGGAGTCGGCGGCCTCGTAGACCTCGCGGGCCGCGGCGCCGAAGCGGGGTGAGACCAGCTGGGTGGCATCGCCGCCGGACACGACCCCGACGACCTGCCCGCGCCCGGCCGCGGCGTCCGGGCCGGCCAGCCAGGGCCCGCCCGAGGCGCCCTCGGTCATGTCGCAGGTCATCGCCAGCACCTGCCCGCCGTCGCGGTCAGGCCGGGTGAAGGTCTCGACCGCGGCGGGGCCGTCGCAGCCCCGCAGGGACTGCCCGTCGTAGACGCCGGTGGCCGGGTAGCCCAGCGCGGCGACCGGGAGCTGGTCGGGGGTGGTGAAGCGGATGCCCTGGGCCCCGAGGACCTGCTCGGGCAGGATCCCGCCGCGGGGCAGCAGCGTCACGAACGCGAAGTCGGTGTCGGCGGCGACGTCGTTGATGGGGGAGTCGATCTGCTGCCAGGCCGGTGGCACGTAGGCGGTGTCGACGGTCCAGCGGCCCAGCGGTTCCTCACCCGCGGCGTAGCCGGGGATGAAGAACGCCCCGTCGACTCGCCAGCTGCCGGCGAGCCACACACAGTGTGCGGCGGTGGCCAGTACCCGCCGCGACCGTGAGGCGACCACCGCCGCCGAGCACTGGTGGCGGCCGCCGTCGACGACCAGTACCCCGACCGAGGTCGCCGACAGCCCGCCGACGACCGGCCCGGCCTGGCCCTGCACCGGCGGCGCCGGCGCCAGGGATGTGATTGGGGTCCTCGGGTCGGCCGACCCCCACGGTGCGGCCGACCCGAGTCCCACCACCCGAGTGCCCTGCGGGGCCTCGGAGGTCCACAGCGCCAGCGCCAACGCCGCGGTCATCACCGTGGTGAGGACCGTGGTCGTCGACGTCGTGCGCCAGTTGCGGTTGGTCATGGCTCAGGCCAGACCCAGCTTCTTCGAGCACGCCGGCCATGCCGAGTAGCCGTCGCGGTCGGCGCGGACCTGCTCCGCGACCGCGATCTGCTCCTCGCGGCTGGCCTCGTGGGCCGAGCCGGTGCCGCCGTAGGCCGCCCAGGTGGCCTGGTCGAACTGCAGCCCACCGGAGTAGCCGTTGCCGGTGTCGATCGCCCAGTCCCCGCCGGACTCGCACTGGGCGAGCCGGTCCCAGGTCGCGGCCTGCGCGCTGCCACCGGCCACCGGTGCGGGCTCGGATCCCTCCGGGTCCCGGGGCTGCTCCCCGTCCTCGGACGAGCCGCCCTGCCCGTCGGAGCTTTCCTGGGGTTCCGAGCTTCCCTGCTGGTCGGAGCCGGTCTGCCCGGCCTCGCCCGGACTGTCGCCCTGCTGGTCGCTGGGCTGGTCGGTCTGCCCCGCGCTGGTCTGACCCTGCCCGGTCTGGTCCGCGCCGGGCCGCGAGATCGGCTCCCCGGCCTGCGGGCTCTGCACGTCGTCTCCGCCCGCCGCGTCGCTGCCCGACCCGGCTCCACCGGTGTCGGCGTCGCCGTTGCTGGTGGAGGGCTGCTCGGAGCTGCCGGTCTCGCCCTGTCCCGTGCTGTCCGTCTCCTGCTCATCGGGCTGGGTCGAGCCCGAACCGGCGTCCGACCCGGTGCCGGAGCCACTGCCGGCGCCACTGCCGGAGTCGGAGCCGGAACCTGTGTCGGAGCCGATGCCGGCGGCGTCGAGCTTCTCGGCGAGCTGCTCGGCCAGCGGGTCGGCGTCGGCGGCGTCGCGCACCTGCTCGGCCAGCTTCTCCGCCCCGGCCTCCCACGCATCACCTGCGCCGCCGGTACCGACCTGCTCGGTCGTCGACGGCGACTCACCACCGCCCGACGACGACGTCGTGGACGCGTCACCCGAGTCCGAGGTCGTCGACGAGTCGGTGTCCGATGAGCCCGAACCGGTGCCGTCGGAATCGGCCGTGCTGGTGCTGTCGGAGCCGGTGCTGTCGGAGCCGGTGCTGTCCGTGCCGGTGTCGCTCGACCCGGAGCCTGATGAGGTGGGGGAGTCCCCGGAGCCGAGGTCGTCGAGCTGGTCGAGCTTGGCCAGGTCCGCGGGGTCGGCCCCGAGCTTCTCCAGCTGCTCACGGTCCAGAACCCCGAGCACGGAGTCGCGGACCTGCCCGGCGTCGGAGTCCGAGCTGGCACCGAGAGCCTGCATCAGCTCACCGACCAGCTGCAGCGCGATCCGCGCCTTCTCCAGGTCCTGGGTCGAACCACTCCCGGAGGAGGTGGCGGACTCGCTCGTGTCCGACGAGCCGTCCGAGCCCGACGAGGTGTCCGAAGCGTTGTCCGGCGAGGTGTCCGTGCTCGTCGAGCTGTCCGAGTCCGCCCCGGCACTGGTGTCGTTCGTGGTGTCGTCGGTGCTGCTGGTGCTGTCCTGGTCCGACGAGCCGGGGTCCGAGTCACCGGAGGTCGAGCTGCTGGAGTCCGAGCTGTCGGAGTCCGAGGAGTCCGGCTCCGACGGGCCCGAGGGGTCGGGGTCCTGTCCGCCGGCGGTGCTCGGTGCGCCGGTGTCGGGCTGCTCGGCGGCGTCGCCGTCGTCGGCGGGGCTGTCCGAGCCGGTCTCGCCGGTGCTCGGGCTGCTGGTGTCGTCGCTGTCCGGCGTCGCATCCGAGGGCGAGTCCTCGTCCGGCTCGGGGTCCGGTGTCGCTGCGGGCGCCGCCGGTGCCGGAGCTGGGGCTGGGGCGGCGGGTGCGGCCGCAGCGGGCTTCGGCGCCGGCGCAGCGGGCTTCGGCGCCGGTGCCGGGGCGGCGGGTGCTGCGGTGGCACCGGCGTGGTCGATGCAGGTCTGGGGCAGCGCGGGCTCGGCCTGGCGCTTGGGGTTCGAGGCGGCAGGTCGTCCGGCGGACCCCGCGCTGCTGGGCGCGGGCTTGGGTTTCCCGATCTCGGTGACCGCCTCACCGGCGGAGGTGACCGCACCGACGGCGCTGTCCGCGGCGTTGCCGAGAGACTCGCCCAGCTCGGCGACCGGACCCGGCGCGGGCGGCGGCGGGTCCTTGGGCAGCAGGTCGGCAGGGGTCGGACCGAACCCGGCGCGGGCCAGCTTCGCCGCGACCTGCTGCAGGTGCGGATCGGCGGCGTCGAGGGTGTTGAGCTGGTCGGAGACGTCCACGGCCTTCTGCCGCCACCCGGGCGGCTGGGTCGCGGGGGTGAAACCGAGCCCGGCGATCTCGCGGGCCAGCCCCTGAGCCCTGGTGTCGTCGCTGACGGCGAGATCGGCCAGTAACGCCCGGGTCTGGGTGCGGGTCTCGCGGGCGGCGGCGAGCTGGCGCACGGCCTTGCCCTCGTTGCAGCCGACCGCGGTCAGGCCGAGCTGGGCGGGTAGCGGGCTCAGCGAGAACGCGGTCACCCCGACCAGCGCTCCGGCGGTCAGCACCGCGACCGCGGCGCGGCGCGCGGCAGGACCGCGCGAGGACGGGGGGAGGTGCTCGGCCCACGAGGGGCGCGGCGTGCGGTTCCAGGGCATGTCACAGGTCCTCTGTCAGGTGATCCGGGGGCTGTCTCACGAGCAGGTCGGTCGGTCAGTCACCTCCGCGGGACCCGCCACCGGAGTCACCGCGTTCACCACCGCCATCGCCACCGCGGTCGCTGTCGCCGCCGCTGCGGTCGTCGCTGCTCTGACCGGTGGAGTCGCCGTCACCGCCGCCGAGGGAGACATCGGCGCCGGCGTCGACGCCGTCCTGCCCGGCCGAGACATCGACCCCGACCGAGGCGCCGCCGCCGGTGAGCTCGTACTGGCGGACCCAGTCGACGTGCATCGCCGCCCCGCCTGAGGCGTCACCGCCGAAGTAGTCGAGCTGGATGGTCAGGTGCATCGGCCCGGGCGGGTTGTGGGACTTGTCGTCGTCGGTGAACCACGGCTCGCCGTCGACGAGGTAGGTGATCTTGTCCGGGGTCCACTCGACGGCGAAGGCGTGCCACTCGGTGGCGTCGATCTCGACCGAGCCCTGGGTCTGGGAGTTGTCCGAGCCGTAGTGCAGGAACCCCTCGACCTTCTGCCGGGTCCCGTCGGAGATCTCCATGAAGTCGACCTCGCCGCCCTCGGGCCAGTTCTCCGCGGTCGGCCAGAGCAGGAACAGGGTGTGCAGCGACCCGGCCCCGGGCGGGGACTGGGCGCAGCCCTCCCAGCGCCCGTACTGCTGGCTGTGGGGCGACCAGGCCATCCCGCCTGCGTCGCCGTTCTCCGAGCCGGTGATGGTCAGCTGCCCGTCGGCGACGCTGATCGCGTCCGGGGTCCGGCGGCCGTTGCCGCCGTGGCCGGGCCCGTCGTAGGCGTTCCAATCCCCGGAGATCGAGGTGCCCTCGAACTCATCAGCCACCTTCGGCTCGCCCCAGCCGAGCGTCTCCGCCGCGGTGGTCGTGCACTTGCTGGCAGCTCCGCCGCCCGAGCCCGTCCCGCCGCCGGAGCTGTTCCCCGGGTCGGAGCTGTTCCCCGGGTCGGAGCCGGTGCCTCCGGAGCCGGTGCCTCCGGAGCCGGTGCCTCCGGAGTCGTTGCTGCCCGAGCCGTTGCCTGTGCTCGGGGCCGTACCGGTGTCGCTGGAGTCGTTGCCGGACCCACCGGACCCGCCGGAGCCGGACCCGCTGGAGTCGCCGGAGCCGGGCTCGTAGCACTGGGCCGGGATGAAGCCGGGCTTGTTCGCGCCGACGTCGAGCAGGGCCCGGCGCAGCTTCTCCGCCCGCGCGGAGGTGTCGCCGGTGAGCTCGGCGAGCACGTGCACCGCGGTGATCCGCCACCCGCACTCGACCCCGCCCTCGGGGGCGGCGGCCGGGACGAGCCCGGACGCGGTCAGGGTGGTGGTGAGCGCCAGCGCGGCGCCCACGACCAGCTGGGGACTGATCACCGGGGACCACCGGGGTCGGTCGGCGGGGTGCGGAACCCGTGGCTGGCCAGCCCGTGGGTGCGCCGGCCCTGGAAGCCCTCGGCGACGGTCGCGGCGAGCTCGAGCGCGGCGTCGCGCGCGGCGGGGGTGAGGGCGTCGAAGTCGATGATCCCTCCGGCCTGCAGGTGCGGGTCCGGGGGAAGGACGATCACCGCGCGGCAGCGTTCGGCGAAGAAGTCGCGAATCACGCGGTCGTCGATGTCAGGGCTGTGACGGTCATAGGACAGCACCACCACCGCGTCCTCGGTGAGGTGGCGGTACCCGTTGGCAGCCAGCCAGCGGAACGTGCGCGCCGCGCGGGAAGCGCCGTCGTTGGTCGGCGCACCGACGATGACCAGCGAGTCGGCGTGGCGCAGGCTGCCCTGCATCGCCGAGTGCACGATCCCGGTTCCGGAATCGGTGATGATCGCGTTGTAGTAGCGGGCCAGCAGCCGCAGCGCGGCCTCGTAGTCGCCCGCGGAGAACGTCTCCGACAGCTCCGGTTCCTGCTCGCTGGTGAGGACCTGCAGGCGCCCGGCGAGATGGGTGTAACCGGCCAGGTCGGTGTGGGCGCGGATCTCGTCCAGGGCGTAGAGCAGGTCGCGCACGGTGGTCTTCGCAGCCAGGGTCTCGCCGACAAGGCGGTCGCCGAGGGTGCCGGCGTCGGGATTGGCGTCCATCGCGATGACCCGGTCCCCGCGGTACTCCGCGAGCGCGAGCCCGAGCAGCGCGGACACGGTGGTCTTGCCGATCCCGCCCTTGATCGAGCCGACGACGACGCTGTGCGGGCCGGGCAGCGGGGTTCGGATCTTCTGCAGCTGGTCGCGCAGCCGGGCCTCGGCCTCGGACAGTCCGGGGTTCCAGCGGCCGCCGGTCAGCTGGTAGGCGAAGTGGCGCCATCCCTGCTGAGGACGGGCCCGTCGCTCGCGGACCACTCCCGACAGCACCCCGGTCTGCTCGTCCCACGCCGGGCGGAACGCCTGCGGATCCTCCGAGGGACCCGGACCCTGATGAAGGGGGAGGGACGGCGGGACCACCGGAGACGGCGACGGCGCCGCCGCAGACGGTGGCGCCGGCCGGACCGGTTCGGCGGCGGGGCCAGCGGTCGGTGGCTCGTCGCGGAAGCGCTCCGGCGCGGGCGCCGGGCGAGACGGCGGGCTGCTCGGCGCGGTGGTTGCCGAGGTGGTCGAGGCGCTCGCCTGCGTGGCCGGGGGCTTGGTCGCGGGGACCTGGGCCCCGTCGTGTCCGGTGGCCGGGGCGGCCCACGCGGCGCCCGCGTCCAGCCAGGACGGGGCGGCGGGGGTGTTGTTGGTGCCGTTGGACGAGGACATCAGCAGCTACCTCTTGGTGGGGGTCAGGAGGAATCGGTGGGGCGCAGGTGCGGGTCGACGACCAGGTGGCCGTCGTCGTCGCGGGTGATCGGGACCGTCATCCGGACCCAGTTCGCCTCGACCGCCGTCCACGCCGGGTCCGCCTCGGGCGGGGCGCACGAGGGGCCGAGCAGCCCGGGCACGTCCACCTCTGCGGACCCGGCGTGGCGCGGGGTCTCGGGCGGCGGGCAGGCGCGCGCGTACGTGGTGACCCGGACGATCACCTCGACGAACACCACCGTGTCGCCGGGCCGGTAGAGCCGGCCCGGCAGTGGTGAGTCGGCGCGCTGCCTGCCCGCGCCCGACCACCCCCAGGTGCTGGCCTGGGGGTCAGCGAGCAGAGGCCGCAGCACCTCTGCCCGACGACTCGGGTCGTCCTCATCGAAGGACTGGAAGTCGGTGGCGAAACGCCCGGCGAAGCTGGCCGCTTCAAGATCAGAGATCGGCTCCAGCGACCGCACCGAGCGCGAGAAGAACTCCTCGCCCGCAGAACGGCGAACCACCGCGGTGGTGCCGGCGCCTCGGGCGGCCCGTGGCGAGGGCTTGGCCCGGGGCAGGTCAGCGTTGAGCCGGACCTGGGGCCGGGCGAGCTCATCGGCAGGCTCGGGCTCGGGCTCGGACTCGGGGGCGTGCCGATGGTTGCTCTCGGTCGCTGCTGGCTGCTCCTCGACCGCCACGTCCTCTGCTACGGGCTCTACAGGGGCCGGGGCGGTGTTCTGAGAGCTGTCGCGGACGGGCGAGTCGGTGGGGCTCGCAGTAGATGTCTGGTCGGGAGCCTGGTGAGGCGTGGACGGTCGGAGCCGCGTGGGGGCCGGACCGTGGTGGTCGTCGACGTCTCGGTGCGTGTGCAGATCTGTGTAGCGGTCGGGAGCGGGGCTGCCCGGCTGTGGTGCCGGGGCCGCAGCGCCATCGGAGCCGCGCCCCGGCGCTGTCCGCCAGGGCGCACCGTTGGTCGGCACCGGACGGGAACGAATCGGCATCACGCCCTCCGCCCTGCACAGTCTCGCCGCGACCGAAGCGCCATGACCACGACTCCTTCATGCTTCTAGATTCAGAGCTAGCTCTTTATCTTGTTTATAAGATCCGCGGGATACTATCCGCGCACGGTGACCGTTCGTCAACCGATCGTGTTCAGTGCTCCTGGCTCTATCCGGTCCCGGAGCGCCCCGGCTGGGATCCGTGGCTGGGCGCCGCTAGCGTCACGACATCTCGTGTCGAGATCGCGAGGCGGCGTGCGCATGTGGGGGTGACCTGGTGGCAGACGAAGCGCTGGCTAGTGACGCGCCGCGGACGCTGGCTGACAAGCTGAATCGTCTCGCCCGACCACCCGGCAGCACCCGCGCCCTCTACCTCGACGAGATCGTCGAGGGCATCGCCGGAGTAGGTGGCCAGGTCTCGCGCGCCACGCTGAACACCCTGATGCGCGGGCGCAACACCAATCCCCGCCGAAGCACCATCGAGGCGCTGGCCCGGTACTTCCGGGTCTCGGTCTCCTACCTCCTCGACGACCCACACCCGATTGCGACGGCTCAAGAGCACGAGCTTCTGGCGAAGCTGCGCGACCCCGACCTCGCCGCACTGGTCAGCGGCATCAGCGAGCTGCGCCCCGAGACCCGCAGGTCCCTTGCACGCATCGTTGAGGACCTGCGACGGATGCAGACCAGCGAACAAGCTCATCGCTCGTCCTGAGTGGTTGCGGTACCTCCGAGCAACGCCTGGTGGGTTGCGATAGCCGAATCGAGGGCCTCGGCGGCAAGGGCCAGCCACTGCCCCGTGGTCTCACCCGGTGGGCTAGGGCGCGCGCTCCGACTCGATCCAACTGCGCCACGAACTGATGTCAGCGCGTGGACGGTGAGGCTGGATAGCGATGTCAGCTCCTGCTCTAGCCGGCTGAGCAGGGCTGCTGGCACTGCATCAAGCTGACGCGTCGCTTCCTGCCGGGGAGCAGACGGGTGAGAACGGCCCAGGGAGCCCCGAAACGCAGCACTTGGCTGGCGCATTCCTCCTCCGTTCCTGCTCGTGCCTCCGTGCCGCTGAGGTGCAGCCGGAGGGGGTGGTCCACGAGGAGACTCAAGTCGCTGCGCCGAAAGTTCCCGCGCCGCAAGACCTTTCGAGCAGAGCGACATGGCGCAGGGCCTAAGCCATGGCCCTCGGTGCTGGCGAGATACCTCGCGGTGAGGGGTCGACGGCTGTAGGACAGTGCGGGCCCGGCGGAGGGCGGTAGCGTGATCGAGAACTGGCCTGGCCGGTCACCGGCAGCTACCCGAGGCTCGGAGTGTGCTGCGGGGGACGACGAAGTGGGTGGGACCATGGACTTGCTGGATGAGAGTCGATTCGCAGGAATTCACACTTTTGTATACGTAGGCTTGCGGTTTGACTGGACTAGCGGAGTCGCAGAGTTCAACTTTCGGCACGAGGGCGACCATGAGGAGCTCTCTTTTACCGACGTAGTCGTCTTTCCTCTTCCGGAGGCCGTTCCCGCACAGGAGCAGAGAGAGACATTCGAGCGCGTTCTTGAGTTGCTCTATATTGCAACCGGGACCATCTACTATAAAGCAGTGGCGCCGAGGTCAGTGTCTGTCGAGTCGGTTTCACTCGCCCCGGCAGCAGTGAGGTGGGCCCAGCACTTGTATCGCGACGGGCTAGCCGAGTTCGCATATCGCTGGTCGCTGGAACACGTGCTAGAGGTGCCACTCAAAGCCAATTTCAAAGAATCTCTATCCCCGCGCTGTGACCATGCAGATTCCGGGCGTCCGCCCCTTGTTGGAATGGGAGGTGGCCGGGACTCTCTCGTCGCCCTCGAAGTGTTGTCTGCTGCCGGGTTCGAGCCTGCAACCTTCATGGTGGAGAAACGCGGTCGTGGCGCGAGACCGCTCACCCTTTCTGCGGGAGCGACTCGCGGTCGTGCCTTCGCGGTCACACGACGTCCTGATGAGGACATGCTGCGGAAGCTCGCGAACAACACGTTGCGCATCGGCCACGTCCCGGTGACTGCGATCAACTCCATCGCTGGGGTGGCTCTTTCCGTGCTCCACGGGCTAGGTCCGGTCGTAATGGCGAACGAGCGGTCGGCAAGCGAGGCAAACACAGTCTGGTGCGGCCGCTCGATCAATCATCAGTGGTCGAAGACGTTCGAGGCTGAGCAGCTGCTCAATGAGGCGGTCCGAGATCATGCGGGGATCGACCATGCTAGCTTCTCGTTGCTCGGTGGAATGTCGGAGTTGGTGATCTCTCGACTCTTCGCTGCGACGTCGCGATACGACAACGTTGTGACTAGCTGCAATGTTGCAGCTCGGCGGCCGGGCGGTGGGCGATGGTGCAACGACTGCGCGAAATGCCGGTTCGTCTTCCTAGGGCTGGCTCCGTTCATGTCTGTCGAGCGCCTGGTCTCAATTCAGGGGCGCAATTTGCTCGATGACTCCAAGCAGATTTCCGGTTATCGGGAGCTCGTCGGGATGAGTGGGCATAAGCCATTCGAATGTGTCGGCGAGTTGAACGAAGCACGCGTGGCGGTACAGCTTCTGGCTCGCGACCCGCAGTGGCGTGATGCGGTGGTCGTCTCTGATCTCAGCAACCGTCTGCCCCCGGTACGTCAGGCCGACGTCGACAAGGTGTGGCGGGTGGACCCGGCGCCCGGCGCTCCGGTCGCCTACCGCCAGGCGTTGGAGGTATGGCCGGCCTCGGCGAAGGCTGGGCAGGGCGGGTCGTAGGAGCGATCTGGCGACACGAACGTATCCCACGCCCGTTCGGTAAGGGCATCGGCGGTACTTGAGCAGATTCGGCTGATCGCGCGATCGACGCTCAGGTCCCATAGACGGACGACGCGGTCGCGGCCACCGCTGGCCAGGACACCAGGGGGACCGAAGCTGACGGCGTAGATGTTGTCGGTGTGGCCGGTGATCGGCGTCCCGACGAGGCGTCCGCCGTCCGGATTGGTCATGTCCCACAATGCAATCGTGGTGTCGCTGCTGCCAGTGGCGAGCAGGGCGCTGTCCGAGCTCCACGCCACCCCACCGACCGATTCGGTCTGCTCAAGGAGCGGAGGCTCCTCGCGTGGTTGCGCAGGGTCGGCGATGTTCCAGACACGGACGGTGTGGTTGGCGCCGACGCTGGCCAACCGTGTTCCATCGGGGCTGATCGCGATCTTGAAGATGTTGTCGGTGTGGCCGCGGAGGATTCCGGCAGGTCGTGGTTGCGACGGCACCGAAACATCCCACAGTCGCACGTCGTGATCGTTGCCCGCGGTAGCGAGAATCCGGCCGTCTGGGGTGAATGCGGCGGTGGTGACCAACTCGCCAGGGGTGGACACGAGGGGCTCGGACAGCTGAGTCGGCCGTGCTGGGTCATTGAGATCGAACAGCCGGGTGAGACCGTCGGTGGACCCGACTGCCAGGGTCCGGTTGTCCGGACTGATGGCCAGCCCAGCCGCGACAGCGGGGAGTCTGATGTCTGGTCCGGCGCGAACCGGCCTGTAAGGGTCGTGGATGTTCCACATTCGAACTACTGGGCCGCTGGCCGCCGCGAGCACGCTATCGTCCCGAGTGATCGCGATGGAGTCCACGTCGCCGTCGGCCGGCAGCGGGCCGGACGCGCGTTTCGGCAACGTGGGGTCGGTGACGTCCCACAGGTGGACTGAGCGGTCGCCCTTCCCTCCTCCGACGGCCAATGTCTTGTTGTCGTGGCTGAACACCACCGCGGTCGCATTGCCAGCGATTCCTGCCAGGCGTGTCGTGGGAAGCGACCAGATCCGCACGGTGTCGTCCGCACTCCCGGTGATCAGGGTGCGTCCGCCCTCGGCAAAGGCCACGGTGGCCACCCCGCGTTCATGCCCGGCCAGTGGCTCGCCGAGGGGGAAGGGGCGCGTCGGATCACTGATGTTGAAGAGGGTCGCCATGTTGTCTGCACCACCCACTGCGACGGTCTGTTCGTCGGGGCTGATGTCCAAGGACAGGATGGAGGGCGAGGCGTCTGGCCCCCCTCGGGAGGCGCCGAGCAGCCGTGCCTGCGCGGGGTCGGCGACATCCCAGAGGCGTAGCGAGCTATTGCCACCGCCAGTGACCAGGATGTTCCGGGTGGGGCTGAACGCCACGGCATGAGCGATCCCCGTCCCGCTGGGCAGCGGCGAGAGCTCTGCCGGGCGCTGTGGATCGGTGATGTTCCACAGCTTGGTCGAGCCGTCGGGCCCGGCAACGGCCAGTGTGCGGTCATCGGGGCTGATGGCGACGTTGCTGCCATAGACGGCCGTGGTTGTGCCTGGGAGGCGAGAGCCGAGGTCGGCGGGGCGCGCGGGGTTACCGATCTCCCACAGACGAGCACTGCCGTCGGTGGTCACGATGGCTAGTAGACGACCGTCAGTGCTGGTGGCCAGGCCGCTGACCTGTTTGCCGCGCTCGACGGGTAGCTCCGGAGACAGCGGTTCCGGGTGCTGATCATCGCGCATGCCCCAGACCCGGATCGTGCTAGCCGTACCGTTCCGCCCTCCAGCCCCGGTGATCATGATGTGTCGCTGGGGAACGGTGACCATGCTGGTGACCGGGCCGGGCTCGTTCAGTGTCGTCGGTGCAGCGTCTGTAGGCGTAGACGGCCAGAGCCGGATGGTGCCGTCTGCGGACGTGCTGATGATCGTCTTGTCGATCTGTCCGACGGCTCGTACGTTGCCGGTGTGGCCCAGGAGCTGCCGGGACAGAGGCGTGTTTTCCGTGCTGAGCAAGGCGGTGTAAAGGTCGGGGGTGGGCTGCATCCGGTAGGCGGTCAGCCACAGCTGCGCTGACATCGACGTGTCAGTGTCGGCGAGCTGCTTGGCGTGTGCGATCACCTCGGAGAGGATCGCCCGCTGGGAGGCTTGTCGCTCCGCGATGCCCGAGATGACGGCCACGGTGCCTGCCGCCACGATGAGGACCGCGGCAGCGACGACAGCGATCCACTGGCGACGGCGACGCGCCGCCGCGAGCTGTTCCTGCCGATCAGCCTCATCGAGGAACTGGCGCGCCATGTCGTCGGCGACGGTGGCGTGTACCCCTGTGTCGATGACTCGATGAGCATCGGCAAGCACCGTTCCGCGGAGGAGCTGTTCCGGTGGCCGTCCGGCTTCGTCCCACTGCCGCGCGCGCAAAGCGATGCTCTGACGAAGCACGAGGTCAGCTCGTTCGGAGTCGATCGTGTCGCGCAGTAGCTGCCAGGCCCGGATGAGGGCCTCATGGGTGATCTGGACTGTGTCCTCGCCGATGGTGATCAGACGCGCCCGGGCCAGGATCTCCAGGGCCTGGCCTGTGGGGCCATCACCGAGGCCGGGTAGTTGGGCGCGATCCAGAGGGCGGCGGGTGTCATGGCCGGGGTACTCGCCGACTCGTACCAGGCGAACCAGCAACGCCAGCGCGGCGTCCTCGAGCCCGGCTTGCCGCAGCTCCTCCCAGGCCTGATCTGCGGTGTGCGCGACCGCCCCGTCGATGCCCCCGACTCGTTCGTAGGAACGAACCGTCATTGGCCCGGACTGGTTCATCAGACGCAAGACGTGAGAGATGAGCGGCAACTTTCCCTCGACCAGGCCGCCGTCTCTGACCCCCGCGTCGGCGAGCAATCGGTTCACCAGATCGTTTCCGACGGTGATCCCCGCCCGGCGTGCCGGCTCACGGATGGCCTCGGCCAGGGCTTCCCCCGTTAGAGGATCCAGGTTGAACGGTGCATCGAGGGCGGGCTTGAGCAAGGCGAGCTGTCGAAGTTCCGGATAGAACTCGTTGCGACAGGCGATAACTACAAGCGCGGTGGGGTCGCTCTCGCCGCCTCCAGCCGGGGAGGAGGCGGCAGAAAAAAGCTCTGCAACGAATTGCTGACGAATTGCGGGGTCGAGCTGGAAAACCTCCTCGAATTGGTCGACAACGAGTATCGATCCGTTCCTCGGAGCCGTTTCATCTCCGCTGTCCGACGACGCGGCGTGGCGTTCCCAGAATTCCCGTAGATTCTGCAGCGGCGTCGAGCCGGGCGTGATGACAGCCGCTGGCCAGGAGGCAACCTCTGGGCTCGATGGGAGGCCACGCGTTTCCAACGCTGGGAGCAAACCCGCCGCCAGCAGACTGCTCTTCCCGATCCCCGACTGCCCGAGGACGGCCAGCACAGCGCTATCCGGCGAGCGCTGCAGGGCATCCAGCCGTCCGAGCATCGCCTTGATTTCCCGGTCGCGCCCGAAGAACCGGGCGGCGTCGTCGCGTCCGAACGGTTCCAGGCCCTGATAGACGACCTGGGGAGTGCGCTCACCGCCGTTCCCTCGCCCGGACTCACGGACCGCCTTCTGATAAGCCTCACGCCACCACGCAGGCCGGAGCAGCGTCTCGCGCTGCTGGCGCGTCGGGTTCTTCGTGTGCTCCTTGACTCCCTGAACCACGAGCTCGAGGGCACGGAAATCGGTCGGCAACGTCGTGCCACTTACCCAGCGGTTGACCGTCGGACGCGAGGGCGCCTCGTCATCGCCGATCTGCGCAGCCCACTCAGCGAGCGCACGTGCCGAAGCCGGCCGGGACCCGGGAACGCGCCGCAACGCGTCCAGGTAGCCCACGAACCACTCTGGTGCAGCCACCTACACCCCACCAACCTTCTCACTGAGCAACACGTTCACCGGCTCTGAGCTGCGCAATCACCTCTGACCTACCAGCTCTCGCCCATCAGGTCGGGCGCAGGCCCGGCCTGGATCGGGGCGTGAAACCTCGTCTGGCGGCGAGCTCGGACACTGCCCGCTGCGCTCTCAGTGATCAGTGAGTTCACCCGCCGCAGCCTGCAAGATCTTTCCACCTCGGACTGACACCGCACACCGTGCGTCCCCGCTTCGCAACGCTGAGCAGGCCCCGGAGGAGATCGTATAAGCAGAGGTAGCCCCACATGCCCAACTGCACCAGCACACTCGCGCGAACGCGAGCACCGAGTACGCCAGAGGAACTAGTTCCGACGGCTCGCAGCAGTGAGCCGCTGACGAAGAGGCACTGCTCATCGCGGCCTGCCCACGCCGCATTGGCTGCCGCAGCCGCGCACGAAACCTGTGCCTCTCATGACGATTGCATGCTGATGCACGCCCATCTCGCTGGCGACCCCCAGGCGTTCAACGAGCTGATCCGGCGTCACCGCACACTTCTGCGGGTCGTGGCGCTGCGAGTGCTGGAGAACCATCACGACGCCGACGACGCGGTGCAGGACAGTCTCATACGTGCGTTTCGCAGCGCGCATACCTACTCCGGGCGCAGCTCGGTCGGGGCCTGGCTCCGTACCATCGTCGAAAACACTGCGCGCACAGCCGCGCGCAGCCGCAGCCGCGATCAAAATCGCGTGGTCCAGATCGACGGGACGCAACTCGCTGAAGCCGAACAGGTCGGCGGCGATCCCGCAGTCATCGTCGCAAACCGGGAACGTATCGCCTCGGCCCTTGCGCAGATCCCCCTTCAATGGCGGCGGACCTTCGTGCTGGTGAAGATCAACGGACTGTCGTACGCCGAGGCTGCTGAAGTACTTGACATTCCTATCGGGACCGTCCGAAGCCGGATCAACCGTGCCAACGCCGCCCGTGCGAAGCAACGGGCTCAGAAGACCAGCGCCGCCCCGGGAACCATCTAGCATCGTTCGAGAGTCTCCCCTACTGACCAGCATCCACCGCCACTGCTGTGAGATCACCGCCCACGACCGCACCCGAGCGTTCTTCGCTCCGGGCACAGTCGGGCCCGAGGTGATCGCGCGACCACGACGCGGCTCGACACGAGGAACGGCTCACCATCCCGATGGAGCAGAATTCCGAGCTCGCCGCCCGCATAGCCAAGGCGCTGGCAGAGGTCCAAGCAGAGTTCCCCGATCCGCCGAACGCCCACGAGCCGCTCCACGTCCCCGCACACGTCGCCGCCAGGTGGCAGTCCGCCATCGCTCGGGAAGCCGAACGACGCGCCCGCAACTACGACGACGGGGCCCCTTCCACTGGCGACCTCGACTCGATCGAGCCACACCGCGAGGGCACGGCAGAAGAGGATCGTGACCCTCGGGACGATCCGGGTGCCGGGGCAGCGCGGTCCTAAGGCCCCATTCACCCGACCGTCGGTCGAGCGACCAGGGTTGACGGGTGGCGGTAGTTCGGTCGTTGCTCTGGTGTGGCCGCTGGTGCGGCGGTGATGGCGAAGTAGCCGTTGACCAGGATCGGGGCGTCGGGCGACGGGGTGGGGTGGTCGGCTCCGGTGCGGCCGTCGAGGACGACGGGGCCGTTATCGGTGTAGCCGTAGACCATGCCGTGCCAGGCCGTTGTCACGGTCGGGACGACCCGTCCTGCGTCTCGGGTGATGCGCCACAGCTCGGTGCCGTTGTCGTCGAAGCCGAGTACGGCGTCGGTGTCGTTGTAGGGGGCCAGAGAGCACACGGTGAGGGACTGTTGGTCGCGGCGGCAGGTCCAGCCGGGCTGTCCGTTGAGCGGGCTGTCGAGCTCGCGGCCGGTGGCCGTGTCGATGACCTGGCTGCCGCCCCAGGCGTTGTCGAGGGTGCGTAGGTCCACCAGGGCCCGGGAGGTGCCGAGTGGCGAGACGGAGCTGCCGGCGATCCCAGCCCAGCGGGGCCGGCCGTCAGCGAGGGCCAGGCCTCGTAGCTCGCTGCGGGCGAGGTCGCGGAGCCTGACGACCACGGTGTCGTCGGTGAGTAGCTGTGCGGCGACGTCGGGGGTCGACCACAGCAGCCGACCGGTGGGCAGGTCGACCGCGGCGGTGAGGGCGGCATCGGCGGCCGCGGCGCTGACGACCGCGGTGGTGCCGACGACACCTGTGACGTAGACGGTGAACCCGGTCAGCGACTCCTCGAGCCAGGATCGGGGCAACGGAACCGTCGTCGAGGTGAGGGTCTGGGCGGTCTTCGGGTCGGCCGAGACGAGCTCGATACCGCGCTGGGACGGGGTGGTGCCCTGGCCGGGCTGCTCGACCGGCCACGCTGCGAGCACACGCCGTCCGCTGGGCAGGTCAGCGAGCACCGGTGCACCCAGGATCTCCGGAGCGCCGATCGCGGTCGGTCGGGACAGGTCCAGTCCGCGGAACAGCGGGGCCCGGGGGAATCCGCCCACGAGCACCTCGCCCGTGGTCAGGTCGACCCGGGTCAGGCCGGCGTCGGTCAGGGACCAGCCGTAGACGCCGTCGAGGGCCTGCGGTGCAGGGAGCCCGGTGCGGCCAGCGAGGGTGAGCTGCGCCGGGCCGAACACGGTCGGCGGGTCGAACTCCTGCCTGGTGGCAGGCGACGGCGTAGCGGGGGCGTCGGGCCTGGTCGCGGTGCAGGCGACTGACGCCCCAGCGACGGCCACTGCGATGACCCCCGCGAGGGCCACCGCGGTGAGACGGCGGCCGTGGCGCCGGGGTCTAGCGGGTGAACAGGTTGCTGCCGAGGTAGATGTCCCAATCGGCGTCTTCAAGTCCGTGCCCTCCCGAGCGCAGGTGGTAGCTCATGCCTGGGCCGCGGAAGCTCTTCCCGGTGGCCGGCGGCCAGTTGGTGCTCGACAAGCCGGTGTTTCCGAGACCGTAGAGCTCGTAGACCGGGGCGGCACCGAGGTAGGACAGGAACTCGCCCTGGGGGTCGGCGTTGCCGTCGTCGGCGGCGGAGGCGACCACGACCCGGCCGGGCGCGATCAGCGCGAGCAGTTCGTTCTGGTCCACCGGCAGTGCGTCGGCGTTGCCGTCGAAGCGCTTGTAGGTCTCGGGGAACCAGTGCGGGAACTGGGAGTTGATCGCCGAGATCGACTCACCGGCCGAGTCACGACGGGCGAGCTTCGCGCCGGTCGAGCCGGAGTTGTTGGAGATGACCACCGGGAACCGGGGGTCCTGGGCGCCGGCCCACAACGCGGCCTTCCCGCCACGGGAGTGACCGATCACTGCGACCTTGCTCGGGTCGATGCCCGTGCTCGCGGCGTCGGCGGTCTGCAGGTAGTCCATCGCCCGGCTGGCGCCCCAAGCCCACGCGCTGATCGTGCGGCACGCATCGGCCGGGAGATCCTGCCCTGCCGGGTAGAACGCATTGATCACACCGTCGCGGTAGGACCCTGCGTCGTCCGGAGCTACCTCTTCGGCGTTGAGCGCGGCCAGCGCGTACCCGGCACCAGTGATCTTCGAAGCCGGGGCGTACCCGCCCGAGCTCGGATCGTCGCCAACCGAGCCGCGGTGGTCGATCAGCAGAAACGTGCCCTTCGGCTTACCCGAGGACGGAGTGAAGATCCGCAGGGTGAAACTCGCGCTGCCCTGCGGCCCGGTGACCGTGATCGTGACCTTCTTCGCCGAGCCGTTGCCGCCGGCATCGCGGTAGGTCGTCCCGGTCGGGGCCGGCAGGGTCGTGCCGTAGACGTTCTCCTGGAAGGCATTCAACAGTTCCGGGCGACGCTGCCGCTCCCACTGACGCACGCTGGTGACGCGACCACCCGAGTCCAGAGCGAGCGGATCGGGGACCTCCAGACCGCCCAGCGGAATCGCCGCCAGCACAGCTGAGGTGGCCCCGTTCGGGGCCCGATCGGCGCCGACAGCCGCCACCCGCGCTACCGCTGGCCCAGCCTCCTGGGCGGGGAGCACGGATAGGGCGACCGCCACAGCACCAACAGCCACGCCGATCCGCGCACGCCCACGACGCGACTGAACCCTCATCCTGCGATCCATTCTGTGATACTGGGATAGGTTATAGGATTCAGCAGGGAAGATCCAGCGTGGCGCGGTCAGCGATGCCCCGGGGCCGGTCTGAGATCTGGATGTCCACAGGTCGGTCGGGAGACGTAGCCCACGACAGACGGGCTCAGCTCGCTTTGAGCACCGGCCGCGTCCCCTTCGGTGCCGGGGCGTCCAGGTCGGTGACCTGCTCCCCGTCGAGGTGGATACGGCCCGCGGCGAAGTGCTGCGCGATGGCGTCCTCGCCGAGCCACGCGAGCCGGTCTCTCACGGTCGGAACGTCCTGCGGTGCGGTCTCCTCACTCACACTGGCCATCCTGCACCGTGCACACCAGCGGGCTGGGTGCCCGCAGTGGTACGGGGTGTGGGCATGTCGTCCTCCTCGGCTCAGGGTCTCGGTCTAGCGCGCGCCCCTGCCAGCGGCGGTGCCGCTCAGCGGGCAGCCGCAAGGTGGCGCGGGCGCGGCCGGCTCGTAGAGTGACCGGGTCGCTCCGTGCTCCCCCGCGGCGCGTTCAGCTCATGCTGCGGCGACGAGGGGGAACGATCGTGACCGGCCTGCCGACACCACCGACCACCCGGTTCCAGACCGATGTCGCGGGGTGTGCGCTGTCCTCGGCGGGGCAGCAGGACCCCCGGGCCTGCCGGTGCCCGGTGACCCGTGCCGGGCTGCGGCTGGTCCTCGAGCCCGAGCCGCGGCTGTTCCTGTGCTTCGCCTGCGACGAGCACGCCAATCAGCTCGACGCGCCCCGCCCGCTGCGTCCCCGTGACGCCGAGGAGCGCGCCGCTCGCCGCCGCCGCCGCGCACAGGCCGGCCCCGCAGACTCCCCGGCGGCGCCGATGGCGGTGGGCCGTGACGCGGTCGAGCTCCACGCCCGCGCGCTGGCCTGGGCCGCCCGCCACACCCCGACGCCCGCGCACCGCAAGGACCCGGGCCCACCACCGCGGCCGCGGCGGCCGGCCGAGCGAGCCGACCAGCGCGGCCCGGCACCGGCTGCGCGCGATGGGCTGTTGGAGGAGCAGATGCGCGGCTATCAGCAGGCCGCCGACCTCGCGGGCACGCTGCACGAGCTGCCGAGCTGCCTGCGCTCGGCGGTGGTGCACGTCCTGACCGCGGCTCGGGTCGAGCTGTCCAACGGCCGCCCCCTACCGATCGAGGTCCGCCGCGCGGTCACCCACCTCCAGCAGGCGCTGACCGAGATCCACGACGCTGCCCGCCAACACGCTCGGTGAGCCTCCCTCCCGCCCGGGCGCCGGTTGAGCCCGAACGAACAGGGCGGTCCGCTCGGGTACCGCAAGGGTGGGGCTGGATACCGGCAGCGACTCGGACTTCACCCCGGCACCCACGGTCCGACGCTGGCGGGGGATCGCCCCACGTCGCGAACTGGTGCCAGAACCGGACGGAGGTTCAGGACGTGTCTGGGTCGCCGGATGCGGTGGTGCGGGTGTAGAGCAGCAGATCGCCTGGCTGGCAGTTCAGCTCGCGGCAGAGTGCCTGCAGCGTGCTGAAGCGGATCGCACGGGCTCTTCCTGTCTTGAGGTTCGAGAGGTTGGCCATCGTGATACCGACGCGCTGGGAGAGTTCGGTCAAGGTCATCTCTCGGTTGCGAAGGACCTTGTCGAGGGTGACTGTCACGGTCGGCTCGTCCTGCTCAGACGGTGAAGTCATTCTCTTCCTTGTACTCGAGGCCGACCCGCAGGGACTCGCTCAGTACGGCCGTCAGCAAGGCCGTCGCGAGGCCCCAGCCAAGGGGCGCGAGGCTGAGTACGGCACGTAGGGAGCGCCGCATCGTGGACCATCCCGCCCGTCCAGGACGTGTCCGAGGCGAACCACGACCCGATCCGGCGAGCACACCAGAGACGGCACGAGCTCATCCGAACTACCTGCGACGGGCGCTCGGTACCCGCTCGCTGTTGAGGTGACCGCAAGGCCTGCGGGTGGGCGGATCCGTGCAGGGGTTCACAGGGGCCCGGCGGGTACCGCACAGCCAGAAACGCCACTGCCTGGCTGTGCCCCGAGGGCGCCGAACTCGTGCCAGAACCGGACGCCGGAATTATCCCGCTTCCTGAAACTGGGGCGCTGGCGTCGTCGATGTGGTGCGTGGCGCCGGAGCGGCCCCCGATCCTGCGTTCTTCTCGTATGCGTCGACGATCTCGAGGGGGATACGTCCACGGTCGGCGATCGGGTATCCATTCTGGCGGGCCCACGAGCGGATCGCGTTGTTGTGCTGGCGTCGTTCGGTCGTCATCGTCGACGCAGCGGCTGCCCGGGCTCGACGGGGCCGAACAGCGCCGCTGGGGGCCCGGCGAGCTGCGGCAATGTAGGGCGCCAGCGCATCACGGAGCTTGTCGGCGTGGGCGTGGTTCAGATCGATCTCGTAGGCGGCGTTGTTCACCATGAATGCGATGGTCTCGTCCGCGCTGCCGCCGTCGAGGTCGTCCACCAGTCTAATCTGCTCAATGCGAGCCACAATCTGTCTCCCAGGTTCTACGGGATTCTAGTACGGCAACGCCTGACTGTAGCTGACAAGCATGCAGGAGTGGAATGTGTGAGATGGGGGATAGATAGAACCAGTCCGAGGGCACTCTGCGAGCTGGGGTCAGTACAGGAATCGTGAGAGCGCGTCGCCGCTCCACATGGCGTTCATTCGGTCGGCGAGGCGCTGGTAGGCGGCCTCGGTGGTGTCGTCGAGGATGACCGGGTCGGTGTTGCCGGCGTGGTCGAGGACGGCGATCAGTGCTCGGGTGTCGTCGGTGACGGCGAGGTCGAGCAGACCATGCAGGCGGGCGAGGCGTTCGATGATGTCGCGCGGCGTTGGCGGGGGACCGTAGGTCGGGGCGGCGGCTTCGGCGCCGGCGGCGATGGCCTCGGCGAGTTCGGTGTCGGGGCGGGCCGCGACGGTGTGCCCGAGCGCGGCCGCGGCGCCGGCGAGGACATCAAGGTCGGCGACGGCGATGGCCACCGCGTGCAGTGGCATGTGCTCGTAGCGTCCGTCGGGTGCCAGTAGCCGGGCGCCGACCTGCGCGCCTCGGTCGAACATCTGCGGCGGGGTCTGGGTGGGGGCGAGGACGTCCCGTATGCGGTAGAGCGCGTCGAGTGCGCAGCGCCCGGCCAGCGGGGCGGGCAGCACGAACGGGCCCGGCCCGTCGGTGTCCTCTTCCCAGCCGGCCAGGGTCAGTAGTAGCTCCTCGACCTCACGCAGGACCTCGGTCAGCCCGTCGACCAGATCGGGCACCAACACCCGTCGTGCCCCGGAGTCGCTGTCGGCGTCGGTCGGCCGGTCGTCGGTCACGACTGCGGGCGCGGTGAGGGGGTCTGCAGGACCGCCAGGGCCGCCTCGGAGGCGATCTGTTCGGCGTCGGGCCCGAGGTCGATCCCGCGGCTGGTGAGGACATCGCGGAGCCGTGCCGCCGCCGCATCGACGTCGCGGGCGGCGGCGGGAACGGTGTCATCCGGTCGGGCGGGGTCGTTCTGGTCCGTGGGCTGGGCGATCGCGGTCCAGGGCGAGGTCCAGACCGGGACCCCGCGGTCGATGAACCCGGGCAGGTCCGCGGAGTCCGGGCGGCCGGCGAACACCGGTGGGTACTCGATGCGCCGTTCGTCGGGGCCGCCGCGGATCTGGGCGGTGATGACCTGGATCCCGCAGGATCCGCAGCGTCCCAACGTCAGGTGGCCGGTGCGGGCAGCGAGCGTGTCCGCATCGCCGAGATCCTCGGTGCCGGTCGGGCCCGGGACGGGCTGCCAGGGCAGCGGTTCGTGGGCGCCGAGGTGGGCGACGACATGGGCGCTCGGGTGGGTGCACGGGGCGGGTGCGGCGGTCATGGTGTCTCCGTGGAGGTCCAGCCGGCGGCGATCGCGCGGCGGGCGTGTTCCTGGGCGGTCATCCGTCGGGAGACCTGGTCCCACAGCTGGCCGAGGGTGCGGGGTTCGGCGCGGTCGTCGAAGGCCACCGGGTCCAGGACCCGGGCGAGGCGGTCGACGAGCTCGCCGGTCGTGTCAGCGGTCATCTCGGGGTCCTTTCCACTCCGCGTGTGCGGCCGGATCGGGCGTTGCGGCCGGTTCTACCGGACGGGTACGACCGTGACGCGGACAGCGAGTGACCGACTAGGACAGCCGACCCGAGCTCACCGCGACGCCTATACGTCCGACGCTCACAACCCGAGGGGAGAGGCCGGGGCGTTCACAGGTCAGCGCCGGCGGCTCGAGGTCGTGGTCCGGCCCGCGTCGTGTCGAGACGTGCCCGACGGAGTGCGCTAGCGTCGCTCACTCACCGATTCAGGCCACTGTGGAGGTCGAGATGGCGAGCAAGTTCGAGGTCTACAAGGACCGTGCCGGGAAGTTCCGGTTCCGGCTCAAGGCCGGCAACGGCGAGGTCGTGGCCTCCGGCGAGGCATATGAGACTAAGGCCGGCGCGCACAAGGGCTGCGAGGCCGTCCAACGCGCTGCCGCCGACGCCACGATCGTCGACGTCGACTCCTGAGACACCGACTCCTAGACGCAGGACGGACGGCATAGGCCCAAGGTAGAGCAGCGCCGCCCTGCGACCGGTCGTCCGGGCAGGGCGAGGTCGGGTTGACCGGAGCAGTCGGGAGTCAGTTGAGGCTCGCGTCGAGCGCCTGCTGCTGGGCGTGGCTTTTTCACCCGAGGGGTCAGTCGGTGGCTTTCGGTGGCTGGTGGAGGCGGCGACGACCCAGACGATCTGTCGTTCGGGTTCGGGGCAGGTACTAGATCCGGCCGCCTGTGGTGACCTCGTACTGCCACTGCTCGAGGACGTGACCGCCGAGGGTGCGGGTGACGGGTCCACCGCGTAGGCGGTGTTGGCGCCCGGGGTTCTGCGGATCGGTGGGTCGCTCGGTCAGCACGATCCAGGCTTCCCAGGTGTTGGGCCGGGCGACCCGGCACAGCTCCTCCGCCTCCCACCCCTTGACCGCCTCGGTGGTCACGAAGCGGCTTCCCACCCGTGCGGACGGGCTGGAAGGTGCTGATTGCTCATGCCAGGGGTCGCCGTAGTACTCGCCGAAAATCGGGCGGATACGGCTGAGTAGCCTCCTGAGCTGCCGATGGTGGTTGCGCGGGGGGAGATCGCGGTTGGCGGCGCAGGTGTTGCCCACCTCGTCGCCAGGCGCGGCGGTAGTACCCAGGACTCGCGATGACCCGAGGTGCAAGGTAACTGCCGGGCCGGGTCAGCCCACCTTCGCGCGAGCGCGGGAGAGCGCTCGGTAGACCGTGGAGCGGGTGACGGAGAAGAGCTCCTCAAGCTCGCTGATGGTGTGCTCGCCGGCGGCGTGGAGTGAGACGAGGTGGGCTTCCTGTCGCGGTGAGAGCTTGGGCTGCTTGCCGCGCAGCCGGCCCTTGGCTCTGGCGACCTTCATGCCCTCGCGTGTCCTCATCCTGACGAGGTCGGCCTCGAACTCGGCGATCATGGCGAGTGCGTTGAACAGTAGCCGGCCGATGGGGTCGGTGGGGTCGTGCACCGAGGCGCCGATGCAGAGCTTGATCTCGCCGGCGGTGAGCTCGTCGGCGATCGCACGGGCGTCGGGCACCGAGCGGGCGAGGCGATCAAGCTTCGTGATCACGAGGGTGTCGCCGGCGCGGCATGCGGCAAGGGCTTCGCGTAGCCCGGGTCGGGCGCGGTTGGTGCCGGTGAGCCCGTGGTCGACGTAGATCCGCTCGGTCGCGACGCCGAGCGCGGTGAGGGCGTCGCGTTGAGCGGTGAGGTCCTGGGCGTCGGTGGAGCAGCGGGCGTAGCCGATCAGCAGTCCGGTCACCGGGGCAGTGTGCCGGTTATGGCCCCCTCACCGGAACTATTCACCGAACCAGGCTTACGGGACGCCTCGTACTGGGCCGATGCTTCAGCGCTGGTCGGCGCGGGGGTGTCCCGGTAGGGGTTCCTCTCGTGGGATATCGACGCTCCATCTGGTGGACGGCCTTCTCACAGGGACCGGGCAACAAGCTCCTTCATGATCTCGTTGGTGCCGCCGTAGATCTTCTGCACGCGGGCCGAGGTGAACATGCGCGCGATCGGGTACTCGTTCATGTAGCCGTACCCGCCGAACAGCTGCAGGCAGCGGTCGACGACGTTGTTCTGCACGTCGGTGCAGAAGAACTTCGCCATCGAAGCGGACGCGGCGTCCAGCTCGCCCGCCATGTGGCGGGGGATGAACCCGTCGACCATGCTGCGGGCGGCCGTCGCGTCGGTGGCGCACTCGGCGAGCACGAAGCGGGTGTTCTGGAAGCTCATCAGGTTCTGACCGAACGCCTCCCGCTCCTTCACGTAGGCGATCGTCTCGCGGACTGCCGCGGTGGCGGCCGCGGCGCCGGCCACCGCGATGATCAGTCGTTCCTGCGGCAGTTGCTGCATCAGCTGTGCGAAGCCGCGTCCCTGGGTGCCGAGCAGGTTGCCCGCCGGGACCCGCATGCCGGAGAAGAACAGCTCCCGGGTGTCCTGGCCGTGCTGGCCGATCTTGTCCAGCACGCGGCCGCGCTCGAAGCCCTCCAGGCCCTCGGTCTCGGCGACGATGAGGGACAGCCCCTTGCCGCCCTCGTCGTCCCCGGTGCGGGCGACGACGACCAGCAGGTCGCAGTGGGTGCCGTTGGAGATGAACGTCTTGGCACCGTCGATCACATAGTGGTCGCCGTCGCGGCGGGCGCGGGTGCGGACGCTTTGGAGGTCCGAGCCGGTTCCGGGTTCGGTCATGGCGATCGCGCCGACGAGGTCACCGGAGGCCATGCCGGGCAGCCAGCGCTGCTTCTGCTCCTCGGTACCGAACGCGTTGATGTAGTGCGCGACGATCGTGCTGTGGACCATGTTGGCCCAGGCGTCGTCACCGACGCGGGCCTGCTCCTCGGCGATGACGGCCTCATGGGCGAACGTCGCGCCGCCGCCGCCGTACTCCTCGGGGATGCTGATGCAGAGCAGCCCGGCCCGGCCGGCGGCCCGCCAGAACTCGCGGTCGACCATGTGCGCCGCCGCCCAGCGCTCCTGGTTCGGCACGACCTCCTTCGCGATGAAGGTGCGGGCGAGCCCGCGGAGGTCGTCGAGCTCCTGGGTGGCCCAGGGGGCGCGGTAGTCGTCGAGAATCATCGGATGCTCCCTCTCATCGGCCGGTGAAGGCTGGTGTGCGGCCCGCGGTGAAGGCGGACAGCCCCTCGCGGGCGTCGTCGGTGCCGAGCGCGCGCAGGAAGTTGTGGCGTTCGGTCGCCAGCCCTTCCCGCAGCGGCTGGTCGTGGGCTCGGCGGGCGGCGTCCGCGGCGAGTGCCACGGCGCGCGGCGCGTTCCCGGCGATGCGGCGGGCCAGCCCGATCGCGGCCGGGACGACCTCGTCATCGTCGACCACGTCGGCGACCAGCCCGGCGTCGCAGGCCCATGCGGCGTCGACCGCGTCGCCGGACAGCAGCATGCGCATCGCCTTGGCCTTGCCGACGGCGTGCACGAGCCGCTGCGTGCCACCGGCCCCGGGAATGACCCCGAGCTTGACCTCGGGGACGGCGAACCGGGCCGAATGGCCGGCGATCGCGATGTCGCAGGCCAACGCCAGCTCGCACCCGCCGCCGTACGCGATGCCGCGCACGGCCGCGACCGTCGGTGTCGGGTAGTCGGTGAGGACGTCGAAGAGCCGGTCGAACGGCAGCTCGTCGGTCGGCGCGGCGCCGATCATGGCCGGGACCTCGGCGATGTCGGCGCCGGCGCAGAACGCCGGGCCGGCGCCGGTGACGACCACGACGCGCACATCCGGGTCGGCGGCCGCGTCGGTGAGCCGGCCGGTCAGCTCGGCGACCAGGTCGCGGCCGAGCGCGTTGTAGGACCCGACGTGCTCCAGCGTGAGCAGTGCGACCGGGCCGTGCCGCTCGGCGGAGACCAGGGTCTCGGTGGGCTGCTCAGTCATCGGTACCGCCGTAGTGACCGGCCCACGTCGTGCGGATGGTCTTCTTGTCGCACTTGCCGACGCTGGTGCGGGGGATCTCGCTGACCGTGATGAAGGACTCCGGCAGCTGCCAGGACGCGAACGCCGACGACAGGTGCGCATGCAGGTCCGCGAGCGTCACCTCGTGCCCGGGGGTCGGGACGATGAGCACGAACGGCCGCTCCTGCCACTTGGGGTGCGGCAGCCCGACGACCGCCGCCTGGGCGACGGCGGGGTGGCCGGCCAGCAGGTTCTCCATGTCGATGGAGGAGATCCACTCGCCGCCGCTCTTGATCACGTCCTTGAGCCGGTCGGTGACCTTGAGGTAGCCGTCCGGGTCGATCGTGCCGACGTCGCCGCTGCGCCACCAGCCGCCCGTGAAACGGTCGTCGGCATCGGCCATGTTGTGATAGCGCGTGGTGATCCACGGGCCGCGCACACAGATCTCGCCCTGGGCGACGCCGTCGTGCGGGACGTCCTCGCCGGCCGCGTCGACGAGCCGGACGTCGACCAGGGTGGCGGGGAGCCCCTGCTTGCGCTTGAGCTCGAGCAGGTCGTCACCGGACAGCCGGGCACGCACGCCCGGCTTGTACCGGTTCATGGTGACCAGCGGCGTGGTCTCGGTCGCGCCGTAGGCGTGCACGATCTCCGCGCCGGTCAGCTCGGCGAAGCCGCGCATCAACGACAGCGGCGGCTCGGTCGCGCCCGACATCATCCGCAGCCGTCCCAGGTCGGGCTTGTCCTCGAGCGAGCGGATGTAGTCCAGCATCGGCCCGAAGATCGCGGGAGCACCGTTGGTGACGGTCACGTCCTCGGCGATCAGCGCGTCGGTGAGCGGCCTGGTGTCCTCGGCCGTGTACCGGCCCGGCAAGACGATCTTGTTGGCGGTCAGGGTGGCCGCCTGCGGCAGGCCCCAGGCCTGTCCGTGGAACATCGGCGTGATCAGCATCGTGCAGTCGTCGAGGGTCATGCCGATGTTCGTGGCGAGCGAGAAGGAGTGCAGGCAGATCGCGCGGTGCGAGTAGTAGACGCCCTTCGGCCGGCCGGTGGTGCCGGTCGTGTAGCAGGCGCCGTAGGCGGAGCGTTCGTCGATCTCCGGCCAGTCGATCCGGGGCGCCGCGGCAGCGACGAGGTCCTCGTAGTGGTGCACGTTCGGCAGCGTCGTGCTGATCTGGTCGAGCGGCTTGTCCGTCAGCACGACCCACGCGGTGACGTCGGGCAGCATCGGGGCCACGGCCTCGGCGACCGGCAGCAGCGTCTCGTCCACGCAGACGATCGAGGTCCCGCTGTCGGCGACGACGAAGGAGAGGTCCTCGGGCCCCAGGCGCAGGTTGAGCTGCACCATCACCGACCCGAGACCGGGGATCGCCCAGTAGAGCTCGTAGTGACGGCGGCTGTTCCAGTCGAGGATGCCGACCCGGGTGGCCGGGCCGGCGCCGAGGCCGGCCAGGGCGTTCGCCCCGCGCACGATGCGGTCGTAGGCGTCGGCGTAGGTGTAGCGGCCCCAGCCGCCGTCCGGGAGCCGGTAGACGATCTCGCGGTCGCCGTGGGTCCGGGCGGCGTGCCGGATCAGGGTGGTGGTGTTGAGCTGGACGTCGTCGCCCATCGTGGACGGGTATCCGGTCACGACGGTGCGGGTGGGTGCCGGCACGAGGGACTCCTTCGTCGGTGCGCGGGTGGGGTCAGGGGAGGCGTTCGATGACGGTGGCGTTGGCCATGCCGGCGGCTTCGCAGACGGTGAGTAGGCCGTAGCGGGCCTCGCGACGCTCCAGCTCGTCGAGGAGCTGGGTGAGCAGGCGTCCGCCGGTCGAGCCGAGCGGGTGGCCGATCGCGATCGAGCCGCCGTTCACGTTGAGCTGGTCGTCCGGGTAGCCGAACTCGTCGCGCCAGAGCATCGGGACGGGCGCGAACGCCTCGTTGACCTCGGCCAGGTCGATGTCAACGATCGTCAGCCCGGCCCGGTCGAGCGCGGCGCGGGTGGCGGCGAGGATCGCGGTGAACTGCAGAACCGGGTCGTCGGCGGCGACCGCCATCGACACGATCCGCGCCCGCGCCCGCAGGCCCACCGCCTCCGCGTACGACCGGTCGGCGACGAGCAGCGCGGCGGCGCCGTCGCTGATCTGGGACGAGTTCGCGGCGGTGATCGCGCCCGCCGGGTCGAAGACCGGCGTCAACGTGGCCATCCGCTGCCGGTCGGGCGCGGCGCGGATGCCCTCGTCGCGGGTCATCGGGCCGTCGACGCCCTCCAGCGGCACGAGCTGCGCCGCGAAGTGCCCGGCGTCGGTCGCCGCGGCGGCCCGCTGGTGGCTGCGGACGGCGAAGTCGTCGAGCTGGTCGCGGGTGTAGCCCCACTTGGCGACGACCAGCTCGGCGGACGGACCCTGGGCAGGCAGGTTGCCCTCGAACCGGGCGAGCGCCCGCTCGCCGTACCACTCGCCCCGCGGCCCGCTCGGGTCGAACAGCGGACCGAGATCGACCCGCGACATCGACTCGACACCGGCGCCGATCGCGACGTCGTACTCGCCGGAGCGCACGCCCTGCGCCGCGAAATGGACCGACTGCTGACCGGAGCCGCACTGCCGGTCCAGGGTGGTGCCGGGCAGACCGATCGGCAGCCCGGCGCCGAGCAGCGCGGTGCGGGCGACGTTGCCGGTCTGCTCGCCGCGTTGCAGGGCGCAGCCCACGATCACGTCGGCCAGCGAGTCCGGGGCCACGCCGGTGCGGTCGACGAGGTGGGTGAGGGTGTGCGCGAGCAGGTCGACCGGGTGCCAGTCGCGCAGCTGCCCGCCGCGCTTGCCGACCGGGGTGCGGACGGCGTCGACGATCACGGCTTCTCGGGTCATGCGGCGTCTCCTGTCAGCGGGTGCGGGAATCCTTCACGTTCCTCAGCCATCCAGGGCCCCCCGGAGCCGGTGCTTGAGGATCTTGCCGGACGGGTTGCGCGGCACGGCGCCGATCGTGAGCTCCCGCGGGAGCTTGTAGCCGCTGAGATGCGTGCGGCCGTACTCGCGCAGCTCGTCGAGCGTGAGCGTGGCGCCCGGGGCGAGGTCGACGACGGCGACGGCGATCTCGCCGTACTCCTCGCTCCGGCGCCCGACGACGGCCAGGTCGCCGACCGCGGGGTGTGCGGCGAGGACACCCTCCACCTCCGCGGAGTAGACGTTGGCCCCGCCGGTGATGATGAGGTCCTTCAGGCGGTCGACGAGGGTGATGTAGCCGTCCTCGTCGATCCGGGCGAGGTCGCCGGTGTGGACCCATCCGTCGCGCACGGTCTCGGCGGTCGCCTCCGGCTTGCGCCAGTAGCCCTTCATCATCGACTCGCCGCGCATGATCATCTCGCCGACGGTGCCCGGCTCGACGTCGTTCCCGCTCGGGTCGACGATCCGCACCTCGGTGTTGGGCACCGCGACCCGACCGCTGGCCTCCGGGCGCGCGACGACGTCGTCGTGGTGCAGCAGGATGCCGCCCGGGCCGCCCTCGGTCTGGCCGCACGCCTGCACGATCCAGGCGTCGGGCAGCGCTGCGACCAGGGCCTCGGCGGTGCGGGCGGGCATCGGTGCGGCGCCGTAGAGGCAGATCCGCAGGCGCGAGAGATCGCGAGCGGCGAGGTCCGGCAGCCGCAGCAGGTGGGTGTACATCGTCGGGACGCCGAAGAAGAACGTGATCCGCTCGCGGGCGAGGGTGTCGGCCACCGTGGCCGGTTCGAACGCCGGGAGGATCACGTGGGTCGCTCCGAGCATCACCCCGTTCAGTAGCAGCATGTTGAGGCTCGCCGAGTGGTACAGCGGTGCGACGTGCAGCATCCGCTCCCCGTCCCGCAGACCCATGCCGATGCTGGAGTTGATCCCGACCCACAGCACCCGGCGATGGTCGAACAGTGCCCCCTTGGGCCGCCCGGTGGTCCCGGACGTGTAGATGATCAGAGCGTCGTCGTCCTCGGAGACCTCGACGTGGGTGGGCCGGGCGGCGTGGTCCCGGGCGGCCGCGCGGACGTCCTCGTATCCCTCGACGGTGCCCAGCGCCAGCGGCTCCGCGTCGCCCGTCCGGTCGGGCAGCGAGTGCCACGCCCGGACGCCGTCGGCGACCTCGGGCCCGAACAGCAGGAGCCGGGCCCCGGTGTCGGTGACCAGGTAGTCGATCTCCGTCGGTGCCGAGCGCGGGTTGATCGGCACCACGATCGCGTCCAGGCGGAGTCCGGCGTAGACGGCGACGACGAACGCGTCGCTGTTGCCGGCCAGCAGGAGCATGCGGTCGCCCTGCTCGAGACCACGCCCGGCCAGCTCGGCCGCCAGCTCGTCCACCGCGCGGTCCAGCTCGGCGTAGGTGAGCGCCACGTCGCCGAACTGCACGGCGACCCGGTCGGGACAGCGGCGGGCGGTGCGGGCGAGGACGCCGGCGAGGGTGGTCATCGCATCTCCTGGAGGGTGTCGTCGACGGTGGGCCCGACCGAGACGATCGGGATGTCGAGCTCGTTGCCGAGCTCCTGCCAGTGCGTGCTGTCCGCCGTGGCGAACCGCGCGGCGAGCTCGGTACGGGTGCGGCCGACGGCGTCACCCAGCCGCGCGACGAAGTGCGGCTCGACCGCGCCGACGGCGACGTATCCGTCGGTCGTCGGGTAGATCCCGTACCCGGGGCTCCCCCCGCCGAGCACGTCGCCGGGCCCGGTCAGCCCGTGCCGCACGCCGGCGGCCGCGTCCCGGGCGACCCGGTCGAGCACGACCGGCTGGTGCACCGCGGCACCGCTGCGATCACGCAGGCGCAGACCAGCGACGGCGGCGAGGGCGGCCCGCTCCCCGCCGAGGAGGTCCGCGACCGGGACGGTTGGGACTGCCGGCGGCTGCAGCGTGCCGTGCGCGGCCTGGTAGGTCAGGTCGTGCCCGGCCTCGCCGGCGCGCTCGCCGTCGTAGCCGACGATCTCGACGTGCACCAGCCGGTGACGGCTCACGCTCTCGCGCAGGCCCAGCCGGTCCAGTGCCGCCGGGCGCATCGCGGTGAGCAGGACGTCGGCCGTCGCGAGCCGCTGCTCGAGCCGCTCGCGGTCGGGCGCGTCGCGCAGGTCGAGGGGCACGACCTGCTGCCGGGCGGTCAGCTCGCGGTACCAACCAGGCGCCGCGACCTGCAACGCGTCCCCGGCCGGCGGCTCCACCTTGACGACGTCGGCGCCGAGGTCGGCGAGCCGTGCCGCGGCCACCGGGCCCGGGACGTTCACCGCCAGCGACACCACGCGCACGCCGTCCAGCGGCGCGGCCGCCCCTCGGTCCACGTCGTCTCCCATCCTCGAAAATGACTATACATACGTACAGTAACCTAGGTGAAGCGTATAGTTCGCGGTGTGATCGACACAAGGGGCGGGGTCGTACTATGCGTGCCGTGACGGTGCAAGCCCGGTTGGCGACATGAGCGAGCGATCGCGGCCGCGCCGGACCGAGGACCTCACGGCCCGGGCACGGATCCGTCACGCCGCGCTGGAGCTGTTCGCGGAGCGCGGGGTGGCGGGCACGCCGATGCGCGCCGTCGCGGCCCGGGTGGGGGTCACGGTCGGGCTGATCGTCCACCACTTCGGCACGAAGGAAGCGCTGCGTGAGGCGGTCGAGCTCGACATCGTCGACCGGTTCGCCGACGCGATCCTGTCCGCGCCGGCGGACGGCTCGGGTGCGGATGTGGCCGCGGCCCGCGACCGTGCCGTGGCCGCCATGCTCGCGGAGAGCCCGGCCGTCGTGGACTACCTGCGGCGCGCGGTCTTGGACCCGCACGGCGAACGCGGCGACCTCGTCAGCAAGCTCAGCGCGCTGGCCGCGGACCAGGTGGGCGAGCTGCGCCGCCGTGGCCTCGCCTCACAGCGCAGCACGATCGGCGAGCAGGTCCTGACGATCATGATCAGGCAGCTGGGGCAGGTGTTCCTGCAGCCGCTCGCCGACCGGATCATCGACGAGTTCGGCGAGAGTTCGGACGACGCGCCGTCGCCCCTGATTGTCGTGCGCCTGGAGCACCGAATCGACACGTTCCCCGGTCAGTGAACCCGCGACGCCTGGAGACGTCCGGGCGCGCGGCCGCGGTCAAGTCGCATTGCGACTCCGTCACGGCTGGCTCTGGTTCTGGCGGTCAGGAGGACCCCGCCGCGTGACCGCCAGCGTTCACTGAGCGTCCCGCAAAGCGATCGGCTTACGGCACACTTTTGGACTCGCTGCTCGGCTGGCTGCGCCCGGCTTGTGAACGATCAGAACAGGGTGTCGCGCACGCGCAGCGGCCGGTACCCGGTGGGGTCGAGCTGGGCCAGCTCGCCATCGATGTCGACGTCGATCGTGCCGAAGAAGTTGATGTTCTCGCTGTGCGCCGGCGAGATGTGCGCGAGCACCTCATCGTCGATGCGCCGGCCCGCCGCGCGCATCGACTCCACCGCCAGGCCGTAGTACTCGGTCGTCCAGGCCACGACGGCGTTGGTGACCAGGGTGAGACACCACGCCTGCTCGGTCTGGGCCTGCAGCTGTCGGGCACGCACGGTTCCCTCGTGGGCGTAGAGCAGGTCGCGCTTGAGCGCGTGCAGCGACTCGCCCTTGTTGAGCTGACGAGAGATCCTGCGCCGGTAGGTCGGGTCGGACAGGTAGCGGGCGGCGTAGATCGTGCGCCGCAGCGCCCCGTACTCCTTGAGCGCGGCGGCCAGCGCGTTCTGCCGAGACGACGCCGAGAGTTCCCGACGATCAGCGACGCGGTGGCGTGCCCGAACTTCAGCGACCCGGCCAGGCGCAGCAGGTCGTCCCAGTGCTCGGCGATCAGCTCGACGTTCACCCGCCGGGTGAGCAGCGGCCCGACGTGGGGGTAGTCGGTCTCGGCGCGGGCCTTCGCGGCGATCCGGTGCAGCGTGATCTTGCCCAGGTCCCGGATCCGGGGCGAGAGCTGCAGGCCGAGCAGGTCGAACAGGCCGAAGTTGACCAGGGTGACGCCGTGGGTGTCGGTGGCGTGCTCGGTGATCGGGGTGTCGGTGGCGTTGCCGAGGATCTCGTCGAGCACGTAGTGGGCCTCGCGCTTGGTCGCGACGATGATCTTCGTGCCGTAGGTGGTGTGCTGGTCGGTGACGTGGGTGTAGGTCGAGAGGACCTGCCCGCCGTGGATGGTCATCTCCCGCCCGGTCGTCGTCTTGCCCCGCACCGGGAACCGTTGCCCGTCCGAGGAGGACAGGGTGCCGGTGCCGAACACCTCGGCCAGGGGCATCCGCTGGTGGTGGTCGATGATCGCGAGGTTCGCCGCGCGCAGCGTCTCCTCGCGCACGTACCACTCGGCGGTCCAGGCGAGGATGTCGTAGGAGATCCCGCACGCATCGGCCATCCGGGTCAGCCCGAGGTTGGTGGAGTGGCTGAGCAGCACCGCGATCAGGTTCCGCTTCAACTCCGGAGAACGGGTCTGCTTCCCGCCGGCGTGGGTGAAGCAGTCCAACAACCCGATCCGCCCGTCGAGCTCGATCAGCAGCGACACGATCGGCGCGAACGGCAACATGTCGGTGAGCTCGGCCTTGAGCGCGACCGCCTCGCCGGGGATGTCCTCGGCGGTCAGCGGGGAGATCACCAGGTCGCCGGCGTCGTCGAGGCGGACCGGGCCGTCACCGGTGGCCAGGACCTGCTCGAGCTCGCCGAGCGCGCCGGTCAGCTCGTCGCCGACCGCGGCCAGCGCGACCGCCGGGTCGGCGGACTTGCCGACGAGCCCGCAGAACGACGCGCGCTGCAACGACCACTGATCGGCGGTGAGCAGGTAGGCGGCGGGGTCGGCGTAGCGGCGCGAGCCGGGCACGTACACGTCCCCGGTGCGCAGCCCGTCGCGGAGCCCGAGCAGGGTGCACAGCTCCCAGAAGTGCCGGTAGGCGCTGGTGTTCCCCGATGCGTGGGCCGCGTCGAGGTAGCCGCGCCAGCGCGTGGGCACGAATCCCGTCAGGGCACCGGCCGGGACCCGGCGGGCGCCGGTGGCGTTGAGCCCGCGCAGGATCTCCACCGCCGCGAGCAGCTCGGCCGCCGCGGTGCCGCCTGCGAACTCCACCGCGGCCAGGACCTGCGGGGTGAACTGCCGCAAGTACCCGTAGGACGACACGTCGAGCGCGCCGAGGTGGCCGTGATCGCGGGGAAGGCGGGGAACGGCTTGGGCCATCGCCGCCCGGATTCGTGTCCATCCGATCCGTTCACCCCGGAGCACGCTGCCGATGTCCTCGTCGGCAATCGTGGTGTCGGCGATGACGGCCAGCAGCTCGTCGAGCAGCGCCTGGCGGTCCTCGCCGGCCTTGCCCCGTTCGGCCAGCGCGTCGCGCATCGTGCGCTCGGCCTTGCCCTCGCGCGCCGACACCGCCTGGTCGAACAGGCTCACTACCTCGTCGAGCACGTCGGTTGCGG
>NZ_JAHLEK010000028.1:0-14078 GCF_020131375.1 Pseudonocardia sp. ICBG1034
TGCGGCCGGTTCTACCGGACGGGTACGACCGTGACGCGGACAGCGAGTGACCGACTAGGACAGCCGACCCGAGCTCACCGCGACGCCTATACGTCCGACGCTCACAACCCGAGGGGAGAGGCCGGGGCGTTCACAGGTCAGCGCCGGCGGCTCGAGGTCGTGGTCCGGCCCGCGTCGTGTCGAGACGTGCCCGACGGAGTGCGCTAGCGTCGCTCACTCACCGATTCAGGCCACTGTGGAGGTCGAGATGGCGAGCAAGTTCGAGGTCTACAAGGACCGTGCCGGGAAGTTCCGGTTCCGGCTCAAGGCCGGCAACGGCGAGGTCGTGGCCTCCGGCGAGGCATATGAGACTAAGGCCGGCGCGCACAAGGGCTGCGAGGCCGTCCAACGCGCTGCCGCCGACGCCACGATCGTCGACGTCGACTCCTGAGACACCGACTCCTAGACGCAGGACGGACGGCATAGGCCCAAGGTAGAGCAGCGCCGCCCTGCGACCGGTCGTCCGGGCAGGGCGAGGTCGGGTTGACCGGAGCAGTCGGGAGTCAGTTGAGGCTCGCGTCGAGCGCCTGCTGCTGGGCGTGGCTTTTTCACCCGAGGGGTCAGTCGGTGGCTTTCGGTGGCTGGTGGAGGCGGCGACGACCCAGACGATCTGTCGTTCGGGTTCGGGGCAGGTACTAGATCCGGCCGCCTGTGGTGACCTCGTACTGCCACTGCTCGAGGACGTGACCGCCGAGGGTGCGGGTGACGGGTCCACCGCGTAGGCGGTGTTGGCGCCCGGGGTTCTGCGGATCGGTGGGTCGCTCGGTCAGCACGATCCAGGCTTCCCAGGTGTTGGGCCGGGCGACCCGGCACAGCTCCTCCGCCTCCCACCCCTTGACCGCCTCGGTGGTCACGAAGCGGCTTCCCACCCGTGCGGACGGGCTGGAAGGTGCTGATTGCTCATGCCAGGGGTCGCCGTAGTACTCGCCGAAAATCGGGCGGATACGGCTGAGTAGCCTCCTGAGCTGCCGATGGTGGTTGCGCGGGGGGAGATCGCGGTTGGCGGCGCAGGTGTTGCCCACCTCGTCGCCAGGCGCGGCGGTAGTACCCAGGACTCGCGATGACCCGAGGTGCAAGGTAACTGCCGGGCCGGGTCAGCCCACCTTCGCGCGAGCGCGGGAGAGCGCTCGGTAGACCGTGGAGCGGGTGACGGAGAAGAGCTCCTCAAGCTCGCTGATGGTGTGCTCGCCGGCGGCGTGGAGTGAGACGAGGTGGGCTTCCTGTCGCGGTGAGAGCTTGGGCTGCTTGCCGCGCAGCCGGCCCTTGGCTCTGGCGACCTTCATGCCCTCGCGTGTCCTCATCCTGACGAGGTCGGCCTCGAACTCGGCGATCATGGCGAGTGCGTTGAACAGTAGCCGGCCGATGGGGTCGGTGGGGTCGTGCACCGAGGCGCCGATGCAGAGCTTGATCTCGCCGGCGGTGAGCTCGTCGGCGATCGCACGGGCGTCGGGCACCGAGCGGGCGAGGCGATCAAGCTTCGTGATCACGAGGGTGTCGCCGGCGCGGCATGCGGCAAGGGCTTCGCGTAGCCCGGGTCGGGCGCGGTTGGTGCCGGTGAGCCCGTGGTCGACGTAGATCCGCTCGGTCGCGACGCCGAGCGCGGTGAGGGCGTCGCGTTGAGCGGTGAGGTCCTGGGCGTCGGTGGAGCAGCGGGCGTAGCCGATCAGCAGTCCGGTCACCGGGGCAGTGTGCCGGTTATGGCCCCCTCACCGGAACTATTCACCGAACCAGGCTTACGGGACGCCTCGTACTGGGCCGATGCTTCAGCGCTGGTCGGCGCGGGGGTGTCCCGGTAGGGGTTCCTCTCGTGGGATATCGACGCTCCATCTGGTGGACGGCCTTCTCACAGGGACCGGGCAACAAGCTCCTTCATGATCTCGTTGGTGCCGCCGTAGATCTTCTGCACGCGGGCCGAGGTGAACATGCGCGCGATCGGGTACTCGTTCATGTAGCCGTACCCGCCGAACAGCTGCAGGCAGCGGTCGACGACGTTGTTCTGCACGTCGGTGCAGAAGAACTTCGCCATCGAAGCGGACGCGGCGTCCAGCTCGCCCGCCATGTGGCGGGGGATGAACCCGTCGACCATGCTGCGGGCGGCCGTCGCGTCGGTGGCGCACTCGGCGAGCACGAAGCGGGTGTTCTGGAAGCTCATCAGGTTCTGACCGAACGCCTCCCGCTCCTTCACGTAGGCGATCGTCTCGCGGACTGCCGCGGTGGCGGCCGCGGCGCCGGCCACCGCGATGATCAGTCGTTCCTGCGGCAGTTGCTGCATCAGCTGTGCGAAGCCGCGTCCCTGGGTGCCGAGCAGGTTGCCCGCCGGGACCCGCATGCCGGAGAAGAACAGCTCCCGGGTGTCCTGGCCGTGCTGGCCGATCTTGTCCAGCACGCGGCCGCGCTCGAAGCCCTCCAGGCCCTCGGTCTCGGCGACGATGAGGGACAGCCCCTTGCCGCCCTCGTCGTCCCCGGTGCGGGCGACGACGACCAGCAGGTCGCAGTGGGTGCCGTTGGAGATGAACGTCTTGGCACCGTCGATCACATAGTGGTCGCCGTCGCGGCGGGCGCGGGTGCGGACGCTTTGGAGGTCCGAGCCGGTTCCGGGTTCGGTCATGGCGATCGCGCCGACGAGGTCACCGGAGGCCATGCCGGGCAGCCAGCGCTGCTTCTGCTCCTCGGTACCGAACGCGTTGATGTAGTGCGCGACGATCGTGCTGTGGACCATGTTGGCCCAGGCGTCGTCACCGACGCGGGCCTGCTCCTCGGCGATGACGGCCTCATGGGCGAACGTCGCGCCGCCGCCGCCGTACTCCTCGGGGATGCTGATGCAGAGCAGCCCGGCCCGGCCGGCGGCCCGCCAGAACTCGCGGTCGACCATGTGCGCCGCCGCCCAGCGCTCCTGGTTCGGCACGACCTCCTTCGCGATGAAGGTGCGGGCGAGCCCGCGGAGGTCGTCGAGCTCCTGGGTGGCCCAGGGGGCGCGGTAGTCGTCGAGAATCATCGGATGCTCCCTCTCATCGGCCGGTGAAGGCTGGTGTGCGGCCCGCGGTGAAGGCGGACAGCCCCTCGCGGGCGTCGTCGGTGCCGAGCGCGCGCAGGAAGTTGTGGCGTTCGGTCGCCAGCCCTTCCCGCAGCGGCTGGTCGTGGGCTCGGCGGGCGGCGTCCGCGGCGAGTGCCACGGCGCGCGGCGCGTTCCCGGCGATGCGGCGGGCCAGCCCGATCGCGGCCGGGACGACCTCGTCATCGTCGACCACGTCGGCGACCAGCCCGGCGTCGCAGGCCCATGCGGCGTCGACCGCGTCGCCGGACAGCAGCATGCGCATCGCCTTGGCCTTGCCGACGGCGTGCACGAGCCGCTGCGTGCCACCGGCCCCGGGAATGACCCCGAGCTTGACCTCGGGGACGGCGAACCGGGCCGAATGGCCGGCGATCGCGATGTCGCAGGCCAACGCCAGCTCGCACCCGCCGCCGTACGCGATGCCGCGCACGGCCGCGACCGTCGGTGTCGGGTAGTCGGTGAGGACGTCGAAGAGCCGGTCGAACGGCAGCTCGTCGGTCGGCGCGGCGCCGATCATGGCCGGGACCTCGGCGATGTCGGCGCCGGCGCAGAACGCCGGGCCGGCGCCGGTGACGACCACGACGCGCACATCCGGGTCGGCGGCCGCGTCGGTGAGCCGGCCGGTCAGCTCGGCGACCAGGTCGCGGCCGAGCGCGTTGTAGGACCCGACGTGCTCCAGCGTGAGCAGTGCGACCGGGCCGTGCCGCTCGGCGGAGACCAGGGTCTCGGTGGGCTGCTCAGTCATCGGTACCGCCGTAGTGACCGGCCCACGTCGTGCGGATGGTCTTCTTGTCGCACTTGCCGACGCTGGTGCGGGGGATCTCGCTGACCGTGATGAAGGACTCCGGCAGCTGCCAGGACGCGAACGCCGACGACAGGTGCGCATGCAGGTCCGCGAGCGTCACCTCGTGCCCGGGGGTCGGGACGATGAGCACGAACGGCCGCTCCTGCCACTTGGGGTGCGGCAGCCCGACGACCGCCGCCTGGGCGACGGCGGGGTGGCCGGCCAGCAGGTTCTCCATGTCGATGGAGGAGATCCACTCGCCGCCGCTCTTGATCACGTCCTTGAGCCGGTCGGTGACCTTGAGGTAGCCGTCCGGGTCGATCGTGCCGACGTCGCCGCTGCGCCACCAGCCGCCCGTGAAACGGTCGTCGGCATCGGCCATGTTGTGATAGCGCGTGGTGATCCACGGGCCGCGCACACAGATCTCGCCCTGGGCGACGCCGTCGTGCGGGACGTCCTCGCCGGCCGCGTCGACGAGCCGGACGTCGACCAGGGTGGCGGGGAGCCCCTGCTTGCGCTTGAGCTCGAGCAGGTCGTCACCGGACAGCCGGGCACGCACGCCCGGCTTGTACCGGTTCATGGTGACCAGCGGCGTGGTCTCGGTCGCGCCGTAGGCGTGCACGATCTCCGCGCCGGTCAGCTCGGCGAAGCCGCGCATCAACGACAGCGGCGGCTCGGTCGCGCCCGACATCATCCGCAGCCGTCCCAGGTCGGGCTTGTCCTCGAGCGAGCGGATGTAGTCCAGCATCGGCCCGAAGATCGCGGGAGCACCGTTGGTGACGGTCACGTCCTCGGCGATCAGCGCGTCGGTGAGCGGCCTGGTGTCCTCGGCCGTGTACCGGCCCGGCAAGACGATCTTGTTGGCGGTCAGGGTGGCCGCCTGCGGCAGGCCCCAGGCCTGTCCGTGGAACATCGGCGTGATCAGCATCGTGCAGTCGTCGAGGGTCATGCCGATGTTCGTGGCGAGCGAGAAGGAGTGCAGGCAGATCGCGCGGTGCGAGTAGTAGACGCCCTTCGGCCGGCCGGTGGTGCCGGTCGTGTAGCAGGCGCCGTAGGCGGAGCGTTCGTCGATCTCCGGCCAGTCGATCCGGGGCGCCGCGGCAGCGACGAGGTCCTCGTAGTGGTGCACGTTCGGCAGCGTCGTGCTGATCTGGTCGAGCGGCTTGTCCGTCAGCACGACCCACGCGGTGACGTCGGGCAGCATCGGGGCCACGGCCTCGGCGACCGGCAGCAGCGTCTCGTCCACGCAGACGATCGAGGTCCCGCTGTCGGCGACGACGAAGGAGAGGTCCTCGGGCCCCAGGCGCAGGTTGAGCTGCACCATCACCGACCCGAGACCGGGGATCGCCCAGTAGAGCTCGTAGTGACGGCGGCTGTTCCAGTCGAGGATGCCGACCCGGGTGGCCGGGCCGGCGCCGAGGCCGGCCAGGGCGTTCGCCCCGCGCACGATGCGGTCGTAGGCGTCGGCGTAGGTGTAGCGGCCCCAGCCGCCGTCCGGGAGCCGGTAGACGATCTCGCGGTCGCCGTGGGTCCGGGCGGCGTGCCGGATCAGGGTGGTGGTGTTGAGCTGGACGTCGTCGCCCATCGTGGACGGGTATCCGGTCACGACGGTGCGGGTGGGTGCCGGCACGAGGGACTCCTTCGTCGGTGCGCGGGTGGGGTCAGGGGAGGCGTTCGATGACGGTGGCGTTGGCCATGCCGGCGGCTTCGCAGACGGTGAGTAGGCCGTAGCGGGCCTCGCGACGCTCCAGCTCGTCGAGGAGCTGGGTGAGCAGGCGTCCGCCGGTCGAGCCGAGCGGGTGGCCGATCGCGATCGAGCCGCCGTTCACGTTGAGCTGGTCGTCCGGGTAGCCGAACTCGTCGCGCCAGAGCATCGGGACGGGCGCGAACGCCTCGTTGACCTCGGCCAGGTCGATGTCAACGATCGTCAGCCCGGCCCGGTCGAGCGCGGCGCGGGTGGCGGCGAGGATCGCGGTGAACTGCAGAACCGGGTCGTCGGCGGCGACCGCCATCGACACGATCCGCGCCCGCGCCCGCAGGCCCACCGCCTCCGCGTACGACCGGTCGGCGACGAGCAGCGCGGCGGCGCCGTCGCTGATCTGGGACGAGTTCGCGGCGGTGATCGCGCCCGCCGGGTCGAAGACCGGCGTCAACGTGGCCATCCGCTGCCGGTCGGGCGCGGCGCGGATGCCCTCGTCGCGGGTCATCGGGCCGTCGACGCCCTCCAGCGGCACGAGCTGCGCCGCGAAGTGCCCGGCGTCGGTCGCCGCGGCGGCCCGCTGGTGGCTGCGGACGGCGAAGTCGTCGAGCTGGTCGCGGGTGTAGCCCCACTTGGCGACGACCAGCTCGGCGGACGGACCCTGGGCAGGCAGGTTGCCCTCGAACCGGGCGAGCGCCCGCTCGCCGTACCACTCGCCCCGCGGCCCGCTCGGGTCGAACAGCGGACCGAGATCGACCCGCGACATCGACTCGACACCGGCGCCGATCGCGACGTCGTACTCGCCGGAGCGCACGCCCTGCGCCGCGAAATGGACCGACTGCTGACCGGAGCCGCACTGCCGGTCCAGGGTGGTGCCGGGCAGACCGATCGGCAGCCCGGCGCCGAGCAGCGCGGTGCGGGCGACGTTGCCGGTCTGCTCGCCGCGTTGCAGGGCGCAGCCCACGATCACGTCGGCCAGCGAGTCCGGGGCCACGCCGGTGCGGTCGACGAGGTGGGTGAGGGTGTGCGCGAGCAGGTCGACCGGGTGCCAGTCGCGCAGCTGCCCGCCGCGCTTGCCGACCGGGGTGCGGACGGCGTCGACGATCACGGCTTCTCGGGTCATGCGGCGTCTCCTGTCAGCGGGTGCGGGAATCCTTCACGTTCCTCAGCCATCCAGGGCCCCCCGGAGCCGGTGCTTGAGGATCTTGCCGGACGGGTTGCGCGGCACGGCGCCGATCGTGAGCTCCCGCGGGAGCTTGTAGCCGCTGAGATGCGTGCGGCCGTACTCGCGCAGCTCGTCGAGCGTGAGCGTGGCGCCCGGGGCGAGGTCGACGACGGCGACGGCGATCTCGCCGTACTCCTCGCTCCGGCGCCCGACGACGGCCAGGTCGCCGACCGCGGGGTGTGCGGCGAGGACACCCTCCACCTCCGCGGAGTAGACGTTGGCCCCGCCGGTGATGATGAGGTCCTTCAGGCGGTCGACGAGGGTGATGTAGCCGTCCTCGTCGATCCGGGCGAGGTCGCCGGTGTGGACCCATCCGTCGCGCACGGTCTCGGCGGTCGCCTCCGGCTTGCGCCAGTAGCCCTTCATCATCGACTCGCCGCGCATGATCATCTCGCCGACGGTGCCCGGCTCGACGTCGTTCCCGCTCGGGTCGACGATCCGCACCTCGGTGTTGGGCACCGCGACCCGACCGCTGGCCTCCGGGCGCGCGACGACGTCGTCGTGGTGCAGCAGGATGCCGCCCGGGCCGCCCTCGGTCTGGCCGCACGCCTGCACGATCCAGGCGTCGGGCAGCGCTGCGACCAGGGCCTCGGCGGTGCGGGCGGGCATCGGTGCGGCGCCGTAGAGGCAGATCCGCAGGCGCGAGAGATCGCGAGCGGCGAGGTCCGGCAGCCGCAGCAGGTGGGTGTACATCGTCGGGACGCCGAAGAAGAACGTGATCCGCTCGCGGGCGAGGGTGTCGGCCACCGTGGCCGGTTCGAACGCCGGGAGGATCACGTGGGTCGCTCCGAGCATCACCCCGTTCAGTAGCAGCATGTTGAGGCTCGCCGAGTGGTACAGCGGTGCGACGTGCAGCATCCGCTCCCCGTCCCGCAGACCCATGCCGATGCTGGAGTTGATCCCGACCCACAGCACCCGGCGATGGTCGAACAGTGCCCCCTTGGGCCGCCCGGTGGTCCCGGACGTGTAGATGATCAGAGCGTCGTCGTCCTCGGAGACCTCGACGTGGGTGGGCCGGGCGGCGTGGTCCCGGGCGGCCGCGCGGACGTCCTCGTATCCCTCGACGGTGCCCAGCGCCAGCGGCTCCGCGTCGCCCGTCCGGTCGGGCAGCGAGTGCCACGCCCGGACGCCGTCGGCGACCTCGGGCCCGAACAGCAGGAGCCGGGCCCCGGTGTCGGTGACCAGGTAGTCGATCTCCGTCGGTGCCGAGCGCGGGTTGATCGGCACCACGATCGCGTCCAGGCGGAGTCCGGCGTAGACGGCGACGACGAACGCGTCGCTGTTGCCGGCCAGCAGGAGCATGCGGTCGCCCTGCTCGAGACCACGCCCGGCCAGCTCGGCCGCCAGCTCGTCCACCGCGCGGTCCAGCTCGGCGTAGGTGAGCGCCACGTCGCCGAACTGCACGGCGACCCGGTCGGGACAGCGGCGGGCGGTGCGGGCGAGGACGCCGGCGAGGGTGGTCATCGCATCTCCTGGAGGGTGTCGTCGACGGTGGGCCCGACCGAGACGATCGGGATGTCGAGCTCGTTGCCGAGCTCCTGCCAGTGCGTGCTGTCCGCCGTGGCGAACCGCGCGGCGAGCTCGGTACGGGTGCGGCCGACGGCGTCACCCAGCCGCGCGACGAAGTGCGGCTCGACCGCGCCGACGGCGACGTATCCGTCGGTCGTCGGGTAGATCCCGTACCCGGGGCTCCCCCCGCCGAGCACGTCGCCGGGCCCGGTCAGCCCGTGCCGCACGCCGGCGGCCGCGTCCCGGGCGACCCGGTCGAGCACGACCGGCTGGTGCACCGCGGCACCGCTGCGATCACGCAGGCGCAGACCAGCGACGGCGGCGAGGGCGGCCCGCTCCCCGCCGAGGAGGTCCGCGACCGGGACGGTTGGGACTGCCGGCGGCTGCAGCGTGCCGTGCGCGGCCTGGTAGGTCAGGTCGTGCCCGGCCTCGCCGGCGCGCTCGCCGTCGTAGCCGACGATCTCGACGTGCACCAGCCGGTGACGGCTCACGCTCTCGCGCAGGCCCAGCCGGTCCAGTGCCGCCGGGCGCATCGCGGTGAGCAGGACGTCGGCCGTCGCGAGCCGCTGCTCGAGCCGCTCGCGGTCGGGCGCGTCGCGCAGGTCGAGGGGCACGACCTGCTGCCGGGCGGTCAGCTCGCGGTACCAACCAGGCGCCGCGACCTGCAACGCGTCCCCGGCCGGCGGCTCCACCTTGACGACGTCGGCGCCGAGGTCGGCGAGCCGTGCCGCGGCCACCGGGCCCGGGACGTTCACCGCCAGCGACACCACGCGCACGCCGTCCAGCGGCGCGGCCGCCCCTCGGTCCACGTCGTCTCCCATCCTCGAAAATGACTATACATACGTACAGTAACCTAGGTGAAGCGTATAGTTCGCGGTGTGATCGACACAAGGGGCGGGGTCGTACTATGCGTGCCGTGACGGTGCAAGCCCGGTTGGCGACATGAGCGAGCGATCGCGGCCGCGCCGGACCGAGGACCTCACGGCCCGGGCACGGATCCGTCACGCCGCGCTGGAGCTGTTCGCGGAGCGCGGGGTGGCGGGCACGCCGATGCGCGCCGTCGCGGCCCGGGTGGGGGTCACGGTCGGGCTGATCGTCCACCACTTCGGCACGAAGGAAGCGCTGCGTGAGGCGGTCGAGCTCGACATCGTCGACCGGTTCGCCGACGCGATCCTGTCCGCGCCGGCGGACGGCTCGGGTGCGGATGTGGCCGCGGCCCGCGACCGTGCCGTGGCCGCCATGCTCGCGGAGAGCCCGGCCGTCGTGGACTACCTGCGGCGCGCGGTCTTGGACCCGCACGGCGAACGCGGCGACCTCGTCAGCAAGCTCAGCGCGCTGGCCGCGGACCAGGTGGGCGAGCTGCGCCGCCGTGGCCTCGCCTCACAGCGCAGCACGATCGGCGAGCAGGTCCTGACGATCATGATCAGGCAGCTGGGGCAGGTGTTCCTGCAGCCGCTCGCCGACCGGATCATCGACGAGTTCGGCGAGAGTTCGGACGACGCGCCGTCGCCCCTGATTGTCGTGCGCCTGGAGCACCGAATCGACACGTTCCCCGGTCAGTGAACCCGCGACGCCTGGAGACGTCCGGGCGCGCGGCCGCGGTCAAGTCGCATTGCGACTCCGTCACGGCTGGCTCTGGTTCTGGCGGTCAGGAGGACCCCGCCGCGTGACCGCCAGCGTTCACTGAGCGTCCCGCAAAGCGATCGGCTTACGGCACACTTTTGGACTCGCTGCTCGGCTGGCTGCGCCCGGCTTGTGAACGATCAGAACAGGGTGTCGCGCACGCGCAGCGGCCGGTACCCGGTGGGGTCGAGCTGGGCCAGCTCGCCATCGATGTCGACGTCGATCGTGCCGAAGAAGTTGATGTTCTCGCTGTGCGCCGGCGAGATGTGCGCGAGCACCTCATCGTCGATGCGCCGGCCCGCCGCGCGCATCGACTCCACCGCCAGGCCGTAGTACTCGGTCGTCCAGGCCACGACGGCGTTGGTGACCAGGGTGAGACACCACGCCTGCTCGGTCTGGGCCTGCAGCTGTCGGGCACGCACGGTTCCCTCGTGGGCGTAGAGCAGGTCGCGCTTGAGCGCGTGCAGCGACTCGCCCTTGTTGAGCTGACGAGAGATCCTGCGCCGGTAGGTCGGGTCGGACAGGTAGCGGGCGGCGTAGATCGTGCGCCGCAGCGCCCCGTACTCCTTGAGCGCGGCGGCCAGCGCGTTCTGCCGAGACGACGCCGAGAGTTCCCGACGATCAGCGACGCGGTGGCGTGCCCGAACTTCAGCGACCCGGCCAGGCGCAGCAGGTCGTCCCAGTGCTCGGCGATCAGCTCGACGTTCACCCGCCGGGTGAGCAGCGGCCCGACGTGGGGGTAGTCGGTCTCGGCGCGGGCCTTCGCGGCGATCCGGTGCAGCGTGATCTTGCCCAGGTCCCGGATCCGGGGCGAGAGCTGCAGGCCGAGCAGGTCGAACAGGCCGAAGTTGACCAGGGTGACGCCGTGGGTGTCGGTGGCGTGCTCGGTGATCGGGGTGTCGGTGGCGTTGCCGAGGATCTCGTCGAGCACGTAGTGGGCCTCGCGCTTGGTCGCGACGATGATCTTCGTGCCGTAGGTGGTGTGCTGGTCGGTGACGTGGGTGTAGGTCGAGAGGACCTGCCCGCCGTGGATGGTCATCTCCCGCCCGGTCGTCGTCTTGCCCCGCACCGGGAACCGTTGCCCGTCCGAGGAGGACAGGGTGCCGGTGCCGAACACCTCGGCCAGGGGCATCCGCTGGTGGTGGTCGATGATCGCGAGGTTCGCCGCGCGCAGCGTCTCCTCGCGCACGTACCACTCGGCGGTCCAGGCGAGGATGTCGTAGGAGATCCCGCACGCATCGGCCATCCGGGTCAGCCCGAGGTTGGTGGAGTGGCTGAGCAGCACCGCGATCAGGTTCCGCTTCAACTCCGGAGAACGGGTCTGCTTCCCGCCGGCGTGGGTGAAGCAGTCCAACAACCCGATCCGCCCGTCGAGCTCGATCAGCAGCGACACGATCGGCGCGAACGGCAACATGTCGGTGAGCTCGGCCTTGAGCGCGACCGCCTCGCCGGGGATGTCCTCGGCGGTCAGCGGGGAGATCACCAGGTCGCCGGCGTCGTCGAGGCGGACCGGGCCGTCACCGGTGGCCAGGACCTGCTCGAGCTCGCCGAGCGCGCCGGTCAGCTCGTCGCCGACCGCGGCCAGCGCGACCGCCGGGTCGGCGGACTTGCCGACGAGCCCGCAGAACGACGCGCGCTGCAACGACCACTGATCGGCGGTGAGCAGGTAGGCGGCGGGGTCGGCGTAGCGGCGCGAGCCGGGCACGTACACGTCCCCGGTGCGCAGCCCGTCGCGGAGCCCGAGCAGGGTGCACAGCTCCCAGAAGTGCCGGTAGGCGCTGGTGTTCCCCGATGCGTGGGCCGCGTCGAGGTAGCCGCGCCAGCGCGTGGGCACGAATCCCGTCAGGGCACCGGCCGGGACCCGGCGGGCGCCGGTGGCGTTGAGCCCGCGCAGGATCTCCACCGCCGCGAGCAGCTCGGCCGCCGCGGTGCCGCCTGCGAACTCCACCGCGGCCAGGACCTGCGGGGTGAACTGCCGCAAGTACCCGTAGGACGACACGTCGAGCGCGCCGAGGTGGCCGTGATCGCGGGGAAGGCGGGGAACGGCTTGGGCCATCGCCGCCCGGATTCGTGTCCATCCGATCCGTTCACCCCGGAGCACGCTGCCGATGTCCTCGTCGGCAATCGTGGTGTCGGCGATGACGGCCAGCAGCTCGTCGAGCAGCGCCTGGCGGTCCTCGCCGGCCTTGCCCCGTTCGGCCAGCGCGTCGCGCATCGTGCGCTCGGCCTTGCCCTCGCGCGCCGACACCGCCTGGTCGAACAGGCTCACTACCTCGTCGAGCACGTCGGTTGCGGACTGGGCCAGCAGCGTGAGCAGGATCGGGTAGCGGCGCTGCGGCTCCCGCCGCTCGAGGGCTTGGGCGGTCAGCCGGCGCCCGACCGTGGCCAGGAAGCGGCGCCGCTCGGCCGGCAGGACCGACAGATCCAGGGCGTCGGCGCCCAGCCCGCGCAGGAACTCCAGCTTCGTGACCTCGGCCTTGATCCCGGCTGGTGAGGCCTCGACCGGGGCGGTGCTCAGCCATCGCAGCCGGGTCATCCCGACCGCAGGATCGACCACCAGCAGCCCGTCGAGCCCGGCACAGCGCTGCGGCGTGAACTCGTGCGCGAGCCGGTCGTAGGTCTCTCGCTGGGCCTCTGCGCGGGCGTGCGCGACCCGCTCCAGCACGGTCACCGGGCCCGGCCGGATCACCTGTACCGAGATCAAGTACTCACACGCCAGCCGGAACAACAACGTCGGCGAGTCGTGCTCCATCGCCCGCGCCAACAGGAACTCGTCGAACTCCTTGAACTCCAGCGACGTCGGCACCCGCCAGCCGCGGTACTGCGCTACCAGTCGTAGATGCTCGGTGCGGGTCTTCGCCCGCCGGCCGTAGTGCCGCAGCACGCCCGGATCGACGGCGAGCTGGTCAGCCAGCCGGGCGACCGCCACCGGTGGCGCGGCGGCGACGTCGTCGGGCACGAACCCCAGCCACGGCAGCGTGCACAACGCCACCGACAGACCCAACCGGTCCGCCGGTCCGCGGCCCCGGCCCGGGTCGACGAACGCGACATCCGCCGGCGCCAGCGTGAAGAACCGGAACAACTCCTCCCGGCCGATCTCCGGAACCCCCGCAGCCGCTCCAGCTCCTCGTCCGAGAACACCTGCGTCGCCAACCGCGACCTCCCCCGCGCGACCACCATCCGCAGCTCAGGAGGCTACTCAGCCGTATCCGCCCGATCTTCGGCGAGTACTACGGCGACCCCTGCCAGGTCCGACCTCGTTACCGGTGAACCGGTTCCCACCGGATCCAAGATCGTTCCCACCCGATCCACAGAACTTCCCCGGGCCGAGGACTCCCCCGCCCGGACCTGGCGGTCTGCCCCCCTGCGGCGCTCGGGGGTGAGCCGCGTCGCGGGACGCTGGTCGTCGACGACCCGGCGCCCGGCCGACCGACCGCACCGCGGCCAGGCCTCTGGTCCGCACCCGGAGCACGACGACCGGACCGGGCAGCCAGCAGCGGGACCCACCCGGCCGTCGGTGCCGCGCCGGTGTCGCGGAGCACCTCGTCCAGGCAGCGCCACCGAAGCGCCACCCCGATGGGGGGTGACGGTCAGCGGGGGCGAGCCTCCGATGTCGTGCAGGAACGACACCGGAGGCCGTGCGTCGGGGTAGGGGTCGGCCGGGAACTCGCGGTCCGGCCGGGGGACGGGGTCCATGCGCTCGGACCGTAGAGCAGCGGACGTCGTGCGCTCAGCGGCGTACCCGGGGGTGGAGGCGGCGCAGCAGCGCGATCGCCAGCGCGAACAGCACCAGCACCGAGGCCGCGGTGGCGACGACGACCACCGGCATCGGGGTGCCCGCGGGCAGCAGGAACTGCGGCCACAGGATCGCGACCAGCATGCACACGCCGGCGATCAGGCCGCGCTGAAGCGCCGAGACCTCTGGCGGGAAGAAGATCAGCCGTCGCAGGGTGGACATCCGGCGATGCTACGGGGCTGTCGGGAACCGATCACTGGTTCCCGTCATCCGTCGGTGATGGCCACGTACACCACGCGGGGAGAACCGGACATCGCGAGCCGCATGGCGAGCGTCGGGGTGTGGAATGTCCGGGCTCGGCGGCTGTGTCAGCGGTGTGGGTCAGGGTGCACCACATCGCAGTGGTGCCGG
>NZ_JAHLEK010000029.1:0-29059 GCF_020131375.1 Pseudonocardia sp. ICBG1034
TCCCTCGTGCCGGCACCCACCCGCACCGTCGTGACCGGATACCCGTCCACGATGGGCGACGACGTCCAGCTCAACACCACCACCCTGATCCGGCACGCCGCCCGGACCCACGGCGACCGCGAGATCGTCTACCGGCTCCCGGACGGCGGCTGGGGCCGCTACACCTACGCCGACGCCTACGACCGCATCGTGCGCGGGGCGAACGCCCTGGCCGGCCTCGGCGCCGGCCCGGCCACCCGGGTCGGCATCCTCGACTGGAACAGCCGCCGTCACTACGAGCTCTACTGGGCGATCCCCGGTCTCGGGTCGGTGATGGTGCAGCTCAACCTGCGCCTGGGGCCCGAGGACCTCTCCTTCGTCGTCGCCGACAGCGGGACCTCGATCGTCTGCGTGGACGAGACGCTGCTGCCGGTCGCCGAGGCCGTGCCCCGATGCTGCCCGACGTCACCGCGTGGGTCGTGCTGACGGACAAGCCGCTCGACCAGATCAGCACGACGCTGCCGAACGTGCACCACTACGAGGACCTCGTCGCTGCCGCGGCGCCCCGGATCGACTGGCCGGAGATCGACGAACGCTCCGCCTACGGCGCCTGCTACACGACCGGCACCACCGGCCGGCCGAAGGGCGTCTACTACTCGCACCGCGCGATCTGCCTGCACTCCTTCTCGCTCGCCACGAACATCGGCATGACCCTCGACGACTGCACGATGCTGATCACGCCGATGTTCCACGGACAGGCCTGGGGCCTGCCGCAGGCGGCCACCCTGACCGCCAACAAGATCGTCTTGCCGGGCCGGTACACGGCCGAGGACACCAGGCCGCTCACCGACGCGCTGATCGCCGAGGACGTGACCGTCACCAACGGTGCTCCCGCGATCTTCGGGCCGATGCTGGACTACATCCGCTCGCTCGAGGACAAGCCCGACCTGGGACGGCTGCGGATGATGTCGGGCGCGACCGAGCCGCCGCTGTCGTTGATGCGCGGCTTCGCCGAGCTGACCGGCGCGGAGATCGTGCACGCCTACGGCGCGACCGAGACCACGCCGCTGGTCACCATGAACCGGTACAAGCCGGGCGTGCGTGCCCGGCTGTCCGGTGACGACCTGCTCGAGCTCAAGCGCAAGCAGGGGCTCCCCGCCACCCTGGTCGACGTCCGGCTCGTCGACGCGGCCGGCGAGGACGTCCCGCACGACGGCGTCGCCCAGGGCGAGATCTGTGTGCGCGGCCCGTGGATCACCACGCGCTATCACAACATGGCCGATGCCGACGACCGTTTCACGGGCGGCTGGTGGCGCAGCGGCGACGTCGGCACGATCGACCCGGACGGCTACCTCAAGGTCACCGACCGGCTCAAGGACGTGATCAAGAGCGGCGGCGAGTGGATCTCCTCCATCGACATGGAGAACCTGCTGGCCGGCCACCCCGCCGTCGCCCAGGCGGCGGTCGTCGGGCTGCCGCACCCCAAGTGGCAGGAGCGGCCGTTCGTGCTCATCGTCCCGACCCCCGGGCACGAGGTGACGCTCGCGGACCTGCATGCGCACCTGTCGTCGGCGTTCGCGTCCTGGCAGCTGCCGGAGTCCTTCATCACGGTCAGCGAGATCCCCCGCACCAGCGTCGGCAAGTGCGACAAGAAGACCATCCGCACGACGTGGGCCGGTCACTACGGCGGTACCGATGACTGAGCAGCCCACCGAGACCCTGGTCTCCGCCGAGCGGCACGGCCCGGTCGCACTGCTCACGCTGGAGCACGTCGGGTCCTACAACGCGCTCGGCCGCGACCTGGTCGCCGAGCTGACCGGCCGGCTCACCGACGCGGCCGCCGACCCGGATGTGCGCGTCGTGGTCGTCACCGGCGCCGGCCCGGCGTTCTGCGCCGGCGCCGACATCGCCGAGGTCCCGGCCATGATCGGCGCCGCGCCGACCGACGAGCTGCCGTTCGACCGGCTCTTCGACGTCCTCACCGACTACCCGACACCGACGGTCGCGGCCGTGCGCGGCATCGCGTACGGCGGCGGGTGCGAGCTGGCGTTGGCCTGCGACATCGCGATCGCCGGCCATTCGGCCCGGTTCGCCGTCCCCGAGGTCAAGCTCGGGGTCATTCCCGGGGCCGGTGGCACGCAGCGGCTCGTGCACGCCGTCGGCAAGGCCAAGGCGATGCGCATGCTGCTGTCCGGCGACGCGGTCGACGCCGCATGGGCCTGCGACGCCGGGCTGGTCGCCGACGTGGTCGACGATGACGAGGTCGTCCCGGCCGCGATCGGGCTGGCCCGCCGCATCGCCGGGAACGCGCCGCGCGCCGTGGCACTCGCCGCGGACGCCGCCCGCCGAGCCCACGACCAGCCGCTGCGGGAAGGGCTGGCGACCGAACGCCACAACTTCCTGCGCGCGCTCGGCACCGACGACGCCCGCGAGGGGCTGTCCGCCTTCACCGCGGGCCGCACACCAGCCTTCACCGGCCGATGAGAGGGAGCATCCGATGATTCTCGACGACTACCGCGCCCCCTGGGCCACCCAGGAGCTCGACGACCTCCGCGGGCTCGCCCGCACCTTCATCGCGAAGGAGGTCGTGCCGAACCAGGAGCGCTGGGCGGCGGCGCACATGGTCGACCGCGAGTTCTGGCGGGCCGCCGGCCGGGCCGGGCTGCTCTGCATCAGCATCCCCGAGGAGTACGGCGGCGGCGGCGCGACGTTCGCCCATGAGGCCGTCATCGCCGAGGAGCAGGCCCGCGTCGGTGACGACGCCTGGGCCAACATGGTCCACAGCACGATCGTCGCGCACTACATCAACGCGTTCGGTACCGAGGAGCAGAAGCAGCGCTGGCTGCCCGGCATGGCCTCCGGTGACCTCGTCGGCGCGATCGCCATGACCGAACCCGGAACCGGCTCGGACCTCCAAAGCGTCCGCACCCGCGCCCGCCGCGACGGCGACCACTATGTGATCGACGGTGCCAAGACGTTCATCTCCAACGGCACCCACTGCGACCTGCTGGTCGTCGTCGCCCGCACCGGGGACGACGAGGGCGGCAAGGGGCTGTCCCTCATCGTCGCCGAGACCGAGGGCCTGGAGGGCTTCGAGCGCGGCCGCGTGCTGGACAAGATCGGCCAGCACGGCCAGGACACCCGGGAGCTGTTCTTCTCCGGCATGCGGGTCCCGGCGGGCAACCTGCTCGGCACCCAGGGACGCGGCTTCGCACAGCTGATGCAGCAACTGCCGCAGGAACGACTGATCATCGCGGTGGCCGGCGCCGCGGCCGCCACCGCGGCAGTCCGCGAGACGATCGCCTACGTGAAGGAGCGGGAGGCGTTCGGTCAGAACCTGATGAGCTTCCAGAACACCCGCTTCGTGCTCGCCGAGTGCGCCACCGACGCGACGGCCGCCCGCAGCATGGTCGACGGGTTCATCCCCCGCCACATGGCGGGCGAGCTGGACGCCGCGTCCGCTTCGATGGCGAAGTTCTTCTGCACCGACGTGCAGAACAACGTCGTCGACCGCTGCCTGCAGCTGTTCGGCGGGTACGGCTACATGAACGAGTACCCGATCGCGCGCATGTTCACCTCGGCCCGCGTGCAGAAGATCTACGGCGGCACCAACGAGATCATGAAGGAGCTTGTTGCCCGGTCCCTGTGAGAAGGCCGTCCACCAGATGGAGCGTCGATATCCCACGAGAGGAACCCCTACCGGCACTCCCGCCGGTAGGCCACGGCGCACGAGAAGCGCGAGGTCGGCGAGTGCCGTAAGGGTGGTTCGGTGATGGTTACCGGTGAAGGGGGGTTATCCGGCACACTGTGCCGGTGACCGGACTGAAGATCGGCTACGCGCGAGTGTCCACCGACGACCAAGACCTCACCGCGCAACGCGACGCCCTCGCTGCGCTCGGCGTCGATCCCGACCGCGTGTACGTCGATCACGGCCTGACCGGAACCAACCGCGACCGCCCCGGCCTGCGCGAGGCGATGGCCGCCTGCCGCGCCGGCGACGCCCTGGTCGTCACGAAGCTCGACCGACTTGCGCGGTCCCTGCCCGACGCCCGCGACATCGTCGCCGAGCTCACCGCCCGCGACGTCGCGCTCAGCCTGGGCGGGTCGGTGCACGACCCGACCGACCCGGTCGGCAGGCTGTTGTTCAACGTGCTGGCCATGGTCGCCGAGTTCGAATCCGACCTCGCCCGGATGAGGACCCGCGAAGGCATGAAGGTCGCCCGCGCCAAGGGGCGGCTACGCGGCAAGCAGCCCAAGCTGTCCCCTCGCCAGGAAGCCCACCTCGTCGCCCTGCACGGCGCCGGCGAGCACACGATCAGCGAGCTGGAGGAGCTGTTCTCCGTCACGCGCTCGACGGTGTACCGGGCCCTGGCCCGCGGCCGAGCTCGCGCGACGACCTGATCGCTACTTTGCCCCTGGGGTCAGCTTCGGGAGTCCCTTCTCCCAGCTTCGAGCGTCCAGGCTCTACCGATGGATCCAGCTTCACGGGCCGTCGACGGCGTCCATATCCGCCCGATCCTCGGCGATTACTACGGCGACCCCACGTCCTGGGGCGCTCTCGGCTCATGCACGTCGAACGCATCGGCACCGAGGAGGCAGATGGCCAGTTGGTTACCCGTGACAACGTGATTCACCAGATCCAGGACGTTCCAGTCGGCACAGGGCGTCGGGGCCGTCCACTGCGAGTCGGTCACCGCCGCAAGCCGGGCGCTGAACAGTTCCGTTCCCATCTGCAGGAGATCCCGCGGTTCATGCATGACCATCTTGTTCAGGGTGGCAGCGTTCGTACGAATCGGGGCGGGTCGGAACGAGCCCGAGCCGGGGTGACTAGTCCCCCTGGAAGTCGTGTTGATCCGCACGAGACGGCTGGGAGCGCGGCGCCCGCGTGCGATGCTGAGCCGGCCAGGCAGCCGTGACGAGATCCGATATGGAGGGCCGGGATGCAGTCGCTTGTGGGCGTCGTTCTGATCGCGGTCGGCGTGGTCCTGGTGCTGCGGGCGGCGAGCATGACGCTGCGCAGCGGTGGGGATCTTGTCGCGATGCTGACGATCAGTCCGGCGGCGGAGCGCAGTGCGGCCGACGAGTTGGACACCGCTGCCCGGAACCGGTCGATTGTCGGGCGACTGCGTGCACGGAGGTTCGACGCTGAGGTGGCGGAGCTCAACAAGCGGTTGGGCGGCAATGGCTGAGCCGGCGGCAACGACACGTCGCGAGATCGAGCAGGTGGGGGAGACGGTGTGAGCCGGTCAGAGCGGCGCTCGGGGTGCTTGAAGCCCGGCCTACTGGCGGGCGTCGGTTTGTTGTTCATCGTCAGCGGATGCCTAGCGATTCAGTCCGGCGCCTCGGTGGGCGTTTCGCCCGGGACGCAGAACCCGTCCGGGCAGCCGGTTGCTGGTCCGCCCGCGCAACCGCCACCCCCGCGGGCCGCGACGTGGACCGGGACACTGCGGGTCACTGACCCGGGCGTCAACATGAGCGAGCAGCCGCCGAAGGTCGACACGATCGGCGGCACGTCAACCGTGCGGTTCGATGCCGACGACGGCACCCTCGCGGTGGACGGCGGGGGGCCGGCCGCGCTCTGGACCGAGGAGCGTGACCCGACCTACGAGGACTGCGTCGCCCGGCTGGGGGTGCAGGCGTTGGGCCGCCGGGAGATCCAGAGCATCCCGTATGTGCGCGGCCAGGGCTTGTGCGTGGTGACCTTCGCCAATCGGGCGGTGGCGTTCGTCCGTGGCGTGAGCGCGGTGGACGGAGACGCTGTGCAGATGCGTGCTGTTCGCTGGCCGAACTGAACCTCCGCTAGGGGGCCTGTCACGCTGGCTCGGAGAAGCCTGATCTGCTGAACTACTGCACTAACTGAGCCACCTGAGCCACCTGAACCCCCGGGAGTCCGGCGTGATCCTCACCGTCATGAACCTGAAGGGCGGGAGCACGAAGACGACCAGCTCGGCGTTCCTCGCTCACGCCCTGGCCGAGAACGGCCACCGCGTCCTGATCATCGACGCCGACCCGCAGGCCAGCATCACCCGCTGGGCCGAGATGGCGGAGTGGACCATCCCCGTTCGCGGCATGGCCACGGGGCGACTGCACGTCCCCGGCGTCGGGGTGGACCTGGAGGCCAGCGACTACGACGCCGTCGTCATCGACACCCCACCCACCGAGAAAGAGCGGGGCATCGTCGAGTCTGCGATCCGCGCCGCCACACACGTCCTGGTCCCACTGGCCCCGACCTCGGCAGAGGTGGAGCGGATGCCCGTGGTGAAAGAGCTGGTCGATGACCTGGCCCACCTTGGTGGGCATGCGACTCCGCCGGAGGCTGCGGCGATGTTCACCCGGACTAACGCCCGCGCCGTGGCAAACGCCGAGTACCGGGAGCTGTTGGAGTCCGAGGGCTGGCGGGTGCTGCGGGCGCACGTGTCCCAGCTCCAGCGGTTCGCGCAGTCCTTCGGCGGCCCGATCGAGCGGGCGGCAGCGACCGCCTACGGGGATGCACTCACCGAGCTGACGGGGACCTCGATCCGATGAGCGACGCCAGAAGCCGGGCCCGGTCACTGCGGGGCCGCTCGGAGAAAGCCGCAGCGGCCGAATCCGCGGCCGCGGAGAAGGTCCAGACGCGGCCGGCCCCCGACAGCGGCCGGAAGGTCCGCCAAACCGTGGATCTCACCCAGGACAATCACAAGGCCCTAGCGACGTGGCGACTCGACACAGCGGTGGCGCTGGGCCGGACCCGGCTCACTACCCAAGACGTGCTGCGGGCTGCCGTCGACGTGCTGCTCGCCGACGAGGCCACAGCCCGCCGAGTGCGAATCCGGCTCGAAGAGATCCAAGAGGCCGAGGAGCGCTGAGCGATGGTGTGGAGACCTTGGCCGCGGCGTAAAGACGCCGGGACGCCGGAGGACGATGGCGCGGCTCCGCCGGCCGCTACCGGGCGGGCCAGCGCTATGTACGAAGCGTTGAGCGAGTTGGGGGTCGGCCCGCTCAACGCGGAGCAGCGGCAGATGGTGATTGCGCCAGCGAACGCCCGCGCAGTGTTCTCCGACCATCCGGCGGTAGGTCTCGGAGCGCGCACCGATGCCACGGCTGACGCTGGCTCAGCGAGAGTGACGAGTTTTGGGTTCGCACCGAGCGTGAGCCCGGACCTGGCGAGAGTGGACGGCCCAGAGACGGCCGAAGCGCTGCCGGTGTTACTGCTCGAGCCCCGGCACGCGTTCCACTGGCACGCTCCGGGCTATGGGCAAGTGGAGGCCCAGGTTCAGGCGATGTGCCGCGGCGGGTTCAGCCTGTGGACGAGCGCTCTGATGGCGTTGGTGCGGGTCCCCGGCTGGACGCTGTCTCGAACCAGCCCAGAGCTGTTGGAGCTGCACGGCCCCGGGGGCCGCTGGGCGCACACCACTCTGACTCCGGACCCGCAATGGGTTGCAGCCGCCACGAGCCAGCATGTCGTCCTGGTCGTCTACGGTCCCGCCATTGGTGTTCGCAGCGACGACGCGAACAGCGAGTACCCGGACAGTAGCCGCAAGGCCGAACTCGACGAGTTCCGGGAGATCGGTTACGTGAGTGCGGGCATCGTCGCTTTTGACCACTGAGTGAGATGGGGTCAGCTGAGTAGCCGGGTTGGGCCCATGGGGTACCGACACCCTGCCGAATCCATCTCTCCAACAATCAAGGCGCCGCCTCCGGCGGCGCGGGGCCGGCCACGCCGGCCCCGGCGCTCGCTCACTACACCTCCGGCCCGTTCGCAGCGCCGGGGCCGGCTACCCGGCGCCCGCATCGCCAGAGCGGTGACTGTGGAACCCCATGACCAAGTCCGCGGAGGCAACGCGTGGCAGCGATGACCAGCAGTTATCCACAGCTCGTCGTTCACGCATCCACATACCTGCCGTCCTGCTTCACGGAGACCTGCTGCGATGCTGCGACGTATGACGTCCGAGGACCCGCGAACCACCTTCGTTCGTAACGCTGCCGTCGAGGCGCAGCTAGATCTACCGGACCATGTGATCAACCGTGTGGCAGCAGATCGCTCCATCCCAGATGGCGAGGTAGCAGGGGCGCTGATCCGCGTCTCCGCATTTGCTCGACTCTCCTCGGTAACCCCAGCAGTTGATCTGACAGAGCGCCTCCTGGCGGCAGGCCGGGGAGACGCCTGAGCTCTCTCACAGCCAACCTGGGCTCCGCCGGCCCTTTCTGGGCGCAATGCATTGCCACGACAGAACCCGGGCTCTGCCCGGACCCGACACCGCTCGGAGATCAGGGGAGTGCGGCGGGGCTGGTGACCTCCTCGCGGCGCGCCGAGACGGCAGCCAGACCGGGGAGCGGGGCGCAAGGCGGGACCCCGTGCCCTGCACCCCACTCCCCGGCCTGGCAGGGGTGAACCCGCGCCGCGAGGAGATCACCAGCAGGCCGGGCATGTGGGGGAGAAGTACTCGCCGGTGCAGCTCACGGACGATACGCGGACGCGGGCGGGTGGTCCGTGCTTACGCCGCAGGTCAGAGCCGGTATGGCAGCTCTCTGTAAATCCGCCGTCTCTCAGACCCAGAGCTGAACGATCAGCCGCGAGGCGTGAGGTCGGCTGCGCCGAGTCCCACGAGCGTCGCGGGAAGCGGCGGCCGTGCTGCGGGGTCGGCAGGTACTGGCTCGTCAGGGTTGCGGCCGTACATCGCTGTCCAGGGGGTGCGGTACTGCACCGCGTGCTCGCCGTGGCCATCGGTGGGGTGCCAGGTCGACACGGACACCACGAGCGCCCCGCAGCGTCCGCAAGAGCCGATCGCGGCGGACATGCGTTCTCCAGGGCGTAGTGGCTCGTCGAGGTGGCCCCACTCGACCGGCTCCAGGGTCAGGCGAGTGTCTTCCGGGGGCGGGTCGACCGGGCCGGATCCGACCAGGCCGTGGATGTGCGCGCCGGCATGGGTGCAGGTGTCGGTGGGGGTCATCGTGTGCTCCTGGTTGGCGCGTCGGTCGTTCGCGGTGGGGATGGGTAGGCCGCCCCCCAGCGTTCGTGGGCGGACTGACGGGTTAGACCGGCTGCCTCGCCGATCACCGTCCAGGACGCCCCGGCTGCCCGTGCTCGCCCGACCGCGCTTTCTAGATCCTCGCGAGCTGTGGTCAGCCGGGCCGCGGCATCGTGCACGGCGAGACCCGGCAGAGCCTCGGCCAGGTGGGCGCGCCACTGGCCCAGGGCGCCGTCGTCGTCCTCCTCACCCTCCACCGACTCAGGGGCGATGCTCGCCCCGGCCGGGTAGCGCTGGACCTGCTCGGCGTACACGGGATCAGCGGCCAGGACCTCGTCTCGGGACCAGAACCGCTCGCCGCGCCACCCGCAATCGCACGCCGCGCGCCAGCCCACAAACCGGCCGTTGGTCAGCTCGTCGTGGGTCCCGGTGACCGTGTCGTCATCGAGAACTGCCGCGGCGTAGCCCTCGTGGTCGTAGGCCGGCCCGTAGCCGGTATCCCAAGTCCATCCCATGCTGTCAGGATAGCCTGACAGCAGCATCATTGTCAGGCTATCCTGACGCTAGTTTTTGCAAGCGGCTTGCTAGCGCCTGAGCGACTCTAAATCGAACATAAGTCTCGATATCGGCTCGGTCGACCTGGGCAAACGCGACCCGCACGGGTTATCAGTCCAGCAAGCACCCGAGATGCCCGTTTATCCGCCTGTTGGCGGATGGTCATCCGCGCGGCGCGCCTCGACACGAGGGCGTACAAGTTGTACATTTTGCACATGACGACCGCGGAGATGTCCTCGACCGATGCGCGGAACCACTTCGCCGATGTCGTGGGCCGCGCCCAGCATGGCGGTGTCACGACCGCGATCACCAGCCACGGCAAGCGCGTCGCCGCGATCGTCCCGGCCGAGATCCTCGACCTGCTCGACGAGCTGGAGGACCGCGGGCTGTCCCGCATGGCTCGCGAGGCGAAGAGCGAGGCCGGCGAGCCCGTCGACCACGCTGCACTGCTCGCCGAGTTCGACCAGCACTGATCCGTGCCAGACGCTCCCCACTGGCAGATCACCTGGTCGGCTCCGGCAAGCAAGGCCCTGCGCAAGCTCGACCCGCAGGTGGCCCGCCGCATCCTGACCGCGGTGAGCACTCTCGCCGACGAACCGCGCCCGGCGCCGCCGACCGGGAAACCGCTCAAGGGCGAACCGGGCTCCTGGCGGCTCAAAGTCGGTGACTGGCGCGTGGTCTACGAACCGCAGGACGACCAACTCGTCGTCCTGGTCCTCACCCTCGGACATCGCCGGGAGATCTACGACCGGCTCGGCTGACGGCCAGGGGCGTCACCTTATGAGGGGGCCCGACGGCGAGCGCAGCTTGACAACACCCAGGTGTACCCGGCTATGGGCTGGTGCCCGCCATCATCTGCGGTAACATACATTTACTGATGTCAGGTACCTACTGAGATACTGAGGTACGGAGTTGCCTGACGTTGGTGTTAGCGGGGCGACGACCCGACCCAACCGGGTCGCCGTCCCTTGACCTTCACCACCAGGAAGTGGAGATGGCCCATGTCCGATTCTGCACAGCTACCCGCCGTGCGGCCCATCGTGGTCGATGGCGCGGTGGTCGCCGTGCGTTCGCACCGGATCGAGGATTCACCGCTGTACGGGAGGACGCGGCTCGCCGGCCGGATCGTCACCGATCCCGAGGAGGTCTCGGAGATCGGTGCTTGCGTGGCCTACGGGAAGCGTCCGTGGATCGTTCGGCTCCTGACCCCTGCCCCGAGGGGGTGGCGGCGGTGAGTGGCGGCCCCTGGCTGGTCTGCTCGGACTGCGGCATCGCGTTCCGGTTCGACGAGAGCCCGGCGCTCGTGCTGTGCGCGGAGTGCGCCGCCTGGCTCGACTGGATTGCCGGGGCGGTGGTCTGCGAGTGAAGCGCTGTTGTCAGACGGTGTTGGTCGGAGCCGCGATCCTGTGCGCGCTGGTGCTGTCGGCGTCGTCGACGGTCGCGCTCGCCGCGCGGGTCGGAGTGCCCGGCTGGGCGCACCCTTTTGCTGTGGGCCTGTTGGAAGTGGTCGCTGTGGCCGGTACGTGGATCTGGATGACGGACCCGCGGCTGCGACTCGAAGCCGCTGCTGCGGTCGGGATGGCGTCCACGGTGACCGGCATCGGCGGCGTTGCCGCCTATGGCTGGTTCGGGATCGTCGCGCCGCTCGGTCTGATCGTGACCGTGCACCTGATCGCCCGAGCCTGGACAGAACGGCGGCCAGCCGTGGAACGCCTGTCAGTAGTTCCTGTATCTACTGAGAATCAGGTATCTACTGAGAATCAGGTTGTTACTGAGTCTCCGGTGGCTACTGAGATTGCGGCGGGGCAGATCGCCATCGGCTACCTCGACGATGTGACCGACCAGCATCCGGTGCCCGAGGGCGCCGGGACGGTGGAGGACGCGGAGGAGCTGGCGGAGGTCCGCCGGATAGTCGCGCGCGGGCGGGGCCGGGGCACTGTCGCCGCCGAGCTGGGCGTCACGACCGCCAGGGCCCGCGTGCTGATCGACCGCGTCAGGAAGGAGTCGGCGGCAGCATGACATGCGGCGGCGGGTAGTACCGCCCCGTCACGGCTGTGCCTGTGTGGTCATCCCGTCGCATCGGCGGGCTCTGCCCGACCAGGCCGGGTGGCTGGAGGCAACCACGGGGTTCCGGTTGCCTCCAGCCACCCGGCCTGGTTGCTCCTTGGTGCGTCGATGTGACGGGATGACCACACCCTGCCCCCTCATCCTGGAGCTGAGGCCCTCCCCGGAGGGGCCGCCGGAGGCATAGGGGTTCAGTTACGTCGAAACCGTTTCGTGTTCGGCGCGTCGCGCGACGACTACCCCTGTGATCGGCTATGACTACGGACCATGACTGATTCGCCACGGAAAGGCGGTCGCAAGCATCTCGGTGAGCGGCGGCCGACGATGGTGCGTCTGCGCGAGGACCTGTGGAACGAGGTTCAGGAGATCGCCCAGCGGGAGGAGCTGCCGGTGTCTGCGGTGATCACTCGCATGGTGGCTGAGTCGCTTGGGCGGCCAGTCCCTGACTACTGCCAGCCGAAGGCCTCTGGCTCGGCTCAAGAGGAGCTGCCGGTGCCTCAGGCGTCCTGACATAGGAACGGGGTGGCCCTTGCCGGGGCCACCCCGTGATTCCTGTGCGTCACGTGGCCTGCCAGCCGCCGTGACGCCGTAGCCCCGGCGAACCGGGGCGGTTCCCTCTCCCAGCCAAAGAGAAGGGGCGCTTTCGCGTGCCCAAGTCTAGCCGAGCCGTTTCTACTACGCACGTACCCGCGCGGCCGGGGCCTTGCACGTCGAGTCGGGCCCACCCAACGAGTCGTCGGTCCGAGTATGGCCGGCGCCGGGCTGCCCGGCGGGTGGCTGCGGGCCGGTTCGCTGTGCATCCCGGATGGCGTGGCCGTGTGCCGCCTGGTCAGGTGGTCGTCATCGACCAGGTCGCCGCTCGTGAGCTCATCGACCGAGCCGTGGACACCGAGCTGTGGCGCGCCGATCGGCGCCGCGTGGCGACCGCGGTTCTGCGGACGCTGGTTGAGGCGATGGACTGGCGCAGTGGGCTGATCTCCGGAGTGACTCGTGCGACGGCCGCTGAGCGGGCCGGGGCCAGCCTCCGGACGGTGAGTCGAGTCATCGCATGGGCGACTCGGGTTGGGGTCTTGGTCTGTGTCGAGCGCGGCGCTACAGCGCAGTTTCTCGGCACCCGGGTGAACCGGGCGCCGGCGTACGTCGTGACGGCCGTGGCCGGTGTGCCGCTGCCGCGTCCACGGCGAGTGGCCGACGGCCAGGGTGTGGAGCAAATTGGCAACCCCCCCGCATCTTGCGTAAGCACTCAACCCCTTGCGCACGAGGGCCGAAACCACGCTTCGCGACAATCCCGACCATGGCCAGGCCGGGACCAGACCCGGACCGGACCCGAGCGGCGGGCAGCAACCGCGACCGTGCTGGACCGGACCGGGCTCAGCGGTCGCGTTCCGCTGTGGCGAGCCACAGCGCTGCTAGCTGGCTGGTGGCGCGCGGGCTGGTGTGTCTCTGCGCTGCTGTACGCGCTGGACCATCACCCAGACGCCCCGGACCAGTCGCGCGGAGACGCCGTGCGAGGGGCACGGGACCCGTTGGCCCTGATCGGGCACCGCCTCACGCCATGGCGGGGCAGGGCCGCGGCTCTACCGCCCTCACTCGTCTCCGTCGATCCCGAGCAGCGTCGTCGCCGTGCCGCTGCACTCGCGGCGACGCTCGGCGATGAGGAGCAGAGCCGTGGACCGGTCGCGAGCGCAGCGACCCGAGCCCAGGCGCGAGAACTGTTTTCCCGGCGTTATCAGAACCGGCGGCGGGGTGCAGTCGCATGATGGCGCATCGTCGATACAGCAAAGCTGCGATCACACATGAGAACCCGCCGGTGCAGGCCGTGAGGACGAGCACCGGTCCGGGGTTGGGGTGCGCGCACGAATTGTGCGCGGGGTGCCTCTCACGCCTCAAGGACAAGCTCGCTGACGCTCGTCGCGCAAGCGCGATCCTTGACCCGCGAGCCTCTGCACCCCGCCGGACTGGCAATTACGGGCAGGCCGGGGGCCTGCCCGTTGTTGAGTTCGTGCGCGCACCCCAACCCCTCAGGCGGTGGCCGGCCTCGCCTCTCACGTCCTCACCCGAACGGCCTGTTCCGTACCGGAACAGGTACCAATAAACTACCCCTATGCCTACATTATCCCCCTGTACTCTTGTCCCCCCCCCTAAACCAGGGGTTTAGTGGGGGTATCGTTGGGTTTATGCAGGTAGTGGTTGGGTCCGCAGCCCCCGCACCCACGCGCCACTCCACCCGCTCCGCGACCGGAGTGGCGCGTGGGTGCGGGGGCTGCTCTGTGAGTGGTCGGGTTGGGGTTAGAACTGAAAGAACAGAAGAGTGGAGAGGAGAGGTAGGAGTACAGGGGCATAAAGAAGGCAAAAGACAAAAGACAAAAGACAAAGTCAAAAGCAAAAACAAACTACAAAAACAAAAGGAATGGAGATATTAGGAAGTGTGAGAGATGGTCACGGTGTGATAGTGCGATGGTGAGTGCTGGTGATGTTTCGGATGTGATGGTCGGGGAATCGAGGACAGTGCTGTGAGTAGCGAGCGGGCGCAGAGGTCGGATATTGGGCCACGATTGACGCCGAGAGACGCAGCGGCCTTGACGTGGCTGGCCGAGCAGTACGGGGCGCCGTTGGATCTGGTGGCGCAACTGCTCGGGACGACACGGACGCGGACGTATGAGGTGGTGCGCCGCTGGAAGCGGGCGGGGTGGGTCAAGACGGGGACACCGGTGCCGGGGCCGACGTGGGTGGCGCCGACGCAGGCCACAGCGCGGGCGTATCTGGATCGGGAGCGGCTGGGCGACTGGTCGCCGTCGCCGGGTATCGCGGCGCACACGCGAGCCGTGGCGGCGGTGCGGTTGTGGTTGGGATTCGGCCCCGGCGTCGAGGGCTGGACCAGTGAGCGGCTGCTGCGGGCGGGCTCGGGGTTCCGGGCGGCGGGACAAAGTGTCGGCCATCTGGTGGATGGTCAGTACGTGCTGCGGAGCAGCGAGGGCCGCCCCGATCGCGAGGTGCTGGTCGAGGTCGAGTTGACCCCGAAGGGGCAGCGCCGGACGGCGGAGGTGGTGCACGAGGTGATCGGGCAGAGCACGCGGCGTGCTGCCGAGACCGGCATGTGGTGCGGGGTGCAGTACCTGACGACGCGGGCCGCCGTTCGTGACGTGCTCGCGGCCGTCGAGCAGAGCCGAACCCCGGACCGGCGGGTCCGGGTGGAAGCCATTGACGACGTGCCGCTGGCGTTGGAGGCGCAGTGGTGAACCTGCTGGTGATGGAGGTGGAGAGTGTGGCGTTGCTAGGTGTGCGGGACTGGCTGCCGATCCAGATCCCGAATCCGCCGCCGATCAACCCGTTCCGCGGGACCCCGCTCTGGGGCGTCGTGGTCGGGTTCGGGGTGGCGTTGCTGGTGCTGTCCGGGCCTGCCCTGGTGGTGGCCGGGCTGGTGATGTGGTGGGTGTGGTGGATGGGGTGGCCGGCATCCCGCATCCGGAACCTGGTGTTGGGCTGGTCGGTGTGCGTGCTGGCCGGGGCGGTGGTGCGGTCGCCGATCGAGGCGTGGCGCACCGGCTACGAGCGGATCGTCGGCGGGGACTGGACCGGGCTCGCCGACACGTTGGTGTTGGAGATCCTGGCCGGGCTGATCCTGGCGTGGATCGGCTGGTGGAGCGTAGAGACCACGCGCCGCTCGGGTCGCAGCCAGGAGCGCGGGGAGCGGTTCGAGCGTCGCCAGACGCTGCACCGGTCCCGGTCCGCGCGACGGCGCGGCCAGCGCAACCACACGCCGCTCGTGGCGGCGGACCGCGTGAATGGGCACGGGCTGGTGCTGGGGCAGCGGATCGAGGAGGAAACCCGGCTACGGCCGAGCGTGTGGGACATGCTGTCGGCCCGCCACCCGTGGTGGGTGACGCTGGCACCGGAGCGCCTGGCCCAGCACCTCGCGGTTGTCGGGATCACCGGGTCGGGCAAGACCTGGTTTCTGCGCCGCCTGGCGCTGGCCTGGCTGGAAGCGCAGTGGGCGCCGACGCGGCAGGCGCGGAACCAGGCCGGGAGCGGGGCCGGGGGCCCGTCGAGCCAGATTCTGGCTGGCTCGCCGAACCCCCGACCGCTGTGCATCTTCATCGACGCCAAAGGTGGCGTCGACGCCGGGGCGGACGCTGAGGCGTGGTGCGAGGCGTTTCAGGCACTCGGGATCGCGTCCGACCGCACCCTGGCGTGGCCGTTCTGGGGTCGGCTGGACATGTGGCAGATGCCGGGCCGGGACCTGGTGGAGAGCCTGGATGCGATCGCGCGCGAGCGCGAGGAGCACCCGTACTACGCCCGGCAGCGGCGGCGGCTGCTGCAGCTGGTGTGCCTAGCCCCGGACCAGCCGACCCCGAGCTGTGGGCCCGAGCTGGTCGAGCGGTTCGACCCGCGATGGCTGCGGGCCGCGTGGGAGGGCCGGTCGGAGGAGCTGGACGAGATCAAGGCGCTGGCCAAGGGGGCCGGCCGCGGTGGGTCAGCGATCAATGATGCGTGGCTGCTGTACAAGGAGCGGTTCGAGACGCTGGGACGGGATTTCGACGCCGGGATGCCGTTGAGTGACCTTGATGCGTTGTACTGCACGATCCCGGGCACGGTCGCGCGGAACGAGGCGATGGCGAAGGCCCGCGTGTTGGTCGAGCTGTTGTTGACCGAGCTGGCGCAGAACCCGCGTGAGGTGCTGTTCGTCCTCGACGAGTTCAGCGCGGTCTCTGAGGCGTTGGCGCTGCACGAGGTGGTGGAGCGCGTACGTGCGATGGGCGGCCGCGTCGTGGTCTCGGCCCAGACCTGGGAAGGGTTCGGCGCCACCGACGACCTGCGCAACCGGCTGCTGGGCGATCTGGGGACGAAGGTGGTCATGCAGACCAGCGCGCCCGAGCCGTTCTCGATGATGGCCGGGTCGCGGCGCCGGTTGGAAGCCACCCGCAAGCTCGGCGGCGACGATGGCGGGGGCCCTTCGGCACGAGTGCAAGATCAGTTCTTGCTGCCGCCGGACCGGGTGCGGCATCTCGGCGTCGGTGAGTTCGCGCTGTTCGCTACCGGCGGGTCGGGAGCGGTGACGTGGGGCTATGTGCCGCCGACGAAGCTGCCCGCGCTCGCGGCCGACGGTGCGGAGCTGGCCGATGAGCAGCAGCAGGCTCCCCGTGTGGAGGGGGAACGGCTGTCGAATCGAGAGCTGGACGGTGCGATGGAGCGGGCCACCGCCGGGGCCGGGCCGACCGACCCGGACGCTGGTTGGGACCCGCCGCCAGCGGCCCAGCGTGCGGATGAACCGGGCCCCGAGCAGTGGACGGGCTGGCCCGGTCCGGAGGGGTGGGCTCGATGACAGGGCGGGTCACGATGGAACGAGCGTCGGCGGTGTTGGGACTCGCGCCCGGTGCGAGCCCTGACGCGGTGCGGGCAGCGTTTCGGCGACGCGCACAGGAGGTGCACCCCGATCGACCGACCGGCTCGGCCGCGGCATTTCGGGAGGTAGCGGCTGCGCGTGATGTGCTGCTCGGCGCCGAGGTGGACGCGGAGGCGTGGCCAGGGTGGGGCGGTGCGGCGCGGGCCGACGAACAACCCTGGCCATGGTCGGAGACCAGCGAGCGGAGCCGGTGGGGAGACGAGGAACCGCGCCGAGGCGGTACTTCCAGTACTTCCACCGCGGGGCGGGCTCGTCCGGTGGCCACACCGACAGCCCCGGCGTGGCGGGTCCATCTGCCGGTGCTGGGTGGCGCGCTCGCGGTCTGGGCGGCGGTGCTGGTGCTGGCAGTACTGATGTCGAGCGCGTTGTTCGCCGTCCCGATCGTTGTAGCCGCGGTGCTGGTGGCGGTGATGACCGGCTGGTCGGCCATTGGCCGGCTTCGGCGCGTCCCGGCGGGGCGGATGGTGTTCGGCGACGACAGCGACGCGTGACGGCGAACGAACGACGAGGGCCCGCTTCGGCGGGCCCTCGTTGTCGGTGCCGTGCGGTACCACAGGACGAGGAGGTGGGAGCCGTGCTCGTACCAGAAGCAGTACTGGTGCTCGGAGGTCTGGGCCTGCTGTTCGGGGGGTTCCTGTGCGGGCGCACCTACGCCGAGTGGGGCCGGTCGCGCTGGGAGATTCAACGCGCCTGGCGCACTCGGCACGCCTACCGGCGCCGGTGACACAGCTAGCTTCCTGGTCGTGGCGTCCTGCCGAGGCGGGCGAGCAGTCGGTCCTGCTGCGGCGCATCAGCATCCACTGGTGTCGCTGGTGCGTACATCTGTTCCAGGTCCAGCGAGTCGACCCACTCGACGTAGGGCTGAAGTACCTGGCTGACTAGGACCGGACCGAGGTCGTCGTCTGCGCCGATCGCCCGGGCGAGGTCCCAGGTGTGCACGGCGACGTCCGCGCATCGGTAGATCGTGAAGTCGGACGCGGGAATGACGCCGGCTGGATGGGCCACGGCCTGTTCGCCCGGCACGCGGCGGAACGCCTCATTTTGTCGGCTGGCCGTCCATTGGAAGGCGCGGACGACGTCGGGGTCGCCGTAGTACTCGCCGAAGATCGGGCGGATACGGCTGAGTAGCCTCCTGAGCTGCGGATGGTGGTTGCTCTGGGGAGGTCGCGGTTGGCGACGCAGGTGTTCGCGGACGAGGAGCTGGAGCGGCTGCGGGGGTTTCCGGAGATCGGCCGGGAGGAGTTGTTCCGGTTCTTCACGCTGGCGCCGGCGGATGTCGCGTTCGTCGACCCGGGCCGGGGCCGCGGACCGGCGGACCGGTTGGGTCTGTCGGTGGCGTTGTGCACGCTGCCGTGGCTGGGGTTCGTGCCCGACGACGTCGCCGCCGCGCCACCGGTGGCGGTCGCCCGGCTGGCTGACCAGCTCGCCGTCGATCCGGGCGTGCTGCGGCACTACGGCCGGCGGGCGAAGACCCGCACCGAGCATCTACGACTGGTAGCGCAGTACCGCGGTTGGCGGGTGCCGACGTCGCTGGAGTTCAAGGAGTTCGACGAGTTCCTGTTGGCGCGGGCGATGGAGCACGACTCGCCGACGTTGTTGTTCCGGCTGGCGTGTGAGTACTTGATCTCGGTACAGGTGATCCGGCCGGGCCCGGTGACCGTGCTGGAGCGGGTCGCGCACGCCCGCGCAGAGGCCCAGCGAGAGACCTACGACCGGCTCGCGCACGAGTTCACGCCGCAGCGCTGTGCCGGGCTCGACGGGCTGCTGGTGGTCGATCCTGCGGTCGGGATGACCCGGCTGCGATGGCTGAGCACCGCCCCGGTCGAGGCCTCACCAGCCGGGATCAAGGCCGAGGTCACGAAGCTGGAGTTCCTGCGCGGGCTGGGCGCCGACGCCCTGGATCTGTCGGTCCTGCCGGCCGAGCGGCGCCGCTTCCTGGCCACGGTCGGGCGCCGGCTGACCGCCCAAGCCCTCGAGCGGCGGGAGCCGCAGCGCCGCTACCCGATCCTGCTGACGCTGGTGGCCCAGTCCGCAACCGACGTGCTCGACGAGGTAGTGAGCCTGTTCGACCAGGCGGTGTCGGCGCGCGAGGGCAAGGCCGAGCGCACGATGCGCGACGCGCTGGCCGAACGGGGCAAGGCCGGCGAGGACCGCCAGGCGCTGCTCGACGAGCTGCTGGCCGTCATCGCCGACACCACGATTGCCGACGAGGACATCGGCAGCGTGCTCCGGGGTGAACGGATCGGATGGACACGAATCCGGGCGGCGATGGCCCAAGCCGTTCCCCGCCTTCCCCGCGATCACGGCCACCTCGGCGCGCTCGACGTGTCGTCCTACGGGTACTTGCGGCAGTTCACCCCGCAGGTCCTGGCCGCGGTGGAGTTCGCAGGCGGCACCGCGGCGGCCGAGCTGCTCGCGGCGGTGGAGATCCTGCGCGGGCTCAACGCCACCGGCGCCCGCCGGGTCCCGGCCGGTGCCCTGACGGGATTCGTGCCCACGCGCTGGCGCGGCTACCTCGACGCGGCCCACGCATCGGGGAACACCAGCGCCTACCGGCACTTCTGGGAGCTGTGCACCCTGCTCGGGCTCCGCGACGGGCTGCGCACCGGGGACGTGTACGTGCCCGGCTCGCGCCGCTACGCCGACCCCGCCGCCTACCTGCTCACCGCCGATCAGTGGTCGTTGCAGCGCGCGTCGTTCTGCGGGCTCGTCGGCAAGTCCGCCGACCCGGCGGTCGCGCTGGCCGCGGTCGGCGACGAGCTGACCGGCGCGCTCGGCGAGCTCGAGCAGGTCCTGGCCACCGGTGACGGCCCGGTCCGCCTCGACGACGCCGGCGACCTGGTGATCTCCCCGCTGACCGCCGAGGACATCCCCGGCGAGGCGGTCGCGCTCAAGGCCGAGCTCACCGACATGTTGCCGTTCGCGCCGATCGTGTCGCTGCTGATCGAGCTCGACGGGCGGATCGGGTTGTTGGACTGCTTCACCCACGCCGGCGGGAAGCAGACCCGTTCTCCGGAGTTGAAGCGGAACCTGATCGCGGTGCTGCTCAGCCACTCCACCAACCTCGGGCTGACCCGGATGGCCGATGCGTGCGGGATCTCCTACGACATCCTCGCCTGGACCGCCGAGTGGTACGTGCGCGAGGAGACGCTGCGCGCGGCGAACCTCGCGATCATCGACCACCACCAGCGGATGCCCCTGGCCGAGGTGTTCGGCACCGGCACCTTGTCCTCCTCGGGCGGGCAGCGGTTCCCGGTGCGGGGCAAGACGACGACCGGGCGGGAGATGACCATCCACGGCGGGCAGGTCCTCTCGACCTACACCCACGTCACCGACCAGCACACCACCTACGGCACGAAGATCATCGTCGCGACCAAGCGCGAGGCCCACTACGTGCTCGACGAGATCCTCGGCAACGCCACCGACACCCCGATCACCGAGCACGCCACCGACACCCACGGCGTCACCCTGGTCAACTTCGGCCTGTTCGACCTGCTCGGCCTGCAGCTCTCGCCCCGGATCCGGGACCTGGGCAAGATCACGCTGCACCGGATCGCCGCGAAGGCCCGCGCCGAGACCGACTACCCCCACGTCGGGCCGCTGCTCACCCGGCGGGTGAACGTCGAGCTGATCGCCGAGCACTGGGACGACCTGCTGCGCCTGGCCGGGTCGCTGAAGTTCGGGCACGCCACCGCGTCGCTGATCGTCGGGAACTCTCGGCGTCGTCTCGGCAGAACGCGCTGGCCGCCGCGCTCAAGGAGTACGGGGCGCTGCGGCGCACGATCTACGCCGCCCGCTACCTGTCCGACCCGACCTACCGGCGCAGGATCTCTCGTCAGCTCAACAAGGGCGAGTCGCTGCACGCGCTCAAGCGCGACCTGCTCTACGCCCACGAGGGAACCGTGCGTGCCCGACAGCTGCAGGCCCAGACCGAGCAGGCGTGGTGTCTCACCCTGGTCACCAACGCCGTCGTGGCCTGGACGACCGAGTACTACGGCCTGGCGGTGGAGTCGATGCGCGCGGCGGGCCGGCGCATCGACGATGAGGTGCTCGCGCACATCTCGCCGGCGCACAGCGAGAACATCAACTTCTTCGGCACGATCGACGTCGACATCGATGGCGAGCTGGCCCAGCTCGACCCCACCGGGTACCGGCCGCTGCGCGTGCGCGACACCCTGTTCTGATCGTTCACAAGCCGGGCGCAGCCAGCCGAGCAGCGAGTCCAAAAGTGTGCCGTAAGCCGATCGCTTTGCGGGACGCTCAGTGAACGCTGGCGGTCACGCGGCGGGGTCCTCCTGACCGCCAGAACCAGAGCCAGCCGTGACGGAGTCGCAATGCGACTTGACCGCGGCCGCGCGCCCGGACGTCTCCAGGCGTCGCGGGTTCACTGACCGGGGAACGTGTCGATTCGGTGCTCCAGGCGCACGACAATCAGGGGCGACGGCGCGTCGTCCGAACTCTCGCCGAACTCGTCGATGATCCGGTCGGCGAGCGGCTGCAGGAACACCTGCCCCAGCTGCCTGATCATGATCGTCAGGACCTGCTCGCCGATCGTGCTGCGCTGTGAGGCGAGGCCACGGCGGCGCAGCTCGCCCACCTGGTCCGCGGCCAGCGCGCTGAGCTTGCTGACGAGGTCGCCGCGTTCGCCGTGCGGGTCCAAGACCGCGCGCCGCAGGTAGTCCACGACGGCCGGGCTCTCCGCGAGCATGGCGGCCACGGCACGGTCGCGGGCCGCGGCCACATCCGCACCCGAGCCGTCCGCCGGCGCGGACAGGATCGCGTCGGCGAACCGGTCGACGATGTCGAGCTCGACCGCCTCACGCAGCGCTTCCTTCGTGCCGAAGTGGTGGACGATCAGCCCGACCGTGACCCCCACCCGGGCCGCGACGGCGCGCATCGGCGTGCCCGCCACCCCGCGCTCCGCGAACAGCTCCAGCGCGGCGTGACGGATCCGTGCCCGGGCCGTGAGGTCCTCGGTCCGGCGCGGCCGCGATCGCTCGCTCATGTCGCCAACCGGGCTTGCACCGTCACGGCACGCATAGTACGACCCCGCCCCTTGTGTCGATCACACCGCGAACTATACGCTTCACCTAGGTTACTGTACGTATGTATAGTCATTTTCGAGGATGGGAGACGACGTGGACCGAGGGGCGGCCGCGCCGCTGGACGGCGTGCGCGTGGTGTCGCTGGCGGTGAACGTCCCGGGCCCGGTGGCCGCGGCACGGCTCGCCGACCTCGGCGCCGACGTCGTCAAGGTGGAGCCGCCGGCCGGGGACGCGTTGCAGGTCGCGGCGCCTGGTTGGTACCGCGAGCTGACCGCCCGGCAGCAGGTCGTGCCCCTCGACCTGCGCGACGCGCCCGACCGCGAGCGGCTCGAGCAGCGGCTCGCGACGGCCGACGTCCTGCTCACCGCGATGCGCCCGGCGGCACTGGACCGGCTGGGCCTGCGCGAGAGCGTGAGCCGTCACCGGCTGGTGCACGTCGAGATCGTCGGCTACGACGGCGAGCGCGCCGGCGAGGCCGGGCACGACCTGACCTACCAGGCCGCGCACGGCACGCTGCAGCCGCCGGCAGTCCCAACCGTCCCGGTCGCGGACCTCCTCGGCGGGGAGCGGGCCGCCCTCGCCGCCGTCGCTGGTCTGCGCCTGCGTGATCGCAGCGGTGCCGCGGTGCACCAGCCGGTCGTGCTCGACCGGGTCGCCCGGGACGCGGCCGCCGGCGTGCGGCACGGGCTGACCGGGCCCGGCGACGTGCTCGGCGGGGGGAGCCCCGGGTACGGGATCTACCCGACGACCGACGGATACGTCGCCGTCGGCGCGGTCGAGCCGCACTTCGTCGCGCGGCTGGGTGACGCCGTCGGCCGCACCCGTACCGAGCTCGCCGCGCGGTTCGCCACGGCGGACAGCACGCACTGGCAGGAGCTCGGCAACGAGCTCGACATCCCGATCGTCTCGGTCGGGCCCACCGTCGACGACACCCTCCAGGAGATGCGATGACCACCCTCGCCGGCGTCCTCGCCCGCACCGCCCGCCGCTGTCCCGACCGGGTCGCCGTGCAGTTCGGCGACGTGGCGCTCACCTACGCCGAGCTGGACCGCGCGGTGGACGAGCTGGCGGCCGAGCTGGCCGGGCGTGGTCTCGAGCAGGGCGACCGCATGCTCCTGCTGGCCGGCAACAGCGACGCGTTCGTCGTCGCCGTCTACGCCGGACTCCGCCTGGACGCGATCGTGGTGCCGATCAACCCGCGCTCGGCACCGACGGAGATCGACTACCTGGTCACCGACACCGGGGCCCGGCTCCTGCTGTTCGGGCCCGAGGTCGCCGACGGCGTCCGGGCGTGGCACTCGCTGCCCGACCGGACGGGCGACGCGGAGCCGCTGGCGCTGGGCACCGTCGAGGGATACGAGGACGTCCGCGCGGCCGCCCGGGACCACGCCGCCCGGCCCACCCACGTCGAGGTCTCCGAGGACGACGACGCTCTGATCATCTACACGTCCGGGACCACCGGGCGGCCCAAGGGGGCACTGTTCGACCATCGCCGGGTGCTGTGGGTCGGGATCAACTCCAGCATCGGCATGGGTCTGCGGGACGGGGAGCGGATGCTGCACGTCGCACCGCTGTACCACTCGGCGAGCCTCAACATGCTGCTACTGAACGGGGTGATGCTCGGAGCGACCCACGTGATCCTCCCGGCGTTCGAACCGGCCACGGTGGCCGACACCCTCGCCCGCGAGCGGATCACGTTCTTCTTCGGCGTCCCGACGATGTACACCCACCTGCTGCGGCTGCCGGACCTCGCCGCTCGCGATCTCTCGCGCCTGCGGATCTGCCTCTACGGCGCCGCACCGATGCCCGCCCGCACCGCCGAGGCCCTGGTCGCAGCGCTGCCCGACGCCTGGATCGTGCAGGCGTGCGGCCAGACCGAGGGCGGCCCGGGCGGCATCCTGCTGCACCACGACGACGTCGTCGCGCGCCCGGAGGCCAGCGGTCGGGTCGCGGTGCCCAACACCGAGGTGCGGATCGTCGACCCGAGCGGGAACGACGTCGAGCCGGGCACCGTCGGCGAGATGATCATGCGCGGCGAGTCGATGATGAAGGGCTACTGGCGCAAGCCGGAGGCGACCGCCGAGACCGTGCGCGACGGATGGGTCCACACCGGCGACCTCGCCCGGATCGACGAGGACGGCTACATCACCCTCGTCGACCGCCTGAAGGACCTCATCATCACCGGCGGGGCCAACGTCTACTCCGCGGAGGTGGAGGGTGTCCTCGCCGCACACCCCGCGGTCGGCGACCTGGCCGTCGTCGGGCGCCGGAGCGAGGAGTACGGCGAGATCGCCGTCGCCGTCGTCGACCTCGCCCCGGGCGCCACGCTCACGCTCGACGAGCTGCGCGAGTACGGCCGCACGCATCTCAGCGGCTACAAGCTCCCGCGGGAGCTCACGATCGGCGCCGTGCCGCGCAACCCGTCCGGCAAGATCCTCAAGCACCGGCTCCGGGGGGCCCTGGATGGCTGAGGAACGTGAAGGATTCCCGCACCCGCTGACAGGAGACGCCGCATGACCCGAGAAGCCGTGATCGTCGACGCCGTCCGCACCCCGGTCGGCAAGCGCGGCGGGCAGCTGCGCGACTGGCACCCGGTCGACCTGCTCGCGCACACCCTCACCCACCTCGTCGACCGCACCGGCGTGGCCCCGGACTCGCTGGCCGACGTGATCGTGGGCTGCGCCCTGCAACGCGGCGAGCAGACCGGCAACGTCGCCCGCACCGCGCTGCTCGGCGCCGGGCTGCCGATCGGTCTGCCCGGCACCACCCTGGACCGGCAGTGCGGCTCCGGTCAGCAGTCGGTCCATTTCGCGGCGCAGGGCGTGCGCTCCGGCGAGTACGACGTCGCGATCGGCGCCGGTGTCGAGTCGATGTCGCGGGTCGATCTCGGTCCGCTGTTCGACCCGAGCGGGCCGCGGGGCGAGTGGTACGGCGAGCGGGCGCTCGCCCGGTTCGAGGGCAACCTGCCTGCCCAGGGTCCGTCCGCCGAGCTGGTCGTCGCCAAGTGGGGCTACACCCGCGACCAGCTCGACGACTTCGCCGTCCGCAGCCACCAGCGGGCCGCCGCGGCGACCGACGCCGGGCACTTCGCGGCGCAGCTCGTGCCGCTGGAGGGCGTCGACGGCCCGATGACCCGCGACGAGGGCATCCGCGCCGCGCCCGACCGGCAGCGGATGGCCACGTTGACGCCGGTCTTCGACCCGGCGGGCGCGATCACCGCCGCGAACTCGTCCCAGATCAGCGACGGCGCCGCCGCGCTGCTCGTCGCCGACCGGTCGTACGCGGAGGCGGTGGGCCTGCGGGCGCGGGCGCGGATCGTGTCGATGGCGGTCGCCGCCGACGACCCGGTTCTGCAGTTCACCGCGATCCTCGCCGCCACCCGCGCCGCGCTCGACCGGGCCGGGCTGACGATCGTTGACATCGACCTGGCCGAGGTCAACGAGGCGTTCGCGCCCGTCCCGATGCTCTGGCGCGACGAGTTCGGCTACCCGGACGACCAGCTCAACGTGAACGGCGGCTCGATCGCGATCGGCCACCCGCTCGGCTCGACCGGCGGACGCCTGCTCACCCAGCTCCTCGACGAGCTGGAGCGTCGCGAGGCCCGCTACGGCCTACTCACCGTCTGCGAAGCCGCCGGCATGGCCAACGCCACCGTCATCGAACGCCTCCCCTGACCCCACCCGCGCACCGACGAAGGAGTCCCTCGTGCCGGCACCCACCCGCACCGTCGTGACCGGATACCCGTCCACGATGGGCGACGACGTCCAGCTCAACACCACCACCCTGATCCGGCACGCCGCCCGGACCCACGGCGACCGCGAGATCGTCTACCGGCTCCCGGACGGCGGCTGGGGCCGCTACACCTACGCCGACGCCTACGACCGCATCGTGCGCGGGGCGAACGCCCTGGCCGGCCTCGGCGCCGGCCCGGCCACCCGGGTCGGCATCCTCGACTGGAACAGCCGCCGTCACTACGAGCTCTACTGGGCGATCCCCGGTCTCGGGTCGGTGATGGTGCAGCTCAACCTGCGCCTGGGGCCCGAGGACCTCTCCTTCGTCGTCGCCGACAGCGGGACCTCGATCGTCTGCGTGGACGAGACGCTGCTGCCGGTCGCCGAGGCCGTGGCCCCGATGCTGCCCGACGTCACCGCGTGGGTCGTGCTGACGGACAAGCCGCTCGACCAGATCAGCACGACGCTGCCGAACGTGCACCACTACGAGGACCTCGTCGCTGCCGCGGCGCCCCGGATCGACTGGCCGGAGATCGACGAACGCTCCGCCTACGGCGCCTGCTACACGACCGGCACCACCGGCCGGCCGAAGGGCGTCTACTACTCGCACCGCGCGATCTGCCTGCACTCCTTCTCGCTCGCCACGAACATCGGCATGACCCTCGACGACTGCACGATGCTGATCACGCCGATGTTCCACGGACAGGCCTGGGGCCTGCCGCAGGCGGCCACCCTGACCGCCAACAAGATCGTCTTGCCGGGCCGGTACACGGCCGAGGACACCAGGCCGCTCACCGACGCGCTGATCGCCGAGGACGTGACCGTCACCAACGGTGCTCCCGCGATCTTCGGGCCGATGCTGGACTACATCCGCTCGCTCGAGGACAAGCCCGACCTGGGACGGCTGCGGATGATGTCGGGCGCGACCGAGCCGCCGCTGTCGTTGATGCGCGGCTTCGCCGAGCTGACCGGCGCGGAGATCGTGCACGCCTACGGCGCGACCGAGACCACGCCGCTGGTCACCATGAACCGGTACAAGCCGGGCGTGCGTGCCCGGCTGTCCGGTGACGACCTGCTCGAGCTCAAGCGCAAGCAGGGGCTCCCCGCCACCCTGGTCGACGTCCGGCTCGTCGACGCGGCCGGCGAGGACGTCCCGCACGACGGCGTCGCCCAGGGCGAGATCTGTGTGCGCGGCCCGTGGATCACCACGCGCTATCACAACATGGCCGATGCCGACGACCGTTTCACGGGCGGCTGGTGGCGCAGCGGCGACGTCGGCACGATCGACCCGGACGGCTACCTCAAGGTCACCGACCGGCTCAAGGACGTGATCAAGAGCGGCGGCGAGTGGATCTCCTCCATCGACATGGAGAACCTGCTGGCCGGCCACCCCGCCGTCGCCCAGGCGGCGGTCGTCGGGCTGCCGCACCCCAAGTGGCAGGAGCGGCCGTTCGTGCTCATCGTCCCGACCCCCGGGCACGAGGTGACGCTCGCGGACCTGCATGCGCACCTGTCGTCGGCGTTCGCGTCCTGGCAGCTGCCGGAGTCCTTCATCACGGTCAGCGAGATCCCCCGCACCAGCGTCGGCAAGTGCGACAAGAAGACCATCCGCACGACGTGGGCCGGTCACTACGGCGGTACCGATGACTGAGCAGCCCACCGAGACCCTGGTCTCCGCCGAGCGGCACGGCCCGGTCGCACTGCTCACGCTGGAGCACGTCGGGTCCTACAACGCGCTCGGCCGCGACCTGGTCGCCGAGCTGACCGGCCGGCTCACCGACGCGGCCGCCGACCCGGATGTGCGCGTCGTGGTCGTCACCGGCGCCGGCCCGGCGTTCTGCGCCGGCGCCGACATCGCCGAGGTCCCGGCCATGATCGGCGCCGCGCCGACCGACGAGCTGCCGTTCGACCGGCTCTTCGACGTCCTCACCGACTACCCGACACCGACGGTCGCGGCCGTGCGCGGCATCGCGTACGGCGGCGGGTGCGAGCTGGCGTTGGCCTGCGACATCGCGATCGCCGGCCATTCGGCCCGGTTCGCCGTCCCCGAGGTCAAGCTCGGGGTCATTCCCGGGGCCGGTGGCACGCAGCGGCTCGTGCACGCCGTCGGCAAGGCCAAGGCGATGCGCATGCTGCTGTCCGGCGACGCGGTCGACGCCGCATGGGCCTGCGACGCCGGGCTGGTCGCCGACGTGGTCGACGATGACGAGGTCGTCCCGGCCGCGATCGGGCTGGCCCGCCGCATCGCCGGGAACGCGCCGCGCGCCGTGGCACTCGCCGCGGACGCCGCCCGCCGAGCCCACGACCAGCCGCTGCGGGAAGGGCTGGCGACCGAACGCCACAACTTCCTGCGCGCGCTCGGCACCGACGACGCCCGCGAGGGGCTGTCCGCCTTCACCGCGGGCCGCACACCAGCCTTCACCGGCCGATGAGAGGGAGCATCCGATGATTCTCGACGACTACCGCGCCCCCTGGGCCACCCAGGAGCTCGACGACCTCCGCGGGCTCGCCCGCACCTTCATCGCGAAGGAGGTCGTGCCGAACCAGGAGCGCTGGGCGGCGGCGCACATGGTCGACCGCGAGTTCTGGCGGGCCGCCGGCCGGGCCGGGCTGCTCTGCATCAGCATCCCCGAGGAGTACGGCGGCGGCGGCGCGACGTTCGCCCATGAGGCCGTCATCGCCGAGGAGCAGGCCCGCGTCGGTGACGACGCCTGGGCCAACATGGTCCACAGCACGATCGTCGCGCACTACATCAACGCGTTCGGTACCGAGGAGCAGAAGCAGCGCTGGCTGCCCGGCATGGCCTCCGGTGACCTCGTCGGCGCGATCGCCATGACCGAACCCGGAACCGGCTCGGACCTCCAAAGCGTCCGCACCCGCGCCCGCCGCGACGGCGACCACTATGTGATCGACGGTGCCAAGACGTTCATCTCCAACGGCACCCACTGCGACCTGCTGGTCGTCGTCGCCCGCACCGGGGACGACGAGGGCGGCAAGGGGCTGTCCCTCATCGTCGCCGAGACCGAGGGCCTGGAGGGCTTCGAGCGCGGCCGCGTGCTGGACAAGATCGGCCAGCACGGCCAGGACACCGGGAGCTGTTCTTCTCCGGCATGCGGGTCCCGGCGGGCAACCTGCTCGGCACCCAGGGACGCGGCTTCGCACAGCTGATGCAGCAACTGCCGCAGGAACGACTGATCATCGCGGTGGCCGGCGCCGCGGCCGCCACCGCGGCAGTCCGCGAGACGATCGCCTACGTGAAGGAGCGGGAGGCGTTCGGTCAGAACCTGATGAGCTTCCAGAACACCCGCTTCGTGCTCGCCGAGTGCGCCACCG
>NZ_JAHLEK010000030.1:0-16773 GCF_020131375.1 Pseudonocardia sp. ICBG1034
GAGGCGGGCGAGCAGTCGGTCCTGCTGCGGCGCATCAGCATCCACTGGTGTCGCTGGTGCGTACATCTGTTCCAGGTCCAGCGAGTCGACCCACTCGACGTAGGGCTGAAGTACCTGGCTGACTAGGACCGGACCGAGGTCGTCGTCTGCGCCGATCGCCCGGGCGAGGTCCCAGGTGTGCACGGCGACGTCCGCGCATCGGTAGATCGTGAAGTCGGACGCGGGAATGACGCCGGCTGGATGGGCCACGGCCTGTTCGCCCGGCACGCGGCGGAACGCCTCATTTTGTCGGCTGGCCGTCCATTGGAAGGCGCGGACGACGTCGGGGTCGCCGTAGTACTCGCCGAAGATCGGGCGGATACGGCTGAGTAGCCTCCTGAGCTGCGGATGGTGGTTGCTCTGGGGAGGTCGCGGTTGGCGACGCAGGTGTTCGCGGACGAGGAGCTGGAGCGGCTGCGGGGGTTCCGGAGATCGGCCGGGAGGAGTTGTTCCGGTTCTTCACGCTGGCGCCGGCGGATGTCGCGTTCGTCGACCCGGGCCGGGGCCGCGGACCGGCGGACCGGTTGGGTCTGTCGGTGGCGTTGTGCACGCTGCCGTGGCTGGGGTTCGTGCCCGACGACGTCGCCGCCGCGCCACCGGTGGCGGTCGCCCGGCTGGCTGACCAGCTCGCCGTCGATCCGGGCGTGCTGCGGCACTACGGCCGGCGGGCGAAGACCCGCACCGAGCATCTACGACTGGTAGCGCAGTACCGCGGTTGGCGGGTGCCGACGTCGCTGGAGTTCAAGGAGTTCGACGAGTTCCTGTTGGCGCGGGCGATGGAGCACGACTCGCCGACGTTGTTGTTCCGGCTGGCGTGTGAGTACTTGATCTCGGTACAGGTGATCCGGCCGGGCCCGGTGACCGTGCTGGAGCGGGTCGCGCACGCCCGCGCAGAGGCCCAGCGAGAGACCTACGACCGGCTCGCGCACGAGTTCACGCCGCAGCGCTGTGCCGGGCTCGACGGGCTGCTGGTGGTCGATCCTGCGGTCGGGATGACCCGGCTGCGATGGCTGAGCACCGCCCCGGTCGAGGCCTCACCAGCCGGGATCAAGGCCGAGGTCACGAAGCTGGAGTTCCTGCGCGGGCTGGGCGCCGACGCCCTGGATCTGTCGGTCCTGCCGGCCGAGCGGCGCCGCTTCCTGGCCACGGTCGGGCGCCGGCTGACCGCCCAAGCCCTCGAGCGGCGGGAGCCGCAGCGCCGCTACCCGATCCTGCTGACGCTGGTGGCCCAGTCCGCAACCGACGTGCTCGACGAGGTAGTGAGCCTGTTCGACCAGGCGGTGTCGGCGCGCGAGGGCAAGGCCGAGCGCACGATGCGCGACGCGCTGGCCGAACGGGGCAAGGCCGGCGAGGACCGCCAGGCGCTGCTCGACGAGCTGCTGGCCGTCATCGCCGACACCACGATTGCCGACGAGGACATCGGCAGCGTGCTCCGGGGTGAACGGATCGGATGGACACGAATCCGGGCGGCGATGGCCCAAGCCGTTCCCCGCCTTCCCCGCGATCACGGCCACCTCGGCGCGCTCGACGTGTCGTCCTACGGGTACTTGCGGCAGTTCACCCCGCAGGTCCTGGCCGCGGTGGAGTTCGCAGGCGGCACCGCGGCGGCCGAGCTGCTCGCGGCGGTGGAGATCCTGCGCGGGCTCAACGCCACCGGCGCCCGCCGGGTCCCGGCCGGTGCCCTGACGGGATTCGTGCCCACGCGCTGGCGCGGCTACCTCGACGCGGCCCACGCATCGGGGAACACCAGCGCCTACCGGCACTTCTGGGAGCTGTGCACCCTGCTCGGGCTCCGCGACGGGCTGCGCACCGGGGACGTGTACGTGCCCGGCTCGCGCCGCTACGCCGACCCCGCCGCCTACCTGCTCACCGCCGATCAGTGGTCGTTGCAGCGCGCGTCGTTCTGCGGGCTCGTCGGCAAGTCCGCCGACCCGGCGGTCGCGCTGGCCGCGGTCGGCGACGAGCTGACCGGCGCGCTCGGCGAGCTCGAGCAGGTCCTGGCCACCGGTGACGGCCCGGTCCGCCTCGACGACGCCGGCGACCTGGTGATCTCCCCGCTGACCGCCGAGGACATCCCCGGCGAGGCGGTCGCGCTCAAGGCCGAGCTCACCGACATGTTGCCGTTCGCGCCGATCGTGTCGCTGCTGATCGAGCTCGACGGGCGGATCGGGTTGTTGGACTGCTTCACCCACGCCGGCGGGAAGCAGACCCGTTCTCCGGAGTTGAAGCGGAACCTGATCGCGGTGCTGCTCAGCCACTCCACCAACCTCGGGCTGACCCGGATGGCCGATGCGTGCGGGATCTCCTACGACATCCTCGCCTGGACCGCCGAGTGGTACGTGCGCGAGGAGACGCTGCGCGCGGCGAACCTCGCGATCATCGACCACCACCAGCGGATGCCCCTGGCCGAGGTGTTCGGCACCGGCACCCTGTCCTCCTCGGACGGGCAACGGTTCCCGGTGCGGGGCAAGACGACGACCGGGCGGGAGATGACCATCCACGGCGGGCAGGTCCTCTCGACCTACACCCACGTCACCGACCAGCACACCACCTACGGCACGAAGATCATCGTCGCGACCAAGCGCGAGGCCCACTACGTGCTCGACGAGATCCTCGGCAACGCCACCGACACCCCGATCACCGAGCACGCCACCGACACCCACGGCGTCACCCTGGTCAACTTCGGCCTGTTCGACCTGCTCGGCCTGCAGCTCTCGCCCCGGATCCGGGACCTGGGCAAGATCACGCTGCACCGGATCGCCGCGAAGGCCCGCGCCGAGACCGACTACCCCCACGTCGGGCCGCTGCTCACCCGGCGGGTGAACGTCGAGCTGATCGCCGAGCACTGGGACGACCTGCTGCGCCTGGCCGGGTCGCTGAAGTTCGGGCACGCCACCGCGTCGCTGATCGTCGGGAACTCTCGGCGTCGTCTCGGCAGAACGCGCTGGCCGCCGCGCTCAAGGAGTACGGGGCGCTGCGGCGCACGATCTACGCCGCCCGCTACCTGTCCGACCCGACCTACCGGCGCAGGATCTCTCGTCAGCTCAACAAGGGCGAGTCGCTGCACGCGCTCAAGCGCGACCTGCTCTACGCCCACGAGGGAACCGTGCGTGCCCGACAGCTGCAGGCCCAGACCGAGCAGGCGTGGTGTCTCACCCTGGTCACCAACGCCGTCGTGGCCTGGACGACCGAGTACTACGGCCTGGCGGTGGAGTCGATGCGCGCGGCGGGCCGGCGCATCGACGATGAGGTGCTCGCGCACATCTCGCCGGCGCACAGCGAGAACATCAACTTCTTCGGCACGATCGACGTCGACATCGATGGCGAGCTGGCCCAGCTCGACCCCACCGGGTACCGGCCGCTGCGCGTGCGCGACACCCTGTTCTGATCGTTCACAAGCCGGGCGCAGCCAGCCGAGCAGCGAGTCCAAAAGTGTGCCGTAAGCCGATCGCTTTGCGGGACGCTCAGTGAACGCTGGCGGTCACGCGGCGGGGTCCTCCTGACCGCCAGAACCAGAGCCAGCCGTGACGGAGTCGCAATGCGACTTGACCGCGGCCGCGCGCCCGGACGTCTCCAGGCGTCGCGGGTTCACTGACCGGGGAACGTGTCGATTCGGTGCTCCAGGCGCACGACAATCAGGGGCGACGGCGCGTCGTCCGAACTCTCGCCGAACTCGTCGATGATCCGGTCGGCGAGCGGCTGCAGGAACACCTGCCCCAGCTGCCTGATCATGATCGTCAGGACCTGCTCGCCGATCGTGCTGCGCTGTGAGGCGAGGCCACGGCGGCGCAGCTCGCCCACCTGGTCCGCGGCCAGCGCGCTGAGCTTGCTGACGAGGTCGCCGCGTTCGCCGTGCGGGTCCAAGACCGCGCGCCGCAGGTAGTCCACGACGGCCGGGCTCTCCGCGAGCATGGCGGCCACGGCACGGTCGCGGGCCGCGGCCACATCCGCACCCGAGCCGTCCGCCGGCGCGGACAGGATCGCGTCGGCGAACCGGTCGACGATGTCGAGCTCGACCGCCTCACGCAGCGCTTCCTTCGTGCCGAAGTGGTGGACGATCAGCCCGACCGTGACCCCCACCCGGGCCGCGACGGCGCGCATCGGCGTGCCCGCCACCCCGCGCTCCGCGAACAGCTCCAGCGCGGCGTGACGGATCCGTGCCCGGGCCGTGAGGTCCTCGGTCCGGCGCGGCCGCGATCGCTCGCTCATGTCGCCAACCGGGCTTGCACCGTCACGGCACGCATAGTACGACCCCGCCCCTTGTGTCGATCACACCGCGAACTATACGCTTCACCTAGGTTACTGTACGTATGTATAGTCATTTTCGAGGATGGGAGACGACGTGGACCGAGGGGCGGCCGCGCCGCTGGACGGCGTGCGCGTGGTGTCGCTGGCGGTGAACGTCCCGGGCCCGGTGGCCGCGGCACGGCTCGCCGACCTCGGCGCCGACGTCGTCAAGGTGGAGCCGCCGGCCGGGGACGCGTTGCAGGTCGCGGCGCCTGGTTGGTACCGCGAGCTGACCGCCCGGCAGCAGGTCGTGCCCCTCGACCTGCGCGACGCGCCCGACCGCGAGCGGCTCGAGCAGCGGCTCGCGACGGCCGACGTCCTGCTCACCGCGATGCGCCCGGCGGCACTGGACCGGCTGGGCCTGCGCGAGAGCGTGAGCCGTCACCGGCTGGTGCACGTCGAGATCGTCGGCTACGACGGCGAGCGCGCCGGCGAGGCCGGGCACGACCTGACCTACCAGGCCGCGCACGGCACGCTGCAGCCGCCGGCAGTCCCAACCGTCCCGGTCGCGGACCTCCTCGGCGGGGAGCGGGCCGCCCTCGCCGCCGTCGCTGGTCTGCGCCTGCGTGATCGCAGCGGTGCCGCGGTGCACCAGCCGGTCGTGCTCGACCGGGTCGCCCGGGACGCGGCCGCCGGCGTGCGGCACGGGCTGACCGGGCCCGGCGACGTGCTCGGCGGGGGGAGCCCCGGGTACGGGATCTACCCGACGACCGACGGATACGTCGCCGTCGGCGCGGTCGAGCCGCACTTCGTCGCGCGGCTGGGTGACGCCGTCGGCCGCACCCGTACCGAGCTCGCCGCGCGGTTCGCCACGGCGGACAGCACGCACTGGCAGGAGCTCGGCAACGAGCTCGACATCCCGATCGTCTCGGTCGGGCCCACCGTCGACGACACCCTCCAGGAGATGCGATGACCACCCTCGCCGGCGTCCTCGCCCGCACCGCCCGCCGCTGTCCCGACCGGGTCGCCGTGCAGTTCGGCGACGTGGCGCTCACCTACGCCGAGCTGGACCGCGCGGTGGACGAGCTGGCGGCCGAGCTGGCCGGGCGTGGTCTCGAGCAGGGCGACCGCATGCTCCTGCTGGCCGGCAACAGCGACGCGTTCGTCGTCGCCGTCTACGCCGGACTCCGCCTGGACGCGATCGTGGTGCCGATCAACCCGCGCTCGGCACCGACGGAGATCGACTACCTGGTCACCGACACCGGGGCCCGGCTCCTGCTGTTCGGGCCCGAGGTCGCCGACGGCGTCCGGGCGTGGCACTCGCTGCCCGACCGGACGGGCGACGCGGAGCCGCTGGCGCTGGGCACCGTCGAGGGATACGAGGACGTCCGCGCGGCCGCCCGGGACCACGCCGCCCGGCCCACCCACGTCGAGGTCTCCGAGGACGACGACGCTCTGATCATCTACACGTCCGGGACCACCGGGCGGCCCAAGGGGGCACTGTTCGACCATCGCCGGGTGCTGTGGGTCGGGATCAACTCCAGCATCGGCATGGGTCTGCGGGACGGGGAGCGGATGCTGCACGTCGCACCGCTGTACCACTCGGCGAGCCTCAACATGCTGCTACTGAACGGGGTGATGCTCGGAGCGACCCACGTGATCCTCCCGGCGTTCGAACCGGCCACGGTGGCCGACACCCTCGCCCGCGAGCGGATCACGTTCTTCTTCGGCGTCCCGACGATGTACACCCACCTGCTGCGGCTGCCGGACCTCGCCGCTCGCGATCTCTCGCGCCTGCGGATCTGCCTCTACGGCGCCGCACCGATGCCCGCCCGCACCGCCGAGGCCCTGGTCGCAGCGCTGCCCGACGCCTGGATCGTGCAGGCGTGCGGCCAGACCGAGGGCGGCCCGGGCGGCATCCTGCTGCACCACGACGACGTCGTCGCGCGCCCGGAGGCCAGCGGTCGGGTCGCGGTGCCCAACACCGAGGTGCGGATCGTCGACCCGAGCGGGAACGACGTCGAGCCGGGCACCGTCGGCGAGATGATCATGCGCGGCGAGTCGATGATGAAGGGCTACTGGCGCAAGCCGGAGGCGACCGCCGAGACCGTGCGCGACGGATGGGTCCACACCGGCGACCTCGCCCGGATCGACGAGGACGGCTACATCACCCTCGTCGACCGCCTGAAGGACCTCATCATCACCGGCGGGGCCAACGTCTACTCCGCGGAGGTGGAGGGTGTCCTCGCCGCACACCCCGCGGTCGGCGACCTGGCCGTCGTCGGGCGCCGGAGCGAGGAGTACGGCGAGATCGCCGTCGCCGTCGTCGACCTCGCCCCGGGCGCCACGCTCACGCTCGACGAGCTGCGCGAGTACGGCCGCACGCATCTCAGCGGCTACAAGCTCCCGCGGGAGCTCACGATCGGCGCCGTGCCGCGCAACCCGTCCGGCAAGATCCTCAAGCACCGGCTCCGGGGGGCCCTGGATGGCTGAGGAACGTGAAGGATTCCCGCACCCGCTGACAGGAGACGCCGCATGACCCGAGAAGCCGTGATCGTCGACGCCGTCCGCACCCCGGTCGGCAAGCGCGGCGGGCAGCTGCGCGACTGGCACCCGGTCGACCTGCTCGCGCACACCCTCACCCACCTCGTCGACCGCACCGGCGTGGCCCCGGACTCGCTGGCCGACGTGATCGTGGGCTGCGCCCTGCAACGCGGCGAGCAGACCGGCAACGTCGCCCGCACCGCGCTGCTCGGCGCCGGGCTGCCGATCGGTCTGCCCGGCACCACCCTGGACCGGCAGTGCGGCTCCGGTCAGCAGTCGGTCCATTTCGCGGCGCAGGGCGTGCGCTCCGGCGAGTACGACGTCGCGATCGGCGCCGGTGTCGAGTCGATGTCGCGGGTCGATCTCGGTCCGCTGTTCGACCCGAGCGGGCCGCGGGGCGAGTGGTACGGCGAGCGGGCGCTCGCCCGGTTCGAGGGCAACCTGCCTGCCCAGGGTCCGTCCGCCGAGCTGGTCGTCGCCAAGTGGGGCTACACCCGCGACCAGCTCGACGACTTCGCCGTCCGCAGCCACCAGCGGGCCGCCGCGGCGACCGACGCCGGGCACTTCGCGGCGCAGCTCGTGCCGCTGGAGGGCGTCGACGGCCCGATGACCCGCGACGAGGGCATCCGCGCCGCGCCCGACCGGCAGCGGATGGCCACGTTGACGCCGGTCTTCGACCCGGCGGGCGCGATCACCGCCGCGAACTCGTCCCAGATCAGCGACGGCGCCGCCGCGCTGCTCGTCGCCGACCGGTCGTACGCGGAGGCGGTGGGCCTGCGGGCGCGGGCGCGGATCGTGTCGATGGCGGTCGCCGCCGACGACCCGGTTCTGCAGTTCACCGCGATCCTCGCCGCCACCCGCGCCGCGCTCGACCGGGCCGGGCTGACGATCGTTGACATCGACCTGGCCGAGGTCAACGAGGCGTTCGCGCCCGTCCCGATGCTCTGGCGCGACGAGTTCGGCTACCCGGACGACCAGCTCAACGTGAACGGCGGCTCGATCGCGATCGGCCACCCGCTCGGCTCGACCGGCGGACGCCTGCTCACCCAGCTCCTCGACGAGCTGGAGCGTCGCGAGGCCCGCTACGGCCTACTCACCGTCTGCGAAGCCGCCGGCATGGCCAACGCCACCGTCATCGAACGCCTCCCCTGACCCCACCCGCGCACCGACGAAGGAGTCCCTCGTGCCGGCACCCACCCGCACCGTCGTGACCGGATACCCGTCCACGATGGGCGACGACGTCCAGCTCAACACCACCACCCTGATCCGGCACGCCGCCCGGACCCACGGCGACCGCGAGATCGTCTACCGGCTCCCGGACGGCGGCTGGGGCCGCTACACCTACGCCGACGCCTACGACCGCATCGTGCGCGGGGCGAACGCCCTGGCCGGCCTCGGCGCCGGCCCGGCCACCCGGGTCGGCATCCTCGACTGGAACAGCCGCCGTCACTACGAGCTCTACTGGGCGATCCCCGGTCTCGGGTCGGTGATGGTGCAGCTCAACCTGCGCCTGGGGCCCGAGGACCTCTCCTTCGTCGTCGCCGACAGCGGGACCTCGATCGTCTGCGTGGACGAGACGCTGCTGCCGGTCGCCGAGGCCGTGGCCCCGATGCTGCCCGACGTCACCGCGTGGGTCGTGCTGACGGACAAGCCGCTCGACCAGATCAGCACGACGCTGCCGAACGTGCACCACTACGAGGACCTCGTCGCTGCCGCGGCGCCCCGGATCGACTGGCCGGAGATCGACGAACGCTCCGCCTACGGCGCCTGCTACACGACCGGCACCACCGGCCGGCCGAAGGGCGTCTACTACTCGCACCGCGCGATCTGCCTGCACTCCTTCTCGCTCGCCACGAACATCGGCATGACCCTCGACGACTGCACGATGCTGATCACGCCGATGTTCCACGGACAGGCCTGGGGCCTGCCGCAGGCGGCCACCCTGACCGCCAACAAGATCGTCTTGCCGGGCCGGTACACGGCCGAGGACACCAGGCCGCTCACCGACGCGCTGATCGCCGAGGACGTGACCGTCACCAACGGTGCTCCCGCGATCTTCGGGCCGATGCTGGACTACATCCGCTCGCTCGAGGACAAGCCCGACCTGGGACGGCTGCGGATGATGTCGGGCGCGACCGAGCCGCCGCTGTCGTTGATGCGCGGCTTCGCCGAGCTGACCGGCGCGGAGATCGTGCACGCCTACGGCGCGACCGAGACCACGCCGCTGGTCACCATGAACCGGTACAAGCCGGGCGTGCGTGCCCGGCTGTCCGGTGACGACCTGCTCGAGCTCAAGCGCAAGCAGGGGCTCCCCGCCACCCTGGTCGACGTCCGGCTCGTCGACGCGGCCGGCGAGGACGTCCCGCACGACGGCGTCGCCCAGGGCGAGATCTGTGTGCGCGGCCCGTGGATCACCACGCGCTATCACAACATGGCCGATGCCGACGACCGTTTCACGGGCGGCTGGTGGCGCAGCGGCGACGTCGGCACGATCGACCCGGACGGCTACCTCAAGGTCACCGACCGGCTCAAGGACGTGATCAAGAGCGGCGGCGAGTGGATCTCCTCCATCGACATGGAGAACCTGCTGGCCGGCCACCCCGCCGTCGCCCAGGCGGCGGTCGTCGGGCTGCCGCACCCCAAGTGGCAGGAGCGGCCGTTCGTGCTCATCGTCCCGACCCCCGGGCACGAGGTGACGCTCGCGGACCTGCATGCGCACCTGTCGTCGGCGTTCGCGTCCTGGCAGCTGCCGGAGTCCTTCATCACGGTCAGCGAGATCCCCCGCACCAGCGTCGGCAAGTGCGACAAGAAGACCATCCGCACGACGTGGGCCGGTCACTACGGCGGTACCGATGACTGAGCAGCCCACCGAGACCCTGGTCTCCGCCGAGCGGCACGGCCCGGTCGCACTGCTCACGCTGGAGCACGTCGGGTCCTACAACGCGCTCGGCCGCGACCTGGTCGCCGAGCTGACCGGCCGGCTCACCGACGCGGCCGCCGACCCGGATGTGCGCGTCGTGGTCGTCACCGGCGCCGGCCCGGCGTTCTGCGCCGGCGCCGACATCGCCGAGGTCCCGGCCATGATCGGCGCCGCGCCGACCGACGAGCTGCCGTTCGACCGGCTCTTCGACGTCCTCACCGACTACCCGACACCGACGGTCGCGGCCGTGCGCGGCATCGCGTACGGCGGCGGGTGCGAGCTGGCGTTGGCCTGCGACATCGCGATCGCCGGCCATTCGGCCCGGTTCGCCGTCCCCGAGGTCAAGCTCGGGGTCATTCCCGGGGCCGGTGGCACGCAGCGGCTCGTGCACGCCGTCGGCAAGGCCAAGGCGATGCGCATGCTGCTGTCCGGCGACGCGGTCGACGCCGCATGGGCCTGCGACGCCGGGCTGGTCGCCGACGTGGTCGACGATGACGAGGTCGTCCCGGCCGCGATCGGGCTGGCCCGCCGCATCGCCGGGAACGCGCCGCGCGCCGTGGCACTCGCCGCGGACGCCGCCCGCCGAGCCCACGACCAGCCGCTGCGGGAAGGGCTGGCGACCGAACGCCACAACTTCCTGCGCGCGCTCGGCACCGACGACGCCCGCGAGGGGCTGTCCGCCTTCACCGCGGGCCGCACACCAGCCTTCACCGGCCGATGAGAGGGAGCATCCGATGATTCTCGACGACTACCGCGCCCCCTGGGCCACCCAGGAGCTCGACGACCTCCGCGGGCTCGCCCGCACCTTCATCGCGAAGGAGGTCGTGCCGAACCAGGAGCGCTGGGCGGCGGCGCACATGGTCGACCGCGAGTTCTGGCGGGCCGCCGGCCGGGCCGGGCTGCTCTGCATCAGCATCCCCGAGGAGTACGGCGGCGGCGGCGCGACGTTCGCCCATGAGGCCGTCATCGCCGAGGAGCAGGCCCGCGTCGGTGACGACGCCTGGGCCAACATGGTCCACAGCACGATCGTCGCGCACTACATCAACGCGTTCGGTACCGAGGAGCAGAAGCAGCGCTGGCTGCCCGGCATGGCCTCCGGTGACCTCGTCGGCGCGATCGCCATGACCGAACCCGGAACCGGCTCGGACCTCCAAAGCGTCCGCACCCGCGCCCGCCGCGACGGCGACCACTATGTGATCGACGGTGCCAAGACGTTCATCTCCAACGGCACCCACTGCGACCTGCTGGTCGTCGTCGCCCGCACCGGGGACGACGAGGGCGGCAAGGGGCTGTCCCTCATCGTCGCCGAGACCGAGGGCCTGGAGGGCTTCGAGCGCGGCCGCGTGCTGGACAAGATCGGCCAGCACGGCCAGGACACCCGGGAGCTGTTCTTCTCCGGCATGCGGGTCCCGGCGGGCAACCTGCTCGGCACCCAGGGACGCGGCTTCGCACAGCTGATGCAGCAACTGCCGCAGGAACGACTGATCATCGCGGTGGCCGGCGCCGCGGCCGCCACCGCGGCAGTCCGCGAGACGATCGCCTACGTGAAGGAGCGGGAGGCGTTCGGTCAGAACCTGATGAGCTTCCAGAACACCCGCTTCGTGCTCGCCGAGTGCGCCACCGACGCGACGGCCGCCCGCAGCATGGTCGACGGGTTCATCCCCCGCCACATGGCGGGCGAGCTGGACGCCGCGTCCGCTTCGATGGCGAAGTTCTTCTGCACCGACGTGCAGAACAACGTCGTCGACCGCTGCCTGCAGCTGTTCGGCGGGTACGGCTACATGAACGAGTACCCGATCGCGCGCATGTTCACCTCGGCCCGCGTGCAGAAGATCTACGGCGGCACCAACGAGATCATGAAGGAGCTTGTTGCCCGGTCCCTGTGAGAAGGCCGTCCACCAGATGGAGCGTCGATATCCCACGAGAGGAACCCCTACCGGCACTCCCGCCGGTAGGCCACGGCGCACGAGAAGCGCGAGGTCGGCGAGTGCCGTAAGGGTGGTTCGGTGATGGTTACCGGTGAAGGGGGGTTATCCGGCACACTGTGCCGGTGACCGGACTGAAGATCGGCTACGCGCGAGTGTCCACCGACGACCAAGACCTCACCGCGCAACGCGACGCCCTCGCTGCGCTCGGCGTCGATCCCGACCGCGTGTACGTCGATCACGGCCTGACCGGAACCAACCGCGACCGCCCCGGCCTGCGCGAGGCGATGGCCGCCTGCCGCGCCGGCGACGCCCTGGTCGTCACGAAGCTCGACCGACTTGCGCGGTCCCTGCCCGACGCCCGCGACATCGTCGCCGAGCTCACCGCCCGCGACGTCGCGCTCAGCCTGGGCGGGTCGGTGCACGACCCGACCGACCCGGTCGGCAGGCTGTTGTTCAACGTGCTGGCCATGGTCGCCGAGTTCGAATCCGACCTCGCCCGGATGAGGACCCGCGAAGGCATGAAGGTCGCCCGCGCCAAGGGGCGGCTACGCGGCAAGCAGCCCAAGCTGTCCCCTCGCCAGGAAGCCCACCTCGTCGCCCTGCACGGCGCCGGCGAGCACACGATCAGCGAGCTGGAGGAGCTGTTCTCCGTCACGCGCTCGACGGTGTACCGGGCCCTGGCCCGCGGCCGAGCTCGCGCGACGACCTGATCGCTACTTTGCCCCTGGGGTCAGCTTCGGGAGTCCCTTCTCCCAGCTTCGAGCGTCCAGGCTCTACCGATGGATCCAGCTTCACGGGCCGTCGACGGCGTCCATATCCGCCCGATCCTCGGCGATTACTACGGCGACCCCACGTCCTGGGGCGCTCTCGGCTCATGCACGTCGAACGCATCGGCACCGAGGAGGCAGATGGCCAGTTGGTTACCCGTGACAACGTGATTCACCAGATCCAGGACGTTCCAGTCGGCACAGGGCGTCGGGGCCGTCCACTGCGAGTCGGTCACCGCCGCAAGCCGGGCGCTGAACAGTTCCGTTCCCATCTGCAGGAGATCCCGCGGTTCATGCATGACCATCTTGTTCAGGGTGGCAGCGTTCGTACGAATCGGGGCGGGTCGGAACGAGCCCGAGCCGGGGTGACTAGTCCCCCTGGAAGTCGTGTTGATCCGCACGAGACGGCTGGGAGCGCGGCGCCCGCGTGCGATGCTGAGCCGGCCAGGCAGCCGTGACGAGATCCGATATGGAGGGCCGGGATGCAGTCGCTTGTGGGCGTCGTTCTGATCGCGGTCGGCGTGGTCCTGGTGCTGCGGGCGGCGAGCATGACGCTGCGCAGCGGTGGGGATCTTGTCGCGATGCTGACGATCAGTCCGGCGGCGGAGCGCAGTGCGGCCGACGAGTTGGACACCGCTGCCCGGAACCGGTCGATTGTCGGGCGACTGCGTGCACGGAGGTTCGACGCTGAGGTGGCGGAGCTCAACAAGCGGTTGGGCGGCAATGGCTGAGCCGGCGGCAACGACACGTCGCGAGATCGAGCAGGTGGGGGAGACGGTGTGAGCCGGTCAGAGCGGCGCTCGGGGTGCTTGAAGCCCGGCCTACTGGCGGGCGTCGGTTTGTTGTTCATCGTCAGCGGATGCCTAGCGATTCAGTCCGGCGCCTCGGTGGGCGTTTCGCCCGGGACGCAGAACCCGTCCGGGCAGCCGGTTGCTGGTCCGCCCGCGCAACCGCCACCCCCGCGGGCCGCGACGTGGACCGGGACACTGCGGGTCACTGACCCGGGCGTCAACATGAGCGAGCAGCCGCCGAAGGTCGACACGATCGGCGGCACGTCAACCGTGCGGTTCGATGCCGACGACGGCACCCTCGCGGTGGACGGCGGGGGGCCGGCCGCGCTCTGGACCGAGGAGCGTGACCCGACCTACGAGGACTGCGTCGCCCGGCTGGGGGTGCAGGCGTTGGGCCGCCGGGAGATCCAGAGCATCCCGTATGTGCGCGGCCAGGGCTTGTGCGTGGTGACCTTCGCCAATCGGGCGGTGGCGTTCGTCCGTGGCGTGAGCGCGGTGGACGGAGACGCTGTGCAGATGCGTGCTGTTCGCTGGCCGAACTGAACCTCCGCTAGGGGGCCTGTCACGCTGGCTCGGAGAAGCCTGATCTGCTGAACTACTGCACTAACTGAGCCACCTGAGCCACCTGAACCCCCGGGAGTCCGGCGTGATCCTCACCGTCATGAACCTGAAGGGCGGGAGCACGAAGACGACCAGCTCGGCGTTCCTCGCTCACGCCCTGGCCGAGAACGGCCACCGCGTCCTGATCATCGACGCCGACCCGCAGGCCAGCATCACCCGCTGGGCCGAGATGGCGGAGTGGACCATCCCCGTTCGCGGCATGGCCACGGGGCGACTGCACGTCCCCGGCGTCGGGGTGGACCTGGAGGCCAGCGACTACGACGCCGTCGTCATCGACACCCCACCCACCGAGAAAGAGCGGGGCATCGTCGAGTCTGCGATCCGCGCCGCCACACACGTCCTGGTCCCACTGGCCCCGACCTCGGCAGAGGTGGAGCGGATGCCCGTGGTGAAAGAGCTGGTCGATGACCTGGCCCACCTTGGTGGGCATGCGACTCCGCCGGAGGCTGCGGCGATGTTCACCCGGACTAACGCCCGCGCCGTGGCAAACGCCGAGTACCGGGAGCTGTTGGAGTCCGAGGGCTGGCGGGTGCTGCGGGCGCACGTGTCCCAGCTCCAGCGGTTCGCGCAGTCCTTCGGCGGCCCGATCGAGCGGGCGGCAGCGACCGCCTACGGGGATGCACTCACCGAGCTGACGGGGACCTCGATCCGATGAGCGACGCCAGAAGCCGGGCCCGGTCACTGCGGGGCCGCTCGGAGAAAGCCGCAGCGGCCGAATCCGCGGCCGCGGAGAAGGTCCAGACGCGGCCGGCCCCCGACAGCGGCCGGAAGGTCCGCCAAACCGTGGATCTCACCCAGGACAATCACAAGGCCCTAGCGACGTGGCGACTCGACACAGCGGTGGCGCTGGGCCGGACCCGGCTCACTACCCAAGACGTGCTGCGGGCTGCCGTCGACGTGCTGCTCGCCGACGAGGCCACAGCCCGCCGAGTGCGAATCCGGCTCGAAGAGATCCAAGAGGCCGAGGAGCGCTGAGCGATGGTGTGGAGACCTTGGCCGCGGCGTAAAGACGCCGGGACGCCGGAGGACGATGGCGCGGCTCCGCCGGCCGCTACCGGGCGGGCCAGCGCTATGTACGAAGCGTTGAGCGAGTTGGGGGTCGGCCCGCTCAACGCGGAGCAGCGGCAGATGGTGATTGCGCCAGCGAACGCCCGCGCAGTGTTCTCCGACCATCCGGCGGTAGGTCTCGGAGCGCGCACCGATGCCACGGCTGACGCTGGCTCAGCGAGAGTGACGAGTTTTGGGTTCGCACCGAGCGTGAGCCCGGACCTGGCGAGAGTGGACGGCCCAGAGACGGCCGAAGCGCTGCCGGTGTTACTGCTCGAGCCCCGGCACGCGTTCCACTGGCACGCTCCGGGCTATGGGCAAGTGGAGGCCCAGGTTCAGGCGATGTGCCGCGGCGGGTTCAGCCTGTGGACGAGCGCTCTGATGGCGTTGGTGCGGGTCCCCGGCTGGACGCTGTCTCGAACCAGCCCAGAGCTGTTGGAGCTGCACGGCCCCGGGGGCCGCTGGGCGCACACCACTCTGACTCCGGACCCGCAATGGGTTGCAGCCGCCACGAGCCAGCATGTCGTCCTGGTCGTCTACGGTCCCGCCATTGGTGTTCGCAGCGACGACGCGAACAGCGAGTACCCGGACAGTAGCCGCAAGGCCGAACTCGACGAGTTCCGGGAGATCGGTTACGTGAGTGCGGGCATCGTCGCTTTTGACCACTGAGTGAGATGGGGTCAGCTGAGTAGCCGGGTTGGGCCCATGGGGTACCGACACCCTGCCGAATCCATCTCTCCAACAATCAAGGCGCCGCCTCCGGCGGCGCGGGGCCGGCCACGCCGGCCCCGGCGCTCGCTCACTACACCTCCGGCCCGTTCGCAGCGCCGGGGCCGGCTACCCGGCGCCCGCATCGCCAGAGCGGTGACTGTGGAACCCCATGACCAAGTCCGCGGAGGCAACGCGTGGCAGCGATGACCAGCAGTTATCCACAGCTCGTCGTTCACGCATCCACATACCTGCCGTCCTGCTTCACGGAGACCTGCTGCGATGCTGCGACGTATGACGTCCGAGGACCCGCGAACCACCTTCGTTCGTAACGCTGCCGTCGAGGCGCAGCTAGATCTACCGGACCATGTGATCAACCGTGTGGCAGCAGATCGCTCCATCCCAGATGGCGAGGTAGCAGGGGCGCTGATCCGCGTCTCCGCATTTGCTCGACTCTCCTCGGTAACCCCAGCAGTTGATCTGACAGAGCGCCTCCTGGCGGCAGGCCGGGGAGACGCCTGAGCTCTCTCACAGCCAACCTGGGCTCCGCCGGCCCTTTCTGGGCGCAATGCATTGCCACGACAGAACCCGGGCTCTGCCCGGACCCGACACCGCTCGGAGATCAGGGGAGTGCGGCGGGGCTGGTGACCTCCTCGCGGCGCGCCGAGACGGCAGCCAGACCGGGGAGCGGGGCGCAAGGCGGGACCCCGTGCCCTGCACCCCACTCCCCGGCCTGGCAGGGGTGAACCCGCGCCGCGAGGAGATCACCAGCAGGCCGGGCATGTGGGGGAGAAGTACTCGCCGGTGCAGCTCACGGACGATACGCGGACGCGGGCGGGTGGTCCGTGCTTACGCCGCAGGTCAGAGCCGGTATGGCAGCTCTCTGTAAATCCGCCGTCTCTCAGACCCAGAGCTGAACGATCAGCCGCGAGGCGTGAGGTCGGCTGCGCCGAGTCCCACGAGCGTCGCGGAAGCGGCGGCCGTGCTGCGGGGTCGGCAGGTACTGGCTCGTCAGGGTTGCGGCCGTACATCGCTGTCCAGGGGGTGGCGGTACTGCACCGCGTGCTCGCCGTGGCCATCGGTGGGGTGCCAGGTCGACACGGACACCACGAGCGCCCCGCAGCGTCCGCAAGAGCCGATCGCGGCGGACATGCGTTCTCCAGGGCGTAGTGGCTCGTCGA
>NZ_JAHLEK010000031.1:0-11975 GCF_020131375.1 Pseudonocardia sp. ICBG1034
TCGGCGACGCCTCGCCAGGTGCCCGGTCGGACCCCGCGGTGGTCCGGGCGTCCTCGGCGGAGCACTGGCCTCGTAGCTCGCGATGACCCGCGCAGCGCGGGGGCGGAGCGGTCCCCGCGGTCGAGGAGGTCGCGCCGGTGGCGGCGCAGCCGTCGCAGTCCGCTGGCGTCGGGGGACGTCCGGCGAGGACGGCCTGGGCGTGCGCGCGGCACCGTGCCAGAGCAGCGGCGCGACCGCGAAGACGTCGTCGATGCCGGACTCGACGACGTCGAGCCCCTTCCCGACGTGGGCGAACGCCAGCTCCGGGTTGCCCCGCCACATCTCCAGCCCGGCGCGCAGGATCAGCAGCGGCAACCGCTGCTTGGGCAGGCCCGTCGATCCGGCGATCAGCTCGGCCGCGGTGAGGTCGACGTCGGAGCCGTCGAGGTCGCCACGGCCCATCCGCAGTCGGGCGCGGGCCAGGCGCAGCTCCAGCATCTGCGCCCGGACGGGCCGGCCGACCATGCCGTCGCCACTTCCCGTTCGGCTCGTCCCCCAGGCACCGGCGCGGAACAGCCCGTTCGCCGCCACCACCCGCGCGGACACCGACGAGGTCCGGCCCAGCCCCAGCCCGGCCATCCGCTCGGCTCCCGCCCGGGCCGCGGCGACGCCGTCGTCGAGGGCGTTGAGCGGGCCGGTCAGCAGCTCCGCGCGCCGGGCCAGGCACTCCCCAGCGTCTCCGGGTCGCCGTCGACCTCGGCGACGGCGACGGCCTCGGTCAGCGCGTCGAGTCCGGCGGCCCGTCGCGGGAGTGCGCGGCACCGAACCCGAGCGTCGCCAGTACCGACGCCAGCGCCCGCGGCTCCCCCCCCGGCGTGCCGCGACCAGTGCGTCCTCGGCGACGGCGCGGGCACCGGCGTAGTCGGCCCGGTCGAGCAGCGCGGCCGCGTAACCGGCGAGGACCTCGGCGCGGGCGGCGACGGCGGTGTCGGCCGGATCGTCGCCGGCGGGCAGGGCGGCGACGGCGCGCCGGTAGGCCTCCTCCGCCTCGGCCAGCTGGCCCGCCGCGCCGAGGTAGCGCCCCAGCCGGGAGCGCAGCACCGCCTGTTCGGTGCCGGGGGAGCGTCGGGCTCGCCAGCCGTTCGGAGAGCAGCGCCACGGCCGAGTCGTGGTCGCCCGCCAGGGCCGCCGCGGACGCGGCCTGCTCCAGGTAGCGGCTGCGGTCGCGGACGGCGTCGGGGACCGGCAGCGTCGCTGCGCGCAGCCAGTGCCGGTGCGCCTCGGCGTAGCCGCGCAGCCGTTCGGCCTCCTGTGCCGCGTCGAGGGTCGCCGCCAGCGCCTCGTCCGGGCGCCCGGCGAGCTGCCAGTGGTGGGCGAGGCGGGCCGCCGACCCGGGCACGCGGTGGCCGCCGTGCAGCGCGGTGGCGTAGCGGCCGTGCAGCTCGACCCGCTCGGCGGGGAGCAGGTCCGCGGAGGACGACCTCGGTCATCAGGCCGTGCCGCAGCGTGTAGCCGTCGGCACCGGCGACGACGACGAACCCCGGCGTCGGCCGCCTCCCGCACGGCTGCGGCCAGCTCCGGCCCGTCGACGTCGACGACGGCGGCCAGCAGCGTGTGCTCGACCTCCCCGACCCCGGCCGCCACGGCCCGCACGACCTCCACCGCCCCCGTCGACAGCCCGGCGGCGCCCGCCCGCACCAGCTCGCGGACGGTCTGCGGCACGCCCCGCGGTCCCCGTCGAGCACGGCACGGACGGTCTCGCGGGCCAGGAACACGTTCCCGCCGGAGTGTCGCCACACCAGGTCCTCGACGTCGTGGCGCTCCGGTGCCCCTGCGCGACCAGCTCGGCCAGCTCGTGCCGGGGCAGCGGCTCCACCCGGGCGAAGCGAACGCGCCGCGGTGCCGGCGCAGCTCCCCGGTGAGCCCGAGCAGGTCGATCGGGACGCCACCGGCCGGGTCGTCGCGGTAGGTGCGACCAGCAGCACCGGCGACGACGACAGCGCCGCCAGCAGGTAGGCGAACAGGTCGCGGGTGGAGCGGTCGGCGCGGTGCAGGTCGTCGACGACGAGCACCACCGGTGCCCGGCGGGCCGCCCGCTCGACGACGGCGGCCAGCTCGCCCAGCATCTCGACCCGCCCGGCCGGCCCGTCGGCGCGGTCCAGCCGGGACAGCGCGGCCGCGCACTCCCGGCCCAGCGCGCCGCGGGTGCGGGACTGCTCGCGCAGCGCCGACACGACGGGCCAGAACGGCGGGGCGTCGGCGATGTCCAGCGCGCGGCCGGACAGCACGACCGCGCCGCCGCTCGTCGCGGTGCGGCCGAACTCCGACACCACCGGGTCTTGCCGACCCCCGCGTCGCCGCCGAGGAGCACGGCCGAGGCCCCGCCGGCGACGGCGTCACGCAGCGCGTCGGCGAGCAGGTCCAGCTCCGCGACTCGGCCGTGGAACACCTCGGCCGGGGTCTCCCTCACGCCCGGCCACGATAGTGACGGTGTCGTCACCGTTCCAGGGGTCCCGCGGCGACGGTGCGCCGGGCGAGCAGGATCGACAGCCAGGCGTGGACGCGGGCGTCGGGCTCGCAGGCCCGGCCGTCCCCACGGGTGCAGCAGGTCGGCGTACCAGGAGGCCTCGGTGCGGGCGTCGTCGACGAGTTCGTCGCCGCCGCACAGGGCCAGCGCCAGCTCGCAGGCGGCGCGCACTCGCCACACCCAGAGCCGCTCGAACACCGTCACCCGACACCGTCACGCCCGGGCACTCGTCGGGGCACCGCCGGTGGTTACAGGCGCGGCGTCACGATCCGGCGACCTCGATCACGACCTTGCCGACGGCTCCGCCGGACCGCAGGTGCGCGACGGCGCCGGGGGCGTCGTCGAGGGACACGGCCCGGTCGACGGTGGCGCGCACCTGGCCGTCGCCGATCAGGCCGAGGACCGGCGTCAGCGCGGCGGCGACGGGCGCCCGCTCGTCGCGCTGCGGGACGCGAAGGTGGTCCCCGATGCAGGCGGAGCTGCGGAAGGACGGGGTGTCACGAACAGCAGGAAACGCGAGGTGAAGAAGATGAAGACCAGCAGACCGAGGATCGAGCCGAAAGCCGCACCGGCCGCGGAGTTCGTGACCGAGCCGAGATAGATCACCATCACCCGCTGCAGGATCGCGAACCCGATCGCGCCGATCAGCGCGGCCCTGGCCGCGCTGCGCAGGGACACGGGTTCGCGCGGCAGGCGGGCGATCACCCAGAGGAACACCAACCAGTTACCGGCGAGCACGAGCAGGAACGAGGCGATGCTCAGCAGCACGCGTGCCCACGTCGCCTCGCCGAGGCCGACCAGGTCGAGCAGGAACCTCCCCGCCGCGCCACCGATCGAGGAGATCGCGAACGACAGCACCAGGGCCAGCCCGAGCCCGACCAGGGCGAGCAGGTCGAACGCCAGCCTCTTGATCATCGGCGGGGCATCGTCCCGCTGGCCCCACTGCTCGGTCAGCGCCTCGCGCAGGTTGCTCATCCAGCCGATGCCCGAGTACAGCGCGCCGACCAGACCGATCAGACCGATCGCCCCGGCCCGGTCGATCGCGGTCTGCACGATCCCGCCGAGCAGCTCGCCGATCTGGCCCGGCGCGGCCGACTGGATCGCCTGGCGCAGGGAGTCGAGGAGCTCAGGGTTGCCGCGCAGCACGAACCCGGCCGCCGCGAACCCGACCATCAGCAGCGGTACCAGCGCCAGGATCGAGAAGTAGGTGATCGCCGCGGCGTAGTGGTCGCCGTGGTTCTCGGTGTAGCGCTCCCCCGCCCGGACCAGGTGGTCGAGCCACGGATGCTTCTCCCGCTGGCGGTCGAGGAAGGTCTCGGTCTCCTCCTCGTCGGTCTCCAGCCGGTGCGCGATCGTGGCAGCGCGGTTCTCGGCCATCATTCCCCCGGTTCGGTGGTTCTCCCCGCCCCGGGAGCGTCGCTCAGGCGGGCGGGAGGAACCCGATCCTCTCGTGAACCGCGGCCAGTGTCGCGCCGGAGACCTCACGCGCACGGGTGGCACCGCGCGCGAGCACCCGGTCGAGCTCGGCCGGATCGGCCAGGTAGCCGTTCACCTTCTCCGCGAACGGCTCCGCGAACGCGGCGACGATCTCGCCTCGCCCAGGTCCTTCTTCAGGTCGCCGTAGCCGCGGCCGACGTACTCGGCCTCGACCTCGGCGACCTTCCGGTCGGTCATCGCCGCGTTGATGGTGAGCAGGTTCGCGATGCCCGGCTTGTTCTCCGGGTCGAAGCGGATCTCGCGCTCGTTGTCGGTCACCGCGGACCGGATCTTCTTGGCCGAGGTCCGCGGCGGGTCGAGGAGCTCCACGATCCCGCTGGGCGACGACGCCGACTTGCTCATCTTCGCCGTCGGATCCTGCAGGTCGTAGATCTTCGCCGTGGCCTGCGGGATGTGCGGCTCGGGCACCCGGAACGTCTTGCCGAAGCGGTGGTTGAACCGCTGCGCGAGATTGCGGGTCAGCTCCAGGTGCTGGCGCTGGTCCTCGCCGACCGGGACGCGGTCGGCCTGGTAGAGCAGGATGTCCGCGGCCTGCAGGATCGGGTACGTGAACAGGCCGACCGTCGCCCGGTCGGTGCCCTGCTTGGCGGACTTGTCCTTGAACTGGGTCATCCGGCCGGCCTCGCCGAAACCGGTGATGCACTCCAGGATCCAGGACAGCCGCGCGTGCTCCGGGACGTGCGACTGCACGAACAGCGTGCAGCGGTCCGGGTCGAGCCCCAGCCCGAGCAGCTGCGCGGCCGCGACCCGGGTACGCCGGGCCAGCTCGGCCGGGTCGTGCTCCACCGTGATCGCGTGCAGGTCCACGACGCAGTAGAACGCCTCGTGGTCGTCCTGCAGGGCCACCCACTGCCGCAGCGCACCCAGGTAGTTGCCGAGGTGGAACGAGTCGGCCGTGGGCTGGATCCCGGACAGCACGCGGGGACGGTGGGCGTCGTTCATGCCCGCCATCGTTCCCTACCGTCCGTCATCTCGGGCGCACCGGGGACACCGAGTCCCGGGCGAACGCCCGCCCGCACTGCTCGCAGTCCAGCCGCACGCAGAGCGGCTGCCCGCAGGCCCGGTGGCGGATCGTGAGGTCGATCGGGGCGCCGTCCCCGCCGCACCAGCGGTGCGACCACTCGACCAGGCAGGCGTGGATCGGGAAGCTGGCCCGCCCCTTGTCGGTGAGGCGGTACTCGCCGTCGCCGCTGCGGCTGAGCACCCCGAGCGCGACGAAGCGGCGCAGCCGGTCCGACAGCACCTCCGGGGAGATCGCCAGCTCGTGGGCGAAGCAGGTGAACGCCCGGATCCCGGTGAGCGCGGCGCCGAGGACGGCGGCACCCCACCGGTCGCCGATGATCTCCATCGCACCGGGCAGGAACGAGAGCGGGTCGACGGGCAGCGTGCCGCGGGTGCGCCGCGGGTGCCTGCGGGCCAGCAGGTCCAGCCCCGGCGCCCACGGCTCGCGCTCGACGTCGGTGTCCCGCGGCCCGACCGCGCCGCCGCAGGCCGCGCAGCACACCCGCACCCGGGTGGGGCGGCCGCAGTCGCGGTGCACGATCTCGGGGAGCGGGACCTCCCGCGGGACCCAGGTCTTCTCCCAGTCCCAGGTGCAGATCAGCAGCTTCCAGATGTCGCCGCCGCGCTCGGTGAGGACGTAGCCGCGGCGCTCGCGGCCACCGTCGGCGTAGCTGCGGGGCTCGAGCAGACCCGCGTCGACGAGACCGCGCAGCCCGCGCCGACAACGTCGCGTCGGAGATGTTGAGGGTCTCCCGCCACCCCGCGTACCGGCTGACGCCGAGAAAGGCGCGCTGCAGGATCAACAGCGTCCAGGTGTCGGCGAGCAGGCCGAGACCGCCGCGCCCCACGGCGCCCAGCTCCTGCGGCCGCACCCGCTCGCCTCCCTTGACCCCGGACTGCTCAAGATCGTACCGTTGGCCTCACTCTGCCGATCGAAGCCGCGCCTCCGGGCACGGCCGGCGGCGGGGTGGACCGGGTCGGGGGGTCGGTCCACCGGCCGGGGCGGACGTCCTGCGACAGCGCGGTGAGGGGGCTGCGGCAGCCGCGGGGCGTCGTCCCGGTCAGCACGTCATCCGTTCTCCCGGTCCTTCTCCTGCTCCGGGTCCTCGGGTCGCGAGGCCGGCTCGACCGTCACCACGCCCTTGTCGAGGTCGATCGGGCCGAGCCGCCACTGCTGCCCGCCCTGCGCGGCGTCCGAGTCCTCGTGCATCCGCTTCCGCGGGAACATCTCTCCGAGTACACCCATACCGCCACCGTAGGCCGATCGGCGGCCGAGCCGGTCCCGCGCGGCCCGGGGGCGGCGCGGGACCGGCCGGGATCAGGCCGGGGTCAGCGGCAGCATCCGCGGCCCGGTACCCGACGCCGGGGTGAGCACGCGGGGCTCGCCGCGGTAGGTCGTCGTCCGCTGCCGGACCGGGCGACCGGCGGCCGCCGCGATCGCGGTGAGCTCGGCGACGGAGCGCTCGGAGCCGTTCTCCGAGCCGGCCATCCGGGAGATCGTCTCCTCCATCAGGGTGCCGCCCATGTCGTCGGCGCCCCCGGCCAGGATGTCCGCGGCGAGGTCGTCGCCGAGCTTCACCCAGGAGCACTGGACGTGGTCGATCCGCCCGTGCAGTGCGAGCCGGGCGAACGCGTGCACCGCCCGGTTGTCGCGCTCCGTCGGACCCGGCCGGGCGATCCCGGCCAGGTAGATCGGGGCGTTGTGGTGCACGAACGGCAGCGGCACGAACTCGGTGAACCCGCCGGTGCGGTCCTGGATCGACGCCAGTGTGCGCAGGTGCCCGAGCCAGTGCCGGGGCTCGTCGACGTGGCCGTACATCATCGTCGAGCTGCTGGGGATCCCCAGCTCGTGCGCGGTCGAGACGACCTCGATCCACTGCGACGCCGGCAGCTTGCCCTTGGTCAGCACCCACCGGACCTCGTCGTCGAGGATCTCGGCGGCGGTGCCCGGGATCGAGCCGAGCCCGGCGGCCTTCAGCTCGGTCAGCCACTCCCGGATCGACACCCCGGCCTTGGCCGCCGCGGAGACGATCTCCATCGGGGAGAACGCGTGCACGTGCATCCCCGGCACGGCCGCGGTGACCGCGCGGACCAGGTCGGCGTAGAACGACACCGGCAGCTGCGGGTCGATGCCGCCCTGCACGCAGACCTCGGTGGCGCCGTCACGGGCGGCCTCCGCGGCGCGCTGGGCGACCTCGTCGAGCGAGAGCCGGAAGGCGTCGGCGTCGCGCTCGCGCTGGGCGAACGCGCAGAACCGGCAGCCGACGTAGCAGACGTTCGAGAAGTTGATGTTCCGGTTGACCACGTAGGTGACGTCGTCCCCGGTGACCTGCCTGCGCACGTCGTCGGCGAGGTCGAGCAGCGTGCGCAGCGCGGGCCCGTCGGCGGTCAGCACGGCCATCGCGGCGTCGGCGTGCGCCGGGTCGAGCAGCGCTGCCGGGTCGGACGCGGCCAGGTCCAGCCCGGCCCGGACGTCGGAGTCGAGCCGCTCGGGGGCCGCCCCGTGGCCGGCGCGCTGGTGCTCCAGCTCGGCGGCCACCTCGTCCCAGTCGCCGTAGACGTCGCCGAAGTCGCTGCGCCGGTCCTCGGTGCGCCCGGTCGTGTCGATCGTGGCGTTCAGGTCGGTGCGCCCGGTCGAGGCGAACCCGCCGTCGGGTTCCTGCCATGCCCGCCCCTCCACGACGGCGTCGGGCCGGGCGAGCCCGTCCGGCCCGGCCAGCGCGGCGACGTGGCCGTGCAGCCGCGCGTCGATCCACGGCGACCCGGCCCGCACGTACTTCGGGTAGGCGGTGAGCCGCTCCTGCAACGAGAAGCCCTCGGCCTCGGTGATCGCGGCCAGCTCGTCGACGGCGGGCCACGGCATCTCCGGGGACACGTGGTCCACCGTCACCGGGGAGACACCACCCCAGTCGTCGATCCCGGCACGCAGCATCAGCGCCTGCTCGTCGCCGACGAGGTTCGGCGGCGCCTGCAGCCGGACCTTCGGGCCCAGCACCAGCCGGGCGACGGCGATGGTGGCGGCCAGGTCCTCCAGGTCGGCGTCCGGGTCGTTCGCCATCGCGGTGTCGGGCTTGGCGCGGAAGTTCTGGACGATCACCTCCTGCACGTGCCCGTGCGCGCGGGCGGCGGAGCGGATCGCGAACAGCGACTCGGCCCGCTCGGTGCGGTTCTCGCCGATGCCGATCAGGATGCCGGTGGTGAACGGGACGCCGACGCGGCCGGCGTCGGTGAGGGCGCGCAGCCGGACCGCGGGCTCCTTGTCGGGGCTGCCGAAGTGCGGGCCGCCCCTCTCGAACAGCCGCTGCGACGTCGTCTCCAGCATCATCCCCATGCTGGCCGCGACCGGCTTGAGCCGGGTCAGCTCCTCCCAGCTCATGACGCCCGGGTTGAGGTGCGGCAGCAGCCCGGTCTCCTCCAGGACGGCGATCGCGCAGGCCCGGACGTAGTCGAGGGTGGAGTCGTAGCCGCGCGCCTCGAGCCACTCGCGGGCCTGCGGCCAGCGGTCCTCGGGGCGGTCGCCGAGGGTGAACAGGGCCTCCTTGCAGCCCTGCGCGGCGCCCTGGCGGGCGATCTCGACGACCTCGTCGCGCTCCAGGTACATGTCGTCGAGCCTGTGCGGGACGGTCGCGAACGTGCAGTAGTGGCAGCGGTCGCGGCAGAGCCGGGTCAGCGGGATGAAGACGTTGCGGGAGTAGGTGACCACGCCCGGGCGGCCCTCCTCGACCAGTCCGGCGTCGCGGACCCGGCCGGCGTGCCCGAGCAGCTCGTCGAGGTGCTCACCGCGGGCGGCGAGCAGGACGGCGGCCTCGGTGACGTCGAGGGTGGACCCGTCCCGGACCCGGCGCAGGGCCCGGCGGAACGCCGAGTCCGAGGGCACCGGTTCGGCGGGTGCGGGGGTCGGGAGTCCGACCGGCGGTTCGGCCTCGGCCGGGACGGGTGCGGCAGGAGTATCGGCCATGCCACCCACACTAGGTTTCGCGGATCATCGCAGCGACCGTCCGTTTCCCGGCGATGGATCACGGCCGATGCGGGAATACGGCTCAGGCGACCTCGGCGGGCGTCCCGCCGGTGACCGCGACGAGCTCGTCGAAGGTCGTCGGGAACACCGAGCGGGCCACCCCGCCGGCCGCCCAGACCCGGTCGAAGTCCCCCAGTGCGACGTCGACCAGGGTGCGTACCGGCGCCGGGTGCCCGACCGGGGCGACCCCGCCGATGACCTGCCCGGTCGCCTCGCGCACGAACTCCTTGGACGCCCGGCCGACCCGCTGCGCGCCGACCAGGGCGGCGACCCTGTCGGTGTCGACCCGGTGCGCGCCGGAGGTGAGCACGAGCAGCGGGGCGCCGTCGGCGTCGAAGACCAGCGAGTTCGCGATCTGGCCGACCTCCACCTCCAGCGCGGCGGCCGCCGCGGCCGCGGTGGTCACCGCGTCGGGCAGCAGCACCAGGCCCGCGATCGACGCGGGATCGGCACCGGCCCGGCGCAACGCCTCCTTCACGGCGGCGACGCGGGGGTGGTCGGCGGGGTGTTCGACGCTCCGGCTCACCCGGCCCATCCTGCCCCCGCCGCGTCCGCGGGCGCCGCCGGGTTCCCGCCGCCGGGTGTGTTCAGAGGACGGCGAGGACCAGCAGCACGACGACGACCACGGCCAGCACCCCGGCCACGCCCAGCAGGATCCAGCGGTTGCGGCCGAGGTCCCCGCCCGGGGACCGGGGCCGCGCGCCGCGTTCGAACAGCTCGGCGGCCCGGTCGTGGGTCGGGCGCTCGGCCGGGTCGTCGGCGGTGAGGCCGTCCAGGACCGTCGCGAGCGCGCTGCCCGCCGACGGGCGCGGGCCCGCCGCCTCGCGCAGGACGACACCCAGGCACCACAGGTCCGCGGCCGGGGTGTCGGCGCCCTCGGGGGCGGCGGGCGCACCGTTCCCGCCGGGGCGCGGACCGACCGCGCGGGCGAGGCCGACGTCGGTGAGCAGGGCGCGGCCGTCGGCGGCGACCAGCACCGCGTCGGCGTCGAGGCCGCCGTGGGTGCCGCCGTCGGCGTGCACCGCACGCAGTGCGGCCAGCACGTCCCGGCCCACGAGCGCGACCTGCCGGGGAGAGGGCGGCGCCGTCCCGACGACCGCACCCAGCGGTCGCGCCTCCGGGTGCTCGGTGACCAGGTACTCGCGCATGTCCCCGGCCGAGGACCGGTCGGTGACCAGGTCCAGCACCCCGACGACCGACGGGTGGCGCAGCCGTCCGGCCGCCCGGACCTCGGTGAGCAGCCGCTCCCGGACCCCTGCGACCGCGGGCAGCGCGATCTCGGTGACGGCGACGGTGCGGCCGGTGATGCGGTCCTCGGCTCGGTGGGTGGGCCCGAAACCGCGCCGGCCCAGCTCGTCGAGCAGCAGGTAGCGGCCGCCGACCATCCGGCCGGCGATCACACGGCCCCCAGCCGGACGACGACGGGGGCGTGGTCGGAGAAGCGCCGGTCGTGCGCGGGCGCCCGGTCCACGACGGCCTCGTGCGCGGCGTCCGCGAGCCCGGGCGTGGTGACGATGTGATCGATCCGCCACCCGGTGTCGTTGTCGAAGGCCCGCCCGCGGTAGCTCCACCACGAGTACGGCCCGTCGACGCCCGGGTGGCGCTCGCGCACCACGTCGCGCCAGCCGTGCTCGAGCAGCTTCGCGAACCACTCCCGCTCGTGCGGCAGGAACCCGGAGTTGCGCCGGTTCCCGCGCCAGTTGCGCAGGTCCAGCTCGGTGGGCGCGATGTTCCAGTCCCCGCCGACGACCATCTGCCGCCCGGTCGCGGCGCACCGGTCGAACGCGGTGCGCAGATGGTCACCGAAGGCCGCGCAGAACGCGTCCTTGTGGTCCTGCCGCTCGGTGCCCGCCTCGCCCTTGGGCAGGTACAGCGAGGCGACGGTGAGCCCGCCGGGCAGGTCCACCTCGAGGTAGCGGCCGTCGAGGTCGGTGGTGGGGTCGGTGCCGTTGCTCGCTCCGCGGGCTCCGCTCGGGAAGCCGATCCGTACCGCCTCGGGCTCGTCCCGGCTCAGCACCGCGACGCCGTTGCGGCCCTTCGCCGTCAGCGACGGGGCCAGGCGCAGGTGCCAGCCGCCCTCGTCGAGCGCGGCCAGGAAGGCGGCCGGCAGCTCGTCGGGCCGGGCCCGGACCTCCTGCAGGCAGACCGCCCGCGCGTCGGTCGCGGCCAGCCACTCCAGCAGCCCCTTGGTGGCGGCGGCACGGACCCCGTTGACGTTGACCGTGGCGAGCGCGTTCACACCGTCTACTGTGCCGCACCCCTGATCACGCTGCGCGACGGGTTCAGCACCGGCTGCCCGAGGTCGCGGCGACGGAGTCCACCGGGACCCACTGGTTCTGCTCGGTGAGCTTGCGGAAGCCGCCGTCGACGATCGTCTCGGCCGCGACCTCGGTCCCGACCGGGAGCGTGCGGACCGGCGCCGCCGAGTCGCCGGGCGCCGAGCGCACCGTCACCTGCTCGCCCTGCACGACGACACGGCACCCGGTGGTCTCCAGGTTCCCGGTGACACCGCCGTAGGCGAGGGCGACGACCGTGAGGCCGACTCCGATGAGCCCGACCAGCGGCCAGCCCCTCAGGAGCGACTTCCGGGTGAGCCCGAAGACCTTCGCCACCGTGGTTCCCCTCCCGCCGAGCGCTGCCGCGACCACGGTAGCCGGTCCGCGGCCGTGGGCTCGACCACCACGGGGGTGTCGGGCCGGTTACTCCTGCGGGCGGGCGGGGCCGGTGAACAGATAGCGTGTGGCCCAGTCAGCGGGTCGCCGCGCCGGGGACCCGCCCGGTCGTCCCGGGCCCGTCCGCCGGCGCCGTCGCGGCCCGCTCGCTGGACACGGCAGCACACACGACGAGCCGAGGCAGGCCTGAGGACGCGATGAAGCTCATCTACACGTACACCGACGAGGCGCCGGCACTGGCGACCCACTCCTTCCTGCCGGTCATCGAGGCCTTCGCCGG
>NZ_JAHLEK010000032.1:0-11950 GCF_020131375.1 Pseudonocardia sp. ICBG1034
CCGGGTCGGACCCCGCGGTGGTCCGGGCGTCCTCGGCGGAGCACATGGCCTCGTAGCTCGCGATGACCCCGCGCAGCGCGGGGGCGGAGCGGTCCCCGCGGTCGAGGAGGTCGCGCCGGTGGCGGCGCAGCCGTCGCAGTCCGCTGGCGTCGGGGGGACGTCCGGCGAGGACGGCCTGGGCGTGCGCGCGGGCACCGTGCCAGAGCAGCGGCGCGACCGCGAAGACGTCGTCGATGCCGGACTCGACGACGTCGAGCCCCTTCCCGACGTGGGCGAACGCCAGCTCCGGGTTGCCCCGCCACATCTCCAGCCCGGCGCGCAGGATCAGCAGCGGCAACCGCTGCTTGGGCAGGCCCGTCGATCCGGCGATCAGCTCGGCCGCGGTGAGGTCGACGTCGGAGCCGTCGAGGTCGCCACGGCCCATCCGCAGTCGGGCGCGGGCCAGGCGCAGCTCCAGCATCTGCGCCCCGGACGGGCCGGCCGACCATGCCGTCGCCACTTCCCGTTCGGCCTCGTCCCAGGCACCGGCGCGGAACAGCCCGTTCGCCGCCACCACCCGCAGCGACACCGACGAGGTCCGGCCCAGCCCCAGCCCGGCCATCCGCTCGGCTCCCGCCCGGGCCGCGGCGACGCCGTCGTCGAGGGCGTTGAGCGGGCCGGTCAGCAGCTCCGCGCGCCGGGCCAGGCACTCCCCCAGCGTCTCCGGTCGCCGTCGACCTCGGCGACGGCGACGGCCTCGGTCAGCGCGTCGAGTCCGGCGGCCCCGTCGCGGGGAGTGCGCGGCCCGAACCCGAGCGTCGCCAGTACCGACGCCAGCGCCCGCGGCTCCCCACCCGGCGTGCCGCGACCAGTGCGTCCTCGGCGACGGCGCGGGCACCGGCGTAGTCGGGCCGGTCGAGCAGCGCGGCCGCGTAACCGGCGAGGACCTCGGCGCGGGCGGCGACGGCGGTGTCGGCCGGATCGTCGCCGGCGGGCAGGGCGGCGACGGCGCGCCGGTAGGCCTCCTCCGCCTCGGCCAGCTGGCCCGCCGCGCCGAGGTAGCGCCCCAGCCGGGAGCGCAGCACCGCCTGTTCGGTGCCGGGGAGCGTCGGGCTCGCCAGCCGTTCGGAGAGCAGCGCCACACGGCCGAGTCGTGGTCGCCCGCCAGGGCCGCCGCGACGCGGCCTGCTCCAGGTAGCGGCTGCGGTCGCGGACGGCGTCGGGGACCGGCAGCGTCGCTGCGCGCAGCCAGTGCCGGTGCGCCTCGGCGTAGCCGCGCAGCCGTTCGGCCTCCTGTGCCGCGTCGAGGGTCGCCGCCAGCGCCTCGTCCGGGCGCCCGGCGAGCTGCCAGTGGTGGGCGAGGCGGGCCGCCGACCCGGGCACGCGGTGGCCGCCGTGCAGCGCGGTGGCGTAGGCGGCCGTGCAGCTCGACCCGCTCGGCGGGGAGCAGGTCCGCGGAGACGACCTCGGTCATCAGGCCGTGCCGCAGCGTGTAGCCGTCGGCCACCGGCGACGACGACGAACCCGGCGTCGGCCGCCTCCCGCACGGCTGCGGCCAGCTCCGGCCCGTCGACGTCGACGACGGCGGCCAGCAGCGTGTGCTCGACCTCCCCGACCCGGCCGCCACGGCCCGCACGACCTCCACCGCCCCGTCGACAGCCCGGCGGCGCCCGCCCGCACCACTCGCGGACGGTCTGCGGCACGCCCCGCGGGTCCCCGTCGAGCACGGCACGGACGGTCTCGCGGGCCAGGACACGTTCCCGCCGGAGTGTCGCCACACCAGGTCCTCGACGTCGTGGCGCTCCGGTGCCCACTGCGCGACCAGCTCGGCCAGCTCGTGCCGGGGCAGCGGCTCCACCCGGGCGAAGCGAACGCCGCGGTGCCGGCGCAGCTCCCCGGTGAGCCCGAGCAGGTCGATCGGGACGCCACCGGCCGGGTCGTCGCGGTAGGTGCCGACCAGCAGCACCGGCGACGACGACAGCGCCGCCAGCAGGTAGGCGAACAGGTCGCGGGTGGAGCGGTCGGCGCGTGCAGGTCGTTCGACGACGAGCACCACCGTGCCCGGCGGGCCGCCCGCTCGACGACGGCGGCCAGCTCGCCCAGCATCTCGACCCGCCCGGCCGGCCCGTCGGCGCGGTCCAGCCGGGACAGCGCGGCCGCGCACTCCCGGCCCAGCGCGCCGCGGGTGCGGGACTGCTCGCGCAGCGCCGACACGACGGGCCAGAACGGCGGGGGCGTCGGCGATGTCCAGCGCGCGGCCGGACAGCACGACCGCGCCGCCGCTCGTCGCGGTGCGGCCGAACTCCGACACCAGCCGGGTCTTGCCGACCCCCGCGTCGCCGCCGAGGAGCACGGCCGAGGCCCCGCCGGCGACGGCGTCACGCAGCGCGTCGGCGAGCAGGTCCAGCTCCGCGACTCGGCCGTGGAACACCTCGGCCGGGGTCTCCCTCACGCCCGGCCACGATAGTGACGGTGTCGTCACCGTTCCAGGGGTCCCGCGGCGACGGTGCGCCGGGCGAGCAGGATCGACAGCCAGGCGTGGACGCGGGCGTCGGGCTCGCAGCCCCGGCCGTCCCACGGGTGCAGCAGGTCGGCGTACCAGGAGGCCTCGGTGCGGGCGTCGTCGACGAGTTCGTCGCCGCCGCACAGGGCCAGCGCCAGCCGCAGGCGGCGCGCACTCGCCACACCCAGAGCCGCTCGAACACCGTCACCTCGACACCGTCACGCCCGGGCACTCGTCGGGGCACCGCCGGTGGTTACAGGCGCGGCGTCACGATCCGGCGACCTCGATCACGACCTTGCCGACGGCTCGCCGGACCGCAGGTGCGCGACGGCGCCGGGGGCGTCGTCGAGGGACACGGCCCGGTCGACGGTGGCCGCACCTGGCCCGTCGCCGATCAGCCGAGGACCGGCGTCAGCGCGGCGGCGACGGCGCCCGCTCGTCGGGCGCTGCGGTCGCTGAAGGTGGTCCCGATCAGGCGGCGCTGCGCGGCCAGGCCGTCACGAACAGCAGGAACCGCGAGGTGAAGAAGATGAAGACCAGCAGACCGAGGATCGAGCCGAAAGCCGCACCGGCCGCGGAGTTCGTGACCGAGCCGAGATAGATCACCATCACCCGCTGCAGGATCGCGAACCCGATCGCGCCGATCAGCGCGGCCCTGGCCGCGCTGCGCAGGGACACGGGTTCGCGCGGCGGCAGGCGGGCGATCACCCAGAGGAACACCAACCAGTTACCGGCGAGCACGAGCAGGAACGAGGCGATGCTCAGCAGCACGCGTGCCCACGTCGCCTCGCCGAGGCCGACCAGGTCGAGCAGGAACCTCCCCGCCGCGCCCACCGATCGAGGAGATCGCGAACGACAGCACCAGGGCCAGCCCGAGCCCGACCAGGGCGAGCAGGTCGAACGCCAGCCTCTTGATCATCGGCGGGGCATCGTCCCGCTGGCCCCACTGCTCGGTCAGCGCCTCGCGCAGGTTGCTCATCCAGCCGATGCCCGAGTACAGCGCGCCGACCAGACCGATCAGACCGATCGCCCCGGCCCGGTCGATCGCGGTCTGCACGATCCCGCCGAGCAGCTCGCCGATCTGGCCCGGCGCGGCCGACTGGATCGCCTGGCGCAGGGAGTCGAGGAGCTCAGGGTTGCCGCGCAGCACGAACCCGGCCGCCGCGAACCCGACCATCAGCAGCGGTACCAGCGCCAGGATCGAGAAGTAGGTGATCGCCGCGGCGTAGTGGTCGCCGTGGTTCTCGGTGTAGCGCTCCCCCGCCCGGACCAGGTGGTCGAGCCACGGATGCTTCTCCCGCTGGCGGTCGAGGAAGGTCTCGGTCTCCTCCTCGTCGGTCTCCAGCCGGTGCGCGATCGTGGCAGCGCGGTTCTCGGCCATCATTCCCCCGGTTCGGTGGTTCTCCCCGCCCCGGGAGCGTCGCTCAGGCGGGCGGGAGGAACCCGATCCTCTCGTGAACCGCGGCCAGTGTCGCGCCGGAGACCTCACGCGCACGGGTGGCACCGCGCGCGAGCACCCGGTCGAGCTCGGCCGGATCGGCCAGGTAGCCGTTCACCTTCTCCGCGAACGGCTCCGCGAACGCGGCGACGATCTCGCCCAGGTCCTTCTTCAGGTCGCCGTAGCCGCGGCCGACGTACTCGGCCTCGACCTCGGCGACCTTCCGGTCGGTCATCGCCGCGTTGATGGTGAGCAGGTTCGCGATGCCCGGCTTGTTCTCCGGGTCGAAGCGGATCTCGCGCTCGTTGTCGGTCACCGCGGACCGGATCTTCTTGGCCGAGGTCCGCGGCGGGTCGAGGAGCTCCACGATCCCGCTGGGCGACGACGCCGACTTGCTCATCTTCGCCGTCGGATCCTGCAGGTCGTAGATCTTCGCCGTGGCCTGCGGGATGTGCGGCTCGGGCACCCGGAACGTCTTGCCGAAGCGGTGGTTGAACCGCTGCGCGAGATTGCGGGTCAGCTCCAGGTGCTGGCGCTGGTCCTCGCCGACCGGGACGCGGTCGGCCTGGTAGAGCAGGATGTCCGCGGCCTGCAGGATCGGGTACGTGAACAGGCCGACCGTCGCCCGGTCGGTGCCCTGCTTGGCGGACTTGTCCTTGAACTGGGTCATCCGGCCGGCCTCGCCGAAACCGGTGATGCACTCCAGGATCCAGGACAGCCGCGCGTGCTCCGGGACGTGCGACTGCACGAACAGCGTGCAGCGGTCCGGGTCGAGCCCCAGCCCGAGCAGCTGCGCGGCCGCGACCCGGGTACGCCGGGCCAGCTCGGCCGGGTCGTGCTCCACCGTGATCGCGTGCAGGTCCACGACGCAGTAGAACGCCTCGTGGTCGTCCTGCAGGGCCACCCACTGCCGCAGCGCACCCAGGTAGTTGCCGAGGTGGAACGAGTCGGCCGTGGGCTGGATCCCGGACAGCACGCGGGGACGGTGGGCGTCGTTCATGCCCGCCATCGTTCCCTACCGTCCGTCATCTCGGGCGCACCGGGGACACCGAGTCCCGGGCGAACGCCCGCCCGCACTGCTCGCAGTCCAGCCGCACGCAGAGCGGCTGCCCGCAGGCCCGGTGGCGGATCGTGAGGTCGATCGGGGCGCCGTCCCCGCCGCACCAGCGGTGCGACCACTCGACCAGGCAGGCGTGGATCGGGAAGCTGGCCCGCCCCTTGTCGGTGAGGCGGTACTCGCCGTCGCCGCTGCGGCTGAGCACCCCGAGCGCGACGAAGCGGCGCAGCCGGTCCGACAGCACCTCCGGGGAGATCGCCAGCTCGTGGGCGAAGCAGGTGAACGCCCGGATCCCGGTGAGCGCGGCGCCGAGGACGGCGGCACCCCACCGGTCGCCGGATGATCTCCATCGCACCGGGCAGGAACGAGAGCGGGTCGACGGGCAGCGTGCCGCGGGTGCGCCGCGGGTGCCTGCGGGCCAGCAGGTCCAGCCCCGGCGCCCACGGCTCGCGCTCGACGTCGGTGTCCCGCGGCCCGACCGCGCCGCCGCAGGCCGCGCAGCACACCCGCACCCGGGTGGGGCGGCCGCAGTCGCGGTGCACGATCTCGGGGAGCGGGACCTCCCGCGGGACCCAGGTCTTCTCCCAGTCCCAGGTGCAGATCAGCAGCTTCCAGATGTCGCCGCCGCGCTCGGTGAGGACGTAGCCGCGGCGCTCGCGGCCACCGTCGGCGTAGCTGCGGGGCTCGAGCAGACCCGCGTCGACGAGACCGCGCAGCCGCGCCGACAACGTCGCGTCGGAGATGTTGAGGGTCTCCCGCCACCCCGCGTACCGGCTGACGCCGAGAAAGGCGCGCTGCAGGATCAACAGCGTCCAGGTGTCGGCGAGCAGGCCGAGACCGCGCCCCACGGCGCCCAGCTCCTGCGGCCGCACCCGCTCGCCTCCCTTGACCCCGGACTGCTCAAGATCGTACCGTTGGCCTCACTCTGCCGATCGAAGCCGCGCCTCCGGGCACGGCCGGCGGCGGGGTGGACCGGGTCGGGGGGTCGGTCCACCGGCCGGGGCGGACGTCCTGCGACAGCGCGGTGAGGGGGCTGCGGCAGCCGCGGGGCGTCGTCCCGGTCAGCACGTCATCCGTTCTCCCGGTCCTTCTCCTGCTCCGGGTCCTCGGGTCGCGAGGCCGGCTCGACCGTCACCACGCCCTTGTCGAGGTCGATCGGGCCGAGCCGCCACTGCTGCCCGCCCTGCGCGGCGTCCGAGTCCTCGTGCATCCGCTTCCGCGGGAACATCTCTCCGAGTACACCCATACCGCCACCGTAGGCCGATCGGCGGCCGAGCCGGTCCCGCGCGGCCCGGGGCGGCGCGGGACCGGCCGGGATCAGGCCGGGGTCAGCGGCAGCATCCGCGGCCCGGTACCCGACGCCGGGGTGAGCACGCGCGGGCTCGCCGCGGTAGGTCGTCGTCCGCTGCCGGACCGGGCGACCGGCGGCCGCCGCGATCGCGGTGAGCTCGGCGACGGAGCGCTCGGAGCCGTTCTCCGAGCCGGCCATCCGGGAGATCGTCTCCTCCATCAGGGTGCCGCCCATGTCGTCGGCGCCCCCGGCCAGGATGTCCGCGGCGAGGTCGTCGCCGAGCTTCACCCAGGAGCACTGGACGTGGTCGATCCGCCCGTGCAGTGCGAGCCGGGCGAACGCGTGCACCGCCCGGTTGTCGCGCTCCGTCGGACCCGGCCGGGCGATCCCGGCCAGGTAGATCGGGGCGTTGTGGTGCACGAACGGCAGCGGCACGAACTCGGTGAACCCGCCGGTGCGGTCCTGGATCGACGCCAGTGTGCGCAGGTGCCCGAGCCAGTGCCGGGGCTCGTCGACGTGGCCGTACATCATCGTCGAGCTGCTGGGGATCCCCAGCTCGTGCGCGGTCGAGACGACCTCGATCCACTGCGACGCCGGCAGCTTGCCCTTGGTCAGCACCCACCGGACCTCGTCGTCGAGGATCTCGGCGGCGGTGCCCGGGATCGAGCCGAGCCCGGCGGCCTTCAGCTCGGTCAGCCACTCCCGGATCGACACCCCGGCCTTGGCCGCCGCGGAGACGATCTCCATCGGGGAGAACGCGTGCACGTGCATCCCCGGCACGGCCGCGGTGACCGCGCGGACCAGGTCGGCGTAGAACGACACCGGCAGCTGCGGGTCGATGCCGCCCTGCACGCAGACCTCGGTGGCGCCGTCACGGGCGGCCTCCGCGGCGCGCTGGGCGACCTCGTCGAGCGAGAGCCGGAAGGCGTCGGCGTCGCGCTCGCGCTGGGCGAACGCGCAGAACCGGCAGCCGACGTAGCAGACGTTCGAGAAGTTGATGTTCCGGTTGACCACGTAGGTGACGTCGTCCCCGGTGACCTGCCTGCGCACGTCGTCGGCGAGGTCGAGCAGCGTGCGCAGCGCGGGCCCGTCGGCGGTCAGCACGGCCATCGCGGCGTCGGCGTGCGCCGGGTCGAGCAGCGCGCTGCCGGGTCGGACGCGGCCAGGTCCAGCCCGGCCCGGACGTCGGAGTCGAGCCGCTCGGGGGCCGCCCCGTGGCCGGCGCGCTGGTGCTCCAGCTCGGCGGCCACCTCGTCCCAGTCGCCGTAGACGTCGCCGAAGTCGCTGCGCCGGTCCTCGGTGCGCCCGGTCGTGTCGATCGTGGCGTTCAGGTCGGTGCGCCCGGTCGAGGCGAACCCGCCGTCGGGTTCCTGCCATGCCCGCCCCTCCACGACGGCGTCGGGCCGGGCGAGCCCGTCCGGCCCGGCCAGCGCGGCGACGTGGCCGTGCAGCCGCGCGTCGATCCACGGCGACCCGGCCCGCACGTACTTCGGGTAGGCGGTGAGCCGCTCCTGCAACGAGAAGCCCTCGGCCTCGGTGATCGCGGCCAGCTCGTCGACGGCGGGCCACGGCATCTCCGGGGACACGTGGTCCACCGTCACCGGGGAGACACCACCCCAGTCGTCGATCCCGGCACGCAGCATCAGCGCCTGCTCGTCGCCGACGAGGTTCGGCGGCGCCTGCAGCCGGACCTTCGGGCCCAGCACCAGCCGGGCGACGGCGATGGTGGCGGCCAGGTCCTCCAGGTCGGCGTCCGGGTCGTTCGCCATCGCGGTGTCGGGCTTGGCGCGGAAGTTCTGGACGATCACCTCCTGCACGTGCCCGTGCGCGCGGGCGGCGGAGCGGATCGCGAACAGCGACTCGGCCCGCTCGGTGCGGTTCTCGCCGATGCCGATCAGGATGCCGGTGGTGAACGGGACGCCGACGCGGCCGGCGTCGGTGAGGGCGCGCAGCCGGACCGCGGGCTCCTTGTCGGGGCTGCCGAAGTGCGGGCCGCCCCTCTCGAACAGCCGCTGCGACGTCGTCTCCAGCATCATCCCCATGCTGGCCGCGACCGGCTTGAGCCGGGTCAGCTCCTCCCAGCTCATGACGCCCGGGTTGAGGTGCGGCAGCAGCCCGGTCTCCTCCAGGACGGCGATCGCGCAGGCCCGGACGTAGTCGAGGGTGGAGTCGTAGCCGCGCGCCTCGAGCCACTCGCGGGCCTGCGGCCAGCGGTCCTCGGGGCGGTCGCCGAGGGTGAACAGGGCCTCCTTGCAGCCCTGCGCGGCGCCCTGGCGGGCGATCTCGACGACCTCGTCGCGCTCCAGGTACATGTCGTCGAGCCTGTGCGGGACGGTCGCGAACGTGCAGTAGTGGCAGCGGTCGCGGCAGAGCCGGGTCAGCGGGATGAAGACGTTGCGGGAGTAGGTGACCACGCCCGGGCGGCCCTCCTCGACCAGTCCGGCGTCGCGGACCCGGCCGGCGTGCCCGAGCAGCTCGTCGAGGTGCTCACCGCGGGCGGCGAGCAGGACGGCGGCCTCGGTGACGTCGAGGGTGGACCCGTCCCGGACCCGGCGCAGGGCCCGGCGGAACGCCGAGTCCGAGGGCACCGGTTCGGCGGGTGCGGGGGTCGGGAGTCCGACCGGCGGTTCGGCCTCGGCCGGGACGGGTGCGGCAGGAGTATCGGCCATGCCACCCACACTAGGTTTCGCGGATCATCGCAGCGACCGTCCGTTTCCCGGCGATGGATCACGGCCGATGCGGGAATACGGCTCAGGCGACCTCGGCGGGCGTCCCGCCGGTGACCGCGACGAGCTCGTCGAAGGTCGTCGGGAACACCGAGCGGGCCACCCCGCCGGCCGCCCAGACCCGGTCGAAGTCCCCCAGTGCGACGTCGACCAGGGTGCGTACCGGCGCCGGGTGCCCGACCGGGGCGACCCCGCCGATGACCTGCCCGGTCGCCTCGCGCACGAACTCCTTGGACGCCCGGCCGACCCGCTGCGCGCCGACCAGGGCGGCGACCCTGTCGGTGTCGACCCGGTGCGCGCCGGAGGTGAGCACGAGCAGCGGGGCGCCGTCGGCGTCGAAGACCAGCGAGTTCGCGATCTGGCCGACCTCCACCTCCAGCGCGGCGGCCGCCGCGGCCGCGGTGGTCACCGCGTCGGGCAGCAGCACCAGGCCCGCGATCGACGCGGGATCGGCACCGGCCCGGCGCAACGCCTCCTTCACGGCGGCGACGCGGGGGTGGTCGGCGGGGTGTTCGACGCTCCGGCTCACCCGGCCCATCCTGCCCCCGCCGCGTCCGCGGGCGCCGCCGGGTTCCCGCCGCCGGGTGTGTTCAGAGGACGGCGAGGACCAGCAGCACGACGACGACCACGGCCAGCACCCCGGCCACGCCCAGCAGGATCCAGCGGTTGCGGCCGAGGTCCCCGCCCGGGGACCGGGGCCGCGCGCCGCGTTCGAACAGCTCGGCGGCCCGGTCGTGGGTCGGGCGCTCGGCCGGGTCGTCGGCGGTGAGGCCGTCCAGGACCGTCGCGAGCGCGCTGCCCGCCGACGGGCGCGGGCCCGCCGCCTCGCGCAGGACGACACCCAGGCACCACAGGTCCGCGGCCGGGGTGTCGGCGCCCTCGGGGGCGGCGGGCGCACCGTTCCCGCCGGGGCGCGGACCGACCGCGCGGGCGAGGCCGACGTCGGTGAGCAGGGCGCGGCCGTCGGCGGCGACCAGCACCGCGTCGGCGTCGAGGCCGCCGTGGGTGCCGCCGTCGGCGTGCACCGCACGCAGTGCGGCCAGCACGTCCCGGCCCACGAGCGCGACCTGCCGGGGAGAGGGCGGCGCCGTCCCGACGACCGCACCCAGCGGTCGCGCCTCCGGGTGCTCGGTGACCAGGTACTCGCGCATGTCCCCGGCCGAGGACCGGTCGGTGACCAGGTCCAGCACCCCGACGACCGACGGGTGGCGCAGCCGTCCGGCCGCCCGGACCTCGGTGAGCAGCCGCTCCCGGACCCCTGCGACCGCGGGCAGCGCGATCTCGGTGACGGCGACGGTGCGGCCGGTGATGCGGTCCTCGGCTCGGTGGGTGGGCCCGAAACCGCGCCGGCCCAGCTCGTCGAGCAGCAGGTAGCGGCCGCCGACCATCCGGCCGGCGATCACACGGCCCCCAGCCGGACGACGACGGGGGCGTGGTCGGAGAAGCGCCGGTCGTGCGCGGGCGCCCGGTCCACGACGGCCTCGTGCGCGGCGTCCGCGAGCCCGGGCGTGGTGACGATGTGATCGATCCGCCACCCGGTGTCGTTGTCGAAGGCCCGCCCGCGGTAGCTCCACCACGAGTACGGCCCGTCGACGCCCGGGTGGCGCTCGCGCACCACGTCGCGCCAGCCGTGCTCGAGCAGCTTCGCGAACCACTCCCGCTCGTGCGGCAGGAACCCGGAGTTGCGCCGGTTCCCGCGCCAGTTGCGCAGGTCCAGCTCGGTGGGCGCGATGTTCCAGTCCCCGCCGACGACCATCTGCCGCCCGGTCGCGGCGCACCGGTCGAACGCGGTGCGCAGATGGTCACCGAAGGCCGCGCAGAACGCGTCCTTGTGGTCCTGCCGCTCGGTGCCCGCCTCGCCCTTGGGCAGGTACAGCGAGGCGACGGTGAGCCCGCCGGGCAGGTCCACCTCGAGGTAGCGGCCGTCGAGGTCGGTGGTGGGGTCGGTGCCGTTGCTCGCTCCGCGGGCTCCGCTCGGGAAGCCGATCCGTACCGCCTCGGGCTCGTCCCGGCTCAGCACCGCGACGCCGTTGCGGCCCTTCGCCGTCAGCGACGGGGCCAGGCGCAGGTGCCAGCCGCCCTCGTCGAGCGCGGCGGGAAGGCGGCCGGCAGCTCGTCGGGCCGGGCCCGGACCTCCTGCAGGCAGACCGCCCGCGCGTCGGTCGCGGCCAGCCACTCCAGCAGCCCCTTGGTGGCGGCGGCACGGACCCCGTTGACGTTGACCGTGGCGAGCGCGTTCACACCGTCTACTGTGCCGCACCCCTGATCACGCTGCGCGACGGGTTCAGCACCGGCTGCCCGAGGTCGCGGCGACGGAGTCCACCGGGACCCACTGGTTCTGCTCGGTGAGCTTGCGGAAGCCGCCGTCGACGATCGTCTCGGCCGCGACCTCGGTCCCGACCGGGAGCGTGCGGACCGGCGCCGCCGAGTCGCCGGGCGCCGAGCGCACCGTCACCTGCTCGCCCTGCACGACGACACGGCACCCGGTGGTCTCCAGGTTCCCGGTGACACCGCCGTAGGCGAGGGCGACGACCGTGAGGCCGACTCCGATGAGCCCGACCAGCGGCCAGCCCCTCAGGAGCGACTTCCGGGTGAGCCCGAAGACCTTCGCCACCGTGGTTCCCCTCCCGCCGAGCGCTGCCGCGACCACGGTAGCCGGTCCGCGGCCGTGGGCTCGACCACCACGGGGGTGTCGGGCCGGTTACTCCTGCGGGCGGGCGGGGCCGGTGAACAGATAGCGTGTGGCCCAGTCAGCGGGTCGCCGCGCCGGGGACCCGCCCGGTCGTCCCGGGCCCGTCCGCCGGCGCCGTCGCGGCCCGCTCGCTGGACACGGCAGCACACACGACGAGCCGAGGCAGGCCTGAGGACGCGATGAAGCTCATCTACACGTACACCGACGAGGCGCCGGCACTGGCGACCCACTCCTTCCTGCCGGTCATCGAGGCCTTCGCCGGCC